>CAWFEZ010000027.1:0-230607 GCA_963814935.1 uncultured Actinomycetota bacterium | reverse complement strand
TCGAGCGGGCTGGAGACCACGGCGGGGACAGAGGCACCGCGGCCAGCCGAGCGGCCGTGCGCCCGGCCTGCGCCAGGCCGGTCTCGTCGAGGCGGACCCCGGGCGTAACGGCCCGCGAGCACGCCACTGACGTTGGCCGAAGTCCGACCGTGCCGGACGAGGATCACCGTTGCCACGTCGGGCAGGCTAGCGGGGCTAGCGTGTCCTCGTGATCGTCGACAGCGCCGTCTACCGCAAGGGCGAGCGCGTGCGGGTCGGGTGCGAGAGCCACGACTACGCCGCGCTGCGGGCTGCCGCCGACGAACCGCACGACTTCGTCTGGGTCGGCCTGTCCGAGCCGACGCGAGGCAGAGCTCGCTGATGTGGCCGACGCCTTCGCGCTACACCCGTTGGCGGTCGAAGACGGCTCAATGCCCACCAGCGCCCCAAGCTGGAGCGCTACGACGACAGTCTGTTCCTGACGCTGCGGACACTCTGGTACGTCGACGCGGACGCGCGGTCGAGACCGGCGAGATCAACATGTTCGTCGGCGACGACTACGTCGTGACGGTGCGGCACGGCGCGGCTCGGAGCTGCACACCCGGCGGATCGACCTCGAGGGGGACACCCAGGTGCTCAGCACGGCCCCTCCGCGGTGGTGTACGCCGTGTGCGACCGTGTCGTCGACGACTACGAGGCGGTCGCGGCTCGATCGAGCAGGACGTCGACGAGGTGGAGTCGCTCGGTGTTCTCGCCGGACCGCACGGACGACTCCGTGCGGATCTACACGCTCAAGCGCGAGATCGCCGAGATGCGCCGCGCGGTGATACCCCTGAAGGAGCCGATGCGGCAGTTCGCCGAGGGCTCGTCCAGGGGCATCGACCGCGAGACGATGCCGTTCTTCCGCGACGTCTACGACCACGTCGCCCGGGCGGCCGAGGCGATCGACGCACTAGACAACCTGCTGACAGCGCCCTGCCAGGTCACTTGGCACGGATCACGATTCAACAGAACGAGGACATCCGCAAGATCTCTGCGGGCGTCGCCCTGGTCGCCGTGCCGACCATGATTGCTGGCGTCTACGGCATGAACTTCGACCACATGCCCGAGCTGCACTGGACGTTGGGTTACCCGTTCGCGGTCATGCTCATGCTGGCCGGCGACTGTGGGGGTTGTGGGTGTTCTTCAAGAAGTCCGGCTGGCTCTAGGGAGCTGGGTCGAACTGGCGGGCGGCGGCTGACGGAACCTCTCGTCGAGCCAGATCCGGGCCTGTCCGAGGAAGCCGGCAACGTCGTGCACCAGGCGGCCCAGGGCGTCCTGGGTGCGCTCGAAGGCCTGGCTGTAGCTGGCGGCGGCCTCCTGCGCGGCGTCGCTGACCTTGGCGGTGGCGTCGGCCTCGCGGCGCGGGTAGGTGCCGCCGAGGATCGCGGTGTACTCCCCCGACTCGGTCCACCGGCGCAGCTCGCCGAGCGGACGACGGCGAACGGATGGCTCTGGGTCTCCACCAGGAACAGCTTGAGAACGGAGTCGCGCAGGTCCTCGGTCTCGGTGTACTCGCTGCCCTGCGCGAAGAACGAGGTGGCGTCCAGGTCGTCGAGGTCGCCGCCGGAGGCGAGCTTCATGTGCACCCGGTTGGCGGCGGCCGGGTTCTGGGCGGCGAGCAGGCCGGCACGGTCGGCCGACAGCTCTGCCTTGCGCGACCACTCCATCAGCGCGGCGGTGATGGCCCGCACGCCCAGGGCGCCGCCCGGGACGGCGTACAGGACCCCGGTCAGGCCCAGCAGCCGGCGCAGCAGGGTCTGGTAGACGGCGTGCCCGCTCAGGGCGTGACCCAGCTCGTGGCCGAGCAGGAAGCGCATCTCCTCGTCGTCGTCGAGAAGGGCGACGAGGCCGGAGTCGACGACGATGATCGGGGTGTTCAGGCCGATCGTGTAGGCGTTGAACATCGGGCTGGCCCGCACGTAGAGCTCGGGCAGGTCTGCGGCGTCGAGGACGGAACCGACATCGGTGAGCAGCCGGTGCAACCGCACGAAGTTGCGCTCGTCGGCTCGCACGGCCGACCCGAGGAGCAGCAGCCGGACCGAGCGCTCGTTGATCAGCCCCGACATGGCCTTGAGCAGCGTGTCGAAGCCCTTCAGCTTGCGCAGCGCCACCAGCGCGCCCTTGTCGGCAGGGTGCTCCCATGCGCGCGAGCTGATGTCGGTCAGCACGGTGCGAGTGCGCGCCGGCTGCCGTTCGCCCGAGGGTTCCGTCGAGCCGGTGTCCGAGTCGTCCGCCATGCCGCGAATCCTCACACGCGGGTCAAGTCGCGGAGATCACTCCGGCACTGAGCAGCACCAAGATGGCCAGGCCCAGGGCGATGCGGTAGGGCACGAACCAGGCGATGGAGTGGTGGGCGACGAACCTCAGCAGCCACGCGATGCTTGCGAAGGCCACCACGAACGCCACGACCGTCCCCACGACGATCGGGCCGACGGCGAGCGAGCCGTCCAGCGCTCGGGAGCTCGTAGATGCCGGCCGCCGTCAGGGCGGGGATCGAGAGGAAGAAGCTCAGCCGGGTCGCCGCGACCCGGTCCAGGCCGAGGAACAGACCGGCGGAGATGGTCGCGCCGGAGCGCGAGACGCCGGGCACGAGGGAGGTGATCTGCACCAGGCCCACGACGATGGCGTCGCGCAGCGTGAGCTGCTTCTCGCCGCGCTCCTGGGTGGCCACCCGCTCGGCCAGCCACATCACCGCGCTCCAGGCGATCAGGGCGACGCCGACCACCCACAGCGACCGCAGCGGGCCGGTGATCAGGTCCTTGCCGAGCAGCCCGGCGATCCCCACCGGGATGCTGCCGACGATCACGTACCAGCCCATCCGGTGGTCGAGGTGCCCGCGCCACTGGGCGTCGAAGAGTCCCCTGACCCAGGCGTTGGCGATCCGCCAGATGTCGCGGGCGAAGTAGACGACGACGGCCAGGATCGCGCCCATCTGGATGACGGCGGTGTACGCCGTCACGGCCGGGTCGTCGACGTCGAGCCCGAGGGCCTTCTCGGCGATGGTCAGGTGGCCGGTGCTGGAGACGGGGAGGAACTCGGTCAGTCCTTCGACGATGCCGAGGATCACCGCGTCGAGGTAGTCCATGGGGCGCGAGTGCCTGTCGGGTCGGGGGCAGGGCCGCCGACGAGCCTAGTGGCTGGTTCAGACCGGCCGGGGCCGACCCGCAGGGGGTGCCGTGCTCCCTCGGCGGTGACGGCTAGGTTGTCCGCATGCACGCGCGTCGAGTCGGTGCCACCGGCCTCAAGGTGTCCCGACTCGGACTCGGCACGATGACCTGGGGACGCGACACCGACGAGCACGAGGCGCGCGACCAGCTGATCGCGTTCGCGGAGGCGGGCGGCACGCTCCTCGACACCGCGGCCGGCTACGCCGACGGCGCGTCCGAGGAGCTGATCGGCAGCCTGATCGGCGACGTGGTGGCCCGCGACGAGATCGTGATCGCGACCAAGGCGGGCATCTCGCGCCGCACGGGAACCCGCGTCACCGACGCCTCGCGCGGCAACCTGCTCGCCTCTCTCGACGGGTCCCTCAAGCGGCTCGGCGTCGACCACGTCGACCTGTGGCAGGTGCACACGTGGGTCGACGACACGCCCTTGGAGGAGACGCTGTCGGCGCTCGACACCGCCGTCGCGACCGGCCGGGCGTCGTACGTCGGGGTGTCCAACTACTCCGGCTGGCAGGCCGCGCAGGCCGCCACCTGGCAGCGCGCCGTCCCGGGCCGGGTGCCGCTGGCGTCCACGCAGATGGAGTACTCGCTGCTCAACCGCACGGTCGAGGACGAGGTGCTGCCCGCCGCTGAGGCACTCGGTCTGGGCCTGCTGGCGTGGTCACCGCTCGGCCGCGGCGTGCTCACCGGCAAGTACCGCACCGGCACGCCCGCCGACTCGCGAGCAGCGACGTCCCACTTCGGGAACTTCGTCGGCGCCTACCTCGTCCCCCGGTCACACCGGGTCGTCGAGGCCGTCGTGCGCGCCGCCGAGGGGCTGGGCTGGAGCCCGCTCGAGGTGGCGCTCACCTGGGTGCGCGACCGGCCAGGGGTGACCGCCCCGATCGTCGGCGCCCGCACCGCCCAGCAGCTGCGCGGCGCCCTGGGGGTGGAGGAGCTGACGCTGCCCGACGAGATCTCCCAGGCTCTCGACGACGTCTCCGGGTCCGCCGTGCGCGGCGGACGACGGGGACGAGTGAGATGAGCCGCGCGCTCCGGCGTCCGCCCGCACCCGGGGTGGAGTGGGAGTTCGAGCGGATCACGATCGCGCGCGACTTCTCGCGTTCGGTCGTCACCAAGATTCTCGTGGAGCGTGCGGAGCACGGCGGCTGGGAGCTCGACCGGGTCCGCATCGCACCCGACGGCACCCGCCGGGTCGTCCTGCGCCGCAAGATCATCCGCGTCCGCCCGACCCTCTATCACTCCGGCGTCGGCTGAGACCTGGCCGCGAGACTCGGTGGTTGAGGTGCGAGGGCCGCTAGGCCCGAGCCTCGAACTCCTAGTCCCCGCTCAGCTCGCACGAGATCGGGTTCTCGGCGGTGCAGCGGTCGGTACCGGCTCCGCCGTCCGCACGGTCACGGCCCCGCTCCGCCGCGCAGGACGTCGTCGCCGCCCGAGCCGGTGAGCAGGTCGTCACCCGGGCCGCCGACCAGCAGTGCGTCGCCGGCGGGAAGGCTGCTGCACCCCTCGGCGTCGACGGTGAGGCGGTCGTCGCCGGCCCGGCCGCGCAGGACCACCCGACAGGTGCCGCCCGCGACCACCCACTCGCTGGCCCTGCTGCCCAGGAAGCGCGACGTCGGGCCCGTGCAGTCCCTTGAGGTCGAACCGCTGGAACGACGACCACACCAGCCTGGTGACCGAGTCGAGGCTCGCCTGGCCGGTGACGTTGTCGAAGGTCCAGTCGCCGCTGACGTCCGGGCCGGGCAGCGGCTGGTAGGTGTTGGTGCCGAGACCGCCCAGCAGCGTCGCTCCGGCCGCGAACCCGTAGGTCACCAACGCGTCGTCCCCCGGACCGAGGCTGACGACGTCGGTGTTGGGCGCCGCGCTGCTGCCGCTGATGACGTAGTCCTCGCCGGCACCGGTCTCGATGCGGTCCTGGTCGTCGGGCGAGTTCTGGTTGGACGCCTCCTGGCTCCACACCCGGTCGTCGCCGCTGCCGCCGAAGAAGACGTCGTCGCCGAAACCGAGGCTCACGAACGTCTTCCCCTTGTGGGCCCGGGCGCCCACGAAGTCGTCGCCGGGTCCGGCGTTGACCACGGCAGTGCCCCGCCCGGTGACGCAGATGGAGTCGTCGCCGGCGCCCGTGTCGACCCGCGCGGCGCCCTTGGTCACGATCACGTCGTTGCCCGCCGTACCGATCAAGGTGATCCCCGGCTCGCCCGTCTGGGTCGGCGTGAACCCGTTGCACAGCGCCGCCCCGAGCTCGCGCACCTCCTCGCCGCGCGCGGGACCGGCCCACGAGCCGCTCAGGGCCGCGGTGGCAGCCAGCAGCAGGGCGCCGCAGAACGGCACCCTTGCGTGTCGCCGGCGCATGACGGCGCGGTGACATGGCTCAGGCCCTCCTCAGGGGTCGGGTGGAGGTGTCATGGGGTCCGATGCGGGCCAGGCCCGAAATGTTCGCAGGGAGTTCGAGTTGTGGTCGAGCGCACACTCCGGCCGAGGTGCTCAGAGCTCGTCCAGGAAGCGGTCGAGCACCCGCGCGCCGAACTCCAGCCCGTCCACCGGCACCCGCTCGTCGACCGCGTGGAACAGGGTCGGGAAGTCGAGGTCCTCAGGCATCCGGAGCGGCACGAAGCCGTAGGACCGCATGCCGAGCTTGCGAAAGTGCTTGGCGTCGGTGCCGGCGCTCAGGAGGAACGGTGCGACCAGGGCGTCCGGGTCCTCTGCGACGAGCGATCTGGTCATGGCGTCGACCAGCCCACCGTCGTACGGCGTCTCCCACGGTGGCTGGTGGGAGATCGCCTCGTAGGTGACGTCGTCGCCACAGAGCTCGGCGAACGTCGCCCAGAACTCGTCCTCGTAGCCGGGCAGGAAGCGCCCGTCCACGTGGGCGGTGGCCTCGGTGGGGATGACGTTCACCTTGTAGCCGGCGTTGAGCATCGTGGGGTTGAGGGTGTTGCGGAGGACGGCGCCGATCATCGAGGCTGCCTCGCCGAACTCCTCCACCAGCGCCTCGGTGTTCTCAGGCGTGGCCTCGGTGCCCGCCAGCTCGGCCACGGCCGCGAGCAGGGTCCGCATCGTCGGCGTCAGCCGGACCGGCCACTCGTGGGCGCCGATCCTGGCGACGGCTGAGGTCAGGGCGGTGATGGCGTTGTCGCGGTTGATCAGCGACCCGTGCCCGGCGCGGCCCCGGGCCGTCAGCCTGACCCACGCCATCCCCTTCTCCGCCGCCTCGACGAGGTAGAGGCGGCGTCCGCGGACGTTGGTGCTGAAGCCGCCGACCTCGCCCACCGCCTCGGTGCAGTGCGCCAGCTCGTCGGCGTGGTCCTCGACCAGGCGCTGGGCGCCGCGGTGTCCTCCGGCTTCCTCGTCGGCGGTGAAGCACAGCGTGATCGGCCGGTCGGGCACGGCTCCCGCGCGAGCTCGCGCCCGGACGACCGAGAGCACCATCGCGTTGAAGTCCTTCATGTCGATCGCCCCGCGGCCCCAGACGAAGCCGTCGCGGATCTCGCCCGAGAAGGGGTGCACCTGCCAGTCCTCGGCCGCCGCGGGCACGACGTCCAGGTGGCCGTGCAGCAGCAGGCCGTCGTCGCCACGAGGGGTCCCGCCCCACTGGGCGATCACGTTGGTGCGACCGGGTTCGGCCTCGACGACCAGCGACTCGATACCGACCTCGTCGAGCAGGGCGGCGACGTGCTCGGCGGCCTTGCGTTCCCCCGGTCCGTCCTCGTCGCCGTAGTTGGAGGTGTCGAACCTGATCAGGTCACGGCAGACCTCGACGACCTCGCCCGCGGGGTCGTAGACGGCTCGTTCGGTGTGGTCCGCGTCATCGGCCATGTGACTCATCAAAGCACCCGTCCGGGACGACTTTGGCGATGAAGAGAACGCCGAATCCCTTTGCTACGCTTCCAGCCGCACTCGTCCGGGTGGCGGAATTGGCAGACGCGCTAGCTTGAGGTGCTAGTGCCCTTTAACGGGCGTGGGGGTTCAAGTCCCCCCTCGGACACGCTCTTGCGGCCCCTGACCTGCTCAGACAGGTTCAGGGGCCGTTGCCATCTACCCTCCGTCTGCCGTCCTTCGCGTCAGCAGCCCGGCGACGGTCTCCGCGGCCATCGTCGTGCAGGCTCGGCGCGACGTGGGAGTAGACGCCCAGGGTGATCGCGATGGTGTGACCGAGCCGCTCCTGTCCCACCTTGGGATGGATGCTGGAGGGAAGATCACCGAGGGCCGATCTCCGGATCCGGATCCTCAGTCGCTTGCGCCTTGTCGCGCTCTTCCTGCCACTGCGCGATGTTTCTCGCCCTCAGCTCCTCATCGCGGCGGCGTCGGTCCTCGATCTCGGCCGCCCCGGCCTCGCCCTCTGCGCTCCATCGCTTCTGCTGTCGAGCGCTCACACGTCCCGGTCTCAGCGCCACGAACAAGAGGGCGAAGACGGACAGGATCATCAGCCCCAGCATCAACCAGAAAATGATGTGCACGAACTGCATCATCCCCGATCTTCCGCCCACCTAGCCTCCGTCTACTGGAACGATCGTCACGGGTCGGGACGGTGCGCAGACGTGATGGCTCGGCGGATGTCTTCCCCGCTCGCTGTGTTCATGACCGAGCGGAGCTCGGCTGTCCGGCGCGGCTTCCGGCATCGCTCGCTCGCTGCGCTCGCATGCGCTCGTCAGTCCAGACGCGATGGCCGCGCCGAACTCCTCAACTCCCTGCCAACCCCAGGTCGACTGGTCTGGACCAGTCACGTCGTGAACCGGTGACGCGGCCGGTCACCCACGCCCCAGGAGGCACACTTTCCCCGCAGGGCTCGGCGCATGGGGGCGCACGGCCACGACGAGGACACCGCAGGTGCCGGAAGGGTCGGGTATGGACGACCAGGACGACTTCGAGACGTCCTCCCCTGCCACCAGGCTGTTGGACGCGCTCGGCCGGGGCGATCTCAACGCGCTCCTGCTGGAGTTCCGCCCCACCACCATCGTCCGCACCGACGACCACTCCTGGTCCGTGCAGGGCGAGGACGAGGTCCTCTACTGGCTCGAGGAGGCCTTCGAGCAGTTCCCCGGACTGGTCTTCGACTCCCACTCCCGCCACGTCGGCTACGGGCAGGTGATCGAGGAGGCACGGGTCCGCGACATCGGCCCTCCGCCTTCCGCCGCCGGCGAGCCCGGCGACAACGCCGACCAGCCCGGCGAGGCGGGCGGGTTCCAGGCCCAGGCCGGAGGCGGCGGCGCGCTGGTCCTCGACCGCGACTTCGGCAAGCGGGAGGGCCCGCAGCTGAACATGCCGGTACGCGTCACGGTGCTCCACGACGACCGCTTCGTCCACGAGATCATCGCCAGCTACCCTCGCCCCCTGCTCCGCGCCGCGATGGGGCTGCACGTCGACCCGCTCGACATGGCCGTCTCGGAGATCCAGTCGGCCTTCGTGGCGCCCGCAGGCTCCGGCTTCAAGACCTACCAGATGGGCTCCAAGCCGAAGTTCGACACCGAGTACGCCGCGGCCCTTCCCGTGCCGCTGGCGCGGGTGGCGCCCGAGCCGGAGCCGGAGCCCGAGCCGGAGCCCGAGCTGGACCTCGAGCCGGTCCCCGAGCCGGAGCCCGAACCCGTCGCCGAGGAGCCCTGGACGCCCCCGCCGTTCGTCCCTGACGACGACGAGGACGACAAGCCGCGGCGTCGCCGGGCGCTGGTCGTCGTCCCGCTCGTGATGGTCCTGGTGGCCGCCATCGCTGCCGGCTCCTGGTGGCTCGGCCGCGACGACAACGCCGCGACCGCCAATCCCAAGGACCGCAACCCCGGGCAGTCGGCGACCAGGAACAGCGACAAGCCGACGAAGAAGCCGAGCTCCGACTCCCCCGAGCCGACACCCACCAAGAAGCCCTCTGCCACGAAGACTCCCAAGCCCGACGTGACGCTGGAGTCCGACCTCGCGTTCGCCAAGAACAGCGCCGAGCTCTCCGACGCAGCCAAGGCTGCCGTCGCCGAGCTCGCCGACCAGGTCCGGGCGGCCAAGCTCAAGGGCACCATCCAGATCCACGGCTACACCGACAGCCTCGGCTCCGCGGCCCACGGGCAGGAGCTCTCCCGTCAGCGGGCGCAGGCGGTCGCGCAGTACCTCCGGAAGTCCCTGGGCGGCTACGACATCACGATCGCCGCCTTCGGCCACGGCGAGAACGACCCGATCGCGAGCAACGCCACCGAGGCCGGCCGCCAGAAGAACCGCCGGGTCACCATCACGCTGCCCAAGCAGTAGCGGGTTCGCCACGCACAGGTAGGTGGGCATGCCGGGGCTGGCAGTATCGGCCCGGTGACCGCATCCGCCCGATTCCGCGTCGGCTTCGTGACGGGCGCGACCCCGGACAAGTGGGCGGCCGCGTGGCGGGAGCGATACCCGCGCGAGCCGCTCGACCTCGTGCCGGTCGGCCGAGACCGAGCAGGAGGCGCTGCTGCGCGACGGCAGCGTCGACATGGCACTGGTGCGGCTGCCGGTCGAGCGCGACGGGCTGCACGCCATCTCGCTGTACGACGAGCTGCCGGTCGTCGTCGCCGCGCTCGACCACCTGGTCGCGGCCGCCGACGAGGTGACGCTCGCCGATCTCGTGGACGAGCAGCTGGTCCTCCCGCACCGTTCGGGATGGCGCCCGGCCGCACCCCAGCTCGAGTGGCCGCCGATGACCGAGCGCGAGGCGGTGGAGACGGTGGCCGCGGGGCACCGGCATCGCGATCCTGCCGATGTCGGTGGCGCGGCTCCACCACCGCAAGGACGTCGTGCAGCCGCCCCGTCATCGACCTCGCCCCCACCACCGTCGCCCTCGCCTGGCTCGTCGAGCGCGACGACGACCGGACCCAGCGCTTCGTCGGCGTCGTCAGAGGGCGGACCGCCCGAAGCAGCCGCTGACCACGAGGTGCACAGAGTGGCGGTCGTGTCACTCCTCTCCCCCGGGGCTCCCCGACGATCTTGCCGGCGTCCACGGCGGCGGCCTTCCGGGCGGCGTACGGCGCCGGCCCCGCCGCCGTCGGGCGGGCACCGGGCCGGGTCAACCTGATCGGCGAGCACACCGACTACAACGCCGGCACCTGCCTGCCCGTGGCGCTGCCGCACGCGACGTACGCCGCCGTGTCCCCGCGCGACGACAACCTGGTCCGGGTGCGCAGCGCCCAGGCCGACGACGAGTGGCAGGGCGAG
Source organism: uncultured Actinomycetota bacterium (assembly GCA_963814935.1). Taxonomy (GTDB): domain Bacteria; phylum Actinomycetota; class Actinomycetes; order Propionibacteriales; family Nocardioidaceae; genus Nocardioides. The sequence goes on along the minus strand of CAWFEZ010000027.1, from coordinate 220,258 downwards.
CGCATCGGTCCGGGTGAGGTGACCGGCTGGGCGAGCTACGTGGCCGGCGTGGCCTGGGCCCTGCGCGAGGCGGGGGTCGAGGTCCCCGGGCTGGACGTGTGCGTCGACAGCACCGTCCCGCTGGGCGCCGGGCTGTCGTCGTCGGCCGCCCTGGAGTGCTCGGTGGCGGTGGCCATCGCCCACCTCGTCGGGCTCGCCGACGGTGAGCCGCAGCGGCGCCGCCTCGTCGAGGCCTGCATGCGCGCGGAGACCGAGGTGGCCGGCGCACCCACCGGCGGCATGGACCAGACGGTCGCGCTGCTCGCCGAGCCGGGCGCGGCCCTGCTCATCGACTTCCTCGACCACTCCACCCGGCCGGTGCCGCTGCCCCTGGCCGACGCGGGCTTGGCCATCCTGGTCGTCGACACCCGCGTGTCACACGCGCTGGTCGACGGCGGCTACGCCAGCCGGCGCACGGACTGCGAGACCGCGTGCCGCGAGCTCGGCGTCCCATCGCTGCGCGAGGCGACGATCGACCGCGTCGAGGCGCTCACCGACGCCCGCATCCGGCGCCGGGCACGCCACGTCGTCACCGAGATCGAGCGGGTTGCCCAGGCCGTCGAGGCGCTCGAGAGCGCCGACTGGACCACGGTCGGCGAGCTGTTCGTCGCCTCGCACGTCTCGATGCGCGACGACTTCGAGATCTCCTGCCCCGAGCTCGACTCGGCGGTCGAGGCGGCCCTCGCCGCGGGGGCGGTGGGCGCGCGGATGACCGGCGGCGGCTTCGGCGGCTCGGCCGTGGCGCTGGTGGCCGCCGGTGGCATCGACGCCGTGACGGCCGCCGTTGACGGCGCCTTCGACGAGCGGGGTTTCCACCGCCCCGCCTTCCTCCTCGCCGAGCCCTCGGCCGCCGCCGCACTCTGCTGAGCCCGATCTCCGGGATGCCATGGCCCCTTCGGACCAGGAACGGTCGAGTAGAGGTACTCAGGGGCGGACGGGTACCTACGCGGACGCCGCCGCGGCCGATCGCGAGCAGGCTTCTCCATGCCTACTACCCAGAACGCGAACCCCAAGAACTCCGGCGCCTTCTACATGCAGGCCATCGTCTCCTTCGGCGTCGCTCTCTTCGCCGTCCTGGTGGCCGTGTACTACCTGCCGGCCGACCCGTGGATCAAGGCGTTCTTCGCCCTCTCGATCTGCTACCTCGTCACGTCGTCCTTCACGCTGGCCAAGGTGATCCGCGACCGCCAGGAGGACGAGATGGTCTTCAGCCGCCTCGACCAGGCCCGGCTCGAGAAGGCCCTCGCCACCCACGACCCCTACAAGAACGTCGCCAGCTGAGCTGGCTGCCACACTGCGAGCCATGGCTCGCGCCTCGTCGAACTTGCCCGATCCCGCACTCGTGGTCCTCGTCGGACCCGCGGGATCGGGCAAGTCGCATTTCGCGGCCGCCCACTTCCGGCGCCACGAGATCGTCTCCTCCGACGAGCTGCGCTCGGTGGTGGGCAGCGGGGAGCACGACCTCGGCGCGACCGACGAGGCCTTCGCCCTCCTGGAGCGCATCGTCGCCGGCCGCCTGTCCCGACGGCTGACGACCGTGGTCGACACCCTGGGCCTCGACGCCGGCCGCCGACGAGCCTGGCTGCAGGCCGCGCGCGAGGCCGGTCTCCCGGCGGTCGCCGTCGTCATCGACACCCCGCCGGAGGAGACGCGCCGCCGCAACGCCGACCGCGCCTACGTCGTCCCGGCGACGGCACTGACCCAGCAGCTGCGTCGCTTCAAGGAGGCCCGCGCCGAGGTCGACGACGAGGGGTGGGACCTGGTCCAGGTCGTCACCCCCGACCTGCCGACGGCGCCCGAGGCTCCTCCGGAGGCGTCCGTCGACGCGTCGGCCGATCGCCGCTCGTCGCAGGGGCTGGCGGTGATCCTGCAACTGGCCCGGTTCCCCTGGGGCGAGGACCCGGCCGGCTGGCTGCGGTCGATGGCGCTGGCGACCGAAGAGGCCGGCTTCGCCGGGCTGGCGCTGATGGACCACCTGATCCAGATCCCTCAGGTCGACCGGGCGTGGGAGCCGATCGCGGAGCCGTGGGTGTCCCTGGGCCTGGTCGCGGGGCTCGACACGCGGCTGCGGCTCGGCACCCTGGTCACGCCGGTGACGTTCAGGCCACCCGGCGTCACGGCGAAGGCCGCGGCCACGCTCGACGCGCTGACAGGCGGCCGGGCGTTCGTCGGCGTCGGCGCCGGGTGGTGGGACCGCGAGCACGCGGCGTACGGCGTGCCGTTCCCGCCGGCCTGGGGAGCGCCTCGACGCTCTGGAGGCGGCGATCGAGACGATGCGAGCGCTCTGGGCGCCCGGCACCAAGGCGTACGCCGGCGAGCGCGTCACGCTGCCGGAGACCACCGGCTATCCCAGACCGGCCAGCGGGATCCCGGTGATCGTCGGCGGCAACGGCGAGCGTCGGACCCTCGCGATCGCGGCCCGGCTCGGCGACGGCTGCAACCTGCCGTCGGCCTTCGACGTCCTCGACCGCAAGCTGGCCGTGCTGAGGTCCCACCTCGACGCGATCGGGCGGCCGTACGACGCCCTCGAGGTCACCGTGCTCGACCTGCCGGTCGTGGGGCGAGACCGAGACGACGTGTGGGCGCGCGTGGAGAGGTTGCGCGGCCGCACCGACGCCGCGTCGTACGCAGCCCGCAAGCACGCCGGCACCGTCGCCCAGCAGCGCGACCGCTGGGCCGGGCTGGCCGAGCGCGGCGTCGGGACGGTGTTCGTCTCCACGCCCGACCTCGACGGCCCGGACGACGTGCTCGCCCTCGCCGGCCTGACCGCCTAGGAACCCCGGTTCGTCTGCGGTCGCAAGCGGAGGAAGTCGCAGCGATCCGCAGACGAATCGGTGTGGGCTGCTACTTGAGCTCGGCGCTCGTCAGGCCGAGCACGCGGCGAGCCACGATGAGCAGCTGGATCTGCTGGGTGCCTTCGAAGATGTCGAGGATCTTGGAGTCGCGGCTCCACTTCTCCAGCAGCTCGCGCTCGGAGTAGCCGACGCTGCCGCACAGCTCGACGCACGACAAGGTGACGTCGGAGCCGACGCGGCCGGCCTTCGCCTTGGCCATCGATGCCTCCAGCGAGTTCGGTTGGGAGTTGTCGGCCATCCACGCCGCTTGGAGCATGAGCAGGCGGGCGCCCTCCCAGTCGGCCTCCATCTGCAGGTACTTGGCCGTAGCGGCCGACTGCACGTGCCCCGGACGGTCGTAGTCGATCGTCACGCCCGCCTGCTCGAGCAGGTCGCGTGTCAGGTCGAGCGACGCGCGCGCACAGCCCACCGCCATCGCGGCGACGAGCGGGCGGGTGTTGTCGAACGTGGCCATCGCACCGCGAAGCCGGTGCCCGTGTTGCCAGCGTCGATCTCCGGTGAGCCCAGCAGGTTGTCGGCCGGCACCCGGCAGTCCTCGAACCGGATGGTCGCGGTGTCGGAGGCCCTGATGCCGAGCTTGTGCTCGAGCCGCTCGACGGTCATGCCGGGCGTGCCCTTGGGCACCACGAAGCTCTTGATCGCGGCGCGACCCTGGGACCTGTCGAGGGTCGCCCATACGACGACGGCGTCGCAGCGGTCGCCGGAGGTGACGAAGATCTTCTCGCCGTTCAGCACGTACTCGTCGCCGTCGAGCACCGCGGTGGTCGCGATGTTGGCGGAGTCGGAGCCGGTGCCTGGCTCGGTGATCGCCATGCCCGCCCAGACGCCGGCGAAGCGCTCCTGCTGCGCCGGGCTTGCCACGCGAGGCGATGGCGGAGTTGCCGAGGCCCTGGCGCGGCAAGGAGAGCAGCAGCCCGACGTCGCCCCAGCACATCTCGGCGATGCCGAGCACCGAGGCGAGGTTGGTGCCGTTCTTGACCCTCCCGTACGTCCTGCTTCTCCGCCTCGTCGTCACGCTTCACGCCGGCGGCTCCGGCGCCGTTGCTCGCGCCGGACTCGGAGAGTCCGTCGATCATCGCCGCGAGGAGGTCGAGCTCCTTGGGGTACTCGTGCTCCGCGGCGTCGTACTTGCGGATGATCGGTCGCAGCATGTTCATCGCGACCTGGTGGGCCTGGTCGCGCAGCGGCACCAGCTTCCTCGGGTCGTCGAGGCTGATCATCAGACGAGCACCCCGCCTTCCATCACGCCGATCGCTCGGAGGTCGCGGTACCACCGCTCCACCGGGTGCTCCTTGACGTACCCGTGACCGCCCAGCAGCTGCACGCCGTCGAGGCCGATCTTCATGCCCTTGCTCGCGCAGAGCTGGCGGGCCAGCCCGATCTCGCGGCTGGCGTCCTGGCCGGCGGCCACGCGGCCGGCGGCCTTGTAGGTCAGCAGCCGCATGGCCTGCAGCTCGATCGCGATGTCGGCGACCATGAACGCCACCGACTGGCGGTGGGCGACGGGCTCGCCGAACGCCTCGCGCTGCTTGACGTACGGCGTCACGTAGTCGAGGACTGCCTGTCCCGGTACCGACGGCCAGCGCGCACCAGGCCAGCCGGGACAGCCGCACGCACTCGACGTACGTCGTCCCGTCGTCCCCGTCGGCACCGCCGAGCAGGGCGTGTTCCGACACGTCCACGCCGTCGAGCGACAGCCGGGTCAGTGACGCGGCACGCACGCCCATCGCCGGGTCGCCCTCGATGCCGAGACCCGGGGCGCCGGCCTCGACGAGGAACAGCGCGTTGGCGCCACCCTGCGATGCGAGCACCGACGACGAAGAGCTCGGCGTCGGCCCCTCGCGGGACGAGCGACTTGACGCCGTCGAGGCGGTAGCCGGTCGTCGGTGCGGGTGGCGATGGTCGCCGGCTCGAGCACGTCGAAGAGCACCGTCGGCTCCGTCAGCGCGACCGCCGCAACCGCCGGATCGTCACCGGTGAACGCCGGCAGGTAGGTCGACCTGCTGCTCGTCGGTGCCCCACAGCGAGATCGCCGTGGCGACCGAGCCCGGGGCCAGCGCGGCGACCGCGATGCCGAGATCGCCCTTGGCCAGAGCCTCCGCGACGAGCGTGCCGGCCATCGCCGATGCGCTCGTCGGACAGCCCGCCGAGCGACTCGGGGATGCCGAGGATGGGAGGCCGATCTCGTTGCCGGCCCGCAGCACTGCCTCGGGTGTCGCGCAGGCGGCGTCGGCCGCCGCGGCGGCCGGGCGGACCACTTCGGTGGCGAGCTCGGTGACGACGTCGACGAGCATCTGCTCGTCGTCCGTGGGTGTCAGGTCGAAGACGCCGCGGTTCGGGGACGCGCCGGGGCGGTGGCCGGCACGGCCGCGCCTGCCGGCCCGGGCGAAGGCGCGGCCAGCGGTGGTCGCCGTACGGAAGCCGCTGCGGGTCACTGCGAAGACGGCCTTCTCGGCCTGCTTGCGGATGCCGAGCCGGTCGAGCAGGTCGCTCTGGGCCAGCCGGTTCATCGCGGCGACCGCGTAGCCGATCGGGTCGCGGCTCTCGCGGGACGACACTCCGTGGCCGGGCGGCCTGGTGGAGGCGGGCATGAGGCCAACTGTAACTACGAGTTACACTGGCGGGCAGGCCGGCGTGCGTGTCGCCACTCACACCTACTGGGGGGTAAGTGGAGTGGTCGCACGCCGGTCCTCATAGGCTTCCGGCCCATGACCTCCGACACCCTGCACGCGCCGTACGGACGGCTGCCCGAGGGTGGCACCGTCCGGCCGATGACGCGGTGGGGCACGCCGGTGATGCACCGCCCGCAGGCCGACGTGACGGCGTACGACGACGACCTGCGCACGCTGGTCGCCGACATGGTGGCGACGATGTACGCCGCCGACGGCGTCGGTCTCGCCGCCTGCCAGATCGGCGTCGACCTGACGGGTCTTCGTCTTCGACTGTCCCGACTCGTCCGGCCGGCACACGGTGGGCGTGGTGTGCAACCCGGTCGTCCAGCTGCCCGAGGGCAAGGACCGCAAGCTCGACGAGGCCGAGGAGGGCTGCCTGTCCTTCCCCGGCGCCTTCGTCGACTGCGCACGGCCCGACCGCGCCCGGGTGACGGGCACCGGCGTCGACGGGTCGCCGGTGACCTTCGAGGGAGACGGCCTGCTCGCGCGGTGCCTCCAGCACGAGACCGACCACACCGTCGGCACCGTCTTCGCCGACCGGCTCTCGGCCAAGGCCCGCAAGAAGCTCGACAAGGCGCAGGCCAAGGTGGCCGACGACTTCCCGCCTGGGTGGCCGGCCAATACCTGATGCGGCGCCACGGCCTCGCCCTCTAGCCTCCGGGCGTGCTCTCACCTCGCGTCCGCATCGTCCACCTCTCCCAGCCCACGCACGCCGCCCTGGCGGCCGAGGACCTGGAGGAGGCCAACCGCCACTCCCCCGTCCCCTGGGGCCGATCTTCGTCACCGAGGACTTCCGGTCGACGTTCGCCAGGCGGGCCACGCAGCTCCTCGAGCACCCCGAGGACGAGCCCTGGGTCACCGGCATCATCTGGGACGAGGACCTCGGCGTGGCGGTCGGTGCGGCGGGGTTCCACGGCTCGCCGGACGCCGACGGGATGGTCGAGGTCGGCTACTCGGTCGACCCGGACGCACCGGCGCCGCGGCTACGCCCGCGCCGCCATGCAGGTGCTCCTCGACCGGGCGATCGCCGACCCGTCGGTGCGCGTGCTTCGAGCCTCGATCTCCCCGGACAACGAACCGTCGCTGAACCTGGTCGCGTCGTTCGGTCTGGAGCGCAACGGCGAGCAGTGGGACGAGGAGGACGGCCTCGAGTGGATCTTCGAGATCCGCGACCGCCTCCGCTGGTTGAGGAGGTTGCGCTAGCAACCGTCTCGAAACCACCGGAGGTTTCGTGACGGCGCTGACGCGCCTCCTCAACCAACAGGTGGGAGTCAGCGCCGAGCCGTGACGTAGCAGGCGACGGCGGTGGCGGCGGCGACGTTGAGGGAGTCGATGCCGGCGGTCATCGGGATGGTGGCGCGGCGGTCGGCGGCCGACTCCCACCGGGGCGAGAGGCCGTGGCCCTCACCGCCGAGCACGAGGGCGACCTTGTCGAGACCGCGGACGGCGTCCTCGATCTCGACGGCGTCCGGCGCCAGGGTCAGGGCGACCGTCGTGAAGCCCGCGGACGACAGGTCGGGGAGGGCGGTCTCCCAGGACGGCAGGCGGGTCCAGGGCAAGGTGAAGACCGCGCCCATGGCGACCTTGATCGAACGGCGGTACAACGGGTCGGCGCAGCGCGGCGACAGCAGGACGGCATCGAACCCGAGGGCGGCGCCGCTGCGGAAGATCGCGCCGACGTTGGTGTGGTCGACGACGTCCTCGAGCACCAGCACCGACCGAGCACCGTCCAGCACCGACGAGACCGAAGGCAGCGGCGTACGGCGCAGCGAGGCGAGGGCGCCGCGGTGCACGTGGAAGCCGGTGACCTGCTCGGCGAGCGCCTCGGAGACGACGTAGCAGGGCGCCTCGGAGGCCGACAGCACATCGGCGAGACCCTCGAGCCACCGCGGCGCCATCAGGAACGACCGCGGCGCGAAGCCCGCCTCGACGGCGCGGCGTACGACCTTCTCGCCCTCGGCGAGGAACAGGCCGTGCTCGGCCTCGAGGTGCTTGCGCAGGTTGACGTCGCGCAGGTCGCGGTAGTCGGCGAGCCGCTCGTCGTCGGGGTCGGTGATCTCGACGAGGTGTGCCATCACCGCGAAGTGTGACGGGATGGGCGATCCGGACCACCTCGCCCACCACGATGATCGCGGGGGCGCGCACGGCGTTCGCCTCGATCTCCTCGCCCAGGGTGCCGAGGGTGGCGAGGACGGTGCGCTCGGCGGGCATCGACCCGTCGCACACCACCGCCACCGGGGTGTCGGCGCCGCGACCGCCCTTGACCAGGGACTCGGCGATCGCGGCTGCGTTCTCGACGGCCATCATCAGCAGCAGGGTCCCGGTCAGCCGGGCGACGACCTCCCAGTCGACGAGCGAGTCGGCGTGGTCGGGTGGCAGGTGGCCCGAGAGCACGGTGAAGTCGTGGGCGACGCCGCGGTGGGTGACGGGGATGCCGGCGAGGGCGGGTACGGCGACCGGGCTGGTCAGCCCCGGGATCACGGTGACCGGTACGCCGGCGGCGCGGCACGCCAGCACCTCCTCGAAGCCTCTGCCGAAGACGAAGCTGTCGCCACCCTTGAACCGCACCACCCGCTTGCCCGCGAGCGCGCGGGAGACGATCAGGTCGTTGATGGCCTCCTGGGCGGTGAACCGCCCGCGCGGGATCTTCGCGACGTCGAGCAGCTCGGTCGTGCTGGGCAGCTCGCCCAGCAGCTCACGCGGTGCGAGCCGGTCGGCGACCACGACGTCGGCCTCCATCAGCGCCTTGCGGCCGGCGACCGACACCAGCTCGGGGTCTCCGGGCCCGCCGCCGACGAGCACCACCCCTGGCGTCCGGTCGCGGTGGTGCGGCGCGGCGATGGTGCCCTCGCGCAGTCCCTCGAGGATCTCGTCGCGCACGGCCGCGGAGCGGAGCGGGTCGCGATTGCCCAGCTCGTTGCTGAGCACCGCCACGGTGATGCCCGAAGAACGTCCCACGGCGGGCGTCCACGCCGAGGCGGCGGTCGCGTCGTCCGCGCGTACGCAGAAGATGCGGCGCGCCTCGGCGACCGCACTGACGGCCTCGTTGGCGGCGTGGTCGTCGGTGGCCGCGACGACGTACCAGGTGTCGTCGAGGTCGCGCTCCTCGAACCGGCGCCGCTCCCAGCGCACCTCCCCCGCGTCGGCCAGGGCCTCGATCGCGGGCGTCGCCTCGGGCGAGACGACCGTGACCACCGCGCCGGACGCCAGCAGTCCTGGCACCCGGCGCTGGGCGACGTGGCCGGCCCCGACCATCACCACCCGCCGGCCGGAGAGCCGCAGACCCGACGGGTACGGCGGGTAGGAGTCCATCCGCCCATGCTCCCCGATCCGCCACGAGGGGCCGTGCGGCGGGACCAACGGGCGGACTAGTTTGTCCCGGTGAGCATCGACCGACCCGTTACCCCGAACCCCTACGACCTGCTCCCGGCCGCGGCGTCCTTCCACGTCGGCAGCGACGACGTCGCCGACGGCGAGCCGCTCAAGGACGACCAGGTCGCCGCGAAGGGCGACACGTCGCCGCAGCTGTCGTGGAGCGGCGCCCCGGAGGGGACCAAGAGCTTCACGGTGACCTGCTTCGACCCGGACGCACCCACCCCGAGCGGCTTCTGGCACTGGGTGCTCGTCGACCTGCCGCCAGACGTCACCTCGCTCGACACCGGCGCCGGTGCCGAGGATGCGACGCTCCCGGGCGCCGCGTTCATGTGCCGCAACGACTACGGGCCCAAGGCGTTCGTGGGCGCCGACCCGCCGCAGGGCGACCAGGTCCACCGCTACTACTTCGTGGTGCACGCGGTGGGCGAGGAGTCCCTCGGCGTCGACTCCGACGCGTCGCCTACGGTGGTGTCGTTCAACCTCGCGTTCAAGACCCTCGGCCGCGCGATCGTGCACGGCACCTACCAGTTCTGACGCGACCCCCCACTCCGTGCTCGCTCTGTACCTCGCGGTGGCGACCCGCGCCTTCCGGCGCTACTCGACCTACACCGCGGCAACGCTGGCGGGCGTGTTCACCAACTGCGTCTTCGGCGTGATCATCTGCTACGTCTACCTGGCGCTGTGGGCCGAGCAACCGCAGGCCGGCGGCTACACGGCCACCGACGCGGTCACCTACGTCTGGCTCGGGCAGGCGATGATCATGACGGTGATGGTGTGGGGCGGGGGCGCGACCGCCGACCTGGCCGAACGGATCCGCAGCGGCGACGTCTCCATCGACCTCTACCGTCCGGTGCCGCTGATCGGCTGGTACGTCGCCCAGGACCTCGGCCGGTCGGCGTACCACCTGCTGGCCAGGGGCGTGGCCCCGACCTTCGTAGGTGCGCTGCTCTTCGACATGCACTTCCCGGAGACGCCGGCGGCCTGGCTCGGCTTCGCCTTGGCCATCCCCATCGCCGTGCTGGTGAGCTTCGGGATCCGCTTCCTCGTGGCCAGTACGGCCTTCTGGCTGCTCGACGCGACCGGGCCCAACACGGTGGCGTTCCTGCTGGCGTCCTTCCTCAGCGGGCTGACCGTGCCCCTGGTGATCTTCCCCGGCTGGTCTCGCGAAGTGGTGATGGCGTTGCCGTGGGCGACATTCCTCCAGGTGCCGGCCGACATCTGGCTCGGCAAGCGAGAGGGCTGGGACGTCGTGCTCGGCCTGGCGTTCGGGGTCGGCTGGGCAGCGGTGCTGCTCGGCTGCTGCTGGCTGGTGCTGGGCCGGGCGACCCGCAAGGTGGTGGTCCAGGGTGGCTGAGCTGATCTCGACGAGCGTGCGCGGCTACAAGGAGATCGCGGTGATGTGGACCCGCGCCGCGATGGCCTACCCGGCGTCCTTCTGGATGATGGCCTTCAGCGGGTTCGTCGTGGGCGCGCTCGACTTCGTCGGAGTCTGGATCATGTTCCACACCGTCGACGAGCTCGGCGACTGGGTCTTGTCCGAGATCGCCTTCCTGTACGGCGCCACCGGGTCCGCGCTGGCAGCGGCCGACCTCGTGGTCGGGCGGATCGAGCGCCTCGGGCAGATGATCCGCACCGGCCGTCTCGACACGATGTTCCTCAGGCCCCTGCCGTTGCTGACGCAGGTGTGCGCCGACGAGTTCGCGCTGCGGCGCTTTGCCCGCGTCAGCCAGGCGCTGATCATCCTGACCGTGGCCTGCACCTTCGTGTCGTGGACGCCGTCGAAGGTGCTGGTCACGCTGTCGATGCTGGTCTCCGGCGCGGTGATCTTCTTCGCGGTGTTCATCGGCTTCGCGTGCATCCAGTTCTGGACCATCGACGCCAACGAGGTCGCCAACGCCTTCACCTACGGCGGCAACACCATCACCCAGTACCCGATGACCGTCTACCCGCGGGAGATCGTCGCCGGACTGACGTTCCTGATCCCGTTGGCCTTCGTGAACTGGTACCCCGCCCTGTACGTGCTCGACAAGCCCGACCCGTTCGGCTTCCCCGAGTGGCTCCGCTTCGCGTCACCGCTAGCGGCGCTCGTGCTCGCGGTGCTGTCCTGGCTGGTCTGGCGCAGCGGCGTCCGCCACTACACCTCGACGGGAAGCTGACCCCATGTCACCAGCGCTGATCGAGGTCGACGACCTGCGCCGTACGTTCGTGGTCCGGCGGCGGTCGGGCCGGCTCGTGCGCACCCGCGACGAGGTCGTCGCCGTGCACGACCTGACGTTCGCCGTCGACGCCGGCGAGATGGTCGGCTACATCGGGCCCAACGGCGCCGGGAAGTCGACCACGATCAAGATGCTCACGGGCATCCTGGTCCCGACCGCGGGCCGGCTCAGTGTCGCGGGCCTGGACCCGAGCCGGCAGCGCACCGACCTCGCCCGCCGGATCGGCGTCGTCTTCGGCCAGCGCACGACGCTGTGGTGGGACCTGCCCCTGCGCGACTCCTTCGCCGTGCTGCAGAAGATCTACCGCACCGACCCCGAGCGGCACCGCGCCAACCTCGCCGAGTACGTCGAGCTCCTCGACCTCGGCGAGCTGCTCGACACGCCCGTCCGCCAGCTCAGCCTCGGGCAGCGGATGCGCGGCGACATCGTGGCCGCGCTGCTGCACGACCCCGAGATCCTGTTCCTCGACGAGCCGACCATCGGCCTCGACGTGATCAGCAAGGGGCGGCTGCGCGAGTTCCTGCGCGCGCTCAATGCCAGCCGGCGCACCACGCTCGTGCTCACCACGCATGACCTCCAGGACATCGAGGCTCTCTGCGACCGGGTCATCGTGATCGACCACGGCACCGCGGTCTTCGACGGCCCACTCGGCGACCTCCACCGCCACGGCGGCTCCACCCGCACGCTGGTCGTCGACCTGGTGGACGAGGCGCCCGCGATCTCCGTGCCGGGCGCGACGACGCGGCGGGTCGAGGGCCCGCGGCAGTGGCTGTCCTTCCCGAGCGACGCGAGCGCCGCACCGATCGTGGCGGCCGTCGCGGCGGCGTACGACGTCGCCGACCTGTCGATCCAGGAGCCCGACATCGAGGACGTGATCCGCGAGCTCTACTCCCACTGAACGCGAGTCGGCGCCAATCGCCCTCTCCAGCACCGCGAGTCGGCGCCAATCGCCCTCTGGAGACCGCGCCAGTCGGTGACAACTTGCGCCGACTCGGCGACCCCACGCAGGGCAACTTGCGCCGACTCGGCGACCCCACGAGGGCGACTTGCGCCGACTCGGGTCAGCCGGGCTCGTGGGTGGTGACCAGGTCGTTGCCGGCGGCCCACTGGGTGAGGTCGCGGCGCTCGATGGCGGCGGCCATCAGGTCGGGGAACAGGTCGGGGGTGCAGGCGAAGGCGGGTACGCCGATGCCGGCGAGCGCGGCGGCGTGCTCGGCGTCGTACGACGGGCGGCCCGAGTCGCTGAGGGCGAGCAGCGCCACCATGGTCACCCCGGAGTCCACCAACGAGGAGCAGCGCCGCAGCATCTCCTCGGCGATGCCGCCCTCGAACAGGTCGCTGATCAGCACCAGGACGGTGTCGGTGGGCCGCTCGACGAGGCTCTCGCAGTAGGCCAGTGCCCGGTTGATGTCGGTGCCGCCACCGAGCTGCACCCCGAAGAGCACGTCGACGGGGTCGTCGACCTCGTCGGTCAGGTCGACCACCTCGGTGTCGAAGACCACCAGCCGCGTGCGGACCGACCGCATCGAGGCCAGCACCGCCCCGAACACGCTGGAGAACACCACCGACTCGGCCATCGAGCCCGACTGGTCGATGCACAAGACGATGTCGCGCTCGACCTGGTGGGTGCGCCGGGCGAACCCGACGAGCCGCTCGGGAACGACGGTGCGGTGCTCGGGCTGGTAGTGGCGCAGGTTGGCAGCGATGGTGCGGCGCCAGTCGACGTCGCGCAGCTTGGGCCGGCGGGTGCGGGCCGACCGGTCGAGCGCCCCCGTCACGGACTGCACGGTCCGCGACCGGAGACGCTCCTCGAGCTGGTCGGTGACGGTGCGGACGACCTGGCGGGCGGTCTCGCGGGAGCGCTCGGGGATCGCGCGGCCGAGGCCGACCAGCGTGGTCACCATCGAGACGTCGGGGGTGACCGACTGCATCATCTCCGGCTCCAGCAGCAGCTGGCGCAGGCCGAGACGGTCCATGGCGTCGGCCTGCATCACCTGGACGACGCTGGTCGGGAAGTAGCCGCGGATGTCGCCGAGCCAGCGCGACACCTTCGGCGCGGAGCCTCCGAGACCACCCCGGCGGTCGCCGTCGTAGAGCGCCTCGAGCGCAGCGTCGCGCTTCTGGTCGTCCTCGCTCAACGTGATGCCCTGGCCAGGCACGCCGGAGCCCAGACCCTCGGCCGGCGGGCCGCCACCGAGCACCAGACGCCAGCGGGTGAGCCGGTCGCGGGCGGTCTCCCCATCATTCGTGGTCAGCCACGCGTCACCTCCAGTCCGAGCAGCTCCGCGACCTTCGCCACGGCCCGCCGGGCTCGCTCGAGGTCGAGGCGCGTGCGCCTCTGGCCGCACCGGGTCGGCCGCGCCGCCGAGGCGGCGTACGTGCTCGGCGATCGAGCGACGCTCAGCCTGCTGGAAACGCGAGAAGGTGCGCCGCAACAGGGGCAGCAGGTCCTCGAAGACGTGTTCGGGGATCTCGTCGACCCAGACGTCGACGATCGCCAGCAACGCCGGGTCGTGCACCAGCAGCACCGACTCCCCCGACAGGAACCCGTCGAGCCACGCGGCCGAGTCGCCCGCCGGAGCGCCGACCGAGAGCCGCCTGCTCATCCGCCCGGCCGCCTCGGCCCGGTCGATCCGGTCGGCGTCGAGGAGCAGGCGGTCGACCCGGCCGGCGACCGAGCCGTGCACCCCGTCACGGGCGGCGACCGAGACGAGGGCGGCGGTCCAGCGCTCGCGCATCTCGGCGTCGTCGAGCAGGGCCACGCCGCGATCGGCGCCCTCGATGCCGGCACGGACCGCGTCGGCCGCGTCGTCGTCGAGCCCGTTGCACGCGGCGGGCAGACCTACCGCGGCCCGCACCACCAGGGCCTGGAGCACGCCGGCCACCCCGCCGACCTCGACGCCGCGCACGTCGCCGTAGCGGATGGTCCGGGCCAGCGGCTCGACGGCGCCGAGCATGGCGAGCACGTCGTGCTGCTTGGCGGTGCGCTCCTCGAGGCTGGCCACCACGGACGCGAGACCGTCGGGCAGGTCGGCCACCAGGCACGCCGCCACGAGGCGAGCCAGGGTGGCCAGGTCGTCGGCCTGCTCGGCCCGCTCGGCGACCTTGGTCGCGGCCGCGCTCGCGACGGTGGTGCCGAACAGTCCGGCCTCGATGACAGCCACCGCCAGCTCGGGCCGCCACTCGAGCTCCCAGGCCTCCTTGAAGGTGCCAGTGCTGGCGCCGGCGTCGGTCTCGGTGCCCCAGTCGACGCCCAGCAACCGGAGGCGGTGGAGCAGGACGGACCGCGCGACCTGCCCCGGGCGGCGCAGGTCGAGCACCACGGTCTGCGACTTGGCGGCCGGCTTGAGCCGCAGCGCCCGCTGCTGGCGGGCCAGGTCGGCCGCCAGCGGCACCATCGGCGCACGCTCGGGTACGGCGCCCAGCTCGCGGCCGACGACCAGCGAGTCGTGGACGAGTGCGAGCGGCACGCGCGAGCCCTCGCAGAGCACCGACTCGGCGGCGTCGTCGAGCTCTGACAGCCCGACCGACGGACGGCCGCGCACGGCCGCCAGCGCGGTGGCCAGCCGGGACGCCTCGACGATGGAGGCTGTCGACGCGTCGAGCCGCTGTTCGCGCAGCTCGCGGGCCACGCGGACCAGCCACCCGGTGGCGAGCACGTCGTCCGGGTCGTCGCGCGACCAGTGGTCGAACAGGTGCTGGTACCAGCCTGGCGACGTCACGCCGGCGCCGTACCCGCTGGCCAGGGCGAGCCGGCCCGACGACCACGGCGCCCAGGTCGCGGCGACCTTCGTCCTGGGCAGCCCGGTGAGCAGGTCGTTGTCATGCTTCTGCGGCGGGTAGGTCGCCGGGTCGAGCACCGGCGCGTGATATGCCCCGCACACGAAGGCGATGCGCTCGAAACCCTCCTTCGTGGCGGCCCGCACGGCCCGGCGCATGGCCGCCTCGCGGCGGGCGTTCTCGACGACGTCGGGATCGTCGGCATCGCGTGCGTCTGTCTCGCGGACCAGGGCCATCGCGTCCTTGACGGCCGCGAACCGCTCGAGGCTGGAGTGTCCACGGTGCTCGACGGCGTCCTCCCACCAGCGCTCCGGGTCGTCGTAACCGGCCGCGGCCGCGAGCAGGCCGATCGGGTCGGGGCGAGGCGCCTGCCCGGGAGCGGGGCCGGCGTCAGCGTCGGTTTCAGCGTCGGTTTCAGCGTCGGGGTCAGCGTCGGGATCGGTGCCACCTCTTGGCTCGGGGTCGGTGAGCTGATGGGTGATCGGCAGGTCGGCGAAACGGACCGGGACGTCGTGCGCCAGTGCCCACCTGCCGCCACCCACTCCGGCGAGAACGACGCCAGGGGGTAGAACACCGCACGCCGCGGCTCGTCGACGGCGTAGACGAGACCGGCCACGGGAGGCCGCATGTCGGCGTCGGCCAGCAGTGCCACCACCTGGTCGAGCTCGGGAGCTCCCTCGACGAGCACGAGGTCGGGGCGCAGCTCGTCGAGGGCCTGTGCCACGGACCGGGCCGAACCGGGTCCGTGGTGCCGGATCCCCAGGATCTCGACGCGTGCCTGGACGGTCGTCATCGGAACGGCCGGCTCAGCCGAGCTCGCGGCAGGCCTGGTAGAGGTCCTTCCACTCGCGCCGGTCGCGCACGACGGTCTCGAGGTACTCCTGCCACACGATTCGGTCCTGGACGGGATCCTTCACCACGGCACCGAGGAGTCCCGCCGCGACGTCGGCCGCGCGTATCGTGCCGTCGCCGAAGTGGGCGGCCAGCGAGAGGCCGTTGGTGAGCACCGAGATCGCCTCGGCGGTCGACAGGGTCGCGGTGGGCTGCTTGACGGTCGTACGCCGGTCGGCGGTGACGCCCGAGCGCAGCTCGCGGAAGACCTGGACGACCCGCTGGACCTCCGACAGCGACTCGAGGTCGGCCGGCAGCGAGAGGCTCGCGCCGAGCGCAGCGACGCGGGTGCGGACGATCTCGACCTCCTCCTCCATCGTGTCGGGAAGCGGCAGCACCACCGTGTTGAAACGGCGCCGCAGGGCCGAGGACAGCTCGTTGACCCCCTTGTCGCGGTTGTTGGCGGTGGCGATGACGTTGAAGCCGGGACGCGCCTGCACCTCGTCGTCGAGCTCGGGGATCGCCAGGCTCTTCTCCGACAGCACCGTGATCAGCGCGTCCTGGACGTCGGCGGGGATGCGGGTCAGCTCCTCGACGCGGACCAGAGCTCCGGTCTCCATCGCCCGCATCACCGGGCTGGGTACCAGCGCCGCCCGGCTCGGGCCGTCGGCGAGCAGGCGCGCGTAGTTCCAGCCGTAGCGCAGCGACTCCTCGGCGGTGCCGGCGGTGCCTTGGACCACGAGCTTCGAGGAGCCGCTGATCGCGGCCGCGAGGTGCTCGCCGAGCCAGGTCTTGGCGGTGCCGGGGATGCCGAGCAGCAGCAGCGCTCGGTCGGTGGCCAGCGTCGCCACCGCGATCTCGACGAGGCGGCGGGAGCCGACGTACTTGGGCTCGATGCGGGTGCCGTCGGGCAGCTCGCCCCCGAGCACGTAGAGCGCGACCGCCCACGGCGAGAGCCGCCAGCTCGGGGGCCGGGGACGGTCGTCAGCGGCCGCGAGAGCAGCCAGCTCGCCGGCGTGCTGCTGCTCGGCGTGCGCCCGCAGTACGTCGGGGGTCAGGCCGGTCGGGTCGGTCTCGCTCATCGGAAGGCCTCGCTGATGGATCGGTGGAGGGACTGGTACTGCAGGACGTCGCGCAGGGTGTTGCGAAGGTAGGCGTCGTCGCCACCGGCGGACTGCATGAGCCGTTCGACGGCCGGCAGCGTGTCGGGGTGGAGGGCCACCGGGAGGGTGTCGCGTAGCACGCGGACCGCATGCCCGGTGTCCTTCTCGCGGGCCAGCGCGGCGAGCACGGCCTTGCTCAGGCGAGGCCCCCAGGGTCTCGGCGCCTGCTGGAGCTCGGCCGCGCTCTTGACGAGCGACTCACGCTGCAACCGCGCGGCCAGCTGCTGGTCGCGTTCGTCGGGCGGCAGGAGGGCCACCAGCCGGGAGTCGAAGGTGGTCGCGAGGAGGGCCCGCGCCCAGTCGAGGTCTCCCCGGACGGCGGCCGCGTCGCCGATGGGGCCGAGCACGACGAGCGCGTCGTCGGCGTCGAGGGACGCCAGCACCTTGCGGGGGTCGCCCCGGACGGCGTCTGTCCACACAGACAGCGGGGCACCCGCGACGATCTGGCGCAGCCAGAAGGCCCGTCTCGAGACGTTGCGAGGCGGCTCGACCAGGCCGTCGCGGACGCCGGACGCGTCGGGGTCGTCGGGCAGGCCGACCTCGAGGCGCTTGCGCAGCGTGCCGGTGACGGTCAGCAGTGGCCTGAGCCGGTCGGCCATCCGAGCGGCTCGGGCCGGAACCGGGCATCCGGTCGAGCAGCCGCGCGGCTTCCTCGCGCACGGACTTGGCGCGGTCATCGAGGCAGCGCTCCAGCAGGGCCTCGTCGTCGGGCCCGAGGCCCTCGGCAAGCAGCGCGACTCCCGTGGCGCGGGCCTGGGCGCCGTCGGTCTCCCACGTCTCCTCGACCAGCGCTCGGCCGCCGGACGGGTCGGATCGCCTGAGGGCGAGGACCTCGGCCAGCGCCTCCGACGACGTCTCGCGGACGTCGTCGGGCGCCGCCAGCCACCGCCACGCGGGGTTGCGGGCGGCCAGCCAGGCGCCGCGTTCGCCGACGGCGGCGGCGATGGCGCGGCGTACGGCGGCCGGGCGCGTCGTGCCCAGCTCGAGGAGCGCCGGCAGCAGCCGGGGCGGTACGACCCGGTTGGCAGCGGCCGCGGTCTCGAGCCAGTGACGCGCCAGCAGGTCGCGGGCTGCCGCCGCCACCGGCCCCTGCGTGAGCAGCAGCTCGAGGATCTGCACGGCCGGCGACGGGGCCGCCTCGCGGGCGTCGGCAGGTGCGGGGTCGTCGAGCGGTCCTGCCTTCTCGACCGCGGCACCCGCACGGCGTACGGCGTCACCCAGGGCGGCCGCCTCGAGCAGGGCCTCCTCGCGGCTGGCGCTGTCACGCTGGGCCACACCCAGGGCGGGCAGCGGCGGGACCTCCCGTCGGGCCGTGCCGACCAGCGATGCGGCCAGCAGCCCCTCCCACCAGGAGTCGAGCCCGTCGACCGTGGGGCTCACAGGGCGACCAGTCCGCCGTCGACGGCGACCGACAGCGGACGGAAGCGGCCGCCGGAGAGCTCGCCGAACATGTCGGCCGGCTGGCCGCCGGTCATCGCCAGGACCGACCACAGCGACGCCGTCGTCGTCGACCAGGTCGAGACGGTCGCCGGCGGCATCTGCGACCGACGGGCGCGCCGTGACCGTCACGACGACCTCGCCGAGCACCACAGGGACGCGGTCGCTGAAGGGCGTGGCGGCGAGGCGATCGGCCCTCGCGGACTGGGCCGCGGCGATGGTGACCGCGCCCGGCAACGCCCCGGTGGTAGCCGGTGACGACGGGGTCGGCGGCGAACAGCGCCCTGCGCGGCGGCGTTCCGGGGTAGCGGCTGACGGTGGTGGACACGACGGTCCCGGCCAGCTGGGGCGTCGCCAGCGGCGTCAAGCCGGCGGAGAAGTCCAGCACGACGAGCGTCTCACCGGTCGACTCGTCGCGCAGCCAGGTGCGCTGCTGGAGCAGCCGCCCGTCGTCGGTGCGGTGACCACCGAGCACGAGGTAGGACCCCGTGACGCTGTCGGCCGCCTTGATGTCGGCCGACGGCTGGGCCCAGCCGAGGAAGGCTCGGAGGTCGGCCATCGCGTCGCGGTCGAGCGCGTCGCGGCTCGACCAGGCCCGCGTCGCGGTCCACCACCGGCCGCTGACCGACAGCAGGTGCTCGGCCCAGTCGTCGCGGCGGTGGATCTCCGAGCCCATGTCGCGGACCTGCTCGGCGAGGCCGGGCAGCTGCGCGTCGACGAGCCGGGCCGCGGTGGCGTCCCACCAGGAGTACGGCTGCTGCCGCGCGGCGGCGGTGCCGGCTCGCACGAGGTCGCACAGCCACCGGCCGAAGTCCTCGAGCCCTGCCGTCATCAGGGCCAGCCGCTCCTCGACGCGCTTGGCCTGCGCAGCGGGGTCGCGCGGGGTGTCGGCCCGGGCCTCACGGGCCTGCGACTGCTCGGGACCGCTGGGCGCGTTCGTCGGCCCACTCCTGGGCGAAGCCGGCCGCCTGGGCGACGTCTGCGACCCCGAGCGCAGAGCCGCTGCCGCGCACCCACAGCAGAAGCAGCGCCAGGGCGTGCTTGCAGGGGAACTTCCGGCTCGGGCACGAGCACCGGAACGCCGGCCCGGCCAGGTCGACGCTGACCTGGTAGGGCGTCTTGCCGCTGCCCTGGCACTTGCCCCAGACCAGGATCTCGGTGCTCCCGGTCTCGGACCACAGCGCCGGGTTGAGCAGCCTGCGGGCAGCGTTCACCGAGGAGTCGTCGGGCGCGAGCTCCACTCACGCGCTTCTCGGTCCACCTAGCCATCGCGGCCCATCAAAACACCCAGCGGTGAGCTAGGCACCGTTTGGCGCGGCGGAACGGTGCCAGGCTCACCGCTGGCTGAGTCGCCGCGCGGGCAGCGGTGAGCTAGGCACCGTTTGGCGCGGCGGAACGGTGCCAGGCTCACCGCTGGCTCAGGCCAGCGGCGCCTTGAGGGTCGCGGTGACCGGCAGCCGCTCCCCCGCCAGGTCGACCTCGAAGCCGCCTTCGGCGAGCCAGGTGGAGGTGACCGCCTCGTCGCGCCGCAGGTACGCGAGGCCGACGCTGGCGCCGACCGTGGCGCCGTACGCCGCGCTGGTGACCTGGCCGACCGGCTCACCGTGGCGCAGCACCAGCTCGCCACCCCAGAGCATCGCGTCGGGGTCCGCGACGACGAACGACACCAGGCGCCGCCGGGGCCCGGGTGCCCGGAGGCGCTCCCGGCGTTCGGCCAGCGCGCTCCGCCCCAGGAAGTCCTTGTCGCCCGACAGTGCCGTGGCGAAGACGAGGCCCGCCTCGACCGGGGTGTAGTCGGGGGTGAGCTCGCGCCCGAAGGCCCGGAAGCCCTTCTCCAGCCGCAGCGACTCGATCGCCGAGTAGCCGGCGTCGGCGAGCCCGAGCTCGGCGCCGTGCTCGTGCAGCGCGTCGTAGACCACCACCGCCACGTCGTTCGGGACGAGCAGCTCCCAGCCGAGCTCGCCGACGTAGGTCATCCGCGTGGCCCGGACCCGGCACGCCCGCCACGTCGACCGGCCGGCTGGTGGCGAACGGGAAGGCCTCGTCGTCCAGCGACGCGTCGCTCAGCCGGGCCAGGAGATCGCGCGACCGCGGCCCCATCACGCCGAGCACCGCGTAGTCGCTCGGACAGGTCGTCGACGTGGACGACGGCACCGTCCTCGACGTGCTCGTCGAGCCAGGCGAGGTCGCGGACCGTGGTGGCGGCGCTGGAGACGACGAGGAACTCGTCGTCTGCGGTGCGGGTGACGGTGACGTCGGACTCGTAGGTGCCGCGGGCGTTGAGCCACGGCGTGTAGACGGCCTGGCCGATGGCGACGTCGACGTCGTTGGCGCAGACCCACTGGAGCGTGCGGAGCGCGTCGGGACCGGAGACGGCGTACTTGCTGAACGACGTCTGGTCGAAGACCGCGACCGCGGTGCGGCAGGCGACCTGCTCGGCGGCGCTGTGCTCCACCCACTGCGGCTTGTCCCAGCGGTAGTCCAGCGGGGGGCCGAAGTACAACGGCCGTTCCCAGCCGTTGCGGGTGCCGAACGTCGCCCCGGCGGCGACCGCCCGCTCGTGCAGCGGAGAGAGCCGGACGTCCCGTGCGGTCTCGGGCTCGCGGTTGGGCCAGGGGACGGCGTAGTGGAGGCCGAGGATCTCGGCGACGCGGCTGCGCAGCCAGGTCTCGTCGGCGGCGTACGGCGAGAAGCGGCGCACGTCGACCCCGACGAGGTCCATCGACGGCTCGCCGTCGACGATCCACTCGGCCAGCGCTCGGCCGGCCCCGCCCGCCGAGGCGATGCCGACGGAGTTGAAGCCGGCGCCGACGAAGTAGCCGGCCAGCCCTGGTGCCTCGCCGAGCAGGAACTGGTTGTCAGGCGTGAAGCTCTCGGGGCCGTTGTAGAACTTGCGGATCCCGGTGTGCTCCAGGGCGGGGATGCGCTCGAGGGCGGCGTCCATGAGGACCGAGAAGTGGTCCCAGTCCTCCTCGAGGAGCTGGAACTCGAACGGGTACGGGATCTGCGACGGGCGCGACCCAGGGCTTGGCGACCGGCTCGAAGCCGCCGACGACCAGTCCGCCGACCTCCTCCTTGACGTAGATGTAGCCGTCGGGGTCGCGCAGGATCGGCAGATCGGCATGCACACCCTCGAGCTGGTCGGTGACCACGTAGAAGTGCTCGGCCGAGTGCAGCGGGACGGTGACGCCGACCTGGTCGCCGAGCGCCTTGGCCCACTGGCCCGCGCAGTTGACGACGACCTCGGCCTCGATGTCACCGGCGTCGGTGCGAACGCCAGTTACACGTCGTCCCCGGGTCGCCTCGACCGTGTCGACGCCCAGCACGCGCACGCGCTCGTGCACGCTTCACACCGTGCGGACCGCGCGCCCTTGGCCAGCGCGAGCGTGAGGTCGGTCGGGTTGGCGCGGCCGTCCTGCGGCAGCCAGATCGCGCCGAGGAGGTCGTCGATCGCGATGACCGGCCACTTCTCCTGGGCCTGCTCGGGGGTGAGCATCTCGCAGTCGAGGTCGAACGCCGCAGCCGTGGCGGCCGTGCGCCGCAGCTGGACCATCCGGTCCTCGCTGCGGGCCACGATCAGCCCGCCGACCTGGCGGTAGCCGGTCGACAGCCCGGTCTCGGCCTCGAGGCCGGCGTAGAGCTCGGTGGAGTACTGGACCAGCTTGGTGCCGCTCTCGCTGGCCCGCAGCAGGCCGACGAGTCCCGCGGCGTGCCAGGTGGTGCCGCACGACAGCGTGCCCTGCTCGAGCAGGACCACGTCGGTCCAGCCCTGCTTGGCCAGGTGGTAGGCCGTCGAGCAGCCGATCACGCCCCCGCCGATGATGACGACGCGTGCGCGAGACGGCAGGTCATTCATCGCGGACCACCGTTCGGTGGTTGAGGTGCGAAGGCCGCCAGGCCTGAGCCTCGAAACCTCCGCACGTCCTGGTGGTTTCGAGGCTCGTCGCTAGCGCTCCTCGCACCTCAACCACCGGGGTCGCCACCGCGTCCAGCAGGGCGTCGAAGCCGTCGCTGGTGAACCGGCGGACGGCCTTCTCGAAGCGCTCCATCCCCCACCCGTGGAAGTCGAAGTCCATCGGGCTGGTGGCGGCCTGGATGAAGCCCCACAGCGACCAGCCGTACTCCGAGCACAGCGACTGGAGCTCGACCCGGGCCCGGAAGGCCGCGTCGACGTCGCCCCCGGCCCACGAGTCGCACCAGCTCGTCGACCTGCTCCCGTGGTCAGGTCGCACTCGGTGGCGGTGTTGCCCAGCTCGAAGGCGGGGTCGTTGTTGCCGGAGTACTCGTAGTCGATCAGCCAGATGCGGGGCCGTCGTCGATGAAGTTGCCGGCGAGGCAGATCGTTGTTGCACGGGACCGTGGGCGGCGGGCTGCGTACGGCGAGTGCGCGGCGTACGCGCTCCCACTGCGGCGCGAACCCGTCGTACTCGTCGGGGCAGGGCGAACCCGTGCTCGCGCACGAGGGCGAGGTACCCCGCCTGGCGGGCGAACATGTCGAAGTCGCTGATGAAGCGCGGCCCGGCCTGCAGCCGGCGGATCGGCGTCGGCGGCGCGCGGCGATGACGCCGGGAGCGCCGATGGTCTCGTTGGTGAGCGCCTTGCCCGGCAGGAAGGTGATCACCAGCATCCCGAGGTCGGGCCGGTAGTCGACGACGTGCGCGCCGACGCCGGCCTCCGCGGCGGCCCGGGAGTTCGCGTGCTCCGCGTCCCGGTCGATGCCGAGGAGGCCGGCGTCGCTCTGGCGTGAGCCTGACGACGTAGTCCCCTGTTCTCGTCGTCACGCGCAGGTTGCGGTTGGTCAGCCCGCCCGGCAGGTCCGCGACTGATCTCGGACCTGCCAGGACGGGCACCTGGTCGAGGAGGCTGCTCGAGGTCCCCCTCGACTGTCCAGTCCTCGAACGCCTTGACGACCGCCTCGTCGATGGTGTGCTTGGGACCGGTGAACCAGTTCTTGGCCGACGCCTTCCACCAGATCGTCAGCGAGCAGCAGGGCGCCCAAGGTGACGATCGGCGAGTAGTTGACGAACTTCCACTCGAACTCGTCGCGGAACGGGTTGGCAGCCGGCGTGGTCGGCATCATCAGGTACAGCGACACGATGACGATCTCGGCGACGGCGATCGGGTTCATCCACTTGTACTTCGACCCGTTGTTCCACGACCCGACGTCGAACCTGTCGCCGTGCTTCCAGCGCAGGTAGATCGGGATCGCGAACGCCAGGTAGAGGCCGATCACGGCGATCGAGGTGACGGCGTAGAACGCCAGCGGATACCGGCGTGCCGTTGACGTCCACCTTGATCAGCGCCGGGAGGGTCAGGACGGCGCTGGCGACGGCCACCATCATCACCGCGTTGGCAGGCACCCGCTTGGGGGTCAGCTTCTTCAGGGTCTCCGAGCCCGGGATGGCTCCGTCGCGGCTGAACGCGAAGGTCATCCGCGAGGCCGAGGTCATGCAGGACGTGGCGCAGAAGAACTGCGCC
Organism: uncultured Actinomycetota bacterium; assembly: GCA_963814935.1. Classification (GTDB taxonomy): domain Bacteria; phylum Actinomycetota; class Actinomycetes; order Propionibacteriales; family Nocardioidaceae; genus Nocardioides. The sequence goes on along the minus strand of CAWFEZ010000027.1, from coordinate 196,412 downwards.
GACGCGGAGATGAAGAGCACCAGACGTGGCCCAGTCCTTGCCCAAGGACTCGACGAAGATCGGCGCGACGCCGAGACCTGCCAGGGCGTTGTCCGGCTGACCGTCGGCGTTGTCAGGGATCGCGAACACCACGCACAGCAGCAGGATGTAGCCGCCGAGCACCGAGTAGAAGATCGACCGCCAGATGCCCTTGGCCGCCGCCTTGGACGCGGACTCCGTCTCCTCGGAGAGGTGGGCCGACGCATCGAAGCCGGTGATCGTGTACTGGGTGAGCAGGAAGCCGAACGGCACGATGAAGAACCAGAAGCCCATCGTGGTCGTGCTGCCGTCGGCGTAGCCGGAGTTGTTGAACCGCTCGGTGAAGACGTAGCTGAAGGACTGGTGCCGGTCGGGGATGAGGATCAGGATCAGGACGATGATCGATGCGCCGGCCACGTGCCACCAGACCGACACGTTGTTCATGATCGCCATCAGGTGGCTGCTGAAGATGTTGAGCACCGCCGCGCCGGCAAGGACCAGCACGAAGATGATGAACACGCGCGTCAACGAGTAGTCCTCGGCGTAGCCCGTGGAGTAGCGTGCTGATCGTCAGGTCGATGAAGGTCGCGCACCCGTACGAGACGCCGGCCGTCACGGCCACCAGGCCGATCAGGTTCAGCCAGCCGGTGAAGAAGCCCGCCGCCGGACCACCGAGCTTGGCGGCCCACCAGTAGATGCCGCCGGACGTCGGGTAGGCCGACACCAGCTCGGACATCGTGAAGCCGATGAGCAGGATGAAGGCGCCGAGGATCGGCCAGGACCACGAGATCGAGATCGGGCCGCCGTTGTTGAAGCCGGCGCCGAAGTTGGTGAAGCAGCCGGCCAGGATCGAGATGATCGAGAACGAGATGGCGAAGTTGGAGAAGCCGGACCACGACCGGTGCAGGTCCTGGCTGTAGCCGAGCTTGGCCAGGTGCTTCTCGTCGTCGGTGAGCTCTCGTGCTTCGGGGTGGTCTGTTGCTTCAGGCATCGGGCACCTTCTCTTGAACGGCCAGACTGATGGGCCGAGACTTTCGGAGGCTAGACCCGCCCGGAACCGCTTGTGAAGATGCGCCCGTCAATTGCTTGGAATTGGTATGAACTCCGACCATTGCCCTCTGGCAGGCGTTACGGCGTGGTGACAGACTCGGCCCGTGCTGCCCGCCCCCGGATCCGGCCACGACCTCACCGAGGCCGTGCTGCGTCCTGCCCGCGGCTACCACGCGTTCGAGGCGTGCGTGGAGCAGCTGGCCACCACGATCAGGCTCGGCGTCTACCCGCTCGGCAGCACCCTGCCGTCCGAGCGCGAGCTCGCCGAGCGGCTCCACGTCTCGCGCTCCACCCTCCGCGAGGCGATGGCTGCGCTGCGCGAGGCAGGCCTCGTGGAGACCCGGCGTGGCCGTGGCGGCGGCACCGTCGTGACCCTCAAGCCGCGTACGCCGTCCGGCCGCGCGGCCGCACGGATCACCGAGACCAAGCGTCGCGACTGGCTCGACAGCCTGGTCTTCCGCCGCATCGTCGAGCCGGGCGCCGCCAGCCTGGCGGCGCGGGCCGAGCTCGACGACGTCGCCCTCGCCCAGCTCGACGAGGCGCACGAGGCGGTGGCCAACGCGAGCCGGCCCGCCGACCACCGGCAGGCAGACTCGCGTTTCCACCTGACCGTGGCCGCACTGACCGGATCGCCTCGCATGGTCGAGGCGGTCACCCACGTGCAGGCGACGCTCCACGAGATGCTGCTGGCGATCCCGGTGCTGGACGCCAACATCGCCCACTCCGACCGACAGCACGCCGTGCTGGTGCGGGCGATCCGGAGGGGCAACCACGACCGGGCCCGGGCGGTCATGGAGGAACACTGCGACGACACCGCCGCGCTGCTGCGCGGCCTGCTGGGCTAGATCTTGCTGGGCTGAGACTGCTGGGCTGAACTGCTGGGCTGACGCCGTACCGAGAGGACACCGATGACCCCACCCAACGACCGCTACCTGACTCCCGAGCGGCTGCGGCTGTTGATCGACGAGGGCGACGTCGACACGGTCGTGATGGCCTTCACCGACATGCAGGGGCGGCTGCAGGGCAAGCGCCTGCACGGGCGGTACTTCCTCGACGTCGCCCTCGAGGCCGGCACCGAGGGCTGCAACTACCTGCTCGCGGTCGACATCGACATGAACACCGTCGCCGGCTACTCGATCTCGTCGTGGGAGCGCGGGTACGGCGACATGGAGTTCGTGCCCGACTGGTCGACCCTCCGCCTGCTCCCCCACATGCCGGCCACCGCGATGGTGCAGTGCGACCTGGTCTGGCTCGACCACGCGCCGGTGCTCCAGTCGCCGCGCACGATCCTCCGGCACCAGCTCGACAAGGTCGCCGAGAAGGGCATGGTGGCGCTCGCGGGCACCGAGCTGGAGTTCATCGCCTTCGACACGTCCTACGAGGACGCCCACCACCTCGGTTGGCGCGACCTGACGCCGGTCAACCAGTACAACGTCGACTACTCGATCCTCGGCACCAGCCGGGTGGAGCCGCTGCTCCGCGACATCCGCAACCACATGTACGCCGCCGGGCTCGACGTCGAGGGCGCCAAGGGCGAGTGCAACTTCGGCCAGCACGAGATCGGCTTCCTGTACGCCGACGCGATGACGACCGCCGACAACCACAGCGTCTACAAGACTGCGGCCAAGGAGATCGCGGCCCAGCGCGGCCAGGCGATCACGTTCATGGCGAAGTACAACCAGCGCGAGGGCAACTCCTGCCACATCCACCTGTCGCTGCGAGGCGACGACGGTGACGTCGTCTTCTGGGACGGCGACGAGCGCACGCCGCTCTACGACCAGTTCATCGCCGGCGTGCTGGCGACACTGCGCGAGTTCACCCTGCTCTACGCGCCGAACGTCAACTCCTACAAGCGGTTCGCGGCCGGGTCGTTCGCACCGACGGCCGTCGCCTGGGGCCTGGACAACCGCACCTGCGCGGTCCGCCTGGTCGGGCACGGCCCCAGCGCCCGGATGGAGAACCGCCTCCCCGGTGGCGACGTCAACCCCTACCTCGCCCTCGCCGGCATGCTGGCCGGCGGCCTGCACGGCATCGAGAACGAGCTCGCCCTCGAGGACGAGCTCGTCGGCAACGCCTACGACTCCGACAAGCCGCACGTCCCGCACACCCTGCACGACGCGCGCGAGCTGTTCGCGTCCTCCGACATCGCCCGCGCGGCGTTCGGCGACGAGGTCGTCGACCACTACGTCAACATGGCCGACGTCGAGCTCGCCGCCTTCGACGCGCACGTGACCGACTGGGAGCTGGCCCGCTCCTTCGAGCGGATGTGAACGAGTGACCACGACTCTCGTCAACCCGGCGACGGGTGCTCCCCTCCGGGAGGTCCCGTCGACCTCGGTGGAGCAGACCGACGCCGCGATCGAGCGCGCCCAGGAGGCCTTCACGTCGTGGCGCGCCATCGCTCCCGGCGAGCGGGCCCGGCTGCTGCGCTCCTTCGCCGCCGCCGTCGACGCGCACGTCGAGGAGCTGGCCCGGCTCGAGGTCGAGAACTCCGGACACACCATCGGCAACGCCCGCTGGGAGGCCGGCAACGTCCGCGACTGCCTCAACTACTACTCGGCGGCGCCCGAGCGGCTCTTCGGCCGCCAGATCCCGGTGGCCGGCGGCGATCGACGTCACCTTCCGCGAACCCCTCGGTGTCGTCGGCGTGATCGTGCCGTGGAACTTCCCGATGCCGATCGCCGGCTGGGGTTTCGCCCCCGCGCTCGCGGCCGGCAACACGGTGGTGCTCAAGCCCGCCGAGATCACCCCGCTCACCGCGATGCGGATCGCGGAGCTGGCGCTCGAGGCCGGTCTCCCCGAGGGCGTGTTCACGGTGCTGCCGGGCAGCGGCTCCGTCGTCGGCCAGCGGTTCGTGACCCACCCGCTCGTGCGCAAGGTCTGCTTCACCGGCTCCACCGAGGTCGGCAAGCAGATCATGGCCGGCTGCGCCGACCAGGTGAAGCGGGTGACGCTCGAGCTCGGCGGCAAGAGCGCGAACGTCGTGTTCGCCGACGCCGACGTGCCCAAGGCCGCGGCCACGGCGCCGTACGCCGTGTTCGACAACGCCGGCCAGGACTGCTGCGCGCGCTCGCGGATCCTCGTCGAGCGGTCGGCGTACGACGAGTTCGTCGGCCGCCTCGAGACAGTCGTGCGCGCCATGAAGGTCGTCGATCCCGGCGCAGGACGACAGCGAGATGGGCCCGATGGTCTCGGCTCGGCAGCGCGACTCCGTGCAGGCCTACATCGACGGCGCGACGGTCGCCTTCCAGGGCGACGCACCCGGCGGGGACGGCTACTGGCTGCCGCCGACCGTGGTCGAGTCGCGTCGACCGAGGAGCCCGTGTGGCGCGAGGAGGTGTTCGGTCCCGTCGTGGCGGTGATGGCCTTCGACTACGAGGAGGAGGCGGTCGCCCTCGCGAACGACACCGAGTACGGGCTGTCGGGCTCGATCTACACGCGCGACCTCGGCCGTGCGCTGCGCGTGTCGCGGGCCGTCGAGGCCGGCAACCTCAGCGTGAACTCGCACTCCAGCGTCCGCTACTGGACGCCGTTCGGCGGGTTCAAGCAGTCGGGTCTCGGCCGCGAGCTCGGGCCCGACGCCCCGAACGCCTTCACCGAGGAGAAGAACGTCTTCTTCTCCGACGAGCGTTTGAGGCTCGCCTTCGAGCCGAAGGAAGACAGTGGCAGGACGCATCGAGGGCAAGGTCGCCGTCGTCACCGGAGGCTGCTCCGGGATCGGCCTGGCGACCGTACGCCGCTTCGTCGAGGAGGGCGCGAAGGTCGTGATCGGCGACCTCAACGTGACCCGCGGCAAGGAGGTGGTCGAGGAGCTCGGCGGCCCGGACGTGGCGACGTTCGTCGAGGTCGACGTCACCGACAAGGACCAGGTCGAGGCCATGTTCCGCGCGGCCAAGGAGACCTACGGCTCGGTCGACATCGCCTTCAACAACGCGGGCATCAGCCCACCGGAGGACGACTCGATCCTCGACACCGACCTCGAGGCCTGGGAGCTGGTGCAGCGGGTCAACCTGACGAGCGTCTACCTGTGCTGCAAGGCCGCGCTGCCCTACATGCTCGAGCAGAAGTCCGGACTCGATCATCAACACCGCGTCGTTCGTGGCCGTGATGGGCGCGGCGACTTCGCAGATCTCCTACTCCGCGTCGAAGGGCGGCGTGCTGTCGATGTCGCGCGAGCTCGGCGTGCAGTTCGCGCGCGAGGGAGTGCGGGTCAACGCGCTGTGCCCGGGACCGGTGAACACCCCGCTCCTGCAGGAGCTGTTCGCCAAGGACGCCGAGCGGGCGGCGCGACGGCTCGTGCACGTGCCGATGGGACGGTTCGGCGAGCCGGACGAGATGGCGAGCGCCGTGCTGTTCCTGGCCTCCGACGAGTCGTCGTTCATCACCGCGAGCACGTTCCTGGTCGACGGCGGGATCTCCGGCGCTTATGTCACGCCCCTCTGAGGCCGTGACAGACAGCCGGCCGCTGGTCGGCCTGACCACCTACCGCGAGGAGGCCGCATGGGGCGTGTGGCGCAAGCGCGCTGACGTGCTGCACGCCGAGTACGCCGACGCGATCGTCGCCGCCGGCGGGGTGCCCGTGCTGCTCCCGCCCGCCTCCGGCTCCGACGGGTCTCGGCCCGCTCGGTCGTGGCGCGGATCGACGCGCCTGGTCGATCTCCGGCGGCGCCGACGTCGACCCGGCCCGCTACGGCGAGGCGCCCCACGAGCGGACGATGGGCTGGCGGGAGGACCGCGACGCGTGGGAGCTGGCGCTGCTGACGGCAGCAGGCGAGGCAGGACTCCCGGTGCTGGGCGTGTGTCGCGGCATGCAGCTGATGGCCGTCGCGGCCGGCGGCTCGCTCGACCAGCACACGCCCGAGGTCGTCGGCCACGACGAACACTCCCCCGGCGCCGACGCCTTCGGCCGGCTCGCCGTGCGCACCTTGCCGGGGCTCGCGGGTACGCGCGGCCGAGGGCGAGGTGGTCCAGGCGGACTGTCACCACCACCAGTCGGTCCGCTCGCACCCCGGCTTCGAGGCAACGGCGTGGGCACCCGATGAGACCGTCGAGGCCATGGAGGCCGTCGGTGACCGCTTCTGCGTCGGCGTCCAGTGGCACCCGGAGATGAACCGCGACCAGGCGCTCTTCATCGCCCTGGTCGCCGCTGCCGTCGAGCGTCACTGACCTCGCACGGCTCGTCCGGGAACAAACGGGCCACGGTCCGGTTGTCGCTTGTCATGAGCGAACTCGTCGACCAGACCATCGCGGAGCTCCGCGCCAACCACGAGCGGCTGGCCGCGTACGCCGCCAGCCTGACCGAAGACCAGCTCACCGGCCCGAGCGGGGCGTCGGAGTGGTCGGTGGCCGAGGTGTTCTCCCACCTGGGCAGTGGCGCCGAGATCTCGCGCTCCACCCTGCTGGACTCCCTCGGGCGTGAGCGGCGAACGGCCCGGCAACCAGGAGGTGTGGGACCGCTGAACGCCATGTTGCCTGCCGAGCAGGCGGCCGGCTTCGTCGAGCACGACGGGGTGCTCATCGGCCTCTACGAGTCGCTGACGCCCGAGCAGCGCGACCTCGACCGCCGGTCGAGCTGGGCTTCCTCCCCGCGCCGGTCGCCCTGGCCGTGCCCCTGGCCATGCGGCTCAGCGAGCAGACGCTGCACGGCTGGGACGCCCGCGTGGGTGTCGACACCGACGCCGCCCTCAGCGACGCCGCCGCCGACCTGCTCCTGCGTCACCACGCCCAGTCGATGCCTTTCCTGCTGGGCTTCGTCGGCAAGGCCGACAAGCTGACGAGCCGGTCCGTCTAGCGGTCGGCGACCACACGCTCGTCGTCGACGACAACGTGAGCATCGAACCGGGCATCCACGAGACCACGGCGACGTACGCCGGGCCGCTCGAGGCCGCCGTACGCCTGCTGGCCGGTCGCCTCGCGCCCGCGCACACGCCCGAGACCGCCGAGTCACCGGCAACGTCTCGCTCGATGACCTGCGGCGGGTCTTCCCCGGCTACTGAGGTCTCTCCGTCGCAGAGCACCCGGCCGGCGCCGATCGCCGGCTCGGTCACGGGCGTGTCGGCCACCTGGGCGAAGTCGATACGGAGCCGGTAGACGTCGCTGACGTCGATGCTCTTCGCCTCGGACTCGCCGAGCCCGAAGGTGCGGTCGTAGGCCAGCGCGCCGTCGCTCCTCACCTGCAGGGTCGCCCGGCCGCCGGTCTCGGTGCGGTCGGAGAGCCCGAACGTGCCCTCGAACGTCGCGCAGTCGCGGCCCAGGGTGAACTCCGTGAACCCCGCAGAGGACGTCGTGGCGGCGAACAGCGTGTGGGCGTAGTCGTCACCGTTGATCGGCAACGTCCCCTTGCTCGTGAGGCTGTCCACGGCACTGGGGGTCATGTTCGTGAGCCACTGCCACTTGCTGACCGCGAGTGCGCGCTCGCGGCTCTTGTCAGCAGCTCGCGACGGCGTCGCTCGCCTTGACCACGCGGTAGACGCGGTCGAGGCTGGTTCCGGGCTTCTCCAGGAACTTGTAGGCGCCGCTTGCCTTGACCGTCGCGGCAGCCAGGCGGTTCCAGGTCGACTTGCCCTCGTACTTCACCTGCAGCACCACCTTGCTGCCCTCCGGCGGCTTGGGCGTCACCGTGCCGGTGAGCTTGACCTTGTCCTCGCCGACCACGGCCTCCTTGGCCGAGATCTGAAGCGTGACGTGGTACGCCGTGGCCTGTGCCGCGCCCGCTGCCGGGGCCGCGACCCCAGGGGCGGCGAGTCCAGCAGAGGCAGCGGCGAGTGCGAGCGACGCGATGAACGAACGGGTGAACCTCATGGTGCCAACCTCCGTTGTCGTGCCGCTTCCCCACGGCGTGTGTGCCCGTTGGGATGCCCGCAACTGAGGGAAAGTTCACCGCGGTCCTCACCCACCTCCCGGAGGCGTCGCGGCCGCGCGCAAGTGGACGTCGTACGAATCGAGCCGTCTACGCCACCTTTCGAATGACGTTGTCGGCTGTGCCTCCCGGGGAGCGGCGCTGACCTCGGGGGCTACCGGCAGACTGGGCCCATGAGCCGCGACGAGCCGGGACAGGTCGACGAGATCCTTGGGCCGCCCTACACCGCGGAGACCATCGACTTCGACGAGGACGAGCAAGGGCCGGTCGTCACCACCCTCGTGCAGCGGCGGGCTGAGGAACCGACCACCAAGGCCGTGCTCTACGTGCACGGCTTCAACGACTACTTCTTCAACAAGGAGTACGCCGACTGGTGGGTCGACCGCGGCTACGACTTCTACGCCATCGACCTGCGCCGCTACGGGCGCAGCCTGCGCGAGTGGCAGACGCCCAACTTCGTCACCGACATCCGCGAGTACTTCGACGACGTCGACGCCGCCTGGGGCCGGATCGTCGACCGCGACGGGCACGACCACGTCGTCGCCACCGCCCACTCGACCGGTGGGCTGACCCTGGCGCTGTGGGCCGACGAGGGGGCGGCGTACCTGAAGGGAGTCGCGCTCAACTCCCCCTGGCTCGACATGCGCGGCTCGGTCTGGCTGCGCACGGCCGGCACCGCCGTGGTCCGCCAGCTCGGCGTGCGCCAGCCGATGCGCGAGATCCCGCGCGAGATCACCGACGGTCTACGGCGAGAGCCTGCACCGCGACTACGCCGGCGAATGGGACTACGACCTCAAGCTCAAGACCCTCGAGTCCTGGCCGGTGTACGCCGGGTGGTTGCGGGCGATCCGCAACGCCCACGCCGAGGTGCACGCGGGCCTCGACATCGCCTGCCCGGTGCTGGTGCAGAGCTCGGGCGCCACCATCGACGCCCGCGAGCTCAACGACGACGCGCACACCCACGACATCGTGCTCGACGTCGCCCAGATCCGCCGTTGGTCGACCTCGCTCGGCCGCCACGTGACCTACATCGGCGTCGAGGGGGCGATGCACGACATCTTCTTGTCGCGCCCCGCCGCGCGGGCCCGTGCGTACGACGACCTGGGCCGGTGGCTGGCCGCCTACGTCGACCCCGTCGACTGACCCGTGGTCACGGCCACAGCAGGACGACGAGCGCGGTCATGCCCACCGCCACGATCACCCCGCGCAGCACCGCCGGCGGCAGCCGCCGGCCGACCGTCGCACCGAGCTGACCGCCGACCACCGAGCCGATCGCGATCAGCCCGGCCACGGCCCAGTCGACGTCGGCGACGGCGATGAAGACCAGGGCCGCGACCAGGTTGACGATCAGGGCCAGGACGTTCTTCGTGGCGGTGTGGCGCTGGATGTGGTCGGCCACGCCGATGCCGAGGATGGCCATCAGCAGCACCCCCTGCGCGGCGCCGAAGTAGCCGCCGTAGACCCCGGCGGCGAGCACCGCCGGCCACACCCAGGCGCACCGTGGTCGGGCAGGCCGCCGCGCGTCTCGGCGCGGGCCACCACCACGCGCTGGATGCGGGGGCCCAGCACCACCAGCAGCACCCCCAGCGCCACCAGCGCCGGCACGATCGCGTCGAACGCCTCGCTGGGCAGCCACAGCAGCAGCACCGCGCCGAGGGCCGCACCGATCAGTGACGCCGAGGCCAGCCGCAACAGCCGCGCCCGCTGCCCGGCCAGCTCGGCGCGGTAGCCGAAGACCCCCGACAGCGAGCCCGGCACCAGGCCGACGGTGTTGGAGACGTTGGCCGTCACCGGCGGGACGCCGAAGGCGAGCAGCGTCGGGAAGGTGATCAGCGTGCCCGAACCGACGATGGTGTTGATCGTGCCCGCGGCGACGCCGGCGAGCAGGATCGCCACGACCTCGAACGGCGACACGCCCTATGCGGTGGCGCGGGCGGCGGGTCGGCGGGGCGTCGTCGTCCGCGCTCGCGTCGACCGCCGGGAGTCGGCGACGGTGCCCGCGCCCGGGTGGGCGGCGTCTCGGCGGCGGCGATGGCGTCCTCGACGGCCTTGTTGGTGCTCGAGAGCTCGGGGTCCGAGCTCGGCTTCGATGCGCTCGGTGGAGCCGTAGTCGGCCACCCGGTGGCGCACGCCGCCTGTGGACTGCGGGATGCCGGCCACCTCGTGGACCGCAGAGCCCAGGCCCTCCAGTGCCTTGGTGATCTCGCTCGGGATGACCCACACCTTGTTGGCGTCGCCCTCGGCGATCTTGGGGAGCATCTGGAGGTACTGGTAGGCCAGCAGCGACTGGTCGGGCTGGCCGTCGTGGATCGCCTGGAAGACGTTGGTGATGGCCTGGGCCTCACCCTGTGCCCGCAGGATCGCCGACTCTCGGTTGGCCTGGGCCCTCAGGATCAGCGACTCACGGTCGCCCTCGGCGTTCAGGATCATGGACTGCTTGTTGCCCTCGGCGGTGAGGATGGCCGCCTGCCGCTGGCCCTCGGCCGTCAGGATCACGGCGCGCTTCTCGCGGTCGGCGCGCATCTGCTTCTCCATCGAGTCCTTGATCGAGGGCGGCGGGTCGATGCCCTTGAGCTCCACGCGGTTGACGCGGATGCCCCACTTGCCGGTCGCCTCGTCGAGCACGCCGCGCAGGCCGGAGTTGATCTGGTCGCGGCTGGTCAGCGTCTCCTCGAGGTCCATGCCACCGACGATGTTGCGCAGCGTGGTCATGGTGAGCTGCTCGATGGCCTGGATGTAGTTGGCGATCTCGTAGGTCGCCGACGACCGGGTCGGTGACCTGGAAGTAGATGACCGTGTCGATCGAGACCACCAGGTTGTCCTCGGTGATGACCGGCTGCGGCGGGAAGCTCACGACCTGCTCGCGCAGGTCGATGAGGTAGCGCACCCGGTCGACGAACGGCACGACCACGTTGAGGCCGGCCGGCAGCGTCTCCTTGTACTTGCCGAAGCGCTCCACGATGCCGGCCCGGGCCTGCGGGATGATCCGCACGGTCTTCACCAGCACCAGGACGACGAAGAGGACCAGAAGGACTGCAGAGTCCCAGCAGGTACGGCGTCACGGATGGCTCCCAGGTCGGTGGGCGGTCACGGATCGAGCGTGGAGTTCAGCGGGGTGGACGTAGACGGTGGCGCCCTTCATGGCGAGCACCTCCACGGTCTCGCCGGCCTTGATGGTCAGGCTGTCGTCGTAGGGCTCGGCCGACCAGATCTCGCCGGCCAGCTTGACGCGGCCGGGGGTCGAGGCTGGTGACGTCCTCGGTGACCAGCGCCTGGCGGCCGACCAGCTTGCCGTGGCCGAGCTGGAGCTCGGGGCCGGAGTGCAGCCGCTTGACGACGCTGGGCCGGACCAGCGCCAGCATCGCGACGGACGCACCTCCTGCGAGCAGGATCTGCAGGACGAACGGCAGTCCGACCCCCGCGCTGATGGCGCCGACGATCGCGCCCGCCGCCAGCATCAGCAGGATCAGGTCGAGGCTGGCCAGCTCGGCGACGCCGAGGGCGATGGCGAGTGCGAGCCATCCCGCCCAGAGGTTGTCGCCCAGCCAGTCCATGCCACAACCCTATCCGGCGCGACCAGCGCGAACGCCGGTTCGAAGACGCCTCAGGCGCGGTGGCGTCGCGACCGCCGCCGGGCGGCGTACCGGCCCGCCTCGTGGCTGAGCACCAGGGGCATCCGAAACGTCGCGGTGAGGTTGGCCTCGGTGATCACCTCGTCCATCGGACCGGACGCCACCACCTGCCCGTCGCGCAGCAGCATCGCGTGGGAGAAGTTCGGAGGGATCTCCTCGACGTGGTGGGACACCAGCACCGTGGCGGGCGACGAGCGTGCGCTGGCCAGCAACGAGAGCGTCGAGACGAGGTCCTCGCGGCCGCCGAGGTCGAGGCCCGCCGCGGGCTCGTCGAGCAGCAGCAGCTCGGGGTCGGTCATCAGCGCGCGGGCGATCTGCACCCGCTTGCGCTCCCCCTCGCTGAGGGTGCCGAACGTGCGGTCGGCCAGCTGCTGGGCGCCGAGCTCCGCGAGCAGCTCGTCGGCCCGCTCGTAGTCGAGCTCGTCGTAGGTCTCGCGCCAGCGCCCGATGATCCCGTAGCCCGCGGAGACCACCACGTCGAGCACCTTCTCCTCGCGCGGGATGCGCTCCGCCAGGGCCGCACTGGTCACGCCGATGCGCGGCCGCAGCTCGAAGACGTCGACCGTGCCGAGCACCTCGCCGAGGATCCCCGCGACGCCGTCGGTGGGGTGGATCATGGCGGCCGCGACCTGCAGCAGGGTGGTCTTGCCGGCCCCGTTGGGCCCGAGGATCACCCACCGGTCGGGCTCCTCGACCCGCCACGAGATGCGGTCGATCAAGGTGGCCTGTCCCCGCCGCACCGACACGTCGGCGAACTCCAGGACGGCGGGCATGGCGCCCACCGTAGCGAAGGGCCCAGGCGGTTCCGGCGTATCCTCGCGGGCCGTGACACAGCAGAGCATCGGCCCACTTCCTGCGTCGGCCCGGCTGGCCTGGTGGGGCACCGCGTGGCTGCGCGGCATCGTCGTCGCCGACCTCGCGGTCGACGCGATCATCGGGGACGACGCCACCCACCGCGTGGTCGGCCTGGACGGCTCCGACGTCCCCGAGGGCCTGGCCACCGCCCTGGGCAGCCTGCGATCCGCCGGCGTCGAGCACCTCGGCCTGGCCTGGCCGGCGGAGGGCGACCCGGCCGGGCTGGGCGGCCCGCGCGAGCTCAACGCCGCGGCTCTCGAGGCGGGCGAAGCCGTGGTCGGAGGCGGGCTCGGGCTGGTGCCCCGCCGCGAGGGCGCGGTCGTCTTCTGGCACGCCTACGTCGCCCGCCCGCGGCCGCTGACCGACGTCGGCGAGGCGGACCGCGCCCTGCGGAGCGCCCTGATCGGCGCTGCCGACGCGCTGGCCGCCCTGGACGTCGCCCGGTGGCGGCCCGACGTCGCGGACGAGCTCAGCAACGTGCGCCGTCCCCCTCGTCTGGAGGCTCCTCCAGGCGTCGCCGCCGCGCTGCGTCGAGCTCGCCGCCCGCGCCCTCCAGGCGGCGGGGATCGTCGAGCTCGCCCTGGCCGACGACGGCGGCGCCGTCAGCGCCGAGGAGGCCGACCAGCGCCGGCTGGCGCTGCGCGGGCTCGGCAGCGGCGGCCCGGCACGCCCTGGTCGCGGCCTGCTCGCCCGAGGTGTGGCCGCCCGAGTGACGGCTACGCCGGCGTCCACACCGCGAGCAGGTTGCCGCTGTTGTCGGTGAAGAGGAACCGCCGGCCGCCGGGGAACTCGTAGGGACCCTCGGTGATCGTGCCCCCGGCCGCCTCGACCGCGGCGACGCTCGCCTCGAGGTCGTCGGAGTAGAGGATGACCAGCGAGCCGCCCGGCCCGGGCGGCCGGCCGACGCCGAGCCCACCGACCTCCCCGTCGCCGGAGCGGTCGCGGATGCCGGCGTAGTCCGGGCCGTAGTCGTTGAACTGCCAGCCGAAGGCCTGCTCGTAGAACGCCTTGGACGCGTCGAGGTCGCTCACGTTGAGCTCGATGTAGTCGATCGTGTGGTGGATGTGCGTCATGCCGTCCGACGGTAGACCCGGGCATGGACAGCGCGCCGGTCGCAGGTACGGCGACCGATAGCCTCGGGTCCGCGATGACCGAAGTGCCGGAACGACCCGAGACCCTGCTCATCTCCCTCGTGGGCAAGGACCGGCCCGGCGTGACGTCGGCCATCTTCTCGGCCCTCGCCGACTCCGGCGTCGAGGTCCTCGACATCGAGCAGATCGTGCTGCGGCGCCGCCTGATCCTGGGCGTCCTGGTCACGGCGCCGCGCGACTGGAAGAAGCTGCGCACGCGCATCCAGCGAGACGGCTGCAGCGCTGGACATGAGCGTCGACGTCGACCGCGGCACCGGCGACAACCGGCAACGGCTCGAAGGCCGCTCCCACGTGACCGTCATCGGCGCGCCGCTGAAGGCCCGCGCCTTCTCGGCCGTCGCCGGCCGCATCGCCGACACCGGCGCGAACATCGACCGCATCGAGCGGATGGCGCGATACCCGGTGACGGCGATCGACCTCCACGTGTCCGGAGCCGACACCGAGACGCTCCGCTCGGTGCTCTCGGTCGAGGCCGCGGTCCAGGGCCTCGACATCGCGGTCCAGCCGGCCAACCTCAGCCGCCACGGCATGCGCCTGGTCGTGCTCGACGTCGACTCCACGCTGATCCAGGGCGAGGTCATCGACCTGCTCGCCGCCCACGCCGGCCTGGAGGCGGAGGTGGCGGCCGTGACGGACGCCGCCATGCGTGGCGACCTCGACTTCGAGTCCGCGCTGCGCGACCGCGTCGCCCGGCTCGAGGGCCTCGACGAGAAGGTGCTCGACCAGGTGTACGAGTCGATCGTGCTCACCCCCGGCGTCCGCACGATGGTGCGCACGCTGCGCCGGCTGGGCTACCGCTTCGCGATCGTGTCGGGCGGCTTCAGCCAGATCACCGACCGCCTCGCCGCCGACCTCGGCATCCACTACTCCCGCGCCAACGAGCTCGAGATCGTCGACGGCAGGCTGACCGGCCGCATCGTGGGCGACGTCGTCGACCGCGCCGGCAAGGCCACCGCACTGCGCCAGTTCGCCGCCGATGTCGGCGTACCCCTCTCGGCGGTGGTCGCGATCGGCGACGGCGCCAACGACCTCGACATGCTCAACGCCGCCGGCCTCGGCATCGCCTACAACGCCAAGCCCGTGCTCCGCGAGGCGGCCGACACCGCCGTCAACGTGCCCTACCTCGACGCGATCATGTACATCCTCGGCATCAGCCGCGAGGAGATCGAGGCCGCCGACGCCGCGGAAGGCCTCACCACCCCCGCACCCCCCGTCTAGCGCGAGTCGGCGCAGATCGCCCCTCCACGTCAGCCGAGTCGGCGCAGATCGCCCCTACACGTCAGCCGAGTCGGCGCAGATCGTCCCACGACGACGCGCGCACCCACCAGCCGGAGGGCGACGCGCCACTCGGCGCAGCGGGGGGCGATCTGCGCCGACTCGGCGCAGCGGGAAGGGCGATCTGCGCCGACTCGCGGGTCAGCCGCGGCCGACGTGGTAGCCGACCAGGCGGGCGCTGCCCTCGGCGAGCTCGGACCACGCGCCGTCGTACTCGAACAGGGCGACGGCGCTGGTCGGGTAGCCCGACATCATCTCCGACGACACGGCGGGGTCGCCGTCGCCGTCGTCGAGGAGGGAGGCGAGGTAGGCGATGGTCGGGTTGTGGCCGACCACGATCACGGCGGTCGCCTCGTCCGGCGTCTCGCGCAGCAGGTCGAGGGCGGTCTCGGGGCCGGCGCCGTAGAGGACCTGCGAGAGGTGGGGCTCCACGTCGAAGTCCGCCGCCGGACGCCACGCTCTGCCACGTGCCGACGGTGCGGCGGGCGGCCGAGACCAGGGCGTGGTCGGGCACGAATCCCTGCCCCGTGAGCCAGGCACCGGTGTCCTCGGAGTCGTGGTGCCCACGGTCGGACAGCTCGCGCTCGAAGTCGGTGCGGCCGGACTGTTCGGCCTTGCCGTGGCGCATCACCGCGATGCGCCGGGGCGCGCTCGCCCCGTCTGCACCGTCCGTGCTCCCCTCTTCCTGCACTCGCTCACTCTGGCACCGGCTAGCCTGCGGTGTCATGCCCATGACCACCGGCGGGCCCGGTCAGTCAGCCGGTCTGTCACCGCGCCGGTCCATCAGCCGGGCCCGGGACCCTCCTGGTCATCGGCGGGGCCGAGGACAAGCTGCGCAAGCGCACGATCCTCAAGGAGTTCGTGGGAGCCAGTGGCGGAGCCGATGCGCGGATCGCCCTGATCCCCACGGCCTCCTCGCTCGGCGACGAGGTCGTCGAGGTGTACGACGCCCTGTTCCGGCGGCTGGGGGCCGGCGAGGTCGTGCCCGTGCGCCCCGAGAGCCGCGACGAGGCCCACGACCCCGACCTGGTCAAGGCCGTCGGTGAGGCGACCGGCATCTTCATGACGGGCGGCAACCAGCTCAAGCTCTCGGCGATCGTCTGCGGCACCCCGCTGGGCGACGCGATCGTCGAGGCGCACCGGCGCGGGGCGGTGGTCGCCGGCACCTCCGCCGGCGCCAGCATCCAGTCCTCCCACATGGTCGCCTTCGGCGTGGGGGGCGCCACTCCCAAGCAGCGGATGACCCAGGTGGCGGCCGGACTCGGCCTGGTCAGCACCGCCGTCATCGACCAGCACTTCGACCAGCGCAACCGCTACGGCCGCCTGCTGATGATCGTGGCGCAGTCTCCTCAGCTCCTGGGCATCGGCGTCGACGAGGACACCTGCGCGGTGATCACCCACGAGGCCGACGGCGAGTCAGCACGAGAGGTGCTGCGCGTCATGGGTCGTGGCTGCGTGACCATCCTCGACCCCGCCCGGATCGTGTCCAACGCCCACGAGGCCAAGCGCTCCTCGCCGCTGCTCGCGAGCGGCGTCGTCCTCCACGTGCTCCCGGCGGGGGCGGCGTTCGACCTGACCACGCGCACGCTCCTGCCGCAACCCGTGACCATCGACCCGGAGGACGCCGCCGAGATCGCCGAGGCCCAGCGCGACATGCGCCAGCTGGCCCGCGACATCGCCGCGGCCGACGCCAGCCCGGCTGCCCTGCGTAGACGCCTGGCCCGCACACGCACCAAGATCGACACGACACCCGACCGGGATCCCGATCAGACGCCGGCAGGACGGAGCCGACCAGAAGTGACCGAACGCCCCACGCCGGACCTGACCATCCTCGAGACGCGGGTCTACCGCGGGGCCAACATCTGGTCCTACGAGCAGGCCATCCACCTGGTGGTCGACCTCGGCCGGCTCGAG
Organism: uncultured Actinomycetota bacterium; assembly: GCA_963814935.1. Taxonomy (GTDB): domain Bacteria; phylum Actinomycetota; class Actinomycetes; order Propionibacteriales; family Nocardioidaceae; genus Nocardioides. Next base: position 179,658 of record CAWFEZ010000027.1, on the reverse strand, counting down.
GACCACCCGACCAACACGCTGCCGGGGTTCACCGAGCACCTGCTCGAGATGCTGCCCGGCCTGCAGCACCACTCCTGCTCGCGCGGCCGGCGCGGTGGTTTCGTGGAGCGGCTCAACGAGGGCACCTGGCTCGGCCACGTCACCGAGCACTGCGCGCTGGCACTGCAGCAGGTCGTCGGGCCACGACATCCGCCGCGGCAAGACCCGCCAGGTCAAGGGCCGCACGGGCGTCTACAACGTCATCTACGGCTACGCCGACGAGCAGGTCGGGCTCGCGGCCGGACGTCTCGCCGTACGCCTGGTCAACCACCTGGTGCAGGCCGACCCGGAGTTCGACTGGGACGCCGAGCTCGAGAGCTTCATCCTGCGTGCCGAGCGGACGGCGTTCGGGCCGTCGACCCAGGCCATCCTCGACGAGGCGGTCTCGCGCGACATCCCGTGGATCCGGCTCAACCAGTACTCCCTGGTGCAGCTGGGCCAGGGCGTCCACGCCAAGCGCATCCGCGCCACCATGACGTCCGCGACGTCGGCCATCGCGGTCGACGTCGCCTCCGACAAGGACCTCACCACCCGGCTGCTCGGCGCCGCCGGCCTGCCCGTGCCCAAGCAGGAGTCGGTCCGCAGCGTCGACGGCGCCGTGGCCGCGGCCAGGCGGATCGGCTTCCCGGTCGTGGTCAAGCCGCTCGACGGCAACCACGGCCGCGGCGTGTGCCTCGACCTGAAGGACGACGACGACGTCCGCGAGGCCTACCCGATCGCCCAGGAGCAGAGCCGGCGCGGCAACGTGATCGTGGAGTCCTTCGTGACCGGCAAGGACTACCGCTGCCTGATCATCGACGGCCGGATGGTCGCGATCGCCGAGCGGGTCCCGGCCCACGTGGTCGGCGACGGGCAGTCGACGGTCGAGCAGCTCGTCGAGCTCACCAACGCCGACCCGCGCCGCGGCGTCGGCCACGAGAAGGTGCTCACCCGCATCAAGGTCGACGCCGGCGCCAAGGAGGTGCTCGACCGCGCAGGGTCACAGCCTCGACTCGGTGCCCGAGAACGGCGAGATGGTCAAGCTCGCCCTCACCGGCAACATGTCGACCGGCGGCATCTCCATCGACCGCACCTTCGAGGCCCACCCCGAGAACGTCGAGATCGCCGAGGAGGCCGCCCGGATGATCGGGCTCGACATCGCGGGCATCGACTTCATCTGCCCCGACATCACCGAGCCCGTCCGCGAGACCGGCGGCGCGATCTGCGAGGTCAACGCCGCGCCGGGGTTCCGGATGCACACCCACCCGACGATCGGGGAGCCGCAGTTCATCTCCAAGCCGGTCGTCGACATGCTGTTCCCGCCCGGCGCGCCGAGCCGGATCCCGATCGTCTCCGTCACCGGCACCAACGGCAAGACCACGACCGCGCGGATGATCTCCCACATCTTCAAGGGCATGGGCCGCAAGGTCGGGATGACCTCGACCGACGGCGTGGTCATCGACGAGCGGCTGCTCATCCGCGCCGACGCCTCCGGCCCGCGCAGCGCACGCATGGTGCTGCAGAACCCACGCGTCGACTTCGCCGTCTTCGAGGTGGCGCGCGGCGGCATCCTGCGCGAGGGCCTCGGCTACGAGCGCAACGACGTGGCCGTCGTCCTCAACGTGCAGCCCGACCACCTCGGGCTGCGCGGCATCGACACGGTCGAGCAGCTCGCCGACGTCAAGGCCGTGCTGGTCGAGGCGGTCCCTCGTGACGGCCACGCCGTCCTGAACGCCGACGACCCGCTCGTCCGCGAGATGCGCCGGCGCTGCTCGGGCCAGGTCGTCTGGTTCTCGATGGACGAACCCGGCTCCGAGACCCGCGAGATGATCGAGGCCCACTGCCGTCGCGGCGGCAAGGCGCTGGTCCTGAACCCCTCCGAGCGCGGCGAGATGATCGTGGTCAAGCACGGCCGCCGCGAGATGCAGCTGGCCTGGACCCACCTGCTGCCGGCGACGTTCAGCGGGCGGGCCCGGATGAACGTCCAGAACGCCCTCGCAGCCGCCGCGGCGGCGTTCGCGGCGGGTGCTCCGCTCCACGACATCCGCCAGGGCCTGCGCACCTTCTCGACCAACTACTACCTCGCCCCGGGTCGCCTCAACGAGGTCGACGTGAACGGCGTGAACGTGATCGTCGACTACTGCCACAACGCGCCGGCCATGCGGCAGCTCGGCGACTTCGTGGACCGCGTCGGCGAGTCCAGATCATGCTCGCCACGACCTGGCCCGGCCCTCGCGCATCGGCGTCATCGCCACGGCGGGTGACCGGCGCGACGAGGACATGCGTGAGCTCGGCGAGATCGCCGCCCACCACTTCGACGTGGTGATCGTGCGCGAGGACCAGAACATCGCGGGCCGCAAGGCCGGCGAGGTCGTCCCGGCTGGTCACCGAGGGCGTCAAGGCGGGGATGGCCGCCGGCGGGCGGTGCAAGCAGGTCGAGGAGGTCCACGACGAGATCGCGGCGGTCCGTCACGCGATGTCCCGCGCCAACGCCGGCGACCTCCTCGTCATCTGCGTCGACAAGCACCAGGCGGTGATGGCCGAGCTCGAGAACTGGTCTCAGCAGGCCCAGGCCGGGGCCGGCGCGAGCCCCTCAGCTCCCGCCGCCGACCCCGACTACGTGCCGGCGCCGAGACCACGAGCTGACGCCGATGGACGTCCGGCACTGGACCGAACGACTGGGAGCACTCGCCGCGGAGACCTCCGTGCCGGGCGCCGTGCTCGGCGTCTGGGCCGGCGGCGAGGCCACCGTCGTGCCGTTCGGCGTGCTCAGCACGCGCACCGGCGTCACGACGACGGCCGACAGCGTCTTCCAGATCGGGTCGATCACCAAGACCTTCACCGCCACCATGGTCGCGCAGCTCGTCGACGAGGGCCGGGCGTCGTACGACGCCACCGTGGCCGACCTGCTCCCCGGCGTCCGCCTCTGTCGCGACGACATCGCGGACCGGGTCACCCTGGAGCACCTGCTCACCCACGCCAGCGGCATCGACGGCGACATGTTCGACGACACCGGTCGCGGCGACGACTGCGTGGAGAAGTACGTCGCCCTGCTGGCCGACGCCGGTCACGACTTCGAGCCCGGCGACGCGTCGTCGTACTGCAACAGCGGCTTCGTCGTCCTCGGCCGGATCATCGAGGTCCTCGACGGCCGGACGTGGGACGAGTCCCTCCGGGCGCGACTGGTCGAGCCGCTCGGGCTGGCCGACACCGTCACGCTTGCCCGACGAGGCGATCCTGCGCAGGGCGGCGGTCGGCCACAAAGGGCCGAAGGACCCTGGCGTCCCCTACGAGGCCTGGGCGATCCCGCGGTCCGCCGGCCCGGCCGGCGGCATCACCGCCACCGCGGGCGACCTGCTCACCTACGCGCGGACGCACCTGGACGACGCGTCCCTCAGCGGGATGCGGCAGCCGCGCCGGGAGATGCCCCCAGGCTCCCCGTTCTCGGCCGTGGGCCTGGCGTGGCGGCTCGCGCAGTGGTCCGGGACCGAGGTGATCGGCCACGACGGCGGCACCATCGGGCAGTGTGCGGCGCTGCGGGTGCTTCCGGAGCGCGGGATCGCCGTGTGCGTGCTCACCAACGGCGACAACGGCGGCACGCTCAACGACCGGGTGCTGGCGGAGGTGCTGCTCGAGGTCGCGGACGTCGAGATGCCGGCGCTGCCGGTCCCGGATCCCGAGGCCGCACCTGCGGGGCCCGAGCGCCACGCCGGCCGCTACGAGCGCAAGGGAGTCGTCTTCGAGGTGACCGCCAGTGCCGACGACCGGCTCACGGTCCTCGCGTTGCCCGACTTCGGCCTTCCCGGCGTCGAGGACGAGGCCGAGACGATCGAGCTGCTGCCCGTCGACGACAGCGGCGACCGGTTCGTGGGTCGCTCCGACCCGGCCGAGGAGTGGTGGCCCGTCACCTTCGCGGCGCTGCCCGACGGGCGGGCGCTGCTCTACTCCTCCGGACGGGTGGCGCCGCGCGTCTCCTGACCAGGACGGCTGTTCGGCCCCGACCTGGCGCCGTGTCGATGGTTCACTTGCCGCCTCCTGAGGAGGGGCATGAGCACCTGGCGCACCCGCGTGGCCATCGCCGCAGTCGTCGCTGCACTACCTCTCAGTGCGTGCCAGCGCGATGCGGCACCGACCGCGCTCGATCCGTCCCCAGAACCCTCCCCCGCGGCCGCCTCCCCGGAGCACCGCGACTCGTGGGAGGCGATCTCGGTTCCCGCCGGCGCGTACGCCCACTGGACCCCCACGCTGACCGACGTCCGCCCCTGGTCCGCCGACGAGACAGCGACGCTGGCTGCGCGGGTGGACGACGCCCAGGCACGCGACTGGACCGCCACCTTCGACCTCGACGAGCTGCCGCTCGAGCTGGCTCACACGCCGGGGCACGACCGGGTCCGCCTGTACGCCGACGACGGCGGCTGGGCGCTCGAGGTGCACGTGGACGCCGAGCTGCTGCTCGGGCCCGGGGAACCGCTGCCGATGGTCGTCTGCCAACAAGGGCAGTACGGGCCCGAGTGCGTGCGGGTGTCCGGTGACGAGACCCCGGACGAGCTGACCAGCCTCCTCGGCGACTACACGGACGTGTTCGCGCCGATGGCGGGCAGCCTGGTGGCGAGCCAGACCCGGCATCCCCTCGACGTGCGTCCCACGGATCCGGACCACGTGTTCCTGGCCCGGGTCGACTCGCCCGCCGGCCCGCTGGAGTGTGCCGTGGAGAGGCCGGGGGCATCCGCGGGCGATCTCGAAGGCGAGGCGCTCGTGTTCGCCAGCGGGCCTCCTGACGGCTATCCGCCCTGGTGTGTCGACCAGCGCGGGCTCGTCCTGGTCTCCTCGGGCGACGAGACCAGCCTCAGCGCGTTGATGACGATGGCGCCCGTGGTCGACGGCGACGTCGCTGACTACCCGGCCGAGATCAGCTCGCGCGTGCCCTGAGGGCCCCATGGACGCGTGCTGCGCGGCACCCGGCGTTGCGGGAGGATCGAGGCGTGCGCATCCTGGTGGTCTCCGACCTCCACTACCGGTTGCCCCAGTTCGACTGGCTGGTCGAGGCGAGCCAGCAGGCCGACGCCGTGGTGATCGCCGGCGACCTCGCCGACGTCGTCAGCATGGTCCCGCACGACGTGCAGACCGTCGTCATCGCGCGCTACCTCAAGAGGCTGGCCGAGCGCACCACCGTGCTGGTCGCCTCGGGCAACCACGACCTCGACGGACCGGGGCGGCACGGCGAGCAGGTGGCGATGTGGCTGCGCCGCCTCGAGCAGACGGGCCTCCACGTGGACGGTTCGTCCGTCGACGTCGGCGACACCCGCTTCACCGTGTGCCCCTGGTGGGACGGGCCGGTGACCCGCGACGAGGTCGGGCATCCAGCTGGCCAGGGCCGCCGTCGACCGGCCAGCACGATGGGTGTGGACCTACCACGCGCCCCCCGCAGGCACTCCCCTGTGCCACGACGGCCGCCGTACGTTCCCCGACCACGACCTCGCCGAGTGGATCGCCCAGCACCGTCCGGACTTCGTGCTCTGCGGCCACATCCACCAGTCACCCTGGGCCAGGGACGGCTCATGGCACGCCCGCCTGGGCGACACCTGGGTCTTCAACGCCGGCAAGCAGATCGGCCCCGTCCCGGCTCACATCACCCTCGACACCGACGCCGGCACTGCCGACTGGTTCGGGGTGACCGACAGGGACAGCCTGGTGCTTGCCTTCGAGTAACCCTCGGCGGCTCCTAGTCGTCGCGGTCGCCCTCGGGATCGCGCGCGGATCCGGTGTGCGGCTTGGGTCCTTGGTGGTGGACCAGCTGGTCGAGGATCGCGTCGACCATGCCGAGATGGTCGCCCGCGCCGGCGAACTGCCGCTTGACGTCGACGAGGTACTGGGTCATCCCGTCCAGCCGCGACGCCGTGGTGCGCAGCACCGACAGCGCCGCCCCCGGCTGGTCGGTCAGGAAGCCGAGCGGGTCGTCGACCGCCCGCACCGTGGCGTCCCCCGCGGCCCGCACCGTCGCGGTGGCCGGTCTCCCGAGCACCGCCGACATCTCGCCGAACACCGCGCCTGGCGTGTCCACCCGGGCGAACGGCATGCCGTCGTGCTCGATCACCAGCTGCCCCGAGACCAGGACGTAGATCCGGTCGGGTGTCGTGCCCTCCTCGATCAGCACCTCGCCGTCGCGCACGACGACCTCCGGGTGGTCGGCGGTGAGCTCCAGCAGGTCGGTCACGCTCGTAGTGTTCCCCTCCCGCGGCTCAGTCGCCCCTGGCAGTCCGAACCTTGGCCGTCCGAACCTGGCCGTCCGGACCTTGGCCGTCCGGACCTTGGCCGCCAGGGTCTGCGGGTCGTCCGGCGTCCCCCCGTGCTCGGCGATCCAGTCGTAGGCCTCCTGGCGTTCGGCGTGGCACATCAGCCCGACGACGTCCCCGGGCTGTGCCTGCTCGACCAGGGCTCCCAGCGACTCGACCTCAGTGTCGTACGACGCCACGTCGGTCATGCCGACCCGCTCCAGACCCGCGCGGAACAGACCGTCGAGCTCCTGCTGGCTGCGGCCGCGCAGGTAGTTCTCCTTGTGAGCGATGGCGACCACGTCGGTGTTCATGCCGGCGATCTCGCCCAGCCGCTCGAGGAGGTCGTCCTGCCGGTCGCCGACGGCTCCGAGGCCGAGCATGATCCGCGCACCGGGGCGGCGTACTCCGTTCATGATCTCGACCATCGCCTCGAGCCCGGCCTCGTTGTGGGCCAGGTCCAAGACGACCGAGATCTCGCCGATGCTGTAGAAGTTCATCCGGCCGGGGTTGTGCTCGGCGTCCGGGCGGAAGGTCATGAGGCCCTCGACCACCTTCTCCTGCGGGATCCCGACGGCGAGGGCGGCCGACGCGGCGGCCAGGGCGTTCTCGACGTTGAACCGCGACAGCCCGGCCAGCGTCATCGGGACGTCGGCGAGCTCGACCAGCGGGAGGGGGTCGGCGTGGGCTCGGAGCACGCAGACCCAGCCGTCGATGACGCTCGTGGCCCGGCCGCCATGGTTGAGGATCTCGCGGACGGCGGGCGAGTCGGGGTCGCGCGAGAACACCCAGGGCTGCGCCCGGACGACCTGCCGCATCGCGAACACCCGCGGGTCGTCGGCGTTGAGGACCGCCCAGCCGCTCTTGCGGGTGATGTGCGGCACGACTGCCTTGACCTCGGCGAGCTGGTCGAGGGTGTCGATGCCGTGAAGGCCGAGGTGGTCGGCGCTGATGTTGGTCACCACCGAGACGTCGTTGCGGGTCAGCCCGATGCCCTTGAGCAGGATGCCGCCGCGGGCGGTCTCGGTGACGGCGATCTCGACCTGCTCGTGCGCGAGCACCCGGCCGGCGCCGCTGGGGCCGGAGTAGTCGCCGGCCTCGACCAGCACGCCGTCGATGTAGATGCCGTCGGTGTTGGACCAGCCCACGTGCTTGCCCCACGTGCGGGCGATGTGGGCGATCATCCGGCTGGTCGTGGTCTTGCCGTTGGTGCCGGTGACCGCGACGACCGGGATGCTCGGCGTGATCGTGGTCGGTGCCGCGCCGTTCGGGCTGTCGGCGACCCGCTTGGCCGCACGGCTCACGGCCTCGTCGACGTCCTCACGTCTTCGGCGCCCGGCAGCTCGTCGAGCACGTCCGCCACGGCGCGCCCCATCTCCTGCGCGCGCTCGCGGTGTCGCCACGGGTACGCCACGACCACCTGGTGCGGGTCGCTCGTGGGCCGGACCCGGACCGCGAGCCTGCTCGTGCCCGACTCCTGCGCGACAGCCCGGACCAGCCGCGCCACAGCCCGCGCCGCGAACCGCTGCCGGAAGCCTGTCCCCGGCTCCCCCGGCCGCGCGTTCCTGAGCCCGATCCGCGCCGCGAACCGCCTCGCCTTCTCGGTCGGCACGTCGGCCAGTCCCGAGATGTCGAGGGTCAGCTTGATCGCCGCCCGGGGAAAGTAGAGGTTCGGGCCTTCGAGGACCCGCAGCTCGACGAGGGACGTCACGTCCGCACGCTAGCGGAGGGCAGCTGCCACCAATTGGGGCTGGACCCACGCACTTGGATTGCCGCAGCTCGGCGCGCTGCCTAGCCTCAGGCCCCGATGGTGGCCGTGTCGACGGCTCCTGGAGGAGGACTCGGGCGTGAGCTACACGACGTTCCCCGTCGACGACGTTGTCGACGCGGCGCCGCCGGACCGGGTGCCCGCGTCGGTGTCCGTGGTGTCGGCCCTGGCCCAGACCACGGTGTCAGACGCCGCGTTCTCGGTGACATCAGGCGCCGTGACGCCGTACGCGAACCCGTTCGCGGAAGCAGCCGAGGAGCTGTTGGTGGTCGACCGCGCGCTTCGGCTGACGCAGGTCACGCGCGATCCCGCCGGGTCCGGGTGGGTGCAGCGCATCGTCGCCGCCTCCGACGACGACCCCTACGAGGACGTGGTGGTCGCCACACATCTGGACGGCACGCCGTGGGCGTTCGCCCTGACCAGGAGCAGCCGGCTCCAGGCCTTCGAGCTGCAGGCCGACTCGACCTGGAAGCCGGGGCCGGTGCACGTGCTCGACTTCGGCAACTGGACACAGCTTCAGGTGCAGTACCTGCGCGACCGGCCGACAACGGCCTGGCTGTTCGCCCGGCATGGCGACGGTACGCACCTGAGGGCGTTGTCGCCGTTGATCCCCGCTCAGGGAGACGAAGACGGGCCGGGCTGGATCGAGCAGACTCTGCCTGCCCCTCCTGAGCTGACGGCGGACTGGGTGTGCGGGTGGGAGACGCCTGAGCAAGGTCTGGCTGGCCCCACCCCGGTGCTTCGGCTGTACGTGCGCAGCGATTCCGGGACCCTCACCTGCCATCCGTTCGTGGACCGGGCGTGGGCGGAGCCGGTGACGTTCGCCGAGGATGTGGACCGCGTCCTCAGCACCTGGTCGGGGATGAACGAGAACCTCGGCGTGGCCTTCTGCCAGGGCACGACGATCCAGCTGTGGTCCCCGTCGCGCACTCCGGAGCCGATGCCTCCGCAGGCCGTCCGCACCGACGTCACGCTCCAGGACCCGGTCGTGTGGCAGGACGCCCGGGCCATGCTGCATGTCTACGGCCTCAGCGGTGGCGAGCTGCGAGTGGCCCACCAGACGCACTGGGGCGACGCGGTCGACGGCGTGGTCCTCCCCGCCTTCCTGTCCACGCCGACCAGCGACTCGCGAACGGTCACCCTGACTCTGCCGCTACGCGCCGGCGTCGACAGCTTCGCCACCGACGCCTACCCCGACACGTATCCCAGCCAAGTGGTGCACCGACTGGCGGTCCCTGTCGAGGAGGCCTACGCGCTCCTCACCCAGGACACCACCACCCGCTGGTGGTCGGAGGAAGCCATCTCGCTCACGGGCGGCGGTCGCCGCATCGTCGACAGGTACCTCAGCACGGTCACCGTGTCGGACATGTACGGCGGACCCATGCCAGGCACCCAGGTCACGCTTACCGCCGAGTCGCGCACCCAGGTGGAGGTCGGCCCGGCTCAGACGACCGTGACGCTAGGACCCGGGCTGCGCGTGCCGGTCACCACTGACGAGCTGGGCCGACTCACTGTCCGCCAGGTACCCGTCGGGCTGACCTTGCCGAGCATCCATGTCGACGTCCCCGGGGTCCGCGGTGGGGTCCGTATCGACCCGACGTCCGCCGTTCGAGCGTTCCTCGCCGGGGAGCGCCCACTGCCGAACCACACAGACGGCTGCACACCGGTAGCGCTCAGGGACGCCCAGGTCAACGGCAACTGGCTGGTGCCCGGCTGGCACGACGCCGCAGACACGGCCACGCTGCCGACGCCGGACGAGATCGTCACGTGGTGCGCCCAGGCGCTCTCGCCGGGGGCTCCTGACCAGGCTGGGGGCTGGTCCCTGGACCTCCGCCCCCAGCGCGATCCCTGCGTCGCCGGACCACGCACGCCTCATCCGGCACGACACGGCCGACGAGCTCGACGCGCACCTCGCGGTGTTGCGCGCCCGGCCGACGTATCGCGGGGTCCTGCCCGTCCCCGACAGCTACCTGCCCGACCTCTGGGGTGCCATTGCCCAAGGTGGCCTCGACGTCACCGAGGCCACCCTCGATCCCGCCTCCCAGACCGCCCGCGTCTTTGTGTCCTGGCCCGTCAACGAGACCGCGACCGACTTCGAGGTCGTCTTGTCCATCGCCGAGGACGACGGTGCCGCGCACTTCGTCGAGGCGACCTTCCAGTGGATCGGCGCGGGTGTCGGCCCCCTGATCTCGTGGCTCTCGTGGGGACTGGGGCTCGACCAGGTCTGGCACACGGCCACCGCGCTCAAGCAGGGCATCGCCATGTTGCCCGCGCTCGTCAACGACCTCGCCGACCACTTCCTCACCAAGCTGCCGGCACACTTCTTCGCCGATCACCAGGGCAGGCTCGACAACGCCCTCAGCGACGTGCTGACCGACGTCGTCTCCGGGAGCACCCTCGGCAGCATGCAGGACATGCCGGTCGTCGAGCCCGTCGACCGGGCGGTGACGCCTCTCCTGGTGGGCGCCCAGGACGCATTGAGCAACCCTCACCTGGACTGGCTACGGCAGGAGCTCGACCGCATCGGCGGAGACACGCACGCTGACGCACCACCGACTGCGACACCTGACGAGGCCTGGAACGCACTGTGGGCCACCTTCTCCACCACCGAGCAGGGTTCTGCATTCGCCAGGGCCGTCGACGTGATGAGCGAGAGCGTCCCAGCCAGGCTCGACCCCGACGATCCGGCGACGCTGGCGCGCTGCCGCGTCGACGACATTCTGGCGTCGCTCAGCGAAGGCGACGCTCTTCTGCAGCTGTCCGACGTGCTGTCGCCCGACGTCCTCACTGCAGCCAAGACGTTGGTGGGCGCCCTCATCAATTGGCTCGACACGCCACTGATCGACGGGCCCGAAGCGGACCTCTGCCGGTGGCTGGCCACCCATGCGGGCCAGCCCGCGCCGCCGGCGCCGACACAAGGCGACCTCGCACTGCTGCAGGCGGCCTATCCCCTCACGGCCTTCTGCCTGAGCACGACCGGGCAGGCGCCGTTCCCCGACGGCACGTTCCCCCCGCTCAGGCCATCGAAGGGTGCGGGTGGGGAGCAGGAGTCGACCGGGCTTGGCGCCATCCCCCTCTGGCTGATCATTTCCGTGCTCCGGGGCTCGCTCGAGTGGAACGCCATGAGCCGCGACCAGTACTTGGACTTCTTGGCACACGCTGGTGCAGGCCACGCCGAGAGAGTGCGGGGCTTCGCCGTCAACCGGCTGGTGGATGCCGTCCTCACGATCCTCACGCTGCGTGAGTCGCCCTGGGGCGAGAACGACCGCGACGACGCCCGCTGGGCGGACGCGGGCCTCGAGGTCTTCACGGCCTTGGTCGAGGCGTACTTCGCCTACCGGTGGGGTACGAGCGTGAACTACTACCTCCTTGCCGACGGAGGGGGTGGCCTGCGCTTTCTCAGCTTCCTCGGCATCGCCCGGATCTCAGCTGCCTACATGGCTTGGACCCTCAGCCCGAATACGGACATCTTCAAGTACCAGGCTTGGAGCGGGATCGCACGGGCGTTCTCCGACGCGACGGCCTTCATGCGCCCCCTCAACCCCCCGCTCAAGCTTGGCCTCGACCTGATGTCGCACCTCATGGGCATGAGCGTCGCCATCTTCACGTCCCTGATCGAGTGGCACTACCCGTTGACGATCACCCAGGTGCCCGACCAGAAGGCCGGACTCGGGAAGCCGTTCTCGCTGCAGCTCGAGGTGAGCGGCGGGTGGGCTCCGCACACCTTGGGGTGCAGGGACTGCCCAACGGCTTGACCGCGTCCCCGGGCGGCCTGATCAGCGGCACACCGGTCACGGCGCAGACCTCGACAGTGACCTGCCAGGTGACGGACGGCTACACCCCGCCGATCACGGCGGCGATGACCTTCAAGATCGGCGTCAGGTGACCCGACCAGCTCCCCGAAAGGGAACGATGACTCTCACTGAATCGGGGGCGCCCACCGCTGCGTGGGCCGACGAACCTTCCCGCCGCAACACCGGTCCCGCGAGGACCACGGTGAGCACGATCCTGGCCGAGGACGCGGTGCGCACCCGCGGCACCATCTCCGTGTCCCCCGGGCAGTCCGGTCGCGTTGTTCGCCAACCCGTTCCGCGAGGGGGCCGAGGAGTTCTTCGTGGTCGATGTCGACCATCACCTGACCTACGTCCACCGGACCCCGGAGGGCGACGGCTGGGTTCAGGTGCGGTTCGACCTGGGTCCATCCGGTCAGCCAGCAGTGGACCTGGTCGCCGCCGTCCATCCGGACGGCTCGGTATGGCTGCTGGCCTCCTACGGCTCGGCCGAGGGTCAGCTCGCCGCATTCCGGCTGGAGGCGGACAGCACCTGGAGGCGCCTCGGCTTCGACGGCGACAACTTCGGCTGGAACCACCTGTCAGTCCACTACCTGCCGGACCGGCCCGCGACGCCGTGCGTGGTCGGCGTGAACGCTCAGCGCGACCAGCTGCAGGCCCTGACGCCGGTCGTCGGCAGTGTGGGGGACGACCCCGTCTTCTGGGAGACCGCAGTCGACACCGCCCTCGCTTCCCCGTTGCCAGAGATCTTCCACGCTGGCATGCAGCTCGACGGAACCCTCAGGGTCTACGCCTTGGAGGGCGACGCGATCATGCGTCGCACCTACTCGGGTGCGTGGGAGAACGACGTACGGATCGATGCGTCTGGGGCGAAGGAGCTCTCCGGGTTGTGGAACGCGCCCGAGGGCCTCGGTTGCGTCTTCGTGCGTAGCGACGGCATGCCAGGCGCCTACTCGCCGGTCGATGCCGGCAACGGTGTCACCTGGTGGCTCGATGTCGCGGAGCTGCTGACGCAGACGTCCGTGTGGCAGGACGAACACGGCATGCTGCACATCTTCGGCATCGGCACCAGCGCGGACCGGCCAGCCATGGGCGTCATCCACCAGCGCGGTTGGGCGCGAGTGGCCCTGCCCGACTCCAACGTGGTGAAACCGCTGTTCGTGACCGCTCCGCGCCTCGGAGCCGACACCGTCGTCGTCTTTCCGCTGGTGGCACGAGTGGGCGGCTTCCACCTCGACACCGCGCCGGATCCCTACCCGAGCCAGCTGCTCACGCCAGATGACGTAGGCGGGCCCTACCGCGTGGTCAGCCAGGACACCACGACCTCGTGGTGGAACGACGAGGCGGTCACGCTCTCGGGCACCGGCGGAACCATCCAGCTGCAGCGCCGCTACGTCGGGGACGTCACACTGCTCGACGGGTTCGGCGCACCGATGCCTGCCTGGCCCCTACAGCTTTCCGCGACGTCGACGGTGGACGTGGACGTGAACGGACGGATGCTTCGGCTGGGTCCGACCGCTACGGCCCACGTCCTCACCGACGGGGTTGGCAAGGTCACCATCCGCGCCGCGGCACGCGGGCTGACGGTGCCGACCATCCAGGTGACGGCCAAGGGCATCGGTGAGGGTGCGAGCGTCGAGCTTGCGGCCGGAGTGCAGGGATTCCTCTCCGGTGCCTCGATCCTCGCAGCGCACCCCGACAAGCTCACCGCCCAGCAGCTGCTCGACGCGAAGGTCTCATCCGGCTGGCTGGTGCCCATCTGGCACCAACCGAACCCGGTCATCGACCCCGACTTCATCATCGAATCCCTCCAGCTGGTGTACGCACTCGCGCGCGGCAACCCCCCGCCAGGGGACGAAGGTCAGCGCTCCGGCCTCGTGGTGCACTGGGACGGCGCGGACCAGGTCGCGCATCGCGAGCTACGCCCGGGCGAGACGTCTCGCGACGCTCTCGGCGCCGGCGCGTCCTTCGACGCCACTCCCTACCGCGGCGACATCGCCCGGGGCATTCGCGACGGGCTGCTGCAGGTGGACGGATTCGCCATCTCGCTCAACGGCCGGGCCACCTTCACCTGCGAGGCGGCCAACCAGGTGTCGTTCACGGTGGACTACGACCTGCTGAGCGGCGCCGACGCGAGCATGGCAGTCGAGGCGATCTTCCAGTTCCTGCACGCCGGCGTGGACCGGTTGGTGGAGTGGCTCACCTACGACTTCCCCTTCGAGGCGGTCTGGACGACCGCGGAGGCGCTGTCGGCTGGCGTGGGGGAACTGCCGTCCGCCCTGACTGCCGCCGCGAGCCACTACCAGGAGCTGCTGAAGGGCGACTGGTTCTCTGCGCACGCCGATCTGGTCACGGAAGCGTTCGCCACGCTCCGCGAGCAGGTCAACGGACTCCGGATCGACAGCCTCCAGGGCATCAAACCGCCTGCCGTGGCCCTGCCTCTGCCGATCTACCAGCCCGAGACGCTGCTGACCCCTCAGACCACGTGGCTCCACGACGTGATCGTCGGTCAGGGTCCCAGGCCTCTGGCAGCCGCCGCGAGCGAGCCGGACCCGCTGTGGGATCCCATCTGGCAGCTGTTCGTCGGGTCGCCGCCCGGTGAGGCCTTCCAGGCGGCGCTCGTCGAGGCCCGTACGTCGCTTCTGGCGCTGTGGGACCTCGACGACGCCCGAGCCGTGCCGGGCACGCAGATCCAGGCACTGGTCGACATCGCCGAGGCGCTGGTCCCCCGGCTGCTGCCGCTCGCGGACCTGATGATCGGCCCGCTGTGCACCGCTCTCGGGGACATCGCGACGAGGCTCGACGACCTCGCGTCCACCCCGGTGCTCGGGACCGAGCTGCTCGACGCCTACGTCTGGTTCCAGCGGCAAGCCGGGGTGCCTGCCGGTCAGGAGAAGCCACTGACCTTCGGCCGCCTAGGAGCGTGGTACTCCGCGTTCCCCATGGCCGGCGCGTACGACACGCTGCTCGGCGTGGCGCCATTCCCCGACGCCGCGTTCCCTGACCTGCCCCCCACGCCCTGGAGCAGCAGTGTGCGGGGGTCCAGCGAGGCCCCGGAAGGCGCCCACGACTTCCAGGTGCTCCGCGGCCTGGCCGAGATGACCTACGCACTGACGGACGGCTACCTGGACGTCAACCAGCCGAATCGTTGGCTGAGCTCCTCGATCGCGTCGTGCGAGGTGGTCGGCCTCACCCTGGCCGGCTATCCCGGGCTCCGGGGGATCGCATCGGACTCCGACGCCGAGGGCGCGATCGCGTGGGGGCAGTGGGCCTTGTGGTCCGTGCTCTCCGCTCTCGACGTCTACCTCTCGACCGAGCACGACGACCACCCGCTCGTCACCACCTACGCCGGGTCGCAGGGCAGCGGGTTCCTCTGCATGGTCGGCGTCGGCCAGCTCGCGCTGGCCGGCGCCGCGTATGCCGGCAGCGCCCGGAGCGGGCTTGACCAGGAATGGCTCACGGCGTCCCTCGGTGCCGCACTCCCGTCGTTCACCGCTCCCCTCAGGGTGCTCCAGGACCTCCCTCCGGACCAGGGACGGCCGGCTACTGGTCTCGGGCTCAAGACTCTCCTCGACCAGGCAGTGCACACCTACAGCGGCAGCACGCAGGTCGCCCTCCGACTGGGTGACCCCAGATCATCCTGAGGACGGTCAGGCGCCCATCGCGTGGAAGCCGCCGTCGACGTGGACGATCTCGCCGGTCGTGGCCGGGAAGAAGTCGGAGAGCAGCGCGACGACGGCGTGGGCGGTCGGCGAGTGGTCACTCTCGTCCCAGCCGAGCGGCGCGCGGTCCTTCCACATCGACTCGAGGTCCTCGAAACCCGGGATCGCCTTGGCGGCCAGCGTCTTCAGCGGCCCTGCGGACACCAGGTTGCTGCGGATGCCCGAGGGACCGAGGTCGCGAGCCAGGTAGCGGTTGGTCGACTCGAGCGCTGCCTTCGCCACGCCCATCCAGTCGTACGCCGGCCACGCGATGGTCGCGTCGAAGGTCATGCCCACGATCGACGAGCCGCTTCCGACATCAGCGGCCGGCAGGCCATGGCCAGCGACTTGAGCGAGTAGGCCGAGACCTGGACCGCCTGCGCCACGTCGGGCCACGGCCCGTCGAGGAACTTGCCGCCGAGCAGCGTCTCGGGGTTGCCGTAGGCGATCGAGTGCACCACGCCGTCGAGGCCGTCGACGTGCTCGCGCACCGCGTCGGCGAGCCCGGCGAGATGGTCGTCGTCGGTCACGTCGAGCTCGAGCACCGGCGGCTCGGTCGGCAGCCGCTTGGCGATCCGCCGGGTGATCCCGAGCGCGCGGCCGAAGTTGGAGATCAGCACGGTCGCGCCCTGCTCCTGCGCGACCCGCGCCACGGCGAAACCGATCGAGCTGTCCATCGTCACGCCGGCGACCAGGATCCGCTTGCCGTCGAGAATGCCCATCGTCGCTCCATTCTCAGTGGCCCATTCCGAGTCCGCCGTCGACCGGGATCACGGCCCCGGTGATGTAGGCCGCGCCGTCCGACGCCAGCCAGGTGACCGCCGCGGCGATCTCTTCGGTCGTTCCGTAGCGCCCGAGCGGCACCTGCGCCTTGTACGTCGCCTTGAGGTCGTCGCTCAACGTGTCGGTCATGTCGGTCTCCACGAACCCCGGCGCCACGACGTTCGCGGTGATGCCGCGGGCGCCGTACTCGCGGGCGATGGAGCGCGCCATTCCCGACCAGCCCCGCCTTGGAGGCCGCGTAGTTGACCTGCCCACCGGAGCCGAGCAGGCCGACGACCGAGGAGATGAAGATGATCCGGCCGCGCCGGGCCCGCATCATCTTCGAGACCGCCCGCTTGGCGAGCCGGAACGAGCCGGTCAGGTTGGTGTCGATGACCGACGCCCAGTCGTCCTCCGACATCCGGACGAGCAGGGTGTCGGCGGTGATGCCGGCGTTGGCGACCAAGCACCTCGACCGGGCCCGTGGGCGGCCTCGACCTCGGCGAACGCCGCCTCCACCGCTGCGGCGTCGGTGATGTCGCAGCGCACGTCGAGGCACCCGTCCGGGGCGCCACCGCTGCGGGTGGTCACCGCGACCCGGTCGCCCTGGGCGAGGAACGCCTCGGCGATGGCTCGGCCGATGCCACGGTTGCCGCCGGTGACGAGCACCGATCGGCCGGACTGCTCCTCCTGCTGGTCCTCCTGCTGGGTCACCCGCCCGACGCTAGCGACTACCGCGCGGTAGGCGAAAGCCGGGGCCGGCCAGTCGTTGTCTCAGTCGTCCTCGAGCCGGAAGCCCGACCTTCATGCCGACCTGGAAGTGCTCGACGTCGCCGTCCTTGACCTGGCCACGCACCTGGGTGACCTCGAACCAGTCGACGTGGCGCAGGGTGCGGGCCGCTCGGGACGAGGCCGTTGCGGATCGCCTGGTCGATGCCGTCGGGCGAGGTGCCGACGATCTCGGTGACGCGGTAGGTGCGGTTGGACACGGGACCTCCTGGGAGGGAGCGCGGCCCGAGGCGGGCGCGCGCGTGGGTGGCTGATGCTACCGACGTACAGTGGCAGCATGGCCCGTCACCAGACCGGCGACGCGGTCCGCATCACGACCGCGAGCAGGAGCGCCGCCGAGGACATCGCAGCGCGGCAGAAGCGCTACATCCTGGCGATGGGCTTCCGCACGGTCTGCTTCGTGGCCGCGATCTTCGTGACCATCACCTGGGCTGCGGATCCTGCTGGTCATCGCCGCTTTGGTGCTGCCGTACGTCGCGGTAGTGATGGCAAATGCCGGGGCTTCGAAATCCGACGGATTCGCCCTGGTCAACGGGCCATCCGACGCCAAGGAGCTGCCCGAGCGCCCCTGGTTCCGACACGGATTCCGGTCCGGACCACCTTTGACAACTGGCCAAAGCGTGCCAGACTTGCTCCTGAAGTGCCGGACAGCTTCCCCCGTGGCTGTCCGGCACTTCCTGCGTCCACGACCGAGGAGGCTCGACCGCGTGACCGAGCCGCTCGATCTGCTCCGCGAAGGGGTGCCAGCAGCCCGCCGAGTGGGCCCTGGTCTGGAACAACCCGAAGCTGCACACACCCGATCGCCGCAAGTCCTGGCTCGCGTGCGAGGAGCACCGGCAGCACCTGTCCGACTTCCTGGCCGCGCGGGGATTCCTGCGCGAGGTGGTGCCGGCGGCCGAGGCGCCGGCCGACCCGGGACCCAGCTGCGTAGCGGGCCGGGACTCAGCCGCCGATGGCCGACATCGGCCGGTCCGGCTGGAGGAACAGCGGGTCGTCGATCCCGTGGCCGGCGCGCTTGGTGGCCATCGCCGCGACCCAGCGATCGGCGATCTCCTCGTCGGTGGCGCCGTCGCGCAGCGGCGCCGCGCAGGTCGGACTCCTCGCGGGCGAACAGGCAGTTGCGGACCTGTCCGTCGGCGGTCAGCCGGACCCGGTCGCAGTCACCACAGAACGGCCGGGTCACCGAGGCGATCACGCCCACGGTCGCCGGGCCACCGTCGACGAGGAACAGCTCGGCGGGGGCGCTCCCCCGCGGCTCGGTCGCCGGGGTCAGCACGAACTCCTTCTCCAGGCTGGCGAGGATCTCGTCGGCCGTCACCATCTCCATGCGGCTCCAGCTGTGCTGGGCGTCCAGCGGCATCTGCTCGATGAAGCGCAGGTCGTAGCCGTGGTCGAGGCACCAGCGCAGCAGCTCTGGGCCCTCCTCGTCGTTGAGGCCGCGCAGCAGCACCGCGTTGATCTTGATCGGGCCGAGGCCCGCCTCCGCGGCGGCCGCGAGGCCTTCGACGACGTCGTGCAGCCGGTCGCGCCGCGTGACGGCGTGGAACGACTCGGGGCGGACGCTGTCGAGGCTGACGTTGATGCGGTCGAGGCCCGCCTGCTTGAGCGCGTGGGCGGTGCGGGAGAGCCCCAGCGCGTTGGTGGTCATCGAGATCTCGAGGTCGGGCGAGACGGCGCGGGTGCCGGCCACGATGTCGACCAGCCCGCGGCGGACGAGCGGCTCACCGCCGGTGAAGCGCACCTCGCGGATCCCCAGCAGCCGGACCCCGATGTCGATCAGACGGACGATCTCGGCGTCGGTGAGGACGCTCTCGTCGGGCAGCCACTCCAGCCCCTCGGCGGGCATGCAGTAGGAACAGCGCAGGTTGCAGCGGTCGGTCAGCGAGACCCGGAGGTCGGTCGCGACCCGGCCGAAGCGGTCGCCCAAGGAGCGTGGCACCCGACCAGTCTAGGAGGCGACAGGTTGGCGCCCCTCAGCTGATGACCAGCCGATGACCGGCCGATGACCGGCCGGGGCGGCGTACGACGTCCCGGATAGCCTCGACGGGTGCGGTCCCTGCGCTTCCTGCTCAGCCGGCGGTGGGTCGCGTTCTTCCTCGTGGTCGTCGTCCTCGCCTACGCCACCTGGTGGCTGGGGCGCTGGCAGTTCCACCGGCTGGAGGACCGCAAGCACGACAACGCCGTCGTCGAGCGCAACGAGGGCGCCGCCCCGGTGACGGTGGGCGAGGTGCTCGCCCCGGGCCGCGACGTCGACCCCGACGACGAGTGGCGCGCAGTCACCGCGACGGGCACCTACCTCCCCGAGGAGACGGTGATCGTCCGCTACCGCACCCACGACGGCTCCTCGGGCGTCGACGTGGTCGTCCCGCTCCAGACCGCTGAGGGCCCCGCGCTGCTCGTCGACCGGGGCTGGCTGGCGACCGACAACAGCGGCGCGACCCCGGACGACGTACCCGCTCCCCCGCCCGGCGAGGTCACCGTCACCGGTTACGTGCGCCAGGACGCGACCGGCGACTCCGCGAAGGTCACCGACGGTTCGACGCGATCCATCTCCAGCGAGCGGATCGGGCCGGCGATCGGGCGTGAGGTGTACGGCGGCTTCGTCGACCTCGCGACCGAGGACCCGGAGCCCGAGACGACGCTGGTGAAGGCCGAGCTGCCCGACCTCGGCAACGGACCCCACTTCTTCTACGGGCTGCAGTGGTGGTTCTTCGGGCTGCTGGCCGTCTTCGGCTTCCTCTACCTGGCCTACGACGAGTGGACCGGCGGGGCGCGCAACCGGCGTCAGAACGTGCGCAGCATCCCGCCGTCGACGGGCAGCATCACGCCGGTGACGAACGACGCCGCCGGCGAGAGCAAGAAGGCCGCCGCCCGGCCGAACTCCTCCGGCTCGCCGTAGCGGCCCAGGGGGATCTGCGCGAGCGCCTTCGCCTTGGCGGCCTCGGCGTCACCGGTCGACTCGTCGAGCTCGGCGACCCTCTCGGTGCCGACGCGACCCGGCATCAGGCCGTTGACGCGAACCCCCCGCGGGCCCTGCTCGTCGGCCAGGGTCTTGGCGACCCCCGCCAGCCCGGGCCGCAGCCCGTTGGAGATGGCCAGGCCCGGCAGCGGCGAGCGCACCGACGACGACAGCACGAAGGCGACCGACCCGCCCGGCTCCAGCTCGGCACAGACCTCCCGAGCGATGCGGACCGCCCCGAGGAAGACCGAGTCGAAGGATCTCGACCAGTCCTCGTCGGACGTGCCCGACACCGTGCCGGTGGGCGGGCCGCCGACCGAGATCAGGACCCCGTCGAGGCGGCCGAACGCCTCGCGGGCCGCCTCGATCAGCCGCGCCGGCGTGGCCGGGTCGGCGTTGTCCGCCTCGACGGTGACCGCCGCGTCGCCGAGCGCCTCCGTGGCCTCGGCGAGAGAGTCGGCGTCGCGGCCCGAGATCACCACCTTCGCGCCGTCGGCGACGAGCACGTCGGCCGTCGCCCGGCCCAGGCCGCGAGCCCCTCCGGTGACGATGTAGACGCGGTCCTTCAGCTGGAGGTCCATGCCCTCGATCCTGCCACCGGCAGCCGGTCCGCGGCACGCCCCAGCGGAGGGTGCCGCCCACCCAGCCGGCGCAGCGCACCGGCCGGGCGCGCGGGTCAGACGCTCTCGGCGTACCAGACCTGCCGGACGGTGCGGCGCATCGCTGATGGCCTCCCGGCCCTGCACGACCATGCCGAAGACGGCCAGCAACACCACCAGCAGGTACCAGAACCAGTTGTCCTCGACGGCATCGGTGAACGCGCCGCGCGTGAAGTCGGAGGAGTTGAGCGAGCCCACCAGCAGCATCAGGCCGCTGACGACACCCACGGCACCCGCGACCGAGCTCAAGAAGATGAGCACGAGCATCGGCATGCTGCCGACGACCGCGATCAGCCCGAACACCAGGCCGATCGCGAGACCCACCAGGACAGCGAGCCAGTTCCAGTCGATGCCGAGGGCGACGATGAGGCCCGAGCCGATCGCGAAGCCGAAGGCACCGAAGGCGAGCACCACAGCCACGGCGTAGTAGAGGTAGGCGAAGATCGCGAAGATCAAGGCGAAGACCAACCCGAGGACCCAGCCGGTGACGGTCCCGAGGAAGCTCTCGTCCGCCCACGACGCGACGATGCCGGCGCCGAAGGCGAACCCGACGAAGAAGCCCCAGATGGGCAGCGCGATCCGCAGCACGAACTGCCCCGCGAAGAGCATGAAGGCGCCGGCCACGATCGCCAGCACGCCCAGGATGATGTCGGCCATGACCGCAATGTAGGGCTCCGGGCGCGCTGCGTGTGGGACCCGGGCCACAAGCCCGGTCGTGTGTGTCCCGCGCCGGATCAGGACGCCGGGTGGACGGTCGTCGACGAACTGGGTGCGGTAGAGGTCGGCGTAGAGGCCGCCCTCGGCGAGCAGGCCCGCGTGGGTGCCGCGCTGGACGATGCGGCCCTCGTCGACGACCAGGATCTGGTCGGCCTGGCGCACGGTGGAGAGCCGGTGGGCGATGACCAGGCTGGTGCGGCCCTCGAGGGCGGCGTCGAGGGCGCGCTGGACGGCGTACTCGGACTCGGAGTCGAGGTGGGCCGTCGCCTCGTCGAGCACGACGACGGCCGGCGCCTTGAGGAGCAGGCGGGCGATGGCGAGCCGCTGGCGCTCGCCGCCGGAGAGGCGGTAGCCGCGGTCGCCGACGACGGTGTCGAGGCCCTCGGGCAGGGCGCGGACCAGCCCGGCGACCTGGGCCGCCTCGAGCGAGGCCCACACGGCCCTGTCGTCGGCGTCGGGGCGCGCGTAGAGCAGGTTGGCGCGGATGGTGTCGTGGAACATGTGGGCGTCCTGGGTGACGTAGCCGACGACGTCCTCCAGCGACTCGAGCGTCACCTCGCGGACGTCGTGGCCGCCGACGCGGACGACGCCCGAGCCGACGTCGTAGAGCCGCGAGACCAGGTGGGTGATGGTGGTCTTGCCCGCGCCCGACGGACCCACCAGCGCGACCATCTGGCCGGGCTCGGCGGTGAACGATGATGTCGTGGAGCACCTCGCCCGTGTCGACGGTCTCGGTGCGGGCCACGGACTCGAGGGAGGCGAGGGAGACCTCGTCGGCCCGTGGGTAGCGGAACGACACGTGGTCGAACTCGACCCGGGACGCCGTCACCGGCAGCACGACGGCGTCGGGCTTCTCGCGGATCGACGACGGCAGGTCGAGCACCTCGAAGACGCGCTCGAAGCTGACCAGTGCCGTCATCACGTCGATGCGCACGTTGGAGAGCCCCTGCATCGGACCCAGCAGCCGGAACAGCAGTGCGGTCAGCGCCAGCAGGGTGCCGACGGTGAGCTCGCCCTGGATGGCGAGGTAGCCGCCGACGCCGTAGACCAGCGCGGTGGCCAGCGCCGGGATGGTCATCATCGCCGCACCGAAGATGCGGGTGATCAGGGAGATGCGGACGCCGAGGTCGCGGACGGTCGCGGCCCTGCGGGCGAACAGCGCGTCCTCGTCGGCGCGCCGCCCGAACAGCTTGAGGAGCATCGCGCCACCGACGTTGAACCGCTCGGTCATCACGTTGCCCATGTCGGCGTTGCCGTCCATCTGCTCGCGGGTCAGCCCGGCGAGCTTGCCGCTCACGAGGCGCGAGGTGATGAGCAGCAGCGGGAACAGCAGCAGGCACAGCAAGGTGACCTGCCAGCTGAGCGCGAACATCGCGACGCCGACCACGAGCACGGAGATCGCGTTGGACACGGTGCCGGAGAGGGTCGAGGTGAAGGCGCGCTGGGCGCCGATCACGTCGTTGTTGAGCCGCGAGACCAGCGCGCCGGTCTGGGTGCGGGTGAAGAAGGCCAGCGACTGCCGCTGCACGTGGGCGAAGACCTGGGTGCGGAGGTCGTAGATCAGGCCCTCACCGATCCGCGAGGACAGCCACCCCGCGACCACTCCCAGGACCGCCCCGAACACTGCGGTCAGCGCCATCAAGCCGGCCAGCTCGAAGACCAGCGCGGTGTCCTTGGCGAGGATGCCGTCGTCGACGATCCGCTGCACCAGCAGCGGGGTGACCACGACGAGGCAGGCGTCGACGACGGTGAGCACCAGGAAGACGGCGATCAGCCGGCGGTGCGGGCGCGCGAACGACAGCACCCGCCGGACCGTGCCACGGTCGAGCTTGCTGTTGACGATGCTGCGGTCGGTGCGCATGTGACGCCACACCTGACCCATGCCGCTCATGCCTGACAAACGTCTGTCCTCGCTCTCTGGGGCCTCAACGCCCGCGGTGACCTCCATTGTTCCGCGCACCACCGACAGCGGCTCCCAGGAAAAGGTCGCGCCCGGAGTGGAAGTAGGAGGACGCTCGTGCCTGTCCACCTGTGGAGGTGGTGTGCGTGGACGAGCTGACCAGCGCCGAGGCGCCGCTCGGGCGTCCCGCTGCTGTCGAGGCCACCCCCACCTTCGAGGACCTGTTCGCCGTGGAGTTCCCCCGCGTCGCACGTACCATCCACCACATCGTCGGCGACCGCTCGCGCGCCGAAGAGGTCACCCAGGACGCGTTCCTCGAGCTGCTCCGGCACTGGCGCACGGTGGCCGGGTACGACCGTCCGGACCTCTGGGTCCGACGTGTCGCCATCCGCAAGGCGCAGCGTGAGCGCCATCGCGCATGGCGGCGGATCGAGCTCGAGCGCTCGACGGTTGGCGAGGAGACGGTGGAGCCACCGACTCCAGCACCCGAGGTGCTGGCCGCGGTGCGCCGCCTCGCTCCGCGCCAGCGAGCAGTCGTCGTGCTCTTCTACTACGAGGACCGGCCGATGGCCGAGATCGCCGAGATCCTGGGCTGCTCGGAGTCCACGGGGTGGAGCCAGCTGCACACGGCTCGCCGTCACCTCGCCCAGGCCCTGGCCGAGGAGGTGACCAGCGATGTCCGTTGACGACCGTCTGCGCCAAGCTTTCGCGGAGACCGACCACGGCTGGGACGAGCATGCGCCGGACGCCCTGGCCACCGTCCTCGCGCGAGACCGCCGCGAAACGGCCGTACGACGCGTGGCGACTGCCGCCCTCGTCGCCGCGGCCGCGGTCGTCGCCGTCGTCGTCGCCGCGCCCGACGACGGTGATCAGAGCCCGGCACGGCCATCCAACCCGTCGCATTCACAAGACGTCGGCAGTCCTAACGGTCCTCTCGAGGGCAGGTGGACCTCCGGTCCGATCACGACCGCGGATGTTCGAGCCGCCGCGCGCGCCGCAGGACGTCCCGACGTGGCGTCGGCGATGCTGGACCAACTCCCTCCTAGGCCGTTCCACATCACGCTCCACGTCACCGGGACGGGACTGAACCAGGGTTTCCGATCGCGCCAGGGCGACACGACCGGCGACGACGTGGAGCTGCTCGAGTTCAACGGCCCACGCGTCTACCTGCGGCCGCGCAACGCCCCGGGCGGCACGAACGTGCACACCTGGGTGGTCGAGGACGGCGTGCTGCGCATGACCTTCGTGTCGACGACCGAGGCGGACACCGAAGGCGTGCCCGGCGAGGCGTGGCAGCGGCTGATCTACGACACCGCGGGCTTCACGTCCGGAACGTGAAGGCCGCGCAGGCGGATCGTGCGGGGCAGTCAGGGCGCCGGCTGCACGCGCGGGTGGGTGCCGAAGATGACCTCGTCGCCGAACGCCGGCCCGAGAGCACTTCCGTCGATGCGCACGCTCAGCAGCTCCGGGCTCCCCGCTCCCTTGAGGCGCCCGCTGAACAGCACTCCGGTGCCGTTAGGCAGCCAGGCAGGGTCGGCGGCGTACTGGTTGTCGGCGGCCAAGGAGGTGATCCGCGTCGGTTCTCCGCCCGCGGGACCGATCCAGAAAAGGTCCGGTGCTTCGCCGTCCGGCTCGCCGAGCGCGGAGTACACGATGCGTTCCCCGTCCGGGCTCCAGTCGGCCGTCGCCGCGAACAACCGCGGGTCCGTGACCCTGCGCCCGGGGCGACCGGGCTGGTCCAGCCGCGTCACGACCAGGGCGACCGAGCGGATGTCGGCGTCGTGGGGGCGGCCGAGCTTCTGCACCTTCTCGAAGACGACCTCGTCACCGTCGGGCGAGAACCGAGCCCCAGCCGTGAAGTAGCGCTTCCACGGACCGAGCACGACGCTCACCCGGCCCGTGACCACGTCGACGGTCTCCAACGTGCCGATCCCCCAGCCGTCCGGTCGCTGGATGCTCCGGCTGTAGACGATCTCGTTGCCGTCCGGTGACCAGTCGGGGTCGTCCAGCCAGCGGCAGGCGCCGCTGCAGTCGAGCAGCATGCGCGCGTCGCTGCCGTCGGCGTCGGCGACCCACAGGTCGTCACGCTCACCGTCGTTCATCGCGAACACGAGGCGCTCACCGTCCGGCGACCAGTCAGGGTTGGTCTGGTGACCGTCGCCGAGAGCGGCGAGCGGAGCTACCCGGCCGGAGCCGTCCTGCCGGACCAGCGCGACCTCGAAGCGCGCTCCACCGTCCTGCTGGAAGACGATCCGGGGCGACGCCGCGAACGTGTGACGGTCCGGGGTGGCAGCGGGCGGCTCACCCTCGCTGGAGCAGCCCGACGGCAAGGTGGTCACCACGACGAGCGCGGCGCCGACCACCAGGGCGCGAGCTCGGAGCTCCAGGATGTGCATGCCACTGAACAGGCGTGAGCGACTCACGACTTCCACTTTCGGGACGAGTCACTCGTGGTCAGGAGTTGTCGATGTCGAGCTCCAGCCGGGCGACGGCGTTGCTCAGCCCGCGGTGGCCGCGGGTGAGGAAGGCGCCAACGACCGCGGCAACGCCCAGTGCAGCGAGTGCTACCTGGGCGGCCGGCACCGTGACGACGGCGAGGGTGACCAGCGGGACCACACCGACGAGCAGCTTGACCAGCCGACGCGCGTACGACGCCGGACTGGTGCGCAGGTCGACGACGAGCTCACCGACGGTCTTGCCGGCCAGCAGCACCATCAGCGCCTGCACGACGAGCGGCACGCCCGCCCGCAGCGCGATCATCGAGGCCGAGTCGGTCACCGGGCGCTGGTCCTGGGCGAACACCAGGTAGCCGCGCCACAGGGCCGCCGCGGCGGTGCCGACGAGCACCACGAACAGCACGTCGCTGAGCGACGCCGCCAGGCGGCGGCCCACCGACACCGTGGTCGGCAGCCGACGGCGAGCCGTGCCGAGCCGGCGACGCCGGCGGGCGGCGTACGGATAGGAGACCAGAGCGCCGAGGAACGCGCCCACGGTGTTGGTCAGCAGGTCGTCGACGTCGAAGAGCCGGTAGGCGCACGGGTAGACGCCCCAGACGCCCGTGAGCTGGGTGACCTCGATCAGGAGCGAGACCGCGAAGCCGAGGACCGTCGCCACGACGATGCCCCGGTGGGTGATCAGTCGCACGAAGACGCCGAACGGCACGAACAGCAGCACGTTGAGCACGACCTGGAGGAAGGCGCGGTTGCGTAGCAGCTCGCTGGGGGTGCCGAGGCCGGCATACCCCTCCTGCTCCGCAGCTCGCCGGATGTCGTCGGCGAACGCCATCAGCTGGGTCTGCGCGTGCTGGCAGGCGTAGTCGCCGACGTCGGGCAGGGGCAGCAGGGTGTAGGTCCACAGCGAGACGCCGTAGACAGCCGCGCCGACCAGGACCGCCAGGTCCGCCGGACCGAGGCGTCCGTCGCGGCGGTACTGCACGGCCGCCACCGGGATGAACAGCAGCACCGCGATGACCGAGCCGAGGATCAGGGCCGCGAGCGCGTTGGTCCCCTGGTCGCCCACGGGGCGAGAGCCTAGGACGTGCTACCCGGCCCGATGAGTCGCGGTGACTGCGGCAGTCTGGACTCCATGACCCGAACCACCTGCCACGTGACCATCTCCCTTGACGGCTACCTCGCCGGCGCCGAGCAGAGCATGGAGAACCCGCTCGGCATCGGGGGCGAGCGGCTCCACGAGTGGGCCTTCCCGTCTGACGAGCAGCCGATCCTGGGCGAGGACGTCCCCGCCTGGGATCACCTGTCCGCGGCACGGGGTGCCTATGTGATGGGGCGACACATGTTCGGCCCTGCGGTCAGCCGATGGACGGGCTGGGACGACGACTGGCGCGGCTGGTGGGGCGAGGAACCGCCCTACCACGCTCCGGTGTTCGTGCTCACCCACCACGAGCGCGAGCCCGTCGAGATGGCCGGCGGGACGACGTTCCACTTCGTCAGCAACGGCTTCGACGCGGCCTACGGCCGGGCTGTCGAGGCGGCCGGTGAGGACGGCGAGATCCTCATCGCCGGCGGTGCCTCGACGATCCGCCAAGCGCTCGCGGCCGGCGTGCTCGACGAGCTCTACCTCGACATCTCCCCTATCCTCCTCGGCGCCGGCGAGCGCCTCTTCGACGGCGTGGTCGACCCGGGCCTCACGCCGGTCGAGGTGATCGAGTCACCCAGGGCCACGCACATCCGGTATCGCATCGGCGGGTGACCCATCCGCTCTACCATCGACCATGGCGACTGCCGGATGGGACCAGGCGGCCAGCATCGACGACGTCCTCGAGCGGATGGCGGACATCGACGCCGCGCTCTCGACGAGCGACGGCGTCGCCTACTTCAACCGCATGTACTGGCAGGTCACGCGCCTCGTCGACGAGGCCGTCGACGCGAGCACCTTCGAGGCGGGCGAGTTCCTGGCCCGCCTCGACGTGCACTTCGCGAACCTCTACTTCGCGGCGTACGCCGCCGACCTCGCCGGCGATCGCGTCAGCCCGGCCTGGGCGCCGCTGTTCGAGTCCCGCGCGCGCGACCACACCCACCCGATCCAGTTCGCGCTGGCCGGCATGAACGCGCACATCTCCCACGACCTGCCCCACGCCGTCGTCGACACCTGTGTCGAGCTGGAGCGTGCGCCCCTCGACGACTCACCCGAGCACAGCGACTTCACCCGCACCAACGACGTGCTCGCCGAGGCGCAGGACAAGATCAAGGGCTGGTTCAGCAGCGGGATCATCGCGACCGTCGACGAGCTCGGCGGCAAGGTGGACGACGGGTTCGCCACGTTCGGCATCCACCTCGCCCGCGCGGCCGCCTGGCAGACGTCGGAGGTGCTGTGGGAGCTGTCCGGCAACCCGCGGCTCGACCGGATGTTCAGGGACGGGCTGAGCCGGTCGGTCGAGATGACCAGCCGCGGGATCCTCCTCTGAGACCGGTCGTCTTTCAGCTGCCGACCAGGAAGCCCAGGGCGACAGCGGCCGGCACGGCCGAGCCGGCGACGTACATGTGCGACTTGCCGGGGAAGAGCACGGCACGCCCGTCCGGGATGCCCTCGGCCGTGCGCCGGATGAGCTCCTCGGAGTAGAAGGCGTCAGCCGTGCCTCCGAGCACCAAGGTGCTCGCCTGGACGTGTCCGAGATCGGCCTCCACGTCGAACGCGTCCTCGGCCCGCAGCACGGCGACCGAGTCGGACGGGTCGTCGGTGGCGAACATGCCGCCGGCGAGCCAGCCCACGCCTCGCGCGGGGTAGGCCAGCGGCCCCTGCACCATCGAACCGAGGAGATGGGCGCCCACCCCGCGTGCGTCGCCGGCCTCCGTCAGCCGCAGCAGCTCCAGCTGCACGCGCCGGCCCTCCTCGGACAGCCGGCAGGCCGCGGCGGAGACGACGAGGCGACCCACCAGGTCGGAGTGGTCGATGGCGAGCTGCAGCGCGATCGAGCCGCCCGTCGACGTGCCGTGGACGTAGGCCTGCTCGCCGATGTCATGCCGGATGCCGTCCGCGTAGTCGTTCGCGAGCTCGGCCATCGTGGTGCCGGGCCGAAGCCCCGGGCGGCGGTTGGCGAGGTAGACGGTGAAGTGCTCGGCGAACGGCGCCACCCACGACAGCGCCATCTTGCGCCACCTACCGGTGGGGTTCGCGTGCTCGGAGGTCAGGCCGGACGCCACCAGCAGCGGCGGGCCCTGGCCCGTACGGAGGAACGGCACGCCGGTGGAGAAGACGCCCTCGGTGACCTGGCCCATGGCTCAACCTACGACCGGGAGCGCGAGCTCGCGGAACCGCCGCAGCTGCGCCTCGCGCTCGTACCTGCGCTGCTCGTCGAGCGAGCGGCTCGTCGCGGCCAGCAGCAGCGCCTTGGTCTCGCGTACGGCGCCCGGCATGGCCGCCGTCAGCGCGGCCGTGAGGTCGGTGACGGTGTCGTCGAGCTCCGCGACCGGCACCACCAGGTTGGCCAGGCCGATCGCCATCGCCTCCTGCGCCGAGACCATCCGGGCCGTCGCGCAGATCTCGAGGGCGCGGGAGTAGCCGACGGCCTCGACCAGCGGCTGGGTTCCGGTCAGGTCGGGCACCAGCCCGAGCGCGGACTCCTTCATGCACAGCTGGGCGTCGTCGGCGATCACCCGGAGGTCGCAGGAGAGCGCGAGCTGGAAGCCCGCTCCGATCGCGTGACCCTGCACGACTGCGACCGAGACGAACCGCGGGTCGCGCAACCACGTGAACCCGCGCTGGAACTGCTCGATCGCGGCCGAGGCCTCCTCGTCGGGCAACGCCAGCAGGCCGGCGACGGTCTCCTGCCCGTCACCGGCGGACGGGTCGAGCATGGCCCGGTCGAGGCCCGCCGAGAACGACTGCCCGCTCCCCCGCACCACGACCACCCGCACCTCGTCGGGCACCTGCTCGCCGATCGCCGCCAGCGCCCGCCACATCCGCGGGGTCTGCGCGTTGCGCACCTCGGGCCGGTCGAGGGTGACGGTCGCGACCTCGCCCGTGACGTCGTACGCGAGTCCGGCGGCCTGGAGGTCGTCGTGGTCCATGGCGGGAGTCGTACGAACCGCCGGGACACCGATTCGTCTGCGGCCCTGAGCGGCGAAAGTCGCAGCGATCCGCAGACGAATCGGGGTTTCAGGCCAGCGAGACCAGGTCGGCGTACGACGCGTTCCAGAGGTCCTCGACGCCGTCGGGGAGGATCAGGACCCGGTCGGGCTCGAGGGCGTGGACCGCGCCCTCGTCGTGGGTGACGAGGACGATCGCGCCCTCGTAGGAGCGGATCGCCGCCAGCACCTCCTCGCGCGAGGCCGGGTCGAGGTTGTTGGTCGGCTCGTCGAGCAGCAGCACGTTGGCGCTGGAGACCACGAGGATCGCCAGCGCCAACCGGGTCTTCTCGCCGCCGGAGAGCACCCGCGCGGGCTTGCTGGAGTCGTCGCCGCTGAACAGGAAGGAGCCGAGTACCGAGCGGGCCTCGGTGTCGGTGAGCTGCGGCGCCGCGGAGTGCATGTTCTCCAGGACCGTGCGCGAGGTGTCGAGCGTCTCGTGCTCCTGGGCGTAGTAGCCGACCTTCAGACCGTGGCCGGGCACGACGCGGCCGGTGTCGGGTTCGTCGACGCCGGCGAGCAGCCGCAGCAACGTGGTCTTGCCGGCGCCGTTCAGGCCGAGGACGACGACCCGCGAGCCCTTGTCGATGGCCAGGTCGACGTCGGTGAAGACCTCCAGCGACCCGAAGGACTTGGACAGCTCGGTCGCGGTCAGCGGCGTCTTGCCGCACGCCGCGGGCGCGGGGAACTTGATGCGGGCGACGCGGTCGGAGCGGCGCTCGGCGTCGATGCCGGCCATCAGCTTCTCGGCCCGCCTCATCATCGACTGGGCGGCCTGCGCCTTGGTGGCCTTGGCCCGCATCTTGTTGGCCTGGTCCATCAGCGCGTCGGCCTTGCGCTCGGCGTTCAGCCGCTCGCGCTTGCGGCGGCGCTCGTCGGTCTCGCGCTGGGCGAGGTAGGCCGACCAACCCATGTTGTAGACGTCGATCTCGGCGCGGTTGGCGTCGAGGTGGAGCACCTTGTTGACTGTCGTCTCCAGCAGCCCGGTGTCGTGGCTGATCACGACCAGGCCGCCCTTGTGGGCCTTGAGGAACTCGCGCAGCCAGATGATCGAGTCGGCGTCGAGGTGGTTGGTCGGCTCGTCGAGCAGCAGCGTCTCGGCACCGGAGAAGAGGATCCTCGCCAGCTCGACGCGACGTCGTTGACCGCCGGACAGCGTGCGCAGCGGCTGGTTGAGCACGCGCTCCTCGATCCCGAGGCTCGACGCGATCTGGGCCGCCTCGGACTCCGCGGCGTAGCCGCCGCCGGCGTGGAGCTCGGCGTCGGCGCGCTCGTAGCGGCGCATCGCGCGCTCGCGCACCGACGGCTTGTCGCTGCCCATCTCGGTCTCGGCCGCCCGGAGACGGCGTACGACGTCGTCGAGGCCGCGGGCCGACAGGATCCGCTCACGGCCGAGGACCTCGGGGTCGCCGGTACGTGGGTCCTGCGGCAGGTAGCCGACCGAGCCGGTCGCGTGGACCGAACCGGCAGCGGGCAGGCCTTCGCCGGCGAGGATCTTGGTGAGGGTGGTCTTGCCGGCGCCGTTGCGGCCGACGAGCCCGACCTTGTCGCCCGGCGCGACCCTGAAGCTGACGTCCTGCATCAACAGCCTCGCCCCGGCACGCACCTCGAGGTGTTGGGCGGTGATCATCAGGCTGGCTAGTGTATGGGCGCCCCGGCCGGGTACCGGTACTGGGCGGTCAGGTTCAGCGAGCCGACAGGAGAGCGACAAATGCGCTTCAACCCCAAGGCCCGGCTCGACACCTCCCGCGTTCGCGACGTCGGCTCGTCCAGCGGTGGTGGCGGCGGCATGGGCGGCGGCGGGATGCGCATCCCGATCCCCGGCGGCACGAAGGCCGGCGGCGGCCTCGGCGGCATCCTGATCATCGTCTTGTTCATCGTGCTCACTCAATGTGTGGGCGGCAACACCCCTTCCTTGCCCGACACCGGCCTCGACCCCTCGCGGATGTCGGGCACCGACACCGGCCGCTACGCCAACTGCAAGAGCGGTGCCGACGCGGAGAAGAGCACCGACTGCGCCCGCGTGGCGGTGGAGAACTCGCTGACGGACTACTGGACCGACGCGCTCCCCGCGCAGAGCAACGCCACCTTCCGGCCCATCGCCGCGATGCAGACGTTCACCGGCGGAACCTCCACCGGCTGCGGCGACGCGACCGCCGAGGTCGGGCCGTTCTACTGCCCGGCCGACGACACGATCTACCTCGACACCACCTTCTTCGAGCAGGTGCTCCAGCAACAGCTCAACGGCCCGGCTGGTGAGTTCGTGGAGCCCTACGTCCTGGCCCACGAGTACGGCCACCACATCCAGAACGTCCTCGGCACCATGGGCCAGGTGCAGACCCAGAGGGGTCCCAACAGCGACGCCGTACGGCTCGAGCTGCAGGCAGACTGCTACGCCGGCATGTGGGCCAAGAACGCCACCTCCACCGACGACGTGGTCGGCGAGGCCCTCATCCTCGGCCTGACCCAGGAGGACATCCAGCAGGCCATCGAGGCGGCGAAGTCCGTCGGCGACGACCGCATCCAGGAGCAGACGACCGGTCGTGTCAACAAGGAGCAGTGGACGCACGGCTCGGCGGCGGCGCGGATGAAGTGGTTCCAGGTCGGCTACACCGAGGGCAGTCTCGAGGCTTGCGACACGTTCGCACCCGCCACGGTCGAGTGACAGCAGGCTCAGGGCGTGCTGACGTCGATCCTGTTCATCGCCGTACCCACCGCGCTGTCGGTCCTCCTCTTGTTGCTGCTGATCGCGAAGTGGGCACCTCCCGGCGGCTGGCTCGGCGACATGCCCGCTGCCGGCGCGATCTACAGCACCGCCGCCACGGGCCTGGCAGTGCTGCTCGCATTCCTGATCATCGGAACGTTCGAGAGCTATCAGACCGCCCGCACCGCCACAGGGACCGAAGCGGCTGAGGTACAGCAGCTGTACGCCACGGCCCGGTACTTCGACCAGCCGTACGCCGACCAGCTTCGTGGCGACGCGCTCTGCTACGGCCGGGCCGTCGTCAGCGACGACTTCCCGGCCATGGCCCGTGGCCAGGAAGGCCAGGTCGTGCAGTACTGGGTGGATCGCACCAACACGGACATGCGTGCCACGCCGCCCCTCGTGGACACCAAGCAGATCGAGGCGTTCGCCCACTGGCTCGAGGTCAACGAGGCCCGACAGGAGGCACGCCGCAGCCGGCTCGCCGAGGCCCAGCCCTTCGTGCCCGGTTTCCTCTGGGGCGTACTGGTGTTGATCACCCTGGTGGTCCTCGGCTTCCAGGCGCTGTTCGCCGACCCGGCCGCCCGGCGGATCGGTCAAGCCGTGGCGATGGGGGCGATGGCGCTGGCGCTGTTCTCCGCCCTGACGCTGGTGTGGGTCCTCGACAGACCCTTCTACGACCGCGGCGCCGCCATCCCCCACAACCGGATGACCGCGTCGCTCGGCGTCATGCAGCGCACCGCGCCCGCCACCCTCCCCTGCGACGGAGATGGGCGTCCCCGGTGACCCGCGTGGATTTCGCGGCCTCGGCCACCGGACCCGTCCGCCGCGCGGTCGCTCCTGCACGACGAGCGTGGCGAGCCCCTGGGCGAGCCAGCGAGGAGGAAGAGCGACCTCATGGCGCGGCGGACACGCCCCGAAGCGCAGCGGAGGGGCAGATCAAAGCAGCGCCTCGATCTCGCCGGAGACGCGTTCGAGGGCGCGCAGGTACGGCGCGACGCTGGGGTGGCGGAACTTGGCCGCGAGCGCGCCCTCGCCGCCCGCCACCCGGGCCAGCGCCCACTCGGCGCGGCTGACCGCGGTGTACGCCGCGACGATGCGGGCACCGAGGCGCACCTGGTCGGCAGTGGCGAGGTCGGCTGCCGCACCGTCCGACATGCCCAGCAGGTAGGCGTCGAGCAGCGGCTCGGGGGCCTCCCGCGCGCAGGCCATGTGCAGTCCGAGGTCCGTGCCGACGGGCCCGAGTCCCAGGCTCTGCCAGTCGATCGCCACGACCAGGTCACCGTCACGGCCGTGCAGGTTGCCGGCCGCCACGTCGCCGTGGTGGGCGACCGGCGGGAGGGCGTCGTACTCCTGCAAGAAGTGCTCGCGGCGAGACCAGAGGCTGTCGGCGAGGTCGGCCGCCCCGGTGCGGGCCAGCGTCGGCCAGCCGCCGCGCCGCTCGACGCGGGCGATCCGGCGCCGCAACAGCCCGCGCGCGAGCCACCGCCGGTCGCCCAGGTCGGCGGCCGCGAACCGGCCGAGGGCATGGGCGACGAAGAGCCCGTTGACGCCGGCGTCCTCGACCCAGTCGGAGGTCAAGGTGATGCCGGCGGGGTCCTCCTCCACGGCTGTCACCGGACCGCGAAGCCCTGGCGTCGTGAGCGCCAGGCCGGACTCGGCCACGTCGGCCTCGCGCCTCCAGTAGGCGAAGTGGGTGGGGTCGTCGAGCTCCGCTGGGTCGCCCGGCCCGGGGCGGGCCAAGCGCTTGACGGCGAGGGGCTGGCCGCCGAGCTCGGTACGCCAGACGCCGACGGTGGACGGTCCCGTGCCGCCGGGAACCGAGAGCCACCCGGGCTGGGGCTCCCACGTCCCCTGCCACTTGTCGGGCCACCTGTCGGGGGGCATGTCGCGCACGCTAACGGATGTCGCGCTCCCGGAAGCGCCACCACGCAGCAGCCGTGAGCGCGGCAGCCAGCGCGCTCAGGAGCAGGGCGGGCGACGCCGCGAGCTCGAGGGCGACACGCCCGCGACATCCGACGTGGCGCCCTGACCTTCGGCTCCCGGCCCGGTACGTTGCGGTCGAGCGGGTCATCCCGACCGCCGACGAAACTCGGGAGCGATCACTTCCGCAGGAGACGCCGATGGCGCAGCACGTGGCCCCACCTGTCGCCCAGCACTTGGCCGATCAGGTGGCCGAGCTCGTGGCCGAACACGTGGCTGGGCACGTGGCTGGGCACGCGCAGCGCCATCGCCCCCGTCATGCCTCTCGGCTGGCCGTCTACACCGCTGTCCTCGGTGGCGGGCAGCAGCTGAGGGAGGCACCGCTCGCCGCGGAGTCGTCGGCCGACTTCGTCTGCTTCACCGACGACGCGACAGTGCGCAGCGACACCTGGCAGGTGATCCCGGTCGAGCCGCGTCTCCCGACGGATCCCGTGCGCAGCGAGCGCTTCCTGAAGATCGTGGGACACCCCGCCCTGACCGGCTACGACCGCACCCTCTGGGTCGACAACGCGGTCGAGCTGCGCGCCCTGCCTGAGACCTTCGTCGACGGCTGGCTCGAGGAGGCGGACGTCGCCGCGCCGGCGCACACCTTCCACCGCTCCGTCCTCGACGAGGCCCAGGCCAGCATCGACCTCGGCAAGGACGACCACCTCCGTGTCTTCGAGCAGATGGCGCACTACGTCGACTCCTCGCCGGCCGCGATCGAGGCCAACCCGCACTGGACGGCGCTGCTCGCCCGGCGCCGTACGCCGCGGGTGGAGGTCGCGATGACGACCTGGTGGGAGCACGTGCTGAGGTTCTCGCGGCGCGACCAGCTGTCCTTCGGCGTGGTGATGGCCGCCAGCGACCTGCGGCTGCACTCGGTGCCGCTGCCCAACCTGCGCTCGCCGCTGCACAGCTGGCCGGAGGGCCGAGCGACCAGGCGAGGCGGCACCGTGGTCGGCAGGCACGCCGCCGACCCGGCGGCGCTGCGTGCCGAGATCGAGGAGGTCCTCGACGACGTCAGCGACCCGCATGCCTGGGTCTGGGACCTCGAGGCCCGGATGACTGCGGCCACGGCGAACGTCCGCCGCCTCCGCGACCAGATCCAGCGCCACCGCGGCTCTTAGGAGTCTGCGTACGGTGCCGTCCGTGAGCTCGCTGCCCGAGGACACCAAGAAGCTCCTGCACCGCACGGCCCTGGCCCAGCAGCGCGAGGGCCGCGTGCCGGGTCTGGCGGCGGCGGTGTCGCGCGGTGGCGAGCTCCTCTGGTTCGCGGGCATCGGCACCGGCGAGGTGGGGACCAAGCAGACGCCCGGGCCCGACGACCAGTACCTCATCGCCTCCAACACCAAGACCTTCACCGCCGTGATGGTCATGCAGCTGCGCGACGAGGGCAGGCTGTCGCTCGACGACCTCCTCGCCGACCACCTGCCCGACGTGCCGCACGCGGTGACGGTCCGGCAGGCTCTCGCGCACGTCTCCGGGATGCAGCGCGAGCCGCTCGGCGACATCTGGGACACCCTCGACCAGCCGGACGCGGTGTCGCTGATGAGGGGCTTCGCCGAGGCGGAGCGCGTCGGCCGCCCGCACCACAGGTGGCACTACTCCAACCTGACGTACGCCGTCCTCGGCCAGGTCGTCGAGAAGCTCGAGGGCCGGCCGTGGTTCGAGTCGCTCGAGGCGCGGCTGCTGCGGCCGCTGGAGATGTCGCGCACGACCGTCGGCTTCGCCGACGACGACCACGTCACCGGCTACTTCGTGCCGCCGTTCCACGACGTGCCCCGCCCCGAGCCGGTCCTCGAGACGAAGGCGATGTCGGCGGTCGGCGGCCTGGCCAGCACGGCACGTGACCTGGCCCGCTGGTCGGCGTTCGTCGCCGCACCGGACGCAGAGGTCCTCTCCCCCGACACCATCGAGGAGATGTGCCAGCCCCAGGTGCTCACCGACCCCGACCGGTGGACGACGGGCATGGGGCTCGGGTTCTTCGTGCACCGCTCGGCCTCGGGCCGGACGTGGGTGGGCCACGACGGCGGGATGCCGGGTCACAGCACCGCGCTGCTGACCCACCGGGAGAGCGGCACCGGCGGCATCGCGCTGATGAACAACACCTCGTCCCCGGACCCCACGGCCCTCGCGATCAAGCTGGCCGACCGCGTCGTCGACGACGTCCCCGTCAAGGAGGAGCCCTGGCGAGCGGGCACGTCCCTGCCCGAGGAGCTGGCCGGCATCATCGGCCACTGGTACTCCGAGGGGCACGGCTTCACCTTCTCGGTGCGCGAGGGCAGGCTGGAGGCCCGGGTGGACGGCGCCCCCGCCACCCGCGCACCCTCGGTGTTCGTCGCCGACGGCCCCGACCGCTTCCGCACGGAGTCGGGCCGCGAGCGTGGTGAGATCCTGCGCGTCACCCGCGACGACGCCGGACGCGTCGACCGGCTGCACTGGGCGACGTACCTGTTCATGCGCGAGCCGCTGGGGTTCGGCGAGCACCACGTCCAGGTCGGCGATTCCGGCCCGCCGGACCGGAGATCGTGATCCCATGGCTGCCGTGCTCGGGAACCGAACAGCCCGGGCCCGGTGACAGGGGTCGACATGAGACTGGTGGGAGTAGCACGAGCGGGCGTCGTCCTGCTGCTGGCTGGCTCGATGGCGGCCTGCGGGGCCGTGTCGAACCTGATTCCGCAGGAGAGCGAGTTCGCGCAGGGATCGGCCGAGGAGATCTTCGCGGCCGCCCAGAAGAACCTCGGCTCGCTCCGCTCCGTCCATGTGCAGGGCGACCTGCAGCAGGGCGGCGAGCAAGTGACGATCGACCTCTCCGTCGCGAAGTCGGGCGACTGCACGGGGACGATGGGCAAGGACGGTGCCACGTTCGAGCTGCTCGTCGCCGAGCACCGCATCTTCTTCCGTGGCGACGAGTCGTTCTACCGCGCGTCCGGCGCGACGCCTGAGGAGGCCCGCCAGGCCGCCTCGGTCATCGGAAACCGCTGGGTCGAGGGCGACGACGGCGATCTCGCTGGCGACCTGTGCAAGCTCGACAAGCTGTTCGAGGTCTCCGAGAAGGGCAACAAGTCGTCGAAGAAGATGCTCCCGGGCACCGCGTCGGTCACGGGCACCACGGACGTGGCCGGCATCGAGACGGTTCAGCTGACCTCCACCAGCGGCAAGCGCACCTACGGCGTGTACGTCGGCGTCGAGGAGCCGCACCACATCATCCAGCTCACCGCCAGCGGGACGAAGAAATTCAACGGGACGATCACCTTCACCAACCACGGCATCCCGGTGAAGACCTCCGTCCCTGACCAGGCCGACATCTTCGTGGTGCCAACGGGCCAGGGCTAGGCCCTAGGCGTTGACCACCTCGACGCGGACGGCGACCGCGTCGAGGAGCGCCTGGTCGAGCACCGCCCGTTTGGGGTCCGGGACCGCGAGCCAGGGCTCGACGACGGTCACTCCTCGCAGGCGCGGATCGGCCAGCACCTCTTCGATCGCGGAGTGGTCGCCACCGGCGACCACCGGTGCTCGGCCGACGACCGGACCGAGGATGCGCGCCGCGTGGTCGGCGGCGGCCTCGTAGGCCTGCCGCGCCTGGTTGTCCCGACGCCGGGCGAACCGCTGCTGACTCTGCCCGCCGGCCTTGGTCCGGCCCTGGACGTGCCGCTGCCCGATCTTGTGCTCGGCGATCGTCTCGCCGGCCATCCGGGCGATCGCGAAGCCCCCCTTGCGGACCAGCAGCACGCCCCACTGCGCCGGCGCCGTCGCCGCCCCGGCCAGGGATGCCGCGTCGGGCGGGCCGTCGTACGCCGTCCCGAAGGGCAGCCGGGCCAGGAACGACGACCCGTCGGCGGCCGTCCCCGTCAGAGCACCGTCGCTGACGTCGTACGTCGTCGGCCCGTGCCGCGACTCGAAGTTCGCCACCCATCGCTCCACGCGTGCCGCGGGTACCGAAACCGTCACGATGTCCACGACGTCTGTTTCTACATGCTCGCAGCCCTCCAGACTCTCGCCGTGAGCCTCGGAGCCCGTGTCGCCGCGTTGCTGGTGGTGGTGTCGCTCGCGGCCTGCGGGCAGGAGAGCGGCCCTCCGGCGGTCCCGAACGAGGTGGCCGACCGTACGACGGCCGGTAGAGCCGACCTCCCGGGCCCTCCGCCGCTGACGTTGCACCGACCCGAGGGCGACGTCGACCTCGAGGCCTGGACCTGGTGCTACCAGGACGAGTCCGGGGCAGGTGGCTGCGCCGACGGAAGGCCGCCCGACAACCCCCCGGCGACCGAGGCGGCGGGCCCCCTCACCTTCTCCTTCCCGCTCGAGGGCTGGTCGTTCACCGCGTCCTTCCGCACGCCGGGTCCTTACCGCGACTGCGAGCGTCAGCTGAGCGCTCCGATCGAGGCCGCAGGCGACGGCACCTACGAGCTGGCCGCCCTCGGCCCGGCCGGACCGTGGGAGGTGCAGATCAGCGGCAATGGAGACGAGGGTGGCGACCTCTCCACGACCTTCCGCTGGACCACGCCCAGTGACTCCATCGTGAGTCCAGCGGCCGTCGGCCTGGTCGGCCTGCTGGGGCCGCCGCCGGTCTACGAGGACAAGGACCTGGAGGCCTACGGGCCGGACCTCTACCTCACGGGCCTGTCGGACGAGCCCACCGAAGCCACCGCCGAGCTCGTGCTGTCCGACGGCGACGTGACTGCGACGTACCCGATGGAGGCTTCCCGCAAGGACGACTGTCCCGGCGACGGCGCCCTCTACTTCTCGGGACAGGCCGCTGCCGGGCAGGCAGTCGACCTGCCCGACCTGGGCGAGCCGCCGTACTCCTACGAGGTCCACCTGGTCATGGACGGCCGGTCGTACACGGGCACGGGCCGGTGGCCGGACGACCTGACTCCTCCGAGCTCCAACTCGCTCGAGCTGACGTGGTCACCGCCACTGCCCGCGTGGAACGGTTCCCGCTAGCCCTGCTGCGAGGATGGCGGCATGCCCGCACCCGACGACGAGTCCCCCCGCCCCGTCGAGACCTGGCTGACCGACATGGATGGCGTGCTCGTGCACGAGGAGGTGCCGATCGCGGGTGCCACCGAGTTCGTGGAGGCGCTGAAGGCCTCGGGCCTGCGCTTCCTGGTCCTGACGAACAACTCGATCTTCACCCCGCGCGACCTGCGCGCCCGGCTGCTCGCGAGCGGCATCGACGTGCCCGAGGAGGCCATCTGGACCTCCGCGCTCGCCACCGCCCAGTTCCTGGCCGACCAGCGGCCGCACGGCACCGCGTACGTCGTCGGCGAGGCCGGGCTGACCACCGCCCTGCACGACGTCGGCTACGTGATGACCGACCGCAACCCCGAGTACGTCGTGCTCGGCGAGACCCGCACCTACTCCTTCGAGTCGATCACCCGGGCCATCCGCCTCATCGACGCAGGCGCCAGGTTCATCGCCACCAACCCCGACGTGAGCGGCCCCAGCCACCAGGGCAAGCTGCCCGCCACCGGCTCCGTCGCGGCCCTGATCAGCACTGCCACCGGCCGGTCGCCGTACTTCATCGGCAAGCCCAACCCGCTGATGATGCGCAGCGCCTTGAACCGTCTGGAGGCCCACTCCGAGACCACCGTGATGGTCGGCGACCGCATGGACACCGACATCATCAGCGGACTCGAGGCCGGCCTGCGCACCGTTCTCGTGACGACCGGGTCGACCCTGCCCGGCGACATCGAGAAGTTCCCCTACCGGCCGACCCGGGTGGTCGACTCGATCGCCGACCTCGTCGAGGCGGTCAAACCGCTCCCCACCGACCCGTCCTCGTGAAATCATGACCCCATGGGTGTGGGCTTCCGACTCAGCGGACGCACGCTGGAGCTGACCGGCCCCTGGTCGTCGACGGCCGGGCGGGCGGTGCGGCTGCTGCGCCCGAGCGGCCTCGACGTCGACTACACCCTCGGTTTCGACGGCGACGACGTCGACTTCCTCGGCGACCTGGCCGGCACCACCATCCGACGCCTCACGGTGGTCGACCACGAGCTGCAGGACCTCACGCCCCTCGAGCTGCTGGCGCCGCAGCTGGAGCACCTGACCCTGCGGACTCCCTCCACCGATTCACTGGACCTGTCCCGCTTCCCGCGCCTGACGTCGTACCGCGGCCCCTGGGCGCACGTGCGTGACTCCATCGAGTGGGGCACGCGCATCGAGCGACTGATGCTCGACGGCTACGGCGACTCCGACCTCACGATCCTGCACGACCTGCCGTCGCTGACCGGGCTGCGGCTCGACCGTCCCGAGCGGTTGCGCTCCCTTCGCGGCGTGAGCCCTCGTCTCGAACGCCTGTCGGTGCTGCACGCGCCCCTGCTGACCGATGTCTCGGACGTCGCCTCCGCTCCGGCGCTGCGCCTGTTGGAGCTGATCGGTAGCCCGTCCACCTGCGGTCTCGACCAGATCGGCAGCTGCACCTCGCTCGAGGAGCTGACCATCTCGGGTTGCGGGCCGGTGCCGACGCTTGCCTGGGTGGCCGGCCTGCACCGACTGCGTCGCCTCGAGCTGC
The DNA here is from genome assembly GCA_963814935.1 of uncultured Actinomycetota bacterium. Lineage (GTDB taxonomy): Bacteria > Actinomycetota > Actinomycetes > Propionibacteriales > Nocardioidaceae > Nocardioides. The sequence continues at coordinate 138,552 of CAWFEZ010000027.1, read as the reverse complement.
TGGGCTGCACTCCCGTCGTCGACGGCGATCTTCAGCCCCTGGTCGAGCTGCCGGAGCTCAGCCAGGTGACCTTGCAGCCGCGGCCGCACTACCGACCTTCGGCTGCCGAGGTGCTCGCAGCGGTGCGCGCGAAGAACCCCGTCAGACGTTGAACCCCAGGGCGCGCAGCTGGTCGCGGCCGTCGTCGGTGATCTTGTCGGGGCCCCACGGGGGCATCCAGACCCAGTTGATCAGCACGTCGTTGACCAGGCCCTCGAGGGCCTGGTTGGTCTGGTCCGAGATGACGTCGGTCAGCGGGCAGGCGGCCGAGGTCAGCGTCATGTCGATGACTGCGTTGGTGTCGTCGTCGAGGTGGACGCCGTAGACCAGGCCGAGGTCGACGACGTTGATGCCGAGCTCGGGGTCGACGACGTCCTTCATCGCCTCGGTGACGTCGTCGATGGTGGTGGTGCCGCCGCCCGAGCCGTTGGCCTCGGGGACGTCGGGCAGGTCGCCATGGTTGGGCTCATGGTTGGACACGGTGTCGGTCATCGCTTCTCTCCTGAGGTCTCGAGCGCTTGTGCGGTGGCGTCCTTCCAGGCCATCCACGACAGCAGGGCGCACTTCACCCGGGCGGGGAACCTGGCGACGCCGGCGAAGGCGATACCGTCCTCGAGACGCTCCTCGTCGGGCTCCACCTGGCCCTTGCCCTGCATCAGGCTGAGGAACTCCTCGTGGATCTCCATCGCCTCGTCGACCGGTTTGCCGATCACCAGATCGGTCAGCACCGACGCCGACGCCTGCGAGATCGAGCAGCCGAGCGCGTCGTACGACACGTCCTCGACCACTCCCTCGGACATGTGCACGCGGAGGGTCACCTCGTCGCCGCAGGTCGGGTTGACGTGGTGCACCTCGGCCTCGTAGGGGTCGCGCAGGCCCTTGTGGTGGGGGTTCTTGTAGTGGTCCAGGATGATCTCCTGGTACAGCGCGTCGAGCTCGGTAGTCATCTCTCTCAACTCAACTTGAAGTACGACCGGGTGTATTCCAGACCCTCGACGAACGCGTCGATCTCCGCGGGAGTCGTGTAGAGGTACGACGACATCCGCGACGACGACTGCACGCCGAACCGGGCGTGCGCCGGCTTGGCGCAGTGGTGGCCGGCGCGGATCGCGATGCCGCGCGAGTCGAGCACCTGCGCGACGTCGTGGGGGTGCACACCTTCGAGCTCGAACGAGATCGCGCCACCACGCGACGCGGCGTCGAGCGGACCGAGGACCGTGACGCCCGGCACGGAGGCGAGGCCCTCGAGCGCGTACGCCGTGATGGCCTGCTCGTGGGCGTGCACGGCGTCCATGCCGAGGTGGCCGAGGTAGTCGACCGCCGCGCCGAGGCCGATCGCCTCCGCGATGGGCGGCGTGCCGGCCTCGAAGCGGTGGGGAGCCTTGGCATAGGTCGAGCGCTCCATCGCGACGGTCTCGATCATCTCGCCACCGCCGTGGAACGGCGGCAGTGCGTTGAGGAGCTCGGTCCTCCCCCACAGCACGCCGATGCCGGTCGGGCCGACGGTCTTGTGGCCGGTGAAGCCGAGGAAGTCGGCACCGGAGGCGATCACGTCGACGGGCAGCTGCGGCACGGCCTGGGCTGCGTCGACGACCACGACCGCGCCGACCTCGTGCGCCCGGTCGGCGATCTGGCGGACCGGGTTGATGGTGCCGAGCATGTTGGAGACCCAGGTCAGCGAGACGACCTTGGTGCGCTCGTTGACCAGCTCGTCGAGGTTGGACAGGTCGAGACGGCCGTCGTCGGTGAGGCCGAACCACCGCAGCGTCGCGCCGGTGCGCTGGGTGAGCAGCTGCCACGGCACGATGTTGGAGTGGTGCTCCATCTCGGTGATGACCACCTCGTCGCCGGGGCCGACCCTCAGGTCGCCCTCGGCCCACGCGAAGGTGTTGGCCAGCAGGTTGAGGGCCTCGGTGATGTTCTTGGTGAACACCACGCCCTCGCGCTCGGGCGCCCCGATGAACGCCGCCACCTTGTCGCGGGCCGCCTCGAAGGCCTCGGTCGACTCGGCGCCGAGGGTGTGCATCGCCCGGGCGATGTTGGCGTTGTGGCGCTCGAGGTGGTCGACCATCGTGTCGATGACGACCTGGGGCTTCTGGCTGGTGTTGGCCGAGTCGAGGTAGACCAGCGGCCACCTGTCTGGGCGTTCGCGACCGTCCGCGAAAGGATCGGGAAGTCCTTGCGGATGACGTCGAGGTCGGGAAGCAGGCCTTCCATCAAGGCTCCTTTCGGCTTACGGGGTTTCGTGACGGTTGTTGGTGGCTGAGGTGCGAGCTTGCGAGCCTCGAAACCTCCTCAACCAGCGGTGACGGCGGCCTTGACGTACTTGTCGTAGCCGCTGGCCTCGAGCTCCTCGGCCAGCTCCGGGCCGCCCTCGTCGGCGATCCGGCCGTCGACGAAGACGTGCACGAAGTCGGGCTCGATGTAGCGCAGGATCCGCGTGTAGTGGGTGATCAGCAGGACGCCCTTGCCCTCCTTGGCGCGGAAGCGGTTGACGCCCTCGGCCACGATCTTCAGCGCGTCGATGTCGAGGCCGGAGTCGGTCTCGTCGAGGATCGCCATGCCGGGGTCGAGCAGCTCCATCTGGGCGATCTCGTGGCGCTTCTTCTCACCGCCGGAGAAGCCCTCGTTGACCGAGCGCTGACCGAACGACGGGTCGAGGTTGAGGGCGTCGAGCGTGGCGTTGACGTCCTTGACCCAGGTGCGCAGCTTGGGCGCCTCGCCGTCGATCGCGGTCTTGGCGGTGCGCAGGAAGTTGGACACCGAGACGCCGGGCACCTCGACGGGATACTGCATGGCCAGGAAGAGCCCGGCCCGCGCCCGCTCGTCGACGGTCATCGCGAGGACGTCCGCGCCGTCGAGCGTGACGGTGCCGCCGGTGATCGTGTACTTCGGGTGGCCGGCGACCGAGTAGGCCAGCGTCGACTTGCCCGAGCCGTTGGGGCCCATGATCGCGTGCGTCTCGCCGTCGCGGACGGTGAGGGTGACCCCCTTGAGGATCTCCTTCGCGCCGTCCTCGGTCTCGACGGTGACGTGCAGGTCCTTGATCTCGAGGGTGCTCATCCGGGGGTGACTCCGTTCAGGGTGGTCTGGATGTCGACGTAGACGTCTCCGTCACGTACGTCGACCGGGAAGGTGGCGACGGGCTCCGTCGCGGGGAGGCCGGTGGGCTTGCCGGTGCGCAGGTCGAAGCGCGAGCCGTGCAGCCAGCACTCGACGGTGCACTCCCCGTCGCTGATCTCGTAGTCGCCCTCGCTCAGGGCGACGTTGGCGTGGCTGCACATGTCCTCGACGGCGAAGATCTCCTCGCCGTGGCGGGCGAGCGCGACGTCCTGGCCGTCGACGTGTCACCCCGAGGGCGGCCTCGTCCTTGATGTCGGTGAGCGCACAGGCGCGGAGGAAGGCCATCAGGCGTCCTTGAGGACGTTCTTGGACAGCTCGGCCTCGACAGTGGCGGCGAGCTGCTCCTCGAGCTCGGGCACGGCGATCCGGCGGATCAGGTCGTTGAAGAAGCCGTGCACGACCAGGCGGCGCGCCTCCTTCTCCTCGATGCCGCGCGAGCGCAGGTAGAACAGCTGCTCGTCGTCGAACCGGCCGGTCGCCGACGCGTGGCCGGCGCCCACGATCTCGCCGGTCTCGATCTCGAGGTTGGGCACCGAGTCGGCCTGGCAGCCGTCGGTGAGCACGAGGTTGCGGTTCTCCTCGTAGGTGTCGATGCCCTCGGCCTCCTTGCGGATCAGCACGTTGCCGATCCACACGGTGTGCGCGCCCTGCCCCTGCAGCGCGCCCTTGTAGGTGACGCGGCTGCGGGTCTTGGGGGCGTTGTGGTCGACGAAGAGGCGGTGCTCGATGTGCTGGCCGGCGTCGGCGAAGTAGAGGCCGAGCATCTCGACTCGCCGCCGGGGCCGTCGTACGTCGCGGTGGTGTCGTGGCGGACCACGCTGCCGCCGAAGGTGACCGCGACGTGCTTGAGCGAGGCGTCGCGGCCGACCACCGCGCGCTGGGTGCTGTGGTGCACGGCGTCGTCGGCCCAGTCCTGGAGGGTGACGTAGGTCAGGCGGGCGCCGTCGGCGAGGACGATCTCGACGTTGTCGGCGAACGTCGCCGAGCCCTGGAAGCGCACCACCACGGTGGCCGTGCGCGTGCGCCCCGACCTTGACCAGCAGCTGGCGCGCGATCGCCTCGGCGCCGCCGTTGCCGGTGATCGTGATGAAGACCGGCTCGGCGCACCTCGGCGTCGGCGGGCACGTCGACCGTGAACACGCGTGGCGCCGCCGCCCAGGTGCGGGCGCTGACGCGGTCGGTCGGCACGAAGCCGCTCAGGCCCGCGCTCGGACGTCGGCCGTCGCGACCTCGGCGGCGCGACGCCCTCGGGCGCCTCGACCTTGAACTCGAAGTCGTCACCGGTCAGCGCCGCCTCGTCGTGCAGGCCGCGGAGGCGCTTGAGCGGGGTGAACCGCCAGACCTCCTCGCGCCCGGTCGGGACCGGGTGGTCGGCCACGTCGAAGGAGCCCACCGGGTGCAGGTGGGAGGAGACTTCCAGACCCATCAGCCGACCGCGCCTTCCATCTGCATCTCGATGAGGCGGTTCAGCTCGAGGGCGTACTCCATCGGCAGCTCCTTGGCGATCGGCTCGACGAAGCCGCGCACGATCATCGCCATCGCCTCGTCCTCGGCCATGCCGCGCGACATCAGGTAGAACAGCTGGTCCTCGGAGACCTTCGAGACCGAGGCCTCGTGGCCCATGGACACGTCGTCCTCGCGGATGTCGACGTAGGGGTAGGTGTCGGAGCGGCTGATCTGGTCGACCAGCAGCGCGTCGCACAGCACGTTGGACTTCGAGCCGTAGGCGCCCTCGTTGATCTGGATCAGGCCGCGGTAGGACGTCCGGCCACCGCCGCGGGCCACCGACTTGCTCAGGATCGAGCTGGAGGTGTGGGGCGCGGCGTGCACCATCTTGGCGCCGGCGTCCTGGTGCTGGCCCTCGCCCGCGAAGGCGATCGAGAGCGTCTCGCCCTTGGCGTGCTCGCCCATCAGGTAGATGGCGGGGTACTTCATCGTCACCTTGGAGCCGATGTTGCCGTCGACCCACTCCATGGTCGCGCCGGCCTCGCAGATCGGCGCGCTTGGTCACCAGGTTGTAGACGTTGTTGGACCAGTTCTGGATGGTCGTGTAGCGGCAGCGGCCGCCCTTCTTGACGATGATCTCGACGACCGCGGAGTGCAGCGAGTCGCTGGAGTAGATCGGCGCGGTGCAGCCCTCGACGTAGTGCACGTAGGCGCCCTCGTCGACGATGATCAGCGTCCGCTCGAACTGGCCCATGTTCTCGGTGTTGATCCGGAAGTAGGCCTGCAGCGGGATGTCGACGTGCACGCCCTTCGGCACGTAGATGAACGAGCCGCCCGACCACACCGAGGTGTTGAGCGCGGCGAACTTGTTGTCGCCCACCGGGATGATGGTGCCGAAGTACTCCTGGAACAGCTCCGGCTGCTCGCGGAGCGCTGTGTCGGTGTCGAGGAAGAGCACGCCCTGCTCCTCGAGGTCCTCGCGGATCGAGTGGTAGACGACCTCCGACTCGTACTGCGCGGCGACGCCGGCGACGAGGCGCTGCTTCTCGGCCTCGGGGATGCCGAGCCGGTCGTAGGTGTTCTTGATGTCCTCGGGGAGGTCCTCCCACGAGGCGGCCTGCTTCTCGCTGGAGCGCACGAAGTACTTGATGTTCTCGAAGTCGATGCCGTCGAGCTCGGCGCCCCACGTCGGCATCGGCTTGCGGCGGAAGAGCTTGAGGCCCTTGAGGCGCAGGTCGAGCATCCACTGCGGCTCGTTCTTCTTCGAGGAGATGTCACGGACGATGTCCTCGTTGAGCCCGCGCTGCGCGGTCGCGCCGGCCTCGTCGCTGTCGGCCCAGCCGAACTCGTAGCGGCCGATGCCCTTGAGCTCGGGGTTGAGGTCTTCGATCGACGTCACGTCGTGACCTTCTCTCTGTTGTGGGAGCTCCTGGTGGGTCACTTCTCTGGGTGCGGGGAGGCAGGTCGTGCACACCCCGTCGCCGTGGGCGATGGTGGCCAGCCGCTGCACGTGGCGGCCGAGCACCCGGCTGATCGCCGCCGTCTCGGCCTCGCACAGCTGGGGGAACTCGTGGGCGACGTGGGAGACCGGGCAGTGCTGCTGGCACAGCTGCTGTCCGACCTCTCTCGACGGGGAGCTCGCGCACGGACGCGACGTAGCCCTCGGCGGTGAACACCTGGGCCAACGCCTCGGCGGGCGTCAGCTCGGGCTGGTCGGCGACCACGTCGGCGAACCGCTCCTCGATGAACGACATCCGTCGGTCGGCGAAGGCCCGGATCGCCTCGTCGCCGCCGGTCTCGGCCAGGAACCTCAGTGCCTGGACGGCGAGGTCGTCGTAGGCCTGGTCGAAGCGGTCGCGACCGGTGTCGGTGATCGCGAACACCTTGGCCGGACGGCCACGACCGCGAGCGGTGCCGCCGGGCGGGGCTCGCGGGCCTCGACGGCATCCTCGGCCACCAGGTGGTCGAGATGGCGTCGTACGGCGGCGGGTGTCAGGTCGAGCCGGGCGGCGAGCGCCGCCGCGGTCGAGGGCCCCTGCTCGAGGATCGACCGGGCCACCCGCTCACGGGTCGGCTGGCCCATCTCGTCGCCTGGCTCGAATTCCACAACGCCAGTGTGCCGTTATTGTTTTGGCTGGTTCAAGTAAGGCTCGCCTTACCCTCGCTCCTCTCGGATCGCCGGTCTCACACGTCGGTGCGGCGTTTGAAGGCCCTCAATGACAGCGGCGCCATCACCGCGGTGATCACGATCGTCCAGATCATGGTCGCGAGGATCGGGTTCTGCAGGGGCCACGCGGCGTCGGCGGGGGCGGGTGGGCCGTTGTCCCAGAGCACCCGGACGGCTTGGACCAGCGCCGAGATCGGGTTCCACTCGGCGATCGTGCGCAGCACGCCAGGCATGTTCTCCGTGGGCGCGAAGGTGTTGGCCAGGAAGGTCAGCGGGAAGATCGCGGTGAACATCACCCCCTGGACCGCCTCCACCGAGCGCAACGCGGAGCCGACCAGGATGCCGACCCAGATCATCGCGAAGCCCCACAGCAGCAGCAGGCAGTAGCCGAGCATGGCATCGAAGAAGGTCGTCGCGGATCCGCCAGCCGATCACCAGGCCGGTGAGCGACATCACGACGATGCCGATGCTGGAGTGGATCAGGCTGGAGAGGCTGCGGCCGACGAGGACGGCGCCGGTGTGGATGGGCAGCGACCGCATCCGGTCGACGATGCCCTTGTCGATGTCGGCGGTGAGGCCGATCGCGACGATGAACGACGCGAACGCGATGGTCTGGCCCATGATCCCGGCCATCAGCCACTCGTTGTAGCCACCCTCCACGCCCGGGACCGCGATCGAGCCGCCGAACACGAACGCGAAGAGCACCACGAACATCACCGGCTGGATGGTGACGTCCATCAGCATCTCGGGCATCCGCTTGATGTGGATCAGGTTGCGCCGTGGTGATCGCCAGTGACTGGGTCAGGAGGCCGGTCCGGCGGATCTCGGGTCGCTCGAGGCGGGTCGGAGCGATGGTCATCGCAGGGCCTCCTCTCCCACGGGCTCCGGTTGCTCCTCGGCCCGGTGGCCGGTGAGGCGGAGGAACACGTCGTCGAGGCTGGGTCGCTTCAGCCCCAGGTCGTCGAGCTCGATGCCGCTGCCGTCGAAGGCGGCGGCGATCCGTGTCATGTCACCGAGGCCGGCGGCGGGGGCACTCAGCTGGCGGGCGCCCTCGTCGACGTGGAACTCGGGGGTCACCGCGCGGAGCACGTCCTGGGCGCGGCCCAGGTCGTGGGCGTGGGAGACGGTCACCACGACCGCGGCGGCGCCGGACTGGTCCTTCAGCTGCAGGGGGGTGCCCTCGGCGATGATCCGGCCGTGGTCGATGACCACGATGCGGTCGGCCAGCTGGTCGGCCTCCTCGAGGTATTGAGTCGTGAGCACCAGCGTCGTGCCGTCGCGAACCAGCTCGCGGAGCACCTCCCACAGCTCCACGCGGCTGCGGGGGTCGAGCCCCGTGGTCGGCTCGTCGAGGAACAGCACCGGCGGCGTGGCCACCAGGCTGACCGCAAGGTCGAGGCGTCGGCGCATGCCGCCGGAGTAGGTCTTCACCACGCGCTCACCCGCGTCGGTGAGCGAGAACCGCTCGAGCAGGTCGCCGCCGACACGTCGCGCGGTGACCCGGTCGAGGCCGTAGAGGGTGCTGATGAGGGCGAGGTTCTCCCGGCCGGTCAGCAGCTCGTCGACGGTCGCGGTCTGGCCGGTCAGGCCCATCGCGCGGCGGACGGCGTCGGGCTCCTTGATGACGTCGTGGCCGGCGACCCGGGCGGTGCCGCTGGTCGGGCGGCTCAACGTGGTCATCATCCGGACCGTCGTGGTCTTGCCGGCGCCGTTGGGACCGAGCAGGCCGAGCACGCTGCCCTGCGGCACCTCGAAGCTGATGTCGTCGACCGCGACGGTGTCGTCGAAGTGCTTGACCAGGTGGAGAGCCTCGACGGCTGGTGCGGCGTTCATGCTTTCACCCTAAAGGGGGCCACGGACAGTGATCGGCAGGGAGTGGTGGCCTTCGCGGAGGGTTCCTCCGCTACGTCACTAGGGTGGGCGCCATGCCGGCTTCTGGTACGTCGCTGCTGGGGACACAGGTACGCCGTGTCGAGGACCGCGAGCTGCTCGTCGGCCAGGGCACCTTCGTCGACAACCGGCAGACGGACAGCACGGGCAGCAGCGGCGAGGCCATCGTTCACGCAGTGTTCGTGCGCAGCCCGTTCGCCCACGCCACCCTCCTGGGCATCGACACCTCGGAGGCCGAGCAGGCTCCCGGCGTGCTGGCCGTCTACACCGTCCAGGACCTGGGCGGCGGCCCCCTCAAGTCGTTCGCCGACGTCAACGAGCAGTGCCCGCGTGGTGCCCTGGCCCTCGACAAGGTGCGCTTCGTCGGCGACCCCGTCGCCCTGGTCCTGGCCGAGACCCGGGCCCAGGCGGTCGACGCGGTCGAGCTGGTCGACGTCGACTACGACGACCTCCCGGTCGTGACCGACGTCGAGGCCGCGGTCGCAGACGGCGCTCCCCTGCAGTTCGAGGACCTCGGCACCAATGTTGCCGTCCGCCGCCGCGACAAGGACCGTTCCGACCCGTTCGGGGCAGCCGACCACGTCGTCCGGGTGCGGATGGTCAACCAGCGCGTCGCGGTCGCGCCGATCGAGGGCAACGCCATCCTGGTCGAGCCCGCCCGAGACAGTGACCGTCACGGGCGCGTGACCGCCTGGGTCTCCACGCAGCACCCCCACTACGCGCGCGACCTGCTCGCCGACGCCCTCGGTCTCGCCAAGGACGACGTCCGCGTCGTCGCGCCCCACGTCGGCGGGGCGTTCGGGGGCAAGGCCGGCATCGGCACCGACCACGCAGCCGTGGCGCTCGCGGCCGTCCGGCTCGGGCGCCCCGTCAAGTGGGCCGAGACCCGCAGCGAGGCGATGCTGTCGATGCACGGCCGCGGCCAGGTGCAGTACGCCGAGCTGGGCCTGACCTCGGAGGGCCGGATCGTGGGCCTGCGCCTGCGCGTGCTCGGCGAGTGCGGGGCGTACGCCGGTTTCGGCGGGGCGCTGGCCGTGGGGCCGACGTACCGGATGGCGCAGGGCGTCTACGACATCCCGGAGCTGCGGTCCGACGGGGTGGGCGTGATGACCAACACCGCCCCGGTCGGCGCCTTCCGCGGCGCCGGACGGCCCGAGGCGGCGGCCTGCATCGAGCGGATGATGGACGTCGCTGCCGCGGAGCTCGGGCTGGCACCGGAGGAGATCCGGCGTCGCAACTTCATCCGGCCCGACGCGTTCCCGTTCAAGACCAAGACGGGCGCCACCTACGACAACGGCGAGTACGACCTCGCCCTCACCGAGGCGCTGCGCATCGCCGACGTCGAGTCGGCGCGGCAGGAGCAGCGTCGTCGCATCGAGGCGGGCGAGCGCCGGCTCCTGGGCATCGGCCTCGCGACGTACGTCGAGATCACCGGGTTCGGCGGGTCGGAGTACGGCCAGGTCGTGGTGCACGACGACGGCACCGCCACGGTGCGTTCCGGAACCTCCTCGCACGGCCAGGGGCACGCGACGAGCTTCTCGATGATCGCCAGCGACCGGCTCGGCATCCCCCTCGACGACATCACCTACGAGCAGTCCGACACGGCGCTCATCCCGACCGGCGGCGGCACGGGCGGATCGCGGTCCTTGCAGATCGGCGGCAACGCGGTCGGCAAGGCCGCCGACGAGCTGAAGGAGAAGGCCGTCGAGCTGGCCGCACGGATGCTGGAGGCCGCACCCGACGACGTGGTCCTCGACGACGGTGCGTTCTCGGTGGTGGGCGTTCCGGACTCGCGGCTGACGTGGAAGGAGCTCGCGGCACACGCCCACGAGCACGAGGGCGGGCTGGCGGTCGCCACCGACTACACGCTGCCCCACGCGACGTTCCCCTTCGGCGCGCACGTCTCGATCGTCGAGGTGGACGTCGACACCGGCCGGGTCCGCCCCGTGCGCCACATCGCCGTGGACGACTGCGGACGCGTGCTCAACCCGCTGCTGGTCGCCGGCCAGCAGCACGGCGGCGCGGTGCAGGGAATCTCCCAGGCGCTGTGGGAGGAGATGGTCTACGACGACCAGGGCACGCCGCTGACCGCGACCTTCGTCGACTACGCGATGCCCACGGCCGCCGACACCTTCATGCTCGAGGTCAGCAACACCGAGACGCCGACGCCGGTCAACCCGCTCGGTGCCAAAGGCATCGGTGAGGCCGCGACCATCGGGTCGACTCCAGCGGTCCAGAACGCCGTCGTCGACGCACTTCGCCACCTCGGCGTGCGGCACATCGACCTGCCGTGCACCCCGGAGCGGGTCTGGCGGGCCATCAACGGGCAGGGGCCCGACCTCTGGCGCGAGCCGCCGGCCGTCTTCGACGCCGAGCCGGAGGATGAAGAGGAGCCCGTCGACATCGAAGCTTGACCGTGCGGAGGTCTCGATCGCGGCGTCGTACAGGGCCTGAGCGCCGCCATCGGCGCCGCCTTCCTAGACTTGCCGGGTGCCCGGACCTTCGTCGCCTGCTGTCGAGGTCCGCGGACTCCGGATGACCTACGGCGACGTGGTCGCCGTCGACGGTCTCGACCTGGTCATCGAGCGCGGCACCATCACGTCCGTGCTCGGGCCCAACGGCGCCGGGAAGACGACCACGCTGGAGACCTGTGAGGGCTACCGACGGCCACAGGCCGGCAGCGTGCGCGTCCTGGGCCTCGACCCCGTCACGCAGCGGCGGCAGCTGCTCCCCCGTATCGGCGTGATGCTGCAGCAGGGCGGCGCCTGGAGCGGGGTGCACGCGATGGAGATGCTCCGGCATGTCGCCTCGCTGCACGCACATCCACTCGACGTCGACGCCCTCGGCGAGCGGCTGGGGCTAGGGCCGTGCGGCCGGACGCCGTACCGCCGTCTGTCCGGCGGCCAGCAGCAGCGCCTCGGACTGGCGATGGCGGTGGTCGGGCGTCCCGAGCTGGTCTTCGTCGACGAGCCGACGGCCGGGCTCGACCCCCAGGCCCGGCACACCACCTGGGACCTCCTGCGCGAGCTACGCACCGCCGGGGTGACGGTCGTGCTGACCACCCACTACATCGAGGAGGCCGAGCGGCTGGCCGACAGCGTGCACATCATCGACCGCGGCCGGCTCGTGATGAGCGGAACGCCCGCGGAGCTGACCGACGACGGCGTACGCCGTCTCGAAGACGTGTTCCTCGACAACACCGGTCGGACGCTCTCATGAGTCTTGACCTCTCTCCTGCTCCCGGCGCCGCGCCGCTGACCCGACAGGTACGCGCCCAGGCCTCGATGGAGGTGCGACTCCTGCTGCGCAACGGCGAGCAGCTGCTGCTCGCCGTGGTGATCCCGGTGCTGGTGCTGATCGGGGGCGTGGTCGGTGCCGAACGCGTCGGGCTCGACCTGGCCCACGAGCCGGTCGACGCGCTGACCCCGGGTGTGCTGGCCCTGGCGATCATGTCGACGTCGTTCACGTCGCTGGCGATCGCGACGGGGTTCGAGCGCCGCTACGGCGTCCTCAAGCGGCTCGGTGCGACGCCGTTGCCGCGCTCGGGGCTGCTGGGCGCGAAGGTGCTGGCGCTGCTGGTGGTGGAGGTCCTCCAGGTTGCGGTGCTCGCGGGCGTCGCGTTCGCGCTCGGCTGGTCGCCGTCAGCGGGGGTGGTCGGCCTGCTCGGCTTCGTCCTGGCCGCCGTGCTCGGCACCGCGGCCTTCGCCTCCCTCGGCCTCCTGCTCGCCGGCACGTTGCGCGCGGAGGCCACGCTGGCCGTCGCCAACCTGGTGTACCTGCTGTTCCTCGCCGGCGGCGCCGTGGTGTTGCCGACCTCGTCGTACGGCGCGTTCGGCGACGTCGCGCGCTGGCTGCCGTCCGGGGCGCTCGGGGACGCCGTACGAGCGGCGTTCCTGGACGGCGCGATCGACGTTCCCGCCCTCACGTGTCTGCTGGTCTGGGCCGTCGTCGGTGGCTACCTCACCTCGCGGACGTTCAAGTGGGAGTGACCGCGACCCTCTCGCAGTGGTTGCGGCCGCTGGCGTGGGCGACCCTGGTCGCCAACGTCGTGCTCGTGGTGACGGGCGGCGCGGTGCGCCTGACCGGCTCCGGCCTCGGCTGCCCGACCTGGCCGCGCTGCACCGAGACCTCCTTCACCCCCCACGGCGCCCTCGACGTCAACGCCGCGATCGAGTTCGGCAACCGGATGCTGACCTTCGTGCTCGTCGCCATCGCCGTGGCCACGTTCGTCGCTGCCTGGAGCAGCCCTCGGCGCGACGTACGGGTCCTGGCCTTCGTCCTGGCGCTGGGCATCCCCGCGCAGGCCCTCATCGGGGGGCTCACCGTGCTCACCGACCTCAACCCGTGGGTGGTGTCCTTCCACCTGCTGTGCTCGCTGGCGATCATCGGCCTGTCGGTGCTGTTCCTGCACCGGCTCTCACACCCGGCGCCGTCGTACGTGTTCCGCGGGCCGGCGCTCGTGCTCGCGTGGCTGACCTTCGGGTCGGCGTGGGTGGTGCTGTACCTCGGCACGGTGGTGACGGGGTCGGGCCCGCACGCCGGCGACGAGGACGCCGCCCGCAACGGCCTCGACCCGCTGCAGGTCAGCCAGCTGCACGCCGACTCGGTGTTCTTGTTCCTCGGCCTGTGCATCGGGCTCTACTTCACGGTGCGCTCCCTCGGCCTGCCCTCGCGGCCCCCCGCGGTGCTGCTGGGAGTGATCGTGGCCCAGGGCACGATCGGCTTCGTCCAGTACTTCACCGACCTCCCCATCGTCCTGGTCGGCTTCCACATGCTCGGCGCCGCCCTCGTCTCCGCCGCCGTCACCTGGGTGCTGGTCTCGGTCCGCGAGCCGGCCGGCGCAGCCGTGGGTTCCCGGGGCGGCGGTGAGCCTGGCACCGTTTCGGCGCCCACGACGGTGCCAGGCTCACCGCTGTTGGGGGCGGACGCCGGAGAGCGGTGAGCCTGGCACCGTTTGCGCGGCGACGACGGTGCCTGGCTCACCGCCGCTCCGGGCCCGCTCCGCGTCCACACGTGGACCGCCAGTCATGACGATCCACAGGTACGCCAGTGAGCCGAGCGCACCACTCGTCGTGGCGTGTCGCATGGGGCGATGCCGACGCTGCCACCCGAGCTCCTCGAGGGACCCTTCACGCTGGCGCGTTCGCGCGAGCTCGGCGTCAGCCGACGGGTGCTGGCACGACACTTCGTGCGACTCCACCACGGGGTCTGGGTCCACCGCGACCGGGAGCTGACCGACGACGATCGAGTGCTGGCGGCACGCCTGGCCCTTCCGGACCGCGCACACCTGACTGGCATCACCTTGATCCAGCAGCTCGGGCTCGACTTCGGGCCTCGGCTCCCGCTGCGGTTCGTGATCAGTGGCGACCACCACCTGGCCCTCGACGGGGTGTTCCTCCACCGCACCAAGCGACTTCCGCCCCTCGGGGTCATCGGGGTCACGCCGGCTGCTGCCTTCATCGCGTACTGCGCCCGAGCCCGTGTCATCGACGCGATCAAGGTGGGCGACTGGCTGCTCCATCGCGGCCACACTGACGATCGACGAGGTGCGCGCGCTGGCCCTTCGGGAGCTCTGGCGTGACGGGGCCCACGAAGCGATCTGGATCCTCGAGCACCTCGACGCCGACGCGCGCTCGCTGCCGGAGTCGGAAGTTCGCGTCCTCCTTGTCTTCGCCGGGCTTCCCCGACCCGAGCTCAACGTGGCGGTCGACGACTGCCCGGACACGCAGGTCATCCCCGACCTCGTCTACCGGCGCTGGCGCACGGTCGTCGAGCACGAGGGAGCCCAGCACCAAGAGGACCGCAGGCAGTACAACCTCGACCTCGGTCGCTACGCCTGGATGCGACGCCGCGACGTCGGCTACGTCCAGTCGACCCGCGAGAAGCTGCAGCATCCTCGCTCGCTGGTGGGCGAGGTGTTCGCCGAGCTGGTGAGCCGGGGGTACGACGGGCCGCCGCCGGTCTTCGGCGAGCGCTGGGCCACCCTGTTCGCGCGGGTCAGCCAGGTGCTCGGCCCCCGCGACTACCCCAGGCAGCGGTGAGCGTGGCACCGTTCGCCTGCCCAAGACGGTGCCAGGGTCACCGCCGCCCCGGGACCCGGCGGACCCAGCGGTCAGTGGGTGATGAGGGGGTCCAGCGCGACGGCGACGAACAGCAGGGAGAGATAGAGGTTGGAGGAGTGGAACAGCTCCATCGGCCGGATCACCGAGAGCTCTTCGGTGCCGATCGAACGCCGCCACATCAGCACCGCCTGGACCAGGAACGCCGCACCGAGCAGGGCGGCCGCGACCGGGTAGAGCCAGCCAGTGTCGGCCACCGGCCAGAGCAGTAGTGACGTGGCGACCATGGCGACGGAGTAGACGACGATCTGACGGCCGACCTCGGCGGCGGGCGCGACCACGGGGAGCATCGGGACGTCCACGCCGGCGTAGTCCTCGCGGTAGCGCAGCGCCAGCGCCCAGGTGTGGGGCGGGGTCCAGAAGAAGACGACCAGGAACAGCACCACCGGCACCCACGACAGCGACCCCGTCACGGCGGTCCAGCCGATCAGCGCCGGGAAGCAGCCGGCGAGGCCGCCCCAGACGATGTTCTGGGTGGTGCGGCGCTTGAGCAGCATCGTGTAGACGACGAGGTAGAACGCCTCGGCGAGCAGCGCCAGCCCGGCCGACAGCGCGTTGACCCACACCAGCAGGACCACCGTGGCCAGCACGCCCAGCACGACTCCGAACACCGACGCGGCCATGGGCGAGACGATGTGACGCGGCAGCGCCCGGCGGCGGGTGCGCCGCATCTGCTCGTCGATGTCGCGGTCGTAGACGCAGTTGAGAGCGGACGCCGACCCGGCCGACAGCGTCCCGCCCACGACCGTCGCCACGACCAGCCCGAGTGGTGGGACGCCGCGGGCGGCGAAGAACATCACCGGCACCGTCGTCAGCAGCAACAGCTCGATGACCCGGGGCTTGGTCAGGCCGACGTACGCCGCGACGACGTCGCGCCACGTGGCGGCCTCGGGCTCGCGCGTCGCCCCGCCCGTCGAGTGGTCGGCCGAGGAACCGACCGTCTGCTCGACGTGGGTCACGGGGCTCCTCGTGGTGGGTGTCGCAGGTGACGCATCTGGCGATGCACTGGCTGGTGGCAGCGGGGTCGAGTCTAGACCTCGGCATGAGTAGGCTCAGAAACGCCTGGGCGGGTACTCCCAGCCTGGCAGCAACGGCTCGTGACCTGGACAAATGCTGGGACAGACGGACGAGGGCAGACGGCGAGAGGAAACACGTGGCCAAGCTGGACTGGAACGAGACCGACGACCTGGCGGTCGACACGGTGCGGGTGTTGGCGATGGACTCCGTGCAGAAGGTCGGCAACGGCCACCCAGGCACGGCCATGAGCCTGGCCCCGGCTGCCTACCTCCTCTTCCAGAAGGTGATGCGGCACGACCCGTCCGACCCGCACTGGCCGGGCCGCGACCGGTTCGTGCTCTCGTGCGGCCACTCCAGCGTGACGCTCTACATCCAGCTGTACCTCGGCGGCTGGGGCCTGGAGCTGGAGGACCTCAAGTCCCTGCGTACCTGGGGCAGCAAGACCCCGGGTCACCCGGAGTACGGCCACACGGCCGGCGTCGAGACGACCACCGGACCCCTCGGCCAGGGCGTCGCCAACGCCGTGGGCATGGCGATGGCCGCTCGCCGCGAGCACGGACTGCTCGACCCGAACGCCGGCGAGGGCGAGTCCCCGTTCGACCACTTCGTCTACGCCATGGCCAGCGACGGTGACCTCGAGGAGGGCGTGAGCGGCGAGGCGTCGTCGATCGCCGGCACCCAACGGCTCGGCAACCTGATCCTGATCTACGACGACAACGCGATCTCGATCGAGGACAACACCGAGATCGCGTTCACCGAGGACGTCGCCGCCCGCTACGAGGCCTACGGATGGCACGTACAGACGGTCGACTGGACCGACGGCAGCGATGGCGGCCACGCCAACAGCTCCGGCTACCAGGAAGACGTCCCGGCGCTGTACGACGCGATCCTCAAGGCCCAGCGCGTCACCGACCGGCCGAGCTTCATCCAGCTCCGCACGATCATCGGCTGGCCGGCCCCCAACCTCCAGAACACCTTCAAGGCCCACGGCAACGCGCTCGGCGACGCCGAGGTGGCCGCCACCAAGGAGATCCTCGGCTTCGACCCGGCCCAGGCCTTCGAGGTCCCGCCCGCCGTCATCGAGCACACCCGCAAGGCGATCGAGCGCGGCCAGGCCGCGCGGGCCGAGTGGCAGACGACGTACGACGCCTGGTCGCGCAAGCCGTCCGCCGACGTCGCCCTCTACGAACGGCTGCAGACACGCACCCTGCCGGACGGCTGGGACGCCGACCTGCCGACCTTCCCCGCCGACGACAAGGGCCTCGCGACCCGCAAGGCCAGCGGCGAGGTCATCAACGCCATCGCCCCGCGCGTGCCCGAGCTCTGGGGCGGGTCGGCCGACCTGGCCGAGTCCAACAACACCACCATCGAGGGCGCGCTCTCCTTCCTGCCGAAGGACCGCTCCGCCCGGCTCTGGAAGGGCGACCCGTACGCCGGCCGGGTGCTGCACTTCGGCGTCCGCGAGCACGCCATGGGCTCGATCATGAACGGCATCGCCGTCTCCAGCGGCACCCGCGTGTTCGGCGGCACGTTCCTGACGTTCTCCGACTACATGCGGGGTGCGGTCCGGCTCGCGGCCGTGATGGGCCTGCCGGTGACCTACGTGTGGACCCACGACTCCATCGGCCTCGGCGAGGACGGGCCGACCCACCAGCCCATCGAGCACCTCGCGGCGCTGCGCGCGATCCCGGGCCTCGACGTGGTCCGGCCGGCCGACGCCAACGAGACCGCGGCCTGCTGGCACGCGATCCTCGAGCACACCGACCGCCCGGCCGGCCTGGTCCTCACCCGCCAGAACGTCCCGACGTTCCCGCGGGGCGAGGAGGGGTTCAACGACACGGGCAACGTCAGCCGTGGCGGCTACGTGCTCATCGACGCCCCAGGAGTCGACAGCGGCGACGGCCCGCCCGACGTGGTCCTGGTCGGCACCGGCTCCGAGGTCCAGCTCGCCGTCCGGGCGCGCGAGATGCTCGCCGAGAAGGGCGTCCGCGCCCGGGTCGTCTCGATGCCGTGCCGCGAGTGGTTCGACGAGCAACCCGCGTCCTACCGCGAGACCGTGATCCCGCCGACCGTGAAGGCGCGCGTCTCCGTCGAGGCCGGTGTCGCCCAAGGGTGGCGCGAGATCGTCGGCGACCACGGCCGGATCGTGTCCGTCGACCACTACGGCGCGTCCGCCGACTTCGCGCGCATCTTCCGCGAGTTCGGCGTCACCGCCGAGGCCGTCGCCGACGCGGCCGAGGACAGCATCCGCGTCTCCACCAGCTGAGCCCCAACCCAGGAGGACCCTCATGTCCGAACGACTGCAAGCCCTCGCCGACGCCGGAGTGTCCATCTGGCTCGACGACCTCTCGCGCGAGCGCATCGAGACCGGCAACCTGACCGACCTGGTCAAGGACCGCAACGTGGTCGGCGTGACCACCAACCCGACCATCTTCGCCGCGGCGCTCAGCGACGGCGAGAGGTACGACGACCAGGTGCGCAAGCTGGCCGGCGAGGGCGCAGACGTGTCCCGGGCGACGTTCGAGCTGACCACCGAGGACGTCCGCAACGCGTGCGACGTGATGCTGCCGGTCCACCAGGCCGAGCCGAAGGACGGCCGGGTCTCGATCGAGGTCGACCCGTTCCTGGCCCACGACACCGAGGGGACCGTGAAGTCGGCCCGGGACCTGTGGGCCGCGGTCGACCGGCCCAACGTGCTGATCAAGATCCCGGCCACCGACGCCGGGCTGCCCGCGATCAGGCGGGCCACCGCTGACGGGATCAGCGTCAACGTCACCCTGATCTTCGGCATCGACCGCTATCGCAAGGTGATGGACGCCTACCTGGCCGGCCTCGAGGACGCCAAGGAAGCCGGCAAGGACCTCTCGACGATCCATTCCGTCGCCTCGTTCTTCGTCTCCCGGGTCGACACCGAGGTCGACAAGCGCCTCGACAAGATCGGCACCGACGAGGCCGACTCGGTGCGCGGCGAGGCCGCGGTCGCCAACGCCCGGCTGGCCTACGCGGCGTTCGAGGAGGTGTTCGGCAGCGACCGGTTCACCGCCCTGCGCGACGCCGGGGCCAACGCCCAGCGGCCGCTGTGGGCCTCCACCGGCGTGAAGGACGAGCGCTACCCCGACACCAAGTACGTCACCGACCTCGTCGTCGCCGACACCGTCAACACCATGCCGGAGAAGACCCTCGAGGCCTTCGCCGACCACGGCGAGCTCGAGGGCGACCGTGTCATCGATCGGGTGACCGGCCGCGCGGCCGACGCCGAGCAGGTCTTCGACCGCCTGCGTGAGGTGGGCGTCGACTTCGACGACGTGCTGTTGGTGCTCGAGCGCGAGGGCGTGGAGAAGTTCGAGAAGTCCTGGCAGGAACTCGTCGACACCATCGAGGGGCAGCTCGAGAAGGCCCGTTCGTGACGGACGGACGAGCCGGGTAGCCAGCCGGGTAGCCAGCCGGGCACCGCCTGGAACACCGTCGCCGGTGACCCGCTGGACAAGGACGGCGCCCACTACGAGCTGTTCTTCGGCTACCGCGACGAGGCGGCCTTCGCCGCCCAGGTCGAGCAGCTGGTCGCCGACCGGTTCGCCAGCCGACTGGCCGCGAAGGACCACACCCTCTGGGGCGAGGCAGCCGAGGACGAGTCGGCCAAGCGGCTCGGCTGGGTCGACCTCTCCAGGGCCTCGCAGCCGCTGGTCGCCCAGATCGCGGCGCTGCGCGAGGAGCTCCACGGCCAGGGCCTGACCCGGGTCGTGCTGTGCGGCATGGGCGGCTCCTCGCTCGCGCCCGAGGTGATCTGCGGCGCGGCCGGCGTCGAGCTCGACGTGCTCGACTCCTCCGACCCCGACTTCGTGCGCACGGCCATCGACAACGACCTGGCCCACACCGTCGTAGTCGTCTCGTCGAAGTCCGGTGGCACTGTCGAGACCGACAGCCAGCGCCGCGCCTACGAGAAGGCGTTCTCAGACGCCGGCATCGACGCGCGCGACCGGATCATCGTGGTCACCGACCCGGGGTCACCGCTCGACCAGTCCGCGAGCGAGGCCGGCTACCGCGTCTTCCGCGCCGACCCGACCGTCGGCGGACGCTTCTCGGCGCTGACGGCGTTCGGCCTGGTGCCGAGCGGGCTGGCCGGCGCCGACATCGGCGCGCTGCTGGCGGAGGCCGAGGCCATCCGCGGCGCCCTCGAGCAGGACTCCGTCGACAATCCTGGCCTGCGCCTGGGCGCCCTGATCGGGGTGGCCAACCTGGCCGGCGTCGACAAGCTCGTGCTGTGCAACGCCGAGGCCCCCTACGCCGGCTTCGGCGACTGGGCCGAGCAGCTGATCGCCGAGTCGACCGGCAAGGACGGCAAGGGCGTGCTGCCGGTGATCGTCGAGTCGGCCACCGCGCCCAACTTCTCCCCCAGCACCCCCGACGAGGTGCTCGCCAGCTTCGGCCCGGGCTGGCTCTTCGACGACGTGCGCACCAAGTCGGGATGGGGTCTCAGCGTCGACGCGCCCCTGGGGGCGCAGCTGTTGCTGTGGGAGCACGCCACCGCGGTGTGCGGCGCCATCATCGGCATCAACCCCTTCGACCAGCCCGACGTCGAGAGTGCCAAGAACGCTGCCCGCGGCCTGCTCGACGGCGGCGGCGCGCAGCCAGAGCCGAAGTTCACCGACGGTGCGATCACCGTCTACGCCTCTCCCGGCGTCGTCACCCACGACGTCTCGACCGTGCACGACGCGATCGTCGCCCTGCTCGCGCAGCTCGACCCCGAGCGCGGCTACGTCGCCGTCCAGGCCTATCTCGACCGTCATCGCGACGCCGCCCTGGCCGACGTACGCTCGACCATCGCGGCCGCGACCGGCCGCCCGGTCACCTTCGGCTGGGGTCCGCGCTTCCTCCACTCGACCGGTCAGTACCACAAGGGCGGCCCGTCCACCGGCGTCTACCTCCAGGTCACCAGCCAGCCCGAGCGCGACCTCGCCGTGCCGGACCGTCCGTTCACCTTCCACGACTTCCTCACCGCCCAGGCGGTGGGCGACGGCCAGGTGCTCGCCGAGAAGGGCCGCCCGGTGCTGCGCCTTCACCTCGCCAGCCCGGCCGACCTGGACGCCGTACGCCAGGCCCTGCAATGAGCCCTGCAATGAGCCCTGCAATGAGCCCTGCAGTGAGCCGCTCATGAGTCCGGCCCCCTCGGCCACGTCGGCCTGGACCAACCCGCTCCGAGACCCCGAGGACCGCCGGCTCCCCCGCATCGCCGGTCCGTGCGGGATGGTGCTGTTCGGGGTCACCGGCGACCTGTCGCGCAAGAAGGTGATGCCGGCGATCTACGATCTCGCCAACCGGGGTCTGCTGCCGCCGGGCTTCAGCCTGGTCGGGTTCGCCCGCCGCGACTGGGCCAACCAGGACTTCGCCAAGATCGTCCACGACTCGGTGAAGGAGTTCGCCCGCACGGAGTTCCGCGAGGAGGTCTGGTCCCAGCTCGCCGAGGGCTTCCGGTTCGTGCCGGGCGACTTCGACGACGACGTCGCGTTCGGAAACCTCGCCCGCACCCTCGACGAGCTCGACGTGGTGCGCGGCACAGGCGGCAACCACGCCTTCTACCTCGCCATCCCGCCAGGCTTCTTCGGGCTGGTGGTCGACCAGCTCAAGGAGCACGACATGGTCGACAAGCGTCCCGACGCCTGGCGGCGGGTGGTCGTGGAGAAGCCTTTCGGTCACGACCTCGCCTCGGCCAAGGAGCTGCAGGCCACGCTGTCCGCGGCCTTCCCGACCGACTCGATCTTCCGGATCGACCACTACCTCGGCAAGGAGACCGTGCAGAACATCTTGGCCATGCGCTTCGCCAACGAGATGTTCGAGCCGCTGTGGAACGCCAACTACGTCGACCACGTGCAGATCACCATGGCCGAGGACATCGGCATCGGCGGGCGTGCCGGCTACTACGACGGCATCGGTGCCGCGCGCGACGTGATCCAGAACCACCTGCTGCAGCTGCTGGCGCTCGTCGCCATGGAGGAGCCGATCTCCTTCGACGCCGCAAACCTGCGCGCCGAGAAGCTCAAGGTGCTCCAGAGCATCTCGCTGCCGCGCCGGCTCGACCTGACGACCGCCCGTGGCCAGTACGCCGAGGGGTGGTCGGGCGGGGTGAAGGTGCCGGGCTTCCTGCAGGAAGAGGCCATCAGGCCCCGGTCGACCACCGAGACCTACGCCGCCATCAAGGTCAACATCGACAACCGCCGCTGGGCCGGGGTCCCGTTCTACCTGCGCACCGGCAAGCGGCTCGGGCGCCGGGTCACCGAGGTGGCGATCGTCTTCAAGCCCGCGCCGCACCTGCCGTTCGCGGCGAGCGCAACCGAGGAGCTGACCCACAACGCGCTGGTGATCCGGGTCCAGCCCGACGAGGGCACCACGTTGCGGTTCGGCGCGAAGGTGCCCGGCACCCAGATGGAGATCCGCGACGTCAACATGGACTTCGCCTACGGCGGCTCGTTCGTCGAGGCCAGCCCGGAGGCCTACGAGCGGCTGATCCTCGACGTGCTGCTGGGCGACCCACCTCTGTTCCCGCGCCACGAGGAGGTCGAGGAGTCCTGGCGGATCCTCGACCCGATCATCGACTACTGGGCGCGCAAGGGGCATCGCCCCGACCAGTACGCCTCCGGCGGCTGGGGGCCGGAGTCCGCGAACGCGATGCTCGCCCGCGACGGCCGGACGTGGAGGAGGCCCTAGTGACCTCACCCCACGAAGCCGCTCGCGTCCCCCGCAACGCTTTACCCCGCGAGACCGTGTCCTCCTCCGCTTCGCTCCCCCGGCTCACGCTCCCGCGGGGACCCCAAGCGGCTCCTCCCGCTCACGCCTCCGCAGGGACCCCGAAATGATCGAGCTGACCGACACGACGGCGTCCGCGATCGCCGCGGCCTTCGTCAAGGACCGGATCAAGGCCGGCAGTCCCGCGATGGGCATGGTGCTCACCCTCATCGTGGTCACCGACGAGGAGCATGCCGACGAGGCGATGACCTCGGCCCGGATGGCATCGCACGAGCACCCCGCCCGCTCGCTCGGGGTGATCCTCGGCGACGCCCGCGGCGCGTCCCACGTGCACGCCCAGGTCGGCACCCTGGCGGGCTGGACCGGCGAGACAGCCTTGATCCGGTTGCGGGGCGAGGTGGTCAAGCACGCCGACTCGGTCGTCCTGCCGCTGCTGCTGCCCGACTCCCCTGTCGCGATCTGGTGGGCCAGCGACCCGCCGATGGACCCTGCCGCCGACCCTCTCGGGTCGCTCGCCCAGCGCCGCATCACCGACGCCGCCGACGTCACCCGCGGCAAGCAGCGGGCCATGCACGCCTTGTGCTTGTCCTACGCACCGGGCAACACCGACCTGGCCTGGACGCGACTGACGCCCTGGCGCGCGCTGCTCGCCGCGTCCCTCGACCAGTACCGCACGACCGTGACGGCTGCCTCCGTGACGGCCGAGCGGATCAGCCCCAGCGCCGACCTGCTCGCCAGCTGGCTGGGCCAACGCCTCAAGGTGAGGGTCGCCCGGAAGAACTCGAGGGGGCCGGGCATCACCGAGGTGGTGCTCGACACCAAGCAGGGGCCGATCCGGATCAGCCGGCTCGACGGCTTGCTGGCCACCATCTCCTCCCCGGGACAGCCCGATCGGCCCATCGCGCTCAAGCGGCTGGAGATCCCCGCCCTGCTGGCCGAGGAGCTGCGCCGGCTCGACGAGGACGACGTGTACGCCGCCGTGGCCAAGGCGTTCGCGAAGAAGAGGCCGTCATGACCCCCGCCGATGACCAGCAGCCTGCCCACCCCGCTCCGCGCATCGAGGTGCACGTCGACGCGGCCGACCTGGCGACGGCCGTCGCGGGCGAGCTGATCGCCCGCCTCGAGGCCGCCCAGGCACGCGGTGAGGAGCCGCAGATCGGCCTCACCGGCGGCTCCATCGCCGTGGCCGTGCACGAGGAGCTGGCCCGGATGGGTGCCAGCTCGGACGTCGACTGGTCACGCGTCGTGCTCTGGTGGGGCGACGAGCGCTTCGTGGCGGCCGACTCCGACGACCGCAACGCCAGGCAGGCGATGTCGGCGTTCGGTGACCGGCTGGCGTTCGACCCGGCCAACGTGCATGAGGTGCCCTCGACGGCCGATGCGTCCTCGGTCGACGACGCGGCCGCGGCGTACTCCGCGCAGCTGCGCGAGCACGGTGCCGGCTCCTTCGAGGTGTTGATGCTCGGGATGGGGCCCGACGGCCACGTCGCCTCGCTGTTCCCCGGCTCGCCGCAGCTCGACGCCGACGACCAGGTCGCTGTCGGAGTCACCGGCTCCCCCAAGCCGCCGCCCGAACGCGTCTCGCTGACCTTCGCCGCCCTCAACCGCAGCCGCGCCGTTTGGTTCCTGGTCAGCGGCGAGGAGAAGGCCGGCGCCGTCGCGCGTGCGCTGGACCCCTCCACCGACCTGCACGACGATACCCGCCGCCGGCGTCACCGGCGAGGCCGAGACGATCTGGTTCCTGGACCGCGCCAGCGCCTCAGAACTGTAGTTCGGTCGCGCCCGTCGCGTCTGGACTGACGACCGAGCGAGCCCTGCGAGCGAGGGAGGAGGGAAGACGGGACGCATCAGGCGCGCCGAACAGATCAGCTCCGCTGATCAGAAAACGATGTCGCCGGACTTGCGGCGGGAGCGGAGGAGGCTGAGGGCTTCCTCGAGGATGTCCTTGGCCTCGGCGTCGGAGCGGCGCTCCTTCACGTAGGCCAGGTGGGTCTTGTAGGGCTCGATCCGCGGCGCCGGAGGCGGGTTGTCGGAGTCGAGCGAGGCGGGCAGCCCGCACTTGGGGCAGTCCCACGAGTCGGGAACCTGAGCCTCGATGGCGAAGGTCACCACGGAGCGGTGCCCGTGTGAGCAGAAGTAGGTCACGGCCTGTCGCGGCGCTGCTTCGCCCCGCTCGGCCTCGCCCATGGGTCCCGCCCCGACTCGGCTCCCACGGATTGCGTTTCCACCACCAGCCACTGTCAGTGACCCCTTTTTCTCGATGAGATGGCGCTAGTCCTGCGTCTTCAGTTTCGGCTGTTGCCGTGTCGTGCCGTGTCGCCTACTGGTAGGCCAGCAGCAGCCCGAGGGCCACGATGCAGGCGAACCAGATGATGCCGATGCCGATGGTCATGCGGTCGAGGTTCTTCTCCGCCACCGACGATCCCCCCAGCGAGCTGGAGACGCCACCGCCGAACATGTCCGACAGCCCGCCGCCGCGCCCCTTGTGCAACAGCACCAGGCCGATCAGCAGAAAGCTGGTGATCATGAGGAGGATGGTGAAGACGATCGTCACGAGGGGAAAGCCTACGTCACAGGTCCGACGACACCGGCAACGGCGCCACCGGTCCAGACATTGGAATGATCCCGGGACGGGTCACAGCACGGGTCACAGGACGGGCATGTCGTAGAACCGGCAGATCCCGCCGAACTCGTCGGCCTGGAGGCTGGCTCCGCCGACCAGGCACCCGTCGACATCGGCCTTCTCCATGATGCCGCCGACGTTGGCCGCCTTGACCGAACCGCCGTACAGGACGCGTACGGCGTCGGCGGCGGCGTCGCCGTGGACCTCGCGGATCCGCTCGCGGATCGCCGCGCACACCTCCTGGGCGTCGTCGGGGGTGGCCACCTCGCCCGTGCCGATCGCCCAGACCGGCTCGTAGGCGACCACCAGGCCGCCGACCTGCTCGGCCGAGAAGCCCGGCGAGCGAGCCGTCGAGCTGGGCCAGCGTGTAGGGCACCTGCTCGCCCTCCTGGCGGATCGGCAGCGGCTCGCCGACGCACACGATCGGCGTCATCCCGGCCCCGAGGGCGGCCTTGGCCTTGGCGTTGACCAGCTCGTCGGACTCCTGGTGGTACTCCCGCCGCTCGGAGTGCCCGACGCACACGTAGCTGCACCCGAGCTTGCCCAGCATGCCCGCCGAGATCTCGCCGGTGTAGGCGCCGGACTCCTGGGCGGAGACGTCCTGGGCGCCGTAGCCGATCGACGAGCTGGTCGCCGTCGACGAGCGTCTGCACCGAACGGATGTCGGTGAACGGCGGCAGCACCACGACCTCGGCCTTGCCGTAGTCGTGCTTCTTGTCGTTGAGGGTCCAGGACAGCTTCTGCACCAGGACGACGGCCTCCTGGTGGTTGAGGTTCATCTTCCAGTTGCCGGCCATCAGGGGCGTGCGGGTCATGGTGTTCCTTCTCGGTTGGGGGGTCTCGTGACGGGCCCAAACAATTGTCGGGGCGCGCCCTCCTCGACCAGCGGACTATCGCTCGAGGACGGCGATGCCGGGGAGGTCCTTGCCCTCCAGGAACTCCAGGCTGGCGCCGCCGCCGGTCGAGATGTGGCCGAAGGCGGCCTCGTCGAACCCGAGCTGGCGCACGGCGGCCGCCGAGTCGCCGCCGCCGACGACGGTCAGGCCGGGTGCCTTGGTCAGTGCCTCGGCGACCGCGCGGGTGCCCTCGGCGAAGGCGGGCGTCTCGAAGACGCCCATGGGACCGTTCCAGAACACCGTCTGGGCATCGGCCAGCGCGGCGGCGAACGTCTTGCCCGACTCGGGGCCGATGTCGAGCCCGAGGGCGTCGTCGGGGATCTGGTCGGCGGGTACGACGCGCGGCTCGGGCTCGCGGTCACCCGACGGGAACGCGGTGTCGACGACTACATCGGTCGGCAGCAGGATCTCGACCCCGGACTCCTCCGCCCTGCTCCAGGTAGGACCGGCAGGTGTCGAGCTGGTCGTCCTCCAGCAGGCTCTTGCCGACCTCGTGCCCCTGGGCCTTGAGGAAGGTGAAGACCATGCCCCCGCCGATGAGCAGCTTGTCTGCCTTGCCGAGCAGGTTGTCGATGACACCGAGCTTGTCGGAGACCTTCGACCCGCCGAGGACCACGACGTAGGGCCGGGCGGGGTCGACGGTCAGCTTGCGCAGCACCTCGATCTCGGCGGCCACGAGCCCACCCATCGCCGACGGCAGCCGCAACGCCACGTCGTACACCGAGGCCTGCTTGCGGTGCACGACGCCGAAGCCGTCGGAGACGAAGGCGTCGGCGAGGTTGGCGAGCTGCCCGGCGAACGAGGCCCGCATCTCGTCGTCCTTGCTGGTCTCGCCGGCGTTGAAGCGGACGTTCTCGAGGACCGCGACCTGACCGTCCTCGAGCGCCGCCACCGTCTCGGTGGCGCTCTCCCCCACGGTGTCGGTGGCGAAGGCGACCTCCTGGCCGAGCAGCTCACCGAGCCGCTCGGCCACCGGCCGCAGGGAGTACTTCGGGTCGGGCTCGCCCTTGGGACGGCCGAGGTGGGCGACCACGACGACGCGCGCTCCCTTGTCGGCCAGCGCCTTGATCGTCGGCACGCTGGCCATGATCCGCCCCTCGTCGGTGATCACTGGTCCATTCTTGGCCCAGTCGAGCGGGACGTTCAGGTCGGAGCGGACCAGGACCCGCTTGCCACGAGATCGCCACCCAGCCGATGCGCGAGGTCGTCGATTCCGGCCACCGTCAGAGCGTCTCGCCGACGTGGGTGATCAGGTCGGCGAGGCGGTTGGAGTAGCCCCACTCGTTGTCGTACCAGCCGATCACCTTGACCTGGTTGCCGATCACCTTGGTCAGCGGCGAGTCGAAGATGCACGACGCCGGGTCGGTGACGATGTCGGAGGACACGATCGGGTCGGTGGAGTACTTCAGGAAGCGACCGTCGGCGACCTTCTCGACCGCGGCGTTGACCTCCTCGACGGACGTCTCGCGGCCCGCCTCGAAGGTCAGGTCGGTGGCCGAGCCGGTCGGCACCGGCACGCGCAGGGCGAACCCGTCGAGCTTGCCCTTGAGCTCCGGGAGCACCAGACCGATCGCCTTCGCCGCGCCGGTCGAGGTCGGCACGATGTTGAGCGCGGCGGCGCGGGCGCGACGCAGGTCCTTGTGGATGTTGTCCTGGAGGTTCTGGTCGGCGGTGTAGGCGTGGATGGTGGTCATCAGGCCCTTGACGATGCCGAACTCGTCGTTGAGCGCCTTGGCCATCGGCGCCAGGCAGTTGGTGGTGCACGAGGCGTTGGAGATGACGGTGTGCTTGTCGGCGTCGTAGAGGTCGTGGTTGACGCCCATCACGATGGTGATGTCCTCGTTGGAGGCGGGCGCGGAGATGATCACCTTCTTGGCGCCGCCGTCGATGTGGGCGTGGGCCTTGGTCGCGTCGGTGAAGAAGCCGGTGGACTCGACGACGACGTCGGCGCCGATGTCGCCCCACTTCAGCTGGCCGGGGTCGCGCTCGGCGAACGCCGCGAGCTCCTGGTCGCCCACGTTGATCGTGGTGTCGGTCGACGACACGTCGGCGTCGAGCCGACCCGAGGATCGAGTCGTACTTGAGCAGGTGGGCGAGCGTCTTGTTGTCGGTGAGGTCGTTGACCCCCACGATCTCGATGTCGGCGCCGCCAGACTCGTTTAGGGCACGCACGGCGCGGAAGAAGTTGCGGCCGATCCGGCCGAACCCGTTGATGCCAACTCGAACAGTCACAGCGGTGCTCCTCGTGGTGGGGTTGTCACGATCCAACCTAGCGAAACGGTGTCAGTCGATCGAACGGCGTCCGACGTACGACGTCCGTCGGCACCCGACCTCGACCAGCGGTGGCTGTGGCACCGTCGGAGCCGCCAGAACGGTGCCAGGCTCACCGCTCCACGGCGGTGACTTGCGGAGGCGCAAATGTCTCAGCCCTCTTCGGCGAGCATCTCCGGCGTCAGGGACGCCTCGGTGTCGGGGATGCCGAGATCCTCGGCTCGCTTGTCGGCCATCGCCAGCAGCCGGCGGATGCGGCCGGCGATGGCGTCCTTGGTCAGGACCGGGTCGTGGAGCTGGCCGAGCTCCTCGAGGGAGGCCTGCTTGTGCTTCAGGCGCAGGTCACCGGCCAGGCGCAGGTGGTCGGGCACGTCGTCACCGAGGATCTCCAGGGCACGCTCGACGCGGGCACCGGCGGCGACGGCCGCGCGAGCGGACCGGCGCAGGTTGGCGTCGTCGAAGTTGGCGAGCCGGTTGGCGGTGGCGCGGACCTCGCGGCGCATCCGCCGCTCCTCCCACGCCATCAGGGACTCGTGGGCACCCAGGCGGGTGAGCAGCTCGCCGATCGCGTCGCCGTCGCGGATCACCACCCGGTCCACGCCGCGCACCTCGCGGGCCTTGGC
Organism: uncultured Actinomycetota bacterium; assembly: GCA_963814935.1. GTDB lineage: Bacteria > Actinomycetota > Actinomycetes > Propionibacteriales > Nocardioidaceae > Nocardioides. The sequence goes on along the minus strand of CAWFEZ010000027.1, from coordinate 109,597 downwards.
CTGGATGCCCAGCCGTCGGGCCACGCCGACGAGCGCCAGGGCGGCCTCGGGACCGGGACACGTCACCTCGAGCGAGGACGACCGGCCGGGCTCGGTGAGCGAGCCGTGGGCCAGGAACGCGCCCCGCCAGGCGGCGACGGAGTCGCAGCCTCCGCCGGACACGACAGCCGGTGGCAGGCCACGCACCGGCCGGCCGCGCTGGTCGAGCAGCCCGGTCTGGCGGGCCAGGGCCTCGCCGTCCTTGACGACGCGGACCAGGTAGCGGGAGCCCTTGCGGATGCCGTTTCCCTGCACCATCGCGAACTCGGCCTGGTGGCCGTAGACCTCGGCGATGTCCTTGCGCAGCCGACGAGCGGCGGCGCCGGTGTCGAGCTCGGCCTCGACCACGATCTTGCCCGAGACGATGTGGAGGCCACCGGCGAACCTCAGCATGGTGGCGACCTCGGCCTTCCGGCAGCAGGTCTTGGTGATCTGGGTGTTGGCGAGCTCCGCCTTCACCTGCGCCGTCATCGCCATGCCGCGAATCCTGCCACGGGCGTCAATCACCCAAACGGCGCAGGGGATCCGGGATGACCGGCATCGCGCGCGGGCGCGCGGCCCGGGGCGCCGATACCCATCTCCTGGAACTCGGTCTCGGCGCTGCCACGGAGCGCGGCCGCCGCCTTTCGGTCGCCCCGCGCCTCGTGGACGTCGGAGAGGCCGGCCACGGCAGTGGCCATGAGGAGGCGGTCGCCTGAGCTTTCGGCCAGCCGCACCACCTCGCCGTACGCAGACTCACTCGCGTCGACACGGCCCGTCGTCAGCAGGACCCGACCCATCTCGCACCAGGCGTTCATCTCCACGTCTGCCTCCCCGACGCTGCGGCCGACCTCGACAGCATGGGACAGCTCGTCCAGCGCCTCGTAGACCCGGCCGAGCCCGGCCAGGGCGACCCCGATGCCGCGCCGGGAGTCCGCCTCGCCGGCCGGGTAGCCCAGGCGGACGAACTCCGAGAGCGCGGTGCGGTGGCACGCGAGCGCCTCGTCGTGCCGACCGCGCCGGTTGGCCAGGCTGCCGAGGTTGTCCCAGGCCACCGCCACCCCGATCGGCTGACGCAGGTCGAGGTGGCACTCCAGTGCCTCGGCGAACGACATGCCTGCGAGATCGTGCTCACCCTGCAGCATCAGCACCATGCCGAGGTTGTTCAGCGCCGCCGCCTCCCCGCGGCGGTCGCCGACCGTGCGCAGTACCTCCAGAGCCTCCTGGTGCCGGGCCCGGGCGGCGGCGTAGTCGCCCAGCCGTCTCAGCGCGATCGCCAACGCGTACCCGGCGTTGCCCTGCCCGACGCTGTCCCCGAGGCCGGTGAACAGGTCCAGCGACTCCTGGAGGTGCTCGCTGGCGGAGCGGTACCTCCCCCGGCGCCACTCCAGGACGCCGAGGCGGTGCAGCGACGTGGCCCGACCGGGCTCGTCGCCGGTCTCGCGGTAGGTCGACAGTGCCTCCCGGTGCAGCCGGTCGGCCTCGTCGTAGCTGCCGAGCCGCCGGAGCACGCGGGCGAGGTCGTCGGTCGCGTCTGCCTGCCGTGGGACGTCGTCGACTCGGGTGGCCACGTCGCGGGCGTGGGCGTGCAGCCGCATCGCGTCGTCGAACATGCCTCGCTCGTCGAGGTAGTCGGAGAGGACGCGCGCCACAATCCCTGGCGTCGGCCACCGGTCCGGACCCGACGACAGGGCCAGGGCGACCACGTTCACGGTCTCGGCCTCGAGCCACTCCCTTGCCTCCGCGACGTCACCGGGGTCGTCGGGCGCGGGTTCCAGCCCGCGCGCACCGCGGAAGGAGACGCCGTGCACGGCACGCACGGCGCGAGCCGCAGCGGCGAGGTACGACGCATCGAGACGCGACAGTGCGGCCCGCTGGGCCTGCTCGGGAAGGGCTGCCAGCTCCTCGGCGGCGTACTGACGGAGGAGGTCGTGCGCGACGAAGCGGTCCGGCGAGGGTTCGGCCAGCAAGCTCGCGCGCACGAGCTCGCCGAGCGTGGCGCGGGCGAGGCGCGCAGGAACGCCGAGCAGGTCGCTCGCGGTCCCGAGCGAGATCTCGTGACCCGGGTGGGCGCCGAGCAGCGCGAAGGCGCGCGTTGCGTCCGCGTCCAGGTGTCGCCAGGACCAGGAGAAGACGCTCCTCACCGCGCCGTAGTCGCGGTCCACGCCCAGCAGGCTGAGTCGCTCGCTCTCCTCGCCGAGCTCGGCGACCAGGGCGCCGATCCCGGCGCCCGGGCGGGCGACCACCAGCTCCGCGGCGATCCGCAACGCCAGCGGAAGGCTCGCGCACTGGCGGACGAGAGTCGCGGCCGCCTGCGCGTCGGCGTCGACGCGCTCACCGACGAGCGCTCGAACCAGGTCGACGGCATCCGCGGACGGCAGCAGGTCGACGCCCAGGCGCACCGCGCCGTGCCGCACCACCAGGCCCGGGAGCTGTGACCTGCTCGTCACCAGCACCAGGCTGCCCACGCTGCCGGGAAGCAGGTCGCGGACCTGCTCCACGGCGTGCGCGTTGTCGAGAAGCACCAGCATGCGCTTGTCCGCCATCAGGGTCCGGAAGGCGGCCGCCCGCTCGTCCTGCGTGACGGGTACGGCGGCCCCGTAGGCGCCGAGGGAACGCAGCAGCATCGCCAACGCCTGGTGGGCGCTGAGCGGCGCGTGGACGTCGTACCCGCGGAGGTCGACGAACAGCTCCCCGCCGGGGAACCGCCCCGCCTGGCGACGCGCCCACTGGACGGCGAGCGAGGTCTTGCCCACGCCGGCGGGACCGTGGACCAGCACCACACCCGCGCCGGCGCCCTCGGCCGCCGTCGCGCTCAGGCGGTCGAGGGACTCCTGCTCCGCCACTCGCCCGACGAAGCCGTGGACCGCCGCGGGCAGCTGGTGCGGGACCACAGAGGCCGGGTGGGCGACCGGGACCGCCTCGTCGGGTGGCGCAGCGACGCCCTCGGGCGAGGTGTCGCCCGTGGCGGCCAGCCACAGCCGGTGGAACTCCTCGGTGTCGCCGTCCAGCGTCTCCACGAGGAGCTCGAGCAGCCCCCAGCGCGGCACCCGGGCGTCCGAGAACGCTGCCGACACGGTCGTGTGGCTGCAACCCACCTCGCGGGCCATCGTGCGCAGGCTCGGCCATCCCGCTCGGTGGTGCAGGGCGTGCAGCTCCTCGACGAGCCGTTGGGCTGGCCCCGGAGGCAGGTCGGGACGGGGCAGTGCGCTCATCGCCGTCCTCCCGTCCCGTGATCTCGTCCGATGTCGTCCAGTTTCGTACGGCGGCGTCAACCACGTCCCGAGCGGCCAGAACCTGGTACCAGGCCGAGTGGCCCCCTCGTCGCGGACGAGGAGAGAAAGGATGAGGACGATGTTCCTCGGGTTCGACAGAGCCGGCTACCCCGGCGACGCGGTGATGAGCTCGCTCTACGAGCACACGCCGCTGTACTTCGTGTGTGTCTACCTACCGGCCCCGAGCCAGCCGGGAACCAGCTGGCTGGGCAAGCAGCAGCTGCTCCGGGACCAGGGCTGGGGTTTCCTGCCGACCTTCGTCGGCCAGCAGGTCATCGGCCTCGGGAGCCACGTCGTCACCCCCGCCCAGGGGCGCATCGACGGCGACGCCGCGTGCGCACGGATGGCGGAGGCCGGCTTCCCGGTCGGCAGCGTGGTCTACCTGGACATCGAGAACGGCGGACAGATGCCCGCCAACCAGGTCGAGTACGTGAAGGCCTGGGTCGACACCGTCAACAACAGCACGGGCAGCCACGGCTACTGGCCGGGCGTCTACTGCTCGAAGAAGGGCACCGCCGCCCAGGTGGCCGCGTTTGCGCCGGAGATCCCGCTCTGGGTCTACGGGCCGCGCCAGCTGCTCCCCGCCGTGCCGCCCGGCAGCCCGCTCCCGACCGTCGTGTTCGACCTCGACGCTCCAGACCCGCGCCGACGAACATGCACCCGGACTTCCCGGGAGCGACGGCCTGGCAGTACGTGATGAGCCTGAACTGCCGGGTCGACCTGCACTGGCGCGACCAGGGCAGCCCTCGGGTCCTGGCCGGCGTCGACGTCGACGTCGCCACGGTCACCGACCCGTCGTTCGCCCCGCTCCGCGAGGACGACGCCGACACCCCGCCACTGCAACGCACCTACCACCACAACCGCACCAAGGAGGCACTCGCATGACCACCACCACCACCGACAGCACCACCAGCCCGGCCACCAGCCCGGCCACCAGCCCGGCCACCACGGGAAGCGTCGCGAGCCTGGCGCCGCCCGCGTCCGGCGTGCTGTCCATCGCCCTCGAGCAGCTGGCCGCCCAGGCGGTCACCTCCGGCACGGTGACGTCGTACCTGCCCTACCAGAGCTCCGCGTACCAGTTCTTGTCGCTGCAGCAGCTCCTCCAGCTCTTCGACGAGCGACTCGACGCCCTGGTCACCGCCGGCGTCGTCTCGCCCACGGAGTCAGCGGCACTGCACCGGCGGTTCGAGGACGTCAGCTACGGCAGGCGCGTCGCACAGCCGCGCGCCGACCGCTCCATGCCGCCTTCCGCGGTCACGCTGGCCGGGATCCTCGCCGCCCTGACCCCACCGCCCGGCGATCCGGCCGAGGAGTCCTTCCTCGGCGACCTCTGGGACTTCGCGGTGAGCGCCGTCGAGGTGGCGGGCGGGGCCCTGCTCGGCCTCGCCACGGGCGGCATCCCCGGCGCCATCATCGGCGGGATGACGGTCTACCAGATGCAGCACCACGAGGAGGGTTTCCTCACCGCCTGAGCCGCACCACACGACCGGGGGTACGGCGTCCGCCGTGCCCCTCGGCTCACCCCCCGCTCGAGATCACGGTGTCGAAGGCCCCGGCCAGCTTGACCGGGGTCGTGACGCGGCGAGCCGTCGTCGGCGGCGATGTCGGCGACCACCAGGCGGCACCGGCGGCCGCGACGGCGTCCTCGAGCGCGGCCCGGTCGGGCACGCTGCGTACGTCGGCCAGCACGGTGTGCACCCGCAGGTCGGGCGCATGCTCCAGCAGGGCCGCCAGGTGGTCGGCCGGCGCGAACCCTGGGGTCTCGCCGGCCTGCGGCGCCAGGTTGAGCACGACCACGACCCGTCCGCGCGTCTCGACGACGGCCCGGCACAGCTCCGGCACCAGCAGGTGCGGGATCACGGACGTGAACCACGAACCCGGCCCGAGCACGACCCAGTCGGCGTCTCGGACCGCGTCGACGGCCTGGGGGCAGGGCACCGGCGCGGCGGGCTCGAGGGCGACGGACTGGATCGTGCCGTCGCTGGTGGCCACCTCGACCTGGCCGCGCACGGTCGTCACGGCCTCCGGGGCGGCCGGGTCGGCGCCACGGACCTGCGCCGTCATCACCAGGGGCGTGAGCGCCATCGGCAGGACCCGGCCGGAGGCGCCGAGGAGGCGTCCCACCCAGTCGAGGGCCGCGACGTGGTCGCCGAGCTGCTCCCACAGGGAGACGATCAGCAGGTTGCCGACCACGTGTCCCCGCATGTCGCCGTGCCCGGCGAACCGGTGCTGGAGGACCTCGGCCCAGGTCTGGCCCCACTCGTCGTCGCCGCACAGCGCCGCGAGGGCCATCCGCAGGTCGCCGGGTGGCAGCACTCCGAACTCCTCGCGCAGCCTGCCCGACGAGCCACCGTCGTCGGCCACCGTCACGACGGCGGTCAGCCGGTCGGCCACCTGGCGCAGCGCCGACAAGGACGCGTGCAGCCCGTGGCCTCCCCCTAGGGCGACAACGGACGCGCGCTGCTGACTCCGCAAGCGTCCTGGTCACGCTCACTCCCGCCCGAGGTCGCGGTGGATGGTGGCCACGTCGTAGCCGACGTCGGCCAGCCTCCGGGAGATCTCCTGGGCCATCGACACGCTGCGGTGCTTGCCGCCGGTGCAGCCGACCGCCACGGTCATGAACCGCTTGCCCTCGGCGAGGTAGCCCATCGCCACCCCCTCGAGCACGGGCAGGTAGGCGGCCAGGAACTGCACCGCTCCCGGCTGGCCCTTCACGTAGTCGGCCACGTCGGGGTCGAGACCGCTCTTGGGCCGCAGCTTGGGCTGCCAGTGGGGGTTCGGCAGGAAGCGCATGTCGGCGACGTAGTCGGCGTCGATCGGGATGCCGTACTTGAACCCGAAGCTGATCACGTTGATCTGGAGCCGGGTGGCGTCGGGGTCGCCGAACGACTCGCGGATGCGCGCGGTGAGCTGGTGGACGTTGAGGTTGGAGGTGTCGATGACCAGGTCGGCGTCGCTGCGCAGGTCGGCCAGCACGGCCCGCTCGCGCTGGAGCCCGTCGAGCAGCCGGCCGGTGCCCTGCAGCGGGTGCGGCCGGCGGGCCGCCTCCTGGCGCCGCACGAGCACGTCGTCGTTGGCGTCGAGGAACAGCAGGGTGGTGTGCCGGCCCGTGGCGCCCTGGGCCAGGTTGGCGTGGAGGGACTCGAAGAACGACCCGGAACGTACGTCGACCACGACGCCGATCTGCTGCTCGGGGCCGCTGGACTCGTCGACCAGCCGCACGACGTGCCGCAGCAGGCCCGGCGGCAGGTTGTCGACGACGTAGAAGCCGATGTCCTCGAGCTCCTTGGCGGCCGTGCTGCGGCCGGCCCCGGTCATCCCGGTGACGACGACGAGCTCGCCGGCCTCGGCGTCCAGCTCGGGCACGGCTAGCTCCCCTCTCCGTCGAGCTCGGTGATCTCGCCGGTGGCGGTGTTCACGGAGACAGTCTTGCGGCTCGACTGCTCCACCGCAGCCTTGATGGCGATCGCGGTGCGCTCGACCGATGCCGGGCACCATCGCGATCTCCTCGACCGTGGCGACGCGGAGCTTGCGCAGGGACCCGAAGTGCTTGAGCAGAGTCTTGCGGCGCACCTCGCCCAGGCCCGGGACGTCGTCGAGCAGGCTCTCGACCATGGACTTGCTGCGCCGGGAGCGGTGGTGGGTGATGGCGAACCGGTGGGCCTCGTCGCGGACCCGCTGGAGGAGGTAGAGGGCCTCGCTGGAGCGGTTGAGGATGACCGGGTCCTCGCGCCGTGGCAGCCACACCTCCTCCAGGCGCTTGGCCAGGCCGCAGACGGGAATGTCGTCGATGCCGAGCTCGTCGAGCGCCCGCTGCGCGGCCGCGACCTGCGGTGGGCCGCCGTCGACGACCACCAGGCCGGGCGCATAGGCGAACTTGCGGGGCCGACCGGTCTCCGGGTCGACCAGCATCGGGCCGCTCTCGGTCACCACCTCGGTGGACCTGGCCTGCTCGTCGAGCAGCCGGCGGAACCGCCGCGTGATCACCTGGTGCATGTGTGCCACGTCGTTCTGTCCCACCGTGCTCTGCGGGGCCCTCCGTGCCCTTGATCACGAAACGGCGGTACTCGCTCTTGCGGGCCAGGCCGTCCTCGAACACCACCATCGAGGCGACCACCTCGGTGCCCTGGAGGTTGGAGATGTCGTAGCACTCGATGCGCAGCGGAACCTCCTCGAGGCCCAGCGCCACCTGGATCTCCTCCAGCGCCTGGTTGCGCGCGGTCAGGTCGGAGGCGCGCTTGGTCTTGTGCATGACCAGCGCCTGGCCGGCATTGCGGGCCACGGTCTCCTGGAGGCGCTTCTTGTCGCCGCGCTGGGGCATCCGGATGCTGACCCGGCTCCCCCGGATGTCGCCCAGCAGCGTCTCGATGGTCCCGGGGTCGGGGGGCAGCTGCGGGACCAGGATCTCGCGCGGGATCTCGTCGCTGTCGGAGCCGCCGTAGAGCTGGAGCAGGAAGTCCTCGACCAGCTCGGCAGTGCCGCCCTCCTCGACGCGGTCGGCCACCCATCCCCGCTGGCCGCGGATGCGGCCGCCGCGGACGTAGAAGATCTGGACCGCCACCTCGAGCGGGTCCTCGGCCAGGGCGATCACGTCGGCACTGGTGCCGTCGCCGAAGACGACGGCCTGCTTCTCGAGCGCCTTCTCCATGGCGCCGAGGTCGTCACGGAGGCGGGCGGCCTTCTCGAAGTCGAGGGCCTCCGACGCGGCGTACATCTCGCTGCGCACCCGCTTGATGAAGGCACCGGTGTTGCCGCCGATGAAGTCGCAGAAGTCGTCGACGATCGCGCGGTGGTCGTCGGCGCTGATGTTGCCCACGCACGGCGCCGAGCACTTGTCGATGTAGCCCAGCAGGCACGGCCGGCCGATCTGGCCGGACCGCTTGAAGACGCCGTTGCTGCACGAGCGCATCGGAAACACCCGCAACAGCTGGTCGACGGTCTCGCGGATGGCCCAGGCGTGGCTGTAGGGGCCGAAGTACTTGGTGCCCTTGCGCTTGGCCCCGCGGCCCACCATCACCCGCGGGAACTCGTCGCCGACCGTGACCGCCAGCCAGGGGTAGGACTTGTCGTCGCGGTACTTGACGTTGAAGCGCGGGTCGAACTCCTTGATCCAGGAGTACTCCAGCTGGAGCGCCTCGACCTCGGTGCGCACGACCGTCCACTCGACGCTGGCCCCGCTCGCCACCATCGCGGCGGTGCGCTGGTGGAGGCCGGCCGGGTCCTGGAAGTACGACGACAGCCGGGCCCGCAGGTTCTTGGCCTTGCCGACGTAGATCACCCGACCGCGCGCGTCGCGGAACCGGTAGACCCCCGGCTGCGTGGGGATCGACCCCGGCGCGGGCCGGTAGTCGGGCCGACGGGCCGCGGTTCGGGGCACGCCGCAACCCTACGTTCGGCCGCCGACGCCGGTGCCCGTCGGTCGAGGAGCTCGCGCTAGCGAGCGTCACGAGACCCGGTGACCAGCGGTGCGGCGCGACAGGTTTCGTGACAGGCGCTAGTAGCGCGCCTTCCTCAACCAGCGGGGGCTGGCGTCAGCCCAGGGTGATCGCGTCGCCCTGGACGGAGATGGACTCCTCGCCCAGCGGCTGGGTGGCCGGGCCGGTGACGACCGAGCCGTCGGCGATGGAGAACGCGCTGCCGTGGCACGCGCAGTTGATGTTGCCGCCGGCGACGCCGCTGACGATGCAGCCCTGGTGGGTGCAGACGGCGGTGAAGCACTTGAACTCGCCCTGGCTGGGCTGGGTGATGACGATCTGCTCGTCGGGGTAGATCGTGCCTCCGCCGACCTCGATCTCGGAGGTCTGGGCGAAGGCGTCTGCCGGCTCGCTGGCGGACTCGCGTCGGTGACTCGCTGGCTGACTCGCTGGGCGTGCTGGTCTCGGACGGGGTGGCCGAGCTGCTGGGGGTGTTGGGATCGGTCGCGACAGTCGTGCTGTCGTCGCCGCTGCACGCGGCGAGGACCGGGAGGCCCAGGCCGATCGTCGCGACGCCGGCGAAGGTCCGGCGGTGGAGCTGGGGCTGGCGGTCGGTCATGGCGGAGGTGGTCCCTTCGTGGGAGGCCGTCGTGGCGGGCCGTGCCCTCTCGACCGTACGGGCGCTGGACCGACGACCCCAGTGTCCGGTGGTACTAGGACCGGACTCACAGGGGACTCACAGCGTGGGGTCAGGCGGACTTCTTGGTCGCCGTCCCCTTCGTGGTCGTCCGCTTGGCCGCGGTCTTCGCGGTGGTCCTCTTGGGCGCCGCCTTCTTCGCGGGCGCCTTGGCGGCGGTCTTGGTGGCCGGCGCGCGCCTGGCGGTCCTGGGCTGCTTGGCCTCGCGGCCGTCGAGCAAGGGCTTGAGGAACTGGCCGGTGTAGGAGTCGGGGCTGGCCGCGATGTCCTCGGGAGTGCCCTCGGCGATGACCATGCCGCCTCGCGACCCGCCCTCGGGACCCATGTCGACGATCCAGTCGGAGGTCTTGATGACGTCGAGGTTGTGCTCGATGACCAGCACGGAGTTGCCCTGGTCGACGAGCCGGCCGAGCACCAGCAGGAGCTTGCGGATGTCCTCGAAGTGGAGGCCGGTCGTCGGCTCGTCGAGGACGTAGACGGTGCGGCCGGTCGAGCGCTTCTGGAGCTCGGAGGACAGCTTGACCCGCTGGGCCTCGCCGCCGGACAGCGTGGTCGCCGGCTGCCCGAGACGGACATAGCCGAGCCCGACCTCGACGAGCGTCTTCATGTGCCGCGCGATCGCGGGGATCGCGGCGAAGAACTCGACGGCCTCCTCGATCGGCATGTCGAGGATCTCGGCGATGGTCTTGCCCTTGTAGTGGACCTCGAGCGTCTCGCGGTTGTAGCGGGCGCCGTGGCAGACCTCGCACGGGACGTAGACGTCGGGCAGGAAGTTCATCTCGATCTTGATCGTGCCGTCGCCCGAGCACGCCTCGCAGCGGCCGCCCTTGACGTTGAACGAGAAGCGGCCCTGCTGGTAGCCGCGCATCTTGGCCTCGGGGGTGGAGGCGAAGAGCTTGCGGATGTGGTCGAAGACGCCGGTGTAGGTGGCCGGGTTGGACCGCGGGGTGCGCCCGATCGGCGACTGGTCGACGTGGATGACCTTGTCGACGTGGTCGAGCCCGGTGATCGTCTGGTGGCGGCCGGGCACCGCACGGGCGTTGTAGATCCGCTTGGCCAGCGAGGTGTAGAGGATGTCGTTGACCAGGGTCGACTTGCCCGAGCCGGACACGCCGGTCACGGAGATGAACAGGCCGAGAGGGAACGTCACGTCGATGTCGCGCAGGTTGTTGGCCCTGGCGCCCTTGACCGTGAGCTCGCGGCCGGGTGTGCGCGGGCGGCGTACGGCGGGGACCGGGATCTCGCGACGGCCGGAGAGGTACTGACCCGTCATCGAGTCGCGGTGGTCGAGCAACCCCTGCACCGAGCCGGAGTGGACGACCTGACCGCCGTGCTCGCCGGCGCCCGGGCCGATGTCGACGACCCAGTCGGCGTGGCGGATCGTGTCTTCGTCGTGCTCGACGACGATGAGGGTGTTGCCGAGGTCCTTGAGGCGGACCAGGGTCTCGATGAGCCGCTGGTTGTCGCGCTGGTGGAGACCGATCGACGGCTCGTCGAGGACGTAGAGGACGCCGACCAGGCCGGCGCCGATCTGGGTGGCCAGCCGGATGCGCTGGGCCTCACCACCGCTGAGGGAACCTGAGGGCCGGTTGAGGGAGAGGTAGTCGAGCCCGACGTCGAGCAGGAAGTTGAGTCGCTCGAGGATCTCCTTGAGCACGCGCTCGCCGATCTGGCGCTCGCGGGCGCTCAGCTCGACGGTGCGGAGATAGTCGGCGCACTCGTTGATCGGGAGGGCGCAGACCTCGGCGATGTTCTTGCCGCCGCGGTCGCGGTCACCCAGGGAGACGGCCATCGACACCGGCTTGAGGCGGCTGCCATCGCAGACGGGGCAGGGCACCTCGCGCATGAAGCCCTCGAACCGCTCGCGGCTGACGTCGGACTCGGCCTCGCGGTGGCGGCGCTCGATGTAGCGCTGGACGCCCTCGAACTCGGCGTAGTAGGCGCGCTCGCGGCCGTAGCGGTTGCGGGAGACGACGTGGACCTTGCTCGGGTGGCCGAACAGCAGCGACCTCTGGCCCTTGGCGGAGATGTCCTCCCAAGGCGTGTTGAGGTCGAAGCCGAGCTCGTTGCCGAGGGCGGCCATCAGCTTGAGGAAGTAGTCGGCCACGTGGGCCTGGCTCCACGGCTGGATGGCGCCCTCGCCCAGCGTCGCCGCCGGGTCGGGGACGACGAGCTCGGGGTCGACCTCCATGCGGGTGCCGAGACCGTGGCACTCGGGACAGGCACCGAACGGGGAGTTGAACGAGAACGACCGCGGCTCGAGCTCGTCGGTGTCGATGGAGTGGTCGTTGGGGCACGACATCTTCTCGGAGAACTTCAGCTCGCGACCGGGATCCTTGGCGTCGAGGTCGACGAAGTCGAACAGCACCAGCCCGCCGGCCAGGTTGAGAGCCGTCTCGACAGAGTCGGTGAGCCGGCGCTTGGAGGACTCCTTGACGCTCAGCCGGTCGACGACCACCTCGATGGTGTGCTTGCGCTGCTTGTCGAGCGTCGGTGGGTCGTCGAGCGCGTGGATGTCGCCGTCGACCCGGGCCCGCGAGAACCCCTGGGTCTGCAGCTGGCGGAAGAGCTCGACGTACTCGCCCTTGCGGCCGCGGATCACCGGGGCCAGCACCTGGAACCGGGCCCCCTGCTCGAGAGCCAGGACCCGGTCGACGATCTGTTGCGGCGTCTGACGCTCGATGGGCGCGCCGCAGGTCGGGCAGTGGGGCCGCCCGGCACGGGCGTAGAGCAGGCGGAGGTAGTCGTAGACCTCGGTGATGGTGCCGACGGTGGAGCGGGGGTTCTTGGACGTGGACTTCTGGTCGATGGACACCGCGGGCGAGAGCCCCTCGATGAAGTCGACGTCGGGTTTGTCCATCTGGCCGAGGAACTGGCGGGCGTAGGCCGACAGCGACTCGACGTAGCGCCGCTGGCCCTCGGCGAAGATCGTGTCGAACGCCAGGGAGGACTTGCCCGACCCCGAGAGCCCCGTGAAGACGATGAGGGAGTCGCGGGGCAGGTCGAGTGAGACGTCCTTGAGGTTGTGCTCGCGAGCGCCTCGGATGATGAGCTGATCTGCCACGTCGCCAACCTTCTCACGGGGCTCCGACAGTGCTTCTTTCCTTCGCCCAGAGGGGTGACCAGAGGGGTGACCGGAGGGGTGACGGGAGGGCTGGTTGACGGGCGGGCCAGGATGGCTCCATGAGCGACGATCTCGACCCGCAGGGCGCCTTCGAGCTGCTGCCGGAAGCCACCCAGCGCCTGGTGCGCACCGTCGACGGGCTCGACGACGAGCAGCTCGCGGGGCCGAGCGGGCTTCCTGGCTGGAGCCGCGCTCACGTCGTCGCCCACCTGGCCCTCAACGCCGAGGGCATGGCCGGAGTTCTGCAGGGCCGGATCGAGGGTGAGCCGACGACGATGTACCGCTCCGACGAGGCTCGGTCGGGCGACATCGACGAGCTGGCCGCGGCAGGCCGCGCCGAGCTGCGCCAGCGGTTCATGGCCGGGACGACCCTGGTCTCCGACGCGGTCGAGCGGCTCCCCGACGAGTACTGGCTGGAGACCTTCGAGCGCACGCCTGGCGGCCGGGTGATCCGCTTCGCCGCCATCCCCGGCATGCGGCTGCGCGAGGTGGAGATCCACCACGTCGACCTCGACGCCGGGTTCTCCCCCGCCGGCTGGTCGGACGCCTTCTCGGCCCACCTGATCGGCGCGATGGTCAAGCGCAACCCGTCGGAGGCCTCGTTCCGGGTGCTGGCCACGGACCTGGCGAGGACCTGGGTGTTCGGCGACGACCCGGGCGAGTCAGGCACGACCGTCGCCGGCCCGGCGGGCGCCCTGGCCTGGTGGCTGACGGGCAGGCCCCCCGCGGAGTCCTTGACGTCGAGCACCGGCGACCTGCCCCCCGTGAAAGCCTGGTGACATGACCTACACCGGAGAAGTCACCCCCGGCGGCCCCGCCGAGACCCGCGAGGCGGGCGACCTGCAGATCACCAAGGTCGCGGTGGACCCCGAGATGTCCAACAACTGCTACCTGCTGCGCTGCGTCTCGACCGGAGACCAGGTGCTGATCGACGCGGCCGCCGAGCCCTCGACCCTGCTGCCCCTGATCGGTGACGCGGGGCTCACCCACGTGGTCACCACCCACCAGCACTGGGACCACCACCGAGCCCTCGCGGACGTGGTCGCAGCCACCGGCGCCGAGGTCGTCGCCGGCGCACCCGACGCAGACGCGATCACCGAGCAGACCGGCGTCCCCGTGACCCGCACCGTCGACGACGGCGACACCGTGCCTGTCGGCTCGTGCACCCTGACGGTGATCCGGCTGACCGGCCACACGCCCGGCTCGATCGCGCTCCTGTACGACGACGGGTCGGGGCAGCCGCACCTGTTCACCGGCGACTCCCTGTTCCCGGGCGGGGTGGGCAACACCCGCGGCGACGCGGCCAGCTTCAGGTCGCTGGTCGACGACGTCGAGAGCAAGCTCTTCGACGTGCTCCCCGACGAGACGTGGTTCTATCCCGGCCACGGCAACGACTCGACCCTCGGCGCCGAGCGACCCCACCTAGCGGAGTGGCGCGACGCGGGGCTGGTAGGGGCTCCTCCCATGAAAGTGCCGCCTTGGGGCAAGACCCCTCGCGACAGCATCGAACGGGAGAGTGAGCGCCGAGGCAAGGACAAGGTGGTCTCTGGCTGCATGTCCTTGCTCAGCGGGCGCGAGGCGGATGCCGAGTTGATCTACGCGCTCGGCGGTCGACTCCGGCGAGTTGGGTCTTCACGGGGACAGCGCCAGGTCCCGAGTACTGGCTTCGAGTCCGGGCTGCCCGAGGGCTCCTGTGGGCACTGGGACGACGCGGCGACTCCCGTGCATCATGACCGCCCTTGAGGACGATGCGTGGCGCGTGCGCGAGATGGCGTTACGTGTCGTCGCCAAGCACCGACTGGCAGATCGCCGCCGACCGCGGTCGCCGCTCTGCGCGACGACCCGAACTCCCGCGTCGGCGTCAGCCGCGTCCCGCGACGCACGCCCGACTGGCCAAGAGCGCCGCCAGCGAGGGTTCGTCGTGACACTGGTTCTATCCCGTGGCACGGCAACGACGGAATCCTAGGTTTGGAACGGCCCCACTTAGATGAGTGGCGCGAGCGCGGCCGGGAACCCCGAGGACTTCCCCATGCTCGACGTCGAGCACTGGCCGGTGGGTGGATAGGCGGATGAATACCGCCGACTCGAGACCGTGGTGCGTTGGCCTCCTGACGTGACCCAATCGGACTAGATGGTGGATCTCCGGCGCGTGGTGCCGGGGATCCTCCACCTTGGGCTCCGGCGTCAGGCCCGCAGTCTCCCTGGCGCCTCCGCGCCGACATACTGTCCTCCGTGAGCCGCGCCGCCGAGTTCGACCACAGGGTTGCCCGGTGGCGTCCCGGTCTCGTGGCCGCACTGGGCCGGTTGTACGACGACCCGGAAGGCGTGGCCGAGCGGCTGCTGGACATCGCCCGAGCGGCGTACGACGCCCGGCCGGACGGGCTGCACGACCTCGACGACCGCCGGCTCGCCGAGCCCGACTGGTTCCAGCGCAGTCACGTACTCGGCTACGCGGCGTACGCCGACAGGTTCGGCGGCACCCTCGAGGGCGTCGGCGAGCACGTCGGCTACCTGACCGGTCTCGGTGTCACCTACCTGCACCTGATGCCGCTGCTGACCCCGCGCCCGGATCCCAACGACGGCGGCTACGCCGTCGCCGACTACCGCACGGTCCGGTCCGACCTCGGCGACGTCGACGGGCTCCGCGACCTGGCCACCGTCCTGCGCGATCAAGGGATCAGCCTGTGCATCGACCTCGTCCTCAACCACACCGCCCGTGAGCACGCCTGGGCGGAGGCTGCGCGAGCCGGCGACGTCGAGAAGCGCGACTACTACCTCGTCTTCCCCGACCGAGACCTTCCCGACCGCTACGAGCAGTCGCTGCCCGAGGTGTTCCCAGACTTCGCGCCCGGCAGCTTCACCTTTGACGACGACCTGGCCGCCTGGGTGTGGACGACGTTCAACGACTACCAGTGGGACCTCAACTGGGCGAACCCGTCGGTGCTCTGCGAGTTCGCCGACATCCTGCTGGGCTGGGCCAACGTCGGCGTCGAGGTGTTCCGTCTCGACGCGATCGCGTTCCTGTGGAAGCGGCTGGGCACGTCGTGCCAGAACCAGCCCGAGGTCCACGACCTCACCCAGGCACTGCGCACCGTCGCCCGGATCGCCGCTCCCGCGGTGCTGTTCAAGGCGGAGGCGATCGTCGGCCCGGCGGACCTGCCGGCGTACCTGGGCACCGGTGCGCACGCCGGCAAGGTCTCCGACCTCGCCTACCACAACAGCCTGATGGTGCAGGTCTGGTCGATGCTCGCCTCGGGCGAGGTGGGGCTCGCAGCGATAGCGCTGCAGAACCTTCCCCAGCCGCCGTCGACCACGTCGTGGATCACCTACCTGCGCTGCCACGACGACATCGGCTGGGCCATCGACGACACCGACGCCTGGCGGGCCGGGCTCAACGGCTTCGCGCACCGGCGGTTCCTCGCCGACTGGTACGCCGGCGCCCACCCCGGCTCGTGGGCACGTGGCCTGGTCTTCCAGGAGAACTCCACGACCGGCGACCGGCGGATCAGCGGGTCGTTGGCGTCGCTCGCCGGGCGCGAGTGCCACGACCCCGGCGCCGTCGCGCGGATCCTGCTCGCACACGCGGTGGTCCTCAGCTTCGGTGGCCTGCCGGTGATCTGGATGGGCGACGAGGTCGGACTGCTCAACGACCGCGGCTGGGCCGACGAACCCACCCATGCCGGCGACAACCGCTGGGCGCACCGGCCGCGGATGCCCTGGCCGGTGCCGGCCGAAACCGACGGCATCAGCGATGGACTGGGCCACCTGCTCGGCGTCCGGGCCCGGCTGCCACAGCTGCACGCCGCCCACCCGACGGAGGTCTGGGACCCACGCGACCCCGGTGTCCTGCTCGTCGTCCGCCGCTCGCCCGACGGCCCGCTGCTCGCCGCCGCCAACATGACCGACCGGCCGGCTCACGTACCGAGCGAGGTCTTCTACTGGCTGGGGATGGGGGCCGGCGACCTGTTCGACCACCTGACCGGCGACCGCCCGAGCTTCGACGGCGACGCCATCGCGCTGGCGCCGTACACCGCGGCCTGGCTGACCGCTGGTTGACCAGGCTTCAGGCTGGGCAGTAGTACGTCGCGAGATCGGCGTCCAGCGAGGGGTGCGGACCCCGCACGTCCGCCACGTCGCCGTTCACGTCGAACCACACCTGTCCCGCGTCGAGCAACCGAGTGCCGCCGTTGGGCCCGATCAGGTGGATCGGCGTGCCGACCACGCGGCGCGACCCGTCAGGTGCGTTGAACGACATGGCAGCACCCTTCTCTACGGGCAGCCTCGGGTCCTCGGAGACGAAGGTCCGCGTGACCTGCAGGGTCTCCGAGCCGTCCGCGAACGTCTTGCGCGTCCAGTGCTCCTTCAAGGTCGTGAGGGTGTCGATCCCGCACAGGTCGTGGATGAAGTCGTCGAAGAAGGTCTCGTTCGTCGAGCCCCGCTCGATCACGGGCGCGGCGGCGTACGCCGGCCCGGACGACAGCGCCGCGGACAGGCCGGCGACGAGGAGGAGGCCTAGGCCTGCAGTGCGGGTCAGTCGGTTGCTCATGTCGTCTCCTCGGGCTCTCAGTGGTGGCTCGACGCTAGGAGTGCGGAGGGCCTTCGCGGCAGCGGGCAGCCCCGGAGGTTCGACCAGGGTTTACCCCCTGCCGGGCAACGGAGCGGGATGGGATCATCGGGCCATGTCCCGCGGTGGAGCGGCGTCTCGCCGTGGCTGCGCGGCCGCCGCGGCGACCTTCGTGCTCCTCACCGCTGCCGTCGGCGCATCCCAGGGAGCGCCGACGCGGTTCCTGGTGATCGACACCAGCCTGGGCCTGGTCCTGGTGGTGACCGGGCTGGTCGCCTGGGAACGCCGGCCCTCCGTCCGGACCGGTCCGCTGCTCGTCGCGAGTGGCGCCCTGTGGTCGGTCGGGGCGTACGCCCCCAGCGGCCTGATGCCGTTCGCCCTGCTCGGCTTCGCCTTCGAGCGCTACTACGACGTCGTCTTCGCCTACCTCACGCTCACGTTCCCAGACCGGCGGCTGGCTCGTCGGGACCGCGTCGTCCTCGGCCTCCTTGCGGGTGCCTTCGTCGTCCGGTCGGCGTCCCGGCTGTTCGTGGACTGCAGCTGCACCGGGATGGCCAGCCCGGTCGCCCTGGTCGAGAACGACCGGCTGTTCGAGGCACTGCAGGTCGCGACCAGCTCGGTCATCGTCGTCGCCGCCCTCGGTGTCGCGGCCCTGGCGCTGCTGCGACTGCGGCGGGCTCGGCCGGTGGGCCGCCGGATCCTGCGACCTGTCGTCGCCGCTGGTGCGCTCGCCGCCGTCGTGGCGGCGTACGACGCCTTCGAGCTGGTCGTGTTCGTGCGCACCGGCGAGGGGTTGCTGACGTTCGAGGAGCCGTGGGGGGAGGTCGCGTCCTGGACGATCATCTCGCTGGTCGTGCTGGTCGCCCTCGGTTTCCTGGCCGGCACTCTGCGGATGCGGATCGGCCACGGCGTGGTGGCGCGGATGGCCGCGCAGCTCGACAGCGTCGACGACCCGGGTCGGTTGGAGGTCGCCCTGCGAGAAGCGCTGGGCGACCCCGACCTCGAGCTCCGGCTGGTCGACCAGGCCGGCGGTTGGGTCGACGTGACCGGCCACCCCGCCGACCCACCCGACGACCAGCCGGACGTCGACCGGGTGGCCACCGTGCTCGCGGGACCCGAGGGACTCCTGGGCGCGATCGTCCACGACCGGAGCCTCAACGAGGACACCGGGCTGATGGCAGCAACGGTGTCGGTCATGCGCTTCGCCCTCGAGAACGCCCGCCTGACCGCGACGGTTCGCGCGCAGCTGGAGGAGGTCCGGGCGTCTCGCACGCGGCTGGTCGCGGCCGGCGAGGCCGAACGGCGCCGGATCGAGCGCGACCTCCACGACGGTGCCCAGCAGCGCCTGATCGGAGTGACTCTGACGCTGCAGCAGGCCCGCGAGCAGGCGCGCCTCGCGCATCCTGACGCACCCTACGTCCAGCTCCTCGACGACGCCTCCGACGAGCTGCTCGCAGCGGTCGACGAGCTCCGCGAGCTGGCCCGCGGGATCCACCCCGCGATCCTCACCGAGGTTGGCCTGCGGCCGGCCGTGGCCGGCCTGGCCCGGCGGTCGGCCGTGCCCGTCGACCTCCGCGTCGAGCTCGCGGACCGGTTGGAGCCCGGCGTCGAGGCCGCGGCGTACTTCATCGTGGCCGAGGCGCTGACCAACGTGACCCGGCACTCCGGGGCACGCCACGCGGCGGTGCTCATCGAACGCCACGACGGCCACCTGCGGGTCCAGGTGAGCGACGACGGCGCCGGCGGCGCCGACGCATCGCGCGGGACCGGGCTGGAGGGGATCAGCGACCGGCTGGACGCGATCTCGGGCGTGTTGTCGGTCGACAGCCCGCGCGGAGGCGGCACCAGGCTGCGGGCGGAGATCCCATGCGTGTGATCGTGGCCGACGACTCGGCCGTCATCAGGGTCGGGGTGGTCCGGATCCTGTCCGACGCGGGCATGGACGTCGTCGCCGAGGCCCGGACGGCCGACGAGCTGCTCGCCCTGGTCGCCGAGCACCGGCCGGACCTGGCAGTGGTCGACATCCGGATGCCTCCCGGCGGCAACGCGGGGCTGCAGGCTGCCACCAGGATCCGCGACGAGTACGGCGGGGCCGTGAGGATCCTCGTGCTGTCCCAGTACCTCGAGCCCGACTACGCCCTCAGCCTGCTCGAGGCCGGGGTGGGCGGCGTCGGCTACCTGCTCAAGGACCGCGTGGCCGACAGCCATCAGCTGCTCGAGGCCGCGGAGCGGGTCAGCCAAGGCGGCTCAGCCATCGATCCCGCCGTGGTCGGCGAGCTCGTGCGCTCCCGGCGCCGCGAGCACCGGCTCGCCAGGCTGACGGAGCGCGAGCGCGGGGTGCTGGCCCTGGTCGCCGAGGGTCGCTCCAACCGGTCGATCGCGGAGCGATCCATCCTCTCCGTCAAGACCGTGGAGGGTGTGATCGCGGCCGTCTTCTCCAAGCTCGGGCTCGAGTCCGGTGCCGACGACAACCGGCGGGTGCTGGCCGTGCTCGCCTACCTCGATGCCCAGGCCCCCGGTCCCGCCAACGACCCCGTGGCAGGCTGACCCCATGGCTGAATCGTCAACTACCGCTCCCATCGTCGTCGTCGGTGGCGGGCTCGCCGCCGGCACCGTCGTCACCGAGCTCCGCGAGGGCGGCTACGACGGCCCGCTCGCGGTCTACACCGACGAGGCCCATCCGCCGTACGAGCGGCCACCGCTCTCCAAGGACTTCCTGCTCGACAAGGGCCCGCTGACGGCCGCGCTGGTGCACCCCCAGGAGTGGTACGCCGAGCACCGCGTCGACCTGCACACCTCCACGCCGGTCACGGCGATCGACCCCGCCCACCACCAGCTGACCGCGGCGGGCGCGACCTCGTCGTACTCCACGCTCGTGCTGGCGACCGGCTCCCGTGCGCGTCACCTGCCCCTGGCCGACGACACCGGCGCCGAGGTGCACTACCTGCGGCAGTGGGACGACGCCGAGCGGCTCCGCGCGGCCCTCACCGAAGGCTCCCGCTTGGCGATCATCGGCGGCGGCTGGATCGGGCTCGAGGTCGCCAGCGCCGCCCGCAAGCACGGCGTCGAGGTCGTGATCCTCGAGATGGCGCCCCAGCCGCTGCACGCCGTGCTGGGCGACGAGGTCGCCAGCCTGTTCGCCGACCTGCACCGGGCCCACGGCGTCGACCTGCGCACGAGTGTGAAGATCGGCGCCATCCGCTCGACCGGGACAGGCGTGGAGATCGATGTCGACGACGACACGGTCACCGTCGACCGCCTCGTCGTCGGCATCGGTGCAGTGCCCGACGTGACCCTCGCCGAGGCGGCGGGGCTCACCGTCGACAGGCAGTCAGGCGGAGTGCGCACCGACGCCCGGCTGCGGACCAGCGCCGAGGGCGTGTACGCCGCCGGCGACATCGCCAACGCCGACCACCCCGTGCTCGGTCACCCGCTCCGCGTGGAGCACTGGGACACCGCGATCCAGCACGGCAAGGTGGTCGCCCAGAACCTCTTGGGCAACCAGACCGAGCACGACGCGCTGCCCTACTTCTTCACCGACCAGTACGACCTCGGCATGGAGTACGTCGGCAACCCCGGCCCCGAAGGGTTCGACCGGGTCGTCGTCCGGGGTACGCCGGGCGGAGACGACGGCGGCACGTACACCGCCTGGTGGCTGCGCGGCGGCACCGTCGTGGCCGGCATGCAGGTCAACGACTGGGATGCCACCGACCACATCCGTCGCGTCGTCGGCACCGACGTCGACCGCGACCGGCTGTCGGACGAGAGCGTGGCGCTCGAAGACCTGTGACGACCGCTGGTAGGAGCCGGCTTCGTGAGAGGCGCTCACGCGCCTTCCTCAACCAGCGGTGGGGTGACGCGCCGGGGACCCTGCTTGCCAGCGGGCAGGTCTCGGGTGAGAGTGTCCCGGTTGCCCCCATTCCCACGTTTCTCTCGGACGAGGAGACTCATGTCTGCGTTGCCCCGTAGTCGCCCCTTCGGGCGGCGGGCCCGGCTGCTGGCCGGTTCCGTGGCTGCCGGAGCGGTCGTCCTGACGACGGCTCTGGCCTCCACCACCCTTGCGTCGGCCGGACCGGCCGAGCCCAGCACCAGGCCCAGCCCACCCGAACGCGTCTCCAGCAGCGCAGGCGGCTCGGCCGAGTCGCGCGGCTACTACGACGCCCGCTCCAGCAGGTCCGGCGCCGCGAAGGCGATGGAGTACCGCGCGGCCAGCAAGGCAGCGAACCGCGGCGCGACCAAGGCCTTCGTCAAGGCGCTGCCGTCCGAGGCGATCTTCGACATCGACGGCACGACCGGCACCGTCCGGATGCTGGCGAAGCTCGACGGCTACCTGTCCGGCAAGAGCAACAAGAAGGCCACGACGGTCGCGCTCAAGTTCGTCCGCGCCAACCACGATGCGCTGGGTCTGACGACCGGCGACCTCAAGACCTTCAAGCTCAAGCGCGAGTACGTCGACATCGAGGGCGTGCACCACCTGTACTGGATCCAGCGCATCGGCGGCCAGACGGTCTTCGGCAACGGCCTCACGGCTGCGGTGAAGAAGGACGGCCGCCTGCTGACCGTCGGCGGGTCCCCGGTCAGCAAGGCCACCCTGGCCCCGCCGGCCGACCTCGAGATCGACTCGGCGGGTGCCGCCATCGCCGACGCACGCGCGCGGCTCGGTGCCGCCGCCGACTCCCGGGCCGGCTCCTACGACAATGCCGAGCAGGTGCTGTTCGTGACCTCGCGAGGCAGCCACCACGCCTGGATGACCACGGTGATGTCCGTGGACGAGCCGGCGACCCAGGTCGTCGACGCCGCCTCCGGCCGGCTCCTCTACCGCAACCCCTTGGGCAACGACGCCGCGCCCCGAGAGGCGGTCGGCCAGGTCTTCCGCAACTACCCCGGCGCCAAGCGCGGCAGCACGTACGTGCGCGTGAACTTCACCCGGCAGGGCTGGCTCCCCCAGGGCGCCACGAAGCTGCAGGGCAACAACGCCCACACCTACTCCGACGTCGACGACAACAACGAGGCGGGCGCGAGCGAGGAGATCCGCGACTTCGACGACAAGCTGGTCCCCTTCAAGGTGAAGGGGATGTCCTTCTGCAAGCACTTCCCGTGCTCGTGGAACCCGGAGAAGCCCTTCTCGTGGCGGACCAACCGTGAGCAGAACGGCACCCAGGTCTTCTACTTCGTCAACAAGTTCCACGACCACCTGCTGGCCAAGCCGATCGGGTTCACCGAGGCCGCGGGCAACTTCGAGCACGTCAACGCATCGAAGCAGGGCAAGGGTCGCGACGCGGTCCAGACCCAGACGATGGATGGCGCCTCGACCGACAACGGCCTGCCCGACGCCAACCACGTCGACAACGCCAACATGCTCACCCCGCCTGACGGCACGCCGCCGACGATGCAGATGTACCTCCAGCACCAGCCCGGCACGTCGTACCCGGCCGGCGACCCGTTCCCGGCCAACAACACCGGCGACGAAGCCGTGGCCGTCTACCACGAGTACACCCACGGCCTGACCGGGCGTCTCGTCGTCGACGTGCTCGGCAACAGCACCCTCGGCCCGGTGCAGGCAGACGCCATGGGCGAGGGGTGGGGCGACTGGTACGCCGCCGACTCGCTGGTGAGCGACGGCTTCGAGGTCGACAAGAAGGGCAAGGCCGACCTCGACCTGTTCCTGTACGACGGCGCGGCGCAGTCGCTCGTCCGGAGCGAGGGGATCGACTGCACCCCGAAGTCGCCCTCAGTCGCGCTGCCCCGGTGGCGCGACCGGACACGCCGGCGGCTACACCTACGGCGACTACGGCAAGGTCTTCGGCGTGCCCGAGGTGCACGCCGACGGCGAGATCTGGGCCCAGACCCTCTGGTCGCTGCGCGACAAGGTCGGGTCCCGGGTGTCGTTGAGCCTGGTGACCCGAGCCCTGGAGCTGGCCCCGGCGAACCCGTCGTTCCTCGACATGCGTAACGCGCTCCTGATCGCGGACACGGCCCACTTCAAGGGCAACAACCACAACAAGATCTGGAGCGCGTTCGCCAGCCGCGGCATGGGCTTCTACGCCGGCTCGCTGGGCGGCAACGACGTCCTGCCCTCCGCCGACCGGCACAACCCGCCGAAGTCCGTCGCAACGGCCCTGCTGACGGGCACGGTGAAGGACAACACGACCGGTGCCGGGATCGCCGGCGTCCCGGTCACGCTGGCCTTCCAGGGCCAGGGCGTGGTCAACCCGACCGGGATCACCGACGCCAACGGCAACTACTCCCTCGGGCCGGTGCCGGCGGGCAGCTACGGCAAGCTCACCGTCAACGGAGCCGGCTACGTGCCGATCTCCACCGCGGTCACCGTGGCCGCGAGCGGCTCGAGGGCCGACTTCCAGGTCACCCGCGACTGGGCGGCCGCAAGCGGTGGGGGCACGGTGGTCGACTTCAACGGCCCCGACTACACCGAGTTCGGCTGCGGCCCGGTCCACGCGATCGACACCTCCCTGTCGACCGGGTGGGGCAGCATCACGGGCAACAGGGAACGCCCGACCAACCAGTTCAGGCCGAAGTTCATCACCGTCGCCATGCCCCAGAAGGTCAACATCACCCAGTTCGCCGTCGACCCGAGCGCGACCTGCGGTGACGCCGGCAGCTCCTCGACCGGCGCCTACCGGATCGAGACCTCCCCGGACAACGTCACCTGGACGGAGGCCGCCTCGGGCACCTTCGTCGCCACCGACCGGGGACGGTTGAACCCCGTCACACCGATCACGGGCGCGCTGGGCGTGCAGTACGTGAGGTTCTGGATCCTGGGCAACCAGGTGCCGGACTTCGCGACCAACTGCCCGAACGGCGGGTTCGACGGCTGCACCTACACCGACCTGACCGAGCTGCAGGTCTACGGCGTCGCGACACCCTGACGCGGTGAACTGAGCCCATGAACACCGATTCGTCTGCGGATCACCTCAACTTTTCCTCCGGGGCGACACAGACGAATCCTGAATGGCTGGCGCACGCCCTGGCGGCGAAGGGGTTCATGCCCGAGGACGAAGGCCTGGCGCTGCACCGGCTGGCGCGCGAGCGGCTGCCGCACGGGCCGGTCCTGGAGGTGGGTACCTACTGCGGCAAGTCCGCCGTCTACCTCGGCGCCGCCGCGCGAGAGGTGGGCGGCACGGTCTTCACCGTCGACCACCACCGCGGCTCTGAGGAGAACCAGGCGGGCTGGGAGCACCACGACGCCTCGCTCGTCGACAGCGAGTCCGGGTCGATGGACACCTTGCCGACGTTCCGACGGACCATCGAGCGCGCGGGGCTCGAGAGCCACGTCGTCGCGGTCGTCGGGCCGTCCCTGGTCGTCAGCGCGCACTGGCGCACTCCCCTCTCGCTGCTCTTCGTCGACGGTGGGCACGGCAAGCAGCCGGCGACCGACGACTACGAGGGCTGGGCGCCGTGGGTGATGCCGGGCGGCCTGCTGGCCATCCACGACGTGTTCCCCGACCCGGCCGACGGCGGGCGTCCGCCGTACGAGATCTACCTCCGGGCCCTCGCGGGCGGCGCCTTCGAGGAACGCGAGGCGGTCGGCTCGCTGCGCGTGCTACGCCGTACGGCGGGGGCGGCTGGCCAACCCGTCGACCAGCCGGTCGGGTGAGGCGCAGCCGCACTCCAGCGCCAGCGCGCCGAAGTGGGGCACCAGGGTCCGACCGCGCATGATGTCGGCGCCGGCCGTCCCGTCGGCCAGGGCGTCAGCGGCGAGCACCACCGCGGCCGCGGTGTACGTCGAGTGGTCGCCGGGCCAGTGCACCCCCTCCGGGTAGACCAGGCCCGTCGAGTAGCGACCGTCGTCCACGCGCAGGTGCTGCACGTCGGCGAACAGCCTCGCGGCGCGCTCCCGGTCACCCAGGGCCTCGAGGGCGAGCACCAGCTCGCAGGTCTCGGCGCCGGTCACCCACGGGTTGGTGGAGACGCAGCGGACGCCGAGCCCCGGCACCACGAACTCGTCCCACCGTGCCGCCAGCATGGCGAAGGCCTCGTCGTCGCGGACCGCGCCACCCAGGACCGGGTAGTACCAGTCCATCGAGAACTCCGACTTGTCGAGGAACAGGTCACCGTGCTCGCGCAGCGCGTGACCCAGCCGGCCACCCGCCAGCTCCCACTCGGGTTGGGGGTCGTCCATCAGCTCGGCGATCGACACCCCGGCCCGCAGCGACTGGTAGACGCTGGACGACGCCGCCAGCAACGCGTCCGCGTGGGCCTTCGCCGGCCGGCCGCCGGACCACTCCTGCGCCCACGCGATGCCACCGAAGGGCAGCTGCATCGAGACGACCCAGTCGAGCCCACGACGCACGGCCGGCCAGCACCGTGCCACGAACGCCGGGTCGCGGCGCACCAGCCAGTGGTGCCACACGGCCACGGCGAGGTAGGCCGACATGTTCGTCTCGCCGCTGGCGTCCTCGACCGAGCCGGCGACGTACTTCATCGCCCAGGAGCCGTCCTGTCGCTGGCCCGACAGCACCCACGCGAACGCTCGGTCGGCCGCGGCGTGCTCGCCGGCGACCGTCAGCGCCATCGCGGACTCGAGGTGGTTCCAGACATCGGTGTGCGCCCCGGTCGTCCACGGGATGGCGCCGTCAGGCTCCTGCATGGCCACGATGGATGCCGCCGAGGCCGCGACCTGCGCCGGCGTCAGCACGGCTTGCGGAAGTAGAGGACCAGGCTCTTGCCGATCACCGGGTCGAGGACGCGCTCGGCGAGCCGGGTCGTCCGGGGCTGCTTCATGATGTCCCAGACCAGGAGCTTGTGATACGCACGCACGGCCGGGTTGCGGTCGTTGTCGACGCCGACGGCGCACTTGAGCCACCAGTACGGCGAGTGCAAGCCGTGGGCGTAGCCCTTGCCGGTCAGCTCGAGGCCGGCGTTCTCGGCCTTCGTGGCGAGCTCGGCGTCGGTGTAGATCCGGATGTGCCCGCCGGGGGTGTCGTGGTAGGCGCGGGAGAGCCGCCAGCAGACGATCTCCGGGAACCAGCGCGGCACGGTCAGCGCCACGGTGCCGCCGGGACGGGTGACCCGGACCAGCTCCTCGATCGCCTGGATGTCGGCCGGGACGTGCTCGAGGATCTCCGCGGCGACGACCCGGTCGAACTCGTCGTCGGCGAAGGGCAGCGCCAGCGCGTCGCCCTCCTTGACGTCGGCCTCGGCGCCCGCGGGCACCTCGCCCGCGTCCCTCATCGCCGCGAACCACTCGCGCACCTTCGCCAGCTCGTCGGCGTCCTGGTCGAACGCGATCACGTCGGCCCCACGGCGGTACATCTCGAACGCGTGTCGTCCGGCGCCGCATCCCAGGTCGAGGGCCCGGTCGCCGGGCAGCAGCCCGAGCCGGTCGAAGTCAACGGTGAGCACGACCCTGCCCTCCCCGAATGGCCTCCTGGTACGCCGCGGCGGTCGCGGCCGCGGCGGCCCGCCAGCTGAACAGCTGCTCCACACGGGCCCGGCCCGCGGCGCCGTAGCGGGCCCGGCGCTCCGGGTCGTCGAGCAGCCGCGCCAGGGCGCCGGCCAGCGCCTCGACGTCGCCGGGCGGAACCAGGTCGGCGCACAGCCCGTCGGGGCCGACGACCTCGGGGATCGCGCCGGCGTCGCTGACCACCAACGGCGTACCGCACGCCATCAGCTCGGCGGTCGGCAGGGAGAAGCCCTCGTAGAGCGACGGCACGCAAGCGACCTCGGCCGAGCCCATGATCTCGACGAGCTCGGCGTCACTGACACCGTGCACGAACCGCACGTGCTCGCGGATCGCGAGCCGGTCGACGATCGTCTCGGTGCGCCCGCCTGGTTGTGGCTTGGTGACGAGCAGGAGCTGGAGGTGGTCGCGCTCGGTGCGGAGCTTGGCGAAGGCCTCGAGCAGCGTCGCGATGCCCTTCATCGGCGCGTCGGCACTCGCCATCGCGACGATCCGGCCAGGCATCCGCGGCGCGGTCGGCGGGCGGAAGCCGTCGTCGACACCGAGCGGGATCACCCGCACCAGGGCGGGGTCGACACCGAAGTCGGCGACGATGTCGCGCTTGGACGACGTGGACGGTGTCAGCACCAGACGAGCCTGGCGGGCGACGCGGCGTTGCATGCGGAGGAAGCCGTACCAGCGACGCAGCGT
Source organism: uncultured Actinomycetota bacterium (assembly GCA_963814935.1). GTDB lineage: Bacteria > Actinomycetota > Actinomycetes > Propionibacteriales > Nocardioidaceae > Nocardioides. Next base: position 82,394 of record CAWFEZ010000027.1, on the reverse strand, counting down.
CAGCCTCCGGCGCCAGGTCGTAGCGGCGGCCAGGTCGAGGCGACGGTCGACGGTGATCGGGTGGTGGATCGTGGTCACGACAGGGAGGCCGAGACGCTCGGCCTCGAGCACGCCCGTGGCCAGCACCTGGTTGTCGTGGACGACGTCGAAGGTGCCGGCGCGCTCGCGCAGCAGGCGGGCGACCCGGGTGCCGAAGGTCTTGGGCTCCGGGAAACCCGCAGCGCACATGGTCAGGAACTCCTCGACGTCGACCAGGTCGCGGAACTCGCGCAGGTGCGGTACCCGGAACGGGTCGGGCTCGCGGTAGAGGTCCAGGCTGGGCACCTTGGTCAGCCGGACGCCCTCGTCGAGCTCGGGGTACGGCTGGCCGGAGAACACCTCGACCTCGTGGCCGAGGGCCACCAGCTCGCGGCTGAGGTGGCGGACGTAGACGCCCTGCCCGCCGCAGTGCGGCTTGCTGCGGTAGGACAGCAGGGCCACACGCAAGGACATGGACGGTTCCTATCACGCGGCCGGTTGGCGGCCGATCGCTGGTTGAGGAGGGACGCTGGGTCGAACTGCAGGGCCCGTCACGAAACCTCGCAACCGATTGGCGGTCCTCTCACCGGGCCTCGTGACAGGCGCTAGCGCGCCTTCCTCGACCAGCGGCGGGGGTCACGTTCCCTCGGACGAGTGCCCCGGGAAGACGTGGGCGCTGGGGTCGATGACGACGGCGGCGTTGTTGACGGCGGTGGCGGCCTCGCCGAAACCGACCGCGATCAGGCGCACCTTGCCGGGGTACTCCGTCACGTCGCCGGCGGCGAAGACCCGGTGCAGGCTGGTGCGCATCGAGGCGTCGACGACGATGTGCCGCTTCTGCACCTCGATCCCCCACTCCTGCAACGGGCCGAGATCGGCGATGAAGCCGAGGGCCGCGACGACGGCCTGGGCCGGGCGGCGTACGGGCTCGGCGCCGTCGACGGTGATCTCGACCTCCTCGACGACCCCGGTGTCCGCCCCGTTGCCGAGCAGTGCGGTGACCTGGGCCCTGGTCACGATCTCGACCGAGGAGGCCTTGACCTGGTCGACGGTGCGCTGGTGGGCGCGGAAGGCGTCGCGCCGGTGCACGAGGACGACCGACTTGGCGACCGGCTCGAGGTGGAGCGCCCAGTCGAACGCACTGTCGCCGCCGCCGACGATGACGACGTCCTTGCCGGCGTACGGCGCGAAGGTCGGCACGAAGAACTCCATGCCCCTGCCCACCCAGCCGTCGCCGGCCGGCAGCGGACGGGGGCTGAACTTGCCGATGCCGGCCGTGATGATCACGGCGCCGGCCCGGATCTGGGTGCCGTCGTCGAGCTCGATGGTGACGGCGTCGTCGTCATGGGACAGCGAGACCGCCGTGCGGTCGAGGAAGTACTCCGGGTGCGCGCTGGCGGCCTGTTCGACCAGCCCCGCCACCAGGTCGCGGCCCTTGATCGAGGGGAAGCCGGCGACGTCGAAGATCTGCTTCTCGGGGTACATCGCGGTGACCTGCCCGCCGAGCTCCGGCAACGAGTCGACGAGGGCGACCCGGAGTCCCCGGAAACCTGCGTAGTAGGTGGCGTAGAGGCCGCTCGGTCCGGCGCCGATGATGAGCAGGTCTGTCTCGATCTCCGTCGTCGGCTGGGTCGGCGGCTGGGTCGGGGGCACGGCCCGATGCTAGATGCTCACCGGGTCTCGATGTCCGACACCAGCCAGCCGTGGTCGGTCTTGGTCATGGTCACCAGCGTCCGGTACGGCAGCAGCACCGGGTCGCGGCCGCGTTCGCTGATCTGCGAGTCGAGGAAGACCAGGGCCTCCACCTCCTGGCCCGTCGCCCGCACCACGGCCGACGCGACGACCTGCGCGGCGATCTCGCGACGCCGGTCGGCGAAGGTGGGGGCGAGCGACGCCGCCGTGGCGCGGTACTGCGCCGCGAACTCCGGGGTCATCAGCGTGGTCGCGTGGTCGACCTGCTCGTCGTAGTTCTGGTAGCTCGTCGACGTGATCTCGGTCAGGTCCTGCGCTGCCGCGTCGACCACCGAGCGCGCGGCCAGGTCGCCGACCACGACCGGCCGGTCGTCGCCGGCGTCCGGCTCACCGCGCCAGCAGGTACCACGCCTCGAAGCCGACCAGCCCGGCCAGCACGAGAGCCACCACCGCCAGCACGCGCCGGAGCGGCACCGAGCCCGCCATCAGTCGACCTGCTCGATCTCGGAGGTCAGCCACTCACCGTCGACCGGTACCAGGTGAAGCCGCAGCCGCAGCTCACGCGCGACCGGTTCCTTCGTACGCCGGTCGGACGTGGAGCCCGTCGTCGCCACCAGGACCGTGGCCCCGGACGCGTCGACGCGCACCACCCCTGTCCAGAGCACCTCGCCCTCGGTGACGAGCCGGTCGCGGCGCAGGCTGCGCACGATGCGCCCGACGTCCTCGGAGTAGCGGTCCTTGAGCGGGCCCGTCGCCCCGGCGGCGATCCGCGCCAGGTCCTCCTCGGCCGTCTCGTGGTCGATGTTGACGAACGCCGTGGCCTCCTCGCTCGCGGCGGCCATCGCCTCGGCGTACCGGGCGTGCTGAGTGGCGTCGCGAGCGCGCGCGTCTCGCGTCTGCGCCACCTGCATGCCACCCACCGCACAGACGACCGCCAGGATCCCGACGAGCAGCCACAGCCACGCTCGTCGTGCACAGCGGGCGGGCCCTCCCTGGCCTCCCTCACCTGCGCATCGTAGGTGGTGGCCCAGGCCCTGCGCGGCACGCCGGGCTCACCCGCGCGGGTGCCTAGGATGAGCGAGTGCCCCGCAGCAAGCACAGTCCTCGATCCCGACAGCCACCCGGCCAAGGGGCTGACGGGCGCGGTCCGCGGCACCCGTCGGGGATCCTGCTGCTCGCCCAGCTGCTCGCCGTGCTGGCCTACCCGTTCTCCGACGGCAGCACCCTGGGCCGCGCGTTCCTCGGGGCGATCGGCACGTGCGTCGTCCTGATCGCGCTCTGGGCGGTCCGCCGCACCCCCGCACTCGCGTGGGTGGCCGCGCTGATCGGCGTACCGGCCGTGGTCTTCAGCATCACTGGAGGCCTTCGCACCGGACCAGGACTGGGTGGTGCTGACCTCGGCGTTGCTGCACGCGCCGTTCTACTTCTACGTCTCCTACGGGATGATCCGCTACCTCTTCCACGACGACCGGGTGACGCGCGACGAGCTGTACGCCACCGGGGCGGCGTTCACCGTTGTCGCCTGGGGCTTCGCCTACGTCTTCGTCGCCTGCCAGGTCGTCTGGCCCGGGTCGTTCGTCGGTGCCGGAGGCAACGAAGCCCACGAGTTCTTCGACCTGCTGTTCCTGTCCTTCACCAACCTGACGAGCGTCGGACTGTCCGACATCGTCCCGGTGCTCGGTCACGCCCGGTCGCTGGTGATGGTCGAGCAGGTCGCCGGCGTGCTGTACGTCGCGCTGGTCGTCGCCCGCCTGGTCGGGCTGACGGTCGCCCGCCAGGCCGAACAAGGCCCTAGGCCCGGTCCCAGCCGTCGGGCCGCAGCTTCTTGGGCAGCCCCTCGACGACCAGCCGGTAGGACTCGTCGACGGCGTCGAGCAGGTCCTCGTCGGGGATGGCGCCGCCGAAGGTCAGGTCGTTCCAGCCGGACCGGCCGATGTACGCCATCACCGTGGCGTCGCCCGGGAACCGCTGCAGCCACTCGTCGGCCACCTCGCGGCTGCGACCGCTCTTGACGCCCACGCCCTCTGCGCCGAGGAACGCGAAGATCTTGCCCCGCTCCCCCGGGCCGACCTTGATCACCGGGTGCTCGTGGTCCCACGGGTTGTCGGGCCAGGCACCGGGCTTGCCCAGGCAGTAGGCCTGCATCTGCGCTGACGTCCACGAGGGCACCCTACGTACGATGACGACGTGACCGGACCCGAGTTGTGGCGCGAGTTCGCCCACGACCCGCGGTCGCCGGAGTTCGCGCCGATGCGGGCCTCCGACGCCGACCGCGACATCGTGCTCAGCACCCTGGGCGAGGCCTACGCCGAGGGCCGCATCGACCGCGCGGAGTACGACGAGAGGGCCGACGCCGTGCACGGCGCCAAGACCCTCGGCGAGCTGCCGGGCCTGCTCGCCGACCTGGTGCCGACCACGGCACTGCTGCCGCACGTCCGGTGCGCTCGATACCCGGAGCGTCGAGGAGCGAGCCCTCGCGAACTGGGAGAAGTCCCGGCGCGAGGCGTTCATGGGCTTCCTGATCCCCACGGTGATCTGCTGGGTGGTCTGGGCGATCACCATGTTCGGCGGCTTCCCGTGGCCGGTCTTCCCGATGATCGGTACGGCGATCCCCATGGTCGCGATGACCGTGCAGAAGAAGGACATGGTCGAGTCCAACAAGCGCCGGATCGTGCGCAAGCATGAGAAGGAGCTGCGCCGCCAGCAGCGCAAGCAGCTGCCGCCGCCGGACAAGCGGTAGCGGCTACTCCTCGCCTTCCTCGTCCTCGCTGTGGTCGAGAAGACCCTCCTTGCGAGCCCTCGCCACGATCCGTCGTACGTTCTCGATCGCGCCGCAGTCGTCGTCGACCTGATTGTTGCGCTCGGTGGCGAACGCCTCGCCCAGCTCGGCACGCACCCGGTCGCCGACCTCCTCGCGGGCGGGGTTGAGGATCGTCAGCTCCTCCTCGGTGAGGTGGTGGTTGACCGCCTTCGCCAGCTCCTCGACGGCGTCGTCGAAGGCCTGGGTGTCGGTCCCCTTCAGCTCGAGCACGGCCAGCAGGGCCTGATGGCCCTCGGCGTGCTCCTCCTCGCCGTGATCGGCCTCGTGCTCGGTGATGGCGTCCTTGCGGCGCAGCTTGGGGTAGACGAACTTCTCCTCCGCCTCGGCGTGGGCCACATGCAGGGTGGCGAACGCACGACGGACGGCGTCGCGGTCGCTGGTGCTGTCGCGCAGGTCGCGCAGCAGCTCCTCGAAGCGCCGGTGGTCGTCGAGGATCAGCTCCACCACGTCGCCGGAGACCGGCCTGCCAAGATCGATCGCCGTCATGCGACCACGCTACGGAACAACCGTGTGCTCGCGGCTCGCCCTAGCGGGTGGGTCAGCAGTCGACGGCAATGGCGAGCGCCGAACACACCTCGCGCATCCGGGATGGGGTCAACGTGCCGAGGCGTTCGATGAAGACGCCCACCCCAACACTCTCGAGGGCGTCGAGGTTGACGGCGCAAGGACGGACGACCGGGTCTGTGCGTGGGTCAAGGACGACCTCGGTCGACAGGCCGCGAATGTTCGCTGAGCAAGGCGCGATCAGGACGATCCGGCGTGCCGCGATGGCAAGGTCGCGCGACAGCACGACGGCTGGACGGCGCCCGATGTCTGGGGGCTCGCACCACCACACCTCACCTCGGCCCGGCAGAGTCACGTGCGCGCTGTCCGGCGAACGGCTTCGCCCCAACTTGCCAAGTCGCCCCACTCGTCAGGCTCGTCGAACGGGTGCTCGGCGTAGGCGCGTCGGTCCTGGTCCTCGATCTCGGCCCGACGATGCGCCTTCAGAAGTGCCTCCAGGGCGTCCTCGATCATCGAGGCGTCCGTGCAGTCCTGACAGATGGCGCGCGCCCGGGTCAGCAGATCCTCATCGACGGTCGTGCTGAGTCGAAGCTTCGCCATGCCATGATCATGCCACACTCATGCCACTACCGGTCGCTGTCGTCAGCGGACGCCCGCCTCCATCATCTGGCGCAGCTCCTTCTTGAGGTCGCTGATCTCGTCGCGCAACCGGGCCGCCACCTCGAACTGCAGCTCGGCGGCGGCGTTGCGCATCTGCTCGGTGAGCTGCTGGATCAGCTCGGCCAGGTCGGCGCTGGGGATGCCGCGGGTGTCGGGAGCCCTCTCGTGCAGCTCGGCCGCCCCCATCTTGGACAGGCCGGGGACCGGGGCCTTGCGAGACTTGTCGCCACGGGCGCCGGTGCCCTGCCAGGTGGCCAGCAGCTCCTGGGTGTTCTCGTCCTCGCGGGCCAGCATCTCGGTGATGTCTGCGATCTTCTTGCGCAGCGGCGTCGGGTCGACGCCGTGGGCGGTGTTGTAGGCGACCTGCTTGGCCCGGCGCCGGTTGGTCTCGTCGATCGCCTTCTCCATCGACGGGGTGATCTTGTCGGCGTACATGTGCACCTGCCCGGACACGTTGCGCGCCGCGCGGCCGATCGTCTGGATCAGGGACTTGTCGGAGCGCAGGAAGCCCTCCTTGTCGGCGTCGAGGATCGAGACCAGCGACACCTCGGGCAGGTCGAGGCCCTCACGGAGCAGGTTGATGCCGACCAGCACGTCGTACTCCCCCATCCGCAGCTCGCGGAGCAGCTCGATCCGCCGGAGGGTGTCCACCTCGGAGTGGAGGTAGCGGGTCCGGATTCCGGCGTCGAGGAGGTAGTCGGTGAGGTCCTCGGACATCTTCTTGGTCAAGGTGGTGACCAGGACGCGCTCGTTCTTCTCGGTGCGGGTGTTGATCTCGTGGATCAGGTCGTCGATCTGGCCCTTGGTCGGCTTCACGACCACCTCGGGGTCGACCAGGCCGGTGGGGCGGATGATCTGCTCCACGACGTCTGGATGTCCATCAGCGTTGTCGACCTTGTCGAGCTCGTAGTTGCCCGGCGTCGCGGAGAGGTAGATGGTCTGGCCGATCCGGTCGAGGAACTCCTCCCACCGCAGCGGCCGGTTGTCCATCGCGCTGGGCAGCCGGAAGCCGTGGTCGACCAGGTTGCGCTTGCGGGACATGTCGCCCTCGTACATCCCGCCGATCTGGGGCACGGCCACGTGGGACTCGTCGACGACGAGGAGGAAGTCCTCCGGGAAGTAGTCGAGCAGGCAGTTGGGAGCGCTGCCTCGGGTGCGGCCGTCGATGTGCATCGAGTAGTTCTCGATGCCCGCGCACGAGCCGACCTGGCGCATCATCTCGATGTCGTAGGTCGTGCGCATCCGCAGCCGCTGCGCCTCCAGCAGCTTGCCCTGCCGCTCGAAGGACGCCAGCTGCTCCTCGAGCTCGGCCTCGATGCCCGTGATCGCCCGCTCCATGCGGTTGTGGCCGGCCACGTAGTGGGTCGCCGGGAAGATGTAGAGCTCCTTGTCCTCGGAGAGCACCTCACCGGTCACGGCGTGCAGTGTCATCATCCGCTCGATCTCGTCGCCGAAGAACTCGATGCGGACCGCGGCCTCCTCGTAGACCGGGAAGATCTCGAGGGTGTCGCCGCGGACCCGGAACGTGCCGCGGGTGAACGACATGTCGTTGCGGGTGTACTGGATCTCGACCAGCCGCCGCAGGATCGAGTCGCGGTCGTGCTCGTCGCCGACGCGCAGCCGCAGCATGCGGTCGACGTACTCCTGCGGGGTGCCGAGGCCGTAGATGCAGGACACCGTCGACACCACGATCACGTCGCGGCGCGTCAGCAGCGAGTTGGTCGCGGAGTGCCGCAGCCGCTCGACCTCCTCGTTGATCGAGGAGTCCTTCTCGATGTAGGTGTCGGTCTGGGGGACGTAGGCCTCGGGCTGGTAGTAGTCGTAGTAGGAGACGAAGTACTCGACCGCGTTGTCGGGGAAGAGCATGCGCAGCTCGTTGGCGAACTGTGCGGCGAGCGTCTTGTTGGGCTGCATCACCAGGATCGGCCGCTGCACCTGCTCGGCCACCCAGGCCACGGTCGCGGTCTTGCCGGTGCCGGTGGCACCGAGCAGCACGACGTCCTGCTCGCCCCCGTTGATCCGCTTGACGATCTCGGCGATCGCCGTCGGCTGGTCGCCGGAGGGGGTGTAGTCGGACTGCACGTGGAACGGAGCCACGCGACGCTCGAGATCGGTCACCGGACGCATGTCGACCAGCGTACGAGGCACCGCCGACAGTGCCCATGGCTTCGCTCGCTGTCCGCCGCGCTATAACCCCGGGTCTTCCTCCTCGACTCGCTCGCTGCGCTCGCTTCGCTCGTCGTGCAGACCCGGGTGCGCGGCGGACTGGCCTGGGGTCCGGGTTCCGGACGGTAACCTTCCGGAACATGGCACACCCTGTCTTCGTGGACGAGACCACGCCGACCGCGAGGGCACTGTTGGTGCTGGAGATGGTGCAGAACTCTCCCGGCATCCGCGGCGAGCAGCTGGCCGACCGGCTCGGCATGACCGACCGGGCCGTACGCCGCTACGTCGGCAACCTGCGCGACGCCGGCATCCCGGTCGAGTCGACGCGGGGCAAGTACGGCGGCTACCGGATCGGCCGCGGGGTCCGGCTGGCACCGTTGATGTTCACCGCGTCCGAGGCCCTCGGCCTGGTGATGGCGGTGCTGGAGGGACGGGCGCACGACCCGACCGACCCGGTCGGCCAGGCCGTCGGCAAGATCATCCGCGTCCTCCCCCAGCCGGTCGCGGAGCCCGTCGAGGCCGTCGTACGGATGAGCGAGCGGACGCCAGATGGCCACTCGTCCGCGCCGGAGCCCCAGGTCACCGCCGCGATCGTCCAGGGCTGTGCCTCAAGGCGCCGGCTGCGCCTCGCCTACCGGCTCGGCCCCGGCAAGGTCCGCGACATGGACGTGGACCCTTGGGCGATCGTGGTGCGGTTCGGCAAGTGGTACGTGCTCGGCTGGTCCCACACCGCCGACGCCCGCCGCATCCTCCGCATCGACCGGGTCGTCGGCGTGCAGGAGCTGGCCGAGACCTTCGAGGAGCCGGCCGACCTCGACCCCGTGGCCGCCATCGAGGAGCACCTCTCCGAAGGCTGGACCCACAAGATCGAGGTCGTCGTCGACGCCCCGATCGAGGACGTGAAGTGCTGGGTCCCCCGCAAGCTGGCCCGTCTCGAGGCCATCGACGACCACACCACCCGGCTGCTCGGCAGCACCGACGAGCTCGACTGGTACGCCGAGCGACTGGCCGGCATCCCGCGGACCTTCCGGGTGGTCAGGCCCGTCGCGTTGCGCGAGCAGGTCGCCGTCGTGGGGCGCCGAATGCTGGCCAACGCGCTGGCGGACCCGGTCGCCGGCGCCGATGAGTCCGGGCGGGCAGACGGGTCGGCACCCTCATGACGACTCTCGACCTCGGCCCGACCACCAAGTCCCTCGCCGCGATCGTGCGCGGCGTGGGCGACGACCAGCTCGACGGTCCGACCCCGAACGCCGGACGATCCGTGGGCGACCTGCTCGACCACATCGGCGGACTTGCCCTGGCCTTCACCGACGCCGCCCTGAAGAGCGCGCCGCCCGGCGGCACCAGCCCCACGGCCGAGGCCGACGCGCTGCCCGACGACTGGCGGTCGGTGATCCCGGACCGCCTGGCCGCGCTCGCGGAGGCGTGGCGCGACCCCGCGGCGTACACCGGGCTCACCATGGCTGGTCCGGTAGAGATGCCGGGCGACGAGGCGGCCCTCGTCGCGCTGAACGAGGTCACGGTCCACGCCTGGGACCTGGCCGTGGCGACCGGCCAGCCCTACGATCCCGACCCGGCAGCTGTTGAGTCGTGCCAGAGCTTCGTGGCCGCCTTCGACGCGCCCACCGACGGCAGCCTGTTCGCGCCCCCTGTCGACGTACCTGACTCCGCGCCGCCGCTCCACAGACTGCTCGGCGCCACCGGCCGCGACCCCAGCTGGACGCCGTCGTGAGCCCTGCTCCCGTCCGGACCGACGAGGTCGCATGACCGATCCGGTCGAACGCCTGCGCCGGATCGCGCTCGCGCTGCCGGAGGCGACCGAGAAGCTCAGCCAAGTCGGCTGGACCAGCCCTAGGTCGAGTCCGCGACGTACTGGGTGCGTCGCGGATTCGACTAGACGATGATGAGAGGTCGCCACTGCCTCAGGCGCGAACCGGCTCGTCTACCAGGTCCGGGTCCACGTAGGTCTCGACGTCAGGCTCTTCCCTGGCGCCCAGGTCCAGCGAACCCTCGGCCAGCAGGGCCCGCGCGGCCTCGCGGCCGGCGAGCACCATCCGGTCGATCTGGTGGAACTCCAGGAGGCCGACGCCCAGGGTGGCCGGCGTGACCACGACGGCACCTCGTCGATGAGCCGCGTCGACGGCGCCGCCTGCGCCGATCATCATCGTGCGCAGCAAGGTCTCACCCAGGGCGGGGACGCGGGGACGGCCGATGGCGCGGGCGGCAACGCGCGTGCCCGAGCCGCCGCCCATCGAGATGTTCACCGCCACCACCGGTCCCTCGTCGCGCTCGAGCAGCAGGTCCACCGGCAGGTTGTCCAGCACGCCGCCGTCCGTCAGGAGCCGGCCGTCGCCGGTCGGGATCGGGGGAAAGAGCACGGGCAACCGCAAGGAGGCCAAGGTGGCGTCGAGTAGCGGGCCGCGCCGGAAGACCTGTCGCGTGCGGCTGACCAGGTCGGTGCTGACCAGGGCCAGCTGGCGCGGCATGCCCTCCATCACCGTGTCGCCCACCACGCCGGCGATGGACGCGCGCACGCGGACACCACGGGTCAGCGCGTGGGTCGGGAAGGTCCAGTCGTTGAAGGGGTTGCGCCGGACGAACTCGGCGTAGCAGCGCTCCTCGAGCCTCTCGCCGTCGAGCACGATGCCGTAGATCGCCGCGACCGCGGAACCTATGCTCGCTCCGGCCAGCCGGTTGACGGGGTAGCCCGCCTCCTCGAGCTCGCGCAGGACGCCGATGTGCGCGAACGCGCGGGCCCCGCCGCCGGCGAGCACCAGGCCGAGGCTGCGCCCGGCCAGCCGGTCGGCAAGGTCGGACACGGCGAGCCGCACGTCGCCGTCGGCGACGGTCAGCCGCCACGCGTCGGTGGCGGCGACCCAGGCCACCCGCTCCGCGGGCGCGGGCAGGGGACCGATGACCACCAGGTCCGGCTGGAAGCCGAGTGTCGGGACCTCGTCGGGTACGCCGCTCCCGGCTCGCGCCACCAGGACGACGGCGTCCGACTGCCGCAGGCAGAAGTCCCGCCAGGAGTGGTCGGAGCCGGCCGCGACGCCGTCTGCCACGAGCAGGACTCGATCGCCCTCCTCCTCGGCCCGGGCGAGACCCTCGGCGCCGACGGTTCCCGGGTCGACCACCGAGAGGTGCGTGGCCAGGCGCGCCTTCAGGTGGTGGGCGACATCCTGGCTGCCGCTCCCCGCGTGCAGGCCGACCACCGCGATCACGTGCGGCTGCACCGCACGCTGCGTCGGCTGGGGCAGGCCAGCGGTGCGCATCTGTCCCGCCACCTGGGTGAGCACAGCCCGGGTCGCTCGCTGGTCGCGGTCGAGCAGCCCGTCGAACGCCACGCGCGGCACCTCGATCAGCGTCGCGTCCCGGCGTGCCCGCACGCCGGCGGACCGCGGCTCGCCGGTGAGCAGGAGAGCTCGCCCACGACGGCACCTGGCGTCAGGGTCCGGAGCAGCTGCGTCTCCCTGGACGACCTCGAGCCGCCCACTGCGCAACAGGTACGCCGACCCTGGGGCGTCGCCCTCGCGGAACAGCCACGCGCCGGCGTCCAGGCTGATCGTGCGGCTGGCCGCGGCCAGGGTCACGCGGGCGCGGCTCGACAGGGCGGCGACCAGAGGGATGTCGGTCAGGCCGACCGAGGAGGCTCGCCCGCGGCGGCTCGGCCGCGAGGTGCTGGGAGTCCGGCAGGAGCAGGAGGGGCTCGCCGTGCTCGACCTCCTCCGCCTCCGGCCGCGTGGCCACCTTGCCGATCGGCGCGGCCACCACCGCGACCAGCACGAACGCGACGACCGACAGCAGCCAGCCGTCGCGGAGGGCCTCGACGACGCCCGGGCCGGTCGGGTTGCCGACGATGAGGACCAGGATCGAGATGCCCAGCACTCCTCCGAGCTGACGGGCGCTGGAGACCAGGGCCGATGCCGCCGCGTAGCGACCGCCCGGGACGGCGGCGAGTGCGGCGCTGCCGAGCAGTGGCAGGCACGCGCCGACCCCTATCCCGGACAACACCTGGCCGGGCATCCACTCGGCCCAGAAGGCCGGCTCGAGCCCGACCCGCTGGCGGTACCAGAGATAGGCGCCGGCCCACACCAGTGCTCCCGGGACGACCAGGACCCGGTAGCCCACGCGCTCCGCGAGCGGCCCGAGCCTGGCCGCCACGACCGCGGCCACCAGCGCTCCCGGCACGAGGGCGAGGCCCGCCTGCAGCACGTCGTACCCCCAGACGTACTGGAGCCAGAGGACGTTGGTCAGCAGGTAGGCGTAGAAGCCCAGCCCGGCCAGGACCGTGGCCAGACTCGCGGTGCCGAACGACGGGAGGCGCACCAGCGCTGGGTCGATGACCGGTGCGCGGTGGCGCAGGTTCCTCCGCACGAACACCGCGCCCAGCGCGGCGGCCAGCGCGAAGGCCCCCAGGACGCGAGGGCTGCTCCAACCCCAGTCGTTGCCCTTGATCACGCCCAGGTTGAGCAGGGCCAGCGCGAGCGCGAGGAGCAGCGCACCGGGGATGTCGGGCAGGATCCGGCGCCCGGGCGCGCGGCTCTCCACGACCGTACGGCGGGTGGCCACCAGAGCCAGTACGCCGAACGGCAGGTTGACCAGGAACGCCCACCGCCAGCCGCCCAGCTCGACGAGCGCACCGCCCATGGGCGGGCCGAGACCCGCCGCCACGGCCGCGGTCGCTCCCCACAGGCCGATGGCGTGAGCCCGCCGGTCGCTGCTGAACGCCTCCACCACGATCGCCAGCGAGGCAGGCACCAGCAACGCCGCGCCGAGGGCCTGCAGCACCCGGCCCGCGACGAGGAGCTCCAGGCTCCCGGCCATCGCGCACCACGCCGACGCCAGCGTGAACAGCGCGATCCCGCCGGCGTACGCACGACGCCGGCCGATCAGGTCGGTCAGCCGGCCGCAGACGACGAGGAACGCCGCGAACACGATGTTGTAGGCGTTGAGGACCCACGACAGATTGTCGATCGACGCCTCGGGGAAGGACTCGCGGATCGAGGGGAAGGCGACGTTGACGATCGTGGCGTCGAGGAAGGCGAGGAAGGCCCCGAAGCAAGCGACCAGCAGCACCTTGGTCGGCGCCACGCGTCCTTGCGGGCGCGCGGGCACGTGTTCTCCGTGTCTCCGAGACTCGGCAGTCCGGCCACTGTGTCGTGGTCGGTGTCTCGGCACAAGGGAGGGCTGGACCCGTGGGCGTGAACGTCCCCTAGCCTGCGTCCATGGCGCACCTCGTCCTCACCGTCCTCGGAGACGACCGGCCGGGACTGGTATCCGCGGTCTCCGCGCCCGTCAACGCGCACGGCGGCAGCTGGGAGCACAGCCAGCTCGCGCATCTGGCGGGGAAGTTCGCCGGCATCGTGCTGGTATCGGTCCCCGACGCGGAGGCCGACGCCCTCGTGGCGGACCTCGAGGCCCTGCAGGACCAGGGGCTCCACGTGCAGGTCGAGCGCACCGACATCCCGGCCGAGGACGACCACGTCCGGTTCGAGCTCGAGCTCGTCGGCGCCGACCGGCCCGGGATCGTCGCCGAGATCTCCGCCCTCCTGGCCGCCACGGAGTGAGCATCGAGGACCTGGTCACCGAGCTCGTCGACGCCCCCATGGCCGGCGGCCGCCTGTTCGAGGCGCGGGCCGTGCTCGTCGCGCCCGAGTCGGCGACTGCCGAGGGCCTGCGCGAAGCCCTCGAGACGCTCGCCGACCGGCTGATGGTGGACGTGCACCTCTCGCTCGAGTGAGCCCTCGGAGCCCTCGCTAGATTGACCGCGTGGCGGTCAGCGCGGAGCGGCTCACGGCGATCATCCGCCGGACGCTGCTCGCGGTCGTGGTGACGCCGTTCCTGGTGGCGATCGGGCTGACGCTGTTCGACTCCTACCGCCGGCGCGGCAAGAAGCCCAAGCCGTTCCCGACCACGCCGCCGCGCACGGTCGAGGTCGGGCAGGGCGAGGTGACGACGTACACCTTCGGCACCGACCTGTACGACGACATGATCGCCGCGATCGAGAGCGCCGAGCGGCAGGTGCTCTTCGAGACCTACATCTGGAAGGGCGACGAGGTCGGCCAGCGGTTCAAGGACGCGCTGATCGCGGCCGCCGACCGTGGCGTGGAGGTCTACTGCATCTACGACGCCTTCGCGAACCTGGTCGTCTCGCCGGTGTTCAAGCGGTTCCCGGACAACCTGAAGGTGCTGAAGTACCCGGTGTACGCCGCCGGGCTGGCGGTTCTTCGACCTCCGCCGCTATGGCCGCGACCACCGCAAGATCCTGGTCGTCGACGACACGGTCGGGTTCGTCGGCGGCTACAACATCGGATCGGCGTACGCGACCGAGTGGCGCGACACCCACGTCGGCATCACCGGCCCCGGCGTCTGGGACCTCAAGCGGGCGTTCGCCGACTTCTGGAACCTCAACCGGCGCAGGCGGTTCGGGCCGAGCGAGCGGCCGCTGCTGCTGGAGACGGCGTCGACCTGGGATCCGCAGATGCGCTTCCACCGCAACGTGCCGCGGCTGATGGTCTTCCCGATCCGGGGCATGTACCTGGAGGCGATGGACCGCGCCAGCAGGAACATCTGGATGACCTGCGCCTACTTCATCCCCGACCAGGACTTCGTCGACGCGATGAAGCGGGCGGCCGAGCGCGGCGTCGACGTCCGGCTGCTCGTGCCGCTGAAGTCCAACCACGTGGTCGCCGACTGGATCTCGCGCGGCTACTTCGCCCAGCTGCTCGACGCCGGCGTGCGGATCATGCGCTACCGCGACGCGATGGTCCACGCCAAGACCGCGACCATCGACGGGTCGTGGTCGACGGTGGGCACGGCGAACGTCGACCGGCTCTCGCTCAGCGGCAACTACGAGATCAACGTCGAGGTCATCGACTCCTCGCTGGCCCAGGCGCTGGAGGAGATCTTCGCTGTCGACGAGGCCAACTGCCTGGAGCTGACCCTCGACGAGTGGGAGGCCCGCGACCTGCACCGCAAGTTCACCGAGTCGGTGCTCTGGCCGCTCCGGCCCGCTGCTGTAGCCGCCTCACGCGTCTCACCCGGTTTCGTGACGCGACTTCGTCGTCCTCAACCAGCGGTGCGGCTCGGGTAGTGGGTCGGCAGCGACATCCGCGGACCGCGACGGGGGGCGCCCAGGCCGGCCATCGCGACGTACGCCTGGACCCGGCCGCGGTGCGGGCCGCCACTCCTCGAGCAGCTCGGCCAGCTCGTCGTCGTCGATCCGGCGGCCGAGCAGGGCCCAGCCGACGTCCTTGGCGACGTGGTAGTCGCCGAAGCTGACGGCGTCGGGATCGCCGAAGGCGCGCTGGCGCACCTCGGCGCTGGTCCACACACCGACGCCGGGGAGGGTGCGCAGCTTGGTGTCGGCGTCGGCAGGCGTCACTCGGTCGAGGGCGTCGCCGACCCGGGCGGCCTGGACGATCGTGCGGGACCGCGCGGGGTCGACGTGCAGGCGCAGCCACTCCCAGGACGGGATCCGGCGCAGCACCTCGGCGCTCGGCTGCAGCCACAGCTTCTGCTCGCGGCCCGCACCGGGCGCGCGTTCGCCGTGGAAGTGCACCAGCGTGCGGAACCCGGCGAAGGCCTCCTTGCCGGTCACCTTCTGCTCGACGATCGAGGGCACCAGCGCCTCGAACACCCGGTCGGTGCGGCCCAGGCGCCAGTGGGGGTAGCGGCGGTGCACCTCGACGAGCACCGCGTGACGCGGCTCGAACCCGCTCGGGTCGTCATGGGCCCCCAGCAGCCCCGGCACCGAGCCGAGCGCCCAGTCGGCGCCCGGACCCCACGCCTCGGCCACCACCTCGCCGAGGCGAGGCAGCGCCTGGATCATCAGCGTGGCCGGCCCGGTCGGCGTGCGGATGCCGCGCCAGTGGCGCGCTCCCGGACCCTCGCCCTCGATGCGGTAGGTCGGGTCGCCGAAGCCGCGGCGCTGCTGGCGCAGGATCGCACCCACCGGACACGGCCACGGACGGCCGCCACACCCGCACCTGACACGCCGGCTCACCCACGGCGGGAACGCTACCCGCGACCGCCGACAGCGCACCCGACTACCTTTGCGGCGTGGATGACAGCCCCCAGGACGATCGACCTGAGAACGTTCGCCATCTGGAACCCGGCATCGAGCAGGACTTCAGCAGCCAGATGTCGTACGGCGACTACCTGCGGCTCGACCTGCTGCTCGCCGCCCAGCAGCCGCAGAGCGACCCGCCGCAGCACGACGAGCTGCTCTTCATCGTCCAGCACCAGACCTCCGAGCTGTGGCTGAAGCTGCTCGTCCACGAGCTCCGCTCGGCCCGCGACCTGCTCCGCACCGACGAGCTCTCCCCCGCGCTCAAGCGGCTCGCGCGCGTCAAGCACATCCAGCACGTGCTCACCGACCAGTGGTCGGTGCTCGCGACGATGACGCCGTCGGAGTACGCCCTGATCCGGCCCTTCCTGGCCACGTCGTCGGGCTTCCAGTCGGCGCAGTACCGCGAGGTCGAGTTCCTCCTCGGCAACAAGAACGCCGACATGGTGAAGGTCTTCGCCCATGAACCGTCCGCGCAGGCCGAGCTCGAACGGCTGCTGCACGAGCCGAGCCTGTACGACGAGTTCCTCGCGCTACCTGGCCCGCCGCGGGTACGCCGTACCCGGCCGAGCTGCTCTCCCGCGACTGGTCGCTCCCCTACCGGCTGAACACCGCGCTCGTCGACACCTTCGCGTCCGTCTACGCGGCACCGGAGGAGCACTGGGGCGTGTACGAGACGTGCGAGGAGCTGGTCGACCTCGAGGACAACTTCCAGGAGTGGCGGTTCCGGCACCTGCAGGTCGTCCAGCGGACCATCGGCCACAAGATCGGCACCGGCGGCTCGTCCGGCGTCGACTTCCTGCGCCGGGCCCTCGACCTGACGTTCTTCCCGGAGCTGTACGAGGTGCGCACCCGCATCGGCTCCTGAGCGGGGTCAGGTGCGGTAGGCATCGCGGCGGTGGCGAACGCTCACCACCTGAACCAGGATGCGGCCTTCGTCGATCCGGTAGATGACTCTGAACTCACCGCGTCGGGCAGAGAAGAGGCCTTGCTGTGGTTCGCGCAGTGGTTTCCCCACTCGGTGGGGACTGGCTGCAAGCGGACCGAGAACGAACTCGAGGCACGCCGCTGCCACCGTCTCGGGGAGCTCGCTGCTCAGGGCTCGCTTGGCCTGACGCGACCAAGTGATCTCGTAGGTCACCGGCCGTCGGGGACTCGCCGACCCGCTGCGCGCATCGCCTGGATGACTTCGTCGGTGCTGTAGACCTCGCCGCGATCCGCTTCTGCGAGCGCATCCCGTATCTCCCTGACCAAGTCGGCGTCCGAAAGGATGTCGAGTGTCTCCAGCAGACCGTCGAAGTCCTCGGCACTGACGATCACTACGGCTCGCGAGCCATTGCGGGTCACCTCGATCCGCTCGTGGGTTCGCATCGCATCGTCGACCAGCTGTGAGAGATGAGCCCGTGCCTCGGCCAGCGGAACCGTCGTCATGTACACAATTCTAGCGTCTTCGGGAAGCGCGTCGGTCCGGCGCTCCACAATGAACCCGTGCTGCTCGCCCGGATCGTGGAGACCTCGCAGACCGTCGCGGCCACCCGGTCGCGCAAGGCCAAGGTGGCCGCGCTGGCCGAGCACGCTGGCCGAGGCCGACACCGAGGACCTCGAGGTCGTCACCGCCTACCTCGGCGGCTCGCTGCTCCAGCGACGCACCGGTGTGGGCTGGCGTGGCATCGGCTCCCCGCCGTCGCCGGCCGACGAGCCGAGCCTGACCGTCGCCGAGGTGCACGAGTCGTTCGAGCACCTCGCCGGGCTGTCCGGGCGCGGGTTCCCAGGCGACCAGGGCCACGGCCGTGAAGGACCTGTTGGGCCGGGCCACCGCAGACGAGCAGGCCTGGCTGCGCGGCGTGATCACCGGCAACGTCCGCCAGGGCGCCCTTGACGCGCTCGTCCAGGAAGGCCTCGCGGCCGCGAGCGGCGCGCCCCTCAAGTCCGTACGTCGCGCCGCGATGCTCGCGGGCGGCACGGTGCCGATCGCCCGGGCGGCGTTCGAGGGCGAGGCCGCGCTCGACGAGATCGGGCTCGAGGTCGGCCGGCCGGTCCTGCCGATGCTCGCCTCCAGCGCGCCCGACGTGGGCGCGGCGATGGCCAAGGCCGGCGGCGGACGGGTCTCGATCGACACCAAGCTCGACGGCATCCGGATCCAGGTCCACAAGGACGGCGACGACGTCGTCATCGCGACCCGCTCGCTCGACGTGATCACCGACCGGCTGCCCGAGGTCGTCGAGGTGGCGCGGGCCCTCCCGGCCGAGCGGTTCGTGCTCGACGGCGAGGCGTTGGCCCTGACCGACGACGGCCGGCCGCGGCCTTTCCAGGAGACCGCGTCGCGCACGGCCATGGAGAGCGGCGTCCAGGTGACGCCGTACTTCTTCGACCTGCTGCACCTCGACGGCACCAACCTGCTCGACCGGCCCGGCACCGAGCGTTGGGCGGCGCTCACCGACCTGGTCCCCGAGCGGCACCGCACGCCCAGCGTCAGCACCGACGACCCCGAGGTCGCCGCGGCCTTCGTCCGGGACGCCCTCGCCCTCGGCCACGAGGGCGTGGTCGTGAAGTCGATGGACGCGCCGTACGACGCCGGGCGTCGCGGCTCCGCCTGGGTCAAGGTCAAGCCGGTGCACACCCTCGACCTGGTCGTGCTGGCCGTCGAGTGGGGCAGCGGCCGGCGCGAGGGCTGGCTCTCCAACATCCACCTGGGCGCCAGCGCCGACGACGGCGACGGCTTCGTGATGCTCGGCAAGACGTTCAAGGGCATGACCGACGAGATGCTCGCCTGGCAGACCGAACGGTTCACCGAGCTGGCCGTCGACCCCGAGACGATCAAGGACGGCTACGTCGTCCCGGTCCGGCCCGAGCAGGTCGTCGAGATCGCCTTCGATGGCGTCCAGCAGTCGAGCCGCTACCCGGGGGCGTCGCACTGCGGTTCGCGAGGGTGCGTGCGTTACCGGGACGACAAGTCCCCGACGGAGGCAGACACCATCGGCTCCGTCCGGGCATTCCTGCCGATGCCCGACCGCCAGACCTGAGGGAACCGGTTGCGATGTGTGCACATTGGGCGCACACTTGGTGTCATGAACAAGGACGAAAGGCTCACGGTCCGAGTGACGCATGAGCAGTTGGACCTATTCCGGGACGCGGCCGAACTGCAAGGCCAGACCGTCTCGGACTTCGCCGTCACGACTCTGACGTCGAAAGCCCACGACGTCATGGCTGAGCGTCGTGTGTTTCGCATCAGCGGTGAGCGCTGGGATGAGCTCATCTCTCGTCTCGACGAGCGCCCTGTCGCCCACCCCAACCTTGCCGACGCGCTTCGCATGCACGCCAAGCGAGTCGCCAGGTGAGCGACTACGAGATCGTCCCCCTGAACGAATCTCACGCTGTCGCTGAGTTCCTCTCCGGAGAGCCCTCGCTTGACGATTGGCTCCGCAGGCACGCGCTGTCGAACCAGTTTCTGCACTCATCACGCACCTTCGTCGCCGTTGAGTCCGGGTCAACGCGCGTGTGGGGCTACTACTCGCTCACTGTCGCGTCGATTCAGCGAGCCGACGTGACGAAGGCAGCCCGCTCCGGCATGCCCCAGGCATACGACATCCCAGCCGTGCTTCTGGCACGCCTGGCTAGGGATGAAAAGCGGCGGTTCGACGGCCTCGGTCAGTTGATGCTGGCAGATGCCGTACTCCGCACGCTTCGTATGTCAGAAGACGCAGGCATCCGACTCTTGGCAGTTCACGCCCTCAACGAGAAGGCGCAACAGTGGTACCTGGACCACGACTTTCAGCCTTCGCCGATACACGATCGGCTATTGATGCTCAGCGTGCCTGACCTCCTGGCCACGTGGGACTCGATGCGTTGAGCGGCTCCTTGCCCATCCCGTCGCAATCATCCGACCGCTAGAGCGGCGAGGTGCCGATCCACACGTCCGGCATGAGCATCATCATTTCGGAGCGTGACTCGGCACGCCTCCAGCGCGTTACTCACCGGTGTCCGGCAAGACCTTCAGGGGTATGACCGACGAGATGCTCGCCTGGCAGACCGAACGGTTCACCGAACTGGCCGTCGATCCGGAGACGATCAGGACCACTGCGTCGTCCCGGTCCGGCCCGAGCAGGTCGTCGAGATCGCCCTCGACGGCATCCAGCGTTCCAGCCGCTACCCCGGCGGGATCGCGCTGCGCTTCGCCCGGGTCGTGCGCTACCGCGACGACAAGTCCTCCGACGAGGCCGACACCCTGGCCGCCGTCAAGGAGATGTTCGGCTGAACACCGTCGCGAGGGTGCGCGCCACGTCGGCCGGGGACGGCATCGCGGCGATCTCGACGGCCACGCCGCGGGCGGCCTCCGCGAAGGACGCGTCCTCGATCAGCCGGCTGGTCGCCCCGGCGACAGCCTCTGGAGTCGCCGCGTCGCCCACCAGGCGCAGGCCGGCACCGGCCGCCTCGCAGGCAGCGGCGTTGCGGAACTGGTCGGTGGCCGCCTTGGGCAGACACAGCTGCGGAACGCCGGCCGCGAGCGTCTTGAGCATCACGCCGGCGCCGGCCTGGGAGACCACGGCTCGGCAGCGTCGCAGGAGAAGGGAGTACGGCGCGTAGTCGGCCACGACGACCCCGGGGACGGCGGCGTCGAGCCGGCCCGAGACGATCACCAGGACGCCGAGTGCGGCAATGGCCTCGGCCGTCCGGCGCAGGTCCGCAGGGTTGGCGTACACGGTGCCGAAAGTGACGTGGACCACCGGGCGGTCGCCGGCGTCGGTCAGCGCCTGCGCAACGGCCTCAGGCAGCACCTCGCCCGGGATTGGCTCGAGGGTCGCCGCCCGCAGGGGTAGCGCGCCGGCTGGCGCGGGGATGTCGGGCGGGCGCAGGGACGGCGGGCAGAGGTCCACCCAGGTCGTCGGGGTGGACGTGGAGGCGAACGCGCACGCCTCCTCGACGAGCGCGGACCGAATCCCCAGCCCGATCCCGTGCGCCACCGAAGGCACCCCCAGCGACGCGGCGACCGCGGGCGCGGCGTACTCGGCGGCCTCGTGGACGACGAGGTCCGGCCCGAAGCCGCGGGCGACCTCCAACAGGTCCGGGTAGGCCGCCGGGGCCGCCACCGCGCCGAACAGGCGCGGGTACATGTGGACGGTCGCCTCTTCTACGGGGAGATGGAGGGCCTCGGGCCAGCGGCGGGCGTACTCGCCCCCGCACCAGGCCACGCCCCGGCCGGATCGCCGCACCTCGAGACCGGCCGCTGCGACGCGCTCGTGCGCCTCGGGCGGCGCGGCCCAAAGGACATGGTGGCCCTGGTCGCGCAACGCAGCGGCCAGGGGGAGCATCGGCTGGACGTGCCCCTCGCCGCCGGTGGAGGAGAACAGCACGCGCATGCGACGGGATCGTCGCACAGAACCGAGGGCAACCCGATCCGGACCATGGCCAGGTTTGATGTTCGGATGAGCCCACTGGTCGAGCCGCAGCACTCCGTGATCCTCGTCGTCGGTCGCGAGCAGTTCACGCCGCCCACGACCTTCGGCGGGGAGGCCTGCACGGCGACGCCCGACTGTGTGGCCATCGGCGTCCACGCGGTCGACGACGGCCCGACGCTGGTCACCATCTCCCCCGAGCTCGCCACGGGCGAGCTGGTGGTGCTGGGCGAGTTCGAGCTCGAGACCGAGGGCCTGTTGTCGGTGCGCAGCGTCTACAACCGCGAGTACGACGCGATGGGCGTGCCGCCGGGCCTCGCCCGCGTGACCATCTGGGGCAACACCGACACCGAGCCGTCCGAGTTGCTCGTCCAGGTCGCGGCCGTCGACGAGACCTGGCTCGACAGCCCGTGAGCGCGAACCGCGTCGTGCCCTGCCACTGACCGGAACCCGATCCGGGTCAGCGGTGTAGACAAGCTGGCAGCCAAGGGAGGACCTCTCACCTGGACACCGAGCCGGAGGACAGCGAGATCGTCGCCCGGGTGTGCGCCGGCGACACGGACGCCTACGCCCACCTGGTGCACCGGCATGCCCCGATGGCCGTCCGGACGGCGGCCCTGCTCGGTGCGGGCGCAGACGCGGAGGACGTGGTGCAGGAAGCGTTCGTCAAGGCGTACGCCGCACTCGGGAGCGTGCGTCCGGGCGCGCCGTTCCGGCCGTGGTTCCTGCGGATCGTGGCCAACGAGACCCGCAACCTGCACCGAGGAGCGGGTCGGCGCTCCGCCCGCGAGCACCGCGCGTGGCTGCGGACCGAGCCGCTGGTCCTGGCCAGGCCCGACGACCCGGCCGACGCCGTGCTCGCCGTCGAACGGCAGGCGGTCATCGTGCGCGGGCTCGCTGGCCTCTCCGGCCCTCACCGCGAGGTGGTGACCTGCCGCTACCTGCTCGACCTCGACGAGGCGGAGACCGCAGCCGTGCTCGGCTGGCCGCGCGGCACCGTCAAGTCGCGGCTCCACCGGGCCTTGCGCCGCCTGCAGGCCGACCTGGACGCCGTACCCGACGCGACCCGCGATGGAGCTGACGCACCATGACCGACCACGACACCCTCGTCCGCGACCTCGCCCTGCTGGGTCGTGCGACGGCTGTGCCCGGCCCGTCGGCCGGGCTGGAGACCGCCGTCCGGCAGCGCGTTGCGACCTTGCCCACGCCAGCCTCGACCGGGCCGGTCCGGTGGTTCCGGCGCCTGGTCGCCCTGGGATCGCGGTGGCGCGGGCGGGTCGCCGTCGCGGTCGTCGCGGTGCTGGTCGCGCTGCTGGCGACGCCGCCCGTGCGGGCAGCCGTGGCCGACTGGTTCGGGTTCGCGGGCGTCGTCGTCCAGCGCGGCCCGGTCGACGCCGAGGACGCGCCGCCACCGCCGGCGGTCCAGAACGAGATGACCGTCGCCGAAGCCGCAGGGATGGTCGACTTCGTCCCGCAGGTGCCCGCGGAGCTTGGCGAGCCCGACGCGGTGGACGTCTCCGACGACCGGGTGATCGTGTCCATGAGCTGGTCCACCGCCGACGGGGTGGTGCGTCTCGACCAGTTCGACGGCCGGCTGGACTTCGGGATCGCCAAGACCTCTCCGAGCGTGCAGTACGCCCGGGTCGGGGACACCGACGCGCTGTGGTTCGAGCGGCCGCACGAGGTGGTGATCCTCGACGACCAGGACCGGCCGCGGACCGAGACCGCGCGGCTGGCCGGCCACACCCTGATCTGGCCGGCCGGGGAGGTCACGCTGCGGCTGGAGGGCGACCTCAGCCTCGAGCGCGCGGTCGAGATCGGAGCTTCGGCGGCGCCGTACGACAGCTGACCTCGGTCGCGCGGAACCTCGGGAGCCTGGGCGGTGTAGCAGTGGTACCGACTCGAGGAGGAACCATGCGCGTCACTCTCGCCCGGGCAGCGACCTTCGTCGCCGTCCTGTCAGCGTTCGCCCTCCCGGCTGCCCCCGCGGCGGCGGGCGGCCCGACGAGCGCCTTGCTGTCGATCCCCGGCGCAGGCAGCACGGCGTCGCTCTACTACACCGATCCCGAGTACGACGAGCTGGCCGGACTGGTCGGCATGTCCGAGCCGAGCGGGACGTTCGCGGGTCAGGAGTCGGGTTCCGGCCACGAGTCGGGCCCCGGCATCACCGTCACCTGGCTGGTCCACGACGTCGAGCCGTGGCGCGTCGACCGCATCTACCTGGGCGGCAAGGACGGCCCGTGGATCTCCACCCAGGTCTCGGACTTCAGCGGTCCCCTCTGGGACAGCCCCGTGCTCTGGCACCGGCCGGCTGACGGCGCACACCTTGCCGACCTGCTCGACGGCCTGGGACTGGGCACCAAGGCGTCGAAGGACACCTCCTTCGACGGCGTCGCCGGCGCACCCGTGCCCCCGAGCAACGACACCCAGAGCGACGAGACCAACGCGGCCTTGCCCGCCGAGGCCGACACACCACCAGCGGCGGCCGACGACTCGACGTGGCTCGCGAGCGCCGGATGGGCAGCCGGCGGACTGGTCGGTGGGCTGGTCGGCGGTGTGCTGCTGGCGTTCGCCTGGACGAGGCGTCGCCCGGACGCTGCCGACGAGGCACCGTCGTCCCTCGGTGGGACCGACGGCTACGCAGAGGTGCTGGTCCGCTGACGTTGCCGGTCGCGTGCCGGTCACAATGCTCCGGTGGGAGCAGACGAGGACGCCGTGGCTGCGCTGGTCGCCGCCCGCAGCGAAGCGCTGGTCGCGGGAGACGCTGCGCGGATGACCGACATCCTGGCCGACGACTTCACCTACACCAACGCCAGCGGCGTCTCGTGCGACCGCGACGAGTACGTTGCGTCGTACGTCGGCTCGCCCGATCTCGTCTGGCTGGCGCAGGAGTCCTCCGAACCCACGATCCGCGTCTTCGGCGACGCTGCCATCGTGATCCTCGACGTGCACGACCGGGCGACCTGGCAAGGCCAGCCGTTCGAAGGCGACTTCCGGTCGCTGTTCGTCTACGTGCGCCGCGACGGCAGCTTGGCGCTGCGTGGCCGGCCAGACGACCAGCCGACCGGGGTGAGGGTGAACCGTCACGGCCCTCGGGCCGTAGGTCACACGTCACCACCTCGCCGACGAAGGGATCCTCCTCCGCCATGACCGCCATGACATCCCGGCCCGACCGCCGCCGTGCCCTGACGATCGCCGCGAGCGTCGGCATCAGCCCCGCCGTGCTGGCCGCCTGCGGCGGCGACGAGAACGCCACCGACACCCCGGACGACGGCGCGCTGGACACCGGCCACACCGCGACGACGCCTGAGCCCGGCCCGCTCACCAGCGCGGCCGACGTGCCCGTGGGCGGCGGGGTGATCTTCCCCGACAAGCAGGTCGTGGTGACCCAGCCGGTCGAGGGTGAGTTCAAGTGCTTCACCGCCGTCTGCACCCACCAGGGCTGCATCGTCAGCTCGGTGCAGGCCGGAGGCATCCGCTGCGAGTGCCACGGCAGCGCCTTCTCGATCGACGACGGCACGGCCGTCAACCCGCCGGCCACGAACCCCCTCACGGAGGTCCCGATCACGGTCGACGGCGAGGAGATCTCGATCGCCTGAGGCCGCGGGTCGCGCGGGCTAGGTCAGCAGTCCGTTGGCGGCGAGCGCCTCCACCAGCGGCCGCGGGTCGGGCCGTTCGCCTGTGGCCTGGAGGACGACCGTGTCGGCGCCGGCCTCCCGGAACGCCGCCACTCGCTCGCCGACCTGTGCGGCCAGCGTGGCCGGCGGCTGTGCCGTGTCGACCTCCGTGTAGAGCACGACCAGCGCGCGGCCCGGCCGCCCCGAGGCCTCCCGTCCCTCGTCCACCAGCCGCCGACCGCGGCGTACGGCGTCCGTGTCGCCGACTCCGTCGAGCAGGACGCCGTCGGCGACCTCGCCCGCGAGGCGGACCGTCTTGTCGCCGCGGGCACCGACGAGCAACGGCGGGCGGGTCTCGGGCGGCCAGTCGAGCGCGACGCCGTCGAGTCGCACGTAGCGACCCTCGACCTCGACCCGGCGGCCGTCGAGCAGGTCGCGGACCGCGGTGGTGTGCTCCCGCAGCAGCGTCATCGGCGACTCCGCCCGGGCTCCCACCTGTGCCATCCAGTCGAGGACGCCGTGGCCGACGGCGGGCACGAACCGGTCAGGGAAGAGCCGGGCGATCGTGGCGATCTCCATGGCGACGAGAGCGGGGTTGCGCAGCGGCACCGGCATCAGCCCGACGCCGACCCGCACGCGCTGCGACCAGGCCAGCGCGGCCGTGGCCGTCGTCAGGCCGCCCTCGAGGAAGCAGTCCTCCCAGAGCCACAGCTCCGGCACCCCCGCCTCGTCGACGGCTCGGACCACCGCCTCGAGGTCCTCAGGAGGTTGCTGCGGACGGAACACGACACCGACGGTCACGACCATGACTCTTACCATGAGCCGCATGCCCGACACCTCGGCGGCCGACGGACGTCAGCCGGACGCTCGACGGAGCTCGGCCGCGGCGAGGCGACGGGCTCGCGAGGCCGAGATCGTGGCGGCGACGCGGCAGCTCTTCGACGACAACGGTGTGCGCGAGGCCCACATCGACGACATCGCGCGAGTGGTCGGGGTCAACCGGGCGATCGTCTACCGCCACTTCACCGGCAAGGAAGACCTCTTCGCGCTGACGATGGTCAGCTACCTCGTCGAGCTGGCGAATCTGCTCGACGCCGCTGCGCGTAAGGCACGCACACCCGAGACCCGGCTCACGGCAGTCGTGACGACGTTCGCGGACTACGGCCTCGAGCACCCCGCGTTCGTCGACTGCGCCCAGGCCCTGATGCGGCGGCCCGGCAGCGAGCTGCTCGACGAGGTGTCGGAGCGGGCGCTGGTCAAGCTCGGCGGCGGGATGGCGGCATGCCTGCGCACCCTCTCCGGTGTCCTCGAGGACGGCGTCGCGACCGGCGACTTCGAGGTCGAGGACGCCACCCTGCTCGCCAACACCCTCTACGCCAGCGGCCTGGGGGCGCTGATGCTGGCGCGCTCGGGTCTGGTGATCAGGGAGTCTGCGCCGGGCGTACCCGTCGTCGGCGAGATCAGCACCGACCAGGTCAAGCAGTACATGGTCGCCACTGCGCTCGCCGCGGCGCGCGGGCCTGCTGGTTGAGGAGGTTGCGCTAGCAACCGTCCGACCAGCGCGACCGGTCCGCCAACCAGCGGGCTTGGCCTCAGCGCTCGAGGATCGCCACGACGCCCTGGCCGCCGGCGGCGCAGATCGAGATCAGCGCGCGGCCCGAGCTCTTCTGGCCCATCCCCTTCTGGGCCAGCAGCTTGGCAGCGACGTTGACGATCCGGCCGCCGGTCGCGGCGAACGGGTGGCCCGCCGCCAGCGACGACCCGTTGACGTTGAGCTTGGAGCGGTCGATCGCGCCGAGCGGCTCGTCGAGGCCGAGGCGCTGCTTGCAGAAGACGGGGTCGTCCCAAGCCTTCAGGGTCGCCAACACCTGAGAGGCGAAGGCCTCGTGGACCTCGTAGAAGTCGAAGTCCT
This sequence comes from uncultured Actinomycetota bacterium, assembly GCA_963814935.1. Classification (GTDB taxonomy): domain Bacteria; phylum Actinomycetota; class Actinomycetes; order Propionibacteriales; family Nocardioidaceae; genus Nocardioides. Next base: position 55,543 of record CAWFEZ010000027.1, on the reverse strand, counting down.
GGAGGGTGAGCCCCTCGCGGGCCAGCATCCGCGGCACGGCGTAGGCGGGTGCCATCAGCAGGCCCTCACCGCCGTGCACGTAGTCGACGGCCGCGGTCTCGGAGGCGCGGAGGAAGGCGAGGGGTTCGTGGCCGTGGGAGCTGGCCCACTCCTCCGAGGAGAGCAGCACCACCGACGCGCCGTCGGTGAGCGGTGTCGAGTTGCCGGCGGTCATGGTGGCGGCCTCGCCCTTGCCGAAGACCGGCTTGAGGGTGGCGAGCTTCTCGACCGAGGAGTCGGGCCGGAGGTTCTGGTCGCGCTCGAGACCCCGGAACGGCGTGAGCTGGTCGTCGAGGAACCCGGCGTCGTACGCCGCGGCGAGGTGCTGGTGAGAGGCCGCGGCCAACGCGTCCTGGTCGGCCCGCGAGATCTTCCACTCCAGCGCCGTCAGCGCGGCGTGCTCCCCCATCGAGAGACGCGTCCGCGGCTCGGCGTTCTGCGGGATCGACAACCCGATGTCCCAGGGCCGGATCTGCGCCAGCGCGGTGAGCCGGCCCCGGGTGTCGCGGGCGGCGTTGACCTTCATCAGCTTCTTGCGCAGCTTGTCGCTGATCGCGACGGGAGCGTCGGAGGTCGTGTCGGTGCCGCCGGCGACACCGACGTCGATCTGGCCGAGCGCGACCTTGTTGGCGACCTGGATGGTCGCCTGCAGGCCGGTGCCGCACGCCTGCTGGATGTCGGTGGCGGGTGTCTCGGGAGAGAGCCTGGAGCCGAGCACGCTCTCGCGGGCGAGGTTGAAGTCGCGGGCGTGCTTGAGCACCGCACCGGCCACGACCTCGCCCAGTCGCTCGCCCTCGAGGCCGAAGCGGACGGCGAGGCCGTCGAGGGTCGCGGTGAGCATGTCCTGGTTGGACGCGTCGGCGTAGACGCTGTTGGAGCGGGCGAAGGGGATGCGGTTGCCGCCCAGGATGGCCACCCGACGGGCGGCTGAGGAACGAGCTGGCATGTGTCTATCGTGGTCGAGGAGGGCAGCGCAGCCAACCGGGTGAGGGCCAGATCACGAAAGGTGGACTCCGCGTGTCACAGAGAGTTACAACGTCAACGTGACCGACCGCTACCAGGGCTTCGTCCAGTCCCCGATCGGCAAGCTGCTGGTCAAGAACCTGGGGCTTCCGGCGCCGGTCCCGCTCGAGCGCTACGCCGAGGGCGACCCGCTCGTCACCGGCACCGTGCTCACCGGCGGCCCAGCCGGTCGGCCGGGCCGGCTCGCCGAGTCGCTGCCCGGGCTGCTCGACGTCCTCGGCGTCACCCACGCCCAGGTGGCCCAACCGGACGACCAGCCGGACGACCAGCCGGACGACCAGCCGGTCGACCAGCCCGCCGCCCGCTACCGCGGCCTGGTCCTCGACGCCACCGGCCTCACCGACTCCTCGCAGCTCGGCGCGCTCCGCGACTTCTTCGGCCCGCTGATGCGCAGCCTGGAGTCCTGCCCCCGCCTGGTCGTCATCGGCACGCCGCCCGAGACCGTCGCAGGCCCCGAGCGGGTCGCCCAGCGCGCGCTGGAGGGCTTCACCCGCTCGCTCGGCAAGGAGGTCGGCCGCGGCGGCACGGTCCAGCTGGTCTACGTCGCCGACGGTGCGGAGGGTGGGCTGCTGTCCACCCTGGCCTTCCTCCTGTCGCCCAAGTCGGCGTACGTCTCCGGCCAGGTCGTCCGGATCGGCACCACCCCCGACCACACCGCCGGCGGCGAGGTGGCCGACTGGCTGAAGCCGCTCGAGGGCAAGGTCGCCCTGGTCACCGGCGCCAGCCGCGGCATCGGCGAGCAGATCGCCCGGGTGCTGCACCGCGACGGCGCCACCGTCATCGGGGTCGACGTCCCGCAGGCCGCCGACTCCCTGGTCAGGCTGACCAACGAGCTCGAGGGCGACTACCTCGCCCTCGACATCACCGCCAAGGACGCTCCACAACGCATCGCCCACCAGGTCCTGACCGAGCATGGTGGCATCGACGTCGTCGTCCACAACGCCGGCATCACCCGCGACAAGTTGCTCGCCAACATGGCCGCCGACCGATGGGAGTCGGTGATCGGCGTCAACCTCACCGCCCCCGAGCGGATCACCCGTGAGCTGCTCGACCAGAAGGCCGTCAACGCCAACGGCCGCATCGTCGGGGTTGCCTCGACGTCCGGCATCGCCGGCAACCTCGGCCAGACCAACTACGCCACCTCCAAGGCCGGCGTGATCGGCCTGGTCGACTCGCTCAAGGACGAGCTCCCCGACGGCATCACCGTGAACGCCGTTGCGCCCGGCTTCATCGAGACCCAGATGACCGCGGCCGTGCCGTTCGCCACCCGCGAGGTCGGCCGCCGCCTCAACGCGATGAGCCAGGGCGGCCAGCCCGTCGACGTGGCCGAGGCGGTCGCCTGGCTCGCCAGCCCGGGCTCCACGGCCGTCAACGGCAACGTGGTCCGCGTCTGCGGCCAGATGATGCTGGGTGCCTGATGGCGACGACCGGCTCGACCGACGTAGGCCTGGCCACCCTGGTCCGGGCGGCACTACCCGCCGTCCCGCTGGTGAACCTGCTGCCGGGCATCAGGAAGTCGGGGGCCGGCGACCTTGACCGACTCTCCTTCGCCAGCCCGCCGGTGACCATCACACGCGAGCACGTCGCGGCGTACGCACGGGTGTGCGGGTTCCCGGCCAAGGACACCGTGCCGCTCACCTACCCCCACATCCTCGGCTTCCCGATGCACCTGCAGGCGATGGCCGACCCGGCGTTCCCGTTCGTGGCGATCGGCGGGGTCCACGTGACCAACACGATCACCGCCCACCGTGCGATCGCGATCGGCGAGACTGTCGAGGTCACCGTCCGCCCGGAGAACCTCCAGCCACACGCGAAGGGCCGCACCGTCGACTTCGTCACGGAGGTGAGTCGCGACGGAGAGACGCTCTGGGAAGGCCGGTCGAGGTACCTGCTACCGCGGTCGAGGTTCGGCCGAGGCGCCACCGGGCCAGGTCTTCGACGAGGTGCCCCCGTCGGGCGTCACCTGGCGACTGCCGGGCGACCTGGGCCGCCAGTACGCCGCGGTGTCCGGCGACCGCAACCCGATCCACCTCTACCCCCTCACGGCCAAGGCGCTCGGCTTCAAGCGCCAGATCGCCCACGGCATGTGGTCGGCGGCCAGGTGCGTGGCGGCACTGGAGAACCGCCTTCCCGACGCGGTCACCGTCGAGGTGGCGTTCAAGAAGCCGATCTTCCTGCCGGGCACCGTCGCCTTCGGCTCGCGGCGTCTCGACGGTCCGGCCACCGATGGCGGCTTCGAGTTCTCGCTGACGGCCCCGAAGTCCGGGGCACCACACCTCCAGGGACGAACCACGCGCCTCTGACTGTCTCCGGAGTGCACCTCCTACGGTGGTGCCCATGGGAGCTAGCCGGTGGGTCGTCGGTCTGGAGCGCGCATGGGACCGCGCCCGGCTCCGCAGGTCCGGAGACAGCACGCCGAAGGACTTCCGCATCGACGCGTACGGCGGCCACGGCAGCGCCGCCGAGGGCGTCGTCGTCCGGGGCCGCGTGCTCGACGACCCGGTGCCGGCCGAGGCGGTCGACGGCGAGGGGGCCGGGGCGGCGGTCAAGCGCACGGTGCGGCACTTCCTCACCGACGAGCTGCCGGGCGTCCCGCTGCGCGTCACCGTCGGGGGCGCGAGCGTGGAGACGCTCACCGACCCGGAGGGCTACTTCCTGGTCCGGCTCCGGCCCGAGCCGGACCGGCTGACCTCTCCCTCGACGGCCGCGAGCGTCGAGCTGGCCGCCCCCTACCGCGGACTGACCGAGCCGCACACCACGACGTTCGAGGTGAGCGTCCCGGGGCCGGAGGCGCGCTTCGGCGTGATCTCCGACGTCGACGACACCATCCTCGAGACCGGCGTGCAGCGCGTCGGCCGGATGGTCAAGCAGACCTTGACCGGGTCGGCGCTCACGCGGACGCCGTTCGAGGGCGCGCCGGAGCTCTACCAGGACCTCGCCGCCGGGGTGAACCCGGTCTTCTACGTCTCCTCCAGCCCATGGAACCTGCACGCGTTCCTCATCGCGTTCCTGGACCACCGGGCGTTCCCGCGCGGCCCGGTGCTGCTACGCGACCTGCTCGGCACGGCCGCCGGACGCGAGCAGAAGTCGGTGCGCCTCCACGAGATCCTCGACCTGCACCCGGGCCTGCGGTTCGTCCTCCTCGGCGACTCCGGCGAGCACGACCCGGAGATCTACGCTCGAGCTCGTGCGCAGCTACCCCGGACGGGTCATCGCGGTCTACATCCGGGAGGTCCGGCTCGACCCCGGCGACGGCCGCGTGGAGCAGGTGTCGGAACGGTGGACCGACGACGAGGTGCCGTTCGTGCTCGCGGCCGACAGCGACGCCGTACGCCGGCACGCGGCGGGGCTGGGTCTGCTCTAGTCAGCGACGGGCGGTGCCGTACGAACGGGTCGACCGACTTGGTGGACGGTGCCGTCGGCGCGGCCGCGATCCGCTGGAAGAACTGGGCCGTCGCGGGTTGCCACACGCCGAGGTCGGTGCGCCCGTTGCCGTCCCAGTCGCCGGTCACCGGCAGGTCGCCCGGTGAGCCGTAGACGACCCTGGTCAGCCAGACCAGGCCGTTGGCGTCCTTGATCCGCAGCGTGAAGCGCGCCTTGGTGAGGTCGTAGACGCCGAGGTCGGTGACCCCGTCGCCGTTCCAGTCACCGGTGACGGGGATGTCGCCCGCCTTCCCCAGCCGGACGGGGATGGACTTGCCGTCGGGCTTGCGCAACCGGAAGACGTTGCTGGACGCCTTGCGGACGCCGAGGTCCCACGTGCCGTTGCCGTCCCAGTCGCCGGCCACCGGGAGGTCGCTCCGGTTGCCCATCACCACGGTGACGATGCCCGTGGGAAAGCCGAGGTGGAAGGTGCGGTCGACGGCCCGGCGGATGCCGAAGTTGACGACTCCGTCGCCGTCCCAGTCGCCAACGATCGGCTGGTCGGTGCCCTCGCCGAACCCGACGATGATCGGCCCCGTGGGCTGGCTGATCTGGAAGGTGGCGGTGGCCCGGTCGAAGACGGCCAGCTCGGCGATGCCGTCGCCGACGAAGTTGCCGGCCAACGGCACGTCGGGGCAGTTCTGCGACTGCTGCGCGACGCCGAAGGCGTACTTCGAGCCGTGGAGGTAGGGCACCACGGTCTTGCCGTTGAGGCGCTCCTCGAAGTGCAGGTGGGGCCCGGTGGCGTTGCCGGTCTCCCCCAGCAGGCCGAGCATGCTGCCCTGGTCGACGGTCTGGCCGATGCCGACGTTGACGGACTGCAGGTGGGCGTACAGCGTCGACTCGCCGTTGCCGTGGTCGACCACGACGTAGCGGCCGTAGCCATGGGTGCCGTTGGGCACGGCCGTGGTGACCACGCCCGCGGCAGCCGCCACGACGGCGTCGCCGACGTCGTCGGGACGGTTCCAGTCGACCGAGTTGGAGCTCGGGCTGTGGCTCGCGCGGGTGGTGCCCGTCCACGACTCCCCGCACGGGAACGGCATCTCGTACGACGTCAGGGGCACCGCGGCCGCCGGCGAGGCCGTGGCGACGATCGCGCCGACGGCAGCCAGCGCAGTCGCAGGAAGGAAGCGGGGAAGTCTCATTTGTTGGTCACTCGCGTCTCAAGAGTCACAGGAGTGGCCAACCGTAACGGCGCTTCGGCGTGTCTGTCACGAAACTACAACGTTGTAGTGCTAAAGGAGGCGTTTTCGCGAATTCGACGCACCCTCACGCCGCTAGTTGAGGAGGGCCGTCAGGTCCGTCACGAAGCCTGCAGCGGTTTCGAGACAGGCGCTAGCGCGCCTTCCTCAGACCGAATCGGGGTCAACGCATCCGGATCAGGCCCTCCTGGGCCACGGTGGCGACCAGGGTGCCGTCCTCGGTGAAGACACGGGCCAGCGCGAGGCCCCGCGCACCCTGGGCGGAGGGCGACCACTGGTCGTAGAGCCACCACTCGTCGGCCCGGAACGGCCGGTGGAACCAGATGGAGTGGTCGAGCGAGGCGGGCTGGAGGCGGGGGTCGCCGACCGTGACGCCGTGGCCCACGAGGGTGGCGCCGAGCAACGTCATGTCGCTGGCATAGGTGAAGGTGGCGAGGTGATCGGCCGGGTCGTCGCCCAGCCGGCCGTTGACGCGGATCCACAGCTGGGCGCGGGCCGGCCGTGACGGGTCGTCGGTGAGGTTGTGGTCCCCGAAATCAGCGGAGTTGGCGAGGTAGCGCACCTCGAGGGCCGCCCACTCGCGCGCGAAGCTCTCCGAGGTCCGGCCGCGCCCCTTGGCGAGGTCGGCGAAGTCGATGCCGGCCTCGGGGCCGCCGGAGACGGCAGGCATCGCGTCCTGGTGCTCGAAGCCGTCTTCGGCGACCTGGAAGTTGGCGGTCATGAAGTAGATCGGGTGGCCGTGCTGCCGGGCCACGATCCGCCGCGTCGAGAACGAGCGTCCGTCGCGCAGCCGCTCGACGTCGTAGATGATCGGCACCGCTGTGTCGCCCGGGCGCAGGAAGTAGGAGTGCATCGAGTGCACGGGGCGGTCCTCGGCGATGGTGCGGATGCCGGCGATCAGCGCCTGGGCCGCCACCTGGCCGCCGAAGACCCGCTGGCGGTCGGTCTCGGGCTGGCGCCCGCGGAACAGGTCGACGTCGAGGCTCTCGAGATCGAGGAGCTCGACCAGCTCCTCGGCGGAGGCGGGCATCAGTGGTCGCCGATCAGTTGTCGTTCGGGTTGTCCGGCCAGTTGTCCGGCCGGTCGAGTCCGGCGAGGAACTGCTCGAACTGCTGGCCGATCTCCTCGCCGGTCGGCAGCGGCTGGTCCCCACTCAGCAGGTTGCTGCCGCTCTCCTCGGACCGGGTGAACGCGTCGTACTGCTGCTCCAGAGCGGCGACGACCTCGTTGACCTCCTCGTTGGCGGCCAGGTAGCGGGTGACCTCGGCCTCGCGCTCGTCGGCCTCCTCGTGCAGCGCGGACAGGTCGATGGTCAGCCGGCCGCCGCGCTCGACGTGCTCGAGGAGCGCGGCGGAAGCGCGGGGATACTCCAGCTGGGCGAGGTAGTGGGGGATGTGTGCCACGTAGCCGAGCGCGTCGTGGCCCCACTCCCCCAGCCGCACCTCGAGCAGCGCCTGGGCGCTGGACGGGATGCGCAGCTCGCCGCGCCAGCGGCTGTCGCCGGCGATCAGCTCGACGTTGTTGGCGTGCTCGGTGACCGCGATCGGTCGCGTGTGCGGCACCGCCATCGGCACCGCACCCATCCCGACGACGCGAGTCACCCCGAACCGCTCGACGACCTCGCGGACCGCCTCGCAGAAGGCCTCCCAGCGGGTGTCGGGCTCGGGCCCGTGGAGCAGCAGGTACGGCGTGCCGCCGGCGTCGTGGAGCAGCCGGACGACCAGGCGGGGCGCGTCGTAGGACTCGTAGTGGTCGCGCACGAACGACATCGCCGGGCGGCGGGCGCGGTAGTCGTGGAGCTCGTCGACGTCGAAGGTGGCCACGACCGGTCCGTCGGACTGGTCGACCAGGTGCCGTGCGGCGCGAGCGGCGGCGTTGCCGGCGTCGAGGAAGCCGTCGAGGACGAGGACCAGTGTCAGCGAGGCGGGCTCCCCCGATGTCACGTCGTCGAGCCCGGGCACGTCGTCGACGATGTGGACCACCCGCTGTGCCATGGGGCCAGCCTAGTGACCGGCGAGTTGCTCCAGCCTGGGCACTGTCGCCTCGACCCCGGGCAGCGCGTCGATCTCGGCCTTCAGGGCGAGCGCTCGCTCGCGAACCCCCGCGTCGGCGAGCATCGCGGTCACGGCCCGCTCGACCTCCTCGGGCGTGACCGAGGCCGCGTCGAGGACGGCTGCGACCCCGAGCTCGGCGGCCCTTCTCGCGTTGTGGGGCTGGTCGGCACCGAGCGGCGTCAGCACCGAGGGCACGCCGTGGGCGAGTGCGCCCATCACGCTGCCGGAGCCACCGTGCGACAAGACGAGACCGCACGTGGGCAGCACGTCGGCCTGGTCGACGTACTGCTCCACGCGGATGTGCGCGGGCTGCGCGCCGAGCTCGCCCGGCTCGATGTCTCGGCCGACCGTGACCAGCACCTCGGCGGGAACGCCGGCCAGGCCGGCGAGGAGCCGTTCGAACAGGTCGCCCGAACCGGTGTTGAACACGGTCCCGAGGGTGACGTACACCAGCCCGCCGTGCGCCTGCGACGCGACCGGCTGCGGCCGGAACGAGTACGCGCCGCTCGGCAGCGGGGACGCTGGGTCGCGGAAGGCGGGCGGGAAGGGCGAGAGCACCAGGTCGCGACTGAAGGACGCGAGCGTCGGGTCGGGGGCCAGGCCATGCTCCGCCCGCACGGACTGGAGGACCGGAGACACGAGCTGGGGCCGCGCCAGGGTGCCGGCCGCGAGGATCACCAGAGTCGCGCACGGGACGCCCTCGAGCTCGGCGGCCATCGCGGAGCCGTAGTCGGTCTCCTCCCGCACCACGAGGTCAGGGCGCCAGGCGCGGATGTGCTCGCTGACGGCCGGGACATGGCGCCGGGCACCCTTGCCGGCGAAGTTCTCCGCGAACTCGACCTCGGTGTCGTGGGGGTCGACCCGTGTCAGCGGAGCCAGGTCGCGGCCGGAGGTGGCGGGCGGTCGCTGCGGGCTGGTGGGCAACGCCGTGAAACCTGCTGCCTCGACCCGCGGCATCTGGTTGCCCGAGCCCGCGATCGCGACCGTGTGGCCGGCGTCCGCCAGCGACCGCGCGAGCGGCAGCAGAGGGTCGAGGTGCCCGGCGCCGCCGACGAAGGTGAGGAGTGCGCGCAAGCCGCCGGGCTACCTCGAGTAGTCGGGCGCGGGCTCGCCTTCGCCCAGGCCGACGCGGCTGTGGCGATAGCCGTAGGCGAAGTAGACCAAGAAGCCCAGCGCCATCCAGACCAGGAAGCGCAGCCAGGTCTCGACGGTGAGGTTGATCATCAGGAACAGGCAGATCGCGTGCCGCCAGCCAGGGCAGCCACGGCGACAGCGGGACCTTGAACGACCGCGGTAGGTCGGGACGGTTCTTGCGGAGGATCGGGATCGAGATCGAGACCAGGAGGAACGCCGTCAGCGTCCCGATGTTGACCATCTCCTCCAGCTTGCCGACCGGGGTCAGCGACGCGACGAAGGCGACGATCAGCCCGATGGCCAGAGTGATCCGGACAGGCGTGCCGGTCTTGGGCGAGACGTGGCCGAAGTGGTGCGGCAGCAGGCTGTCGCGGCTCATCGCGAACGTCACGCGCACGGCGCCGATCAGCAGGGTCATCACGACCGTGGTGAGACCGGCGACCGCCCCCGCCGATATCAGCGTCGCGTAGCCGTCCTTGCCATGGGCGATGAACGCCTGCGCCAGCGCGGCGTCCGGGTTGATGTCCTTGTAGTTGACCATGCCGGTGATCACGAGTGCGACGGCGACGTAGAGGACCGTGCAGATGCACCAGCGACCCGAGGATGCCGATCGGCAGGTCCTTCTGCGGGTGGGCCGCCTCCTCGGCGGTGGTCGCCACGACGTCGAAGCCGATGTAGGCGAAGAACACCAGGGACGCCGCGAACAGCACGCCGCCCACGCCGTACGCCGCCGGGGAGCCGGTGATCAGCTGGAGCAGCGGGGTGTGCAGCCACTCGCCGCCACCCTCGACGGGCACCGACGGCGGGATGAACGGGTCGTAGTTGTCGGCGTTGATGAAGCCGATGCCGGCGATGATCACGAACAGGACGATGAAGAGCTTGACCGCCACCAGCACCAGGTTGACCCGCAACGACTCCTTGATGCCGTAGGCCACCAGTGCGGTGAGGATCAGCACCAGCAGGAACGCCGCCAGGTTGAAGGTGTCGTCGTAACCGAGGTTCTCGGGCCAGGCGATCCCGACCTGGTCGAGGAACGTCTCGAAGTACGACGCCCAGCCCTGCGCCACGACCGAGGCGCCCAGCATCATCTCGAGCAGGAGGTCCCACCCGATGATCCAGGCGATCAGCTCACCCAGGGTCGCGTAGGAGAACGTGTAGGCCGACCCGGACACCGGCACGGTCGAGGCGAACTCGGCGTAGCACAGCGCCGCCAGTGCACAACACACGGCAGCGAGGACGAACGAGATCGAGACGCCCGGCCCGGCGTTCGCCTGCGCGACGCGTCCGGTGAGGGTGAAGATGCCAGCGCCGATGATCACCCCGACGCCGAAGACCGTGAGGTCGAGGGCGGTCAGGCGACGCTTGAGCTTGAACTCCGGGTCTTCGGTGTCTGCCAGCGACTGCTCGACGCTCTTGGTCCGAAACACGTCCACCCCAGGCAACCTAGCGGCTTCCTGGGGTGCCCTGTCCAGCGCCAGACCACCACTCAGCCGCCCTCGGTGGTTGAGGTGCGAGGAGCGCCAGCGACGAGCCTCGAAGCCTCCGATCCGGTTGCTTGGATTCGAGGCTCGCTGCGCTCGCACCTCAACCGGCCTCGCGGCCGCGCTCGCCCTCGGACAGCGTCGGGTTCTCAACGTCTCAGCGCACCGGATCGCAGACCTCGGAGAATTTCGTGAACCACGTGCAGAAATCTCTCCGAAGACTCAGCCCAGCACCTTGACACCCACTCACCCGAGGTGTTAGAAACTAACTAGTTATCTAACTACTTGGTTATCTAAGGAGACCACCATGACGCACCACCGCAGTCCAGATGAAGCTCGAGCTGATCCACATCCCGGTGACCGACGTCGACCGGGCCCGCGACTTCTACGTGAAGCAGTGCGGCTGGGAGCTGATCACCGACCACGTCCAGATGGGCGACATGCGCATCGTGCAGATCGTCCCGCCCGGCTCCGGGTGCGCCATCTTGATGGGCCGCAACATCCCGGAGATCACCGACATGCCGGTCGGCGTGCAGAAGGGCATCCACCTCGTGGTCGCCGACATGGCGGCCGCGCGCGAGCAGCTCGCCGCGAACGGCGTCGAGCTGGGCGAGATCCAAGACCTCGGCGGCGTGCTCTACACGCGGTTCGAGGACCCCGACGGCAACTCGTGGCTGCTGCAGCAGTGGCCGGTGGGTGGCATGACGGACGTGCCGTGACCACCGTCGCGCTCGGGGCCGGCCCGGCGACCCGTGACCCGCTCAGCCTGGTGTTCGCGGCGCTGGCCGACCCGACCCGCCGGGCGATCCTGTCCCGGCTCAAGAGCGGGCCCGCGACGGTCGGCGATCTCGGCCAGCCGTTCGACATGACGGGCCCGGCCGTCTCCAAGCACCTGCGGGTGCTGGAGCGGGCCGGCCTCGTCAGCCGCTCGCGGGTCGCCCAGGCGCGGCCCGCCATCTTGGAGGCGGCACCCCTCGAGCAGGTCGCCGAGTGGGCCGAGGAGTTCCGGCAGTTCTGGGACGCCAGGTTCGACCGCCTCGACGACTACCTCTCCACCATGACCGACACCGACACCGATCCCCCCACTACCCACACGGAGGACGACAAGTGAGACTCCCCTGGCCCGCCACCTTCGCCGTGACCGTGCCGACAACTGGGCCCGACGACACCTCGATCGAGGTCCAGCGCGAGTTCGGCGCGCCGCCGGCCCGCGTGTGGCGGGCGATGACCGAGCCCGAGCACATGCGGCGCTGGCTGGGGAACCCCGGCTTCCCGCTGACCACGTGCGAGATGGACGTACGGGTCGGCGGCCGCTACCGCTGGGTCTTCGGTACGCCGGGTGGCGACGCGTCGATGGGGGTGTCCGGCACGTTCGACGAGGTGTCCGCCCCGTCGCGCCTGGTCTCGACCGAGAAGTTCGACGACTTCCCCGGCCCGAGCGTGAACACCCTGGTGCTCTCCGCCGCTCGGCGACGACCGGACGTCGATGACGCTCACCGTCCGCTATCCCGACCGCGAGATCCGCGACGGCTGGGTCGCCTCGGGCATGACCGACGGCCTCGGTCAGGGCTACGACCGGCTCGACGAGGTGCTGGCTGCAGGCTGACGTCGGGGCAGCGGTGAGCCTGGCACCGTCCCAGCGCTGGACGACGGTGCCAGGCTCACCGCCGGTCTGCCGCTCCCGTACGGCGGCGGTGAGCCTGGCACCGCCTCGAGCACTCGGAACGGTGCCAGGCTCACCGCTCGGCCGGGGCTCGGTCGGCGAGTGCGGCCATGGCCTCGACACTGATCTCCTCGACGATGGCCCGCGCCAGCGACTGCGGCGCGAGACCGACCCGCTCGAGGATCGCGGCGCGCTTGGCGTGGGAGAGGAACTCCTGCGGGATGCCGTGCAGCCGGAACGGCGTGGTGACGCCGGCGTCGTTCAGCGCCGACAGCAGCACCGAGCCGCAGCCGCCGACACGGCCGTTGTCCTCGACGCTGACCACGAGTCGGTGCTCGCGGGCCAGGTCGACGAGCGACGGGGTCGACCGGCTTGGCCCACCGCGGGTCGACCACGGTGACCCCGATGCCCTGGGCGACCAGCCGCTCGGCGACGTCGACGGCGGTGGCCGCCATCGCGCCGTAGGACACGATCAGCACGTCGTGGGTGCCGTTGCGGACGAGTACGTCGCAACCGCCCCGGCGACCGACGGCCTCGATGTCGGCGGGCGGCGCACCCTTGGGGAAGCGCACCACCGTCGGCGCGTCGGAGACCTCGACGGCCTCGTCGAGCAGCTCGCGCAGGCGGGCGGGGTCGCGCGGCGCGGCGAGCCGGAGCCCGGGCACGACCTGGAGGATCGACATGTCCCACATGCCGTTGTGGCTGGCGCCGTCGTCGCCGGTCACGCCGGCGCGGTCGAGGACGAACGTGACACCGCACTTGTGGAGGGCGACGTCCATCAGCACCTGGTCGAAGGCCCGGTTGAGGAACGTCGCGTAGAGGGCGACGACCGGGTGCAGCCCGGCCATCGCCAGGCCGGCCGCCGAGGTGACGGCGTGCTGCTCGGCGATGCCGACGTCGAAGGTGCGGTCGGGGAACTTCGACTGGAAGTGGTGCAGGCCGACGGGATGCATCATCGCGGCGGTGATGGCCACGACGTCGGGACGGCGTTCGCCGAGGTGGACCATCTCGTCGGCGAAGACGTCGGTCCAGATGCGCTCGCGAGGGTCCTCGACGCCGCTGTCGACGTCGAACGGGCCAGGGCTGTGGAACTGGTCGGCCTCGTGGAGCTCGGCGGCGTCGTAGCCGAAGCCCTTCCGGGTGAGCGCGTGCACGATCACCGGGCCGTTGAAGCGCTTGGCCTGCGCCAGCACCTGCTCCATGGCCGCGCGGTCGTGGCCGTCGACCGGGCCGACGTACTTGAGGCCGAGGTCCTCGAACAAACCCTGTGGCGCGAGGGCGTCCTTGAGGCCCTTCTTCATGGCGTGGAGGGCGTCGTACGCCGCGGGGCCGACGCCGGGGACCGAGTTGAGCCGCTTCTTCACCAGGTCGAGGAGCTGCTCGTACCGCGGGTTGGTGCGCAGGCTGGTCAGCGCGGTGGCCAGGCCACCGACCGTCGGGGTGTAGGAGCGGCCGTTGTCGTTGACGACGATGACCAGCTTGCTCTTCTTGGCGATGGCGATGTTGTTGAGCGCCTCCCAGGCCATCCCGCCGGTCAGCGCGCCGTCGCCGATGACCGCCACGACGTGACGGTCCTCGCCGCGGATCGTGTAGGCCTTGGCCAGCCCGTCGGCGTAGGACAGCGCCGTGGAGGCGTGGGAGTTCTCGACGATGTCGTGCTCGGACTCCGCCTGGCTCGGGTAGCCGCTGACGCCACCCTCCTGCCGGAGCTTGTCGAAGCCGGCCAACCGGCCGGTGAGCAGCTTGTGCACGTAGGCCTGGTGGCCGGTGTCGAAGACCACCCGGTCGCGGGGCGAGTCGAACACCCGGTGCACGGCCATCGTGCAGCTCGACCACGCCGAGGTTGGGGCCGAGGTGGCCGCCGCTGCGAGCGCAGGTCCTGACCAGGAAGTCGCGGATCTCCGCGGCCAGCTCGTCGAGCTCGGGTGCGCTCAGCGCCCGGAGGTCGCGAGGTGACGAGATCTGCTCCAGGCGCACCCGGCCACTGTAACTACCGACCCTCTCGCTGGTCGAGCCGGGCGAGCCCGTGTCGAGCCCAGAGGTCGGTCCGGAGGGCTTCCCATCATGCGAACCGCCCTACTATGAAATGTGCGCCATGCTCGGGTCTCAGCCCGCCACCTCCTCGCCCTGTCCACCGCCATCGCCCTGGCCGCCGTCACCGCGGTGGTCCCCGCTCCCGCGCAGGCCGCCCAGGGGGTGATGGTGACCCAGTCGACGCCGACCTACATCGGCGGGCACGACTTCTTCGAGGGCAACGGGGAGATCATCGAGGTCGTCGACGGTGGGGCCGCCGACCTCTACCCCTCCACCATCGAGGTCGGCGAGCACTTCGGCACCGTGCGCGACGCCAACGTGTTCCTCGATGGCGTCGCGACCACGAACCTCGAGAGCCTCCACGTCCTGCTCGTCGCCCCCGACGGGCGGCGAGCGCTGTTGCTCGGTCACGCGGGTGGTGCCAACGCCTACGACGACGACCTGTTGCTCGACGACGAGAGCGCCGCCGCGATCCCCGACGACGCCGCGCCGGCGAGCAGCGACGTACGTCCCTCCGTCTACGGCTCCCCAGGCGTCCCCACCCGACCCGGCAGGGGCGCTCAGCGGCGACACCGCCCTGTCGACGTTCGACGGTGCGCTCGCAGAGGGCGACTGGGCGCTCTACGTGTACGACGACGACGGCAACGACGTCACCGTCAACGGCTGGACCCTCGACCTCTCGCTCGTCGCCACCCCCTACCCGTCCCAGCTGGTGGTCCCGGACGTGGCGGCCTGTGGTCTTCGACGTCGACGTCAGCCTGCACCTGACGACCACCTGGTCCGACGACGTCGACCTCCTGCTCGTGGGTCCCCAGGGGCAGCACACGGTGCTGATGTCCGACGTGGGTGGTGAGCAACGACCTCTCGCACACCGCCATCACGATCGACGACGAGGCGGCGGCCGCGTTGCCGGACGACGGGCAGATCGCGGCCGGCTCCTACCGGCCGACCAACTTCAACGGCGGAGACGACGAGGACGACGACTTCCCCGCACCGGCGCCGGCCGCCACGGGCACTCCCTCGCTGAGCGTCTTCGACGGCACCGCTCCCGGGGGGACCTGGCGGTTGTACGGCTACGACCCGATCTCCGGCCGACCTCTCCCAGGTCGACGACTGGTCGCTGGACATCGAGTACGGCGAGAAGGTCGCACCGAGCGGGAGCGTGAGCATCGCGGGCGGCGCTGCCGGCACCCGCACCCGGGCCGTCGTGCTGAACCTCAGCGCCAGCGACCCCCAGCCGGGCTCGGGGATCAGCGACGTGCGTTTCAGCAACGACGGGACGACGTTCTCGGCGTTCCAGGGCTACGCCGCCACGTCGCCGTGGACGCTGGCTGCCGGCGACGGCACGAAGACGGTCTACGCGCAGTTCCGCGACAACGACGGCAACCTGTCCCCGGTCGTCTCCGACACGATCGTGCTCGACACCACCGGTCCGAAGGCGCGCAAGCTCCGCCCCAAGAAGGGCGCCGACGACGTCGCACCCGGCACCAACATCAAGATGTGGTCCACCGAGGCCCTCGACCCGGCAACGGTCACGAAGGCGAACGTGGTGCTCAAGACCGACGGTCACAAGGTCAAGGCGAAGGTCACCTACATTGCCAGTCGCAAGCTGGTGAAGCTGAACCCGAAGCAGTCGCTGGAGCCGGGTCGCTACGTGGTGAAGATCAGCACCGCGGTCACCGACATCCTGGGCAACCGGCTCGACGCCAAGACCAAGCCGGGGACCCAGCCCCTGAAGTGGAAGTTCGAGGTCTGATCGCCGGTCAGCCGGAGGCCGAGGCCGCCAACCGGCGGTAGAGGTCGGAGCCGAGGAACGCCGGCAGGATCACGCCTGCGCCCTTGGTCAGGGCCAGACGCGGTACGTCGGCCGGGTCGACGAACACGATGCGACGGCCCTCGTGACACACGATGTCGGCGTCGGTGAGGTCGGTCGGGGCGGCGTACGTGGTCATCAGGTCCCAGGTGCCGTAGGCGGCGGTGTGGTCGACCTCGAACTCCCCGAACCAGGTCAGGCTGCCGGGTGGGACGACGACCTCGGTCTCCTCGGCGAGCTCGCGGTAGGCCGCCTGCTCGACGTCCTCCCCCGGGTCGACGTGACCACCGACCAGGCCCCAGCACTCCGGGTCGATGCGTGGGTGCTCGTCGCGCTCCTGGAGCAGCACCCAGCCGCGCCGGTCGACCAGCACCACACCCGAGAATCGCCGTCCGCTCACCCCGCCACGCTAGGCGGCTACCTGAACCTTCAGCCGGCCAGTGTGCGTCGTGCCGTCGGCCAGGTGCAACGTCACCGCGTGGCAGCCGCTGAGGCTCCTGGGGGTCTTCCAGTTGTACTGCCAGGTGCCGGAGCTCGCCTCGTACCTCAGGGCGGTCGTCGCTTCGACCAGCGTGGTGCCGCCAGTCGGCGGCGTGGCACCACACGTCATCGGGCTGACGGTGATCGACGACAGGCTGCTGCGTGTCCTGACCGACCGGCCGAGGGCATCACGGAGGATCCAGGTGATGGTCACGTCGGCGCCGGCCTTCACCCGGGTCACGCCGCTGCCGAAGATGCCACCGCGCGGGTTGAGGAACCGGTAGCCCACGTGCAGGCTGCCCGCCTGGTAGGTGATCGCGTAGTTCGCCGCGCTCGCGCCGGAGCAGGTGATGGGATAGGTCCCGACCGGCGTTCTCGCTCCCACCGGACGCCCGGCGCCGTCGATGCTGGCGCAGGTGAGCCCCGAGAGCACCGAGCGGCCCTCGCCGTTGACGAAGCCGACGTAGGACGTGCTCAGCTCCGGAGCCGTCCCGCCCAGCAGCATGGTCTTGTCGACGGCGGTGACGGTCAAGGACGCTCGCGCGACCGTGAACGTGTGGCTCACCTGGTCCGCGGCGTCGTAGCTGTCCGAGCCCCCTTGGGTGGCGACCAGCTGGCACTGCCCTGCCGACTCGAGCGTGACCGTGGCGGCGACCGTGGCGGCCCCGTCGCTGCGGCCGTAGGTCGGGGTTCCCACGCTGCACACGGCCGGCGTGGCGCTGCTGACGTTGACCTCCTCGGTCGACAGGCCTCCGGAGGCCGCCACCTCGAACGGCGCGTCACCGTAGGTGTGCCCAGCGACGGACGGGAACGTCAGCACCTGGGTGCCGATGACCTTGACGCTGAGCGTCTCCTCGTCGACGTCCCCGAGCAGGTCGTTCACCTTCACCTTCACGGTGTAGGTGCCGGGTGCGGCGTACTCGTGGCTCGACTGGTAGGAGACCTTGGTGTCGGAGATCTTGGCGAAGGACGTGGGGCAGCTGACGCAGATGATGTTGAACGGCGCCCAGACGGCCCCGTCCGTCGTCCCGTCGCCCCAGTCGATGGCGACGTTCTCGGTGTCGAAGACGCCGGCGTGGGTCACGGTGCCGGTCAGCGTCATCTTCCCGGGGATCCGCGTCTCAGCAGGTGCGTCGGCGGTCAGCTGGGGCGCGACGTTCGTGACGTCGATCGTGGTGTCGGTGCGGTACTCGAGCCCGCTGGCGGTCTTGGCGAACACGATGACCTTGGTCGGCCCACCCGTCGTCCACGTGTAGTCGATCTGGGAGCCGGTGAACGGACCGTCCGCATCGCAGAAGCGCGGCGGGTTGGTGATCGAGCAGGAGATCGGCGCGCCGCTCGGCCGCACGACCCACCACTCGTAGGTCAGCGAGCCGACGTCGGCACCGATGCTCGCGGCCTTCAGGGTGGTCGCGCTCCCGGAGACCGGCGTCGCCGCCGTGGTCACCCCGATGGTCGGCGCGACGCGCGGGACGACGCTGACGTCGAAGGGGATCCCGTTGTCCGTCACGCCGCCGGGGCCGACCTTGACCATGTGGAGCGTCGTGGAGAGCTCGCACCGCCCGCTGGCCTTGCAGGTGCTCGCGTCGAACGGCTCGTTGCTCGGGAACAACACCGACTTCCCCGTGGCGGTCAGGAACTTGTAGCTGCCGTCGCCCTGCTTGATGAGCCAGGACGTCGACTGCGAGAACGTCTTGAACGACAGGTAGTTGAGGCGCAGGGTCTGGTACGGCGCCACCACGGTGCCGTCGCCCACCGTCGCGGATGTGCGGAACCAGCCGCCGCGCAGCTCCGTCCTGCCGATCACGGGGGTGGCGTTCAGCACGGGGGTGCCCGAGGTGTTGCCGCTCAGGTCCTGGAGGCTGACCCAATCAATGGAGTCGGTCCGGATCGGGGCACCTTCCGGAGCCCCGGTGGACTGGTTGAGCGGCTGCACGAGGAACTGAGGGTCGTCCACCGACGGTCCGGGGATCGCCGGGGCGTTGGCGCACGGGATGGGTGCCTTGCCCTGGACCAGGGCGTTCTTCGCGGAGTTGTCGCAGGTCTGGTTCGTCGGGACCGGCCCGGTGGCGCGGATGAACAGCCCGAAGAGGCCGCTGAGCTGGTTGGTGTCCGCGAGCATCGCAGGCAGGTCCGGCGCGGCGGCCTGGGCGTTGTTGATCATGTTCAGCAGCTTGCCGGGCAGGTTCGCGGCGGCGACGATCTCGATGCCCTTGAGCACCGCGATGGTGATCGCGACGATGACCACGCCGACGATGAAACCGACCGCCGCGGCGGCCGCGCCGCCGACGTAGGCCGCCGGCAGCGTCAGCGCGCCGGCGAAGTCCAGGATCGGCGCCGCGAGCCACGGGAAGAGCGCCGCGGCGAACGCCGTCCCGGTGAGCACGCTGCCGAGGCTCGCGGCGAGCACCACGCCGGTGACGAGCGCGCCGCTCGCGGCCGCGGCGAACGTCAGGCCGATCGCCGCATCCTTGGCGGCCACCGCGAAGTCGTTGTCCTGGCGCGGGTCGCCCGTCACGTCGATCTCTCCCCACTTGACGAAGCTCTCGAAGGACGGGGTGTTCGCGTTGCAGCCGAACAGGTTCAGGCACTGGAAGTTGGGGAAGCACCACGAGTCGGCGGTCGACTGCAGGGGCGGGGTGAAGATGTTGCCGGAGTACTCGTTCTCGACGCCCGCGGGCGGCTGGTAGTAGCAGAAGCCGCTGGTGCTGTTGCTCGGGCTGCCGTTGTTGTAGTTGACCGGTGTGCGGGTGCCGTTCACGAAACCCTGGAGCGCGGTCTTGATGGTGTCCGTCGCGGGTCGGCCTCCGTTACCGGGCATGTTGCCGGCCCACTTGAGGTACTCCCAGCCGGCGTTGACCGCCGCGGCCTCGCCCTTGCGGCGGATCATCGCGGTCAGCCAGTCGACGACGTCCTGCTGCTGGCCGGTGCGGCTGGCGGTCGGCGTACGGATCGCCTCGACGACCAGGCCCCAGAGCTCGGCGAGGGCGTCGCCGCGTCCCCAGGTGGCCACGGCCGCCGCGTCACTGGCCGGCAGGGCGTGGTCCTGCAGGGTGTTGGAGATCGCCTGCTGCTGGAGCTGCTCGAGCGAGATGCGCTGCTGGGTGGTCGCGACGTACAGGCTGCTGGGGTCCTGGAGGAGGGCGGCGTTCAGCAGGCCGGCGGGGCACGCCGACGGAGTCGTCGCACAGTCGGCTGCGGCTGCGGGTGCCGCCGTGGGCACCAGCAGGCCGAGCGTGACGAGCGCCGACGACAGCACGAGCGCGAGCGCCCGCATCAGCCCGACGCGACCAGAACTCCACGATCCGAGCATGTGGATCGACCTCCCCGCGGCCTCGCTTCGAGGGGCAGGGCCTCGTTCACGCTACGTCCGCTCGCGGCGGAAGGCTCCGAGCGATCCATGACATTCGGGCGATGTCTAGACCAGGACCCAGGTGGGGTCACAACCGTGCGGTGTAGCGGCGCCCTCGGATCGCCTCCTCGACCAGCCCGACCGCCCGGCGCAGGCCGACGAGGCGGGCCTGCTCGAGCTGCCAGGTCTGGACGGCCGCCTCGATCACGTCGAGGTCGGCAACGTCGCGCAGGTCGGCGCGGGTCTCGCTGAGCCCGCGGGCCGCGGCCGCTTGGCCGGCCTCGACATGCATCAGCGCGAAGCGGGCCAGCACCACCAGGTGCTTGCGAAGCCCGGGATAGCCGCGCCAGTCGGCGGGACACAGGTCGAGCAGCCACTCGGCGGCCGACCGCTCCCAGCCAGGCGCCCCCGGAGGCCGCACCTCGCGCGGCCAGCCGGCCGGGGCGATGCCGTCGCTGCCGGGCGTGCGGGGCCGCCCCGCACCCTTCTGCGCCGGCTCCGGAACGAACCCCCATGCCATCCGCCCAGTGTCGATCGAACAGACGTTCGAGTCAATCCCGAGCGAAACGTGGCCCTGACATCACCCGGTGCGGGGCAAGTGTCGGCGGCGCACAGCCGAGTAGCGTCGGACCGCTGCCCAAGCCCACGCGGCGACCGTCCGGAGGTAACCGATGTCCGACACCCAGGCGCCATCAGACAGCCAGCCCAGCGGCACCCCAGCGCGAGCCCCGCTCGTGCTCGGGACGTTGATCCTGGTGTCCGGTGTCGCCAACCTCAACCTGTCGGTGGCCAACGTCGCGCTGCCGTCGATCGGCGACGCGTTCGACTCCTCCCAGACCACGCTCAACCTGATCGCGGTCGGCTACTCCTTGGGCCTGGCCGGCTCCGTGCTCTACCTCGGCGCCGTGGGAGACAGGTACGGCCGCAAGCTGCTGATGATGCTCGGCACCCTGCTGTCGATACCCGCCTGTCTGCTCGCCGCCTACGCCCCCACGGACGAGGTGCTCGTCGTGGCCAGGATCTTCGGCGGGTTTGCCGCCGGCATGGCCTACCCGACCACGTTGGCACTGATCACCGCTCTGTGGTCCGGGCCCGGACGGACCAAGTCCATCGCCTTGTGGTCCGCGCTCGGCGGAGCCATCGCGTCCCTGGGTCCGCTGGTAGCCGGCTGGCTGCTCGAGCACTTCTGGTGGGGCTCGGTCTTCCTCATCACGCTGCCTCTGGCTGTCATCGCGCTCGTGATGGCCTGGAGGTTCGTGCCCGCGCACGTCAACGAGTCGACCGAACCGGTCGACAACCTCGGCGGCATCCTCTCGGTCCTGCTGGTGGCCGGCCTGGTGCTCTCGATCAACTTCGCACCCGTGCCGGGCAAGGGCACCCTCGTCCTGGGTCTGGCCGTCATCGCGCTCGCGGCCGGCGTGGCCTTCGTGTGGCAGCAGCGCCGTGCCGCGAACCCGCTCTACGACCTCGAGGTCGCCGGCAGGCGGATCTTCTGGGTCGCGGCGTGCGCCGGGATCATCGTCTTCGGCTCGCTGATGGGCGCGATGTTCGTCAGCCAGCAGTTCCTCCAGAACGTGCTCGGCTACAACACCGTCGAGGCCGGCGCCGCGTTCCTGCCCGCGATCTTCCTCATGGTCCTGGTCGCTCCTCGCTCGGCCGTGCTGGTCGAGACCCACGGCGCCCGGACGACGCTGCTCTTGGGCTACGTGTTCCTGTTCCTCGCGTTCGCGTGGATGCTGCTGTTCTGGGAAGAAGGGAGCAGCTACTGGAAGATCGGCTTGGCCTACGCCCTCATCGGGACCGGCGTGGGACTCGCGGGCACTCCCGCCTCCCACTCGCTGACGGGCTCGGTGCCCGTGCGTCGGGCCGGCATGGCCTCGGGGACAGCGGACCTGCAACGCGACCTCGGTGGCGCGATCATGCAGTCCATCTTCGGTGCGCTGCTGACCGCCGGCTACGCCAGCGCCTTCGTCTCGGCGATCGGCAGCTCCTCTGAGGCGGCGAAGGTCTCGCCCAAGTTGGAGTCCGAGCTCACGAAGTCGTACGCAGGGGCCGAGCAGGTCGCCCAGCAGTACCCCAAGTACGCCGACCAGATCACGGCCGCGGCGAAGTCGTCCTTCTTGCAGGGCGACGACTGGGCCTACACCGCAGGCCTGGTCGCGATCCTGCTGGGCGCCGTACTGGTCTTCTTGTGCTTCCCGCGCAAGGACGCCGAACAGCAGCTGTTGCGGGAGTATGCGGCGCAGGACGCGGACGGCGCTCCTGAGGCCCCGGCGTCAGCGTCAGAGCCCACGCCCGAGGCATGAGGCGGACCAGAACCTGATGTGGCACGCACTCGCGCAGCTGCTACCCATCGCACTGGCCGCTGCTGTGAGCTCGGTCCCCATCATGGTGACGCTGCTGATCTTGGTCTCCGACAAGCGCGACCAGACTGCCTTCCCCTACCTCATCGGGTGGGTGCTCGGCGCTGCCGCCCTCGTCACGATCGCCACGATCGCCGCCGAGTTCCTGCCTGACGACCGACCCCGGCAGCACGAGGTCGCCATCGGCGTGCTCCAGATCGTCATCGGTGGCGCGCTGGCACTGCTGGGTCTGAGCGCCCTCCTCCGGCGACGCTCGGCGAGCGAGCCTCGCCTTCCGGGCTGGATGACGAGGGTCGACACCCTCGACTCCGGGCCTGCCTTCGGCGTCGGTGTGGCTCTCAACGCGCGACCCAAGGCACTGCTCCTGATGGCGGCTGCCGGCCTGATCCTGCACACCGCGTCCTTGGCGGCCGAGCTGACCGCGATCGCGATCGTCTTCTTCACCCTCGTCGCCACCTCGACGGTGATGGCCCCGGTCCTCCTCACCTACCTGGCCCCCGCCCGCATGGAGCCGCGTCTGGTCGCAGCCCGCACGTGGGTCGCAGACAAGGGGCCAACGCTGACGGCCATCACCATGCTCCTGATCGGGGTCCTCATCCTCCTGCTGGGGCTGACGCACCTGTGACGAGCGGCTCCCCCGCAATGGGCGAGGCAGGTCCGCAGCCGGCTGCCTAGCGTGGTGACGGTGCCCCGGGCCGCTGGTGCTTCTGAGCCGCACGACGTGCGAGCCCTGCCTGCCGGATCCCGGTGGGCGCACCAGCCCGTCCGCTGGGGCGAGTGGGTGCGGGACAGATTCTGGTCGATCCCCATGGCGCTGATCGTCGCGGGAGTGCTGATCGGGGTGGTGGTCTCTCGGCCCGAGCTCTTGGGCCTGCCCGAGGACTGGGGCTTCGGGAACCTCGCCCGGACCAGCACCGCCGACGCGTTGCTGCAGGTGATGGCGTCCTCGATGCTGACCTTCGTGGGGGTGGTCTTCGCGATCACGCTGGTGGCCCTCCAGCTGGCCAGTGCCCAGCTGTCGCCCCGCGTCCTGCGCACGTTCGTGCGTTCCCCGGTCACCAAGACCGCGTTCGGCGTCTTCCTGGCCAGCTTCGCCTTCGCGCTGACCGCCTTGGCCTTCGACAACGTCGACAGCGCGGCGGCCGCCTCGCGGACCGTCGTGGTCTCGATCGCGATGTTGGCGCTGTCGGTCGCCGTGTTTCTGGTCTATGTCACCGCCACCATGCGACTTCTCGAAGTGGGCTGGGTGATCACGGCCGTGGCCCACGAGGCGCGGGCCACGATCAACAGGGCGTTCCCGCCAGCGGAGAGCTACGTCGGCGCGGCCGCGCCGGCGCTCGTCGCGGCGCCACGGCTCGTCCGGCTGCCGTCGACGGACACCAGAGGATTCAAGGGTGTCCTGGGCACCATCCTCGCGATCGACCGGTCGCGGCTGGTTCGTCTGGCCACCGAGCACGGGTGCGTGATCGAGCTGCTGCCGCGAGTCGGCGAGTACGTCGCCACGGGAGGAGTCGTCTTCGCGGTGCACGGCGGCAGCCCACCCGTCGACCGGAGGATCCTGGCCTGCCTCGACCTGGGCCGGTCGCGGTCCCTCTACCAGGATCCGACCTTCGGCATCCGCCAGCTCGTCGACGTCGGCACGCAGGCCCTGTCCCCGGCCGTCAACCAGATGACGACCGCCGTTCAGGTGATCGACCGGTTGCACGACCTTCTGCTCCGCATCGGTCGGCGGCCGAACCCGTCCGGCTTGTTCACCGACGACCGAGGCGCCGTCCGCTTGGTGGAGCCGACGACCGACCCGTCGTACCTCCTCGACCTCGCCTTCCGCGAGATCAGCCAGTGCGGTGCGAGCTCCTGGCACGTCACGCGCAGGTTGGCGGCGGCGTACGCCGATCTCGACGCCGAGGGGATAGAGGGCTGGCACGAGTCCATCGCGCGGCTGCAGACCTCGCTCGACACGCTCGTGCGCGCGCACGCCACCGACGCCTCGGACGCCGACATGGCGATCCGCCCCGACCGCCTCGGCCTCGGTTAGGTCAGCGGGCCACGACATGGACGTCCTCACGGGTCTGCAAGAGCTCTTCGTCGTCGCCCTCGTCTCCGCACTGGCGCCCCTGGTGGCCGCGCTCATCCCGCACCAACGCGTCCCGCAGGTCGTGTTGCTCCTCCTGGGCGGGATGCTCATCGGACCCCAGGGGCTCGGCATCGACTCGACGCAAGAGCTGGAGCTGATCGCGAACGTCGGTCTCGGGTTCGTGTTCCTGCTCGCCGGCTTCGAGATCGACCCCGCGATGCTGTTCTCCCGCTCGGGCAAGCTCGCCGTGGTCGCCTGGGTCGTGGCGCTGGTCGCTGCCATGGGGGTGGTCGGAGTCCTGGCCGCGTCTCGGCTACGTCGACGCGTTCGTGCCCGTCGCCCTGGCCCTGACGACGAGCGCGCTCGGCACGGTGCTCCCCATCCTGCGGGAGCAGGGCATGCTCGGGGGCGCCTTCGGGCGCTACTTCCTCGCCTCGGGCGCGGCGGGAGAGCTCTTCCCGATCCTGGCCATCGCCATCTTCCTGGGCGTCGACAGCAGCCTCGCCGCGATCGTCTCGATCGCTGGCCATCGCGGTGATCGGCCTGGTGCTCGCCTCGGCTCCCCGGGTGTTGCGCGGGGGGCGGCTGCACAACCTGGTCGCCGAGGGAGCGGACACCACCGGCCAGACCACGATCCGGTGGTCGATCCTGCTGCTCATCGCCCTCCTCGTGCTGGCCGGCGAGTTCGGGCTCGACGTCGTCCTCGGCGCCTTCCTCGCCGGCGTCGTGCTGCGGCACTGGACGCCGGGCGAATCACGTGCGTTCGAGGCCAAGCTCGACGCAGTGGGCTACGGCTTCTTCATCCCGGTGTTCTTCGTCGTGGCGGGCATGGCGGTCGACCTCGGCTCGATCCTCGAGGCGCCCGCCCGGGTGGGAGTGTTCCTCGTTCTCCTGCTGCTGGTTCGTGGTGTGCCCGTGCTGTTCGTCTACCGCCACGCCCTGGAGCTCCGTCGCCGTTCCCAGCTGATGTTCTGCACCGCCACCACGCTGCCGCTCATCGTGGCGCTGACCCAGATCGGGTTGGAGAACGAGACGATGCTGCCGGAGAACGCCGCCGCGCTGGTCGGCGCGGGCGTGCTGTCGGTGCTCGTGTTCCCGATGGCCGCCGTTCTCCTCGATCGCTCGGACGAGGCAGGGCACGAGGCCGCGAGCGCCACCGGGTGAGCCCAGTACACCAGCGGGGCGACTCGGTACGGTGCGACCATGGAGATCCAGGGACTCGGCTGGCGGACCGACCTCGCGCTGCTGGAGATCTCCGGCAGCGTGCTCGAGGACCGCGGCGACCACGTCGTCGTACGGACGCCGGACAACCCGACGTTCTGGTGGGGCAACTTCGTGATGCTGGCCGGTCCCCCGGACGACGCGGCCGACGCGCGGCAGTGGCTGGGGGTGTTCGAGGCGGAGTTCCCGGGGACGCGGCACCGCACGTTCGGCATCGACGGCACGGGCGGGTCGGCGGCCGATGGCGACTCGTTCGCCGCACACGGGTTCGAGACCGAGGTCTCCACCGTCATGACGGCCACGTCGGTGCACGAGCCGGCGCGGCCCAACCACGAGGCGACGTACCGGCCCCTGGAGTCCGACGCCGACTGGGAGCAGCAGGTCGAGCTGACGATGGTCGGCGAGGAGGTCGGCTACGACCGCGAGTTCTGCGAGGGCCGGGCCCGGCAGCACCGGGGGCTGACCGACGCCGGCCACGGGCAGTACTGGGGCGCGTTCGAGGACGGCCACCTGCTGTCGTCGATGGGCCTGTTCCGGGCGTCGCCCGGTCTGGCCCGGTTCCAGACCGTCAAGACCCACCCGGACGCCCGCGGCAAGGGCCTCGCCGGGACGCTCGTGCACGAGATCAGCCGGTTCGGGTTCGCCGACCTCGACGCCGAGACGCTGGTGATGGTCGCCGACCCCGAGTACCTCGCGATCCGGGTCTACCGCAGCGTCGGGTTCACCGACACCGAGGTCCAGGTCGGCACGGAGCGCAGGCCGACCGAGTAGCGGCCCCCGGCCCGGGCTCAGGGTCGGACCCCGACTTTCCTCAGGGTGGTCTCAGGTCTGCGGCTCAGGCACCTCCCCGAAGCGGAGAGGGGCTCCTGACCGACAGGCTTCGGGACATGATCACTGTCTCCCACCTGACCAAGACCTACGGCGGCTTCCTCGCCGTCGACGACGTCTCCTTCACCGCCCAGCCCGGCCGGGTCACCGGCTTCCTGGGCCCCAACGGCGCCGGCAAGTCCACGACCATGCGGATCATGGTCGGGCTCACGCCCGCCTCCACCGGCGAGGCCCACATCCTCGGCCGCCACTACTCCGAGCTGCCCAACCCGGGGCGTGAGGTCGGCGTGCTGCTCGACGCCTCCGCGCAGCACGCCGGCCGCACCGGCCGCGAGATCCTCACCGTCGCCCAGCGCACCATGCGGGTCCCCAAGGGCCGGGTCGACGAGATGCTCGAGGTCGTCAGCCTGACCGACGACGAGGCGGGCCGCCGGGTCCGCGACTACTCGCTCGGCATGCGCCAGCGGCTCGGCATCGCGGCCGCCCTCCTGGGCGACCCGGAGGTGCTGATCCTCGACGAGCCGGCCAACGGCCTCGACCCCGCCGGCATCCGCTGGATGCGTGACCTGCTGCGCGGGTACGCCGACCAGGGCGGCACCGTGCTGCTCTCCAGCCACCTCCTCCACGAGATCGAGGTCATCGCCGACGACATCGTGGTGATCGGGCAGGGCCGCGTCGTGGCCCAGGGCACCAAGCACGAGCTGCTCGAGGCCGCCGGCACCTACGTGCGGGCCGCCGACCCCGCCACCCTCGCGGCCGCCCTCGTGGCCGCGGGCCACCCCACCGAGCCCTCTGTCGGTACAGGGCAGGAAGGGCTGCGTACCGAGGCCAGCACCGACGAGGTCGGAGCCGTGGCCCTGGCCGCCGGCATCGCCCTGCGCGAGCTGCGGCCGGCCGACGGCGCCGGTCTCGAGGAGATGTTCCTCGCCCTCACCGCCGACACCCAGCGCGACGACAGCCCCGACTTCAAGCAAGGAGCAGCAGCATGAGCACCGCCACCGCAACCACACTTCCGGGCGCCACCGCACAGCGCGGCGAAGCAGAAAGACCGCGCCGAGCGGACGACGTACGAACGCATCCCGATGCACACCATCATGGGCGTCGAGCTGCGCAAGATGTTCGACACCCGGTCGGGGTTCTGGCTGATGTCGAGCATCGTGATCCTGGCCGTGATCGCGACCGGAGCCGTGATCATCTTCGCGCCGGCCGACGAGCAGACCTACGGCAGCTTCGCGGCGGCCATCGGCATCCCGATGACCATCGTGCTGCCGATCGTCGCGGCCCTCTCCATCACCAGCGAGTGGAGCCAGCGCACCGGCCTGACGACGTTCACCATGGTCCCGAGCAGGAGCCGCGTGGTTGCGGCCAAGCTGATCGACACCGTCCTCGTCGGCATCGCCGCGATCCTGACCGCGCTCGCGGTCGGCGTGATCGGCAACATCGTCGGCAGCAACCTGGCCGGCGTCCCCACCACGTGGGACATGGACGTCGCCGACGTCTTCTACATCCTGGGAGGCAACGCCCTCGGCCTGCTGATGGGCTTCACCCTCGGCATGCTGTTCCGCAACTCCGCCGCCGCCATCGTCGGCTACTTCGTCTACGCGATGGTGCTGCCGACCCTGTCGGAGCTGCTGGGCAGCGCGCAGGGCTGGTACGCCGACGCCCAGCGCTGGGTGGACTTCCAGTCCAACCAGGGAATGCTCTACGACGGCGACTTCACGGCGACCAACTGGGCCCAGCTCGCCGTCACCGGCACCGTCTGGCTGCTGCTCCCCCTGGCCTTCGGGCTCTGGCGGGTGCTGCGGTCCGAGGTGAAGTAACACCAGGGGACACAGGGACGTCATACGAACTGGTTGCTGGAGCGACCAGTTCGTATGACGTTGTCCCATGTCCCAGTAGCGTCCGGCCATGGATCCGTTGCACCAGGAGGTCGTCGACCTCACCCGCGACCTCGTCCGGCTGGACACCAGCAACTCGTTCGGGACCTACCCCGGCAACGAGACGCAGGTGGCCGAGCACCTGGCCGACTACCTCGGCGAGGCCGACATCGAGTGCGAGCTGGTGGCCCGGGAGGAGCCCGACAACCAGCATCGGGCGAACCTGGTGGCCCGCGTGCCGGGGACCGAGCCGGGTACGCCGAGCCTCGCGTTCGTGGGTCACATCGACGTCGTGCCCGTCGACGCCCGCGACTGGACCCACCCTCCGTTCGAGGGCGTCCTCACCGACGACGGCTACCTCTGGGGGCGCGGCACCCTGGACATGAAGGGCGAGGTCGCGGCCCGTGCGGTCGCGATCAAGGAGCTCGTCAGGTCGGGGTGGCGACCTCGGGGCGACCTGTGGTTCCTGGCGGTCGCCGACGAGGAGGACGGCATGGGCGACGTGGGCATGCGCTGGCTGCTCGAGGCCCGCCCCGACATCCGACCGGACCTGAGCATCAACGAGGGCGGCGGCGAGCTGTTCGAGCTGACCGACGGCCGGCGCCTGGTCGGCGTCGGCATCGGCGAGAAGGGCACCTACCCCGCTCGGGTGACCGCCGTCGGCGAGGCCGGGCACGGCAGCACCCCCACGGTCGGCGACAACGCGGTCCCGCACCTCGGCGAGGTGCTGGCCCGGGTCGGCAAAGGACTGCCGACGCCCGTGCCGCACCCGCTCGTCGACGGCATGCTCCGGGTGCTGCTCGGCGACTCGTACGCCGCCGGCGACGACCTCGCGTCTGCCCTCGCCGCCGCGGGGGCACTGCACCCCGAGCTGGAGCACCTGATGCCTGCGCTGGCCGGCACCACGATGGCCCCGACCATGGTCGGCGCCTCCGACAAGCGCAACGTGATGCCGAGCAAGGCGTGGGTCGAGCTCGACTGCCGGATCCTGCCCGGCACCGGCAAGGCCGACGTCGAGGCCGCAGTCCGCGATCGGCTGGCCGGAGATGGACAGAGCGACCTCTCCTACGACCTCTCCTGGCCCGAACCGCTCATCCCCGGCAACGCCTCCCCGCCCGACGGCGTGGTGGTGCAGGCGATCCGCGAGTGGGTCGCCGGCGAGGTGGCCGATGCCGAGCTGCTGCCGAGCCTGGGCACCGGGTTCACCGACTCGTCGTACCTGCGGGCTGCCGCCGGGACGGCGGCCTACGGCTTCTCCCCGTTCTTCACCACGCCCCTCGACGTGCTCGTCGCGGGCTACCACAACGCCGACGAGCGGGTGCACGTCGACGACCTGCACGCCTCGGTGCGCTTCCACCTGCACCTCGCGAAGGCGCTGCTCTGATGAGGGCCCGCGAGCTCGGCATCGTCATCGGCACCCTCGAGCCCGGCGAGCACGACGCGATCACCGACGTCCCCGGCGTGCGTGTCGGACACACCACCGTCATCGAGGGCGACGACGTGCGCACCGGCGTGACGGTCGTCGTCCCCCACGACGGCAACGTGTGGAGCGACCCGGTCTACGCGGCGTACCACCGCCTCAACGGCAACGGCGAGATGACCGGCCTGCCCTGGCTGGAGGAGGTCGGCCTGCTGCACTCCCCCATCGGCATCACCAACACCCACAGCGTCGGCATCGTCCGCGACGCGTTGGTCGAGCTCGAGGTCGAGGAGCTGCCGGCCCGATGTCGAGACGTGGGCGCTGCCCGTCGTCGCCGAGACGTGGGACGGCACGCTCAACGACGTCAACGGCTTCCACGTGACCGCCGAGCACGCGAAGGCCGCCTACCGCGCGGCGGCTCCGGGTCCGGTGGCGGAGGGCTCGGTGGGCGGCGGCACGGGGATGGTGTGCCACGACTTCAAGGGCGGCATCGGTACGGCGTCGCGGCGGGCGGGCCCAGGAAGTGACTCCTACACCGTCGGCGTGCTCGTGCAGGCCAACCACGGCCGGCGCGAGCGGTTCAGCGTGAACGGCGTGCCCGTCGGGCTCGAGGTCGGCGAGGACGTGGTCCCCGGCACCGATCCAGGAAATGACAGAGCTCTGCCACCGGGCAGCGGGTCGATCATCGGCGTCGTCGCGACCGACGCGCCGCTGCTGCCGCTGCAGTGCCGGCGACTGGCCCAGCGGGCGTCGTTCGGCGTCGCGCGGACCGGCGGGGTCGGCGAGAACTCCAGCGGCGACCTGTTCATCGCCTTCGCCACCGGCAACCGCGGCTTCGCGCGGATCGACGTCACCGACGCGCCACCGGTGGCCGACGTCCGCACGCTCTCGAACGCCGCGATGAACCCGCTCTTCGACGCCGTCATCGAGGCGACCGAGGAGGCGATCCTCAACGCGATCCTGGCCTCGCCGACGATGCGCTCGCGCGGGCGCGCCGCCCATGCGCTGCCGACCGACCTGCTGCTGGCCGCGCTGGCGAAGTACGGGCGACCCGCTACTCCCCCGACTACTGGCCGGTGAGCATCCGGCGCGGGTTGTCGACGGTGAGCGTGGTGATGTCGGCGTCGTCGAAGCCCGCCTCGCGCAGCCGGTCGGCGAACGTCGTCACGACGTACGCGTAGCCCGGCCCGCCCATCGCGGCGTAGTCGCTGCGCAGGCAGACGTCCTGGCTGAGCAGCACCCGGCTCGAGGTGGCCGGCGTCGGCCAGGCTGCGCAGCCAGCCGAGGCGCTGCTGGGTGTCCCACTCGTGCACGCCCTGCACGGTGTCGAACTGGATCCAGGCTCCACGCTTGACCAGGGCCAGGTGGTAGTCGTGGTCCGGGACCATGTCGCAGTGCCCGATCACCACGCGGGCCGGGTCGACGCCCTCCTCGACGAGCAGGTCGAGCTGCGCGGTGCCGACGGGCCAGCGGGCGGCGTGGGTGGTGATGGTCAGGCCCGTACGACGGTGGGCGCGGGCCGCTGCCCGGAACGACCGCTCCTCGATCGCCGTGATGAACCGGTCGCAGCCGATCTCGCCGATGATCCCGGCCCGGACCCCGTCGACGCCCTCCTCGATGTCGCGGACGATCAGGTCGGCGACGGCGTCGGTCGACAGCTCGTCGAGCTCGGGCGGGAAGTAGGCGCGGCGGTAGAACCCCGCTCCCCTGACGATCTGCAGCCCCGTGGCCTCCGACATCCGTCGCAGCCCCGCAGGGTCGCCGCTCAGACCGCCGGTGGTGACGTCGACGACTGTGCGGCCGCCCGCGTCGGCGTACCGCCTCAGCTCAGACTCGGCCAGCGCCGGGTCGTTGAGCAGGCCGTTGCCCCGGTACTCCCGGGTCAGGTCGATGAAGACGTGCTCGTGCGGCAGCGTCACGCCCAGGTCGTCGGCGGCCACCGGGCCGGTCACGGTCATCACGGTCACAGGCGCATCCTGCCCTGCTGGTTGAGGAGGGACGCTGGGTTCATCTTGGGCCCGTCACGAAACCCCGCATGCGAGGAGTCTCCCTCACTGTTTCGTGACAGGCGCCAGCTCGCCTTCGTCAACCAGCGGCAGGAGATGGCGACTCCTGCGGGTCCAGGTCGCTCCCTGCAACAATCCGCCCGTGGGGGACCGGGAGACAGCGGGCAGACCGAGGTCAAGATCGTGATGTCCGACGGAGTGGCGTTGGCCGCGACGCTCTACCTGCCGGACGCCCCCGATCCGCAGCCGTGCCTGCTCGAGGCGCTGCCCTACCGCAAGGACGACCTGACGTCGTCGTACGCCGCGTCGTACGAACGGCTCCGCGACAGGCACGGGTACGCCGTCTGCCGGCTCGACCTGCGCGGCACCGGGTCTTCGGGCGGTGACGCGCTCGACGAGTACCAGCCCGACGAGCAGCGCGACCTCGCCGAGGTGATGACCTGGCTGGCCGCGCAGGAGTGGTGCGACGGGCAGATCGGCATGTGGGGCACGTCGTACTCCGGGTTCAACTCGCTGCAGATGGCCTGCGAGCGACCGCCGGAGCTGAAGGCGATCTGCGCGATCTACGCGACCGACGACCGCTGGACCGACGACGTGCACTGGCGCGGTGGCGCGCTGCGACTGGTCGACCTCGTCGACTACGACCACTACATGACGCCGATGAACGTGCTGCCGCCCGTGCCTGCGGTCTGGGGCCAGACCATGACCAGGACTGGGAGACCGAGTGGCACCGGCGCCTCGCGACCAGCGAGCCGTGGGTGCTGACCTGGCTGCGCGAGTCGCGGCACGGGGACTACTGGGACCACGGGTCCGTGCGGCTCGGCGGCACGACCGACGGCTACCAGCGGATCGAGGTCCCGACGCTGATCGTGGCGGGCTGGGCCGACGGCTACCGCAACAACACCTTCCGCACCGTCGAGCGACTGGCCGCGCAGGGCACTCCTCACCGGCTGCTGGCCGGGCCGTGGGCCCACGCCGACCCGACGACCGCGATGCCCGGGCCGCGGATCGACTTCGACGCCGAGCTGGCCGGGTGGTTCGACCACTGGCTGCGCGGCACCGGGACGCACGAGGACGGCTGTGACGTCTTCGTGCGCACGTCGACCCGGCCCGAGCCCGACCTCGACCTGCACGAGGGGTACTGGCTGCGGCTCCCCTCGGTCGTTCCCTCGGTGGTTTCGAGGCTCGTCGCTAGCGCTCCTCGCACCTCAAGCAGCGAGGAGCTGCCCGTCATCGCCGACGTCGGCACCGCCGCCTGGATCGACTGCGCCGGCCACCTGCCGTGGGGGCTGTCCGGCGACCAACGGCTCGACGACGCCCGCTCGCTGACCTGGGACCTCGAGCCACCCTCGCGGCCGGTCGTCGGACATCCCGTCGCCCGGATCCGGGTCTCCGCCGACCAGTCCGCAGCCTCGCTGTCGGTGAAGCTCTGCGACGTCTTCCCCGACGGCACGTCGGCGCTGGTCACCCGCGGCACCCTCGACCTGGCCTTCCGCGGCGGCGTGCACGGACCACCCGCACCGCTCGAGCCGGGGACGGCGTACGACGTCGAGGTGGTCCTCGACGCCTGCGCCTATGAGTGGTCGCCGGGGCAGGTGCTGAGGGTCAGCGTCGCGGGCACCGACTGGCCCAACACCATCGCGCCACCGGCCCCGGTGACCCTGACCGTCCACGAGGCGGTGGTCGAGCTGCCGGTGCTCACCGGCGACCATCCCGCGCCGGCCTTCGGCCCGGGGGCCGAGCACTCCACCGAGTCGGACGAAGGCGTCGCCTGGGAGATCCACGACGACGTGCTGGCGCGGGTGACCTCGGCCCGCACCGTGTCGGTGTCGGAGTACGACACCCCGTACGACGGGACGGCCCGCGAGGACTACCGCGGCGAGGTCAGCGTCGACCGGCGTACCTTCGCCCAGCACGCCCACGCCGACACGACCTACGACCTGACCTGGCCGGGCGTCGAGATCAAGGTCCGCTCGGTGATGGAGATCGACATCGTCGACGGCCGCGTCGACGTCGTCATCGACACCTGGGCCTGGCGCGACGGCGAGGAGGTCTCGCACCGGACCTGGCGCGAGACCACCTAGCTCGCCAGCACGAGGTCGAGGCGGATCGGTGTCTCGCGGATGGTGACGAGCACCGGGGGGCTCGAGCCATAGGTGTGGCCGGTCGGGGTGGTGGTCTCGATCTGGTGGGCGCCCTCGGTGGGCGAGGGTCTGGCCCGCCATCCGGGTGCTTGCTTGGCGTGGTTGCAGGCCTCGCAAAGTCCTTGAGCGTTGTCGGCGCTTGTGGGGCCGTCGTCGTCGTAGGCGACGGCGTGGTCGGCATGTCGGATCGGGGCATCGCACCACGGGGTGCGGCACACCTGGTCGCGGATCCGGACGAACCGGCCGAGCGACCCGCGGAACAGGCGAGCGCGCGAGTCCATCGCCACGAGCTCGCCGCGAGAAGGGCTGACGTAGAGCCGGCGGAGCCAGACTGTCTCCTCACGCGCGCAGGCCCCGGCCACGATCTCGCGGGCCAGCTCGGCGGGGATGGGCCCGTAGCCCTCGACGTGGGCGGGCTCGTCGCTGGTGCCGAAGAGAGCCGCGTCCGTCATCACCAGGCCGAGCTGGAGGCCCGCACCCCCTCGGCGCGCGTCGTCATCGACCGCACCCTCGGTGGTCGGGGTCGGATCCCAACGAGTCGCGGCTTCGTCACGGGTCGAGGCGGCCGCCAGCACAGCGTCGACGAGGCGTGTCAGCCATCACCTGACCCTTGCTGCGCGGATCACCCGCGGCACCGGGCCGAGTCGGACATGCGGGTCAGGGCGGCGAAGGCCGCAACGCCCTCCTTGACCGGCAGCAGCGCGGTCATCCAGGTCATGGCATCGGGAGCCGGCCGAAGGGTGACGTTGCGGTCGGCCTCGGCCCTGCGGCGTCGGGTGACGTAGGACTCGGGGTCGAGCCGGTAGGCCTCCTTCTGGCACGCCGCCGCCAGCTCGCGGTCGCCCATCTGCTCGAGCCGGGCGGCGTCACCGCACACCGCGGCGTCCACGGCCAGGCGGTCGTCGCGGGTCAGGCAGGCGGTCTCGCGCGCCACCAGGGTGGCCTTCCACTCCGTGATCCGCCCGGCCCGCCAGGCCGCCCAGACGTGCGGCAGCTCGGCCGCGACGATCTTGGCCAGCGCGAGGTGTCGCTGGCCGCGGTGGTGCGACTCGCGCCGGGCGAGCGCGACCTGTGCGGCGACACCGCGACCCTGCTGGTCGCCGGCTCACCGCTGGCCGCCTGGTCAGCGCGCAGGGACTGGTCCAGCTCGACCGACAGGGCGGCCTGCGCTGCCGTGGCGACGCACACCAGCTCTTCCAGCCCACGGATGGTGTCGACCCGTCCCGCGTCGTCCAGCTCGCTCGGCTGCGCGAGGGCGGCCGACAAGTCGCGCGCAACAAGCCAGCGATCGTGTCGGCGGCGAGGGGTGAGGCACCCGAGGAGTTGTTCGAACATGTGTTCGAATACTCTCACGACCAGTTCCAGGGTCGTCAACCCCCCACAGCCGCCTGGGGAGAAAACCTCGAGGTCCCCTCTCCTTCCGGCCGCTACCTTGCTGCGATGGACGACCCACGCCGCCTCGTCGACGAGAAGGCAGCCGAGACCGAGTTCGCCGGCGTCGTCCGCCTCGAGCGGGCGGGCGTGGTCGAGCTCGACGCGGCGTACGGGCTGGCCGACCGGGCCCACGGCATCGCGATGACGACCGACACCCAGCTGGGCATGGCGAGCGGCTCGAAGACGTTCACCGCTCTCGTCGTGATGCAGCTGGTCGAACAGGGCCTGCTCAGCCTCTCGACGACAGCCCGGAAGGTCCTGGGCGCCGACCTCCCGCTCATCGCAGACGACGTCACGGTCGAGCACCTGCTGTCGCACCGGTCGGGCATCGGCGACTACCTCGACGAGGACGAGCTCGACAGCGAGGACTACCCGATGCCTGTCTCGGTGCACCGGTTGGCCACGACCGACGACTTCCTCCCGATCCTCGACGGCTACCCGACGAAGTTCCCAGCCGGCGAGCGGTTCTGCTACTGCAACGGCGCCTACGTCGTGCTCGCCCTGATCGCCGAGCGCGTCGCCGGCCGCTCGTACCACGACCTGGTGCGCGAGACGGTCTGCTCCCCCGCCGGGATGTCGGACACCGACTTCCTCCGGTCCGACGCGCTGCCGGGCACCGCCGCGCTCGGGTACGTCGAGATCGACGGCGAGTGGCGGACCAACGTCTTCCACCTTCCGGTGGTCGCGACCGGTGACGGTGGCGCCTACACGACGACCGCCGACATGTCGCGGTTCTGGGAGGCCCTGATGGGTGGGCGGATCGTCGCCGCCGAGACTCTTGCCGACATGCGCCGACCGCGCAGCGAGCCCGACGCCGGCGAGTCCGACTGCTACGGCCTCGGCTTCTGGGTGAAGTCCGACTCACCCGAGATCACCATGTCCGGCGGCGATGCGGGCGTGTCGTTCTGGTCCGCCCACCACCCTGCCCGCGGCACGACCGCCACGGTCATCGGCAACACGATGGGCGGGGCCTGGCCGGTCGCCGAGGTCATCGAGTCGCTGGCAGCCGGCTGACCCTGGCCAGCAGGGCTTCTCGCTCGTCGACGGTCAGCGGTACGCCGAGCTCGTCCAGCAGGTCCGACAGCTCGCCGTCGCGGAGCGCACGATGCTGGGTCGGCTCGCCCGGGCGCCGTACGGTCACGGTCTCGTGCGTCACCGCCACGTGCCTGTCGTCGAGGTGCTCTGGTGACCATCAGCATGTTGCGGAAGTGGATGGTCGGGAAGGTGCTCGTGTAGTGGTGGCCGACGGTCACGTCGAGAGGCTGCACCGGTAGCTCGTCGTGGGTGTGCATCAGCTCCCAGTGACCGGGTCTGGGCTCGTCTCGCCAGCGCTGCAGGGTCCAGCCGCGGCCAGCGCCGAGCGGCACCTCGCGAAGCTGGTAGCGCCAGCCGCCGTAGTCGTCCTCGGCGCCGTCGACCAGCGGGATCGGCCGCAGCACGCTCATCCCGAAGCCTGGGTCGGCCAGCACCCGCTCACCGTCGAGGGTCACCAGCACGACGCAGTGCGTGCGGGCCTGCCCACCCACGCGGCCGAGCCGGCGCTCGACGTCGTAGCCGAGCCGCTCCAGCGCCGCCGCGAACAGCACGCCGTGCTCGAAGCAGTAGCCGCCGCGGCCGCGCCCCACGAACTTCGCCTGCACCGCGTCGAGCGCGACGCCCGGGTGCGCATCGAGCAGCACGTCGATGTTGTCGAAGGTGAACGCCCTGACGTGCGCCTCGTGCAGTCGCGTCGAGGGCCGATCGGGACGGCGGCGCCGCCACCGTCCCGATCCGCGCCAGGTAGGCGTCGAGGTCGAGCTGCTCCACCTGCCAGGGGCTCGGGTCCGTCACCGGGCCATTGAACACCGTCGCTCGCGGCTCGCGCTCACGGCTAAGGGGCCAGGCGGAACCACCCGGTGCCCTTCCAGGCGACGTCGCAGTCGTTGCGTCCGAGGTCGCCCTGGAGGGCGAGGCGGCCGACGTCCTTGGCCCGCAGGTTGTCGAGGACGAACCGGTCCCCCTCGCGACACGTCGGCGAGTCCGCCCCGCTGACCATGGTGAGCCGGGTGACCGGCGGGTCGACGGTCCAGGTGCCGCTGTCGGCCAGCTCGGTGGTCCCGGTGATGGTCGAGTAGGTCCCGTCGTCCCGCAGCTCGACGAGGTAGCCGCCCTGCGGGTCGTACCAGTCGCCCGGCATGCTGTCGTAGCCGACCGGCGGGTCCCAGTTGACACCGGGAGGGTTCCGGAGATCGTCGAAGATGCCTGTCGGCAGCACCTGTTCCAGCACCCACTGGGGGGCGAAGGGTGCGCCGCAGCTGCTCGGGTCGCTGCCGACGGGCAGCACGTGCATCGCGCCTTTCGCAGGCACCCCGGCTCGCAGGGACAAGGTCTTCCCGGCACACCCGGCCGAGCCGCCCTCGACATCCACGGTGATCGTGTCACCGTCGACCGCGTAGGTTCCGTAGACCCGAGGGTGGGCCGACAGGCGCCCGGTCTCGTCGAGCCTGAAGCCGCCGTCCGCGGTGAACATGAACAGCCACCGCGAGTTGTCCAGCCGCCACACACCAGGGACGTTCTCCGCCGTCAGCGCGCCGCCGGACAGGAAGTCCTGGT
The DNA here is from genome assembly GCA_963814935.1 of uncultured Actinomycetota bacterium. Classification (GTDB taxonomy): domain Bacteria; phylum Actinomycetota; class Actinomycetes; order Propionibacteriales; family Nocardioidaceae; genus Nocardioides. The sequence continues at coordinate 17,886 of CAWFEZ010000027.1, read as the reverse complement.
CCGACTCCGACAAGGCCTCCGGCGACGGTCCGGGGGGCGCCGGCGTAGGACTGGCCTCTTGGCGCGACAGACCCTGCCAGGTGGCCACCCCGACGACCACAGCGGCGGCCGCAGCCGCGACGACCACCCCACGGCGGCGGTCGCGCTGCCGCTTGCTCTCGATGCGGTCCACCACGTCTGCGCGGGCGTCCCGCAGGTCCGACTCGGTCACGACGATCTCTCCTGTCACTGCCTCGATGTCCCGCGAGAGGCGCTCCTCGATAGTGCTCACCGGTTCACCCCGATCCCTTGTTGTAGTGCTTGCAACCCGCGATGGGTGTGGGTCTTGACCGACCCTTGGCTGATGTCGAGCAGCTCGGCCGTCTCGGCGACCGAGAGCTCGAGGACGAAGCGGCAGGCCAGTGCCTCCCGCTGACGCCGGGGCAGCGTGCGCATGGCGCTCACGAGCGACCCGACCTCGTCGCGAACCTCGATGGTGTCCTCCGTGCTCGTCGACGGCCTTGTCTGCACCAGCAGCAGGGGTCTCTTGGCTCGCTGGGTGGCTTGCCGCCGTACCCAGGACCGGCAGCGGTTGAGCACCGCCGACCGGACGTAGGCCTCGGCCGCATCCGGGTCGCGCAGCTTGGACACGTTGCGGTGCAAGGCGACGAAGGCGTCCTGGACGGCGTCCTCCGCCGCTCCGCGGTCGCCCACCATGACGACGGCGAGCCGCAGGAGCGCGGCGTAGTGCCGCCGGAACATCACGTCGACGAGCTCGGCGCGCGCCGACTGCGGCGTCACGCCGGTTGCTGGCCCGCTGCTCACCCATGGAGAGCATCTCCTCCGGGACGGACTTCGTCATGCCCGAGAGTCGCTCGACCTGCGATCAGGTTGACACAGGCCGCCAGCCAATGCCGCGAAGCTGTCAGCGACGTCGGGCGAGCGTCACCCCGTCGGCCACCGGGAGCAGGCAGAGCGTGATCCGTGAGTCGCCGGCCAGCTTCGCGTTGAACGCCTGGATGGCCCGCGTGTCCTCGTCCTCCGAGTCCGCGTCGAGCACCGCGCCGTGCCACAGGGTGTTGTCCACCGCGATCAGACCACCGGGCCGGACCAGCCGGAGCAACCGTTCGTAGTAGTCGTCGTAGCCAACCTTGTCGGCGTCGATGAACGCGAAGTCGAACGCATCCTCCTCGCCGCTCGCGAGCAGCTGGTCGAGCGTCTCGGTGGCGGGCGCGATGCGGAGGTCGATCTTCCCAGCGACGCCGGCCTCCTCCCAGTACTTGCGGGCCAGCGAGGTCCACTCCTCAGACACGTCGCAGCAGATGAGCTGACCGTCCGGTGGCAGTGCGAGTGCGATGGCCGTCGATGAGTACCCCGTGAAGGTGCCGACCTCGATGCACCGGCGCGCCCCGAGGAGCTCGACGAGAAGGGCGAGGAACGCGCCCTCGTCCGGTGCGATCTGCATGCCGTGCTGCGGAATCGCGGCGGTCTCCTCGCGCAGCCGGGCGAGGAGCTCGGGTTCCCGTGTGCCGACCTCGACCACGTAGGCCGCGAGCTCGTCGGAGATTCCGATCGTCCTGTTCGTCACGGCACGACGATAGAGCCCCACGAGCCGGAAGGCTCCCCGGTCACCGAGCCAGCCGTGCCCGCCCTTGCGCGGGTGGGCCGGCGCCGACAGCATGGCGAGGAGCTGACCGCGAGCCCTCGCGTCAGCGTTCGCTCTGGTGGGAGATGTCTGTCGATGAGCACGCCCCTTGCGCCCGCTGCGTACCCCGCCCGCTTCGACGTCGAGTACGCGGAAGAACACAACCGGGTGACCACCGCGTTCCGCATCGTGCTGGTCATCCCGATCGCCTTCGTCTACGGCGTGCTGACGGCCGGGGTGACCCGGACGGTCTACGAGGAGGGCGTCAAGACCGTCAGCACCACGAGCGGCGGGATCGTGACCGGCCTCTTCACGGCGACCCTGCTGATGATCGTCTTCCGGCAGCGCTACCCGCGCTGGTGGTTCGACTTCGCCCTCGAGCTCGCCCGGTTCGGCGCCCGCATCGGCGCCTACGTCACGCTGCTGACCGACCACTACCCCTCTACGGTCGAGACCCAGGACGTCCACCTCGAGATCGACTATCCCGACGTCGAGAACGACCTGAATCGCTGGCTGCCCCTGATCAAGTGGCTGCTCGCGATCCCGCACTTCATCGTCCTCTTCTTCCTGTCGGTGTCCGTGTTCTTCGTGGTCATCGTCGCCTGGTTCGCCATCCTCATCACCGGGCGCTACCCGCCGCTGCTGTTCGGCTTCGTGGTCGGCGTCGGCCGCTGGTGGCTGCGGGTCGAGGCCTACGCCCTGCTCCTGGTGACAGACCGGTATCCGCCGTTCTCGCTCCAGTGAAGGGCGGCGACGGGCTCGTCACACCAGCCAGTGGGCGGCGTACGTCGGGTCGGTGAGGGCTGGCCGGTCCAGGCCGGAACGCGGAGATGTCCGACGTCGTGGAGCCGGAGGTCGCCAGGTCGGCGAGCACCCGTCCGAACGTCGGCGCGAACTTGAAGCCGTGTGCGGCACCCAGACCGACGATGACCGACTCGTGGCCGGGAACCGGGGCAAGGACGAAGTCGCGGTCGGGAGTCAGCGTGTACTGGCAGCGGATCGACCGGATCGGCTGACCGGACTCCGGCAGCACCGAGGCCATGAACGCGGCCAGCCGCTCCTGCATCGCCGGATCCGGCTCCGAGGTTCGCGACAGCGGGTCGGATGTGTCGATCACCGGGCCGCCGCAGTCCTGGGCGGCCTTGACGGTCGGCTCGCCGTAGCAGGGGAACCCGTAGTACGACGGGTCGTCCATCCAGATCCACAGCGGCAGGTGGTGCGGGGCGAAGCTGCCGGGCCGCTCGGGAGCGAAGTACGTCGCCTGCTCCAGCGTGGTCTCCAGCGGCAGGCGGACGTCGAGGCCGGCCAGCACCTCGTTGGTCCACGCGTCCGCGCACACGACCACCCGGTCGGCGACGACGGTCGCGTCGGCAGTCGTCACCGTGACGCCGGACGGCCCGTCGGTCACCTCCAGCACCCGGGTCGAGCCGCGCAGCTCGGCGCCGGCCGCCACCGCGAGCTTCTGCATCAGCACCGTGCCGCGGCCGGCCGGCACGATCGCGCCCCGTGACTGGTAGAGACCGACGGTGCCGGTGGGCAGCGCGAACTGCGGCCACCGGCGCCCGATCTCGGGCACGTCGAGCAGCTCGAAGGGGATGCCCACGTCGGTCAGCGACGCGGTGTAGTCGTCCATGGGGATCGCGGGCTGTGCCGGGAACTGGGCCGGGAACTGGGCCGGGAAGAGGTCGAGCCCGCCGACCACGGTGACCAGCTGCTCGCCGGACCACCGCTCGAGAGCGGCCCAGTCGTCGTACGCCTCCTGGGTGAGACGTACGTAGGCCGGGGTGTGGTAGCTGTGCCGGAGGATCCGGCTCGTGTCGTGCGACGCGCCGCGCTTGTGCCCGAGCTCGAAGCGTTCGAGCCCGAGCACGCGCTTGCCCCGCCGGGCCAGGTGCATCGCCGCCGCACTGCCGAGGGCGCCGAGGCCCACGACCACGACGTCCCAGTGATCGGTGGAGCGGTCAGTCATCCGTCGGACCCAGACGAGGCAGGAGCCACCGCCGGATGTCGGCGCTGTCGTCCTCCATCGGTGCGAACCACCCGTGGGTGTAGGCCCGCGACGACATCCCGCGCTGCACCGACTCGCAGATCGCCCAGTCCTGCTTGTTGACCAGGTCCCAGAAGTCGCCGGCGTCCGACGGGTCGAAGTCCGCGGCCGCGACCGCGTCGCGCGCGAACAGCAACGAGCACTCGATCCGCGTCCGGTCGACGGCGACCGGCCGGAGCACGAACGCCGCGACGTGGTCGGCCGAGCAGGACAGCATCAGGTTCGGGTAGACGAGCTCGCCCTTGTGCCGCACCTTCTCGGCCTCGGACAGGCCCGGCAGCGGCGCGCGGTCCGTCGTCCCGCTCATCGTGAACGTCCAGGCGCCCTCGCGGTGCGGGATGCCGTCCTCCCACGCCAGCTCGGTGCCGCCCCCGCCGAACGCCGGCACCAGCCGGACGAGCTCGGGGTGCACCGGGCCGCAGTGGTAGCACTCGTTGTAGTTCTCGGCGATCACCTTCCAGTTCGCCGCCACGTCGTAGGTCAGTGTCAGGCCCGTGACCAGCGAGCCCATGTCGTAGTTGCCGAGGTTGGCGGCGGCCTTGGCGACGCCTTCTCGCGAACGGCTCCGCCGCGTCAGCGCGGCCTGGCGTGAGGTTCACGAACACGAAGCCCGCCCACTCCTCGACCCCCACCGGATGCAGCGAGAAGTCGGCGGGGTCGACCTCGACACCGTCGGTGTGCGGGGCCTTGAGCAGCCGGCCGGCCAGCGAGTAGGTCCACGAGTGGTAGGGACAGCGCAGCGCCCCGGCCGCCGAGCAGACGGGTTCGGCGCCAGGCTCCCGCGGCACGAGCTGGGAGCCACGGTGGCGGCAGACGTTGTACGCCGCGTGCAGGCCGTCGTCGTCCCGCGTCAGCACGACCGACTCCCCGACGACGTCGACCACGGCGAGGCGTCCGGGAGCTGTCGAGGCCCAGGTCGTCGACCCGGCCGACGCACGCCCACGTCGTGAACAGCACCCGCTCGCGCTCGCGCGCCCACGCGGCCTGGTCGACGTACATCTCGCGCGGCAGCGCCGCCTGGAGCCCGTTCACGCCTGGCTCCCCTGACCTGTTGCCTGTCCGGTTGCCTGCCCTGTTGCCTGCCGGGCGGCCACCAGGTGGCAGGCGACGTGGTGCCCCTCCCCGGCCGGCACGACGTGCAACGCGGTCCCGCGGCAGGCGTCGGCGACGCCGGCCGCCGCGGCCGAGCCGTCGGCCAACGCGGGACACCGCGGGTGGAACCGGCAGCCCCCGGGGATCCGCGTCGGGTCCGGCACCTCACCGGTGAGCACCACCGGCTGCATGTGGTCGATCTCGGGGACCACCGACAGCAGCGCGCGAGTGTAGGGATGCTGCGGGTCGCGCAGCACGTCCTCGGTCGGGCCGGCCTCGACGACCCGGCCGAGGTACATCACCGCGATCCGGTCGGCGATGTTCCACGCCAGGCCGAGGTCGTGGGTGACGACGAGTACGCCGAGACCGAGCTCGCGGCGCAGGGTGAGCAGCAGCGCGAGGATCTCGCCGCGGATCGAGGCATCGAGCGAGGAGACCGGTTCGTCGGCGACGAGCAGCTCGGGCGCCATCGCCAGGGCGCCGGCGATCAGCACCCGCTGCCGCTGCCCGCCCGACAGCTCGTGGGGGTAGCGCAGGAACAGGCGCTCGGGCGGCCGGAGCCCGGCCGACGACAGCGCGGCGGCGACGAGCTCGGTCTCCGTCCGGCGCTGTGCCCTATCAGTCTGAGTGTCGTGCGCGACGAGACGGTGCAGCCGGATGCCCTCGGCGACGGAGTCGTAGACCGTGTGCCGGGGGTTCAGGGCACCGGCCGGGTCCTGCAGCACCAGCTGCACTCGGCGCCGGAACGCCTTGAGCCCGCGGGCGGACCGGTCGAGCGGCTCGCCGTCGAGGAGCACCTCGCCCGCGGATGGCGGCTCCAGTCCGAGCAGCGCCCGGGCCAACGTGGTCTTGCCCGACCCCGACTCCCCCACCAGCGCCACGACCTCGCCCGCCGCTGATGCTCAGGTCGACGTCGTCGACGGCTCGGGCGACGGGACCACCCCGGCCCTGGAACCGGATCGAGAGGCCACGGGCCTCCAAGACGGTGCCGGCCCCGTTGGTCGAGGAGGCGCGCCGCTCCTGTCACGAGACCACCCCGTCCACGAGGAGGCAGGCCGCGGCCCTGGTCGCGTCGCCCCGCAGCTCGGGCACCACCCGGTCGCAGGGCTCGAACCGTTTGGGGCAGCGCGGGTGGAACGAGCAACCCGCGGGCAGCTCGGCCGGGTCTGGCGGGTCTCCCGCCAAGCCTGCCGGCGCGTACCGCGCCTCCGCGTCGCCGATCCGCGGGAACGACGCGGACAACGCGTGCGCGTAGGGGTGCAGCGGATCGGAGAAGACCTTTCCCGCGGGGCCGTGCTCGATGACCCGGCCGGCGTACATGACGGCGATCCGGTCGCAGATGTCGGCCAGCACCGACAGGTCGTGGCTGATCATGAGCAGCCCGACGTCGAGCTCGGACACCAGCTCCTGGAGGACGCCCAGGACCTGGGCCTGCACCATCACGTCGAGGGCCGTGGTCGGCTCGTCGGCAACGATCAGCTTCGGCCGGCACGCCAGGGCCATCGCGATCATCACGCGCTGCCGCTGCCCGCCGGACATCTGGTGGGGGTAGGCCCGGGCCCGGGCAGGCGGGATCCCCACCTGGTCGAGCAGCCCTTCGACCATCTTGTCCACGTGCTTGTCCGACAGCGTCGGCTCGTGCAGCCGGATCGGCTCGGCGATCTGGGCACCGATGCGCTGCACGGGGTTGAGCGAGTGGAGGGCACCCTGGAACACCATCGAGGCTCCGGCCCACCGCACCGCGCGCAGTGCGCCCCACTTCATGGTCTGCACGTCCTCGCCCTCGAACAGCACCCGTCCGGTCACCTTCGCCGAGGGCGGCTGCAGCCGCAGGATCGTCGCAGCCAGCGTGGACTTGCCGCAGCCGGACTCGCCGGCGACGCCCACCACCTCACCGGCCGCCACGGACAGCGAGACGCCGCGGACGGCGGGTACGTCGCCCCCGGACGTTCGATAGGTGACCGAGACGTCGTCGAAGCGAAGCAGCTCGCTCATGCGCCCCCGCCCCCGCCGGCGCCGAGTCCCACCTGGCGCATGGGGGCGGCCTGCCCGGCCAGCCTCGGGTTGAGCACCTCTTCGAGCGCCTGCCCGACGAGGGTGAAGCTCAGCACGACCAGGACGACGCACACGCCCGGCGGCACGATGAACCACCAGGCGCCGGTGGTGATCGCGCCGACGCCGAACGCGTCGTCGAGCATCGAGCCCCACGAGACGCGCGTCGGATCGCCAAGGCCGAGGAAGCTCAGCGTGGTCTCGGTGAGGATCGCGATGGCCACGGTGAGCGTGGTGTTGGCGAAGACCATCGGCATCACGTTGGGCAGGATGTGCCGGCGGATCTGGTGGCTCGAGCCGGCGCCGAGCACGCGGGCCCGCTCGAGGTAGGGCCGCTCGCGGATGGTCAGCGTCTGGCTCCGGATCAGCAGCGCGGTGCCGGGCCACGCGGTGACGCCGATGACGATGACGATGTTGAGCAGCGACCGGCCGAGCACGGTGGCCATCACGATGGCCAGCGGCAGGAACGGGATCACCAGGAACCACTCGATGAGCCGGTAGAGGATCGCGCCCGGCCAGCCGCCGAAGTAGCCCGCCATCAGCCCGATCAGGGTGCCCAGCACCATCGAGATCAGCGTGGCGGCAAGCCCGACGAACAAGGAGATCCGGGCGCCCCAGATCAGCAGGGTCAGCACCGACCGGCCCTTGTCGTCGGTGCCGAGCGGGAACTCCCGCGGACGGCGGCTCGAGGACCCCTCCGGTCGCCTTGGTCACCTCGAGACCCTCGGCCGGCGCGATGATCGGGGCGAGGATGGCGATCAGCGCGAAGGCCGCCAGGACCGCCAGCCCCAGCATCCCGGCCCGGTGGGTGCGGAAGATCGCCCAGCTGCGCTGCCACGACGCGCGTCGCCGGCGACGCGCCAGCGCGCGGGCCGAGACGCCTTCGGTCCGTGGTTGTCATGTCCGGACCCGCGGGTCGAGGAGGCCGTAGACCAGGTTGGCGGCCAGGTTGGCCAGGATCACGCCGGCGGTACGCGACCAGGAAGGTGCCCTGGAGCACCCAGTAGTCCGGCACCGACAGCGCCTCGGTCGCCAGCAGGCCGAGACCCGGGATCGAGAAGACCGTCTCCACGGTGATCGCCCCGGCGACGATGGAGCCGATGCTGAGGGCCACGAGCGTCGTGGTGGGCAGCAGCGCGTTGCGGACGGCGTGCCGGTTGCGGACCTGGACGTCGCGCAGGCCCTTGGCCCGCGCGGTGGTCAGGTAGTCCTCGCCGAGCTCGTCGAGCAGGGAGCTGCGCATGATCAGCGTGTAGTCGGCCAGGTAGGCGAGCGTCAGGGTGATCACCGGCAGCGTGAGGTGCCAGATCGTGTCGAGCACGCCCTCGATCGAGCTCGGGTCGACGTCGACGGAGTGCAGACCGCCGGTCGGGAACATCCCGGGAATGGGCCCGAAGCCGACCGCGAAGACGGCGATGAGCATCAGCCCGAGCCACCACTCGGGCATCGAGTAGAGCGTCAGGGACGTGCCGGTCGAGACGTTGTCGAACTTGCCACCCCGCTTCCAGGCGCCGCGGATGCCCATCCAGACGCCGATCACCATGGCCAGGAGAACGCGACGGGCCGACCAGCAGGATCGTCGGCCAGATCCGGTCGACGATCAGGTCGCTGACCGGCACGCGGTAGCGCAGCGAGATACCGAGGTCGCCCGACAAGGTGTTCTTCACGAACGTGAGGAACTGCTGCGGCAACGGCTGGTCGAGCCCGTAGGTGCGCTTGAACTCCTCGAGCTGCTCGGGGGTGGTGAACCGGCCGCGTCCCAGTGTCCGGGCCGGGTCGCCCGGCATCACCCGGAACAGGAAGAAGCTCACCACCATCATGAAGGCCAGGCTGCCCAGCGCCCCCAGGCACTTGCCGAGGACGTAGCGGCCGTAGCCACGGCCCCTTCCTCCCGAGGCCGCCTGTTCCGAGCTCGCCGCGACGTCGGCGAGCTCGCTGCCGACGAGAACACTCACTCGCGGTCGTCCACGGTCGTCCGTCGGCGCATCAGCACGAAGACTCCTCCCGCGACCGCGACGCCGGCGGTCACGCCGATGCCGATCTTCGCGCCGGTGCTGAGACTCTTCGTCGTCGCTGCCGGAGGAGCCCGTCGTTCTCGCCATTGCCCGTGGAGGCGCCCACGGCGTTCTCGAGGCCGTCGCAGTCACCCGCGTCGGCGGCCGGGCGCACGTTGAGGTAGTTCTGCACGCCGTACTGGATCAGCCAGATGCCGCCCGGGTCGGGCTGCGGCTGGAAGCACGCGAAGCGGTCGCTGCGGAAGGCCTCGCCGATGGAGGAGTACGCCGTGACCAGGTAGGGCATGTCGCGGTAGAGGATCTCCTGCATCTGCCTGACGATCTCCTGGCGGGCAGCGTCGTCCATCTCGACGTGCTGCTGCTCGTAGAGCGCGTCGTACTCGTCGTTGCAGTACCACGAGTCCGACCAGTTGCCGAGCTGGCCGCAGGTCAGGTAGCTGAGGATCGAGTCGGGGTCGGGCTCGACGTACCAGCCCCACTCGAAGGTGTCGAAGTTGCCCTCGAGGATGACGTCGGTGAGCTTGCTCGACTCGTAGGTCTCGACCTCGGAGTCGATGTCGATGTCGGCCAGCCACTCCTGGAAGAACTCCATCACGTCGAGTGACGACTCGGAGTCGCTGCGCGCGGCCAACCGGAGCTTGCCGATGGGCTCGCCCGAAGGCAACGTGCGGAAGCCGTCGTCGCCGACCGTGTAGCCGGCCTCGTCGAGCAGGCCGGCCGCCTTCTCGAGATCGAAGGCGAAGGCGTCGTCGTCTTCGGGGACCCACTGGTAGGCGCTGTACGCCGGCGGGATGATGGTCGCTCCGGGCTGTCCGGCGCCCTGGTAGATCGTCCGGATGATCTGTTCGCGGTCGACGGCGAAGTTGAGCGCGAACCGGAACTTCGGGTCGAGCACGGCCGGGTTGGGGTCGCCCATCGGCTCACCGGTCTCGATGTCGATCGAGCCGGTGTTGAAGGCGATCTCGTCGAAGCCCGGCGAGTCGCCGTTCTGGGCGGTGATGCCCTCCTTGCCCTCGAGCGACTGCACCTGCAGCGCGGAGATGCCCTCGACGAAGTCGACCTCGCCCTTGATCAGGGCCTGGACCATCGGGTCCTCGCTCTTGTAGACGCGGAAGACGACCTCGTCGATGTGAGGCGCGCCCTTCCAGTAGTCGGGGTTGGCCTCGAACCGGTAGGTCGACCCGCCGGCCGTGCCCTCGACGAAGCGGAACGGGCCCGAGCCCACCACCGGCTCGCCGTCCTTCGGCTCGTTGCCGAAGCTCTTGACGTCCTTCTCCGACACGTCCTTCCAGATGTGCTCGGGCACGATCGGGATCGGCAGCAGCGGGAGCACCGCGTTGGGCTTCTTCGGACGTCAGCACGACGGTGGTGTCGTCGGGCGCCTCGACCGACTCGACCCCCACCAGGTACGACGACCAGGTCGCCGCCTCGGGGCCGCCGTCGAGCACGCGGTTGAAGGTGTAGGCGATGTCCTTGGCCGTCAGCGGCTCGCCGTCGGACCAGGTCACGTCGTCGCGCACGTGGAAGGTCCAGACGAGCCCGTCGTCGGAGGTCTCCCACTCGGTGGCGAGTGCCGGCTGCGGGCGACATGTCCTTCATCGAGTAGCCGATGAGGTAGTCGTAGGTCAGCGCCCACATCTCGAAGGACGTGGCCTCGATGCCGAGGAACGGGTTGAACGAGTCGACCTCGTTGCCCAGGCCGACGGTGAAGGTGCCAGCCGTCCCGACGGCCGGCGCCGAGGGCGTGGTCGCGGCCCCGGGCACGAGCAGCGCACCCAGGATCGCGAGGGAGGCGGCGACGCGCAGTACGTGTCCCTGGGCCCCGCTACGGTGCGGCCTGTGCCCGACTCCTGCTCCGCGCCCGCCAGTGGCCCGGCGTGCTCCGCACGACCATGTCCTGCACGGCGTCAGCCCGCCCCGACCCGTACGCGTGGATGTCCCGCGACCGAGGGTGAACACCCTGCGGAGCTGCTGGACCACCTGGCGGCCGAGCGTGGGTGGTACGACCTGTCGACGACTCATCTTGACTCCCTGGCCTCGGTCTTGCGGTCCGAGATGGTGGCGAGGGTGCCCGAGGAGCGCCGCTCGAGCACCTGGTCGCGGATGCGCTTTTCCTACTACACCCGGGACGCCAGAAACAGGGACTACCCGCGTGATCTGGAGAGAAAGTCGTAACGATTTCGCTCAGAACGGCGCGGATTCCACTGCCCAGGCCGCTCCAGACGACGATTTCGCCGGTTCGCCGGCCCCGCAGCGCGAGGTCGTCCTCGACGTGAACACCCTCGACGCGGGCACGGGCTACCTCGACCTCGGCCTGTCGATCGTCTCCCCCGACGAGAACCTGCTGGCCTACTCCCTCGACACCAGCGGCGACGAGGTGTTCACGCTCCGGTTCCGCGACCTGCGCACTGGCGCCGACCTGCCCGACGTCGTCGAGGGCACCGGCTACACCGGCGCCTGGACGTCGGACTCCTGGCGCACCTTCCTCTACACGGTCTTCGACGCGTCCTGGCGCCAGGAGCGGGTCCGCGCTGCACCGGCTCGGCACTCCCGCCTCCGACGACGTCGACGTGCTCGTCGAGCCCGACCGCCATTTCGAGGTCACCGTGCGGCGCTGCCGCAGCGAGCAGGCGATCGTGGTGCTCAGCGAGAGCCGCGACACCGGCGAGAGCTGGTACGTCGACCCCGACCGGCGCCGACCTCGTGCCGCGCTCGCTCGGCGGCCGCCGGCCGGGTGTGACCTACCGCGCCGAGCACGTCAGGGACGCCAGTGGGCGGGGGAGCTTCCTGCTCGTCACCGACGACGACGCCGTCGAGTTCCGCTGCTCGTGCCCATGCCCCATGCCCGGCGTGCCGGGCGGCCAGGACCACACGACCTGGCGCGAGGCGAGACCCGAGGACCCGCAGGAGCGCCTCGAGCGCGTCGACGCCTTCGAGGGCTACGTCGTGACGCGGCTGCGCCGTGATGGCGACCTGCAGCTGCGCCTGCTGGCCGCCGACGACCTGGCCGGTCCCGGCACTGTCGTCACCAGCCGGTTCACCGGTGGCGAGCTGGCCCTTGCCCGCAACACCTGGTACGACGCGGACGCCATCGCCGTCACCGACGAGGCCCTGACCGAGCCGCCGGTGCACGCGGTGGTCTCGTTGTCCGACGGCTCGGTGACCGACACGCACCGCGACGAGGCCCCGGGCCACGACCCGGCGTCGTACGTGACGCAGGTGCGCAGCTTCCCCGCGCCCGACGGGACGCTCGTGCCCGCCACGATCGTGCGGCACCGCGACACCCCGCTCGACGGCACGGCGCCTGCGGTGCTCTTCGGCTACGGCGCCTACGAGTCGGTCTGGGAACGGGAGTGGGAGGAGCCGCTGCCCTCGCTGCTCGACCGTGGGGTGGTCTACGCGTTCACGCACATCCGGGGAGGACCGGAAGGCGGCCGTCGCTGGTGGCTCGATGGCCGGCTGACGGCCAAGCAGCACACCTTCGACGACCACATCGCGGTCGCCGACGGGCTGGCCGCGGCCGGGCTCGTCGATCCCGACCGCATCGCGACGAGAGGGCTCAGTGCCGGCGGCCTGCTGGTGGGCGCGGCCTTCAGCCAACGTCCTGACCGCTGGTGCGCCGTCGTGGCCGAGGTGCCGTTCGTCGACGTGATCACCTCGATGCTCGACGACTCGATCCCGCTGACGGTCACCGAGTGGGACGAGTGGGGCGACCCACGGGTGCGCGAGCACTTCGACGCGATGCTGGCCTACTCGCCGTACGACAACCCGCCGAAGCCGGGCAACAGGCCGGACCTGCTCGTCACCGGCGCCGTCCACGACACCCGGGTGCTGGTGCACGAGCCGGCCAAGTGGGTGGCGCTGCTGCGCGAGACCGACCCCGATTGGGCGCGGAAGCCGCTGGGCTGCCTGTTCCGTGTCGAGCTCGGCACCGGCTCGCACGTCGGGCCGAGCGGCCGCCTCGACCACCTCGCCTACGAGGCCGACGTGGCCGCGTGGCTCCTCGACCGGTTGGGCGTCTCCGCACCAACCGCTGGTTGAGGACTCCGTCCTTCCTCCACCAGCGCGACAGCCGCTACGTGATCAGCTTCGGCGCAAGTTCCTCAGCACGTACTGCATGATCCCGCCGTTGCGGTAGTAGTTGGCCTCGCCGGGGGTGTCGATCCGGACGACCGCGTCGAACTCCTTGTCGTCTGCCTTCACCTTCACCGTGCGCGGGGTGATGCCGTCGTTGAGCGCGGTCACGCCGGTGATCGAGAACGTCTCCTCGCCGGTCAGGCCGAGCGACTCGGCGTTCTCGCCCTCGGGGTACTGCAGCGGCAGCACGCCCATGCCGATCAGGTTGGACCGGTGGATCCGCTCGTAGGACTCCGCGATCACGGCCTTCACGCCGAGCAGCGCGGTGCCCTTGGCCGCCCAGTCGCGCGAGGAGCCGGAGCCGTACTCCTTGCCGGACAGCACGACGAGCGGCGTACCGGCCTCGAGGTAGTGCTCGGAGGCCTCGTAGACCGAGGTCACCTGCTCCCCATCGGCCCGTGGTGAAGTCGCGGGTGAACGCCACCCTCGGTGCCCGGCGCGAGCTGGTTGCGCAGCCGGATGTTGGCGAAGGTGCCGCGGATCATCACCTCGTGGTTGCCGCGGCGCGAGCCGTAGGAGTTGAAGTCGCGCTGCTCGACGCCGTGCTCGCCGAGGTAGGCACCGGCCGGGCTGTCCTTCTTGATCGCGCCGGCCGGGCTGATGTGGTCGGTGGTCACCGAGTCGCCGAGCTTGAGGAGCACCCGGGCGCCCTCGATGTCGGTGACCGGCTCGGGCTCGTCGGGCATGCCGTCGAAGTACGGAGGCTTGCGGACGTACGTCGAGTCCGTCGTCCCACGCGAAGGTGTCGCCCTCGGGCGTGGGCAGCGACCGCCACTGTCTCGTCGCCGGCGAACACGTCGGCGTAGCCGGTGTCGAACATGTCGGAGGTGATCGCCGAGGCGATGACCTCCTCGATCTCCTGGGCCGAGGGCCAGATGTCCTTCATGAACACGTCGTTGCCGTCGGTGTCCTGGCCCAGCGGGTCGTTGAAGAGGTCGACGTCCATCGAGCCCGCGAGAGCGTAGGCGACGACGAGTGGCGGCGACGCGAGGTAGTTCATCTTCACGTCGGGGTTGATCCGGCCCTCGAAGTTGCGGTTGCCCGACAGCACCGAGACCACCGCGAGGTCGTTGTCCTGGACGGCCTTGCTCACCTCGGGGATGAGCGGGCCGGAGTTGCCGATGCAGGTGGTGCAGCCGTAGCCGACGAGGTTGAAGCCGAGCTTGTCGAGGTACGGCGTCAGGCCGGACTTCTCGTAGTAGTCGCTGACGACCTTCGAGCCCGGCGCGAGGGTGGTCTTGACCCACGGCTTGCGCTGGAGGCCCTTCTCGACCGCGTTCTTGGCCAGCAGGGCCGCGCCGATCATCACTGACGGGTTGGAGGTGTTGGTGCAGCGAGGTGATCGCCGCGATCGTCACCGCGCCGTGGTCGACCTCGCACGTCGGTGCCGTCGATGGTGACCTGGTCGCGGGGTTGGACGGGCGGCCGCCGCCGGTGCGAGCCGCACTGAGCCCATCCTCGGTGGCCGTCGTGGGCGGGCCGAGCCGTTGCCGCCGCTCGTGGGAGGGCGAGTCGGAGGCCGGGAAGGACTCCGCGACCGACTCGTCGTACCCCTGCTCGGCGTCGGGCTCGTCCTCGACGTAGTCGGCGAGCGCGGCGCGGAAGGACTCCTTGGCGTCGGACAGCGCGACGCGGTCCTGCGGGCGCTTCGGGCCGGCCAGGCTCGGCACCACGGTGGACAGGTCGAGCTCGAGCTTCTCGGAGTAGCGCGCGCATAGCCGGGGGCGTCGGGGTCGTGCCAGAGGCCCTGCTCCTTGGCGTAGGCCTCGACCAGCGCGAGCTGCTCGGCGGGACGGCCGGTGAGCTCGAGGTAGTCGAGCGTCTGCTGGTCGATCGGGAAGACCGCGATCGTCGAGCCGAACTCGGGGCTCATGTTGCCGATGGTGGCGCGGTTGGCCAGCGGCAGCGCGGAGACGCCGGGCCCGTAGAACTCCACGAACTTCCCGACCACGCCGTGCTTGCGCAGCATCTCGGTGATGGTGAGCACCAGGTCGGTCGCCGTCGCGCCCGCCGGCAGGTCGCCGTTCAGCTTGAAGCCGACCACGCGCGGGATCAGCATGCTGACGGGCTGACCGAGCATCGCGGCCTCGGCCTCGATGCCGCCGACGCCCCAGCCGACCACGCCGATGCCGTTGACCATCGTGGTGTGGGAGTCGGTGCCGACGCAGGTGTCGGGGTAGCGCGACCGTCGCACCGTCGGCAGAGTCTCGCGGGTGAACACCACGCGGGCCAGGTGCTCGATGTTGACCTGGTGGACGATGCCGGTGCCGGGCGGGACGACCTTGAAGTCCTCGAAGGCGCCCTGTCCCCAGCGCAGGAACTGGTAGCGCTCACGGTTGCGCTCGTACTCGATCTCGACGTTGCGCCCGAACGCCTCTGGCGTGCCGAAGACGTCGGCGATGACCGAGTGGTCGATGACCAGCTCGGCCGGCGCGAGCGGGTTGATCTTGGTGGCGTCGCCGCCGAGGTCGGCCATCGCCTCGCGCATCGTCGCCAGGTCGACGATGCAGGGCACCCCGGTGAAGTCCTGCATGATCACGCGCGCCGGCGTGAACTGGATCTCCTTGTCGGGCTCGGCGTCGGCGTCCCAGCCGGCGAGCGCCTTGATGTGGTCGGCGGTGATGTCGGCGCCGTCCTCGGTGCGCAGCAGGTTCTCCAGCAGGACCTTGAGGCTGAACGGCAGGCTCGCGACAGCGTCATCGGGCAACCCGTCGCCGGTGACGGCGTCCAGCCGATAGATCTCGTAGGACTTGCCGCCTACGTCGAGCGTGCTCTTCGCGCCGAAGCTGTCCTGGCTGGCCATCCGCAGTCTCCTCGTCGAGTCGTCTGGTCGCTGTTCCCCATCTTGCCGCTGCGCGCGGAGGGTGTCGAAGGCAGGTGTCGCGGACCAGGAAGGAAAGTATCTTGACGTCAAGATATCACGCCATCCCGAGGGTTGTTCTCTACCTAGGGACTAGGTAGAGTACGACGTATGTCGGCGCACTCTCCACGAATGACCCCGCGGATGACGTTGCCGACCCAGCTCGTGCTCCGGTCCCTCCTCGAGGACCCCGGCGCCGAGCGCTACGGGCTCGAGATCGGCGACACCGCCGGTCTGCCGAGCGGCACCATCCACCCGATCCTGGCGCGCTTGGAGCGGCTGGGCTGGGTGGAGTCGCGATGGGAGGACGTCGACCCCAGCGAGGCCGGAAGGCCCGCCCGCCGCTACTACCGCCTCACGACGGACGGCGTCGACCTGGCCCGCGACGGCCTCGCTCGCGCCTACCGCCCCCGGTCCGGCGCGTTCCGTCCCCAACCCGGGACGGGCTGACCCGTGAAGCCGACACCGGTCGCACTCGGGCTGGTCCGGCTGTCCACGCGCCTGCTCCCCGCTGGCGACCTCCGCGAGAGGTACCGCTGGGAGCTGTTCGCCGACCTGTCCTCGCTCGACCGCTCGCACCAGCTTGCCTATGCCTCCGGAGTCTTCTCCACCGCCTGGCAGCTGCGCCGCGAGCTCACCCAGGAGACCGACCCGATGAACGACACCACCGCTGCACCGCGCATCCCGCTGCTGTGCCGGCTGAACCTCCATCACCAATGGCAGGCCGTCACCCACCCTGAGGACAACCACCGCTACACCCGCTGCGTGCATTGCGGGAAGGACAGTCCCCACCTCGGCACCCAGGGGCCGATCGGCTGACCTACGCCCGGGCCAGCTCGCCTCCGGAGTACCCCTCGTCGTCGGTGACCTCGCGCACGACGTCGTACGACGCCGGAAGCGTGAGGGCGGGCCCGTCTCCGCTGTCGATCTCGGCGACCACCGTCCCGTCCGCGTGGACGTCGACCGCAACCGTCGTGCCGTCGTACGGGACCAGCGTCCGCGTCTTGGTCAGCATGTCGGCCGGCAGCGCGACCAGGACGTCCCACTCGGCGTCGTCGAGGTAGAGCGAGGTGTGGGCGACCTCGGCCGCGTCGTCACCAAGCCGGACCTTGTGGCCGAGCTTGCGAGTGACCATCGAGCCCTCTGTCACCTCGCGTAGCCTGAGCCGGGTGCCGCGGACGTAGCGGTCGACTATCGCCAGCCTCCGCGCGTCGTACGGCAGATCCGGGACGGCCGCAAGCAGCCAGCGTCGTTCCCGCTCCACGTGGGCGTACTTCAGGTTGGCCACTGCTCGAGTCTGGCGCCAGCCGCTAGCCTCGCGGCCATGGCCCGGCTGATCGTGCTCAACGGGCCGCCGGGCGTTGGCAAGTCGACCATCGCGACGCGCTACGGCGCCGAGCACCCGGGGACGCTCGTGTGCGACATCGACGTGCTCCGCACGTTCGTCAGCGGCTGGGAAGCCGACTACGCGGGCGCCGGAGCACGGATCCGCCCGCCGCGTTGGCGATGATCGGGGCGTACCTGCGCCACAGCGGCGACGTCGTCCTCCCCCAGCTGCTGGCTCGTGAGGAGGAGCTCGACAAGTTCGTCGGCGCGGGCACCGGCGCCGGCGCCGAGGTCGTCGAGGTGTTGCTGACGGCGGACGTGGAGGTGTGCGTCCGCCGGTTCGCGGCTCGCGACCTCTCCTCACCCCACGCGCGGGCGTCGCGGGCCGCAGTCGACGCCGCCGGGGGTGACGGCGTCGTGCGGGAGTACCACAGCGCTCTCCACGCGCTGGTTGCCCGCAGGCCGTGGATCCACGTGGTCGAGGCCCGCGAGGGTGAAGCGGACGGCACGTACGCCGCCGTTCTGGCAGCGGTGACCTAGGCACCGTTTCGGCGCCCACGACGGTGCCAGGCTCACCGGCGCAGCAACAGCGCCCGGAGCGGCGGTGAGCCAGGCACCGTTTCGGCGCCCACGACGGTGCCAGGCTCACCGGCGCAACGTCAGCGCCCGGCCGGCCCTGCCTCACGCCCGCGCCAGCAGCGCCACGCACTCCACGTGGTGGGTCATCGGGAAG
>CAWFEZ010000026.1:0-193101 GCA_963814935.1 uncultured Actinomycetota bacterium | reverse complement strand
CCGAGTACCCCCACGCCGTCACCGCCCTGCGCCGAGCCATCGACGCGGCCTACACCCACGGCTACCTCGGCCAGGACATCCTCGGCTCCGGCCTCTCCTTCGACCTCCACGTACGCGTGGGCGCCGGCGCCTACATCTGTGGCGAGGAGTCCTCGATGCTCGACAGCCTCGAGGGCAAGCGCGGCGAGGTGCGCGCCAAGCCGCCGATCCCCGCCATCAGAGGGACTGTGGGGCCGGCCGACGGCCGTCAACAACGTGCTCACGCTGGTGCGGTGCCGATGTCCTGGCCGACGGCGCGGCGGCGTACGCCGAGCTCGGCACCGGTCGGTCCCGTGGCACCCAGGTCTTTCAGCTGGCCGGCAACGTCGCGCAAGGCGGCGTCGTCGAGCGCCTTCGGCGTCAGCCTGCGCGAGCTGGTCAAGGACTACGGCGGCGGGACCCTGTCCGGCCGGCCCGTCGCGCGCCGCGCAGGTAGGCGGGCCGCTCGGCGCCTACCTGCCGGTCACCGGCTCGACCTGCCATGGACTACGAGGCGTTGCCGAGTCGGGCGCGATGCTCGGCCACGGCGGCATCGTCGTCTTCGACGAGACCGTCGACATGGCGAGGATGGCGCGCTTCGCGATGGAGTTCTGCTCCGTCGAGTCGTGCGGCAAGTGCACACCCTGCCGGGTCGGGTCGACGCGCGGCGTCGAGACCATCGACCGGATCATCGCGGGCAGGACGTCGCGGCCAACCTGGTGCTGCTCGACGACCTGTGCGAGACGCATGACCAAGGGATCGCTGTGCGCGATGGGTGGGTTGACCCCCATGCCCGTCCAGAGCGCGATCCGGCACTTCCCTGAGGACTTCGAGCGGGAGGAGCATCCGTATGACGCTGCAGAGCATCTGGAACCCGAGTCGACTTCGGTACGCCGGCGGTCCGCGACGTGGCAACGCCGTCTCGGTCGACCATCGACGGCCGCCAGGTCGACGTCCCGGCCGGCACGTCGGTGCTGCGTGCTGCCACCGAGGCCGGCGTCGCGATCCCCAAGCTGTGCGCCACCGACTCGCTCAATGCGTTCGGCTCGTGCCGGATGTGCCTGGTCGAGGTCGACGGAGCGAAGGGCGTCCCAGCGTCGTGCACGACGCCGTGCGCCGACGGCATGGTCGTCAACACCCAGACCGACACGGTGCGCGAGCTGCGCCGCAACGTCATGGAGCTCTACCTCTCCGACCACCCCGAGGACTGCGACGGCTGCGCCCGCGGCAACTGCGAGCTCCAGGCCATGGCCGCCACCGTCGGCTCCGCCGAGGTCAGGTACGGCCGGCCCGAGTCGCGCGCACGACGTGGCACATCCCCAGCCCATCGACCTGAGCAACCCCTACTTCGCGTTCGACGACTCCTCCTGCATCGTCTGTTCCCGCTGCGTGCGCGCCTGCGCCGACATCCAGGGCACCTTCGCGCTCACGGTCGAGGGACGCGGCTTCGACTCCAAGATCAGCGCCGGCGGCACCGACTTCATGTCATCGGAGTGCGTCTCGTGCGGCGCCTGCGTGCAGGCCTGCCCGACGTCCGCGCTCCAGGAGCACTCCGTCGTCCAGCTCGGCATGCCCACCCGCTCCGTCGAGACCACCTGCGCCTACTGCGGCGTCGGCTGCTCCTTCCGCGCCGAGGTCCAGGGCGAGGGCGACGACTCGCGCGTCGTACGGATGATCCCCTCCAAGAACGGCGGCGCCAACGAGGGCCACAGCTGCGTCAAGGGCCGGTTCGCCTACGGCTACGCCGCCCACAAGGACCGCCAGCTCTCACCGATGGTGCGCGACACGATCGACGACGAGTGGCGCAAGGTCTCGTGGGAGGAGGCGATCGCCAAGGTCGCAGACGGCTTCCAGGCCCTCCAGGCCGAGCACGGCGTCGGCTCGATCGGTGGCATCTCCTCCAGCCGCTGCACCAACGAGGAGGTGTACGTCGTCCAGAAGCTGGTCCGGGCGGCGTTCGGCAACAACAACATCGACACCTGTGCGCGGGTCTGTCACTCCCCGACGGGATACGGCCTCAAGCAGACCTTCGGCACCTCCGCCGGCACCCAGGACTTCCGCTCCGTCGACAAGGCCGACGTGATCCTGCTGATCGGAGCCAACCCGACCGACGCGCACCCCGTCTTCGCCTCGCGCATGAAGAGGCGGCTGCGCGAAGGCGCCCAGCTCATCGTGGCCGACCCGCGTCGCATCGACCTCGTGCGCAGCCCGCATGTCGAGGCGGCCCACCACCTGCCCGTCCTGCCCGGCTCCAACGTCGCCTTCGTCAACGCGATGGCCCACGTGATCGTCACCGAAGGACTCCACGACGAGGAGTTCGTGCGCGAGCGCTGCGAGTTCGCCGACGACTACCTCGCGTTCATCGCCGGCCCGGGCAACTCCCCCGAGGCGATGGCCGAGGCGACCGGGATCGCGCCCGACGACCTGCGCGCGGCCGCCCGGCTCTACGCAGAAGCGGGCAACGCCGCGATCTACTACGGCCTCGGCGTCACCGAGCACTCCCAGGGCTCCACGATGGTGATGGGGATGGCCAACCTGGCGATGATCACCGGCAACATCGGGCGCGACGGCGTGGGCGTCAACCCGCTCCGCGGGCAGAACAACGTCCAGGGCTCCTGTGACATGGGCTCCTTCCCCCACGAGCTCCCCGGCTACCGTCACGTCTCGCTCGACGACGTCCGCGCGATCTACGAGCGGCTGTGGGGCAGGACCCTCGACCCCGAGCCGGGCCTGCGCATCCCGAACATGTTCGACGCCGCGCTGGCGGGCACCTTCCGCGGGGTCTACATCCAGGGCGAGGACATCGCGCAGTCCGACCCCAACACCCAGCACGTCGAAGCGGCCCTGCGGGCCATGGACCTGGTGGTGGTGCAGGACCTCTTCCTCAACGAGACAGCACGGTTCGCCCACGTCTTCCTGCCCGGCACGTCGTTCCTGGAGAAGGACGGCACCTTCACCAACGCCGAGCGGCGCATCAACCGGGTCCGCCCGGTGTTCGCCTCCAAGGTCGGCATGGACGAGTGGGAGATCACCTGCGCGATCGGCCGGGCGATGGGCTACGACATGTCCTACGCCGCCGCGTCGGAGATCATGGACGAGATCGCGGCGACCACCCAGACCTTCGCCGGCGTCTCGTTCGCGAGGCTCGACGAGCTCGGTTCGATGCAGTGGCCGGTCCTCGACGCCACGTCGACCGGTACGCCGATCATGCACGTCGGCGAGTTCGTGCGCGGCAAGGGCAGGCTGATCGAGACGGTCTTCGTGCCGACGACCGAGCGGTCGACGCGCAAGTTCCCGCTGATCCTCACCACCGGGCGGATCCTCAGCCAGTACAACGTCGGCGCCCAGACCCGTCGTACGCCCAACAACACCTGGCACCCCGAGGACGTCCTCGAGATCCACCCGGCCGACGCCGAGATGCGTGGCATCTCGACCGGCGACCTGGTCGACCTGTCCAGCCGGGTCGGCTCGACGACGCTGCGGGCGCAGGTGTCGGAGCGGATGCCTGCCGGCGTGGTCTACACGACCTTCCACCACCCCGTCACGGGCGCGAACGTCGTGACGACCGAGAACTCCGACTGGGCCACCAACTGCCCGGAGTACAAGGTCACCGCCGTGCAGGTCGGCGTCGCCAACTCGCGCAGCGACGAAGCCGTCGCCCAGACGCGGACGCCGGCGGAGACCCACGCGTGACCACACCGATGATCGCTCCCGAGGCCCGGCTGGGCAACGACATCGCCAGACAGTTCGAGCACCTGCCCACGGCCGTGGCAGCTGCGGCCGTGGCTCGTCACATCGAGACGTTCTGGGACCCGAGCATGCGACTCAGGCTCGAGGCGCTGGTCGCCGAGGGCGACGACAGCCTGCATCCGCTACTAGTCGACGCCGCCGGTCGCCTCGCCACCCACGTCACGCGGTCCGAGCCCGACGCCCAGCCGTGACGGTCAGCGTCAGCCCCCGTCACGCGGCGGGTAAGGCGATGCGCCGTCAGGCCAGCTGCGCTGCGTTCGCGTAGGCGGGGTGGTGGCTGGCCACCTTGCGCGCCTCGGTGAGGTGGCCGCCCAAGTACGCACCGGCTCCTGAGACGGCCGCGCCCAGGAGCGCAAGTCCGGCCCCGGTGCCGTGTCTGCCCCGGCGGCGGGCCATCCACGACGCCGCGTAGATGCTGATCGCCAGGCCGTTGGTGACAGCGTGCACGAGGCCCACCCGCTTGTCGCGCGGCCCCGCTGCCGACCACTCGGCCCATCCGGTCCAGGCCGTCGGGCCCGCGGCGAGCAGACCGGTGCCGACCAGCCTCTGCGCCGGGGCGGACCAGTCGGACCCTCCGAGCACGTCGAGGATGCTGGCCGAGGTCCACGTACCCAGGACGACGTCGGTGAGCAAGGGATGAACGGCGTGGCCGAGCCACTCGCCGCGCAACACCGAGGCACGGGTCCCGGTCCCGAACAACGACTGGACCAGGGGCTCCAACGCCTGCACCGGTCTGTCCAGCGTCACGGCATCCTCGAGCCGCAGGGTCCAGCGCACGATCGGGGGCGGCTGTTCGAAGGCGTTCACTCGTTCCTCCTCGGTGCCTGCACGTCGAGAGGACATCTCCCGAGCGCCGTCGACCCCACCCTGCCCCCACGGCAGAGGCAACTCAACTGGGACGCCCGATCGCTCGACCGTGGCGGCTAGACGCCCTCTCCGGCGGTCGAGTCGGTGCGAGCCACGGCATACCCCAGCAGGAGCGACCCGCCGTCGGTCGGGGTCGCATCGATCAGCCGAAGTGCTCGCGGCGGCTGGTCGTCCGGAAACAGCCGGGTGCCGGACCCGGCTACGTTGCTGGAGACCACCAGCCGGTACTCGTCGACCAAGCCCGCCGCGGCCAGCGACTGCGTCAGCCCGATGCTGCCGTGGACGCCGATGTCGCCGCCGTCACCCTGCTTCAGCTCGCGCACGTGGTCCGCGGCGGGCGCGTCCACGACCACGGTGTTGGCCCACTCCTGGTCGAGCGGCCGCGAGGTGAACACGTGCTTCTCCGTGTTGTTGATGAAGGAGTGGAACGGCTCGGGCCCGTCGCCGGGCCAGAACCCGACCCAGTAGTCGTAGGTGCCGCGGCCCAGCAGGATCGTCTGTTGGCTGCCGATCACTCGAGCCAGGTTGTCGAAGATCGGCGGGCCGGAGTCGGTCATCCAGTCGCCGGGCTCCTCGGCCACGCCGTCCAGGGACATCAGCATGTAGACCACGACCTTGCGCATCAACCCTCCCCTCCACGGGCCTCAAATGTGCCACACGGTCGACTTCTCATGCCGCTGAGCTGCGGCGACCGGTCATCCCTCGGGTCGAGTGACCGATCGGTCGTGGCGACGGCCTGAGCCCACCACGTGTGGGCGACGAGCATGAAGGCAGACACCCGCGGTTGGAGGCGAGGGGTGGAGCCGATCGGGTCACTGCTCGACCCTGAGGTGATCGCCTTCCTGATGAACGCAAGGCGAGTGAGAACCTGATCGACACACTGACCCTCGCGAGCGACCGGTGCTGGCCCCATCGCAGAAGGAAAGCTCGGACCAAGCAGCGCTGCACATCACCGAGAAGACCGTCGAGTCGTACACGTCCAAGATCTTCGACAAACTCGGCCTGAGCCAGAGTGCGCACGCACATCGCCGGGTACGGGCGGTGCTGACCTGGCTCAGCCCACAGCAGCGGGGTTGACCCGCCCGGTTCCATCGCGACGATCACACAGGCGCAGACCGTCGTGGTCACGGGCAGTGATGTCGCCCGGTGGAGCAAAGGGAGACCGAGCAAAGCCGTTCCTCGGTCCCCTAAAGCGGACCAGTGCTGACCCTCAAGAAGCACTAGGGACAGCCCGCATGTGCCCTGGCGACAAGAGTGCGAATATCGAGGTGGTCGACGATGAAGGAGCAGCGCGATGACCTCGACAACTGAACCATCCACCACGGTGCGGCCCGTCCCCACCCACCGCGCCGGTTACCTGCTGTGGATCCTCGGCGGCATCGCGTTCTTGGTCGGCGGCGGTCTCCACCCCAAAGACAGCGGCTCGGGAGACAAGCTCGCCCAATTGCACGACATGCTGGTCAGCTCGATGTGGTACCCGTCGCACGCCGTCCTCGTGTTTGCCCTGGCGCTGATCACAGCGGCAGTCATCGCGACTCGGCGGCACACCCAGTTCGATCGCGGCATGCGAGGGCTGATCGGCGTCGTCGCGTGGATCTCGATCCTCGCCTCGCTGGCAATGTTGATCCACTTCTTCGCCGCCAGCGAGGCATCGGCGATCGCGGACGGCCACGGCACCTTCCTGATCGAGCTGCACACCTGGAACGAGACGATCATCAACCCTCTCTGGGGCGCCGCGATGGCACTGCTCGCGCTCGCGGGCGGACTGACCCGCACCGTCGGCAACCGGATCGTGCTATCGCTCGGTGTCCTCGGCGGCCTGGCCTTCGCCCTCTCGCGACGGCCACCATCGCCTACACCGACACCTTCGACGCGCTCTTCCCCCTGAGCTCACTGCTCGGGATGTGGGCCATGGCGGTCGGGGTGATCGGCCTTGTCAGGGCAACGAGACCTGTTCCCGACGACCCAAGATCTGGCGCCCGGGCGGCGCATTCCACACCCGAAGCAAAGACATCAACCTCGCCGACCCGGCCATCCTAGGAAGGACAGACTGCCATGCCGACTCCTCAGGTGGTGACCACGCCCGCCTTCAACAAGACCCTCGTTCGTCGTCACTTCGAGAAGATGTGGAACGAACACGACTTCTCTGTTTGTGATGATTTGATGGCCGAGCGGTACACCGAGCACGCGCGCGCCCCGTTCGGCACGACCGCTAGCTCGGCGAGGGTGCAGGGTCCGCGTGCGATGCGCGAGACGATGAGATGGCTTCTGGATCAGTTCCCGGACATTCAGATGGAGGTCCAGGCCGTCGTCGCCGAAGGCGATCTGGTGGCAGCACGTGTCCGGTCCACCGGCAGGAATCTTGGACGTCTCAACGGACGCCTGCCTCCGAACGGCAGGAGTTTCGACTCCCAGCAGACCCACTGGTTCCGCATCGTCGACGGAAAGTTGGCGGAGCATTGGGCCACCCGCGACGACCTCACCACCATGTTGCAGCTCGGCGTGGTGTGCGCACCCCGCGTAGCGACAGCCCTGCGGCAGCTCATTGGCTCGCTCAGGTTCCGACTCGGCAGGTAAGGAAGCCCGATGGAATTCGTTCGCGGTCGGCCTCGGTCGTGACCTGGGCTTACGTTGCCATGTTCGGCATTCCGGCTGTGCCGGCCGCGATCTACCTGGCCGAGAATGGCAATCTTCCATCCCTGTGGGGTCTCTTCGAGATCTATGGGGGCCCTTGGTCCTCCAGCTACCCCGACGACCGCATGACAGCCTTGTTGATGGTGTTCTTCGGCGTCACGCTGACCGCGGCCGCGTCGGGCGGACTGCTGTGGGCACAGCGCAGGACCGGCGCCGCGCTGAACCTGGCCCTGCTGCCGCTTGAGGCCGTCTTTTGGATCGGCTTCGCGCTGCCGGTCCCGTGGCTGTTCGGCATCGCGAGAATCGTGTTGGTGTTCCTGGCGTGGCCGTCGCTCTCCGGCTGGCGCCGTCTCCCCTAGCCACCACCTCATCCGACGGACCTGAGCGGTCGTGGCCTCGCCCGGCGAGGGCACCACGTCGTCCCCGATTGCCCCAGGGCTGATCCCGACGAATCGGGATAGCGGCCAGGGGTGGACCGCTGTACCTTTCTGGACATGCGAAGGCCCCGCCACAGTGGGGGGTCGTGACGGGGTCCTCCAGACCCTCCGGGGGGAGTGAGGGTCCGCCGGGAGAATAGGCCCGGCACTCGCCTTATGGTGGGCGAACCGCCCACCATTGAGTCCTTCGTCGCGCAGAAATTTGCCGGATGTTGCCTAGCCCGCCTAGCCCGATCGCCCCACGTTGCACGATGGCGAATCGGACCTAGCTCAACGCGGCTAGGCTCGCCAAGAGGGGGCGCATCTGCGTCGACGCGTCCATGCTGGGGGCAAGAGTCGCGCCAGCGTCTCGCTGGTCCCACATCAGCGAGACGCTGCCCGCCTGGCTTTTTTACGTGGAAGGCCGTCCGACCACGGCCGGCCTGTTGCACGGCATTCTGCGCCCTGACGGACGCTTCGTCCACGGTGGACGAGACCGCTCACTGCGCAAAGGTCTATCTGTCGGTGAGCTGGTCGGGCATCTTGCTGAAGTCGGTGACGACGAGGTCATCGATGCATCCCTGGTTCCCGTTGGGTCATCGCCACGTCCGCAAGACCGGCTGAGGTCCCGCATGAGTTCCGCGAGGCCCAACGGCCCAGGACACGCCGACTGGCGACAGGGCTGAGCGCCACCAGAGCGCCGATCAGTGAGCGACCGGCAGTCGTGTCCCGAACCGTTGGGGTGCCCACCTGCTGCGGCAACAGCAAGGAGCATCTTCATGATCGACCAGCACCACACCTCCATGGAACAGGCGACCGGGCAGGACTGGACGGACGCACCGACTGCCGGAATCGACTGGGCCAGCACCGACCATGCCGTCGCGATCGTGGATCACCGCGGCAACCAGGTCGAGCGGTTCACGATCACTCACACAACTTCCGGGTTGCGCGAGCTGGTGCGCCGCCTACGTCGGGCCGGTGTCGTCGAGGCCGCCATCGAACGCCCCGACGGCCCTGTGGTCGACGCGCTTCTCGAAGCCGGAGTCGGCGTGGTGGTCATCGCCCCGAACCAGCTCAAGAACCTGCGCAGCCGCTACGGCTCGGCCGGCAACAAGGACGACGGGTTCGACGCCTACGTCCTGGCCGACACCCTGCGCACCGACCGAGCCCGGCTGCGACCACTGACCAGGGACAGCGACGCCACCATGACGCTGCGGATGACAGTGCGGACTCGCCAAGACCTGGTGAAGGCACGGGTCGCGGTGGCCAACCAGCTCCGCGCACACCTGCAGACCACGTTCCCCGGTGCCATCGGGCTGTTCCGCGACATCGACTCCGCGATCAGCCTACGGTTCCTGACCCGCTTCCCCGGCCAGGACAAGGCCGAGTGGCTCTCATCGGTCCGGCTCGGGAACTGGCTTCGTTCGGTCGGCTACAACCACCTGGCCAACCTCGACCGCATGTGGGCCCACCTCGACAACGCACCGCGCGGGACCACCGGCACCGAAGCCACTCCCAGGGCCGAGATCACCCTGGCGTTCGTCGCGACGCTCACGGCTCTGCGGACCCAGATCAAAGCACTCGAGGGCCAGATCGCCGACCAGCTCGCAGCCCACCCCGACGCCGCGATCTTTACCTCGCTGCCCAAGTCCGGCACCGTCCGCGCGGCCCGGCTTCTGGCCGAGATCGGCGACGCCCGCGGCAGGTTCCCCACGCCCGAGGCGTTGGCCTGCCTAGCCGGCGCAGCACCCTCGACCAAGCAGTCGGGCAAGGTCAAAGTCGTCGCCTTCCGATGGGCCGTCGACAAACAGCTCCGCGGCGCGGTCATCGACTTCGCAGGCGACTCCCACCACGCCAACCCCTGGGCCGCCGACCTCTACAACCGCGCCCGAGCACGCGGTCACGACCACCCCCACGCCGTCCGGATCCTCGCCCGAGCCTGGCTCCACATCATCTGGCGATGCTGGCAAGACCACGAGCCCTACAACCCCGACAAGCACCGCGCCCTGCAACGACTCCAACAGCAGTCGGCTTGACACAGGGCTACTCATGCCGCTGACCGGGCATGCCGATGTGCGGACCTCGGAAGCCACCCAGTGTGCATGGCGCTGACACATGGCACCTGGTCGTAGCCGTCAATAGAGTAGTTGCAGGCGCCGCCGAGCTGCCTCGGTGGGTCGGTCATCGGGGATGGCCTAAGCCTCGGGACAGCAGAGGCCGGGAAATCCCGCCCCGGACGGCGGACCGGGCGCAGTTTGAGGCTGCGAGGTCGTCATTCGTGGCACATAGCCCTTCCCGCAGCGGAGGGCCAGTGCGCTTTCCGGCCTGACCGACACGGTGCAACGCCGACTGATACCGCTCGATCATGCCTCGCGCAGCGTGCGCCGCGACCATCGGGACAGGCCGCTCGAGAGGGGGGCCCGTGGCCGCCGATGAGCGGGCGTCACGGCGTACTGGGCGACCTGACGACGTCGCTTGGCAGCAATCGATCGCGCCGATCCTCGATCCAGCGATCACGCCGCGTTCGGCACCTCGGCACGTGAACCACTGAACGCGTCCCTGCTGGGGGAGGGGCCGAGCTCAAGGGCGCTCGGGCGAACGCTCAAGTGTCGCCGGGTTCAGACTGCCGGGGCGCGCATGAGAAGCCTGCGGTTGCGGGCCGGGCTCAGGACCGTGCGGCTCAGTGCCAGTCCGGACATCCTCCGTCAGCACCGCGGCCATGGACGGGTAAGACCATTGCGCTGTCATCGCGCAGGTCGGCGTTCGCCCTTGGCGGACTACCGCGAGCCGAGCCCGAGTTGCTGTTGCCGTGATCTGGGATGGCTCAAGCCCGGTGGCGACCAGGCCGGGAGTGGGGACCGTACGAGTGCAGCGACCGGAGGTCGATGAACTCGGAGCACGCGCCGCGGATGTCGAGCGGTGTCGCGGGCGGACCGGCGACGACGACGACGAGACCGCGCTCGCGGAGCCGCTGGATGAGCGGCAGGGCGGATCCGACCTCGCCCAGTAGAACCAGCTCGTCGAGGCGGGCAGCGCTGGCGAGCTCGATCGCGTCCATCGTGATCGCGACCAGCGCCGGGTCCTGGGTAGTCCGAGCGCGGAACTGGTGCCGGACCTGGATCCTGTGCCGGCGCAGCACCGGCAGCCAACCAGCCATGTCGGGGGAGGACCAGTCCGCGTACGCGTTCACCACCGAGACCTCGCCTCGGTCGGCCAGGAGTCGCGCCAAGGGCGCCCACAACTGGGGCTCCACCGTCTCGGCATGGATCAGTACCCCTAGACGCACCCTCCGCCCCCTCAAGGCTTGGCTAGTCCCGTCGCAGCCTAGGCGTCCGGCCGCACCGTTGTCCTTCCGGCCCGCCAGTGACGCCAATGAGAACCAAGACCGCTCGGCTGCCCCACGAGCCAGCCCTGATCACGCTTTCCGGTACCGCGTCTTTGCGGCGCGAAAGTGCCAGCGTCGTTTCCCCGCGCTCGCGCACACTGCTCGCACCGTACGAGCAAATCCTGGTGCACCTCGGAGTTACGCGTTCGACGGCTTGCGACGACTCGGGACCGTGGCCGTCGGGACCGCCGTCGATGGCAGATAAGCGCCCTTCACGTAGTCATGGCCCGTCAACCTGCAGACGGTGAACCGCGTCAGGTTGTTCATGACGATCGACGCCTCCTGGACTCAGGCCCCTTCAGTGTCTCTCCATGCGACGCGCCCGGCCAGTGCCGCTACGACGTCGGGCTTACCCGCAGTCGAACTCCGGTGCCAGCGAGCTTGGGCCGGGGCCGGCCGGGTCTTCGCCTGACAAGCAGGGGCCGAACAGGTAGGCCAAGGCGTCCAGGTCGCACTGCGAGAACAGCGGGTCGGGGCCGTCCCCACCGATCCAGCCGTAGCCCATCAGGTCGGTGCTCTCCTCGAGATTGGTCGCGTGGCCGAGTCCGAGGGCGTGACCGAGCTCGTGCAGCGTGATGTAGGGCGAGGTACTCCGGCCTGTAGCCCTCGTCGGCGCTCGCGAACTCCGAGCTGACGAGGATGTTGCCGCACTGCCGTTGCCGCCGCAGATTGCGTATCCCGCGAAGACCGCACCGCCAGCGTGCGGCACGTAGTGCAGCACGATGTCGGCCGACGCTCGCTTGCTGTCCGGTCACGTCGGTCAGGGTGATCTGGTCGTCGAAGCACTCGCGCAGGACCGCGTCCCAGGTCTCGATGGCCCCCCGCACGGCCGCGACGTGCTCCGCGGAGAGGTTGGGCGCCGCCTGCACGGCGACCGTCAGGTGCGTGTCGTCCCAGACGTACTTGTTGGGGTAGTACGCCCTGAGGATCTCCAGGGCCTCGGCGTCGGACTCCGGCAGGTTGCAGTCGGCGCCCGCTGCCTCCGCCTTGGGCCCGCCCAGGCCCGGCGTCGGCGGCTGTGCATCGCGAGCCCCAGGCTCGTCACGAGGAAGACCAGAACGATGACAAGGCGTCGTAGCATGCCTCGACGCTACCTCCGCTGAGCAGTTGCCGGAAGACTGTCTCCGAGCTTGGCCCTGCGGGCTCTGGATGCCCAGTCACCGGACGAAGATGTCTTCGTCCAAGGAGGTCAACGTCGTCTCGAAACGGCTCCGCATAAAGAACTTCGACGTCGTGACCGAGTGAACGGTCCCGCGGACTTCAGACCCGGAGGCGCCCCGATTGACCGGAGTCATCTGGGTCATGGGTCCCTGCCCAAGATGCCGATGCGTGCCTAGCGTGGAGGGAAGGCGTCGTACGAAGGGGAGCACATCATGGCGGGAGGAAATCGGAAGAGCAGCAACCGCAGCAGGGCCAGGGCGATGAGGCTCGCGGGTTCCATGGCGGGCGCACTGGCGTCGGTCCTCCTCGCAGGCATGCTGAGTGCGCCAGCGGCGGATGCGTCGACAGGGACGCTGCAATACACGTGCAGCGGGCCGGAGTTCGGTACGGCGTCGTCGTACGCGTTCACGGCCGTCGTCGACAGCGACCTCCCGGCGACGCTGCCCTTGGGGTCGCAGTACACGGCGTCGACGACCACGACCATCACCGCGCCCGAGTCGTTCCGTAGCTGGGCGGTGTCGCAGGGATACACGGTGCTGTACGCAGGTGTCATCCTCAGCACGGCCGTGGATGGCGTGGCGCAGCCGGCGACGTACCAGCCCACACTGGCAATCGCGGTGCCTCTCGCCGGGACGTGGACGTGGACCACGGAGCCCACCTCGATGGAGGTCTCGGCGACGACGCTCGGTCACCACACGTACGCCGTCACGAGCCTCGACATCACCGTGGCCTTCCACGACGCCAACGGGCCCAGACTCGCGACGACGGCAACGTGTGTCGTCGACTCGTCGGCGCCCACGTACGACCCGACCATCGAGTCGTGGGATGTCGTCGCCACCACCGCCACGTCCACCACCTCGCTGTCGCTCAAGGGCGACACGGCAACCGCCATCGTCGTCACCTCCGACGGGACGGCACCTGTCGGTGTCGTCGAGTTCTCGGCCGGCGAGAACTCCGTGACCGTGCCGGTGGTGTCGGGCCAGGCGACGGTCCGGCTGCCGAAGTTCAGCCCGGGGGCCTGCACCGTCACCGCCACGTTCGTGCCCGACGAGACGAGCCAGCTGACGGGGTCCACCGCAACGGCCACACGGTCCAAGTCGTCACATTGCTGACCCCCACCCCGAGTCAAGTGGTCCGCGACGCCCGCATCTCGATCCGGTCGTCTGCCGCGAGCGCTCATTCGTCCTGCTTAGGGCTAGGGACGCGCCCCTCCTGACCGCGGACCCCTGCTCCGCTGCGGCGTCGCTGCCGTCCTTGCTCAGAATCTTGTGTCACATGTGTGCCACAAACGCTCCGTACCGACGGTATGTCGCGTCTCGGTGAAGGCGCGAAACCGCCTCTGACCTGCGAAAACGTCTGGCGCCCCCGACAGGATTCGAACCTGTGACCGGCGGATTAGAAGGCCGCTGCTCTGTCCAGCTGAGCTACGAGGGCTGGGCGGGGACCATTCTGACCGATCGCCCCCGCCGACCCGACAACGTCATACGAAGTGGTCGCCATAGCGACCACTTCGCATGACGTCTTGAGGGGTCTGACCTCAGCCTGACGCCGGCCGCACCCAGGCGTAGCCCCACGGCCCCAACCTGAGGGGTACGACGTCCCGGTCGGAGAGCACGTCGCGCCCGGCCACCTCGGTCAACGTGACTGGCGACCCCGTGACGTTGGTGACGCACAGCAGCTCGGCGGCCGTGCCCGCTCCTCGGCGGACTGCGAAGACGCGGTCATCGAGAAGCTCGACGTGCTGGGTGCCGAACGGTGAGAACGCCTCCTGGTGCCGTCGTACGTCGAGCAGGTGCCGCATGCCGGTGAAGACCTCGCGCCGGCGCGGGTCGTCCGCGAGCTCGGCCACCAGCCGGTCGGCGTCGAGGACCTCGCGGTTGATGCGGCGGTTGATCCGGCTGGCCTCCATGCCCTCGTGGTCAGGCGGCGAGCCGACGAGCGAGTGGTAGTAGATCGCCGGGACACCGAGGAACGCGAACAGGATGCTGTGCGCGGCCAGTGCCTTGGCGGCCAGCGTCGCCGGGTCGGCCGCCTCCTCGGGCGTGCACAGCGCGTCGAGGTAGCCGAGGTTGAGCTCGTAGACCGTGCTGGTGCCATCGGGCCGGCTGGCCATCGACACCCGGCCGCCGTGGGCGCGGATCCTCTCGACCAGGGCCGCTCGCTCGGCGTCGTCGAGGATGCCCTCGGTCGCACGGAGGCCGACGCCGTCGTGGCTGGCCAGGAAGTTGAACCACGTCGCCGTCGAGCTCACCGGGCCGACGCCCTTCGCCCAGTCGCTGAGCCGCGCCGTGGACGCCGCCACGAACGAGTGCAGCACCAGTGGCGGCAGCGCGAACTGGTAGACGAGGTGGGCCTCGTCCTCGCCGTTTCCGAAGTAGGAGATGTTCTCGGCGTGCGGCACGTTGGTCTCCGTCAGCAGCCGAGCGCCCGGCGCGACGTGGTCGGCCAGCGCCCGCCAGAGCTTGATCACCGTGTGCGTCTGCGGCAGGTGGATGCAGGTGGTGCCCGACTCCTTCCAGAGGAACCCGATGGCATCGAGCCGGACGGCCGAGGCCCCGCGCGCGAGGTAGCCCAGCAGCACGTCGGTGAGCTCGAGCAGCGTCGCGGGGTGGCGCACGTCGACGTCGACCTGGTCCTCGCCGAAGGTCGTCCACGCCTCGACCGTCGTGCCGTCCGGGCGCGGGTAGGGGTGGAACAGCGGCGTGGTGCGCGGCCGGGTCACGTGCGAGACGTCGAAGGCCGGGTCGCGCTCGACGTAGAACCCCGCGTACGCCGGGTCGCCGGCCAGCCATCCGGTGAACCAGGGGCTGCTGCTCGAGGTGTGGTTGGCCACGAAGTCGAACATCAGGTCGTGCTCGCCTGCCATCTCGGCCACGTCGTCCCAGGTGCCGAGCGCGGTGTTGACGGCGCGGTGGTCGACGACCGCGAACCCGTCGTCGGAGGTCCACGGGAACATCGGCAGCAGGTGCACGTCGCTGACCAGGTCGCCGACGTGGTCGTGGAGGAACGCCGACAAGGTGTGCAGCGGCGTCTCGTCGGCGCGGCGGATGCCGTCGCCGTAGGTGATCAGGCAGACCGTCCGCTGGGTCGGCCGCGCCACGGTGCGCCCGCCCAGCCGGTCGGCGTACGTCGCCGCCATCTCCACCAGCCGACGGCAGACGTCCTCGTGCATGTCGGGGTAGAGCAGCTCGAGGTACGGCGAGATGCGGGCGGCCAGCTCCCCAGGCGATCCGGCGGTCACCGCAGCTCCTCCGCGGCCACGTGGGCGCCCTCGCGAACGGTCGCGTCGCCGAAGGGCGCGGTGGCGCTGCCGCGCGCCAGCAGCTCCCGGACCTGCTTCAGCCCCGGGTCGTCGAGCTCGGAGACCCTGTCGGAGAACGACGCCAGCCCGCCGAAGGCCCGGACCGTGTCGGCCCAGCGGTCCCGCTGGGCGTACGACGGGCGGGCGACCAGGCAGTCGGGGTCGTTGACCCAGAACCGGCCCTGCTGCCAGGCGCGCGCCGCCAGCGGCATCAGCCCGCGCAGGCCGTCGGATCCGTCCTCGCCACCCTCGTGGAAGGTGTCGGGGGAGACCCGCATGGCGTCCACCAGGCCGACGCTCGGCAGCAGCGGCGCCCCGCAGCCGACCACGTAGACCTCGGGACCGACCACCTCGCGGATCAGCGACAGGCCGGAGCGGTAGGCCTCCTCGCCGGTCATGTCCTCGGCGCGCTTTCCGGGGACCGCGCCGGCGTAGAGGAAGTCGAGCTTGAGGTAGTCGACGCCGAGGTCGACCAGTCGCGTGAACGTCTCGGCGAGCAGGTCGAGGACCCCGCAGTGGGTGAGGTCGAGACCGACCAGGTCGTCGCCCCAGTTGCGGCCGGCCGGACCGACCAGCCAGTCGAGGTGCTCGGTCGCCAGCGTCGAGCCGGCTCCGACGAGGAACGGCGCCACCCAGATGCCCGCCCGGCGGCCGGTGGCGCGCACCTCGTCGATCACCGCCTCGAGCGACCCGAAGCGCTCGGCGACGACGAGACCCCCGTTGAGTGACTCGCCCAGACCCGGGCTCCAGCCGTCGTCGACCTGGACGACGTCGACGAGCAGGTCGTGGTCGTCGAAGGCGCGCAGGTTCTCCAGGACGTCGTCGGCGGTGACCTGCTCGAAGTAGCGGTACCAGGAGCACCACACCGTCGGCGGGCCCGCCAAGGTGCTCGCGCCCGCCCTGCGCGCGAACCCGTCGGCGTACGCCGCGAGGGCGGTCTCGGCGTCGACGTCCTCGGTCGCGTCGACCGGCCCCGTGGACCGCACCAGGACGCGCTCGTCGACGAGGGTCGCCGTGAGGGTGGGTACGGCGACCGGGTCGGTGGCGCCGTAGCAACGGACCGGGTTGCCGTCGCCGGGGTCGACCACCAGCACGCCCTCCGCCTGGAGCGCTTCCGTCGCGATCGGCGTGCCGGGCCGGAAGCGCATCGTGTGCTGCCAGTCCTCGTCGGGCCGCAGGGCGGTCGCGCCGGCGGCGTACCAGGTCGCCGGGCTCCAGCTCTGCCAGCCCTCGGCATAGACCCGTGCGCGCGCCGGATCGACCTCGACCTCGTCGACGACCGGGGTCGTCATGCGACGACCTCCGCGGGGTCGACGGGAGAGCCACCGCGCTCGGCCGACTCGCGCGCGGCCAGCACGAGGGCGACGGAGAGCGCGGCGTCGGCGGCGGAGTTCTCGGGCTCGCGGCCCTCGGTGACGGCGCACATCGAGCTCGCCCATCGCCGCTGCGAACCCGTCGACGAACCACGCGCCCGAGAGGGCGACCGGGGTGCGACGTGTCGCCGTCGTCGAGCTCGAGCCGGTCGGAGTCGAGCAGCACGCTGCCGCGCAGGGTGCCGGTCGTGCCGTGGACCCAGAAGGGCACGCCGGGCTCGGAGGAGACCACATGGCCGGCGATCCGCAGGGTCGCGGTCGCACCGGTCGCGGCCGTCATCGAGAGCGTGGCCGACCAAGGGTTCCGGGCCTCGGGGGGTTGGCCCGGGACCCGTGAGTCGGTCGCCTGCACCGACCCGACCTCGCCGACCCACGTGCGGGTGATGTCGACCCAGTGGAGGAGGTAGTCGGTGAGCAGCATGTGGGGGACGTCGTCGAACGGCGTCCCCACGAGCGGCGGCAGTGGCTTGTCGTGCAGGTGGGTGACACCGACAACCTCACCGATCCGGCCCTGACGGAGCAGCAGCGTGGTGGCCCGCCAGGGCGGGGCCCAGCGGCCGTTGTGGTTGACCGCGATCCGTACGCCGGCCGCGTCGGCCTTCGCCAGCAGGTCCGGCAGCCGCGCCAGGTCGTCGGCCGAGAGGGTCAGCGGCTTCTGGGCCAGCACGTGCTTGCCCGCCTCGATGGCAGCCTCCAGCCAGGCCAGCCGTCCTTCGGGGCCGGTGGCCAGGTCGACGTACCGCACCTCGGGGTCGGCCAGCAGCTCCTCGGCGCTGCCGTAGACGCGGCCGACGAAGGGGAACCGCTCCCGGACCGTCGCGGTCGTGGTGGCCGACCGGCTCCAGACGCCGGTGACGCCGACGCCGTGCTGCTGGTACGCCGGCAGGTGGGCCGACTGGGCGATCGTGCCGCACCCGAGGATCGCGACGCCCGAGCGGGCCCCGGTGGAGTGATCGGGGAACTGCGGGCCTGTCTGCGGGCGGATCACGGGGCGCCCGGGAACCGCAGCACGGCCTGCAGGATGTCGGGGTCGCCCCGGTCGAGACGCTCGAAGACCGCGGCCACCTCGGCGGCCTCGACCACGTCGGTGACCAGTGACGCCGCATCGACGCGTCCGTCGCGGACCAGGCCCATGAACGTGCGCACCAGGCGCGGCTGGTCCCAGCGGTCGCCCAGACCAACGGGGGTCCCGGAGATCTGGCTGGCCACGATCCGCACGCGGTTGTGGTGGAACTCCTCGCCGAGGCGCAGGTTCACCGCGCCCCCCTGGTAGAAGCCGGACGCCACCACGAGGCCCTCGACGACCACTGACCGCACCGCCTCGTGCAGCGCGCGGTCGCTGCCGCTGATCTCGATGGCCGCGTCCACTCCGCCGCCCGACCACTCCCGCACGACGGCCCCAGCCCCACCGGCGGCGTCGGCGGCGACCGTCTCGGTCGCACCCATCGTGCGGGCAGCCTCCAGGCGACGGGGGAGCATGTCCACGGCGACGACCTCGGCCCCGGCGAGCGCGGCCAGGCGGGTGGCGAGCAGGCCGATCACGCCCTGCCCGAACACCGCGACCTTGTCGCCCACCCGCACGTCGCCGGCCAGCACCGCGTTCAGCGCGATGGAACCGACCCGGGCGAAGGTGCCGGAGATCGCGTGCGTCGGCGGACCAGGTCCGCCACGCGACCGCCTCGGCCGGGACCACCGCCTCGCTGCGGTGGCCCCAGATGCCGTGCACGACGTCCCCGACGCACGGTGCCCTCACGCCGTCGGCGACCTCGACGACCTCGCCCACCTCGGAGTAGCCCCAGCCCTCGACGGGATACGAGAACGTCGGTGCACCCTCGACGAACAGCCGGCGGTCGGGGTCCCACGTGCCGGTGAGATAGGGGTTCGAACCCCGGTACGCCGTGAGCTCGGTGCCGGCGGAGATGCCGGAGTACCACGTGCGGACCCGCACGCTGCCCGGGGTCAGCGGCGCGGCGTCGTACGAGACGAGCGCCACCTGGCCAGGGGCGGTGAACGACACGACCTCGGGCACTGCTCAGCCCTTCTCGGCGCCCGCGGTCAGGCCACCGGCCAGCCAGCGTTCGCTGAGGAAGAACAAGACGATGATGGGCACGGTCAGGATGACCGAACCGGCCATCAGCACGGTCGTCGGCACCTCGATGCTCCCCGCG
Organism: uncultured Actinomycetota bacterium; assembly: GCA_963814935.1. Classification (GTDB taxonomy): domain Bacteria; phylum Actinomycetota; class Actinomycetes; order Propionibacteriales; family Nocardioidaceae; genus Nocardioides. The sequence goes on along the minus strand of CAWFEZ010000026.1, from coordinate 174,028 downwards.
AGCTGTGAGAGGCCCAGGGAGACCGTCCAGTTCTCGCGCCTCTCGACCAGGAAGAGCAGGGCGAAGAGGAACTCGTTCCACGCGATCATGAAGACGAACAGGGCGTTCGAGGCGATGGCCGGCAGAGCCAGCGGAAGGCTGACGTGCCGCATGGCTTGGAGGCGGGTGCAGCCGTCGATGGCCGCAGCCTCCTCGATGCTGGCGGGAATCGTGTCGAAGTAGTTGCGCAGCATGTAGATCGAGACGGCGGCCACCTGGGCGACGTAGACGATGAGCAGGCCGGTCAACGTGCCGCGCTGGCCGATCCTGGTGAAGAACACGAACAACGGGATCGCCAGCAGGATCGCCGGGAAGAAGTAGACCCCGAGGAAGACCGCGCTGATCTGACGCCGGCCGAAGAACTCGAGCCGGCTGACCGCGTACGCGCCGGGGACGGCGACGAGGAGGCTCAGCACGACGGTGCCGATCGCCACGAACATGCTGTTCTTGATGAAGTTGAGGAAGCCCTGTCCGCCGTCCTCGGTCGACGCGAGCACGTCCTTGTAGGTGTCCAGGTTGATCTCCCCGAGCTGCGGGACGAGGGCTCCGGGGTCCTGGAGCACGGCGTCGAGCGGTCGGAACGACAACAGCACCATGTAGTAGAAGGGGAACAGGCAGATGACGAGCAGGAAGACGATGAACACCGGCCTGACGACCGCGAAGATGCGGCGCTCGACGGTGTCGCGGCTGAGGGTGCTCATCTCGGGGTCCCCGCGGAAGCGTGAGGCGGAGGAGCGAAGCGGGGGAGTCGAGCGGTTTCGTGGGGTGACTTCATGCGACCTCCTCCTGGCGGCCGAACAGCTTGAGGTAGGTGCCGACGAGCACCGCGAGGATCGCGGCCAGGACCAGCGCCTGGGCAGCAGCGGCACCGATGTCGCCGCGGTTGATCAGGTAGTCGTAGACGCGCACCGCCACGACCTGGGTGCCGGCGCCGCCGCCGGTGAGCAGGTAGATGTCGTCGAAGTTGTTGAAGGTCCAGATGAAGCGCAGCACCGTCAGGACGGCGATGGTCGGCAGCAGCTGGGGAAGGACGATGTAGCGGAAGCGCTGTGTCGGCGTGGCACCGTCGACGATGGCCGCCTCCTCCAACGTCTCGGGGACCGCCTGCAACCGCGCGGTCAGGAACAGGAAGGCGAACGGGAAGGACCGCCACGCCTCGAAGAGGATGACGCTCGCGAGCGCGGTGGTGACGTGGGTGTCGAAGCCGAACACGGAGACCGGCTCGGAGGAGCTGAGGAAGGCGATGGGCTCCTCCCAGCCCAGCAGCTGCGTGCCGTAGTAGTTGACGATCCCGAACTGCGGGTTGAGCATCGTCGTCCACACGAAGGTCGCGGCCACCACCGGGGCGACGTACGGCACCAGCATGCAGGCCCGCACGAGGCCGCGGCCGCGGAAGGGTTTGCGCAGGGCGAGCGCGGCCATCAGGCCGAGCCCGATGGCGCAGGCCGTGCCGCCGATGGAGTACACCAGCGTCGTGACGAGCGCGTCGACGAAACCCGACGACCCGAGCACGTTCTTGAAGTTCTCCAGGCTGTAGTCGCCGATGAAGCCGGCCTGCCGGAGGTTGAGCAGCCGAACCTGCTGGAAGCCCAGGGAGATGGTCCACACGATCGGCAGCACGACCATCGTGAACACGATGACGCACCGTGGGCGTGATCAACAGGTAGCCGACCCGGCGGTCCTCGCGGTCCCGCGCGGACCCACCGTGCCGGGGCGGCGGAGGAGCGCTGGAGTCGCCCTCCTCCGTCACCAGCATCGGCGCGGAGGGTCCGGCCAGGCTCATTGCACAGACTCCGCGGCCTCGCTGATCGCGTCCTGTGCCTGCTGGGCGGCCTCCTCGGCGGGTGTCCCGTTGGACACCTCGTTGACCGCGTTGGCCACCGGCTGCTCGCCCTGGATGGCGCCGAGCAGGTCACCCTGGCCCTGCGGGATCGCCCAGCGCTGCAGCGAGTCCGTGCCCGCGGTCAGCGCGTCGATGACCTCCTGGCCGTAGAACTCCGACAGCGGCGCCTTGGTGTCCACGCCGACGTCCATGCCGGCCCAGGCGTCCGAGTAGTTGGTCTCGCCGGGCTGAGCTACCGGCCCGCACCGGGATCTTGCCCTCGGGAGCGATCGCGATCCACGGCTCGTAGCCGTCGGACATCATGTACTCGACGAACTGCTGCGGACGGGTCGCTGGCCGCGTCCGCGGTGATCGTCCACGAGGTCACCTCGCCGAACGTCGCGGGCTCCGAGCCCGACGGTCCCTGGATCGAGGTCACCACGCCGCTGTTCTCGGCCAGGAAGGCGGGGTTCTTCTTGCACTCCGGGCAGGTCGGCAGGGCGTCGTTCCGGAGGCCCGCCATCTCGTCGAGGATGAAGCTCGACCAGATGATCATCGCGGCCTGGCCGGCGAAGTACGACGCACGCGTGGTGTCCACGTCCTGCGCACCGGTGACCGAGTAGTCCTGCTGGAGGGTGCCGTAGAACTCCAGGCCCTCGACACACTCGGGGCTGTCGAAGGTGACCTCGCCGTCGTCGTTGACCATCTCGCAGTCGTTGCCGAGGCCGATCTCCTCGAAGGTCTGGGAGGTGAAGGCATCGCCGGCGACGTTGGCGCCGACGAACCCGGCGACCTCGGGGCTGTCCAGGGCCTCGGCCGCGGCCAGGACGTCGTCGTAGGTCGCGGGCGTCGCCGAGCCCGGCCTCGTCGAAGAGGTCCTGGCGGTAGACGAGGAGCTGGACCCACGACTCGCTCGGCACGCCGAGCTGGTCGTCGCCGTCAGCGGAGAGCGCCAGGGCACTCTCGCTGAACGTGCCGGCATCCAGGCTGTCGACGACGTCGGCGACCGCTCCGGTGTTGATGCAGCTCGTTGGCCGACAGGGTCCGCAACGCGCCGAGCGGTAGCGCGCCGATCACGTCGGGCAGGTCTCCGGCGGCGGCGTTGGAGGTGAGGATCTGGTTGAACTGGTCCTCGGCGACGGCCGTCAGCTCGACCGTGACACCGCTCTCCGCGGAGAAGGCGTCGACGATCTCCTGCGTCGCCGCGACCCGGTCGGGGAGATCCTCGACGATCCACACGGTGATGCTGTCGCCGTCGCCGCCTCCACCACCTCCGTCCGCCGTCGTCGTCGCCGCCGCAGGCGGCGAGAGTGGCGACGAGCCCCGTCGCCAGGAGAGCGGCTCCGGCGCGGCGCAGCCGTGGGATCCGAGCTAGGGACATGGAAGCCTCCGGGTCGTGAGCGTGATGTGATGGTCGACACAGACTTTTGTCTAGACCCTGGACCTAAGTGACATAATTGTCAAGCATGAGTTGTCCACTCGCTACACTCCCTCCGCCGACTCCTGGTGGTCGGTCCTTCCCCTTGGAGGTGCCATGCCGACCGGACCTGGCGACGTGCTGACCCTGATCCGCGACGGTGTGGCGCTGACGCGCGGCGACGTCCGCGAGCTCACCGGCCTGTCGCGGATGACCGTCGCGCAGCGGCTCGACGCCCTGCTCGACGCGGGGATCATCGTCGAGGGCGAGACCACCGAGGCGACCGGCGGACGGCGCCGCCGCCGCCTGGTCTTCAACACCTCGCAGTCGCGAGCCATCGTCGCGGCCGTCGACACCACCCACACCCGGATCGCGGTCACCGACCTCGGCGGGACCGTGCTCGCCCAGGACGAGATCGACGCGCCCGTCGACCTCGGCCCGGTGTCGGTGCTCGACCAGATCGCCGCCGCCATGGCCGCGTTGCTCGAGCGGGCCGGCGTACGCGTCGAGGACCTGTGCGGGGCCGCGATCAGCCTGCCCGGCCCGATCGACCCGGAGTCCGGGCGCCCCAGCCAGCCGCCGATCCTGCCCGGGCTGGGACGCCTACCCGGTCGCCGAGCACCTGCAGGCCGGGCTCCCAGGCTGCCCCGTGCTGACCGCGAACGACGCCGACGCGGCCGCCCTGGGCGAGTACGCCACTGCGGGCTACTCCCGCACCACCTTGATGTGCCTGGTGAAGGTCTCGACCGGCATCGGCACCGGCATCGTGATCAACGGTCGCTCCTACACCGGCGCCGACGGCGGCGCCGGCGACATCGGCCACGTCCAGATCTCGCCGAGCACCGACGCGCAGTGCCAGTGCGGCCGGCACGGCTGCCTGGCCGCCGTGGCCAGCGGCCGCGCGGTCGCGCACGAGCTGACCGAGCTGGGCTTCCCCGCGGCATCGGGCCGCGAGGTGCGCGAGCTGCTGCGGGCCGGCAACGCCGACGCTGCCAGGCTCACCCAGCAGGCCGGCCGGCGGATCGGCGAGGTGATGGCGACCGTGGTCTGCCTGCTCAACCCCGAGGTCGTCCTGATCGGCGGCGCTCTCGCCTCCGCACAACTGCTCGCCGGCATCCGCGAGACCCTCTACAAGCTCTCACTGCCCCGCGCCACCCGCCACCTCACCCTCCAGCTCGGCGCACTCGGCGAGGACGCCGCCATCGCCGGCCTGACCCGGCTCCTCGTCGACCACGAGTTCTCCGCCGACGCCGTCAACGCCCGCCTCCGCGGCTGAGGCTGCCCAGCGTCATACGAATCGAGCCATAGGTGGCTCGATTCGTATGACGTTACGGGCGGCTGGGAGTCGCGGGCGAGGTCAGGTCCACTCGGGCAGCGGGTCGGCGCCGACCGGGACGATCTCGGTCGTGCACGACTTCATGCCCGGCAGCAGGAACTTGTTGAGCAGGTTGAAGTCGTCGGTCTCCACGACCATGTAGATGGTGTGCTCCATGAAGGCGCCGTAGACGCCGTGCACGGTCACGCCCTCGACGGCCGAGTCGTGGAACTTGCGCGAACCCCCCTGGCCGTAGGGGCAGTCGGCGGGATCGTGGACCTGCGTGATGTGGAACAGCATGGCGCTCACCGTTGCGCTGGTCGAGGCAGCCGTCAAGGCCCGTCGGCAAACCGGCGTGAAAGCGCTGAGGAGATGATCCTCGCCTGCCACACGCTGATCTACTCCGACGATGCCGACGCCACCCGAGCGTTCTTCGAGGACGTGCTCGGCTTCCCGAACGTGGACGCCGGTACGGGCGACCACAACTGGCTGATCTTCAAGACCGGGCCGAGCGAGCTGGGCGTCCACCCGACCGGGCCGCTGCACGACGGGTCCACCACACCTCGGCACCACGCGATCAGCTTCGTCGTCGACGACCTGGAGTCGACCATGGCCGAGCTGCGGGGGAGGGGTGCGGAGTTCAGCTCCGGCCCCGACGACCACGGCTACGGGATCGTGGCGATGGTCTCGGTGCCCGGCGCCGACGACGTGCAGCTGTACCAGCCGCGGCACCAGACCGCGTACGCCCTCTGACCCAGCGGACACTTTCCGGCACCAGGTGCCGGAAAGTGTCCAGAGGTCCTCGACCAGGGACTTGCGCGGATCAGTGATCAGCGACCCGGTTGTCGAGCTTGTGCATGTCGGCTCCTGGTGTCGTGAGGACTGGTCCTCGCACGGTTGCAGGAGACGTTGGCGAAGAACATTCGCCAATGCGCGAAGGGTTCAGCGACGCTGTTCAGCCGCGCTGGTCGGCGAACCACGCCTCGACGTCGTCGGCGGTGCGCGGCAGCGAGTCGGACAGGTTGCGGGTGCCGTCGGCGGTGACCAGCACGTCGTCCTCGATGCGGATGCCGATGCCGCGCAGCTCCTCGGGGACGAGCAGGTCGTCCTCCTGGAAGTAGAGGCCCGGCTCGACGGTGAGGACCATGCCCTCGGCGTAGGTGCCCTTGGCGTAGGCCTCGGGGGCGGCCTGGCCGCAGTCGTGGACGTCCATGCCGAGCATGTGGCTGGTTCCGTGGAGGGTCCAGCGGCTGTAGACCTTCGACTCGGGGTCGAGGGCCTGCTCGGCCGGGACGGGGAGCAGCTGCAGGTCCTCGAGCCCGTGGGCGAGCACGGCCATCGCGGCGCTGTGGGAGGCCTGGAAGGGCTCGCCCGGCTTCACCGCGGCGATGCCGGCCTCCTGTGCGTCGTAGACGAGGGTGTAGAGGTCGCGCTGGAGCTTGGTGAACGTGCCGTCCACGGGCAGGGTGCGGGTGACGTCGGCGGTGTAGAGGTTGTGGCTCTCGACGCCCATGTCGAGCAGCACGAGGGTGCCGGGCGTGATCGGGCCGGTGTTCTCGATCCAGTGCAGCGTGGTGGCGTGGTGGCCGCCGCCGACGATGGAGTCGTAGCCGATGTCGTTGCCCATGGCGCGGGCGCGGCGGAAGAACGTGCCCTCGATCCAGCGCTCGCCGAACTCCAGCACGCGGTCCCACTCGGCCACGCTGTCGGAGAAGCCCAGCGCCGTGACGTCACAGGCGGTCTGCAGCTCGCTGACCTCCCAGTCGTCCTTGACCAGCCGCATCTCGGAGATGACCCGGGCGAGCTCACCGTCACGTGACTCGTCGGCGGACACCTGCGTGTCGACGAGGGTCGAGACGCCGCGGTGGACGCGGGTCTTGCCGGTCCGCCGCAGCACGCCCGACAGCTCGTCGAGGTGGCGGACCTCCAGGCCCAAGGAGTCGGAGATCTCCTTCAGAGACGGTCGGCGGCCGACCCAGAGCTCGCCGTACATGCGGTCGCGGAAGAACTCGTCGGTGTCGCGGGTGGAGCTCGGCCGGGCGTAGAGGACCGCCTCGCCGTCGTCGATCACCAGCACCGCGTCGGAGGTCTGGTTGCCGGAGAAGTAGGTGTGGGCGGTGTCGGGCCGGAAGCGGTAGTCGGTGTCGTAGGACCGCACCTTGAAGGTGCCGGCCGGGAGCACCAGCCGCTCGCCCGGGAACGTCTCGGCGAGCTTGCGGCGCCGCGCTGCGGCGTGGTCGGTGATGGGATGCGCCGGCAGGTCGACGTCGCGACTGCCCCAGCCTTGGCGCATGAACGTCGAGTAGGCCTCGGGGACTGCCGGGTCGTGCGATTCGGTCGCCAGGTCGGGGGCCTGTTCCTTCTCGTCTGTCACGGCCGACAGCCTACGCCGAGCGATGCCGGGACCCGCCCTGCTCAGCCGTTAGGCTCGATGTCATGCCAGGTCAGGCGGGGAAGCGCAGCGACACGATCGCCTTCACGGTCGTCGTGTCGATCCTCGTCGTCCTCGGAGCTGTGGGCATGCTCCTCGTGCTCGCACTCTCCGGGGCGCCGCGCACGATGCTGCTGGCGACCGTGCTCGCCACGGTGCCGGTGGTGCCACTGGTCGCCTGTTACCTGTGGCTCGACCGCTACGAACCCGAACCCCGCCGCCTGCTGGCGGCGGGCCTGTTGTGGGGTGGTTTCGTCGCGACCGCCATCGCGATCCTGCTGCAGGGAATCGGTGGCATCTTCGTCGGTGTCAGCGACGAGACCAGCCTGGCCGTGGTGGCGCCGGTGACCGAGGAGGCCACCAAGGGCGCGTTCTTGCTGCTGCTCTTGTGGTGGCGGCGCGCGGAGCTCGACGGCATCCTCGACGGCATCGTCTACGCCGGCATGGTCGGCATCGGCTTCGCCTTCGTCGAGAACATCCTCTACCTGGCCGCCGCCTACAACGGCACCGACGGCAACGGACCTGGCGGCACCACGGCGCTGGCGGCGACCTTCGTCGTGCGGTGCCTCTTCAGCCCGTTCGCGCATCCCTTCTTCACCAGCTTCATCGGCATCGGCGTCGGGATCGCCGTCACCAGCAAGACGCGAACCGCCCGCATCCCCGCGCCCCTCCTGGGGTACCTCCTCGCCGTGGCCGCTCACGGGATCTGGAACGGCTCGACGATCTACGGTGGCGAGAACTTCTTCCTCGTCTACCTCGTGCTGATGGCGCCGGCGTTCCTCGGCGCGATCGGCCTGGCGGTGTGGGCACGTCGGTCCGAGCGCCGCATGCTCGCGGCCGCACTCGCGGACGCCGCGACGCGCGGCCTGATCCCGGCCACGGACATCGGCTGGGTCGTCGACCTTGACGCCCGCCGCCAGAGTCGCGCGTACGCCAAGGCGGTGGGTGGCCCGCAGGGACTGCGGGCGATGCGCGACTACCAGCAGGCCGTGGTCGAGCTGGGGTTCCTGCACAGCCGCTACCTGCGCGGCACCCCGCCACCCGACTTCGCGGAGCGCGGGCACGACTACGTCGCCCGGATCGCTCAGGTGCGCCCGTTCATCGCCTTCCCCGGTCAGGTCGTGCCCCAGAGATGAACCAGCGATGAGCCTGTCACCGGTCGAGGACGCCCAGATGCTGACGGCGCTGGTGCGCCTGCGCGGCGCCCTCCAGCAGGCAACGCTGCCGTTGGAGCTGCCCGGCGTCGCCGAGCGCCGCGGCCTCCTGGGCGAGATGGTCGACCAGCTGGAGGACTACGTCATCCCGCGGGTGATGACCCTCGACGCGCCGCTGCTGGCGGTGGTGGGCGGCTCGACGGGCGCCGGCAAGTCGACGCTGGTCAACTCGCTCGTCGGCACCCGCGTGACCGAGCCCGGAGTGCTCCGGCCCACGACCCGTTCGCCGGTCCTCGTGCACAACCCGGCCGACGTGGGGTGGTTCGGCCAGGACCGGCTGCTGCCCGACCTCGAACGCGTCTACCGGCCGACCACCGACCCGTCGGCGCTCCAGCTCGTGGGCGACTCGGCCGTGCCCGAGGGCCTGGCGATCCTCGACGCGCCTGACGTCGACTCGGTCGAGGAGTCCAACCGGGCGCTGGCCACCCAGCTGCTGGCCGCGGCCGACCTCTGGATCTTCGTCACCTCCGCGGCGCGGTACGCCGACCAGGTGCCGTGGGACTTCCTGCGCCAGGCCGCCGACCGCTCGGCCGCGGTCGCGATCGTCCTCGACCGCACCCCGCCGGAGGCCGTCGACACCGTGGCGGCCCACCTCGCGCGGATGCTCGCCTCGCGCGGGCTGAAGGACTCCCCGCTCTTCACCGTCATCGAGAGCCCGGTCGACGACGACGGCCTGTTGCCGGCTGAGGTCGTCTCCGACATCAGCCAGTGGCTCATCGAGCTGGCGGCCGACGCCGAGGCCCGCTCGTCGGTGGTGAAGCAGACGCTGGAGGGTGCGATCCGCACCCTCACGCGGCGTACCCACGACGTGGCGGACGCCGTCGCCGAGCAGGTGGCCTCGGAGGTCAGGCTGCGTGACGACGCCAACCGCGCCTACGACCGTGCCATCGACGACATCGTCGACGCCACCGCCGACGGCACCCTGCTGCGGGGCGAGGTGCTGTCGCGCTGGCAGGAGTTCGTCGGCACCGGCGAGCTGCTGCGCGGCCTGGAGACCAAGGTCGGCTGGCTCCGCGACCGGCTCGTCAACGCCATCAAGGGCAAGCCGCAACAGGCCGAACGCGTCACGGTCGCGGTCGAGTCGGGCCTCGAGACGCTCATCCTCGAGCACGCGGAGGCGGCCGCCGAGCGGGCCGAGGCGTCGTGGCAGTCGCTGGCCTCCGGCCAGGCGCTGCTGGCCGACGCCGGCGAGGACCTCGGCCGCGCCTCGCGCGACCTGGCCCGCAAGACCGAGCGGGCCGTCCGCGACTGGCAGCAGGACGTGCTCGAGATGGTCCGCACCGAGGGCGCCGACAAGCGAAGCACGGCACGTTTCCTGGCCTACGGCGTCAACGGGCTGTCCGTTGCGCTGATGGTCGTGGTGTTCTCCCACACTGCCGGTCTCACCGGCGCCGAGGCAGGCATCGCGGGCGGCTCGGCCGTGCTCGGCCAGAAGCTGCTCGAGGCGGTCTTCGGCGACCAGGCGGTGCGCACCCTTGCCGATCGGGCGAGCCGGTCGCTGGCCGTCCGCGTGCGTGAGCTGGTCGACGCCGAGCGGGCCCGCTACGTCGACCTGCTCGACTCGCTCGCCCTCGATCCGCAGACGCCCGACCGGCTGCGTGATGCTGCGCGACGCGTCGACGACGTGCGATACCAGTCGGTGCGCGGCGGGTCGATCGGCGGGGACCCGCACTCCCACTAGGCTTTCCCAGAGCACCTGCCGACGACGACCACCAGAAGACCGCCACTCGCTACGGGGAGACCATGACGTCCTTGCTGGAGGGGGCCAAGAAGCTGGTCTCCCGGAGCACCGACGTCGGCGCGCGCATCGAGGGTCTCGACGCCGCGATCACGGCCTCGCGCGGGCGGCTCCCCGACGAGCTGCTCGACGAGAGCCAGGCGGTGCTGGAGCGGGCGTCGAGCCGGCTGTGGCTGTCCGCCGACCACACCGTGGTCGCGATCGCCGGCGCGACCGGCTCCGGCAAGTCCTCGACGTTCAACTCCTTGACGGGCCTGGAGCTCTCGGCGGTCGGCGTACGCCGTCCGACGACGTCGTGGGCCACCGCCTGCGTGTGGGGGACCGACGGGTCGGCCAGCTCGTCATCGGCGGCCGAGGACCTCCTCGACTGGCTCGGCATCCCGCCGCGACACCGGGTGGTGCGCGACTCGATGCTCGACTCGCGGCGTCAGGACGACGCCCTGCGCGGCGTCGTGCTCCTCGACCTGCCCGACCACGACTCCACCGAGGTGTCCCACCACGTCGAGGTCGACCGGCTCGTCCAGCTGGCCGACCTGATGATCTGGGTCCTCGACCCGCAGAAGTACGCCGACGCCGTCGTCCACGACCGCTACCTCGCGCCGCTCGCCTCCCACCGCGAGGTGATGCTGGTCCTCCTCAACCACGTCGACACGGTGCCGCCCGACCGGCTCGAGTCGATGCTCGCCGACATCCGCCGCCTCCTCGACGCCGATGGTCTGACCGGCGTACCCGTCATCGCGACGAGTGCCAAGACGGGCGTGGGCATCGACCGTCTGCACCAGGAGATCGCCAAGCGGGTGGCGGCCAAGAAGGCGGTCCGCCAGCGGCTCGAGGCCGACCTGCGCGGCGCCGCGCAGCGGATGGGGCGGGCCACGGGCACGGCGCCGACGCCGAAGCTGTCCAAGGAGCGTGTCGCCGCGCTCGAGGACGCGCTCGCCGAGTCGGCCGGCGTGCCGACCGTGGTGAAGGCCGTCCACGACGCCACGCGGCTGCGCGCCAACCGCGCCACCGGCTGGCCGGTCGTCTCGTGGTTCTCGCGGCTGCGGCCCGACCCCCTCAAGCGGCTCCACCTCGACCTCGGGTCCTCGGGCAAGGAGTTGACGGGTCGCGGCCGCACCTCCGTGCCGGCCCCGACCCAGGTCCAGCGAGCGCGCGTCGAGTCGGCGGTGCGCGGCGTGGCCGACGACGTGGGCAAGGACCTGTCGCGCCCCTGGGCGCACGCCGTCCGCGAGGCATCGCTGTCGCGCAACGTCGACCTCAGCGACCGCCTCGACAAGGCCCTCGGCGTCACCGACCTGGGGGCGGCCCGGATCCCGGTGTGGGCCGGAGTCGTCAGGGTGCTCCAGTGGCTGCTCCTGCTCGCGGCGATCGGTGGTGCCGTGTGGCTGGGAGCGATGTTCGCCACCCGCTACCTCACCTTCGAGATGCCCGCGACGCCCGACGTGGCCGGCTACCCGCTCCCGCTGCTCGTGCTGGTCGGCGGCATCGTCCTCGGCATCCTCTTCGCGTTGTTCTGCCGGCTGCTCGTCAGGGCGACCGCGCGGCGCCGGGCCCGGGCCGCCGACCGCCGCCTCCGCACGTCCATCTCCGAGGTCGCCGACGAGCTGGTGGTCAAGCCGGTCCAGGAGGTCCTGGCCGGCTACGAGACCACCCGCAAGGGCATCGACCGGGCCTTGCAGTAGTCGCGCGGGTCTTCCCCGGGTCGACCGGCGGGGTTCAGCGAGGCACGTACGTCGTCCACTGGCGTATAGCTCGCGATGTCGAGCAGGTCGCGCGGGGTGAACGGCACGTCGTCCGACGCGGGAGTCGACCCGGGGCCCCACTTGTCGTCTGCGGAGTTCGAGGCCGCGACGTAGACCACGCCCCCGCCGGGTTGTAGCAGAACCGCCTCACGGACGGTGATCGGGCCGGTCGTCGTGACCGAGGTGCGCCCGACAGCCTCGCCCTCGTCGTCGGTGACCTCCGAGCAACGGTCGGCCTCCACGAGGTTGCCGGGACAGGTGTACCTGTCGCTGCTCACCGACCCCGGCCCGTACAGCACCACGTTGATGCCGCCGGCGACCTTGCCGTCGGCCATGACGTCGACTGCGAGCCAGCCGCGCACCACGCCGAACGGCTCGCCGGGCGCGTTCTCGCCTTCGTTGGCAAAGGCAGGCTCGCGGTACGACCTGCCCCCGGGGGTGGTGTCCTCCAGGCGTCGCAGCATCTCGGTGGCAGGCATGTCCCACCAGCCGGGGTTGTCGCCGAGGGGAACTGGCGCGGGCAGGTCGACAGCCGGGTCGGTGGCGACGAGGTCGGCGCGCGCGTCGTTCGGCCCGCCGAGCACCACCACCACGGGTACGGCGAGGGCCCCGGCAGCGCACACCGCTGCCGCCCCGGTGAGCCAGTGCCGCCGACGGCGCAGCCGACGACCGTTCGTGGTCGCGGCTTCCGTGAGTCGCTGGACCGGGGCGGCCAGGTCGTCGGTGGCGTGGTGGAGCGCCTCGCGCACCTGGGTCTCGCTGCTCGGAATCATCGGAGGCTCCTTCGTGGTTCGTCGGGGACGGAGAGGTGGGCGGCCAGCAGCCGCAGGGCACGGAGGCTGCGGTTCTTGACGGCCGCCTCGCTGAGACCCAGCAGCTGGGCCGTGTCGGCCACGGAACGGTCGTCCCAGTAGCGCAGGACGACGACCGCCCGATCGGTCGGGCTCAACCCGGCGAGTGCGCCGAGCAGGGCCAGGCGCTCGACCTGGGCGTCAGCGGGGTCGCCGAGGCCGTGCGCGTCGTCGGTCATGGGGTCCGCCACGGGCAGCTCACCGCTCGACCGTCGGCGCCGATCCGACAGGAAGGCCTTGAGCAGCACGCCGTGCACGTAGGCGACGGGGTCGTCGGCACGGCGTACGCGCGACCACGCGGCGTACGCCTTGGTCAGCGCGGTCTGCACGAGGTCCTCGGCCGCGTGCCGGCTGCCCGTGAGCAGCCAGGCCTGCCGGAAGAGATGATCGGCGCGCGCCGCCACGAAGGCCGAGAAGTCCTCGTCGGTGCTCACCATCGTCTTCCTCCTCCTCGCCGCCGCCCGTCATGAGTATCGACGCGCCAGGCGGCAAGAAGGTCTCACGGTCGACGGGATTAACCGTGCGCTCGGAGGCACCCGTAGGGTTTCCGACCATGGCTGAGTACGTCTTCACACTTCGCAACGTGCGCAAGGCACACGGCGACAAGGTGGTCCTCGACAACGTCACGTTGTCGTTCCTGCACGGCGCCAAGATCGGTGTCGTCGGCCCCAACGGCACCGGCAAGTCCACCCTGCTCAAGATCATGGCCGGGCTCGAGCACGCCAACAACGGTGACGCCATCATCGACCCCGACGCCACGGTCGGGATGCTCCAGCAGGAGCCGCCCCTGACCGAGGGCACGACCGTGCTCGACAACGTCGAGGAGGCCGTCCACGAGATCAAGACCAAGATGAAGCGTCTCGAGGACGCCTACATGGAGATGGGCGACCCCGATCTATCTGCCGCCGACCAGGACGCCCTCATGAAAGAGACGGGCGACCTCCAGACCGACCTCGACCACGCCAACGCCTGGGACATCGACAGCCGCCTCGACCAGGCGATGGACGCGCTGCGCTGCCCGCCGCCGGACGTCCTCGTCGACAACCTCTCCGGCGGTGAGCGTCGTCGCGTGGCGCTGTGCAAGCTGCTGCTCCAGCAGCCCGACCTGCTGCTGCTCGACGAGCCCACCAACCACCTCGACGCCGAGTCGGTGCAATGGCTGGAGGGCCACCTCGCGTCGTACCCCGGCTGCGTGCTGGCCGTCACCCACGACCGCTACTTCCTCGACAACGTCGCCCAGTGGATCCTCGAGCTCGACCGCGGCAAGACCCACCCCTACGAGGGCAACTACTCGACCTACCTGGAGACCAAGCAGGCGCGTCTGAAGATCGAGGGGCAGAAGGACGCCAAGCGCGCCAAGATGCTGGAGCGCGAGCTCGAGTGGGTGCGCTCCAACGCCAAGGCCCGGCAGACCAAGAGCCGCTCCCGTCTCGCCCGCTACGAGGAGATGGCGGCCGAGGCCGACCGGATGCGCAAGATAGACACGTCCGAGATCAACATCCCGGCCGGTCCGCGCCTCGGTGACGTGGTGCTCGAGGCACACGACCTCGGCAAGGGCTTCGAGGACCGCACCCTCATCCACGACCTGTCGTTCACCCTGCCGCGTGCCGGCATCGTCGGCGTGATCGGCCCCAACGGTGTCGGCAAGACCACGCTGTTCCGGATGATCACCGGCTCCGAGCAGCCCGACGTGGGCGAGCTCAAGGTCGGCCAGACGGTGAAGATCTCCTACGTCGACCAGAGCCGCGGCGGCATCGACCCCAACAAGAACGTCTGGGAGGTCGTCTCCGACGGGCTCGACTTCATCAAGGTCGCCAACTTCGAGATGAACTCCCGTGCCTACGTCGCGTCGTTCGGCTTCAAGGGACCTGACCAGCAGAAGAAGGCCGGCGTCCTCTCCGGTGGTGAGCGCAACCGCCTCAACCTGGCGCTGACCCTGAAGATGGGCGGCAACCTGTTGCTGCTCGACGAGCCGACCAACGACCTCGACGTCGAGACGCTGCAGTCCCTCGAGGACGCCCTGCTCGACTTCCCGGGCTGTGCCGTGGTCACCTCCCACGACCGGTGGTTCCTCGACCGGGTCGTGACCCACATCCTGGCGTGGGAGGGCGACGACGACGACCCCGCCAGGTGGTTCTGGTTCGAGGGCAACTACGACGCCTACGAGGCCAACAAGGTCGAGCGCCTTGGTGTGGAAGCCGCGCGTCCGCACCGGGTGACCCATCGCCGACTGACCCGGCCGTAGCCGGCCGCACGAGATGGCGGGGGGCGGCCGGATCGGGCCGGTGGACCGGTTCCAGCGCCGCTGGTCCGTCCTCGGCGTGCCGATCGCGGTTGTCTACAAGTACGTCGACGACCAGGCGACCTACCTCGCTGTGATCGTCACCTACTACGCGCTCTTCGCGATCTTCCCGCTGCTGCTGCTGGCCACGTCGATCCTGGGGTTCCTGCTGCAGGGCGATCCGGAGCTCCAGCAGCGGGTGCTCGACTCCGCGCTGAGCCAGTTCCCGGTCCTCGGGGATCAGTTCCGTCGACCCGAGGGAATGACCGGATCGACGACCGCGGTCGTCGTGGGGGCCGTCTTCGCGACGTACGGCGCCATGGGCCTCGGGACCGCCGTTCAGAACGCCACGAGCATCGCGTGGGCGATCCCGCGCAACAGCCGCCTCAACCCGATCCTGCTGCGGGTCCGGGGACTGCTGATCGTCGCCTTCGGCGGCTTGGCGGTGCTCGGCCTGACCACCGCGTCCGTGCTCGTCAGCAACACCACGCTGATCACCTGGTTGGAGGGTTCGCAGCTGCGCTGGCTCGCCCGCGTCGCCAGCGTGCTGGTCACGGGCGGTCTGCTGTACGTGCTCATGCGGCTCGCGGCGGCTCGTCCCGACCGCCAGCGCACCACCCTGCCCGGCGCGATGCTGACGGCGGTGCTGTGGCACCTGATCCAACAGATCGGAGCGGTCTACGTCACACGCGTGCTCGCCGGGGCCGACGCGGTCAACCAGACCTTCGGCCTCGTGCTCGGCCTGATGGCCGCGATCTTCTTGGTGTCGGTGGCCGGGATGCTCGGCGTCGAGCTGAACGTCGTCCTCGACCGGCACCTGTGGCCGCGCGCCCTGCTGACCCCGTTCACCGACTCGGTGCGGCTCACCGAGGCCGACCGCCGCGCCTACCGCGGATACGCGGCAGCCCAGCGCCACAAGGGCTTCGAGACCGTCACGGTCGACTTCGGCGAGGATCGCGACGAGCCCGAGGGGACGTGACCCTACTGGTCCAGCACCTCACGGAAGCTGAGCCCGTCCAGCAAGGACAGGGCTTTCGGGGTCTGCTCGACGAGGTCGAAGGTCAGCCGTCCTTCGGACTTCTCCCAGCGGTACGTCGCCACCTCTCCCGAGTCTCCGGACGTACGGACGCTGACGCGGTTACCGATGACGGTGATGAACCGGCGGGTGGTCGGTGCGCCCTGCTGCTGGCCGACGCCTTGCCACAGGTCCAGGTAGGCGTTGTGGATGAAGAGGACGAGGTGCCCGGAGCGGCCATCGGCGACCCATCGACCCTCGAGCGGTGACGGGTAGCGGACCCAGGGAGGCGGTCCGGACGGCAGCGCTCGTGACGGAACCGTGGCCGCGGGAGGCGGAGGTTGCGCGGCCGGACGAGCTGGATCCTGCCCCGGTCGGCAAGCAGCCCCCAGGTCGCCAGGCCGATGACGATGGCGGCCACGATCGCGCGGACGAGGGGGCGCCGTCGCGGCGGCGGCGGAGCGAGAACCTCCGTCTCGCTCAGCGGATCTCGCTCTCCGGGTGGGTGACCACGAGCTTGTCGGCGACGGCGTTCATCACCCTGCCCAAGGCCTCGAAGTCCTCGCAGGTGGTCAGGTCGACGAGGTAGTCGCGGACGCCGTTGACGTGGGTGGGTGCCATGCGTTCGAGCAGCTGGTAGCCCTCGTCGGTCATCACGCACACGACACCGCGGCCGTCGTCGGCAGACTCCTGGCGCTCACCAGACCGGCGAGCTCCATGCGCTTGACCGTGTGGGTGACCCGGCTGCGGCTGTGGGCCATCGCATCGGCGAGCTGGGCCATCCGCAGCTGGCGCTGCGGTCGCTCGGAGAGGCGAACCAGGATCTCGTACTCCGCCAGCGAGATGTCGAAGCCGCGTCGCAGGTCCGCGTCGAGTCGGTCGAGCAGCAGCGTGATGCCCATCATCAGGGCCCGCCACGACTGCTGCTGAGACTCGTCGAGCCAGCGCGCTTCCTCCGCTTCGGGCATGGTCAGGCGACCCTCTCGAGGATGATGGCCATGCCCTGCCCGCCGCCGACGCACATGGTGACCAGACCGGTGGACTTGTCGTGCCAGTCGAGCGAGTTGAGCATGGTGGCCTGCAGCCGGGCGCCGGTCATCCCGAAGGGGTGGCCCGACGGCGATGGCGCCGCCGTTGACGTTGAGGCGGTCGAGGTCGATGCCCAGGTCCTGGTACGACGGCACGACCTGCGCCGCGAACGCCTCGTTGATCTCGACCAGGTCGATGTCGCCGATGGACATGCCGGCGATCGCGAGCGCCCGCCTGGTCGCCTCGACCGGACCGAGGCCCATGATCTCCGGCGAGAGCGCGCTGACGCCGGTCGCCACGATGCGCGCGAGCGGGGTCAGCCCGAGCTCGGCCGCCTTGGTGTCGGACATCACCACCACCGCCGCCGCGCCGTCGTTCAACGCGCAGCAGTTGCCGGCGGTGACCAGGCCGTCGGGGCGGAAGACCGGCTTGAGGTCGGCGACCGCCTCGTAGGTGACGCCGGCCCGCGGACCGTCGTCAGCGGTGACGACGGTGCCGTCGGGCGTCGTCACGGGGGTGATCTCGCGGGCCCAGAAGCCGTCGGCGATCGCCTTCTCGGCGAGGTTCTGGCTGCGCACGCCGAACTCGTCGAGCTCGCTGGCGGGAGATGCCACGCGACTGGGCGAGGTTCTCGGCGGTCTGGCCCATCGCCAGGTAGATGTCGGGCACCCGGCCGTCCTGCGCGCGGGTCGTGCCAGGCGGTCCCACCCTGCGCGGCGTCGACCGAGCGGGCCTCGGCCTCGGCGAACACGGGGTTGTGCGTGTCCGGCCAGCTGTCGGAGGTGCCCGCGGCGAAGCGCGACACGGTCTCGACACCCGCGGAGACGAACACCTCGCCCTCGCCGGCCTTGATCGCGTGGAAGGCCATCCGCGTCGTCTGCACCGACGAGGCGCAGTAGCGGGTGATCGTGGCGCCAGGCACGTCGTCCATGTCGTTGAGGATGTTGACCACGCGCGCCATGTTGAAGCCGCTCTCGCCGCCGGGCAGACCGCAGCCGAGGTAGACGTCGTCGACCGTGTGGCGGTCGAGCGCCGGCACCTTGTCGAGAGCGGCGCGGACGATGGTGGCGGCCAGGTCGTCGGGGCGCAGGTCCTTCAGGGAGCCCTTGCCGGCGCGGCCGATGGGCGAGCGGGCGGTGGCGACGATGACAGCCTCGGGCATGCGCTCACCCTACGGCGCACGGACACGGCCAGCGGTGAGCCTGCCACCGTCGGGACGCCGCAGACGGTGGCACCCTCACCGCTGCCCGAGGGTCGGCCGTGCCGCACAGTCGACCGGCTCGGCGAGTCGCCCCATCAGCTGCTCCAGCGCGGAGGTGACGAAGGCCCGCCGACCGCGCGCCGGCCGTAGCAGCGCCGCCAGCAGGACGCCGTCGGCCGAGGCCACCAGCGTCTCTGCCCGCTGCTCGGCGTCGGGAGTCCGCGCTCGGTCGGCGATCGCGGCGACCAGGCCGACCAGGCGGCTGCGCCACTCGGTCAGCACGGCGGCCAGGTCGGGATCGCGGGCCGCGGCGAGCTCGAGCTCGAGCCGGGCCAGCAGCACGTCGCGCTCCTGCAGCCAGCGCAGGAACAGCGCGCGAGGTCAGCTCGACCTTGCGGTCGTCGTCGGGTCCGCAGGCGCGCAGCTCCTCGGTCAGGTCGGTGACGTCGGCGGCGGCCGTCGACGCGACGTACCGGGCCAGTCCCTCCTGCAGTGCCCGGCGGGTCTCGGTAGTACGCCGAGCAGCTGCCCTCGCTCAGCCCCGCCTCGCGGTCGACGGCCCGGTGCGTCAGCCCGCGCAGCCCGTGCTCGGCCACCACGCGGGTGGCCGCAGCCATCAGCTGGAGCCTCCGCGGCGAGAGTTCGGGCACGGCCCGGACCCTATCGCCGTTGCCGAACCGTGACCGGCTGGTGCGGATCACCGGTCCGTGCCCGTTGCCCGTGGGGAGGTGGGCGATACCTTGGCGCGCGACCGAGTGTCGACACCACTTCGGTTGACACCCGACGACGACACGCAAGTGGGGGCAGGCATGGCGGCAGATCCGGAAATCGTCCAGGCGCTGAGCCAGACCGACTTGTTCGCCGGTCTGAGCAAGAAGCACCTGACCTCGATCGCCAGCCAGGCTCGCCTGGTCCACCACCAGCCGGGCAAGGACATCACCGAGCAGGGCGGCGGTGCGGCCGGCTTCCACCTGATCAAGGACGGCACGGCCTCGGTCAAGGTGAGCGGTCACGAGCGCCCAGCCTCGGCCCGGCGACTACTTCGGCGAGATCTCGATGATCGACGGCCAGCCTCGCTCGGCGACGGTGCACGCCGACACCGACATGACCACCATCTCGATCCCGTCGTGGTCCTTCCACCCGATCCTCGACGAGGAGCCCGAGGTCGCGAAGGTGCTGCTCAAGGTGCTGTGCGCTCGGCTTCGCGCGGCCGAGGCGAGCTCGCCCAGAGCCCGGTTCAGAGCCTCAGCACGCCGGGTCACCAGCGGCGACCGCAGCACCTGCCCGATCGCGGCCGCCTCGGCGACCAGGTCGCCGGCGTCCTCGGCGAGCGAGGCTGCGCCTCGGCGAGGTCGAGCAACGCCTGAGCGAGGTGGTACGGCGACCCTGCCTCGCGCGAGGCCGCCACCGCGTCCGCGAGGGCGGACGCCCGCCCGGAGGTCGGGCAGCGAACGGGCCCGGGTCAGCGCGAGCTCGGCGCGGAGCAGTCGTGACAGCTCACCGTCGTGGCGGCCGTCGAGCATGTCGACCAGCGCCTTGGTGGCCGCGTCGTTGTGCGTCGCGGTGGCAGCGCGTGCCGCGAGCGGCCAGGAGAGCCGGAACATGTCGGAGTGCAGGCCCAGCCTGATGCCCGTCTCGGCCGAGCGCTGCGCGTGCTCCAGGCAGCCGGCGTCGTCGCCCTCGGCCTCCAGCACGACTGCCCACACGTAGTCGAGGTAGGAGGACTCCTGGGTGTCGCGCTCCTCCCCGGCCAGCGGCGCCAGCGTCCTTCTGGCGCGTTCGGTGTCGCCGCGGAGTGCACTGATCAGTGCGGCAGTGGGAGTCAGGATGCCGACGTCGGTCAGGCCGTCCTCCTCCAACGCGGAGGTGACCAGCGCCTCGGCGGTGTCCCACTCACCGGTGACCAGGGCGCACAGGACACCGTTCGAGGTGCCGTAGAGCAGGTAGTAGCGAGCCCCGCTCTGCCGGGCCAGGTCGACCACCTGGTGAGCGAGCCGCAAACCCTCGGCGGGGTCGGTCGAGGAGACCGCGTCGCCCAGGTTGAGCAGCGCTCGGGCCTGGGCCAGCGGTGCATCGCCGAGGACCCCGAGGCGGAGCGCCTCGCGGAAGTAGCTGGCTGCCTCCGGCTTCCGGTCCCGCGTGCCCAGGACGAGGCCGCGATGGATGAGCAGGTCGATCCAGTACGGACCGGTCACGCCCAGCTTCTGAGCGAGGACCAGGGCCCGCTCGGTGAGCTCCTCGGCCGTGTCGAGACCCGACATCGAGAACGGCGCCAGGGCGTCGGCCATCGCCTCGACCGTGTCGACCCCGGGCTCGGCCTCGAGCTCCGCGGTGGCGGCGAGCATCAGCGTGCGTGCCTCTTCGGGCCGCCCCAGGAGGTACAGGCCGCGCCCGCGCAGGACCTGGGCCATCGCGACGGCTCGGGACCGGCCGTGCCGGGCCCGCAGCTCGGCGGCCCGGCTCGCGGCGTTCACGACCCCCTGGCCGTCGGCGATCGTGAGGCACGCGAACCCGGACCGCATCCAGAAGTCCGCAGCGGCCAGCGCGCCGGCCTCGTCGGCGTTCTCCTCGGCGAGCCCGGCGGCGGTGGCGAACAGCCGTGCCGCGGACGCGGGCGCGCCGGTCGCGCCCGCGCGCTCCCCGGCGCGCTCCAGCCACTGGCCGGCCTCGGCCCGCAGCTGCGCCACGTCGGGGTCGTTGGGCCTCGCGCGGAGGGCCCGGGCGTGGTGCTGCGCGACCACCTCGGCCAGCGCGTCGCCCTCGTTGCGCGCCGAGTCGGCGAGGTGCCGGGCCACCCGCAGGTGCCGCTCCTTGAGGTCCTTGTGCGACAAGGTCTCGTAGGCGACCTGGGCGAGGAGCCCGTGGCTGTAGGCGTAGGAGCCGACCTGGGGTGACAGCGCGTCGGCGCTGACCACGAGCACGTCGCGATGGGTCAGCTCCGCGAGACCGGCCTGCACCTGGGCGGGGGTCAGGGTCGAGACCGCGGTGAGCGTCTCCACCGTGAACGGCGCCGCGATCACCGCGGCGTCGCCGGCCAGCGAGCGGGCCACCGGGTCCAGCGCGTCGAGCCTGGAGACCAGCAGTGACTGGAGGCTGTCGGGCACGGTCAGAGTGCCGAGGTCGCCGGTCAGCGCGTAGCCCCCCGGCGTTGCGACGACGACGTGCTGGTCGATCAGTGAGCGCACGGTCTCGACCGCGAACAGCGGGATGCCCTGGGCGTGCGCCTCGATCGCGGCTGCCGCCTCGGCCGGGATGTGGTCGACCAGGCCGGCCAGCAGCTCGTGCATCGCGGCCTCGCCGAGCGGGTCCAGGGTGACGAGCTCGCGATGGCGCCCCTCGCCCAGGGCGGGTCGTCTCTGACGCAGCTCGGGCCGGGCGAAGCCGACCACGAGCAGCGGCAGGTCGCGTACCCAGTCGACGAGGTGGTCGAGGAAGTCGAGGAGGCCCTCGTCGGCGTCGTGCAGGTCCTCGACGAGCAGCAGCACGGTGCGCTGCCGGGCCAGCCCCTCGAAGAAGCGCCGCCAACCGGCGAACAGCTCTGCCTGCGTCAGCTCGGCCCGTGCCGGCTGGGTGTGAGGCAGGCCGAGCAGGGGAGCCAGCCGGTCGGCCACCAGCGCCTGCTCGGTGACGTCGAGGAACAGGTCGCCCAGGGATCGCTCGAGCTTGGCCTCGACCTCCGTGAGGTCGTCGTCCTCGGCGATGCCCAGTCGAGCGCGCACCATCTCGCTCAGCGCCCAGTACGCCGTGTGCTCGCCGAACGTCGGGCAGCGCCCGCGGTGCCAGAAGACCGTCTCGGCCAGCCCGTCGACGTACTTCTCCAGCTCCCAGCCCAGCCGTGACTTGCCGACTCCGGGCGGGCCGGTCACCACCACCATCGCCGGGCGGTGTTCCTCCTCGACGGCGTGCAGCTGGTCCTTGAGGAGCCGGAACTCCGGGGCGCGTCCGACGAACGGCCCTTCCAGTCCGTCGGCGCGCTGGGCGCCACCGATCCCGGAGACGACCTGGCGGGCCCGCCACAGCGTCTCGGGCTGGCGCCTTCCCCTTGAGCTCGAGGTCGCCGAACAGCTCCAGGTCGATCGCCCGACCCACCAGCCGGCGGGTCGTGGTGTCGACGAGCACGGCGCCGGCCGCCGCGGCCGACTGCACGCGCGCGGCCGTGTTGACGGGATCGCCGGCCACCATCGCCTGCCCGTCGGCGCCGGGCGTCGTGGCGACCGTGCCTGTCACCACGCCGGCCCTGGCCGCGAGGCCGGGCGCGCCGATGCGCGCACCGAGCTCGGCGACGCCCGCGACGAGGTCGAGCGCCGCTCGGACCGCTCGTTCGGCGTCCCCCTCCGCGGCCACCGGCGTGCCCCAGACAGCCATCACGGCGTCGCCGATGAACTTCTCGATCACCCCGCCGTAGCGCCCGACCACCTGGCGGGCGACCGTGAAGTACTCCGACAGCAGCTCGCGGACCTCCTCGGGGTCGCGGCCCTCGCTGAGCGGCGTGAACCCGACCAGGTCGACGAAGAGCACCGAGCACAGCCGGCGTTCGGTCTCGGGGAGGGGGACGGGTGCCGCGCCGCCGCGGGCGTCGTCCTCGTTGACGGGGTGCCGCAGCGGGTGCAGAACCGCTGGCCTGGCGTCAGCGGCGCCTGGCAGGTGCGACAGCCGACCCCGAGCGGCGTGCCGCAGGACCCGCAGAACGCCTGCCCGGCGACCGCCTCGGCGCCGCAGCTCGGACACGCCCCCACGACCTGAGGCTAACCGTCACGGGAGGCGGTCCGCGCGCTCGACGACGGACGGGCACCCCAGCACGGTGGCGATCGAGACCGCCTCGGCCACCACGTCCGCGGGGTCCTTGCCCGCTGCTCGCTGGGCCTGCGCCAGGTCGAGGAGTGCCAGCGCCAGGTGGTACGGCGACCCGACCGCCCGCAGGTCCGTCACCGCGTCCTCGATCCCCGCCACCCGCTCCGCGGGGTCTGCCACCAGTCGGGCGACGGCCAGCCTGCGCTCCGCGCGCACCATCACGGGGATCTCGCCGTCGTAGCGGCCGTCCAGCATGGCGAGCACCTCGTCGAGAGCCGCGCGGTCATCCAGCTCGTGCGCCGCGCGGACGGCCAGCGGCCAGGCCACGACGAAGGGGTCCATGGTCGGGGCGGGGAGGATCGCCGCAGCGCGCCGGGCATGGTGGAGTGTCGCGGGGACATCGCCCTCCGCGTCGCACACCACGGCGAGGGCGTAGGCGTGGTACGCCGCCTCCTGTGGGTCCTCCTCGGTGCCCTCGTGCGCGGGCAGCTCCTCGCGGGCTCGCGACGGGTCGCCGCGCAGTGCCCGGACGACGGCCGAAGCCCGGGCCACATCGGTGAAGTCGCCCAGCCCGTCGTCCTCGATGGCCGTGTCGACCGCGGCGGCGGCGCGGTCCCACTCGCCCACGCGGAGCAGGCACAGCACCGTGTTGAGCACGCTGACCCCCAGGACGTACCGCGCCCCGATCTGCCGGGCCAAGTCCTGCCCGCGGAGGGCGTACTCCAAGCCCCCGCGCGGGTCGTCGCACATGATGGCGTCGCCGATGTTGCCCGTGGGGTTGAGCTCGTGGATCGACGCCCCCGACGCCCGGGCCAGCCGCAGTGCCTCGCGGAAGTGGGCGACGGCCTCGTGCCGCCGTCCGCGCACGCCGAGGGCGATGCCCCGCGAGTTGAAGAGGGTGGCCAGGACGGAGTCTTCGGCGCCGAGCCGCTGGGCGAGCTCGAGAGCCTCCTGGGTGACATCGCTGCTGTCCGCACGTCCGGTCATGGAGTAGACGGCGGCGAGGTAGGTCATCACCTCGACGGTGTCGGGTCCGGGTTCTTCGGAGAGGGCTGTGACCGCGGCGGTCAACAGGGATCGTGCCTCCTCACCTCGTCCCAGGCGGGACAGGATGCGCCCACGGAGCCCGTTGCTCACCGCCACCAGCCGCGGGCGGCCCTGACCCTCCCGGAGCTCGGCCGCGCGCTCGGTGCCCTTCAGACCGAACTGGTGCTCACCGCCCCCCTCGGCGGCCATGGCCGACTGCATCCAGAGCTCTGCGGACTGCAAGGCCCCCCGCGCGTCGGTGGTGTCGACGCAGCTCGGCCCCGGACGCGAACAACCGCGACGCCGTCCCAAGGGCCCCCGTCGACCGAGCGCGCTCCGCCGCGCGGATCAGCCAGTCGGTGGCGGCCTCCCGCAGGCGCGTGACGTCGTCGTCGTTCGGCCGGGCGTCGAGGGCCTCCAGGTAGTGCCGCGCGACGACCTCGGCGAGAGCGTCGTTCTCGTTGCGCGCGGAGTCCGCGAGGTGCGTTGCGATCCGCAGGTGCCGGTCCTTGAGGTCGCGGTGCGACAGCGTCTGGTAGGCGACCTGGGCGAGCAGGCCGTGGGTGAAGCTGTAGGACCCCAGCTGCGGAGACAGGACATCGGCGCTGACCTGGAGCACGTCGCGGTGAGTGAGGTCGTTCAGCCCGGCGTGCACGAGAGCGGGCTCCAGCGCCGCGACCGCGACCAGGGTGTCTGCCGTGAACGGGCCGTCGATCACCGCGGCGGCAGCGGCGAGGGACCGCGCGAGCGGATCCAGGGCGTCCAGGCGCGCCGCCAGCAGGGCGTGCAGGCTGTCGGGGACGGCCAGCTCTCCCAGTGCGCCGGCCAGGGTGTATCCCTCGGGTGAGGCGACGACGACGTCTTGGTCGATGAGGGAGCGGATCGTCTCCACGGCGAACAGCGGGATGCCTTCGGCCTGGGCCTCGATGGCCGCCGCCGCCTCGGCCGGCAGCCGCGCCACCAGCCCGGCCAACAAGGCGTGCATGTCGGACTCCGCCAGCGGGCTCAGTGTCACCAGCGTGCGGTTCCGGCCGGTGCCCAGGCCGGGCCGCCGCTCGACCAGCTCCGACCGGGCGAAGCCGATGACGAGGACGGGCAGGTCCCGCACCCAGTCCACGAGGTGCTCGAGGAAGTCGAGGAGGCCCTCGTCGGCGTCGTGCAGGTCCTCGACGAGGAGCAGGACGGTCTGGCGGCGGGCGAGCCCTTCGAAGAACCGCCGCCACCCGGCGAAGAGCTCGGCCCGGGGCAGCTCGGCGCCGGTCGACGGCAGGCCGAGCAGGCGCGCGAGCCGGACCGCGACGAAGGCCCGGTCGGCCTCCGCATCAAAGAGGTTGGCGAGGGTCCCTGCGAGCTTGTTCTCGATCTGGCTGCGGTCGTCGTCCTCGGCCACGCCGAGGCGGGCGCGGACGATCTCGGTCAGCGCCCAGAACGCCGTGTCCTCGCCGAACGTCGGGCACCGCCCCCGGTGCCAGTAGACGTTCTCGGTCAGCCCGTCGACGTACTTCTCCAGCTCCCAGCCCAGCCGTGTCTTGCCGACGCCGGCCGGACCGGACACCAACACCATCCGGGGACGCCGTTGGGCGCCGGTCGCGTGGAGCACGTCCTTCAGCAGGCCCAGCTCGACGGCGCGCCCGACGAAGGGCGCTTCCAGCCCGTCCGTGCGCTGGGCGCCGCCGATGCCCGAGACGATCTCGCGGGCCTGCCACAGGGTTTCGGGCTCGGCCTTTCCCTTCAGCTCCACCTCCCCATGGAGGTCGAACTCGATCGCCAGTCCGGCCAGCCGCCGGGTCGTGGTGTCGACCAGCACGTTGCCGGCCGTGGCCGCCGACTGCACCCTGGCTGCGGTGTTGACCGCGTCACCGGCGACCATCGCCTGACCGTCGGCGGCAAGCGTGGCCGCGACGGTGCCGGTGACGACACCCGCGCGCGCGGCGAGTCCGCTCGCCCCTACCCGCTCACCCAGCGCGGCGACCTCGGTCACCAGGTCCATCGCGGCCCGGACGGCTCGCTCTGCGTCTCCCTCGACGGCCACCGGCGTTCCCCAGACGGCCATCACGGCGTCGCCGATGAACTTCTCGATGAGGCCGCCGTATCGCCCGACCACCTCGCGGGCAAGGTCGAAGTAGTGGGTCAGGAGCTCGCGGACCTCCTCGGGGTCGCGGCCCTCGCTGAGAGGGGTGAAGCCGACCAGGTCGACGAACATGACCGAGCACAGCCGGCGTTCGGTCTCGGGGGTCGCGATGATCGCGGCTGGGCTCGGCGGCGACCTCGTCCACCGGGGTCCCGCACTCGACGCAGAACCGTCGACCGGTCAGGGCCGCGCCGCACGCGCGGCAGGGCGCGTCGAGGGTGGAGCCACAGTCTCCGCAGAAACGCTGCCCGGGCTTGGTCTCCGCGCCGCAGTGAGGGCAGGTCACGGCGAAAGAGTACGCATGGCGGTGACCTGCGTCACGGACGTGGCTCTGGGGGAACAGACCAGTCGGCGAGTAACTTTCTACATCAGTAAAAGTCTACAAACGTAGATAGGTGTTCATCATGGTCGTCGTCGAGGCCTACGTCGCCATCACGCTCCTCGTCCACCACCGTCGTCGCGTCTCCAGACACGAGTCGATCCCGTCGTACTACCGGCACCTCGCAGTCGGCCACTGATCCCATCACCTCGCACGGCGCCGCCTCTGGCAGAGTCGATGCGTGCGCCACGTCTACGAGTGCCCGATGCGCTGGGCCGACATGGACCTCCAGGGGCACGTCAACAACGTCATCTACGTCGACTACCTGCAAGAGGCGCGGGTCGACATGCTCCGGGTGCACGCCGCACGTGAGGCGCACCGACCAGCTGGCCGAGGCGCTCGTGGTGGTCCGCCACGAGGTGCACTACCGGTCGCCGCTGACCTACGCCTTCAAGCCGGTCAGCATCGAGTGCTGGGTCACCGGCATCCGGGCGGCCTCGTTCACGATGGCCTACGAGGTCTTCCACGACGACCCGGCACAGGGCGGCGCGTCTACCTGCGCGCCACCACCGTGCTCACGCCGTTCATCTTCGAGTCCGAGCGCCCGCGGCGGCTCAGCGACGGCGAGCGGGAGGCCCTGACGGCGTACGTCGAGGACTCACCGCCCTGGGCCGACCCGCTCCGCCTCACCGGTGAGGTGCGCCGCGACAAGGTCGGCCACTACCCGGTGCACGTCCGCTTCTCCGACGTCGACGTCTACGGGCACGTCAACAACGTCAAGTACTTCGAGTACTTCATGGAGGCCCGCATCCTGTTCACCGCTCGGCTCTGGAAGGGGCTGACGGAGGAGGCATGCCCGTCCAGATGGTCACCGCCCGCACCGACGTGACTACAAGGTGCCGATCCTGTTCCGCTCCGAGCCGTACGACGCGTGGTCGTGGCTGACCCACGTGGGGGAGCGGTCGATGGTGATCGCCTCCGAGATCTGCGACGGCGACCGCCTGCTCGCCCGGGCCCGAGTCGCGATGGTGTTCGTCGACCCGGCGACCAGCAGGCCGCAGGCGCCACCTGCCGAGGTGCGCGAGCGGCTGCTCGCGGCGCCCGGCCTGTGACGGCTCCAGGAGTCTGCTGAACAATCCGCCCTGCTACGCGCCGCGCTGCATGCACGCTGCCTGCGTTGTCGTCGCTCGACGGGTGTGCACCCCGCCTTCGTTGCTCCGCCAAGCCACCACCCCACGGAATGCACTCGCTGCGCTCGCGATTCCGCGTGGACCCCGGACACGCGTCGGGCCGAGCTGGGAGTGGCTACAACTCTCTGGTGTCGTCCAGAGCGGACCGCAGGATCTCGCGGATCTCGGCGTCGGATACGGACGTCAGTCGAGCGACAGCGAGGTTGTACACCTCATCGTCGGACCGGGTGGCAATCACCCAGATGACGCAAACTTCGCCATCACCCTCCACTCGGTACACAATCCGATACTGCCGATTGCCCACAACGAGTTTCCGGTAGGTCGTCAGGGTCTTCCCCAGGGGCGCACCTCGCTCCTCAGGGTGATCCTCGAGCTTCTTCAACGACTTCGCCACGACTTTGCGGGCAGCGCCGTCGAGTTCGCGAAGGTCGTCCCGCGCGTCCGAGGTCAGGACAACATGTGCCATCGATTAATCGTCGTCGAGGTCGATGCCGAGATCCATGAGCACTGCATCGAGGTCATGGCGGACCCCATCGTCGGCCGCCACCGCACTAGCGTGGCAGCTAGAAGCTGAGGTTCTCTGCGGCTTCGTCGACTCGATCCAGGCGGGTCATAGTCTCCACGCTGGTGACGACCACGGCGGGCTCTGAGTTCTTCACAATCAGGAGGGTGCGGCCGTTCTCCGCCTCGCGGACCAGCCAAGAAACGCCCTTGCTGCTGGCGTCCGAGACGTTCACCATGTCGTCGGTGTCAATCTTCATGGGGCTTCCTCCTTCCGCATGCTTCTGCGCGAGTGTTACACAGAATTCTAGGTAGAATCAACCGAATGACCAAAGCGTGTCTCACGTGTTCGGGTAGTCGGGCGGGCGGACTCCTCACGACGCCTCCTGGCACGTGCGTGATACCTGCGGTTGGTGCTCCAGCGATGTCGATGCGTCCAGTACCTGGCCACGCCGATGCAGGCTTCACGCGGACATACACGCATCTCATGCGCCGAGCGACGAGCGGACCCCGTCGCGCGGTCACGACGCTTTCGCGTGCTACATGAGCGCTGCATCCGCGGGCGATGGGTCGGGCGATTCACGCTCCGACCTGCGGCTCTAGACCTTGTCGAGCGTGTTGACCATGAACTGCGCGGCGTGCGTGACGTAGTCCCAGAACTGCGCGTCCTGCTCAGGCGTCAGCCCGACGGAGTCGAGGCCCTCGCGAAAGTGCACGAGCCAGCGCTCGGCCGCCGCCGGCGTCACGGCGAACGGCGCGTGCCGCATCCGCAGCCGCGGGTGGCCCCGGGTGTCGCCGTAGGTCGTCGGCCCTCCCCAGTACTGCACCAGGAACAGCCGGAAGCGCTCCTCGGCCGGACCGAGGTCCTCCTCGGGGTAGAGCGGCCGCAGCACCGGGTCACCTGCCACGCCGGCGTAGAAGGTGGCGACGATCTTCTCGATGGTCGGGTAGCCACCGATCTCGTCGTAGAAGGTCGTCACCGCGCCATCTTGCCAAGTCACGCCGACGTCGCGAAATCAGGGAGACCGCGTCTCCTCGGGCTGGTCGAGGTGCTGTTCATCTGGCTGGTCGTGAGCTTGGGCGACGACCACCGGCTGGGCGTCCGGCGTCCCGATGCCCTGCTCGTCGAAGCGCGCCTTGATGCGAGCCCGCATCTCCCGGGCCACGCGCCACTGCTCCATGGGCGCGGTCTTGAGGGTGACCCGGATCGTGACCTCGTCGGCGGTGACGGCTTCGACGCCCCAGATCTCCGGCTGCTCGATGACCACTCCCTCGAAGTCCTCGTCGTGCCACAGGTCGTCGGCGACCTCGCTCAGCACGGATCGCACCCGCGCGACGTCCTCGCGGTAGGGGACCGTCACGTCGAGCACCGCGCGGGCCCAGTTCTGGCTCTGGTTGCCGACGCGGAGGATCTCACCGTTGCGGACGTACCAGACCGTCCCGTTGACGTCACGCAGGCGGGTGACACGGAGGCTGACGGCCTCGACGGTGCCGTTGGCCGGGCCCAGGTCGACGACATCGCCCACCCCCAGCTGGTCCTCGAAGATCATGAAGATCCCGGCCAGGAAGTCCTTGACGAGGTTCTGCGCGCCGAAGCCGAGGGCGATGCCCACGATGCCCGCGCTGGCGATGATCGGGCCGATGTCGTAGTTGAGCTCGGCGAGCGCCATGGTGATGACGACCGCCGCGATGACCCCGGTGATCACGCTCTTGAGCAGGTCGCCCATGCTGCGCGCTCGCTGCATCCGGCGGCTGCGTGCGCTGTCGCCGTCCTCGGTGGTGCCTCGGCCCAGCGACATCTTGCTGAGCCGGTCGGGCAGCACGCCGTCCTCGGCGCGGCGCACCAGGCGGTCGACGACCTTGTGGAGCAGCCACCGCGCAACCAGCCCTACGAGGAAGATGCCGAGGATGGCGGTCGGCTTGCCGATCAGTACGTCGGAGAGCTCGGCGAGCTGCTCGTTGCCGTTGGTCCACTCATAGACGCGCTCACACGTCGTCTCGTCAGGTAGGCACGGGCTGGTCAGGCCAAGAAACGGGACAGCCATGGCGCCAACGTACAGAGAGCCCCGGAGCCGATAGTCTCGCCCCGTGACGAAGATGCTTCCTCGTTTCCTGGCTGTCGCCACCGTCGCCGTAGCGCTCGCGCTGACCTACGCCGGCGCCGCGAGCGCCGACGGACCGGAGGGGTGGAGCGATCCGGACGACGTCTCCTTCATGCATACGTTGCTCGTGCTGGTCGGTATCCCCCTGCTGTGCTTCGTGATGCTCGCGCTGGCGGTCTACCTGCCCTCGATCCTGCGCGGCGAGTCCGTGGCCCCGGCGGGCGCCAGGGCCACCGACGAGTGGTTCGGCGGCCGCCGCGACGCCCAACATTCAGCACAGCAGGCGCTCGAGCAGCGCAAGGAAGCTGTCAGTGACGAGACGGGTGGGGCTAGTGGCAGCTGGTGACTTCTCCGCGAGCGAGCGGTTCGAGATCGACCGCGCGATCCGCGCGGCCGAGGAGACCAGCCGCTACGAGTTCTCCGTCTTCGTCGGCAGGTCCCCGGTCGGGACCGACGGGACCCCGCGCGACTACGCCGTTGGGCTCCACGCCGCGCTCGTGGCGCCGTCCCACAGCGTCCTGGTGATGGTCGACCCGGTCGCCCATGTGGTCGAGGTCGTCACCGGCAGTGTCGTCAAGCGCACCCTGTCCGACCACGAGGTCCAGCTCGCCGTCCTCGAGATGCAGACCGCCTTCGCCGCCGGCGACCTCGTCGGCGGCCTCAAGCGCGGCATCACCATGCTCGCCGACCACGCGAGAGCGCCCCACACCCTCCACGCCGAGTAGGTCGCAGGGGTGGAGTCGCGCTGGTCTGACAGTGCGAAGTTGGCGTTGACGTCTGCGACTTCCTCGTCTCCGTCGGGTGGCCGGCCCTCTCGTAGCCAAACGGGCATAAGTCGAACAACGAAACGCCGTGGCGCCTGGGAGTGACCTGTTCTTCCGGGTAATGCCTGTTTGAATACGAGCCGGTGTTGGGAGGGGTGGGTCAGTCAGCCGCAAGTGACCGGGTCGAGAAGGGCGATCCCGCGGTCCAAGTACGAGCGCTCATGGCCCTTGATGAAGTACCGGGCTTGACGTGCAGCCTGGGCAGTACGCCCGACTCAGGGAAGCGGATGCCGGGCAGAGCGACCGAACTGTTGACAAGCCGTTGCTCTAGCGTTGACTATTCGAACATCTGTTCGATTATACTGAACCCACGATGCTCACCTCCACCGCGCCGCTACCGACTGGCCTGCTGTTGAGGTGCCTCGACGCGCTCGGCGAGGTTGAGCTGTCGGCGTTGAGCGGCTCGGACCAGGCCGACTTGCTGAGGCTGCTGGCGCGGGCCGAGTCCAAGATGTGCGCGATCAAGATGAAGCTGCTGGCGGCGGCCGAGAAGGCTGGTACGGCGCGGGCGTGCGGGGCGGCGGGCACCGGGCAGTGGGCGGCGTCGGTGACGAACGGCGACCAGGCCACAGCCCACAGGCAGGTCGGCCTTGCGGCCGGGCTCACCGAGCGGACGACCACCGCCCAGGCGCTGGCCGACGGTGCCCTGACTGCGGAGCACGCCGAGGTGATCGTCCGTGCCACCCGGCAGCTGCCCGAAACCGTGACCGATGTCCAGCGCGACGAGGTCGAGGCCGCCCTGGTCATCAAGGCCACGAAATTGCCCCCGAAGGCGCTGCGTCGAGTGGCGCGACGCGCACTGGCCGCGATCGAGGCGGACGAGCGCAAGGTCGACGCACACGAGGACCAGCTCGTCGCCGACGAGGAGGCTGCAGCCCGCGAGAAGACCCGGCTGACCCTGCACGACAACGACGACGGCACGGTCACCGGCCACTTCACCGTCCCGACTCTGCACGGACATCTACTCCGCAAGGTCATGGAAACGATGACCGCGCCCCGCCGCGGCCGTTCGGGCGCCGCCGAGGCGCAGGTGGGCGCCAAGACCGGCCCGCGCACCGACTGGGACCACGCCCGCGGGCTGGCGTTCTGCGAGGTTCTCGAGCACCTGCCCACCGATCACCTGCACCCCAAGACCGCCGCCACCGTCGTCGTGACCATCGACGAGGAACAGCTGCGCGACCGCCTCAAGGCGGCCGGCCTCGACACCGGTGAGAGCATCAGCGCCGGCGAGGCCCGCCGCCTGGTCTGCAACGCCGGCATCATCCCCGCCGTCCTCGGTGGCAAGTCGCGTGTGCTTGACCTCGGGCGGCTCAAGCGACTCTTCGACGAGGCCCAACGCATCGCCGTGGGCCTGGCCCATGACACCTGCGCGGCCGACGGCTGCGAACGCCCCTACGCCTGGTGCGAGCTGCACCACCGCAAGCCGTGGAGCGCTGGCGGCCGCACGGATCTACGAGACGCCGTACCCCTCTGCCACTTCCACCATCGACGCATCCACGACACCGGCTTCGTGCATCGGTACCTGTCCGACGGACGTGTTCGCTTCAGCAGGCGGACGTGATGGGCGCACGCCGCACGTCATCCAGCTGCAGCGTCCTTCGCCTGGGCACGCAGCGCGCGAGCCACGTCGTCGCGGCCCTCGCGCACGTAGCGCTTGGCGCCCGGGTTGGCCGGGGAGGAG
Source organism: uncultured Actinomycetota bacterium (assembly GCA_963814935.1). Taxonomy (GTDB): domain Bacteria; phylum Actinomycetota; class Actinomycetes; order Propionibacteriales; family Nocardioidaceae; genus Nocardioides. The sequence goes on along the minus strand of CAWFEZ010000026.1, from coordinate 141,368 downwards.
TCGAGCCAGGTGTCGAGGCGCTCCAGCAGCTCGGGTCCGGCGAGCGGTGCCGGGAAGATGTACTCCAGCGCGGTGGACGCCTTCTGGGTGCCGAGGCGCTCCCAGATGTCGTCGGCGGCCTGGAGGTACTTCTCGACGTACGGCGCCAGCAGCTCCTCCTGCCCGAAGCGCATGAACGCCAGGCAGATGGAGCGGTGCGTCTCGTTCGGGACGTTCTCCTGGACCGTCGCCTGCTCCCACGCCTCGGCCTTGGCCTCGGCCGAGGGGCGGGAGGCGAGGGCGGCGGCGGCGTTCTCCTGGCCGGAGATGGTGTTGTCGCGCTCGAGCTCCTCGGCGACCTCGTCGGCACCGAAGCGACCGGCTCGCGCCAGGTGCGTCACCAGCGTCCAGCGCAGGTCGGTGTCGATGGCGAGACCCTCGATGGGCAGGCTGCCGTCGAGCAGGCCTCCGAGGTCGGTGAGAGCCTTGTCGGTGTGGGCGGTGGCGGCGTAGCTCCGCGCGAAGGTGAGCTGGTGGTCGCTGCCGGCCTCGGCCGACATCAGCAGCTCGCGGAGCCCGCTCTCCCAGCGATCGAGCAGGGCGTCGCGGTTGGCGGGCGCGGCGTACATGCGCACGGCCTGGGCGGCGTACCCAGGGATCCGCGAGGCGCCGAAGGCGTCGGTCTCGGAGCCGATGTTGGTGAGCACCAGCTCGACGAAGTCGGTTGCGCTCATCTCGGCATCGCGGGTCATGTCCCACGCAGCGCCCCAGCACAGCGCCCGCGCGAGCGAGTCGTCGAGCCGGCGCAGACCCTCGACCACCGTCGCGAGCGACCGCTCGTCGAGGCGGATCTTGGCGTAGGTCAGGTCACCGTCGTTGAGCAACAGCAGGTCGGGCTGCCGCTGGCCGACGAGCTCCTCGATGGACGTCAGCTCGCCCTCGATGTCGACCTCGACGTAGCTGCGGCGGACCAGGTGACCGTCCTGGGCGTCGTAGAGGCCGACGCCGATCCGGTGGCGCCGCAGCGTCGGGAAGCCGGCGGCGGCCGTCTGGCGGACCTCGAACGACGCGTAGGCGCCGTCAGCGTCGAGCTCGAACCCCGGCTCGAGGGTGTTCACGCCCGAGGTCTGCAGCCACTCCTTGGCCCAGGAGTCGAGCTCACGGCCCGAGGCCTTCTCGAGAGCCTTCAGCAGGTCGGTGAACTCAGAGTTGGCGTAGGCGTGGTCCTTGAAGTACTGGCGCAGGCCGGAGAGGAAGGCGTCGAGACCGACCCAGGCCACCAGCTGCTTGAGGACCGAGGCGCCCTTGGCGTAGGTGATGCCGTCGAAGTTGACCTCGACCGCCTGGAGGTCGTGGTTGTCGGCGGCGATCGGGTGGGTCGAGGGCAGCTGGTCCTGGCGCAGCGCCCAGTTCTTGCGGGCGTTGGTGAAGCCGGTCCACGACTCGGTGAACTCGGTGTTCTCGACCGCGGCGTGGTAGCACGCCCACTCGGCGAAGGACTCGTTGAGCCAGAGGTCGTCCCACCACCTCATGGTCACCAGGTCGCCGAACCACATGTGGGCCATCTCGTGGAGGATGACCGAGGCGCGGAACTCGTAGAACGAGCCGTCCTGGCGGCTGCGCGGGAGGTACTCGTCGCGCAGCGTCACGGCGCCGGCGTTCTCCATCGCGCCCATGTTGTACTCGGGCACGTAGAGCTGGTCGTACTTCTCGAACGGGTAGGGGAAGTCGAAGGCCTCCTCGAAGAACTCGAAGCCCTGCTTGGTGAGCTTGACGACCTCGTCGCGGTCGAGGTGGTCGACCAGGCTCTGGCGGCAGTAGTGGCCCAGCGGGATGGTGCCGTTCTTGCCCTCGTAGGTGTCGAAGACCGCGTGGTACTCGCCGGCGATCAGTGCGGTGATGTACGTCGACATCGGCTTGGTGGCCGGGAACCGCCACACGGACTTCTCGTCACCGGACTGAGTGCTGACCGCCTCCGGCGCCGGCGTCGGTGCGTTGGAGACCACCACCCAGTGCGACGGCGCGGTCACCGTGAAGGTGAACGTCGACTTCAGGTCGGGCTGCTCGAAGGTGGTGAAGACACGCCGGGCGTCCGGCACCTCGAACTGGCTGTAGAGGTAGACCTTGCCGTCGGCCGGGTCGACGAAGCGGTGCAGGCCCTCGCCGGTGTGGCTGTAGGGCAGCTCGCAGAACACCCGGAGCTCGTTGTCGGCCTGGAGGTTGTCGAGGCGGATCCGGCTGTCGCGGTAGACGTCGAACGCGTCGAGCTTCTCGCCGTTGAGCACGACCTCGTGGACGGTCGCACCGACCAGGTCGGCGAACGTGCTCGCGCCGGGCTCGCTGCAGGTGAACCGGAGCACCGTGGTGCTCTCGAACACCTTGTCGGAGACGGTGAGGTCGAGGTCGACGGTGTAGGACTCGACCGACAGAAGTCCGGCGCGGGTCTGCGCCTCTTCACGGGTGAGGTTGGTTCCAGGCATGGGGGGCATCCTGCCATTCGAGACGGCGGGGAACAGCATCGATGTGGGACGCCGTTACCGACTCATGACCTCTGTCTCGGAAACACCCGCAGTTGGTAACGATTCAGCACACTCATCGACAGCAGGGCACACGGCGGGGTCGCCGAGTTCTGGTTCGACCCGCGGTGCCCGTTCGCCTGGATCACGTCGCGTTGGATGCTGGAGGTCGAGCAGCGTGCGCGACGTCGCCGTCAGCTGGCACGCTGATGAGCCTGAGCTACCTCAACCAGGACAAGGACGTCTCCGAGGACTACCGCAAGAAGCTCGCGGACGGCTGGGGGCCCGTCCGGGTGCTGATGGCAGCCCAGGAGCACGTGGGCCCGGAGGCCCTGCTCCCGCTCTACACGGCGATGGGCGAGGGCATCCACGTGCAGGGCTCGGGCGCGACCCGCGAGATGGCCGCGCAGCCCTTCGCGACGCCGGGCTGGACCCGCAGCTGCTCGACGCGTGGGACGACGCGTCCTACGACGAGGCGATCAAGAAGTCCCACCACCAGGGCATGGACCAGGTCGGCGACGACGTCGGCACCCCCACCATCGCCTTCGCCGGCTCCGCGTTCTTCGGGCCGGTGCTGACCAGCATCCCGCGCGGCGAGGACGCCGGCCGCATCTGGGACGCCACCGTCACCCTCTCGTCGTACCCGAGCTTCTTCGAGCTCAAGCGGACCAGGAACCGCGACCTCGACTTCTCCTAGCCGGGTCGACGTCGGCGTCGCAGGCCGTCGACGAGCGCCGCGAGGCCTCGCACCTCGAAACCACCGACCGGCGACAAACCACTGGCGCGACCTCAATAGGCTGACCCCATGACCCATGTCCTGTCCGCCGTCGCCTGGCCGTACGCCAACGGCCCGCGCCACATCGGCCACGTGGCCGGTTTCGGTGTGCCCTCCGACGTCTTCAGCAGGTACATGCGGATGGCCGGCCACGACGTGCTGATGGTCTCGGGCACCGACGAGCACGGCACCCCGATCCTGGTCGCCGCCGACCAGGAGGGCGTGACCGCCGCGCGAGCTCGCCGACAAGAACAACGCGGTGATCGTCAACGACCTGGTCGACCTCGGGCTGTCCTACGACCTGTTCACCCGGACGACGACCGGCAACCACTACAAGGTCGTGCAGGAGCTGTTCTCGCACGTGCACCGCAACGGCTACCTGGTCGAGCAGACCACCTTGGCTGCGATCAGCCCGTCGACCGGCCGCACCCTGCCCGACCGCTACATCGAGGGCACCTGCCCGATCTGCGGGTACCTCGACGCGCGCGGCGACCAGTGCGACAACTGCGGCAACCAGCTCGACCCGACCGACCTGATCAACCCGCAGGTCGAAGATCAACGGCGAGACGCCGGAGTTCGTGGAGACCCAGCACTTCTTCCTCGACCTGCCGGCGCTGGCCGACGCGTTGACGGAGTACCTGAAGGGGCGTGAGGCCTCCGGCACCTGGCGGCCCAACGTCATCAAGTTCTCGATGAACCTGATCGAGGACCTCAGGCCGCGCGCCATGACCCGCGACATCGACTGGGGCATCCCGGTGCCGATCGACGGCTGGCGCGAGCAGCCGACCAAGCGGCTCTACGTCTGGTTCGACGCGGTCATCGGCTACCTGTCGGCCTCGATCGAGTGGGCCCGCACGGCACGGCGAACCAGACCGCTGGCGGGAGTGGTGGAACGACCCGGAGTCGCTGTCCTACTACTTCATGGGCAAGGACAACATCGTCTTCCACTCCCAGATCTGGCCCGCCGAGCTGATCGCCTACAACGGCGAGGGTGCACGCGGCGGCGAGCCGGGGGAGTACGGCCGGCTGAACCTCCCCACCGAGGTCGTCTCCAGCGAGTTCATGACCATGGAGAGCAAGCAGTTCTCCACCAGCCGGGGCCACGTGATCCTGGTCGGCGACTTCCTGGCGCGCTACCAGCCCGACGCGCTGCGCTACTACATCTGCGCCGCCGGGCCCGAGACCTCCGACGCCGACTTCACGTGGGCCGACTTCGTGCAGCGCACCAACTCCGAGCTGGTCGCCGGCTGGGGCAACCTGGTCAACCGCACGGCGACGATGATCGCCAAGAGCTTCGGCGAGATCCCGAAGCCCGGCGAGCTGGAGGAGGTCGACGAGGCCGTGCTGGCCGCCGTACGCGCCGGCTTCGACACCGTCGGCGACCTGATCGGCCGCCACCGCCAGCGCGCGGCCGTCGCCGAGGCGATGCGGGTCGTGGGCGAGGTGAACAAGTACCTCACCGCGACCGAGCCCTACAAGATGAAGGGCGACGACCAGCGCGAGCGGCTCGCGACCGTGCTGCACGTGGCCGCGCAGTGCGTGCTCGACTGCAACACGTTGCTGGCGCCGTTCCTCCCGCACTCCTCCAACAAGGTGTGGGCCGTGCTCGGCGGGGAGGGCGAGTTCATGCCCATGCCGCGCACCGAGTACGTCGAGGAGCTCGAGCCCGACGAGGGCGCCGGGCTGCTGAGCTACCCCATCATCACCGGCGACTACTCCGAGACGCCGCCCTGGCGGTCGGTGCCGGTGCGGGTGGGGGCGAAGGTCGACAAGCCGACGCCGGTGTTCACCAAGCTCGACCCGTCGGTGGTCGAGGAGGAGCGAGCCAGGCTGGCCGCCTCGTGAGGATCCCGTGAGAGTTCTGGTCGTCGGCGCCTCCGGGCCGCCTGGGGACGGGCGGTCGTCGCTGCTCTTGTCCGACCGGCACGAGGTGCTGGAGGCCTCGCGCAGCTCCGCCCACTTCGTCGACCTGCGCAACCCCGCCTCGATCGCGGGTCTGTACTCCTCGGTCGGCACCGTCGACGCGGTCGCCTGCACCGCCGGCAAGACGCCGTACGGCGCCCTCACCGAGCTCACCTCCGATCAGTGGCTGGCCGGCGTGCGCGACAAGCTGCTCGGCCAGGTCGAGCTGGTCCGGCTCGGGATCGACCACGTCAGCGACGGCGGCTCGTTCACCTTGGTCTCCGGCATCCTCTCCGTCGAACCGGTGCGCACCAGCGGCGTGGCGTCGACCGTCGACGGCGCCATCGACGCCTTCGTCAGGTCGGCCGCCATCGAGCTGCCGCGCGGCCAGCGGGTCAACGCCGTGAGTGCCACCGTGTTCGAGGAGGCGTGGGACGCCTACGGACCGATGTTCCCGGGCGCCACACCCGTCCCGGTCGCCGAGGCCGCCCGCGCCTACGTGCGAGTCCATCGAGGGCGCCGCCACCGGCCAGGTCATCCGGGTCGGCTACTGAAGGTTCCCCGGGTCGACCGGGGAAACCGTGGCCCGGGGCGGTGGTGAGGGTGCCCATCCCTAAACTCCCGCACATGCGCGTGCACCTCGGCTGCGACCATGCCGGCCTCGACCTCAAGGCCCACCTGGTGGCCTGGCTGACCGACCACGGCTACGAGCCGGTCGACCACGGGCCCTTCGTCTACGACGCGCTCGACGACTACCCCGTCTTCTGCCTGCGCGCGGCCGAGGCCGTGGCCGCCGAGCCCGGCAGCCTGGGCGTGGTCATCGGCGGCTCCGGCAACGGCGAGCAGATGGCGGCCAACAAGGTGAAGGGCGTCCGGAGCGCGCTGGTCTGGTCCGAGGAGACCGCGACGCTCGCCCGCGAGCACAACGACGCCCAGGTGATCGCCGTCGGCGGAAGGATGCACACGGTCGAGGAGATGACCCGCTTCGTCGAGGTCTTCTTGTCCACCCCCTTCAGCGGCGAGGAGCGCCACGCCCGCCGCATCGGCATGCTCACCGACTACGAGCGCACCGGCGACCTGCCGCCGCTGCCGCCGTCCGCCCGACATCTGATCAGTCGTGACCCAGCAGCATGCCTGAGGGGCACACCCTCCACCGGCTGGCCCGCGACCTCGACGCCGCCTTCGGTGGCCGCCGGGTCGCGGTGTCGAGCCCGCAGGGCAGGTTCGCCGACTCCGCCGCCCTGGTCGACGGCGCCGTCGTGCACCGCGCCGAGGCCGCGGGCAAGCACCTGTTCGTCGAGCTCGGTGGCGACCGCGTGCTGCACGTCCATCTCGGCCTGATCGGGCACCTTCGACGTGCACGCCGACGTGGGCCAGCTGCCCCTGCCCGTCGGCCAGGTCCGCCTGCGGCTCGCCATCCGTCGACGCGCGGGCACCGTCGTACGCCGACCTGCGCGGCGCCATCGTCTGCGAGCTGGTGACCCCCGAGCGTCGCGCCGAGGTCATCGCCCGTCTCGGTCCCGACCCGCTCCGGCCCGACGCCGAACCGGCTCGCGCCTGGGCGCGCATCAGCCGCAGCCAGCGTCCCGATCGGCGACCTGCTGCTCGACCAGGAGGTGGTCGCCGGCGTCGGCAACGTCTACCGCGCGGAGCTGCTGTTCCGGCACCGCATGCACCCGCTGCGGCCGGGTCGCACGCTCCGCGTCGGCCAGTGGCGGGCGATGTGGGACGACCTCGTCGTGCTCATGGGCGAGGGGGTCAAGACCGGCACCATCGACACGGTCCGCCCGGAGCACACGCCCGAGGCGATGGGCCGGCCGGCGCGCGACGACGACCACGGCGGCGAGGTCTACGTCTACCGCCGCGCCGGGCAGGCCTGCCACGTGTGCGGCACGCGCGTGCGCACCGAGGTGCTGGCTGGAAGGAATCTCTTCTGGTGTGCGCATTGTCAACCGCGCTTCCGGTCGCGCGCCGTACAGTGATCGCGAACGACCGGACGGGATCACGACCATGAGTGGAGCGCCGAAGTCGCGATCCGTCGTCCCCGCACGCGCCTTGGCAGCCTGGAAGGCCCTCGACGAGCCGGGTGCCCCCGCGAAGGGGCCGCTCATCGGCCTGGTGGCGTTCTCGCTGCTGTGTGCCGTCGGCACGATCGGCTTCCCCGACTACGTGCCCATCAACGTCTTGGTGGTGCCGCTGATCCTCGCCAGTCTCTTCCTCAACCCGCGCTACATGCTGCCGTTCGTCGCGTTCCTGGGCGTCCTCGTCCTGGTCTCGCTGCCCCAGATCGTCGTCCCGACCCAGCGCACCTGGGTCGCCGTGAGCGTCATCTTGTTCCTCTGCGCGATCGTGCTGTTCACCTCGCACCGCCGCTCCCGCCTCGGCGTGGCCGGCGCCCAGGGCGAGTCGATGCTGATCGACCTCCGCGACCGCATCCAGCGCTACGGCAAGCTCCCCGAGCTGCCGGGCCAGTGGGCGGCCGAGTCGGCGCTGCGGTCGGCCGGCGGCACGCTCTTCGCGGGCGACTTCATCGTGGCGTCCGCGACCAAGGGCCGGCTCGACGTCTGCGTGGTCGACGTCTCCGGCAAGGGCGACGCCGCGGCGACGCGAGCCCTGCTGCTGTCGGGGGCCTTCGGTGGCCTGATCACGGCCGTGCCGCCCCACGAGTTCCTGGACGCGGCCAACGACTACCTGCTCGGCCACCGCTGGGACGAGGGCTTCGCCACCGCGGTGCAGCTCTCGCTCGACCTGAACAGCGGTCACTTCGAGGTGTGGACGGCCGGCCACCCGCCCGCGGTCCACCTCGCCGCCGGCAGCGGCCGCTGGTCGGCCCTCCAGAGCGACGGTCCGGTCCTGGGGCTGATCGAGGGCGCGGAGTTCGAGAGCGTGCGCGGGGTGATGCGACCCGGCGACGCGATGCTGCTCTACACCGACGGCCTGGTCGAGACGGCCAAGCGCGAGATCGAGCTCGGCATCGACCGCCTCATCGGCGAGGCCGAGAAGACGCTGCACGCCGCCCAGGACGACCGGGTGGACCGGCTGGTCGACCGGCTCGGGTCGAAGGACGACGACCGCGCGCTGCTGCTGGTGCACCGGCGTCCCTGAACGGTGCCCTTCGGACGGTGTCAGGGCTGTCGCCGGTTGGGGTCGCGCCTGGCTCCTGTGGCAGCATGACACCCGCTCGGTGCGGGCCTGGAGGCAACCTCCGAAGGGGCCGCACACACGCGCGGATGTAGCTCAATGGTAGAGCCCCAGTCTTCCAAACTGGCTACGCGGGTTCGATTCCCGTCATCCGCTCTCAGGCGGCCCCCGGACGCGTTTCCGGAGGGCCTTCTGGCGGGGCGTAGCGTAGTGGCTAGCGCGCCTGCTTTGGGAGCAGGAGACCGCAGGTTCGAGTCCTGTCGCCCCGACTGATGAACTGACTGACGAACCGCGGACCACCGACATGAGGAGACACCCTGTGAAGAGCGCCGTCGAGACCTTGAGCCCGACCCGGGCCAAGCTGACCGTCGAGGTGCCCTTCGAGGAGCTCAAGCCGAGCCTCGACAAGGCGTACAAGACCATCGCCCAGCAGATCAACATCCCCGGCTTCCGCCGCGGCAAGGTGCCCCCGATGGTGATCGACCGCCAGGTCGGCCGCGGCGCCATCCTCGACCAGGCGATCAACGACGCGCTCCCGCAGCTCTACATCCAGGCGCTGCAGGACAACGACCTCCAGCCGCTGGCCCAGCCCGAGATCGAGGTCACCCGCCTCGAGGACAACGAGTCCCTCGAGTTCACCGCCGAGGTCGACATCAAGCCCGAGATCACCCTCCCGGCGTACGACGACCTGACCGCCCAGGTCGACGACGTCGCCGTCACCGACGACGACGTCGACGAGCAGGTGGCCGCGCTGCGTGAGCGCTTCGCGACCCTGGTCGACGTCGAGCGCGCGGCCGCCGACGGCGACTTCGTGGTCATCGACCTCGTCGCCCAGCAAGACGGCCAGGCCGTCGAGGGCGCCGAGCTCTCCGGCATGTCCTACAAGGTCGGCCGCGGCGGCATGCTCGACGGCCTCGACGAGGCGCTGGCCGGCATGTCCGCGGGCGACGAGAAGACCTTCACCTCCCAGCTGGTCGGCGGCGACCTGGTCGGCCAGGACGTCGAGGTGACGGTCAAGGTCGCCCAGGTCCAGGAGCAGGAGCTCCCCGACCTCGACGACGAGTTCGCCCAGCTCGCCTCGGAGTTCGACACCGCCGACGAGCTGACCGCCGACGTGCGCGAGCGCCTCGGCCGCGGCAAGCGCCTCGAGCAGGCCGCCGCCGCCCGCGACGCCGTCCTCGAGGCCCTGCTCGAGCGCGTCGACGTACCCCTGCCCGAGACCGTCGTCACCGACGAGCTCAACTCCCGCCGCAGCAACATCGAGCAGCAGCTCGCCTACGCCGGCATCTCGCTGGAGAAGTACCTCGAGGACGAGGGCCAGACCGCCGAGGAGTTCGAGGCCGACCTCGAGCGCCGGGTCCGCGACGCGGTCGTCGCCCAGCTGCTCCTCGACGAGGTGGCGACCAAGGAGGAGCTCGGCGTCGAGCAGGACGAGCTCCAGCAGCACCTGATCATGCGCGCGCAGCAGTCCGGCGAGGACCCGCAGAAGTTCATCAACCACATGCTCGAGCACAACCACCTCCCCGAGATGGTCCAGGAGATCCGCCGGGGCAAGGCGCTCGCCCGGCTCGTCGAGTCGGCGACCGTCACCGACGCGTCCGGCAACGTGGTCGAGCTGAAGAACCTGCGGCCCGACGGCACGATCGGCGAGCCGGTCGAGGCCGAGGCCGCCGCCGAGCCGGCTCCGAGCCGGTCGAGATTGCCGACGAGGGGCCGGAGACGGCGGCTGCGAGGCTCTGAGGTCATCCTCAGATACGTGGGAGCCTGCTGCCGCCTGAGCGTGTCTAGACCAGGTTCCCCAGTCGGCTGACCCGCGCCTAGGGTCCCGGGCATGACACCACTCTCTCGGCGTACGCGCCTGCTCGCGCCCGCGCTGACCATCGCTCTTGCAGCCGGTTTCGTGGGCATCGTGGCCACTCCTGCCACGGCTGCCACGTCGACGTTCGCCTCGACCACCGACATCTTCGTCGACGACAACGTCGTCACCGCGACCAACGCGACGCCGATCAGCATCCCGGACAGCGGCGTGGCCAGCGTCTACCCCTCCGCGATCACCGTGACGCACAACGCGCGGATCTCCGACCTCAACGTCACGCTGTTCGACGTCTCCCACACCTGGCCCGACGACATCAACGTCCTGCTGGTGGGTCCTCATGGCCAGCAGGTAACGCTCATCAGCGACGCCGGTGGCGGTGCCGATGCCGGTGAGGACTTCGTCGTCGACGACCTCACCTTCGACGACTCCGCAGCCACGCTGGTGCCCGACGAGACCGCGCCCAACCTCAACAACTACCGACCCACCAACTACGGCGCAGGCGACATCTACCCGGCGCCGGCGCCCGACAACACCAGCAGCACGTCGCTCGCGGACTTCAACGGCACGCTCGCCGCGGGAACCTGGCAGCTATGGGTGTACGACGACGAAGCGCCGGACGACGGCCAGATCGCCGGCGGCTGGGAGCTCGACTTCACGTTGCTCACCGACCCCTACCCCAGCACCATCGCGGTCAGTGGTCTGCCGGCGATCAGCGACGTCAACGTCGGTCTCCAGGGGATCAACTCCGCGGCGCTGGACGACCTCAACCTGTTCCTCGTCGGACCCGCGGGCCAGCAGTCGTACCTGATCGGCGACGCCGGAGGCTTCACCGGACTGTCCAACGTCAGCATCACCTTCGACGACGAGGCGGCCGGTCCGGTCGCTGACAGCGATCCGCCCGTCAACGGCGGCTCGTACAAGCCGTTCTACCAAGGCGACTTCCTCGACTTCCCCGACCCGGCCCCGGTGCAGATCGACAGCTCCGTGCTGTCGGTGTTCGACGGCATCAGTCCCAACGGCCAGTGGCAGCTCTGGGCACAGGACGACAGCAGCGGCAACACGCTGACGACGATCAGCGGCTGGTCGCTCAGCTTCACCTGGGCCGACAACCAGGTCCCGACGGGGACGGTCGCCGTCAACGGGGGCGCGGCGTCCACCACCAGCGCGAACGTGACGCTGAACCTCGCCGCGACCGACCCGGCACCGGCCAGTGGCGTGAAGGAGATGCGCTTCAGCAACGACGGCGTGACGTTCTCGGCCTACCAGCCCTACGCCGTCACGGCAGCGTGGGCCCTGTCCGGCGGTGATGGCACCAAGACGGTCTACGCCCAGTTCCGCGACGGTGACGGCAACGTCTCGGCGGTGGCGAGCGACGCCATCACGCTCGACACGACCGGCCCGAAGGCCAAGAAGCTGACGCCGAAGAAGAACGCCAAGGGCGTCAAGACCACGACCAAGGTCAAGATCAAGGCCAGCGAGGCCCTGAAGGGGAGCACGGTGACCAAGAAGAACGTGTTCCTCAAGCAGAAGGGCGTCTCCGGCAAGATCAAGGCCAAGGTCAAGTACAACTCGGCCAAGAAGCTGATCGTGCTCACCCCGGTCGACGACCTCAAGGGCGGCAAGACCTACAAGGTGACCGTGAAGAACGTCCAGGACGCCTTCGGCCACAAGTGGGACGAGAAGCCCAGCAAGTCCGGTGCGCAGGCCTTGAAGTACTCCTTCAAGACTGCCTGACCGGTTGACCGTCGACACCTGCCCCGGTGGCCACGCGGCCGCCGGGGCAGGTGTCATTTCCGGGTGCACCCCGGGTGACCAGGCCCGTACGGTCGCCCCATGACCGATCCCGTCCGGGCCCGAGCTGGCCGACGTCGGCCGCTACGGCCGTCGGCTGATGACGCGCTTCGTCGAGCAGGCCCGCGAGGCCGACCGTCCGCGGTTCGCCTCGATGCTCACCGAGCACCTCGGCCGCCCGGCCGACCAGCTGCCGGTCGCCGAGCAGCAGTGGCCGGCGTACGAGCACGTCAACGTGCAGGCCGCCCTCGACGCCTGGCTCGCCGAGCCCGGTCGTGAGCACCAGATCGTCGGGGTGGCCGGCCACCGCCACCACGGGCCGCTCGGCTTCGTCGAGCTGCTCGGCATGACGCCCGAGGAGGCCAAGTACGGCGCCCGGCCGGGCAACGTGCTCCGCACCGCCCTGCCGAGCGGGCCCGACGGCCAGACCCGCGAGTGCCTGCGGGTGGCGATCGTGCTGGCGAGCGATGGCGACACCAAGAGCGCGATCCTCCTCCGCAGCGCCGACCCCGAGCAGGGGCGCGAGCTGATGACGGTCGAGGTGCTCGCCTCGCGGGAGGGAGCCGGCGCCGAGATCGCGGCTCGGCTGCGCGACCTGGCGATCGAGCACAACGTCTACCGCGGCCAGGTGGTCTCGTTCGGCCGCAACATGTTCGGCCACCACGGCTCGATCCTCCGCTTCCACCACCGCGAGCCGCTGGCGGCCGACGAGCTGATCCTGCCGGTGGAGACCTTCGAGGACGTACGGCGGCAGGTCGTCGGCGTGGCCCGCCATCGCGACCGGCTTCGAGCCGCCGGACAGCATCTCAAGCGGGGCCTGCTGCTCTACGGGCCGCCGGGTGTCGGCAAGACCCACACGGTCCGCTTCCTCGTCGGCGAGCTGACCGGCACCACGATCGTCCAGCTCAGCGGCGACACGCTCCATGCCATCAAGCAGGCCTGCTCGATCGCGCGGACGCTCCAGCCCGCGATGATCGTGGTCGAGGACGTCGACCTGATCGCCCAGCAGCGCGACATGTACGAGGGTGGCGCCCCCTTGCTGTTCATGCTGCTCAACGAGATGGACGGTCTCGACGAGGACGCCGACGTGGTCTTCCTGCTCACCACCAACCGGGCCGACCTGCTCGAGGACGCGCTGGCATCGCGGCCGGGGCGGGTCGACCAGGCCGTGCACATCGGCCTGCCCGACCGCGATGCGCGCCGGCGGCTGGTCGAGCTCTACCGCCGCGGGCTCGAGCTCGACGACTCCCGGCTCGACACGGTGCTCGACCGCACCGACGGCGTCACGGCGTCGTTCCTCAAGGAGCTGCTGCGGCGGGCTGCGGTGGTGGCGGCCGACCGCGAGGGGTCGGCGGCGTCCGCAGCCGCCGTACACGTCTCGGCCGACGACCTCGAGGTCGCCCTCGACGACCTGCTCGACACGCGGAACCGGATGACCCGGCGTGCCCTGGGCCTCGACGACCCGGCCGGGCATCCGTCCGCTGTTGGCGAACAGGGGCCCGAATCGCCGTGGCGAGGGGGGTGGCGGCGGCTAGGGTCGCAGACGTGACTCTCAATCCCCAGCTCAACGGCGGCGCCTCCGGCTACGGACTGGACGACCACATCTACCAGCGGCTCCTCAAGGAGCGCATCGTCTTCCTGGGCTCCGAGGTCCGTGACTCCAACGCCAACGCGATCTGCGCCCAGCTGCTGCTGCTCTCGGCGGAGGACCCCGAGGCCGACATCTTCCTCCACATCAACTCGCCCGGCGGCTCGGTCGACGCGGGCATGGCCATCTACGACACGATGAACTACATCCCCAACGACGTGGCCACGGTCGGGATGGGCCTGGCCGCCTCGATGGGCCAGTTCCTGCTCTGCGCGGGCGCCAAGGGCAAGCGCTACGCCCTGCCCCACGCGCGGATCATGATGCACCAGCCGTCGTCCGGCATGGGCGGCTCGGCCTCCGACATCAAGATCCAGGCCCAGCAGTCGCTCCACATCAAGAAGATCCTCCTCGAGCTGATCTCCGAGCACACCGGCCAGCCGATCGACCAGGTCATCGCCGACGCCGACCGCGACCGCTGGTTCACCGCCGAGCAGGCCCGCGACTACGGCCTGGTCGACCAGGTGATCAGCAGCGCTCTCCAGGCCGCCGACGAGGGCCGGCCGGCCCGCACCAAGGACTAGGACTGACATGAACTACTACATCCCCCAGTGGGAGGAGCGGACGTCTTACGGCTTCCGCCGCATCGACCCCTACGCCAAGCTCTTCGAGGACCGCATCATCTTCCTCGGCACGCCGATCTCCGACGACGTCGCCAACGCGGTGATGGCCCAGCTGCTGTGCCTGGAGTCGATGAACCCCGACCAGGACGTCCAGATCTACATCAACAGCCCCGGCGGCTCGTTCACCGCGCTGACCGCGATCTACGACACGATGCGGTTCATCCAGCCCGACGTGCAGACCGTGTGCCTGGGCCAGGCGGCCTCGGCGGCGGCGATCCTGCTGGCTGCCGGTTCGCCCGGCAAGCGGCTGGCGCTGCCCAACAGCCGGATCCTGATCCACCAGCCCTACACCGAGGGCACCTTCGGCCAGACCTCCGACATCGAGATCCAGGCCAACGAGATCCTCCGGATGCGCGAGCTGCTCGAGAAGATGATCAGCGAGCACTCCGGCAAGAGCATCGAGGAGGTCAGCCGCGACATCGAGCGCGACAAGATCCTCACCGCGGAGCAGGCGGTCGAGTACGGCCTGATCGACTCGGTCCTCGACTCGCGCAAGCGGACCCCGGTCCTCGCCACCGGCAGATGACCGGACCGGCGACGAAGTTCCGTGTCCGTCCCCCCGCCGGGGTGCGGCTCGGGGTAACGTCGAGTAGGACCTGAACCACACGCACGATCCGCACCACCCGTCGTACCCGCCGGAGACCCCGCTCCGGCCTTTCCGGCCGAATCGGAGGATGACCGCCCGTGGCACGCATCGGTGACGGAGGCGACCTGCTGAAGTGCTCTTTTTGCGGGAAGAGCCAAAAGCAGGTCAAGAAGCTCATCGCCGGCCCCGGCGTCTACATCTGCGACGAGTGCATCGACCTGTGCAACGAGATCATCGAGGAGGAGCTCAGCGAGGGCGCCGAGGTCAGCCTCGACGAGCTGCCCAAGCCGCGTGAGATCTCGGAGTTCCTCGACTCCTACGTGATCGGCCAGGAGCAGGCCAAGAAGACCCTCGCCGTGGCCGTCTACAACCACTACAAGCGGGTGCAGGCCGGGCTCCAGCCGATCTCGGGCAAGCACTCCAAGGAAGAGGTCGTCGAGGTCGCCAAGTCCAACATCCTGCTGATCGGCCCGACGGGCTGCGGCAAGACCTACCTGGCCCAGACCCTCGCGCGGATGCTCAACGTGCCGTTCGCGATCGCCGACGCCACCGCGCTGACCGAGGCCGGCTACGTCGGTGAGGACGTCGAGAACATCCTGCTCAAGCTGATCCAGGCCGCCGACTACGACGTCAAGAAGGCCGAGACCGGGATCATCTACATCGACGAGATCGACAAGGTGGCCCGCAAGGCCGAGAACCCCTCGATCACCCGCGACGTCTCCGGCGAGGGCGTCCAGCAGGCGCTGCTGAAGATCATCGAGGGCACCACCGCGTCGGTGCCGCCGCAGGGGGGCCGCAAGCACCCCCACCAGGAGTTCATCCAGATCGACACCACCAACATCTTGTTCATCGTCGGTGGCGCCTTCTCCGGGCTCGAGCAGATCATCGAGCAGCGGGTCGGCAAGAAGTCCCTCGGCTTCACCGCCGAGGTGCGCGGCCAGGCCGAGAAGGACGACGAGGACCTGCTGTCGCTGGTCCGCCCCGAGGACCTCGCCAAGTTCGGGCTGATCCCCGAGTTCATCGGCCGCCTGCCGATGATCGCGACCGTGCGCAAGCTCGACGTCGAGGCGCTCGTGCGCATCCTCACCGAGCCGCGCAACGCCTTCGTGAAGCAGTACCAGAAGCTCTTCGAGCTCGACAACGTCGAGCTGGAGTTCACCTCCGACGCCGTGGCCGCCGTCGCCGCCAAGGCGCTCGAGCGCGGCACCGGCGCCCGCGGCGCGCGCGCCATCCTCGAGGAGGTCCTCCTCCACGTGATGTACGACGTGCCCTCCCGCGGTCGACGTCGGCAAGGTCGATCGTCACCCGCGAGGTCGTCGACGACGAGGTCGCCCCCGAGCTGATCCCGCGCGAGTCCGAGGCCAAGAAGAAGAAGTCCGCCTGACCGATTCGTCTGCGGAGTTGCTGACTTTCTTCCGCTCACGAGGCGTGGACGAATCGGTGTCGCGACGGTACGCCGGCCCGCTTCAGGTCGTCGAGGACGTCGGCTGCCTCCAGTCGTAGCTCGATCGTCGAGCATCGGAGCACCGTGTCGCCCTGGACGACGACGGAGCGTTCACGCTTCATGTCCTTCCACCAGTTGGCGACCTCGGCGTGGAACGACCCGTCTATCTCCAGCACGATCACGCGACCGTCCGCCAGCACCCACACGCAGTCCAGGTAGCGGCGTCGCCCGTGCTTGTCGTGGCGGACCACCTGGCGCGTCGGGGCCATCAGTCCGGCGTCTTCGCAGAGTTTCTTGACGTTGATCTCTGCGAACGACTGCGCTCCGCCGGCGATGTCGGCGAGAACGAGCTTGAAGGTCTTGCCGTGTTTGCAGCTTGCGGATGAGCGGGATCGTCGATGTCGAACCGGGCAGCGGTCGTCAGCCCCTGTTGGACGCAAGCTGCGAGCAGCCCGATGGCCCGTCGGACGTAGGGGTCGCGCTCGGCTGCGAGCAGGGCGGCGAACTCGAGAGGAAGCCGCGGCGGCCCGCTGCCGGGCTTGACCCAGCGCTCGTACGGGCGACGGGTCTGGTGGAAGAAGTAGCCCGGCAACGGTGCGACCAGATCGCCCTTGGGTGTCATCACGTCGATCGTGTCGTTGCCGACCCACGCAGCCCCGCCCGCCGGGCGGCCGTCAGGTGGGACAGGACGGCCCCGGGCCCGGCGTGCAGGACGCCGATCCAGAGACGCTGCTCGTCGGACAGCAGGCCGGTGTTGATGACGACGACAGTCCTGGCGTCGGGCGACTGCCAGCGACCGAAGCGCACCTCGTGGTCGACCTGATGGTCGCGTCCAACCCAGCGAGCGGAGCTGCCGCTCGGCTCAGCACTCCTGCCTGTGTCTCAGCCAGTGGGCCGAGCCGATCCAGGAGACCCACGCGATTCGTCTGCGGATAGTGCCTGAGTTTTCCTCGCTCGACCGGATCAGACGAATCGGGGTGCGGGAGGCTTGGTCACGCACCGCATGCTGCCGGTCGTACGAGGAGCGTGCCGGCATCTTCCACAGGCCCCGGGATCACAACGATTCGTCTGCGGGTCGTCAGCGCGAATACTCGCAGGAATCCGCAGACGAATCGGGGTTCAGGCCTCCGCGAGCTCGGCCGACACCGAGATTTCGGTGGCGTCGTCGGACGGGGTGAAGACCAGGTCGCCCTGGACGTGGCCGGCGCGGCGGAGGTCGTCGGCGGCCGCCGCGGCGGCCTCGACCAGCGCGGCGGGACCGGTCACCTCGACGCGGGCCAGCGGCGCGCGCATCGAGACCTTGGCCTGGGACTTGGCGCCGCGGATGCCCATCAGGGCGGCGGCGACGGCGTCGAGCACGGCGTCGTCGGTGACGCCCGTCGGGTCGGCGCGGCGTCGGCGCAGGGCCACTCGGACTCACGGTGCACCGAGCCGTCCTGCCACCACGACCACACCTCTTCGGTGACGTACGGCAGGAACGGCGCCAGCAGCCGGAGAGAGGTGTGGAGCGCGCAGGCCAGGGTCGCCCGGGCCGACGCGGACGCCGGGATCGGTCTCGTCGTAGGCGCGTTCCTTGACCAGCTCGAGGTAGTCGTCGCAGAACTCCCAGAAGAACTTCTCGGTGACCTCGAGGGCGCGTGGTGTAGTCGTAGGCCTCGAAGGCCGTCGTGGCGCTGCTCGATCGTCGTCAGCAGCCGCGCCAGCAGCGCCTGGTCGACCGCCTCGGTGACCAGCGCGGGGTCGGGGTCGGTGGCCCCGACGGAGCCCAGCACGAACTTCGAGGCGTTGAGCACCTTCATCGCCAGCCGCCGGCCGACCTTCATCTGCGACTCGTCGAACGGCGAGTCGGCGCCCGGCCGGGCCATGGCGGCCCGCCAGCGGACGGCGTCGGCGCCGAACCGCGCCAGGATGTCGTCGGGGACGATCGCGTTGCCCTTGGACTTCGAGAGCTTCTTGCGGTCGGGGTCGACCACCCAGCCCGAGATCATCGCGACCTTCCACGGCACGACGCCCTGCTCGTAGTGAGCGCGGACCACGCGCGAGAACAACCAGGTGCGGATGATCTCGTGGGCGTGGGTGCACAGGTCCATCGGGAAGACGCGCGCGAAGAGGTCCTCGTCGGTCAGCCAGCCGCCGGCGATCTGCGGGCTGAGCGACGACGTGGCCCAGGTGTCCATCACGTCGGGGTCGCCGAGGAAGCCGCCAGGCTGGCCGCGCTGGCTCTCGTCGTAGCCGCGCGGGGCGTCGGTGGACGGGTCGACAGGCAGCTCCGCCTCGCTCGGCAGCAGCGGGTGGTCGTAGTCGGGCTCGCCCTCGTCGTCGAGCGGGTACCAGACGGGGAACGGGATGCCGAAGAAGCGCTGGCGTGAGATCAGCCAGTCACCGTTGAGGCCGCCGACCCAGTTGTCGTAGCGGTGCCGCATGTGCGGCGGCACCCACTCGATCTCCGAGCCGCGCGCCACCATCTCCTCGCGCAGGCCGTCCTCGCGGCCGCCGTTGCGGATGTACCACTGGCGGGTCGAGACGATCTCGAGCGGCTTCTCGCCGCGCTCGTAGAAGTTCGCCATCCGCTGGGTGGGGGTGGGCTCACCGACCAGGTCGCCCGACTCGCGCAGCAGGCCGACCATCGCCTCGCGCGCGGAGAAGGTGGTCTTGCCGGCCAGCTCGGCGTACGCCGTCGAGGCCGGCTCGCTCGAGAGCCACGCCGGGCGTCTCGCGCAGCAGCCGGCCGTCGCGGCCGACCACGGTGCGGACCGGCAGCTGCAGCTCGCGCCACCACATCACGTCGGTGAGGTCACCGAACGTGCAGCACATCGCGATGCCGGCGCCCTTGTCGGGCTCGGCGGCCGGGTGGGCGACCACCGGGATCTCGACGCCGAAGACCGGGCTGGTGACCGTGGTGCCGAACAGCGCCTGGTAGCGCTCGTCGTCGGGGTGCGCGATGAGCGCGACGACCGCGGGGACCAGCTCGGGGCGGGTCGTCTCGATGAAGACTGGCTCGCCGTCCGGCCGGTGGAACGCCACCCGGTGGTAGTGGCCGGGGTAGTCGCGCGCCTCCATCTCGGCCTGCGCGACGGCCGTCTGGAACGTGACGTCCCACATGGTCGGCGCCTCGGACAGGTAGGCCTCGCCGCGGGCGTAGTTGCGCAGGAAGGCGGTCTGGCTGACCAGCTGCGACTTGGGCCCGATCGTCGTGTAGTGCTCGGCCCAGTCGACCGAGAGCCCCAGCGTGCGCCACAGCCGCTCGAAGACCACCTCGTCCTCGACCGCGAGCCGCTCGCACAGCTCGACGAAGTTGGGCCGGCTGATCGGCACCTGGCGCTTGGCGTCGGGCTTCTCGGGCGGGGTGTAGTCGGGGTCGTAGGGCAGCGACGGGTCGCACCGGACGCCGTAGTAGTTCTGCACGCGGCGCTCGGTCGGCAGGCCGTTGTCGTCCCAGCCCATCGGGTAGAACACCGCCTTGCCGCGCATCCGCTGGTAGCGCGCGATGAGGTCGGTGTGGGTGTAGGAGAAGACGTGCCCGACGTGGAGGCTGCCGCTGACGGTCGGCGGCGGGGTGTCGATCGCGTAGACGTTCTCGCGCGGCTGCGTGCGGTCGAAGCGGTAGGTCTCCTGCTCCTTCCACGCCGCCGCCCACTTGTCCTCGAGACCCTCGAGCGCAGGCTTGTCCGGTACGACGACAGAACGCCGCTCGGCGCTCGTCGTGGTCCCTGCAAGTTGCCAGCCTGGCTGTGGGTCTGGGTCATGCGGGCCAGGATATTGGGGTGCTCCGGCGATAGCCGCATCGATACCGTGCCCCATGGCCCGGGACGCGACGTACGACGTGCGAGTTCACGACCGACCCAGCGGACTTCCTCGCGGTGGCGCGAGGCCCAGCTGGCGGCCGACCCCGTCGTCACGACCGTGATGGCGACGGTGACCAGCCGGCACCGCGACGAGCGCGCAGCCGGCCTGCCCGCACCGGCCGACCGGCCCCAGTGGTGGGCCGTGGTCCGCGACGCCGGGGGCGCGATCGCCGGGCTCGCGATGCGGACGCCCGGACCCCGCCGCACCCGATGTTCGTGCTGCCGATGGACGAGGGCGCCGCGCTGGCGCTGGCCCGCGCGATCCACGAGCGCGGCGAGGCGGTCGGCGGCCTCAACGGCTCGCTGCCGGCCGCCGAGGTGATGGCCGGCGAGCTGGCCCGCCTGCAGGGCGACTCCGTCGAGGTCGCCCAGCACACCCGGCTCTTCGAGCTCGGCGAGCTGGTCCCGCCGGTCGGCGTGCCCGGGTGGCTGCGGACCGCGACCCTCGACGACCTCGACCTCGCCAAGGCGTGGGTCGACCGCTTCATGCACGACGCCGACGTGCAGGCCGGCCGCGACCCAGGTCAGGTGTCAGACGCCCACGGACGCGAGGAGATCGACCCGGAGGACCTGCGCCGCAAGATCGAGCGGGGCGTCTACTGGTTCTGGCTCGACGAGGCGGGGGAGCGGGTGCACCTGACCGGCGCCAACCCGCCGGCGTTCGGCGTCGCGCGTATCGGCCCGGTCTACACGCCTCCGGAGCAGCGCCGGAAGGGGTACGCCGGCGCCGCGGTCGCCCAGGTCTCGCAGCTGTTCCTGGACGCCGGCGCCCGCGTCTGCCTCTACACCGACCAGGCCAACCCGACGTCCAACGGCATCTACCAGGCGATCGGCTACCGGCCCGTCGTCGACCAGGTGAACCTGCGGATCACGCCCGCGTTCGTTGACGGCTCCCTAGAGTTGGCCGGGACATGACCGAGACCCCTGACGCCCCCCGCCTCGCCGAGACCTTCGCCGAGGTCGAGGACGCCCTGCTCTCGCGGTGGCCCGAGACCCGGATGGAGCCGTCGCTCGACCGGATCCGCGCCTTCACCGAGCTGCTCGGCGACCCGCAGCACGGCTATCCGGTGATCCACCTCACCGGCACCAACGGCAAGACGTCGACGGCGCGGATGATCGACACGCTGCTCCGCGCGCTCGAGCTGCGCACCGGCCGCTTCACCAGCCCGCACGTCGAGCGGATGACCGAGCGGATCAGCCTCGACGGCGAGCCGATGACCGACGAGCAGTTCGTGCAGGCGTTCAACGACGTGGCGCCGTACACCCACCTGGTCGACGCCAGCCAGGCCGCACCCGCTGTCGTTCTTCGAGACCGTCGTCGCGATGGCCTACGCCGCCTTCGCCGACGCCCCGGTCGACGTCGCCGTCGTCGAGGTCGGGCTCGGCGGCGCCTGGGACGCCACCAACGTGGCCGACGCCGCCGTCGCCGTCGTGCTGCCGATCGCCGTCGACCACGCCCACCTGCTCGGCGACGACGCGGTCACCATCGCCGGCGAGAAGGCCGGCATCATCAAGCCCGACTCGGTCGCCGTGGTCGCCGAGCAGCTGCCCGACGTCGCCGATGTGCTGCGCGACCGTGCGGTCGACGTCGGCGCGCGGCTGCTGCGCGAGGGCGTCGACTTCGGGGTGGCCAGCAGGTCGCCCGCGGTGGGCGGACAGCTGGTCTCGATCCAGACGCCGCGGGCGAGGTACGACGAGGTCTTCCTGCCGCTGTACGGCGCCCACCAGGCGCAGAACGCCGCCGTCGCGCTGACCGCGGTCGAGGCCTTCCTCGGCACCGAGCCGCTCGATGCGGAGATCGTGCACGGCGCTTTCGCTGAGGTGACCTCGCCCGGCCGCCTGGAGGTCATCCGCCGCAGCCCGACGATCGTGCTCGACGCCGCCCACAACCCGCACGGAGCCCAGGCCGCCGCCGCGGCGCTCGAGGACTCCTTCCAGTTCGACCCGCTCATCGGCGTGATCGGCGTGATGGCCGACAAGGACCACGAGGGCATGCTGGCGGCGTTCGAGCCGCACCTCGCCCACGTCGTGTGCACGCAGAACTCCACGCCGCGGGCGATGCCGGCCGAGCAGCTCGCTGTCGCGGCCCGCGAGGTGTTCGGCGACGACAGGGTCACCGTCGCGCCGTTCCTCCCCGATGCCATCGACCAGGCCGCCGCCCTGGCCGAGGAGGGGTCGGGCTCCTCGATGGGCTCCGGCGCCGTGCTCGTGACCGGGTCCGTCGTCACCGTCGGCGAGGCTCGCCACCTGTTGGGAGGCCCGAAGTGAGCGATGAGCGACGCCAGCGGTCGCCACGACGGGGCATGTGCGCCGCGATCCTCAGCCTGGAGGGCGTCACCCTCGGCCTGACCACGCCCGTGCTGATCTCGGTCGCCGATGTGGACACCAGCACCGCGCTGTGGGTGGGGCTCGGCCTCGCGGTGACGTGCTTCGTGCTGGCCGGGATGCTGCGCGGGGAGTGGGCCTACGCCCTGGGCTGGGTGCTGCAGGGCGTGGCGATCGGGCTCGGCTTCCTGATCCCGATGATGTTCGCCCTGGGCGCGATCTTCGCGATGCTGTGGGGGACGGCGTACTTCCTCGGCCGCAAGATCGAGCGTGAGCGGGCCGCGGCCACGCCGGCGGGCACCTGACGTGACCGAACCGCTCTCGCCCACCGAGCGCACCACGCTCGGCCGGCTCTCCGAGAAGGGCCGCACCGACCGCCAGGAGCTGCTCGACCTGCTCGACACCGCGCTCGTCGCGCACGTCGGGGTGGACGCGGGCGGTTACCCGCTCGTGCTGCCCACGGCGTACGCCGTCGACGCCGACGGTCCCGACCGCGGCGGCACGCTCTACTTCCACGGCTCGGTCGCGGCCAAGTGGCTGGTCGCAGCGCGGCACAGCAAGGTCTGCGTGACGATCACCGAGGTCGACGGGCTGGTCGCGGCGAGCTCCGGCTTCGAGAGCTCGATGAACTACCGCACCGCGGTGATCCTCGGTGAGGCCCGTGTCGTCGACGACCCCGACGAGCGGTCACACGCGCTCGACCTGATGGTCGACCACATGGTGCCCGGCCGGGCGGCCACGATCCGCCGCCCGACCCGCAAGGAGCTCGCGGCCACCCAGGTGCTCGCGGTGCCGCTGTGGGAGGCCTCGCTCAAGGTGCGCTCCGGCGGTCCCGACGACGAGGACGACGACATCGCCGACAACCCGTGGGGCGGGCACATCCCGCTCTACCGGGTCGCCGGCGCACCCGTCGAGCGACGAGGGCTCGCGCGGGCCGGTCCCCGACGACGTACGCCGTCGCGCCGCAGCCAGCTCGGCGCTCGCTAGGGTCCTGCCTATGCAGCAACGCACCCTGGTCCTCGTCAAGCCCGACGGCGTACGCCGTGGCCTCACCGGCGAGGTCATCCGGCGGATCGAGGCCAAGGGCTACACGCTGGTGCGGCTCGAGCTGCGCGAGGCGACCCCGGAGCTGCTGGCCGAGCACTACGCCGAGCACGTCGGCAAGCCGTTCTACGAGCCGCTGGTCGAGTTCATGCTGTCCGGGCCGGTCGCCGCCATGGTGGTCGAGGGCGAGCGGGTGGTCGAGGGGTTCCGCTCGCTGGCGGGAGCCACCGACCCCACGGCCGCCGCGCCCGGCTCGATCCGGGGCGACCTGGGCCGCGACTGGGGCCTGGCGGTGATGCAGAACATCGTCCACGGCTCCGACTCGCCCGAGTCCGCTGAGCGCGAGATCGGGATCTGGTTCCCCGTAGTTCTCGCATGCGGTGGTTCCGAGGCTCGGCCGTGGCGCGGCCTCGCACCTCAACCACCGAGTCAAGCCCGGCGTGGCGTCCCACCTGCGCTGACCTGCGCGCTTAGCCTCGGAGCGGGTCGACTGGGTCACTTGCTGGGCTCCTTGTCGTCCCCACCTTCCCCGGTACGTCGACAGACGAGGCAGCGCGCATGGCAGGCAGCTTGATCGGCCGTGACATGGCCGTGGATCTCGGCACGGCCAACACGCTGGTCTACGTGCGCGGCAAGGGTGTGCTGCTCGACGAGCCCAGCGTCGTGGCGATCAACACCACGACCGGCGAGATCCTCGCCGTCGGCCACGAGGCCAAGCGGATGATCGGCCGGACACCCGACACCATCGAGGCCATCCGGCCGCTCAAGGACGGCGTGATCGCCGACTTCGAGGCGACCGAGCAGATGCTGCGCTACTTCATCCGGTCGGTGCACCGGCGCCGCTACTTCGCCAAGCCGCGGATGGTCATCTGCGTGCCGAGCGGCATCACCGCCGTCGAGCAGCGGGCGGTCAAGGAGGCCGGCTACCAGGCCGGCGCCCGGCAGGTCTACATCATCGAGGAGCCGATGGCGGCCGCGATCGGCGCCGGGCTCCCGGTCCACCAGGCCACCGGAAACATGGTCGTCGACGTCGGCGGCGGCACCACCGAGGTCGCGGTGATCTCGCTCGGCGGCATCGTGACCAGCCTGAGCATCCGCACCGCCGGCGACGACCTCGACGCCTCGATCGTGGCGTGGATGAAGAAGGAGTACAGCCTGATGCTCGGCGAGCGGACCGCCGAGGAGGTCAAGATGACCATGGGCTCGGCCTTCCCGCAGTGCTCGAGGAGACCGAGGCCGAGATCCGCGGCCGCGACATGGTCAGCGGCCTGCCGCGCACCGTCGTGGTCTCCAGCGCCGAGATCCGCCAGGCGATGGAGGAGCCGCTGCACACCATCGTCGACGCGGTCCGCAGCACCCTGGACCAGACCCCGCCCGAGCTCGCCGGCGACATCATGGACCGCGGCATCGTGCTCACCGGCGGCGGCGCCCTGCTGCGCGGCCTCGACGAGCGGCTGCGCCACGAGACCGGCATGCCCGTCCACGTCGCCGACGACCCGCTGACCAGCGTGGCGATGGGCGCGGCCAAGTGCGTGGAGGAGTTCGAGGGGCTGCAGCAGGTCTTCGTCGCCCCGTCCTGACCTGCGAAGGCGTTACTGATGCCTCCTCACCGCCCCGGTGAGCCGCGTCCGAGCCGCTCATTGTTGATCGCCCTGCTGATGGCCTGCGCCACGCTGATCACCCTCGACTACCACGGCGGCACCGACTCGCCGATGGAGCCGGCCCGGCGCGCCATGGGCGAGGTGTTCGGCCCGGTCGAGTCGGCCGCCGCGAGCGCCGTACGCCCGATCACCTCGATCCCCGACTGGTTCCGCACCCGCGGCGAGCTGCGCCACGAGATCGCCACCTTGACGGCCCAGAACTCCGACCTGCGCCAGCAGGTCGCCACCTCCGGCCTCGACCGCAACCGCCTGGCCGAGTACGACGGCCTCACCAGCGCCGCGAGCACGCTCGGGCAGGCGCTGGTCCCCGCGCGCGTCGTCGGCATCGGCGCCTCGCAGACCTTCTCGCGCACCGTGACCATCGACGCGGGCTCGGATGCCGGCGTCCACCCCGACCAGACCGTGGTCAACGCCGACGGGCTGGTCGGACGGGTGCTGCGGGTGACCAGCACGACGGCGACGGTGCTGCTCGTGATCGACGCCGAGTCGGTCGTGGGGGGCCGCATCGGCGAGAGCATGCAGCTGGGCTTCCTGCACGGCCGCGGCGACCTCGGCAGCAGCGGCCGGCTCGACCTCGAGCTCGTCGACGACTCCGTGGTGCCGGCCAAGGGCGACGTCGTGGTCACCTGGGGCAGCCAGAGCGGCGCGCCGTACGTCACCGGCGTCCCCGTCGGGCGGGTCACCCAGGTGTTCAGCAGCCTGCGGCAGACCTCGCAGCGCGCCGTCATCGAGCCCTTCGTCGACTTCGGCGCGCTCGACGTCGTCGGCGTCGTGGTGCCGTCGGGCACGAAGTCCGACCGGTCCGTGGTCGAGGCCGACGGGAGGCTGCGCTGATGCCGCCTTCGATCTTCGGGACGCGCTGGGTCCGCTGGCCCGTCACGGTCGCTCTGGTGGTGCTCGCCCTGGTGCTCCAGGTGACGCTCTTCCCCCACCTGGCCCTGCTAGGGCGGGTGTCGTCCCCAACCTCTGCCTGCTCGTCGTCGTCGCGGCCGGCCTGGTCCGCGGGCCCGAGCAGGCCGCCGTGCTCGGCTTCGTGACCGGCGTGCTGCTCGACCTCGCACCTCCCGCCGACCACGTGGCCGGCCGCTGGGCGCTCGCGCTGGTCCTGGTCGGCTACGTCGCGGGCCGGATGCGTCCCGAACCCGGCTCAGGCGACGCGAGCAGGCCCAGCCCAAACCGAGCGCGACAGCCGTCATCGCCACGGTGGCCGCGTCGTCGTTCGTCGGCACTTCCGTCTATGCGATCAGCGGCCTGCTGCTGCAGGACCCGGTCGTCTCCGTGGGCGACCTGCTGCCCGTGATCTTGGCCGGCGTGGTCTGGGACGTGCTGCTCACGCCGCTGGTGCTGCCCGGGCTGATGCGGCTGTTCACCGCGCTCGAGCCCCGACCGGTCCGCGTGTGATGCGGACCGAGCGGGGCCGGCTGCGGGTGCTGGTCATCCAGGCGCTGGTGTTCGCGCTGTTCGCCACCCTGTTCGCCAGGCTCTACTACCTCCAGGTCGTCAGCGGGGAGACCTACCACGCCCGCGCGGCCTCGCAGTCGCTGCGCGACATCGTGGTGCAGCCCGAGCGCGGCCTGATCGTCGACGCGCAGGGCCGCCCGCTCGTGGCCAACCGCACCTCCTGGGTGGTCAGCGTCGACCGGACCCTGCTCGGCAAGCTCGGCGACCGCGGCTCCGAGGTGATGGTCAAGCGGCTGGCCGACGTGCTCGACATCGAAGCCCGCCCGGATCCACGCCAAGCTGGTCTCCTGCGGCGACGACGGCAGCGAGGTCGGCGTCTGCTGGAACGGGTCGCCGTACCAGCCGGTCCCCGTGGCCGCCGACGTCGGCAAGTCCGTCGCCCTGCGGATCCTCGAGCAGCCCGAGGACTACCCGGCCGTGCTGGCCGAGCAGCAGAGCGTGCGCAGCTACCCGCGGCCGTTCGGGATCAACCTGGCCCACGTGCTCGGCTACCTGAGCCCGATCACCTCCGACGAGTACGACGTCGCGCAGGAGGCCGACGACGCGTCGGTCAACGGCGCCTCGGTCGTGGGCCGGGCCGGCGTCGAGCAGGAGTACGACCGGTGGCTGCGCGGCATGCCCGGCTACCGCACCGTCGCCGTCGACTCGATGGGCCGGGTGCTCGGCGACGACGGCGAGGTCGCCGGCCAGCCCGGCGACACCCTGGTCACCTCGATCGACGCCAAGGTGCAAGGCGTCGTCGAGCGCCAGCTCGCCGACACGATCAAGCTCGCCCGGGCGACCCACGACGACGTGACCGGCCGCAACTACGCGGCCGACTCGGGGGCCGTCGTGGTGATGGAGGCCGACACCGGCCGGGTCGTCGCGATGGCCAGCCAGCCGACGTACGACCCCTCGGTCTGGGTGGGCGGGGTCAGCAAGAAGCAGCTGAGCGCGCTGTACTCCGAACGGGCCGGCAACCCGCTGCTCGGCCGGGCGACGCAGGGCCAGTTCGCGCCTGGCTCGACCTGGAAGCCGTTCAACGCGGTGAGCGCGCTGAACAACGGCTTCACCCCCGACAGCCGGCTCGACTGCTCGTCGGGCGTGCAGGTCGGCAACCGGTGGTTCAAGAACTACGAGTCGGCGTCCTACGGCTACATCGACTTCGCCAAGGCGCTGCAGATCTCCTGCGACACCTTCTTCTACCGCGTGGGCCTGTGCTTCTGGAGCCGCTACGGCTCCGACCCCCAGGACGTCGACGCCAGGGACCCGCTCGTGGAGGGCGCGAAGAAGTTCGGGTTCGGCAGCGAGACCGGGATCGACCTCCCGGGCGAGGCGGGCGGCCGGATCGCCGACCGGCACTGGAAGCTCGCCTACTGGAAGTCGATGAAGGGCTACTACTGCGAGATCGACGAGCAGAACACGGCCGGCAAGCGCGACTTCCTGCACGTCTTCGCCCACGAGTTCTGCCTCGAGGGCAGCTACTACCGCGCCGGCGACGCCGTGAACTACTCCATCGGCCAGGGCGACACCCTCGTCACGCCGCTGCAGCTGGCGCGCGCCTACGCCGCGCTGTCCAACGGCGGCACCCTCTACGAGCCGCGCGTCGGCAAGGCGATCGTCAGCCCCGACGGCAAGATCCTCAAGCGGATCGCCCCGAAGGTGCAGGCGCACGTGAAGGCGACGCCCGCGAGCATGCGGTACGTCGACCAGGCGCTGCTCGGCACCGCCAAGATCGGCACGATGGCCTGGCGGATGATCGACTTCCCGCTCGACCAGGTGCACATCAGGTCCAAGACGGGCTCGGCCGAGGTCTACGGCAAGCAGTCGACGTCGTGGGTGGCGTCCTACGACGAGAACTACGTCGTGGTGATGATGGTCAGCCAGGCCGGCACCGGCTCGGGCACCTCCGGCCCGGCCGTGCGCGCGATCTGGGAGTCCCTCTACGGCATCAGCGGCAGCACCGTCGACCCCGAGCGCGCGGCCATCCCGGGCACCACGCCACCCGACGGGCTGCCGACGTTCCTCGGCGACGGCTCGATCCTGCCGCCCGGACGGAAGGGCACGAGAGGTGATCCAGCGATGACCGCGCGCGTCGCCCCGCTCTCGACTGGGTGCTGCTGCTGGCCGTGCTCGCGCCTGACCGTCGATCGGCAGCCTGCTGGTGTGGTCGGCCACCTCCCACCGCGACGACCTCACCCTCGGCGACCCCGCGGCGTACCTGAAGAAGCAGGTGGTCAACATCTGCATCGGGTTGGTCCTGCTCGCGGTCGTCACCGCGACCGACCACCGTTGGGTGCGGATCCTGGCGCCGCTGGTCTACCTCGCCTCGATCGGCGGGCTGGTGCTGGTGCTGACGAGCGGCACGACGATCAACGGCTCGCGGTCGTGGATCCAGTTCGGCGGCATGTCGGTGCAGCCGTCGGAGTTCGCCAAGCTGGCCGTGGTCATCGGCATGGCGCTGCTGGTCGCCGAGCGCACCGAGGGGCGCCGCAAGCCGCTCGGTCTCGGCGACGGTGCTCGGCATGCTGGCCATCGCCGGCGTACCCGCGACGCTGATCATGCTGCAGCCCGACCTCGGCACGATGCTGGTGCTGTCGGCGACGGTGTTCGGCGTGCTCGCGGTGGCCGGCACCCCGCGTCGCTGGCTGGCGCTGCTGGTCGCCGGCGGCATCACCGCGGCCGTGGCGATGGTGGCCGAGGGCTTCCTCAAGGCCTACCAGGTCGACCGGTTCCTGGCCTTCACCAACCCCGACCTCGACCCGCGCGGCGCCGGCTACAACACCGAGCAGGCGCGCATCGCCGTCGGCAACGGCGGCCTGTTCGGGCAGGGCCTCTTCCACGGCTCGCAGACCCAGTCGGGCTTCGTGCCCGAGCAGCACACCGACTTCGTGTTCACGGTCGCGGGGGAGGAGCTCGGCCTCCTCGGCGCCGGCCTGGTGATCGCCCTGCTGTGCCTGGTGATCTGGCGGGCGCTGACCATCGCGGCCACCACGCCCGACGTGTTCGGGCGGGTGGCCGCGGCCGGGCATCGCGTGCTGGTTCGGCTTCCAGACCTTCCAGAACATCGGCATGTGCCTGGGCATCATGCCGGTCACCGGCGTCCCGCTGCCGTTCGTGTCGTACGGCGGGTCGTCGCTGTTCGCCGGCATGCTCGCCGTCGGCCTGCTCCAGAACATCGCCTCCCGCGCGCACGAGCAGTCGCGCGGCTCGAAGGCGATCGCCGTACGGATGGCCTCGCGGGTCTAGTAGCCCGCCCGAGCAATCCGGCCGCGAGATAGCGTGCGGTTCGAGTCGGGTCACTAGCTAGAACGGGTACCCGGAGTAGATCGTCCCGGAGTCGGTGGCGTTGCAGGGGATGTGGGTCAGCTGCAGGCAGCTGGCGTCGGCTTTCACGTTCGGCTGCACACGGGCCTCGGCGAGGATCTGGTTCGTGGCCGCGTCGAGCCACTTGACGAGGAACACGTAGCGGTACTCCGCCCTGACAGGCGCTGCTCCGCTCTCCGCGTAGTTCTGTGACGCAGGTGGCCTTCTCCTCGCCCGTCACCACGGCCGACCTCGTCTCCGACTGCACCTCGATCCACCCTTTCCCCTCGGAGGCGCTCTGGGGTGTCCGCCGCTCGAGGACGTAGCGCACCTCGACACGTTGGCTGGCAGCCCGTTGACCCGCGCACGTCCACGCCCGGGTGAGGAGCCAGCGGTGGTAGGCGCCGGAGCTGTCCTGGTACTGAGTCAGGGTGGTCATCGCCTGGCCACCCCAGTCCGCGACCGGGATTGTCAGTCCGTAGGTCGTGGTGGCCGCCGACGCCGACGGTGCGGGCCCGGCCAGCAGGGCTGCGGACACCAGGCCGCGGTCGGAGCAGGGCGGCAGTGGTACGGCGGAGGCCAGAGATCGTGTGGGCGGTCTTCATCGATTTCTCCTGATGGTCCGTGCGATGTGCCCACAGTGCTCTGGGTGTCACGACGCCACAGTCCGCTCCATGACAGAGCGACGAACGAGCGGCGCTGGCTCCCAGTGAGGCCCCGTTGTCGATGAAGGACTTCAGGGTGCCGTTGGACAGGGCCCTGCACTGGTAGCCCGGCGCGTCGTCGCCACGGCAGCCCGAGTCGCTCGCTGGTTGGGCACGACGTAGCCCTCGTAGAGCTTCGCGCCTGTGTCGGCGTTGCGCCAGGTGAGGACGTAGACGACTTGGTAGTGGAGCCAGGCCCCTGTGATGTGGTCCGGATCGGGGAAGGTCGCGTAGCCGAGCTCGGCGGTGGGCTCGGCCGTGTCGAGGACGACGCTCCTGGTGACTGTGCCGACATTGGCCCAGTCGGTCGTCGGGGTCGATCGTCGGAGCAGGTACTGGACATCGACGCGCTGCCGAGCCGGTCCCGACGCGATCCGGCCGACGGTGGCGCCGTAGTCTCGAACAGGCGGGTGACCCTCCCTGCGACCGTGGACTCCACCACGCTCAGGAGCAGGCGGTCTCCTGACGGGCCGACCGAGACGCTGACGCCCGGCGGCGTGATGGCGGCCGACGCCATCGGTATGGGTGCGAACGTCAGGGCGGAGGCGGCCAAGCCGCCGGCGGTAGCGAGCGCGGCCGCCGAGTAGGCGAGTCGGGTGCGTAGCTGCGTGGACATCGAGCTCCTTTGGTAGGTCGGCCTTGCCTGGACACCTTCGCGACCCCTGCGGCGAGGTCCACTCGCCGCGCGGAGCGTGGCCGAAATGGTGGGGTGGGGTGGGGTGGGTGTGGTGGCAGGAGCGCCAATATGTGATATTTATGTCACATAACGGATCCGGACGACGTGTGGCGGGCACTCGGGAGCCCGTGGCGCCGACGGCTGCTCGACCTGCTCCGTACCGGGCCGCGCACCACCGGAGATCTCGCCGAGGCGATGCCGGAGCTCAGCCGCTACGCGGTGATGCAGCACCTCGGTGTGCTGACGGAGGCCGAGCTCGTCGTGGTGACGCCGGGCGGCCGGCACCGCTACAACCACCTCAACCCGGTGCCGCTGCGGCGCTGGTACGAGCACTGGGTCGTCCCTCTGGCGGACGAGTCCGCCAGCCGGATCCTGGCGCTCGAACGGCACCTCGCGGCCCACGACACCGAAGGAAAGACCATGGACACCGAGACCGACACCGAGCAGGTCCGCACCGTCCGCATCGAGACCGAGCTGAGCTTCCGCAGTACCCCGGACCGGGTCTTCGCCGCCCTGAGCGGCGACACCCTGCAGTGGTTCCCCCATTCCTACGGCGAGGACCGGACCCAGCGGGTCGTCATCGAGCCCCGCGTCGGCGGCGCCCACTACGAGGACTGGGGCGACGGCCAGGGCCACCTCTACGGACACGTGACCGAGTGGGACCCGCCGCGGCGGCTCAGCCTGCGCGGCCGGATCATGCCCGGGTCGGTCCTGGACACGACGTACGAGGTCACCTCCGACGGTGACGGCAGCACGTTGCGCATGTCGAAGGTCGCCGTCGGGCCGATGACCGAGGAGGAGGCGTCGGGCATCCGTCGCTTCGGTGACATCGCCAACTTCGAGGACGGGCTGCGGGCCCTCGTCGAAGGTTGAACCGCGCCGGTCGTCAGGGCTGGATGCTGAGGAACACGTACGCCGCCAGGATCGCCAGGTGCAGGCCACCGGCGAGCGGCTTGGCCCGGCCGGCACCACCGTGAGCACGCCGACGAGCACGGAGACCATCAGCAGCACGATCTGGGTCTCGCCGAGGCCGAGCGTGAGCGGGCCGTCGAGCCAGATCGAGGCGATCGCGATGGTCGGGATGGTCAGGCCGATGCTGGCCATCGCCGAGCCGTAGGCCAGGTTGAGGCTGATCTGGACGCGCTGCCGGGCTGCGGCGCGGGTGGCCGAGATCGACTCGGGCAGCAGCACGAGGAGAGCGATCACGACGCCGACGAAGGCGTGCGGGAACCCGACGCCGCGACGGCGTCCTCGATCACGGGTGACTCGACCTTGGCCAGTCCGACGACGCTCACCAGCGCCACGACCAGCAGGCCGACGCTCGTCAGGGCGGTGCGGTCGGACGGCGGGTCGGCGTGGCCGTCGGCGTCCTCGTCGGGGATCCCGTGGCGCTCGCCGCTCTCGACCGGCAGGAAGAAGTCGCGGTGCTGGACGGTCTGGGTGAACACGAACATCAGGTAGACCAGCAACGACGCGACCGCCGCGAACGCCAGCTGGCCGGCGGAGAACTCCGGTCCCGGCTCGGTCGTGGTGAACCGCGGCAGCACCAGCGTCAGCGTCGCCAGGGTCACCACCGTGGCAGCGACGAACCGGTGCCCTCGGCGTTGAAGACCGCGAGCCCGGACCGGCCCGCCCCTTGATCGCGCCGACGAGGAGTGACAGGCCGACGATGCCGTTGACGCTGATCATCACGGCCGCGAAGACGGTGTCGCGCGCCAGCGCGGAGGTGTCCTTCTCGCCGCTGACCATCAGCGTGACGATCAGCGCGACCTCGATGACGGTGACCGCGACCGCCAGCACGAGGGAGCCGAACGGCTCGCCGACCCGGTGGGCCACCACCTCTGCGTGGTGCACGGCGGCCAGCACCGCGCCGACCAGGACGGCGAAGACCACACTGGCCAGGGCGGCGTTCGGGTTCTGCCCCCAGGTGACGACCAGCAGGACCATAGCGGCGACCGGCGTGAGGGTGGTCCACGACCGCCAGGCCGCCCTGGTGTCCCGCACGTCCGCCGCCATGCGGCAACCCTAGGGGGACGACCGAACCTCACCCAGCCGTCCGGGTAGCGTCCCGGTCGTGGAGCAACAGCCAGCAGACTCGCCCTACCACCGCACCTTGCCCCCGGCGGGCACGGTCATCTCCGGTCAGCCGTTGGTCGACGACTGGCTGTCGTGCTTCGAGGAGGTCAGGTTGCGGCCTCTCGAACCCATGCTGGTGCCGGAGGAACCCCGCTCAGGTCAGCTCGACCGTGCGGAGTGCGGGCACTGCCGTCCGTCGGAGCACACCATCTGGCGCGACGACCTCTGGCAGGTGCGCGCCGGCTTCCAGCCTCTGACGATCCCCTTCGTCGGCGGCATCGCGCCGCGAGAGCACGTGCTCCTGGAGAACGCGCCGCTCGACCTCCTCACGACGTTGGGGCCGCTGATGCAGCGGATGAGCAACGCCGTGAAGGCGATCCCGGGCGTGGCCCGGACGCACTTCGCGCGCTGGGGTGACGGGTCGGAGCACTTCCACCTGTGGGCGTTGGCGCGACCGGCCGGGATGATGCAGGGTCGCGGCGCGATGCTCGCGTTCTGGGACGACGTTCTCCCCGACATGCCTGCCGACCTCCAGGCCACCCACCTCCGGATCGTCGCGGAGGCTCTGGCCGCGACAGGTGGCGAGGCCTTCCCGGAGGGCTGAGACGGCCTCGTCAACCGGCGATCGGACCCTGCCCACGCACCAGCACCGCGACCGGGCGGCCGAGGGTCGTGGGGTCCGCCCGTACGTCGCCGTCGACGACCAGCAGGTCGGCGGCGAGGCCGGTGCAGAGGCGGCCGGTGACCGTAGCCAGGCCGAGCACGTCGGCGGCGTACGACGTCGCGGACGTGAGTGCCTCCTCGAGCGGGATCGCGGCGGCGGCCTCGCCGACCGCGCGCCACATGCTGTCGCCGTGCAGCTTGGTGGGGCCGATGCCGGCGTCGGTGCCAGCAACGACGCTCACGCCGTGCTCGCGCAGCAGGCGCAGCTGTACCTCCCGGGCGCCCTGCATCGTGTCGGGGTCGAGGCCGAGCCGCTCCATCAGCTCGCGGAGCCGGGGAGCCATCATGGCCGAGCTTGATGGCCTCGAAGTTCCAGCCGAAGGTGAGGTCGACGACGATCCCCGCCGCCGCGATGGCGTCGAGCAGGTCGGGCGGCGTGACCATGCCGTCCTCCGTCAGGCAGGTGAAGTGCTCCAGCCCGTCCACGCCCGCCGCGACCGCGTGCCAGGCGCCGCGCACCGAGTGGGTGTGGGCGACGACCGACAGCCCGGCGTCGTGGCCGAGCGAGACGATCAGCGCCAGGTCGTCGGGCGAGAACTGCACGCCGAGCTGGTCCGAGCCGGGTGTCAGCATCCCGCCCGAGGCCATCACCTTGATGACGTCGACGCCCCGGTCGACGTGCTCGGCCATCGCCGCGCGGATCGCATCGGGCCCCTCGGCCACGCCGCCGAGGTAGTGGCAGTGGCCGCCGTCGGTCGTGAAGGGCGGGCCGGCGGCCACGATGCGCGGCACGCCCGAGGCCGCCGGTCGCGGAAGCCCAGCGTCCGGTAGTCGCGGTCACCCAGGTCGCGCACGGTCGTCACGCCGCCCGCCGCCTGTTGCGCGAGCGTGCGGGCGATCACGGCGTCGATCTCCTCGCCGGACATCGTGCCGACCGCCTCGAGGCTGCCCGGGACCCCGTCGGCGACCAGGTGCACGTGCGCGTCGACGAGCCCGGGCAGCAACGTCGCCTGTCGTACGACGCCACCTCGATGCCGTCCGGCACCTCGAAGCCGAACGCCTCGACGCCCACGATGGTGGCGCCCTCGACCAGCACGGTCGCGCCCTCCGGTAGGAAACGTTCCCCGTCGAAGGCTGCTGGTGCCCGGACCGCCTGCATGTGCGGATTCTGCACGATTCCGGCTCGGCGGGCGTGCGTCGTACCCTGGGTCTTTCGTCCACCGAGTGAGGTCTACCCCGTGTCCACGAGCGTCTTCCCCGGCTCGAGCCGCTGCTGCCGACCGTGCAGAAGCCGATCCAGTACGTCGGCGGCGAGCTCAACTCCACGGTCAAGGACTGGGACTGCGCCCTCGAGGGCGCCGAGCGTCCGCTGGGCGCTGATGTACCCCGACGCCTACGAGGTCGGGCTGCCCAACCAGGGCGTGCAGATCCTCTACGAGGTGCTCAACGAGCGCGACTGGATCCTCGCCGAGCGCACCTACGCGGTGTGGCCCGACATGGAGCGGGTGATGCGCGACGCGACGCCCTGGGCGATCCCGCAGTTCACCGTCGACGGCCACCGGCCGTCGGCGACTTCGACCTGTTCGGCGTCTCCTTCTCGACCGAGCTCGGCTACACCAACCTGCTCAACGCCCTCGACCTCGCCGGCATCCCGCTGCACGCCGTCGACCGCAGCGACGACGACCCCGTCGTGATCGCGGGCGGCCACGCGGCGTTCAACCCCGAGCCGATCGCCGACTTCGTCGACGCGGCCGTGCTCGGCGACGGCGAGGAGATCGTGCTCGCCATCTCCGAGGTCGTCCGCGAGTGGAAGGCCGAGGGCCGGCCAGGCGGCCGCGTCGAGCTGCTGCGCCGGCTCGCCGCCAGCCAGAACGTCTACGTCCCGCAGTTCTACGACGTCACCTACGCCGCCGACGGCTCGATCGAGGCGGTCGTGCCCAACAAGCCCGGCATCCCGTTCCGGGTCCGCAAGCACACGCTGATGGACCTCGACCAGTGGCCCTACCCGGCCAAGCCGCTGGTGCCGCTCGCCGAGACCGTGCACGAGCGGTTCTCCGTCGAGATCTTCCGCGGCTGCACCCGCGGCTGCCGGTTCTGCCAGGCCGGCATGATCACCCGCCCGGTGCGCGAGCGCTCGATCGAGACCATCGGCGCGATGGTCGAGAACGGCATCCGCAAGTCCGGCTTCGAGGAGGTCGGCCTGCTGTCGCTGTCCAGCGCCGACCACAGCGAGATCGGCGAGGTCGCCAAGGACCTCGCCGACCGCTACGAGGGCCAGAACGTCTCGCTCTCGCTGCCGTCGACGCGGGTCGACGCCTTCAACGTCACGCTGGCCAACGAGTTCTCCCGCAACGGCCGCCGTTCGGGCCTGACCTTCGCGCCCGAGGGCGGCAGCGAGCGGCTGCGCAAGGTCATCAACAAGGCGGTCACCGAGGAGGACCTGATCCGCACGGTCGCCACGGCGTTCTCGCACGGATGGCGCCAGGTGAAGCTCTACTTCATGTGCGGCCTGCCCACCGAGACCGACGACGACGTCCTCGAGATCGCCGACCTGGCCGCCAAGGTGATCGCCAAGGGCCGCGAGGTGTCCGGCCGCAACGACATCCGCTGCACCGTGTCGATCGGCGGCTTCGTGCCCAAGCCGCACACGCCGTTCCAGTGGGCCGCGCAGCTCGACCACGAGACCACCGACGAGCGGCTGCGCAAGCTGCGCGACAAGGTCCGCGCCGACAAGCGCTACGGCCGCGCCATCGGCTTCCGCTACCACGACGGCAAGCCCGGCACCATCGAAGGGCTGCTCTCGCGCGGCGACCGCCGCGTCGGCCGCGTGATCGAGGAGGTCTGGCGCGACGGCGGCCGGTTCGACGGCTGGAGCGAGCACTTCTCCTACGACCGCTGGGTCGCCGCGAGCGAGAAGGCGCTGGCCGGCACCGGCGTCGACCTCGACTGGTACACCGTCCGCGAGCGCGACTACGACGAGGTGCTGCCCTGGGACCACCTCGACTCCGGCCTCGACAAGGACTGGCTGTGGGCCGACTGGGAGGACGCCCTCGACCCCGACTCGGCCGAGGTCGACGACTGCCGCTGGACCCCTTGCTACGACTGCGGCGTCTGCCCGGAGATGGACACCGAGATCCAGATCGGCCCCACCGGCAAGCGGCTGCTGCCGCTCAGCGTCCTCTGAACCGACCGTCTCGAGACCCCGCAACACCACCTCAATGATTTCTCGGATCCCCTTGTGCATAACGGGTTCTGAGCGGGTTGCTGTCGGTGGTCGCTGCTTGGATTTGACGCATGACCACCACGCCGCTCGACCCGCGAAGCCGGGTCTTGGATGCGGCGAAGGATGCGGTGGCGGCGCGACGGCAGGCCGAGGTCGACCTGCTGGCCGCGGCGGCGGAGTGGGCGGTCATCCATCCGGCGACCGTGGCCACCGACTACGCCGGGTTCGGTGAGGACCTTCTCTTCGGTGAGGCGTTGACCCCGTTGGCCGGTGAGGGCGCGCCTCTGGTGGCCGAGTTCGCGCCCGCCGAGCTCGCGGCGGTGCTGGGCTGGTCGACCGAGACGGCCAAGGAGCTGATGGGCGACGCCCTGGAGCTGCGCTGCCGGCTGCCGCGGGTCTGGCGACTGGTGCTCGCCCTGGAGCTGCCGGTGCGGTTGGCGCGCTACATCGCCGAGCAGACCCACGACCTGGACGCCTACACCGCCAACGCGGCCGACATGATGCTGGCCCGCGGCGACCGGGCAAGCTGACCCGCCGGCTGGCCAAGCGGATCATCGATGAGCAGCGGCTGTATGAGGACCCCGACCGCGCCGTCGCCGAGGAGGAGAACGCCCTGGCCGCCCGCCGGGTCGAGGTCCGTCCCGGCGCCAACCCGGCCACCAGCGAGGTCATCATGGACCTCGACACCGCCGACGCCGAAGACTTCGACCAGGCCGTCGCCGCAGTGGCTCAAGCCCTCAAGGACCTGGGCGACACCGACGACCTCGACATCCGCCGCGCCCGTGCGGTCGGCATCCTGGCCGACCCCCAGGCCGCCCTCGACCTGCTGCACCGCGCCCAGGCACCGGGCCGCAAGCCCGGTGGCGGCTCAGCGACCCTGCACCTGCACCTGGACCTGGCCACCCTGGCCGACCTCGCCGTCCACGGCATCACCGGACCCGTCTACGACGAACGCTGGGGCACCGCGACCACCGACCTCATCAAGCAGTGGCTGACCGACTGGCTCGGCGACCAAGCCCAGCTCAAGGTCCAGCCCTACCTCGACCTCAACCACCCCGAGACCATCACCCCGGTCGACGGCCACGACCCCACCCCGGCCATGGTGATGTTCTGCAGGCTCCGCGACCCCTACTGCGTCTTTCCCGGGTGCAAGAACCTTCCCGCAAGTGCGACCTCGACCACATCGTGGCCTACGTCCCACCCGACGACGGCGGACCACCCGGCCAGACCCATCCCGACAACCTCGCCCCACTCTGCCGCGGACACCACCGTGCCAAGACCCACGGCCGATGGCACTACGGTCGCCTGCCCAACGGCGGCTACCGGTGGACCACCCCCACCGGCCGCACCATCGACGTCCCACCGGCACGCCCGCGGTAGGGAGTGCGGGGCAGCCGGCGCTGCGCGGTCATGCCGATGATCGGACGTGCGAGTCACACCGCACTGGTGATGCAGAACTCGTTGCCCTCGGGGTCGGCCATCGTCACGTTGGTGTCGATCCGGTACAGCTCCACGGCCCCGCGGTCGACGAGCCGGGCGACCTCGGCCTCGAGATCGTCGCAACGCAGATCCAGGTGCAGTCGGTTCTTGTGCCGCTTCGGCTCAGGAACTCGCTGGAACAAGTAGCGGTGCCCTTCACCCAGCGCCGGCTCCACCAGGACCATCGGATCGTCCTCAGGATCGAAGACGCCCATGTCGCGCAGTCTCTCCAACTCTGCAGAGTCATACGGTGCGACGCGGTATCCGTCGAGCGTCGATGCCCACCAGCGCGCCAGAGAAGCTGGCCTCTCCAGTCGAAGACGATGTCAGCCAGGCGAGCCACCGGCTCGAGATAGCGCTGCTCCATGAGCGCTTGACGCCGTGCTTCTGGATTTGCTGGTGGTCTGCGTCAACACCGAATCTGGGTATTCACGGCCTGGCGGACGAGCCGGAAGGTGAGGACCTGTCCGACCACGAGGGGGTTGCTCATGCTTGTCCGTCACCTGTCCACCATCGCCGTCGGAGCCGCGGCGACCGTCGTGCTCACCGCCACCGCGGCGAGTGGGCACTTCTCGTACTTCAGCGACCCGAACCCGAACGGGGACGCAGGGCGCGCGGGTCGAAGGGCTTCGTGTCCTCGGTGTGATCGCCGCTTCGGAGGCGTCTGCCCGGCCGGGGCCGAGATCCTGGCCGATGCCGGGGGGATACCAGCACTCTCATCAATGCCCACGGTGTGATGGCTGGACCCACGGGCGGTAACAAGGCGATCTCGCACCTCGATTTCGCCGCGCTCGAAGCGGCGATCCGCCGCGGCTGCCGCCTGCGAGTAGCACGCCCTTGATTCGTTGACGTTGCCGTCCGGACAGCGTTATGCGGTGTCGGCATAGGCGACGGGAGGCACGACGTGCCCGACGGTCCAAGCCGGACTCGAGGGGCTCAAGCCGCGAACCTCACACCGGATAGCCCGCGTCGGCCAGGACGTTGCGACCCACGGCCATGCACCTGGCTCGTCTCTCCGGCATGGTCGTCCAGTAGTACCAGATCATGAGAGTGATGGAGAGCGCCCACGCCCGGCCGCGCAGCCAGGTCGCGTCGTCAACGCCGACCTGCCTTCGGAACAGTTCCCTGGCCGGGGGATCGAGGACTTCCCAGGCCACGACAAGGTCCACGGTCGGGTCGCCCACGGACAGGCCCCCGAAGTCCAGGACCGCGGTCAGGGCCCCGTCACGCACCAACAGGTTCTCGGCTGCGAGATCGCCGTGGTACCAGCGCGGCGCCGTACGGTCTGCGGCTCCGGGCAGCCTCATGGCATCGGCCCATATCTGCTCGGCGGCATCGAGGTCGAACTCGAAGTCCTCCAAGGTCCGGCAACGCTCGATGTTCTCTTGCGTGTCCAGGTCCATCGTCGCGAGCGGCTCGCCTCGGTACGCGTGCAGGTGCGGGTCATCGGCCGCACCGGGGGTACGTCCGCACGGCTCAGGGCGCACAGGACGGCCGCGAGGTCGTTGGCCAGGTGTTCGCGTCGTGGGTCGACGGATGTGTCCGGACCGACCACCTCGGGGTGAGCACCCTCGATCCAGCGGACCACCGACCAGCGCTCCGGGTAGCCGCGATCGGGTTCGAACACGGCAACCACATCCGGCACTGACACGGGCAGCAGTGGCCCCAGCACTGGCAGCCAGGTGGCCTCCTTCGAGATGGTCGCCGATCCCCCGGGTTGGCGGGGCAGCCGCACCAGGAGGTCTCCACCAAGACGGAACAACGCGTTCGTCGAGCCGCTCGATGCCAACCGTCGAACCGGCGCGCCAGCGTAAGCAGGCATCGCCCGGCTCACCAGGCCCCGCACCAGCTCGACATCGATCGGGATCTCGTCGGAATGGAGAGCTCGGGCCACCACAGGGACTCAATCCCACCTCTCGGTGACGCCGCAACCGACTATCAGTCGTTCTCGGCGGACGCCACTCGGGACATTGCAGGCGTGAGAGCCCGATGGCTGCCGCCGCCATCCGGTACCGCGCGGCCTCGCCGCTGACATCCACCGCGCGCTGGCCGGACCTGGCGAGCTCGCTGGTGGTGGTCATGCGGAACAGCAGCGCTCGGGCCACCGCTGGGACTCAAAGACCGCCTGCTCCAGCAGGGAGCCCGCGGCGTCATACCAACACAGCGCATCAGCCATGACGACACCCTCGGCATATGCGGTCGGACGCCACTACCGCGACACATCGATGACCGCCGGTGCGCTGCCGGGACTGAGGAGAACGTTGCCAGCCAGGTCTCCGTGCACGATCTGTGACGGACCCAGAAGTCGAACACCGCACGAAGCCGCGTCCACAAGTCGGAGAGCTCCGGATGGATCGCCATGACCCGCTCTCCCCAGTGCTGCCCGGTCGGCCAACGCCCATGGGTCGTCCCGCGTATCAAAACAAGTCGGACGGCTCAAGTGCGCCACGGCGTGGTGGAAGACCCGACCTGCCTTCAGAATCTCGAGCCAGGTCGATTCGAGGGAGTAGTCCGGTTCGCCGCCCTCGACCCGTTCCGTCGCCGACCATCCGTCGCAGATCCACTCACCCTCACGCGTGCGGATCGGCTTGGCGAGTCGGGCTTGCTCCATTCCCAGATCGGTCGTCGCCTCGGCAAGCCATTGGTAGACCGCGCCGGCCTCGGCTTGAGCACGATGCTCCCGGCATCGAAGCCGCGCCCCTCACCTCCCGCTGCCGGTTCAGGGAGGCTGTCTACGCCGAAGGCCTGCAGCACTGACGTGGTGGCCGCCGGGATGTCACTCTTCAGCCATAGGCCGCAGCTCGCCGGCCCGCCGCCGGCCGGGTGCACGCTCACAACTGGGACCTCAGTACGTCGACCTCGCAACCCGGCGAGGACGGGTCGAAGCCGTGCTCGACCAGCCAGCGGATCGCCGTCAGGCTTCGCAGCGACCACCAGGCGCGGATCACGTCGAGGTCGACGTCGGCGCCGTAGCCGGCGACGACGTCGCTGAGGTGCTCCGGGTGCCCGAGCGTCAGGCTGGCGAGGTCGTACATGGCATCGCCTTGACCCGCCTCGGACCAGTCGACCACGCCGGTGATCTCGTCACCGTCGACGAACACGTGGGCGACCTGCAGGTCGCCGTGCATGAACACCGGTGTCCACGGTCGGAGCGCAGCCTCGGCAACCTGGCGGTTGCGCGTGACCAGATCAGCAGGAAGGACGTCGTTCGCCAGGAGCCACGTGCATTCGCTGTCGAGGCTCGATGCCTTCTCGTCGAGGCTCCGTCCCGGGCCACGGCGGCAGCGGCGCGTCGTGCAGCACCCGTACGGCGGCACCCGCCGCGGCCCACGCCGCCGCCGACGCGGTCGACGGCTCGCCGAGGCGGCCGAGCGCCGTCCCCGGGAGAGCGGCGAGCGCGAGCACGGGCGGCTTCCGCCACAGGACCTCCGGAGTCGGGATCGGCGCCATCGTCATCGCCTCGACCTCGACGTCGGTGCGCGTCTGGTCAGCGTCGATCTTCAGGAACACCTCGCCGACGCGGAGAGTCGCGCGCTCGTGATGGGCCACGACGACCTCGACCTCCTCCACGTCGGTCAGTGTCGCGGAAAGGACCACGATGTCCCCACCGGTTTCGCGGGCGCGCGCGACGCGTCGGCGTACCGCTGGGCCAGAAGCCTCACCTC
Organism: uncultured Actinomycetota bacterium; assembly: GCA_963814935.1. GTDB lineage: Bacteria > Actinomycetota > Actinomycetes > Propionibacteriales > Nocardioidaceae > Nocardioides. Next base: position 99,043 of record CAWFEZ010000026.1, on the reverse strand, counting down.
CGCGAGCAGCTCGGGTGAGTCGAGCACCTCGAACGGCGCATCCCACCAGGCCAGGTACTTCGCGACCATGGCGGGATTGTCGGAGCCGACCGTGACGACGCAGGCGTCGTCGCCATCGGGCTCGATCTCGACCGAGGTGGGTGCCCGCCGGCGGATCACGTCGGCGGAGGCGAGCAGGCGTACCCGGTAGCGCTCCTGCCACGACGCGGTCTCGAGTGCTCGCACGATGAAGGCCTCGAAGCCACCCTCGGGGTCGGGGCGCGGACGGAAGCGCCGACCGTTGGGCACCTTGACCCGCAGCCGATCGACGCGAAAGGTCCGCCAGTCGTCTCGCCCGAGATCCCAGCCCAGCAGGTACCAGCGGGCGCCACGCAGGACGAGGCGGTACGGCTCGACCTCTCGGTGGGTCTCCTTGCCGGAGGCGTCCTGGTAGGTGAACCTCAGCTGCTCGCGTGCGTGGATCGCGGCCGCGATCGGGGGCAGCGAGTGCGTGGCGACCGAGGGACTCCCCAGCGGAGCGTTCACCGTGGCACCCGCCAACGCCTCGAGACGGGGACGGAGGCGCGAAGGCAGCAGCGCGACGACCTTGCTGAAGGCTCGCATCGACGAGTCCGCTGTGTCGGACAGCCCGTGGGACGCGGCCAGGATGAGCCCCAGCGTCACGGCCATCGCCTCCTCGTCGTCCAGCAGCAGGGGCGGGAGCCGGCTCCCGGAGCCGAGTCGGTAGCCGCCCGCGACACCCGGTGACGCCCCCACCGGGTAGCCCAGCTCGCGGAGCGTGGCGACGTCGTTGCGCAGCGTACGAGCCGACACCCCCAGCTCGGCGGCCAGGGCCGGCCCGGTGTGGTCGCCGGGCACCTGCAGCTCGGCGAGGAGGCGCAGCAGCCGCGCGGAGGTCGTCAGCACAAGCCTCAGGATATCGCGCAATGCGGAAGCAAGCCTGCCGCAATGGCTGATGGAATCGGAGCAACCGATCCACCCGAAAGGAAGCTCGTCATGGGTACCCCCACCATCGCCACCGTCGTCTTCCCGGCCCGCGACTTCGAGGCCGGCGTGAACGCGTGGACATCGGTGTTCGGCGCCGGCCCCGCCTTCTCCAGCAGCGGTCAGCAGACCGCGCCCGGTGAAGCCGACTTCGCGGTGTTCAAGACGCCGGACCTCGAGATCGGGCTGACGTCCCTGCCCTGGGTCGACGAGCCGCTCGTCTTCCTCGACACCGACGACATCGAGAAGACCCGGCAAGAGCTGGTCGACGCCGGCGCCACCGGACTCGGTGAGGTCGCCGACGGCTCGCTCGCCGAGCTCGGCAGCGCTCCCATCACCAACGGAAGCGCCGAGACAGGCGTCGTCGAGGTCCCCGGCGCCAGGCTCGCCGTCGTCCGGCTCGCCAACGGGAACCTCCTCGGCCTTCGTCAGTCGATGCCCGTCGCCTGGTGAGCCGCGGCTGGGGTGGCTCAGACGGCGCCTCGGTGCGACGTTCAGTTGCCCCAGTCCATCTGATGTTCCGGCACCCCGACCTCTCGCGCGTACTGCTCGATCGCGGCACGCCGGACGCGATCACCCCAGCGATGCCGGAAGACCCGACCGGCGAACACCACGACGTGCTCGTCGCCCACCGTGAAGCTTGCGTACCAGCCGCCCTCCGCCAGCAGGGACCTGGCGAGCGCATCGGCTAGGTGGTCGGCGAGCTCATCGGGGGCGGCGAAGTCGATCATCGTCCACACGGAAGGCTGGCCAGGCGTGGCCGATCCGGACACATCGCGTCGCTGGACCCGGACCAGCGTCAACCCGGCGACCTCGAGCAGCGCCCCGACCTTCAGGCTCTCGGCCAACAAGGTTCCGACCAACACACGCGCATGCTTTCACGGGTGGGTCGGCCTACGATCGGACCAGGGGGCACAGGAACACCACGAGGCCTGGGTCGAGGAGGTCGTCGACTGTCATGAACAACCTGAAGCGGTTCACCATCTGCAAGCTGGCCGGCCACAAGTGGGCGAAGGTCGCCTATCCGCCGTCGACCGACGGGGAGGTCTCAGGACCTTCCTGCGATGTCTGCGATGTGGCAAGGAGAACCACGACGCCGGAACGGTTGCCCGTGGCGCGGGAGGTGTCTTCTAGCCCGTCACGGAGCATCCGTAGGGTCGAGGCCGTGAGCTCTTCGGGATACCAGCCCTTGCACCTCGACTGGCCGGGCATGGTCAACGCGCGTGACCTCGGTGGCCTGCCTCTCCAGGATGGCCGGGTGCGCGAAGGCGCCCTGATCCGTTCGGAGTCGCTGACCCGGCTCGACGAGGGCGGGGTGGAGGCGATGCGGGAGGCAGGGGTCTCGCGCGTCCTCGACCTGCGGCGTCCAGGAGAGTCGCCCGACCCGCATCCGTTCGCCGACGAGGCGACGTACGTGAACCTCCCCGTCGAGGACCCCGCCGACATCAAGCGTCATACCGGGCCGATGGTCGACCTCTATCTCGACATGGTCGACGCCCGGCCCGAGCTGTTCGCGGCGGCGGTCGCGGCGATCGCGGACGCGCCACCTGGTGCGGTCGTCGTCCATTGCGCCGGCGGCAAGGACCGCACCGGACTCGTGACGGCCCTGGTTCTCACCGTTGCCGGTGCCGACAAGGAGGTCGTGGCCGCCGACTATGCGCTCACCGAGGAGCGCCTGGAGCCGCTGATGCGTACGCATCTCGCCAAGATCGAGGACGACGCGGCGCGCGAGCAGTTCCGCGAGTACCAGTCCACGCCGGCGGCCAACATGCTCGCCGTTCTCGACCACCTCGAGGACCAGCACGGCAGCGTGGCGGAGTATCTCCTCAGCGGTGGGCTGACCGAGGAGCAGCTGGAGCGGTTGCGGGACCGGCTGACGGCCTGACTCCGACCCTTGCCAGAGAAGCCGACTCGGTCCAGCATCGGATGCGGTGTCCATCACGGACCGAGCTCGGTCCATGTCGAACCGGAGGCGATCGCCCATGCGCAGCACTTCCCTGACCCGCCTTCTCGCCGTTCTCGGCGCGGGCGCACTGCTAGCAGCAGGGGTGTCACCCTCTGCCGGGGCTCCCGTCGGGAAGCACGAGCCGGCAGCAGCGGTACCCGAGGTCGTCGCCTCCGGGTTGAACAACCCTCGCGGGCTGGCCTTCGCGCCGGACGGGTCGCTGTACGTCGCCGAGGCCGGCACCGGCGGCTCGGGTCCCTGCTTCGCGGGTCCCGAAGGGCCGTCCTGCTTCGGGATGACCGGTTCCGTCACGCGGATCGGCCGGCATGGCCAGGAGCGCGTGCTGACCGGGCTGCCGTCGTTCGGCGCCGAGGGCTCGGGCGACGCCGGGATCGGGCCGTCCGACGTGGCCTTCCGGGGCAACGACAAGGTCTATGTGACCGTCGGCCTCGGCGCGGACCCGGCGATCGCCGAAGAGCTCCCGGCCCTGGGCGAGATGGGCCAGCTGGTGCTGGCCAAGCCGTCGAAGGGCACGTGGAGCACGGTGGTCGACCTGGCGGACTTCGAGACCGACAACGACCCCAACGAGGACGGGCCGGACACCAACCCCAACTCCGTGCTGGTGTCCCAGGGCCGGGCGATCGTCTCAGACGCCGGCGCCAATGACCTGTTGCGGATCAAGCAGAACGGATCGGTCGAGGTGATCGCGACCTTCCCCAACGTCGACGTACCAGGGCCGGGTGGCGCGCCGTTCTCGATGGACTTCGTGCCCACCACCGTGGCCCAGGGACCGGACGGCGCCTTGTACGTCGGGCAGCTGACCGGGTTCCCCTTCCCGCTGGGCGGTGCCAAGGTCTACCGGATCGGACCCAGCGGAACCGAGGTCGTCGCCGAGGGGTTCACCAACATCATCAGCATCGCGTTCGACGGAGCGGGCAACCTCTACGTGCTGGAGATCTTCCACAACGGCCTGCTGTCCGGGGACCCGACCGGCGCGCTCATCCGGGTCGCCCCGAACGGTGACCAGACGATCGTGATGTCCGATGGGCTCATCACTCCTGGCGGGCTCGCGGTGCGCGGCGCGAACGCCTACGTCTCCAACTGCGGTACCTGCGCAGGCGGTGGGGAGGTGCTGCGGATCCCGCTCAGCTGACGGCCGGCTGACGCTCAGCTCACGCCGGGCGACGTTCGCCTGAGCTGGTCCTCCACCATGACCGGCCGGGCGACGTACGCCGCGAGCGCGAACAGCGGGAGCACCAGCGCCATCAGCACGAGCAACGGCCAGGTCCACCCGCCGGTCGCGTCGTGCAGCGCACCGAAGGAGAAGGGGCCGGCCGCCGCGATCAGGTAGCCGACCGACTGGGTGACGCTCGACAGGGCTGCCGTGCCCTCGGTGGTGCGGGCGCGCAGACCGACGAGGGTGAGCACCAGTGGGAAGGTCGTGGTCGCGGCGCCGACCAACAGTGCCCACGCGACCGCGCCCGTTCGCGGCGCGACCAGGATCCCGGCGTACCCGACGAGGTAGCACGCCAGGATCGCGAACAGCAGCCATCGTGGGTCTGCTGACTTGGCCAGCCGGGTCGGCGCCCACAGCGACAGGGGGATGGCGGTCGCGGCGACCAGGCCGACCAGCAGGCCGGCTTCCGCGGCCGAGAACCCGGCATCGCGCCACATCGAGGCGAACCAGCCGAAGATCACGTACGCCTGCAGGGACTGGAAACCGAAGAACAACGCCATCGCCAGCCCCAGCCTGGTCCGGAGCACCTCGACGTAGCCGATGGTCCGCTCCGGCCGGTCGAGGTGCCGGTCGCGGGCGATCAGCCCGGTCCACGGGACCACAGCGACGACGGCGATGACCGCCCAGGCACCCAGCCCGCCGCGCCAGTCGCCGAAGGCGTCGGAGATCGGCACGGTGAGCCACAGCGCCGCGGTCAGGCCGATGGAGAGCGCTGTGGTGTAGATGGCCGTGACCAGCCCGACGCGGTCGGGGAAGTGCAGCTTGACCAGGGACGGCAGCACCACGTTGGCGACGGCCATCCCCGCCAGGGCCAGCATCGACAGCGCGAGGAACGACGCCTCGTGGTCGACGAGCACGCGCGTGCCGAGACCGGCGATCACGCAGACCAGCGCGAGGAGGGTCACGCGGTGCAGGCCGATCCGGCTGGCCAGGGCGGGCGCCAGTGCGCCGAAGACCGCGAACGCCAGCACCGGCAGGCTCGTCAGCAGCCCCGCAGAGGCCGCGCCCATGCCGAGACCGGCGCGTACCTCGGCCAGCACCGGCCCCACGCTGACGGCGGCTGGACGGAGGTTGAGGGAGAGGAGCACCAGCCCGACCAGCACCAGGACAGTACGGCGGGTGGGCACCCGGCGATGTTCTCAGGGAGTCGCCGGATCCCCGAGCGCTGGGTCGAGCCGGAAGTGGCCCAGGTTGGTCACTGGAATGCTCTTGTATTGAATAATGAGTTGTTCTAACGTGGTGTCGAGGGAGGCAGACATGGCGAGAGATCCGGAAGCTGCGGACACCCGGATGATGGGCATCGTGCACACGGCACTGCGGCGAGACCTCGAGCGGGTGCGAGGAGCGGTGACGACCGAGCCGTTCCCGCTCGGCGCGCAACGGCGGGCGCTCGGCGAGCACGTGGTGTGGTTGATGGAGTTCCTGCACGCACACCACGAGAGCGAGGACCGCGGCCTGTGGCCGCTGGTGCGGGACAGGAACCCAGCGGCCGGTCCTCTGCTGGACTCGCTCGAGGCAGACCACGAACGAATCGACCCGCTCGCCACCGCACTCAACGCTGCGGGGCACCGGTACGCCGCCACGGTCGGCGACGAGGCCGGGTGGCGCTGGCCGAGGGGATCGACGCCTTGGCGGCCGTGCTCTTCCCACACCTGGACCGCGAGGTCAGCGACGCGATGCCCGTGGTCGAGGCGAGCATCACCAACGCCGAGTGGCACGAGGTCGAGCAGACCTACAGCATCAAGCCCAAGTCCCTGTCCCAGCTGGGGATGGAGGCTCACTGGGTGCTCGACGGGATCGACGCGGAGGGGTATGACGTGGTGGTGCACACCGTGCCGTGGTTGATGCGGGCGGTGATCCTGCGCGGCTTCGCCGGGCGGTACAGGCGGGCCGCCCGGGTCCGCTGGGAACGTGACCCGCAGGCGCAGCTGGCGGAGACGTCGTGAACGACAGCCAGCAGGAGCGGCCTCGACGCGCCTACCGGTCCTCGCGGCGGCAGCTGCAAGCCGTCAGGACCCGGACCGAGGTGCTGATGCGGCGCTGCTGCTTTTCGCCGACCGGGGTTGGGCCGCCACCGGCATGCGCGACATCGCCAGGAGGCGGGGGTGTCCGTCGAGACCGTCTACGCCAACTTCGGGTCGAAGACCGAGCTGTTGATGGCCGCCATCGACGTCGGCGTGGTCGGAGACGCCGAGCCGGTCGCACTCGCCGAGCGCCAGGAGTTCGTCTCGCTGGGACGCGGTGGTCGCGCCGCCCGCGCACGAGCGGCGGCGCACCTGGTCACGGAGATCCACCAGCGCAACGGGGGATGATCAGGGCCCTGCGGGAGGCTGCGGCCTCCGATCCCGAGGCGGCCCGCCGCTACCGCGAGGGCGAGCTGCGACGGCGCACGGACGTGCAGGAGGCCGCCGTACTGGTGGCCGGCCGGCCGGTGCCAGACCGGGAGCGCGACGGCCTGTGGGCGGTGACGGACGTCGAGACCTACTGGCTGCTGACCGAACTGGGCGGATGGACGCCCGACGAGTACGAAGCGTGGCTGGCCGAGGTCATCGACAAGCTCGTCCCGCGTCAGGCGCGTGCCAGATGACCCGCCGGCACGTGCCCCGCACCGGTCGCGCCGACGTGACCGTCGAAGAGCCGGTCGACGCCGTGTGGCGAGTCGTCTCCGACGTCACGCGCACGGGCGAGTGGAGCCACGAGTGCCACGAGGTCTCCTGGCTCGGCGGTGCGACGTCGGCGGCGCCGGGCGTCCGGTTCCGCGGCCGCAACCGGTCGGGTCCCTGGCGATGGAGCCGGACCTGCGAGGTGGTGAGCATCGACCCGCCCCGCGCGATCACGTGGAGGACCATCCCCACGTGGCGGTTCGTCGACAGCACCGACTGGAGCATCGTCCTCGAGCCGGTGGCCGCGGGCACCAGGATCGTCCAGACGTTCGAGGTGACCCGCTGCCCGGACTGGTGGGAACGGCTCGTCTCACGTCTGGTGACCGCGCACCTCGACCGCACCAGTGCCTTGACCGACGACCTCGTCAGGATCGGTGCCGTCGCGGGCTCAGCGGCAGACGCGCGGGGAGCGCAGCAGGAACCGGCCGACCACACCGCGGTGATCGGAGACGGCCGACTGCCACGTCGCCATCACGGTGGGGACGCCAGCTGTCGTCGGCCAGGAGGAAGTCGATCCGGCTGCGCGGGGCGTTGTTGGGGACGGTCAGCCCGTCACCGTCGCCCACCAGCGGCCACGGGTCGACCAGGTCGGTGTGGGCCGGGTCGAGCGCGAGGCCCAGCGTCGCCGAGCCTGGCGAGGCGTTGAAGTCGCCACCGAAGATGACGGGGTCGCCGTCGACGCCGACGATGTCGCGGGCCAGCCGCATCTGCTCCTGCCGCAGCCTCGGGGTGGTGTGGTCGAGGTGGGCGTTGTAGATGCTGATGTCCCGGCCCTTCAGCCGTAGCACCAGGTGCTGGAGACCCCGCGGCTGGCGGCCGGGTTGGTTGGGGAGCCCGGTGTGCGTCCAGCTCTCGACCTTCAACCGCGTCAGCACGGCGGTGCCGTAGTCGCTGACGGGGTCGCCCGGCCGCAAGCCGTTGCGCTGGACGTTCGAGGCGAAGACGGGCTCCATCCCGAGCAGCGCCGCGAGGTACGCCGCCTCGTCCACGAAGCGGCTGCGCAGGCGGTTCTGGTCGACCTCCTGCAGGAGCACGACGTCGGGCTCCGCGGCCGCGATCTCCCCGGCGATCTGGTCGAGCTGGAACCCGGCTCGGCCGATCCCGCTGTGGATGTTGAAGGTGACCACGGTGAGCGGGACCGGCTCGCCGACCCGCCGGCACGGCTCGATCGTCGCCCCCGGTACGACGACCGGCGGCGGCCCGGTGGGCGGCCGGGTGGATGGCCGGAGCGGATGGCGGGGTGCTGCTGGTCGGCTCCGGAGGTCACCGGGCTCGGGCTCGCCGTCGGTCCGCCGGGGCCGTGGGCCGGCGCCCACCAGGCGAGCAGCAGCGTCACGAGGACACCGGTCGCGAGCAGCGCGACCAGCCCGTGGGTGCGCCGGCTCATGCCGCCATTGTCACCGGCGGCTGGCTACCGTCAGGGCATGAGGCGGTACGCCGTCGCGCGTCGCGGCCGGAGCGCTGCTCACGAGCGGGTGCACGTCGTCGTCCTCCGCGCCGCTGGCCGACCCCGGTGCCCCGACGACGCGGACCACCAGGTCGGTCGTGCCCACGGCGCCACCGACCGTCTCGCCGACGGCCAGTGCGAGGCCGGTTCCGGTCCGCGTGCCGAACTTCTCGCCCGAACGCGCCATGGACGACGTCCGTCACCTCGCCGTCGACATCGGCCCCCGCCTGGCCACGGGACCGCGCTTCCGCGAGGCCGCCCGCTGGGTCGCTCGACGTCTGCGCGACCTCGACTACGACGTGACGACCCAGACCTTCCCGGTGCCCGCGGGCGACTCGTGGGGCGTCCCGGTCGGGGCTGGTACGTCGGCCAACGTCGTCGCGCGGCCGAAGGGCTTCGACCCGGGCGCGCCGTACCTGCTGGTCGGCGCACACCTCGACACCGTCGCCGTCGCGCCGGGCGCCGAGGACAACGCCTCCGGCGTCTCGGTGCTGCTCGAGACCGCCCGGCGAGCCACGATCCTGCCCCGCCGGCTGCCGGTCGTCTTCGTCGCGTTCGGCGGCGAGGAGCCTCGCGGCCCCGGCGACCTGCACCACTTCGGCTCGCTCCACTACGTCGCGCAGATGTCGCCCGCCGAGCGCCGCAACCTGCGCGCGATGGTGTCGATGGACCGGGTCGGCGTCGGCCAGTGTCGTGCCCATCGCGTCGGTGCCCGGCACCCCGATCGCGGTCAGGGCCGCCCTGCGCCGGTCGGCCGACCGGCTCGGCATCGGCACCTCCGTCGAGCTGAACACGGCCAGCGACCACGAGTCGTTCGCGGACGCCGGGCTGCCGGCCGCGCGGCTCGGCAGCACGCCGTACGCCGGCTACCACTCGGCCGCCGACGTCCCGTCCGTCGTCGTCCCCGCGCAGCTGCACCGGGTCGGTCGCGTGGTCTGGGACTTCATCTCCCGAGCCCGCTGAAGCGCCAGAAGTTCGCGAACATCCGCTCCGCCGCGGCGTACGGCACCACGCGGGGCGCGTGGTCGGCGCCGATCCGGTAGGGCACGAAGTCGACGGCCTTGAGCTCGTCGTCCCAGAACGTCGCCTCGAGCACCAGTCCCTCGTTCTTCTCGGGCTCGGTCATGTCGAAGGTGAAGTTGCCGAGCGAGTGCACGACGAGGCCCTCGCCGACCAGCGACGCGCCCTGCACCCAGTGCGGGTGCCCGCCCACGACGAGGTCGGCGCCGGCGCGCACGAGCTGCCGGGCGACGTACTCCTGGATCGGCTCGGGTCGCTCGGTGTACTGGGTGCCCCAGTGCGGCAGCACGGTCACCACGTCGACGCGGTCGGCCAGAGCGGCGCACGTCGCCGAGGACCCGGTCCAGCTCGGCGCGGTCGAGCGGGCCGGTGCGTGGCGGCATGCTGACCGAGCTCGGCGCCCGGCCGGCCAGGACCGGCCTCGGGGGTCTCGCCGATCGCGTTGAAGCCGATGAAGCCGAACCGGACGCCGTGACGGTGCACGACGGCCGGCGTCGCGGGCTCGCGCCAGGTCGGCGCCGGCGCCGAACGGCCGCAGCCCGCTCGTCCGAGCAGGTCGACGGTTCCGACCAGCGACGCGTCGCCGAAGTCGCCCGCGTGGTTGTTGGCCAGGTCCGACCGCGTCGAAGCCGGCGGCACGCAGCCCCTTGCCGCACCGCCGGGTCGGCGGCGAACGAGTCGCCGCCCTGCGTCGGCGGCCCCGCGTGGCAAGCGTGCTCTCGAGGTTTCCGACGGTGATGTCGGCCGAGCGCAGGCGCCGCTGCATCGGCCGGAGCGGGTACGACGGGTCGCCCTCGGCCGCGGCCCGCTCGCCGACCCGGCGGCCGAGCATGATGTCGCCGACGACGGTGAGCGTGGTGACCCGTCCGGGCGCGGGACCCGCGGCCCGGATGGGGTAGTCCGTCGGGGTCGCGCAGCGGGTTGCGGCCGTTGACGGAGAGCACCCGCACGCCGGGGCCCACCTTGCTCGCCGGGACGATCGCGACCGTGTCGGGCCCGAGGCTGCGCAGGGCCGACGCCTTCCGGGTCACGGTGAGCCGCCCTCCCGGCAGCCCGAGCTGCGACCACCGGGTGATGCCGCCGTCGAGCAGCAGCCCGGCCTGGCGCCGGCTCAGGTCGGCGGGCGGCCGACGTACGTGCACGGCGATGACGAGCGGCTCGCTGGTCGGGGGATCGGGAGGCTCGGTCACCGACGGCGTGGGTTCGGCGGTGGGGGAGGACGGGGAAGGTGGCGAGGTCGGCTCGGGCGCGGGGCTGCTCTCCTGAGAGGTCGAGCACCCGGCGATCAGAAGGGTGCCGGCGAGCACCACCGCGACCGCCCTCATCCCGCCACGGTAGCCGGGCCGCCAGGCCCGAGCCTCGAAACCACCACCAGCGTGATCTCGGTGTCGGAGGTCTCCGGCAGGATGGCGGGCATGGCGGCTCCGGGACCTGTGCGACACGTGAGCGACGACGAACGACGGGCTCGCATCGCCCAGCGTCACGGGATTGCGCCCGGCTCGCGGCTCCCCGACGCGGTGGCGGCCACGAGAGCCATGACGGTGCTCCACGCCACGGAGCCGGCCACCGTCTACCTCTCGCTGCACGCCCGCGTCGACGGTCTCACCGTCGCCGACGTCGACCGCGAGCTCTACGAGCGCCGGTCCCTGGTCAAGCAGCTGGCCATGCGCCGCACGGTCTTCGTGTTCCCGCGCGACCTGCTGCCGGCGGCCTGGGGGAGCAGCTCGGCGCGAGTCGCGGCCCAGCTCCGGCCCCGGCTGGCCAAGGACGTCGAGCGGGGCGGCCTCGCCGCAGACGGCGCGGCGTGGGTCGACCGGGCGTGCGCAGCGGTCCTGGACCGGCTGGCCGACGGCAGCGAGCTGTCCGCCAAGGCGCTGCGCGAGGAGCTGCCCGAGCTCGAGGGTCGCATCGACATCGCCGTCGGCAAGGCCTACGGCGCCAACGTCGCGATGTCGCCGCGCGTGCTCAGCCAGCTGGGCGTCGAGGGCCTGATCACCCGCGGCCGCAACGGCGGACACTGGCGGATCTCCCGGCCGCAGTGGACCTCCATGGCGGCCTGGCTGGGTCATGGTGGGCGACGTACCGGAGCCGATGAAGGCCGCGGAGGGCTGGGCCGAGCTGGTGCGCCGCTGGCTGTGGACCTTCGGCCCCGGCACCGCCGCCGACGTCCAGTGGTGGCTGGGCGCGACCGTCGGCATCGTCAAGCAGGCCCTCGCCGACGTCGGCGCCGTCGAGGTGTCGCTCGACGAGACCTCGGGGGGCCAGGCCAGCGACCAGACGGGCTGGCTGCTGCCCGACGACGTCGACGAGGTGACGCACGACGAGCCATGGGTCGCCCTGCTGCCCGTGCTCGACCCCACCGTGATGGGCTGGAAGTCCCGCGCGTTCTACCTCGACCCGGGCCACGTGCCCTTCCTCTTCGACTCCAACGGCAACGCCGGCACCACCGTGTGGGTCGACGGTCGCGTCGTCGGCTGCTGGGTGCAGGACGCCGAAGGTGTGGTCGACGTCCGCCTCGTCGAGAAGGTGCCGAGCCCGGCCGTCAAGGCCCTGACTGCCGAGGCCGAGCGGCTCACCGAGTGGCTCGCACGGCGTGCGCGTCGGCACCGTCTACCCGTCCGCCGCCATGAAGACTGCGATGTCCGAGGAGCCGAAAACGCTGCGATAAGGTCGCCCGCGTGCAGGGCGACGACAGCGACACGGGGGAGCTGACCCGGCTGCGAGCAGAGGTCGCGCTGCCTCCGCGACGAGCTCGCCACCCTCCGCAAGGCGGAGGAACGCCTGGACACCCGGCTGGCCAAGCTGCGCAACGCCCGCAAGGAGGCCGAGAACTCCGCACGTCGTGCTCTCGCAGGCACTCGCCGACCGGCTGCGCATCGACGGCACCCGCCACGGGCGCAAGCAGAGTCTCTTCGCCAGGCGCTACGCCCCGCCCACCGCCGACGAACGCCGGCAGGTCGAGCTGATCCGCTCCTCGCCGTTGTTCGACGCCGCCTGGTACCTGCGCAACTACCACGACGTGGTCCGCTCCGGCGAGGAGCCGGCCCTGCACTTCCTGCGCTACCCCACCCGGCCGATCCGGGCGCCGGGCCCCGACTTCGACGCGGCGCGCTACCTCGACGCCCATCCCGAGGTCCTGGCCGAGGGGGTCAACCCGCTCGTGCACTTCCTGCTCAGCGAGGAGGGCCGACGGGCCGACACGCTACCCACCCCGGACCCGATGACGCCGGACCTCGAGACCGGACGGCGTCGCTGCGCGGACTTCCTGGCCGGGTGGCTGCCGTTCGTCCAGCGCTGGCAGCGGGTCGACCGCGACGACCCGGCCCGCGCCCGCCGGCTGGTCGAGCGGGTCCTCGTCGAGGGGTTCCCGGAGCCCCGCACCAACAGACGTCCCGACCGTGACGCCGAGCTGCGCTGCGCGATGGCCGTCGTCCGGGCGAGCGGCGCTCTTCGACGAGGACGGGTACGTCGAGGCCAACAGGCTCGCCAGCCGCTCGACCGCCCGCCAGGTCGACCCGCTCCTCGCACTTCGTCGACGAGGGCTGGCGTGACCTGCGCGCGCCCAGCCTCGACTTCGACCTGTGGTGGTACACGTGCAGCTACCTCGACCCGACGGCCGAGGAGGTCAACCCGCTGCTGCACTACCTGCTCGTCGGGCGCCGCGAGGGGCTCGAGCCCGTGCCCGGGCCCGCCGGCCGAGCGCACGCCGACCCGATACGCCGAGGGCAACGTGCCGCGCCGGGCCTGCCTGTTCGCCGGCTACGACCGCGACGGGATCATCGACGACTACGTCGTGCACTACCTGCGCGAGCTGGCCCGGTCACGCCGACGTCTTCTACCTCGCCGACGGCGTGCTCGAGCCCGGCGAGCTGGACAAGCTCGACGGGCATCGCCGCCGGGGGCCTGGAGCATCCCGCACGCGGCGTACGACTTCGGCTCCTGGTCGCTGCTGGCCCGCGACCTCGTGGGCTGGGACCGGCTCGACGGCTACGACGAGGTCGTCCTCGCCAACGACAGCTGCTTCCTGGTGCGCCCCCTCGACGAGGTCTTCGCGCGAGATGGACGCTCGCGCCTGCGACTGGTGGAGCCTGCAGGCCACGTCGATGGAGTTCAACGAGGACGACGTCGGCGACGACGTCTCGATGCCGCTCGACGTAGGCCCGGCGCGAGCTGCTCGGCCCCCGGCGCTGGTCCGACGTGCTCTACCTGCACCTGAGCTCCTACTTCATGGTGCTGCGCCGCCCCGTCCTCGACGACCCCGGCTTCCGCTTCCGGCTCGACCACGTCTCCGGCCAGCGCAAGAAGCAGCTCGTCGTGGACAAGTACGAGGTCGGCATCGGCCGCTACCTGATGGACTCCGGCTACGACTTCGACACCTGGGCCGAGGCGCTCTACCCGTTCCACCCGCTGTACTCGCGGCGCACCTTCGACTCACATCGCCAGCGGCTTCCCGCTGGTGAAGCGCAACTTCCTCGCCGAGAACCCGCGCGACGTGCCGGGCTTCGGCGCCTGGCCGGAGTGGCTGCTCGCGGCCGCGCCGGACGCGCCGCTCGACCTGATCCGGGCGAGCATCGACCGGGTCTCACCCGACGACCGGATGCGTCGTGCGCTGCTCACCACGCGTCGACGAGGAGACCGGCCGGAAGGCTCCGCCCCGTCCAGCCGTGGCAGGGTTCCCGGCTTCCGGTGGCGTCGACGAGGAGCTGCCCAAGCATCGCGCACTGGTGGGCGTTCCCGGTGGCGCCCGACACCCATCGGCTCGACCCCAGCGCCCGTGCGGTGTTCGAGGTGGTGCGCGAGGACCCGTCGATCCGCAAGGTCGTGCTCACCCGCTCGCGCCGCGTCGACCTCGACGGCGAGAACGTCGATGGTGCTGCCGCTGGCGACCCGCGGAGGCGCAGGCCGAGCTCGCCCGCTGCCGCGAGATCCTGCGTCGACCGCGCACCCCCCGCAGGCCCTCGACCTGCCGCTGCCGCGGACCCGGCACCACTTCGTCCACCTCGGCAGCGGCCTCCCCATCGGGCCCGGCCCCGCTGCAGCGGATGCGCCGCGGCTCAGCGCGCCTTCCAGGACCTCGCGGCCGACTACCGCCGCCTGCACGCGATGGTCGTGGCCAGCCGCGCCGACGCGCTGGCCAAGTCGGCGTCGACCCCGCTGAACCTGCACCAGATGTGGCTCACCGGTCTGCCCCGGCACGACCTGGTCGTCGGCTCGTTCGAGGCACTGCCCGGCGACCTGCGTGACGCCGAGCAGGCGCTGCGTGACCGGCTGGCCGGGCGACGGCTGGTGGTGCTGTGGCCGCGGCCGGGTCGGCCCCCGTGGGTGCTGACGCCCGCCCGAGCGTGACTGGCTGGAGGCCTGGTGCCGTCGCCACGACGCCGTCCTCGGCGTGCGCGAGGGGGCGGTCGACCGGGTCGGCAGCCTGAGCCACCTGTTGATGCCGATCGGGGCGCTGGGGCTGTCGCCGCGCCGGCTGCCCGACTCCTCGGTGGTGCTCCGGGTGGCCGACGCCGTGGTCACCGACGACGCCGACGAGACGCGTCGACTTCCTGCTCACCGGCCGGCCGCTGCTGCACCTGGCCCCCGACGACGCCGAAGCTGGTGAGCAGGTCCGCGGCGGCCTCGGGGGTCACCTTCCGCCGCACGAGATCCTGCCAGGTCCGGTGTGCCGCTCGTTCGACGAGCTGGTGCGCCGCCCTGGACGCCGTGTTCGACGCCGTGGACGCCGAGCACCGCGTCGCCTACCAGCGGGCGGTCGACCTGGCCTTCGCGCACACCGACGACCTCTCCGGTTGGCGCGTGGTGGAGACGGTCCGCCGCCAGTACGTCGACGCCTGAGGCCGCCCCTTCAGCGGCCCCGCCTCACGGCGCGGACCAGGCGGTCGACGTTCCGGCCGTCCATGTGCCGGTGCAGCAAACGGCGACGGCGCTCGTACTCGATCCGCTCCTCGATCGGTGGGCGGCGCGGAAGGCGCGCTCCAGTGCCGCGCGCAGGCCGGCCACGTCGCGGCACAGCGGCCCGGGAACGACCTCGGCGAGGTCGTGCAGCAAGCCCGGGGAAGCGCTGGGCGTCGTCGAGGTCCGGCGCGTAGCAGACGACGGGCCGGCCGGTGACCGGGAAGTCGGCGAGCTCGCTCGGTGTAGTCGGACACCAGCAGGGCCGTCTCCCGCAGCACCACCTCGACGTCGGGGTAGCGACGGGCCGACAGGTCGAGCGGCCGGACGGCGGCCAGGTGCTCGACGTAGGAGCTCCTCCGGGCGGGCGCACCCCGAGCACGGCACCCTCTCGCCGCAGCCACGCAGACAGCCACTGCTGGTCGTCGGGTGCGAAGCGTGGCAGTGCCTCAGCCCCGCCTGGGCGTGCGGCCGGGAGCAGAGCACGAGCCTGCGCCCGGCGAGCTCGCTCCGCAGCCGGTCGCCCTGCTCGCGCAGGTCGTCCGGAAGCGCCGAGGACTCCGCCAGCAGCGAGGTCGGTCCGGGGCGGCCCGGTCACCCAGATCCTCTCGTCGGGCACGGGGTCGAACGGCGCCCGCACCGCGTGGCGGTCCCGCCAGGCCGACGCGACGACGGCGTAGGTGATGGCGTTGTCGTGGCCGAGCACCTCGCGGAGGTGCTGCCCCTCGGGTGTGTCGGGCACCGGGGCCGCCAGGCCGAACGCCTCCAGCGAGGTGCCGCGGCGCACGTTCAGGAAGTGGTGGCGCTGCGCCGACAGCGGGTGGGGACGTCCGTCCGGGGAGAGTCGACGACGAAGACGTTGCCGCACCGCATCAGGTAGTACGGCGCCGACGGGCCGTCCACGGGCACGACCAGCACGTTGAAACCCCGGAGGTCCTGCCGCTCGCCGTCGGTCAGCACGATCTTGCGGATCGATGGGTCCCGCCGGACGGCCTCGAAGACCGCTCGGGCGCTGCCCTCGAGGCGATGCGTGAGCGGGTCGACCGCGAAGGCCCACCAGTGGTCGTGCTTGGGGGTCCAGGCGTCCTCCTCCTCGAACTCCTCCGGGGTGGCCGGGACGTGCGGCCCGTCGGTGTTCACGGCCCGTCCGGGCGGCTGCGGACCGCGAAGCTGCGCTCGAGCTCCACGGCGGGGAGACCCGCAGCAGGTTGCGCTCCATCGTGTCCACGTCGGCGTCCGGGACCGCTGCCCGCACGCGCTCGCTTCCACCGGTGCGAGGTCGGGCGCGGCGAACGGGTTCTCGCAGAGGAACTGGCGCTTGAGCAGGGGGAAGCCGTCGTCCAGCAGGTCGAACGCCGAGTCGCGGTAGACCGGGTGGTAGGGCAGCATCCCGTCGACGAACGTGGCCAGCCGGTAGCCCGCCGAGCACGAGCAGCGGGAGAGGCCGATCTCGTACTTGAGGATGATCGCCGACTTGTCCGCCTGCGTGGCCACCGTGTCGAGGCGCCGCCGGAACTCCGGGTCCGCGATCACGCGGGAGCGGTAGGCCAGGAAGTACGACCCGACGTGGATGAAGTCGTGAGTAGCGCCACAGGTCCAGCTGTCGCAGCCGCTCCTGGAGCTCGCTCCAGTCGGCAGGGGGCCGCCTCCCGCACGCCGGCAGGCCTCGGTCGGTGAACTCGTCGTACGTCGCCTGCAGGCCCCACCAGTCCGCGGCCTGGGCGTCCATCCGCGCGAAGACCTGGTCGAAGGGCTGCACGAGGTAGCAGCTGTCGTTGGCCAGCAGCAGCTCGTCGTAGTGCTCGATGACGTCCCAGCCGACCAGGTCTCGCGCCAGCATCGAGTAGGAGCCGAAGTCGTAGCGCCCGTGGCGGATCGCCCAGCGGCCCTTGGTGTACGGCGCCAGCTTGTCCAGCTCGCCCGGCGCTCGAGGTCGCAGTCGGCCAGGTAGTAGACGTCGGCGAAGCGGCTCAGGTCGCGCAGGTAGGCGACCACCGTGTCGTCGACGATGCCGTCGACGTCGAAGCCGGCGAACAGGCAGACCCGTCGAGGACGCTCCCGCATGCCCGGCGCCGGCGCCTGGGTCCGCACCTCCGGGCAGCGTCGGCGTAGCCGCGATGCCTCCCGACGAGGACGTAGTGGACGCGCCGGGTTGACCGTCCTCGCTCGTGGGGTCGAGGTAGGCGTTCCAGTAGAACCACAGGTCGAAGCCGGGGTGGGGGCTGCGCAGCTCCTTCCAGCCGTGGCGGGCGAAGTGCCGCACCTCCTCGGCGTGGCCGCACAGGTACCAGGACAGGTCGGGGTTGTGCCAGAAGTAGCCGAAGGCGTCGACGATGCCGGAGGCCTCGCAGCACGGCCGTCTCGCACGCGAGCACGTCGTCCTCGTCCGCCCCCGGGGCGTCGTACGGCGGCTCGAGAACAGCCTCGAGCCCATCGGCGAGAGCGCGGTGGACCAGGGCGGAACGGTCGCCGGCGGGCGATCCGGCCCAGCTCGCCACGAACGCGCGCCACAGCAGCGGGAAGTCGTGGGCCAAGTCGTGGGCGGGTGGCTGGGTCGACACCTTGGTCATCTCGTGGGCGGCCGGGCGACCAGCCTAGGGTGGTGCCGGTCTGCACGGAGAGGCAGGCCGACAAGGTGGGGCCGACAAGCTGGGGCCCAGGAGATGGGGAGCCGATGATCTACGACCACGTGGTGGTCGGCGGCGGCATCGTCGGCGCCTCCACGGCGCGCCACCTCCTCGCCGCCGCGCCGGGCAGCAGCCTGCTCCTGCTCGACAAGGAGCGCGCGTTCGGGCTCCACCAGACCGGCCACAACTCCGGGGTGATCCACTCCGGCATCTACTACGCCCCGGGCAGCCTCAAGGCCGAGATGTGCCGGCGCGGGGCGCGTCTCACCGAGGAGTACGCCGCCGCGCGCGGCATCCCCGTGGAGCGGACCGGCAAGCTCCTCGTCGCGACCACACCCGCGCGAGCTTGCCGGGCTCGGCGCCTTGCGCGAGCGGGCCGCGGTCAACCGGATCGAGGCGGAGGTCATCGACGGTTCCGAGCTGCGGCGCCGCGAGCCGCACGTGACCGGGCTGGGCGCGTTGTTCGTCCCGTCCACTGGCATCACCGACTTCCGCCTGGTCAACGAGGCGTTCGCGGACGACGTCCGGGCAGGCGGAGGTGAGCTGCGCACCGAGACGGCCGTCACCGGCGTCCACGAGTCGGGCGAGGAGGTGCGGCTGGAGACCACGACCGGCGAGGTCCGGGCCCGGCAGGTCGTCTTCTGCGCCGGGGTGCAGTCCGACCGGATGGCCCGGCTTGCCGGCATCGACGTCGACTTCCGGATCGTGCCGTTCCGCGGCGAGTACTACGACGTCGTGCCGGCCAAGGCGGGTCTGGTCAGTCACCTCATCTACCCGGTCCCCGACCCGGAGCTGCCGTTCCTCGGCGTGCACCTGACCCGCAGCGTCGACGGCGGCCTGAACGTCGGCCCGAGCGCCGTCCTCGGGCTCGCCCGCGAGAAGTACGCCCGGTTCTCCTTCGACCTCCGCGACGCCCTCGACATCGTGCGCTTCCCGGGCATGTGGCGCGTGGCCCGCCAGCACGCGCGCACCGGTCTGCGTGAGCTGCGCAACTCCGCGAGCAAGCGCGCCTACCTCGGGCTGTGCCGTCGCTACTGCCCCGAGCTGGAGCTGGCCGACCTGACCCCGCGTGAGGCCGGCATCCGGGCCCAGGCGGTGCTGCGCGACGGGTCCTTCGTGCACGACTTCCTGCTCAGGAGCACGCCGCGCACCCTCCACGTCGTCAACGCGCCCTCTCCGGCGGCGACCTCGGCGCTGCCGATCGGCGAGGAGATCGCGCGCCGCCTCGTGTCCGGGGGATCCGCGGCGCCACGCTAGTGGCGGCCGCTAGGCTCGGCCGCCGGCTCGCGAACAGAACAGGAGCACCGTCCCGGATGTCCGAACGTCTCAAGCTCGCCCTCGTCGGGTGCGGCTCCATGGGCCTCAACCACGCACGCACCATTGCGACCGGCCCGCACACCACGTTGAGCGTCGTCATCGACCCCGACGAGCGAGCCGGCCACGCCGCCGCCGACCAGTACGGCGCCCGCTGGGCGACCGAGCTCGAGGCGCTCGCCGACGTGGACGCCGCGGTCGTCGCCGCGCCGACCGAGCACCACCTGGAGCTGACGCTGGCCGGTGATCGCAGCCGGGCCTCCCGGTGCTCGTGGAGAAGCCGGTGTGCGCGTCGCTGGCCGACACCGAGGCGGTGGTCGCGGCGTCCGCGGCGGCCGGGGTCGCCGCTGATGTGCGGGCTCCTGGAGCGCTTCAACCCGGCGGTGATGGCGGCCATGGACATGCTCGAGGCCCCGCGCTACGTCCGGGCCGAGCGCCACTCGCCCTACGCGCCCCGCATCAAGACCGGCGTGGCGTGGGACCTCCTCGTGCACGACGTCGACCTGGTGGTCCGGCCTTCGGCGGCCGGCACCCCGATCGAGGTCGACGTGAAGGTCGGCGAGTTCCACCCCCAGTCCGCACCCGGGGCCGAGGACGTCGTCGAGACCATCGCTGCGGTTCGACGGGCGGCGGCATCGCGTCCGCGTCCGCGAGCCGGATCGGCCAGCGCAAGGTGCGCTCCATGGTGATCCACGAGCTCGACCGGATGATCGAGGTCGACCTGCTGCGCCGCGGGGTCACGGCCTACCGCCACACCACCATCGAGGGCGACGACGGCGCACGCCGGATTCCGCCAGATACACCGAGATCGAGGTGCCCGAGATCGTCGGGGCCGAGCCGCTGGTCGCCCAGCTCGACCACTTCGTCGACTCTCGTCGCGCGGCGAGGTCGACGCCGACGCCGAGCGAGAGCTCAGATCCTGCCGGCCCACCACATCATCGACCAGGCGCTGTCCGTCAGGCACGCCGACCGGGACGGGCACGAAGTCGCGGCGAGTCCGTGCGTCGTCGAGCTCGACGCGACCGACCACCCGCGCGGGCACGCCGGCCACGATGGTGCGGGCGGGCACGTCGTCGGTGACCACCGCGCCGGCGCCCACCACGGCCTCGTCGCCGATCGTCACGCCCATGTTGACGACGGCGTTCGCGCCGACGAAGACGTGGTCGCCGATGACCACCGGCGCACGCTCCACCTCGGGTACGCGCGGCCGCTGACGCACCGCTTGCGCCGAGGAGTGGGTGTAGATCTGGACGCCGGACGAGATGTCGCACCCCTCGCCGATGCGTAGCCCGCCCGACCCGTCGATGACGGTGAACGCGCCGATCCAGGTGCCCTCCCCGATCGTCGGGCTCGCCGACCACCCAGGCGTGCTCGTTCCACGGGTTGGCGGGCAGCGAGGCCGGACGATCGTCAGGCCGCTGCGGATGAGGTCGGCCATCCCGTCCGCGACCTCGATGCTCGGCTCGAAGCCGAGCACCTCCTTGGCGCGGGTGATGTCGGCGGCCCGGCGGCTGACGAGCACGTCGCGCGGGTTGAAGATCGGCTCGACGTCGGCGCCGATGGCGTCGATGAGGATGCGGGCCAGGTCGGCGATCGAGGTGTCGATGCCGGTGCCGATGTTGACCGGCACGTTGTCCTGCTCGCGCTCCAGGGCCAGCACGATCGAGCGGGCGATGTCGTGGACGTGGATGAAGTCCATCGACTGGTCACCCTTGCCGTCGATGACCGGCGGCTCGCCGTTGCGGATCCGGTTGACGAAGTGGTTGATGACCGACGTGTAGTACGCCGTCGTCTTCTGGCCCGGGCCGTAGACGTTGAAGAACCGCAGCGCGATCCACGACAGCCCGGCGCGGCGCTGGTAGTAGCCGAGCAGGTCCTCACCGGCGCGCTTGGAGATGCAGTAGGGGGTGAGCGGCTCGAGCTGGTCGTCCTCGTGCATCGGCAGCTTCTCGGGGTCGCCGTAGACCGACGCCGAGGAGCAGTAGACGAGCCGGTCGACGCCATGGTCGGCGGCGGCGGCGAACACGTTGTGGTTGCCGATCAGGTTGATGTCGATCGACTCGTAGGGGTCGGCCTGGCTCTTGTTGATCGACACGGCCGCCGCGTGGATGACCTTGGAGCAGCCCTTCATCGCGGCGTGCACCGCCCCGCCGTAGCGGACGTCCTGGTCGACCAGCTCGACCTCGCCGCCCTCGACCAGCCGGGCGACGGCGTCGCGGTCGCCGCGGAACATGTTGTCGAAGATACGGACGCGGTAGCCCTTCTCCAGCAGCATGGGGAACGACGTGCAGTCCGATGAAGCCGGCGCCGCCGGTGAAGAAGACGGTCTCGGGGTTGGTCATGTGGCTTCCTCCGGTAGGTCGGTGCCGGGACACGTGTGGGGCGACGTGCTGGGCGAGGCTATCAATGGGTGACTCGTGAGCTGGGCTCACCGATGAGGGCGTGCAGCTCGTCGACGTGGCGCTCGAGCACCCGGTCGAGGGCGAAGTGCCGGTCGACCAGCAACCGGGCACGCGCCCCGATCGCCGTGCGGTAGGCCGGGTCGTCCAGCGCGGCGCAGAGCCGGTCGGTCAGCCCGTCGACGTCACCCGGGTCGGCGAGCAGGATGTCCTCGCCGTCGACGAGAGGCACGCCGGGGAAGTTGTCCACCCGGCCCCAGCCGACGACAGCCAGGCCGGCCGCCATGGACTCCAGCGTGGCAGTGCCGAGGCCGCCGCCCTGCTCGTGGCTCTCGACGTCGGCCGCGGCCATCAGGTGGGGGATCGAGGACTTGGGCACGGGGCCGAGCGTCTTCACGGCGTGGGCGACCCCGAGCTCCTGGGCACGGCTGCAGGAAGGCGTCGAAGTAGACGCGGCCGGCGACCACGAGCACGGCGTCCGGGTGCTTGTCCAGCACGCGCGGGCAGCGTCTCGACCAGGCCGATCCGGTCACGCAGGGGGATGACGTGCCCGACGGAGAGGATCACCGGGACGTCGTCGGCCAGGCCCATCAGCCGGCGGCCCTCGTCGCGCGACCCTCCGCGCACCCACTCCGGGTCGACACCGACCGGGATCGGCACCAGGTCGCTGTAGCAGCGGCGGTAGCGGCCGGTGATGTACTCCTTCATGTAGGAGTCCATCACCACCATGGCGGGCTTGTAGCGCCGCAGCTGGGGCGCCACGACGACTGCGTCGAGGGTGCGGAACGCGTGGCGGTAGTGGGCGACGGGGTTCTCCAGCCGGGTGTGGATGCTCAGCAGGGCGGGGATGCCGCGGCGACGGGCGTAGGCGCCGGTCGCCCAGGTGAGGTCCATGAACTGGCCGTGCTGGTGCAGCACGTCGGGCTTGAAGTCGTCGAGCAGAGCGGCCAGCCGCCCGCGCAGGCTGGGCCGGGTCGCGAACGACAGGTCGAAGCTGACGTTGATGCGGCTCTCCGGCAGCGTGTACGACGGCACGCGCACCACCCGGACGCCCTCGCGCTCCTCCTCCGCCGGAGCGTCCTCGTAGGCCGCGGTCACCACCAGGACCTGGTGGCCCAGCCGGGCGTAGCCGCGGGCGAGGGCATCGGACAGGTGCGAGCTCCCTCCCACCCGGGGCGGGAAGAAGTTGTTCACGACGGCGATGCGCATGGTTCGAGGGTCCTATCCGGGGGCTAGTGCTCTGCGCCGTGGGTGTCGCACCCGTTCGAGGGCACGGCGCCACGGACCGGGCGTGCCCAGCACGGGGCGGTCCAGCTGGGCGTAGTCGTCGGCGTAGAGCTTGAAGACGACCGTCAGCACGACGAGCAGCAGCGCGACGTGCACGATGATCAGGGTAAGTGCGTTCACCAGGGGTGGCTGCCACACACCACTGAGGATGGTCGGTCCGTTGAGCCCGCTGGCGTTGCGCCGCAGCTCGACCAGGAGGCCGCGCCAGTGCGCGCTGAGCAGGACCACCACGGTGAGGGGGTAGGCCCAGGCGATGGCCCGGACCATCGCGGGATGGGTCTCCGCCTTGATCCGCGGCGCGGCGTACATCATCAAGAAGATCGGCACCATGACGGTGAGCGGGAGGGTGTAGCGCCCCTGCCAGACCAGCCCGTTGGTGTTGAACTGGACGGCCTGCATGGCGATGGGCAGGAAGTACTGGGCGAGGAACAGGAAGCCGACGGTGACCATCTGCCGGGGCGACAACCGGAGGAAAGCGGTGAAGGCCAGGAACATCACCGCGAGCAGCACCCGGATGTAGACGCCGTTCGGCAACGGGGTGTCGAGCCACCCGAAGTTGCCGATCTGCTGCGCCAGCGTCAGGCTCTCGATCTGCTCCTGAGAAGCCTTGAGGTTGTACCAGAGGCTGTTGGCGTACTTCGGCTCCGCCTGGTACTCGGTGATGCCGGAGGTGATCGTCCAGACCACGTCGAACACGGCGGCCGCGGCCGCGAGCAGGACCCAGGGCAGGCCGCGGCGGGAGAAGACGTGGGCCCAGTGTCGTCTGGTGGCGAGCAGCGCGAAGGCGACCGCCCAGGCGAGCACCCAGACGGGCGCCAGCATCCGGATCGACATCATCAGGGCCGCGGCGATCATGGCCCGCCGGAACATCACCCGCCCCAGCCAGGTGTCCGGCCCCTCCTGGAGGAAGACCACGCTGCACGCGGCCAGCGCCATCCCGGTGGCGATCTCGGTGGAGTTCGGGTTGACCGCCCCGCCGAGGTACATGGTCATCGGGGTCACCGCCATCACCACGCCGGTGACGGCGACCGATCTCCGCACCCGGGTCATCGCCGCGCTGAACGCCCAGGCGATGAACAGCGCCGCGAGCGCGGACGCGGCGAGCCGCTCGGCCCAGATGGCGTAGGGCACCGAGACCAGGAGCGAGGGCCAGCCCGTGGCCAGGTAGTAGGTCGGGAGGTTGCGGCCGGCCGGGTTGATGAGCGGCTCGGGCGTCTCGTCGTCCTTGGGCGCCTTGATGCAGTCGGCCGGCGTCTGCTGGTACTGGTAGCAGACGATGGTCGCGGCGCTGTCCATCAGGCCCTTGGGGGCGTAGGTGATCGCGTTGGACGTGCCCCCGTTGGCGTAGACGTCGGTGCGCTCGATGCTCAGGTCACGCACCGCGTGGTAGGCCATCAGGTCGTGGGCCGGGGCGTCGGGGCTGGACCACAGCGGGCTGGCGAGGTTCCACACGGTCATGGCCGCGAAGGTCCAGATCCAGCACAGAGCGGTGTTCCGGACCAGCCGGGTTCGGGTCTCGGTCACGGGTCAGTCCCCCGCTGCCTGCAGCACGGGGCGGTCGAGCCGTGCGTAGTCGGCGGCGAAGAGCTTGGCGACGTAGGCGGCGACGACGAGCAGCAGCACGGAGTGGACGACGATCAGGGTGAGCGGGCTCACCAAGGGTGGTTGCCAACCCCCACTGAGGGCGGAGGGTCCGTCGAACCCGCTGACGTTGCGCCGCAGCTGGACCACGAGGCCCTGCCAGTGCACGCTCAGCAGGACGAGCACGGCGATGGGGAAGCTCCAGGCGACGATGCTGACGAGCGCGGGATGGGTGCGTGCCTGCAGCCGCGGAGCGGCGTACAACATCAAGAACATCGGCACCATCACCGTGAGCGGGAGGGTGTAGCGGCCCTGCCAGACCAGCCCGTTGGTGTTGTACTGCACTGCCTGCATGAGGACCGGCAGGAAGTACTGCGCGAGGAACAGGAAGACGACGACCAGCTTCTGGCGCCGCGACAACCTGAGGAACGCGACGAGGCCGAGGAACACCAGAGCGACCAGCACCCGGAGATAGGTGACGTCAGGCATGGGCGTGTCCAGCCAGCCGAAGTTTCCGATCTGCTGGATCAACGTGTTGTGCTCGATCTGCTGTCGCGACAGTTGGAGGTTGGTCCAGAGACCGTTGGCGTACTTGGGCTCCGCCTGGTAGCTGGTGATGCCCGTGGTGAGCGTCCAGACCACGTCGAAGACCGCACCCGCGACCGGCAGCGCGACCCAGGCCAGCCCGCGCGGGGAGAACACGTGGGCCCAGTGTCGCCGGGTGGCGAGCAGCGCGAACGCGACCGCCCACGCGAGCACCCAGACCGGCGCCAGCATCCGGATCGACACCATCACGGCCGCGGCGACCATGGCCAGACGGAACATCGTGCGCCCGAGCCAGGTGTCCGGGCCGTCCTGGAGGAACACCACGCTGCAGGCGCCGAGGGCGAGTCCGGCTGCGATCTCCAGCGAGTTCGGGTTGACCGCCCCGCCGAGGTACATGGTCATCGGCGTCACCGCCATCACCACCCCCGTCACCGCCACCGACCTGCGGACCCGCGTCATCGCCGCGCCGAACGCGATCGCGATGAACAGGGCCACGATCGCGGACGAGGCCAGGCGCTCGGCCCACACGGCGTACTTCGCTGACACCAGGAGCGAGGGCCATCCGGTCGCGAGGTAGTAGGTCGGCATGTTGCGCCCGGCCGGGTTCACGTACGGCACCATCGTGTCGTCGTCGGTAGGAGGCGACATGCAGCTGGCCGGCGTCGGCAGGTAGCGGTAGCAGTCGACCGTGGCCGCGCTCTCGACCAGGCCGCGCGGAGCGTAGGTGATCGCGTTGGACGTGCCCCCGTTGGCGTAGACGTCGGTCGGCTCGATGCTCAGGTCGCGGACGGCGTGGTAGGCCATCAGGTCATGGGCGGGCGCGTCAGGGCTCGACCACAGCGGGGTGGCCAGGCTCCACACCGTGAAGGCCGCGAAGACCCATACCCAGCAGGCCGCGGTCGACCGCCAGAAGGTGCGGCGCGCGTCAGCCGCGTCCTCGATGGGCCCGGGACCCGCAGAGCGGTGCCCGAGAGTCAGCTCGGTCAAGGTTCAGCTCCCCGCCGCGGCCAGCTTGTTGACCGCCTCGACGACGCGGGCGAGGTCCGCCTCGGTCAACGACGGATGGACCGGCAGCGAGATCACCTCGGCGGCGGCCCGCTCGGTCTCGGGGAGATCGAGGCCGGGGGCGAAGTGCTGGAGCGAGGACAGCCGGTGGTTGGGGATCGGGTAGTAGACGCCGGAGCCCACCTGGTGCTGCTCGCGCAGCTCGGAGACGATGCGGTCGCGCTCGGAGGCCTGCACGCGGATCGTGTACTGGTGGTAGACGTGGGTCGCGCCGTCCGCCACAGGAGGGACCACCACGTTCTCGAGATGGGCGTCGAAGAAGGCGGCGTTGGCGCGCCTGCGCTCGGTCCACCCCGCCAGCTTGGTGAGCTGCACCCGGCCGATGGCGGCGTGCAGGTCGGTCATCCGCGCGTTGAAGCCGATCACCTCGTTGGCGTACTGGCGCTCCATGCCCTGGTTGCGCAGCAGCCGGACCTGGCGGGCGGTCTCTTCGGAGGCGCACGAGACCATGCCGCCCTCGCCCGAGGTCATGTTCTTGGTGGGGTACAGGCTGAACATCGCGAAGTCGCCGAAGGTGCCGACCAGGCGGTCGCGCCAGGTGGCCGAGTGCGCCTGGGCGGCGTCCTCGAACACCCGAAGGCCGTGGGCCTCGGCGACGGCCTGCAAGCCATCCATGTCGGCCGGGTGGCCGTAGAGGTGCACCGGCATCACCGCGGTCGTGCGCTCGGTGACGACGGCGGCGACGGCGTCGGGGGAGAGACAGAAGTGGTCGGGCTCGACGTCGGCGAAGACCGGGGTCGCGCCGGTGAGTGCCACGGCGTTGGCCGTCGCAGCGAAGGTGAACGACGGCACGACCACCTCGTCGCCGGGGCCGATGCCGGCGGCAAGCAGACCGAGGTGCAGCCCGGCCGTGCCGGAGTTGACCGCCACGCAGGTGCGGCCGGACGTCAGCGCCGCGGCGAACTCGGACTCGAAGGCCGCGACCTCGGGACCCTGTGCGACCATGCCGGACCGCAGCACGCGGTCGACGGCAGCGCGCTCCTCGTCACCGAGGATCGGCTTGGCGGCGGGAATGAACGGGTCGGGCATGGGGACCTCTCGACGGGACTGGCTGGTCAGTGGCTGGTCAGTGACTGGGGGCGGCCTGGCGGTCCCACCACGCCCCGATCGCAGGCAGCAGGACGTCGGGGATCCCGGCCGCGTCGCGCGAGCCCTCGATCACGACCGCGTGGATCTGCGCGTGCGACTCGTGGGCGACGCCGAGCTTGTCGAGGCGGTAGGTGTTGAGCCGGCTCGGCTTCGCCGGCGCGCCCATGCTGATGGCGTACGGCGGCAGGTCGCGGGTCACCGCGGCCTGCATGCCGATCATCGCGCCGGCTCCGATGACCAGCTTCTGGTGCAGGGCTGCGTTGAGGCCGACCGTGGTGTCGTCCTCGAGGACGGTGTGGCCGCCGATCAGGGCGGCGCAGGAGACGGTGACGCGGTCGTGCACGACGGCGTCGTGGCCGAAGTGCATCTTGCCCATGAACATGCCGTCGTCGCCGATGACTGTCTGCTGCTGCCAACCCGTGTTCAAGGTGATGAACTCCTTGAACACGTTGCGGTTGCCGATGACGACGCCGCCCTCCTCAGACTCCTCACGCCAGCTCGGCACGAACAGGTGTCCGTGCACCTCGGCGGCGCCTCCGACGGAGACGTGGGAGGAGAAGAAGTTGCCGTCACCCAGGCGCACCGGGCCCTGGAGGACGCAGAACGGCCCGATGACGTTGCCCTCGCCCATCTCGACCTGCGGACCGACGACGGCGGTGGGGTGGATGTCGTTGTTGCTGCTGCTGGTCACCGGGCGGCCCTCCGGACCTCGGACGACTTGAGGATCTCGGTGAGCTGCTCGGCGACGTGGTCGAGGTCGTCCTCGACGAGGTTCGCGTGCATCGGCAGCGCGAGCTGCTGATGGAAGAGGCGCAACGAGACGGGGCAGTGCTGGGTCGAGCCGTAGACGGGCTGGACGTGGCTGGAGTAGGTGCCGAAGTTGCTGCCGACGCCGCGCTCGCGGAGGGCCACCACCACCGCGTCGCGGTCGACGCTGTCATCGGTGGTCACCAGGTAGGACTGCCAGGGATGGGTGCGGTCGGGCAGCGCCACCGGGAGGGTGATGCCGTCGAGCCCGTCGAGCCGCTCGGCGTAGCCGTCGGCGGCGGCTCGGCGGGCGGCGAGCAGCTCGGGCAGGCGCTCCAGCTGCACGCGCATGATGGCCGCCTGCACGTCGGACATCCGGTAGTTGAACCCGGCGTCGTCGAAGCTGGGCACGGCGAGTGCGGCGCCCTCGCGGGCGACCGCGGGGGCGATGCCGTAGGTGTGCAGCTTGCGGGCGCGGGCCATCCGGTCGTCGTCGTCACCGACCAGCGCGCCGCCCTCGCCGCTCGTGATGCCCTTGCGGCCGTGGAAGCTGAACGCTGCCAGGTCGGCGAGGCTGCCGGCGGGCCGGCCGTGGTAGGTCGCCCCCGAGGCGCACGCGGCGTCCTCGAGCAGCCACAGCCCGTGCCGGTCGGTGATGGCGCGCAGCTCGTCGTAGTCGGCCGGCTGGCCGACCATGTCGACCGCCACGACGCCGACGGTCCGCTCACCCACGAGCGCTGCGACCGACTCGGGGTCCACGGTGCCGATGTCGGCGCGCACGTCGGCGAAGACCGGGGTGGCGCCGGTCCAGACGACGGCATGGCCCGTGGCGGGGAAGGTGTAGTCGGCGACGACCACCTCGTCGCCGGGACCCGCGCCGAGCACCTGGAGGGCGAGGTGCAGCGCCGAGCCGCAGTTGGAGGTGGCCAGCGCGTGAGCCGTGCCGGAGGCCGCGGCGAGCTCGCGCTCGAAGGCCACGCACGTGGGGCCGGCGCCCGAGAGCCAGCCGGACTCGAAGACGGCCCGCACCGCCTCGAGCTCACGCTCACCGACGCTGGGCTGACCGAGCACCACCTGGCGCGCGGGTGATCGATCTGGACTGCTCACCTTGGACCCTTCGTCCTGCCCGCGCCGGGACCCAGCTCGTGGGGGGTGCTGTCGACCCGGCGCCCCGATGCGATTGACGGCGTCACGCTAACCGCCCGCGACGCCCGGCGCACATCGAACACACGCTTCGGGCGCGGTGGTGTCAGGTCGCCAGGTTGACCACGGAGAGCACGACCAGCGCCGTCAGGGCCCACGAGCCGGGCCGGTCGCGCAGCAGCCAGGCCGCCGTCGCCGTCATCCCGGCGAGGAGGCCGAGGCCGAAACGCGCCTCCACCGGCAGCGCCACGGAGTCGAGCAGGAACACCAGCTCGGTCACGGCGAACGGTCCGAGCACCATCGCGAGCAGCAGGCCGCCGCCCAGCCCGGCCAGCGCGGGGCGGTGGGTGGTGAGCGCCGCGGCGAGGACGCCGATGGTCAGCAGCGCGCCCATCACGTAGGTGAGCGCACCGTTGGGCAGGTCGAAGAGCACGTTGCCGGCCCACATGTGGCCGATCGGGCTGTCCCACGCGAAGAGCAGGCCGCCGACCGAGGCGGACCAGTCGACGTGGTCGACCACGAGTGGGGCGAGGCTCGGCAGGCTGTTGCGGGGGATCTCGGCCTCCGCGCGCGTGCGCACGACCCACAGCACGGCGGGTACGAGGAAGGCCACGGCCGCTGCCGCGGCGCCGAGCAGGCCCGCGCGCCGGGTCAGGGACGGCGCCGGCTCGTCGGCGGCCGGCTTGGCGGTGGCCCGCACGACCAGCAGCACCATCGCGGCCACGACCGCTGTCGCAGCGGCGAGCTTGGTGAGCGCCGCCAGCGCACAGGCAGCGGCCAGCCACAGCAGGGCGCGGCGGGTGCCGTCGTACCGCCAGGCCATCAGCAGCACCAAGCCGCCCGCCACGGCGCCGGCGGTGTCGGAGCCCAGGTACGCCGCGCTGGTGGCCGCGCTGTTGGACGCGGCAGCGAAGGCCGGGGCGGCGACGGCGGCGAGCGGGGGCACCCCCAGGGCACGCGCGAGAGCCGCGGCGACGGCGACGAAGAGCGCGAGCCACACCACCCCCGTCCAGCGGGCCACCGACAGCACCGACCACCCGGTGACCGCCGCGACGGGCCTGGCCACGACGGCCGTGACGACGTAGTAGACCGGCGGGGTGGCGCCCGCCGAGGAGTATCCGCCGTCAGCCAGGCCGTTCGTCGAGAGGTCCTCCAG
The DNA here is from genome assembly GCA_963814935.1 of uncultured Actinomycetota bacterium. Lineage (GTDB taxonomy): Bacteria > Actinomycetota > Actinomycetes > Propionibacteriales > Nocardioidaceae > Nocardioides. The sequence goes on along the minus strand of CAWFEZ010000026.1, from coordinate 68,898 downwards.
GGCCTGGTCACTCAGGAGGTCGCCGGTCGCGGGGACGTGGGGGATGGCCAGCACGTAGTCGAGCTGCGCGGGCTCGTCGGGCGAGGCGAACTCGTCGTGGTGTCGCGACGAGATCGCGACGAGGAGGACGGAGAACGCGAGGAGCGCGCCGGCGAGGAGGAGGTGTCGCCTGAGGGACGAGGTCACCGACCACCTGCGCGCACGTGGTGGGCAGCGGGGCTCACGCGGCGGCGGGCGACCTCGAGGTTGTCGCGCAGGTAGCGAGCGGCGTCGAACGACGGGGACGCCTCGACCTCGCGCACCAGGTCGCGCTCCTCGCGGGGCGCGTCGTCCGACCGCCAGTACGACGCGGACAGCTCCCGCGCCAGGGCCTTCGAGATGACCTTGACCTGTTTGCGCAGCCGGGCTCGCTGCCGGCGGGTCCGCATGAGGCGTTCGGCCAGACGTTCCTGCTCCGCCCGCGCGAGCCGCAGCTCACGCCGCGCCAGCCGCAGCTCCTCGGCGAGGTGGTCCGCGGGCATGCGGCGAAGCATATGCGTGCACCGGCCATCGCGGCCGCACCAGTGCGTCAGGTCAAGATGTTGAGGACCGACACCGCGGCCATCACGGCGACGGCCCGTCCGGGGCCACGGTCACGGCACAGCCACGCCACTGCGACGGCGTAGAGCGGCAGCAGGCCGTAGCCGTAGCGACCCACGATCGCGAACTGCAGCCCGTTGACGTAGAAGTTCAAGAACAGCAGCACGAACGGACCGGCGACGGCCAGCACCAGCGCACCGACGCCCAGCGCGCCGGCCCGGCGGTCCACCGCCAGCGAGCACGCCAGGACAAGGATGGCCAGCATGTGCAGGCCGGCGATGAAGATCTGCAGGTGGGAGTTGGCCGCGTCGACGACCTGGTCAGGCAGCCAGTTGCCGATGCTCGCCTCGAGGAAGGGGAACAGGTGGAGCTGCCAGATCTCTCCCAGGGCGAGATGGTCCCCGACGAAGACTGCGTTGATCGGCAGGGTGTTCGGGTCGATGCGGGCCTGGGCGGAGTAGACCGCACCCCAGGCCGCGGACAGCGCGCCGAACACGGCGAACACGGCGGCCGCCGCACCGACCCCGTGTCGCAGCCGCCACGGGGCGGCGTACCCGGCCCGTGGCACGGCCACGATCAGCAGCATCAGCATGGCCACGCCGACGGCCGTGAACGTCGTCAGCTTGGTCCCCGCGGCGAGCGCCGTGGCGGCCAGCAGCAGGGCCAGGCCGCGGCGGCTGCCGTCGTGATGGACCGCGGCGAGCACCACCAGTCCGCCCGCGACCGCGGTGGCGATGTCGGGGCCGATGGTGGCCGCTGAGGTCACCACGTTGGAGGTGCTCGCGACGAGGACCGCCGCCCCCGCCGCGGGCAGCAGCCGGATGCCGAGGCGCAGCGCGACCAGGTAGCTGACCGACATCAGGGCCGCCAGCCACAGGGCCCCGCACCAGCGGGCGACCTCGAACAGCGATGCCCCGGTCAGCGCTGCCACCGGCCGGGCGACGACCGCGGTCGCGAGGTAGTAGGCAGGGGGCGTGGAGCCGGTGTAGGAGAAGCCCGAACCTGGGAACTGGTCGGGCACGAACCTCTTGGAGTCGCAGGGCGGGAACTCGAACGGGATCTGCGGGGGGAAGCCGCGGCAGGCCCACTCGCGCATCGAGTCCTGGGTGAGCCGCTGGCCTGCGTCGGGGATGTGGGGGATCCGCTGCACGTAGTCGACCTGCGCGGCCTCGTCGGTGGGGGAGATCTCCTCGTAGTGCTCGACGTGCCAGCCCACGAGCATGAAGGCGATCACCAGGAAGGCCGCGTGGGGCAGCAGGGCGCGCAGTGCGCCCTGTCGACCGGAGACCGGCCCGGGTGGCTCCGACGGCTCGGCCGGCCGTGGTGGGACGGCGACCGCTTGGTCGTTCATCGGTGGCCTCCTCTCGCGCGGTTTCCGGGATCGCCACGCGCGCGTGGCAGAGTACCGCTGTCGCTGGACGGCGATGTTACGGAAAGGACGGCGGTGGCTACGTCACCCATGGGGTCATCCACGGGGTCATCTGCGGGGCCTCACACGGTCACCAGCGGGGGCAGCCTCGACGTGCTCGAGCTGACGATCCTGATGCCGTGCCTCAACGAGGCCGAGACGCTCGAGACATGCATCCGGCAGGCCCGCGCCTTCCTCGACGGCGCCGGCATCGCCGGTGAGGTCCTGATCGCCGACAACGGCAGCACCGACGGCTCCCAGGAGCTCGCCGAACGAGCCGGCGCCCGCGTCGTGCACGTCCCGGACAAGGGCTACGGCGCCGCGCTGATCGGCGGGATCGAGGCAGCGCACGGCACCTACGTCGCCATGGGCGACGCCGACGACAGCTACGACTTCGGAACGCTCCTGCCGTTCGTGGAGAAGCTCCGCGCCGGTGCCGACCTGGTGATGGGCAACCGCTTCCAGGGCGGAATCGCCCCCGGCGCGATGCCGCCCCTGCACCGCTACCTCGGCAACCCGGTCCTGTCCTTCGTCGGCCGGCTGTTCTTCCGGGCGCCGGTGGGCGACTTCCACTGCGGGCTCCGCGCGTTCAACCGCGACTCGATCATGGCCCTCCAGCTGCGCACCACGGGCATGGAGTTCGCGAGCGAGATGGTCGTCAAGGCCTGCCTCGCCGAGCTCGACGTGCAGGAGGTCCCGACCACCCTGCGCCCCGACGGCCGCAGCCGGCCACCCCACCTGCGCAGCTGGCGCGACGGGTGGCGGCACCTGCGGTTCCTGATGCTCTACAGCCCCCGGTGGCTGTTCCTCTACCCCGGCCTGCTGCTCACGGTGCTGGGTCTCGTGACGACCATTGCGCTGGTCGTCGGGACCGTCGAGGTCGGCGGCGTGGGGTTCGACGTCGGCACGCTGCTGTTCACCCTCGCGGCCACCGTCGTCGGCTACCAGGGCGTCCTGTTCGCCCTCCTCAGCCACGACTACGCCGAGCAGGAGGGTTTCTTGCCCCGTGCGAGGTTCCACCGCTTCCGGTCGTGGCTCGACCTGGAGAAGAGCATCGGCCTGGGCGTCGGCATCTTCCTGCTCGGGGTGGTGCTGAGCTTCGTGTCGGTGTGGCAGTGGCGTGACGCCGGCTTCGGCAGCCTCGACCCGGCCGACAGCGTCCGCTCGGCTGTCCCGGCGGTGCTCGGGCTGATCCTCGGCAACCAGACGGTGCTGTTCGGGCTGTTCTTGTCGTTCCTACGCATCCGGGTGGTGCGTCCGGCGCCGGAGGTCCCGGTAGAGGATCCGGCCCTTCATCCTGGCAGCGCCGACCCGGCCCCGGACCACGTCGGACAGCGCCTTCTGGGCGAGGTGGCCGCGGACGCTGATGCGCCGGCGAGCCGCTCGCTCCGAGGCTGACCAGCCCCGCCGCGCCGCGAGTGCGGCCATCTCGTCGAGGAACTCGATCTCCTCGGTGAACCGCGACGCGTCGACGGTCTGCAGCGACGTCTGGCTGGTGTCGTGCCGGCGGTACTCCAGCAGCGGCTCGCGCACGCTGTGCAGGGTCTCGCCCTCGAGCAGCAGGCCGACCGTGAACGCCCAGTCGGGCACGAAGCGCCACCGGGTCTCGAACGGCGCCGGGCCGACCTTCTCGCGGTTGAGGCACAGGGTCGGGCACAGGATGTAGTTGCCTGCCAGCAGCACCGACGTCGCCTCGTCGCCGTGGAGGTCGTGGTCGTGCTTGGGCCGCGGGAAGAACCGCTTGGCGAAGTCGGCGGCCGTCGTCGTGGGCTGGCCCGTGGCGCCGATGGTCACCACGTCGGTGAACAGCGCGGCGAGTCCGGGCCGCCCCTCGGCCGCGGCGAGCACGCGCTCGGCGTACCGGGGGAGCAGGCGGTCGTCACCGTGCAGCAGCGTGACCCACGGCCCCCGCGCCAGCCGGACGCACTCGTTCCAGTTGCCGCTGAGGCCGAGGTTCGTCTCGTTGCGCACGTAGCCGACCCGCGGGTCGCCGAGCGCGGCGACCAGGTCGCCGGCGGGCTCGGGCCCGCAGTCGTCGACCACCAGCAGCTCCCAGTCGTCGACCGTCTGGGCCCGGACGCTCGCGATCGCCTCGGCCAGGTAGCGCCGGTTGTCGTAGTAGGGGATGGCGAAGCTGATCGCGGGAACGTTCCGGGGCGACACAGTGAGGGAACCTACAGCGCAGCTAGGTTGGCGCTGTGACGCCGCAGCCTCAGCCGGAGCAACAGGCGCCACCCGTGCAGCGGCTGCGGATCCGTTACGCCAAGCGGGGCCGGCTGCGGTTCACCAGCCACCGCGACTTCAGCCGGGCCTTCGAGCGGGCGGTCTTCCGGGCGCGCATCCCGATGGCCTACTCGTCGGGCTTCAACCCGCACCCGCGGATCAGCTACGCCAACGCGGCGCCGACCGGGGCGGCCAGTGAGGCCGAGTACCTCGAGATCGGCCTCGCCCAGGTCACCGACCCCGACGACGTACGCCGGGCGCTCGAGGAGGCGCTCCCCGACGGGCTCGACGTGCTGGAGGTGGTCGGGGGCGGCACCGGCTCGCTGGCCGAGCGCCTGGAGGCCAGTCGGTGGAGCGTCGCCGTCGCGCTGCCGCCCGGCGACGTCGCCGCGGCGGTGGACGCCTTCTTGGCCGTCGACTCGGTCCCCGTCGAGCGGATGACCAAGAAGGGGCTGCGCACCTTCGACTGCCGCCAGGCGGTCGTGGCCCTGAGCGTGGCCCCGCACGATGCCGGAGAGGGCTCGTCCGTCCTCGACCTCATCCTCCGCCACACCGTCCCCGCCGTGCGCCCCGACGACGTCCTCACCGGCCTGGGCACGGTGGCGGGCCTGCGTCCGGAGTCCCCGCCCCTGCTCACCCGGCTGCTGCAAGGACCTCTCGACGCCACGACCGGTGAGGTCGGCGACCCGCTGCGGTAGCGCGGTAATGGCCGGACGTCGGCCGCGCTGTGCGATACTGACGGCGGCCGCACCGGCTGCCAGCCGGAACGACCCGACGACGTTCTCGCCACTCCCGTCCGCAACCCGATCGGGGCTGGCACACCGAGAACCGGTCGTCGCCAGACCGCGACGCGGCCCTGGGGAGCGGGTGACAGCCGCCCTCCGTACCTGTGAGACAGCAGAGGCCCGGCGACCGCGGCAGGTGACGGCAGGACTCTCGTTGACGCACACCGCGGAGGGTGTCGCCGCCGACGAAGACTTTGCGCTGCCACTTCCACGACCCGATTGTCAGGTGGCCGCGCCGGACACGGTCCGGGAGCGTGGTGCGCTTCCCGGGCGGAGGAGCACCACATGCTCGACGACACCCCGACCGACGCAGACTTCCCCGACAGCCAGGGAGCCCCGGTCGACCCGGTCACGGCCGACGACCCGACGGCAGGGACGCCGGCCGAGAAGCCGAAGAAGGCAGCCAAGAAGGCGGCGGCCAAGAAGACCGCGGCCAAGAAGACCGACGGCACCAAGCCGGCGGCCAAGAAGGCTGCCGCTCAGAAGGCTGCGGCCAAGAAGGCTGCCGCCAAGAAGCCGGCCAAGAAGACCGCCGCGAAGGCCCAGCCCGAGCTCCAGCCCGAGCTCCAGCCCGACGCAGAGGCCCAGCCCGCGGACGACGCCGCCCCGCCGAGGGCGAGGCGCACGCGCAAGAAGGCCGCGTCCGCTCCGCCCGTCGAGGACGCCGTCGACGGCACGCCCGAGGAAGCGGGCGACGCTCCCGCCTCGACCGCCGTACCGCTGTTCCAGCCACCAGCCGCCGCGAAGGTCACGCGCCGCCGTCGCGGCGCCAAGATGGCCGAGGCCGAAGCCGCCGACGAGACCGCCGGGGCCGGCACGCCGGCTGACGAGCCCGGCGCCCGACCGTCCGGGGACGCCGCCGACGAGACCGCTGACGAGGCCGCTGACGAGGCCGGCGACGAGGCCGGTGCCGGCCGCCGCCGCCGGCGCCGCGGCGGCCGCCGCAGGCGCAAGTCGGGAGACGGCGCCGAGGGCGACAACGGCGACACCACCGACACCGCCGACATCGCCGACTCCGGCCCCGAGGCCGAGGCCGCCGACGCCGACTCCAGTGACGAGCCCGGCGAGGGCACCTCCCGCCGCCGCCGTCGCCGTCGCCGCGCGGGCGACGACGGCTCCGACAGTGCCACCGGGCCCAGTGGCGCCGACGACCCGCACAACACCGTGACCCGTGTCCGCAAGGGCCGCAGCGCCGAGGACGAGATCACCGCGGTCTCCGGCTCCACCCGCCTCGAGGCCAAGAAGCAGCGACGCCGCGAGGGTCGCGAGGCCGGCCGTCGCCGGGCGCCGATCGTCAGCGAGGCGGAGTTCCTGGCCCGCCGCGAGTCCGTCGAGCGGGTGATGGTGATCCGCCAGCGTGCCGACCTCATCCAGATCGGTGTCCTCGAGGACAAGGTGCTGGTCGAGCACTACGTCGCCCGGGAGTCCCAGACCTCCTTGATCGGCAACGTCTACCTCGGCCGCGTCCAGAACGTGCTGCCCTCCATGGAGGCGGCGTTCGTCGACATCGGCAAGGGCCGCAACGCCGTGCTGTACGCCGGCGAGGTCAACTGGTCCGCGCTCGGCAACCCCGAGGGCCAGGCCCGCAAGATCGAGTCGGTGCTCAGCTCTGGCCAGCAGATCCTGGTCCAGGTCACCAAGGACCCCATCGGCCACAAGGGCGCGCGCCTCACCAGCCAGGTCAGCCTGGCCGGCCGGTTCCTGGTCTACGTCCCCGACGGCACCACCAGCGGCATCTCCCGCAAGCTCCCCGACACCGAGCGCGGCCGCCTCAAGACCCTGCTGAAGGACATCGTCCCCGACACCGCCGGGGTGATCGTCCGCACCGCCGCCGAGGGCGCAAGCGAGGAGGAGCTCACCCGCGACGTCGAGCGGCTCAAGGCCCGCTGGGAGGACATCGAGAAGCGTGCCAAGGGCAGTGCCCCGCAGCTGCTCTACGGCGAGCCCGACCTCACCTTGAAGGTCGTCCGCGACCTGTTCACCGAGGACTTCACCAAGATGGTCATCCAGGGCGACGACGCCTGGGAGACCGTCCAGGAGTACGTCGTCCACGTGGCGCCCGACCTCGAGTCGCGGCTCGAGCGCTACCACGCCGACGACAACGGTGGCCGCGACGTCTTCGCCGCCTACCGGCTCGACGAGCAGATCCACAAGGGGCTCGACCGCAAGGTCTGGCTGCCCTCGGGTGGCTCGCTGGTCATCGACCGCACCGAGGCGATGACTGTCGTCGACGTCAACACCGGCAAGTTCACCGGCTCGGGGGGCAACCTCGAGGAGACCGTCACCAAGAACAACCTCGAGGCGGCCGAGGAGATGGTCCGCCAGCTTCGGCTGCGTGACATCGGCGGCATCATCGTCATCGACTTCATCGACATGGTCCTGGAGTCCAACCGCGACCTGGTCCTGCGCCGCCTGGTCGAGTGCCTGGGCCGCGACCGCACGCGCCACCAGGTCGCCGAGGTGACCTCGCTCGGACTGGTGCAGATGACCCGCAAGCGCATCGGCACCGGCCTGCTCGAAGCCTTCAGCCACGAGTGCGACCACTGTCACGGGCGCGGCCTGGTCATCGAGGACGCCCCGGTCGAGCCCAAGCGGGGCGACGACGACAGCGGTCGTCGAGGCCGCCGGCGTGGTCGCGGCGCTGAGCAGCAGAACGGCTCATCCGGCGCCAAGGCGTCCGGCCCGCCGTCGCCCAAGGACGTCGCCGCGATGGCCCAGCAACACCCCGGACACCACGCCGAGCAGGCCGAGCTCCCCTCCGACGAGCCCGTCGACGAGCCGGTCGACGAGCTCGTCGACGAGGTGATCGACGAGGTCGGGACCGAGCAGCCCGCGCTCGAGGCCGTCGAGTCGGTCGAGGTCATGGAGCCCGCGGAGGCTGTCGAGACGGCAGCCGTCGACGGCGTGGTCGACGCCGAGCACTCGACGGTCCAGGAGGAGACGCCGGAGGAGCCGGAGGAGCCGGAGGAGCCTGCTGACACCGCGCCGCCCGCTCCGCCCGAGCCACCCAAGGTCGTCACCCGCACCCGCCGACGGGCCGCCACCAGGCCCGCCGGCCCGCCTGCCGCCGCCGCGGCAGGCTCCGCACCCGGGTCGGCCGGCGCGGTGCTCGTCGACGAGAACGCACCCGCCGCCGGCGAGCACGACCACCACGACCACCACGAGAACGGCCCGGCCCTCCACGTGCCGGTCAAGCGGCGGGGGTCTCGCAAGCGCTGAGGGCCCGCTCTACCGTTTTGCGCTGGTCACGCCCGGGTCCGTACTATTGAGCCTCGGTGCGCCTCCGCGTGCCCATGCCGCGCCGAGCGCCCTCGCCCTGGTCCGACCAGTGGCGCGCGCCGGGCGCGGACCCAGGCATCGAAGTTCGGCAGATAGTCCAGCAGGCCAGCAGTATCGACGAAGGAGACCGCGGTGTACGCGATCGTGCGCGCAGGCGCCACCCAGCAGAAGGTTGCCGTCGGCGACGTCATCGAGATCGACAAGGTCGCGACGGCGGTCGGCGAGACGCTGACGCTCCCGGTGGTCATGGTCGTCGACGGCGAGAAGGTCACCGCGACCGGTCTCGACAAGGCCGGTGTCACCGTCGAGGTCCTCGGCGCCACCAAGGGCCCCAAGATCATCATCCAGAAGTACAAGAACAAGACCGGTTACAAGAAGCGCCAGGGTCACCGCCAGAAGTACACCCAGGTCAAGGTCACCGACATCTCCCTCTGAGCACTCGGCTTCTCTGCTGGGCTCACCGTTCACCAAGGACTGATCCAGATGGCACACAAAAAGGGCGCGGCCTCCACCAAGAACGGCCGCGACTCCAACTCCCAGCGCCTCGGCGTCAAGCGCTACGGCGGCCAGGTCGTCAACGCCGGCGAGATCATCGTCCGCCAGCGTGGCACCCACTTCCACCCCGGCACCGGCGTCGGTCGCGGTGGTGACGACACCCTGTTCGCGCTCGTCGACGGTGCGGTCGAGTTCGGCACCCGTCGCGGTCGCCGCGTGATCAACGTCGTCCCGGGTGAGTGACCTGACGCTCCCCTGCAACAGCTTTCACTGAAGGGCGTCCCGCTTCGGGACGCCCTTCTCTCTTTCTGAGAGGCACCCCATGGCAGTCCCCACGTTCGTGGACCGGGTGACGCTGCACGTCAGCGCCGGCCGCGGCGGCAACGGCGTGGCCTCGGTGCATCGCGAGAAGTTCAAGCCGCTGGGTGGGCCCGACGGCGGCAACGGCGGGCCGGGTGGCTCGGTGATCCTGCGGGTCGACCGCGACGTGACCACCCTGCTCGACTACCACCACAGCCCGCGCCGCAAGGCCGAGAACGGCGCCCAGGGCGCCGGGGGCATGCGCAACGGCGGCCACGGCGCCGACCTGGTGCTGCCCGTCCCTGACGGCACCGTCGTCCACGACGCGCGCAGCGGCGAGGTGCTCGCCGACCTCGTCGGCCCCGGCACCGAGCTGGTCATCGCCCGCGGCGGTCGCGGCGGGCTCGGCAACGCCGCGCTGGCCAGCGCCAAGCGCAAGGCGCCTGGCTTCGCGCTGCTCGGCGAGCCGGGCGAGGAGCTGGAGATCCGTCTCGAGCTGAAGGTCGTCGCCGACATCGGCCTGGTGGGCTTCCCCAGCGCCGGCAAGTCCAGCCTGATCGCCGCCATCTCCCGGGCCCGGCCCAAGATCGCCGACTACCCGTTCACCACGCTGGTGCCCAACCTCGGTGTGGTCACGGCCGGGGAGATGACGTTCACGGTGGCTGACGTGCCGGGCCTCATCGAGGGGGCCAGCGAGGGCCGCGGGCTCGGCCACGACTTCCTGCGCCACGTCGAGCGGTGCGCGGCGATCGTCCACGTCATCGACACCGCAACCCTCGAGCCGGGCCGCAACCCGGTCGAGGACCTCGACATCATCGAGAACGAGCTGACTCGCTACGGCGGCCTCGACGACCGTCCGCGCCTGGTCGCGCTCAACAAGGTCGACGTCCCCGACGGCTCCGAGATCGCCGACATGGTGGTCGAGGAGCTGCGCGAGCGCGGGCTCGAGGTGTTCAAGGTCTCGGCCGCCAGCGGGGCGGGCCTGCGTGAGCTGACCTTCGCGATGGCCGGCATCGTCGGCGCCGCCCGAGCGGCGCGGCCGGCCGTGGAGGCGAAGCGGATCGTGATCCGCCCGCCCTCGGCCGACGGCGGCGACGACTTCGCGGTGACGGTCATCGATGCCGGGTGGCAGGTGCGTGGCGAGAAGCCCGAGCGCTGGGTCCGGCAGACCGACTTCGGCAACGACGAGGCCGTCGGCTTCCTCGCCGACCGGCTCAACCGGCTCGGCGTCGAGAAGCGGCTGTTCGAGCTGGGCGCCCGAGAGGGCGACACCGTGCTGATCGGCCACCCCGACGACGCGGTGGTCTTCGACTTCAAGCCCAGCGTCGAGGCCGGCGCCGAGATCTTGATGACGCGACGCGGCGAGGACCAGCGCTTCGACGAGGAACGGCCGGCGGCGCGGCGGCGCCGCGAGATCGCCGAGGCGATGGGCGATCGCAGCGAGTCCGAGGCCCGGGCCGACGTCGCCCGCCGGCTCGACGAGAAGAAGATGCGCACCGGCCCGATGTCCTACGAGATCGGCTCCAAGGAGGATCCTGACCGCGTGGAGGACGACGGGTGAGCCGACGGGCGGTCGTCGACGCCAAGCGGGTCGTCGTCAAGGTCGGCTCGTCCTCGCTGACCACCGCTGCCGGTGGGCTCGACCCAGGACGCCTGGCCGCGCTCGTCGACGTGCTGGCCGCCGTACGCCGGCGCGGTGCCGAGGTGGTGCTCGTCTCCTCGGGCGCGATCGCGGCCGGACTGGCCCCCCTGGGCCTCGAGCGACGGCCGCGCGCGCTGCCCGCCCAGCAGGCCGCCGCGTCGGTGGGGCAGGGCCTGCTGGTCCACCGCTACACCGAGGAGCTCGCCCGTCACGGCATCGTCGTGGGCCAGGTGCTGCTCACCGTCGACGACGTGACGCGGCGCTCCCACTACCGCAACGCCCACCAGACCTTCGCCAAGCTGCTCGAGCTGGGCGTGCTGCCCATCGTCAACGAGAACGACACCGTGGCCACCACCGAGATCCGGTTCGGCGACAACGACCGTCTCGCGGCGCTGGTGGCCCACATCGTGCACGCCGACCTGCTGGTGCTGCTCAGTGACGTCGACGGCCTCTACGACGCCAACCCGATGACCCGTCCGGCCACCGGCCCTGCCACGCTCGTGGCCGAGGTCTCAGCGGCCCGCGACCTCGACGCCGTACGCATCGGTTCGACCGGCCGCGCCGGGCTCGGGTCCGGCGGCATGGTCACCAAGGTCGAGTCGGCCAGGATCGCCACCGGTGCCGGCATCCCTGTGGTGCTGACCTCGGCCGCCAACGCCGCGGCCGCGCTGGCCGGCGAGCCGGTCGGCACGCTGTTCCATCCGACCGGCCGGCGCCGGCCCCTGCGCCTGCTGTGGCTGGCCCACGCCACCGACCCGCGCGGCCGCCTGGTGCTCGACGCCGGGGCGGTGCGGGCCGTGGTCGAACGCCGCGCCTCGCTGCTCGCGGCTGGCGTCACCGGCGTCGAGGGCGACTTCGCCGCCGGCGACCCGGTCGACCTCACCGACCCCGACGGCAGGCGGGTGGCCCGAGGCCTGGTCAACTTCGACGCGTCCGAGCTGCCGGCCCTGCTCGGGCGCTCCTCACACGACCTCAAGCGCGAGCTCGGGGCGGCCTACGAGCGCGAGGTCGTGCACCGTGACGACCTGGTCCTCCTGTGACCGAGCGCGAGCCGGTGCTGCGGTCCGAGGCCGAGGAGGCTGAGGACCACTACTGGGAGCGGCTCTACGGGGTCTACGACTGCTTCGACCCGGCCGGGATGGCTGAGTTCTTCGAGGGCTTCGAGCGGCCCTGGTGGGTCGTCGGAGGCTGGGCGATCGAAGCCTTCACCGGCGTCCGGCGTGAGCACGAGGACATCGACGTCTCGATCCTGGTGCGCGACGTGCCCGCGCTGAGGGCCCACGTCGGGGAGTCGTGGCAGCTGTGGAACATCTCCGACGGCGCCCTGCGGCCGCTGATCGACCACTGGCCCGACGTCCAGCACCCCGAGAGCCAGATCTGGGGTCGGCGCGACGCGCTCGTCGCCGTGGGTCTTCGACATGCCGTTGACGCCCGACCAGGACGGGCTGTGGACCAACAAGAAGCTGCCTGGCCACGTGGCGCCCGTCGAGGAGGTCACCTGGGTGGCCGACGACGGGATCCGCTACCTCAACCCCGAGATCGTGCTGATGTACAAGGCCCGGCTCGGGCGGCTCAAGGACAACCGCGACCTCGACCGCGCCTGGCCGCTGATGGACGAGCGCGCCCGCGAGTGGCTGCGCGAGAAGGTCGCGCTCCTTCACCCCGACCACGCCTGGCTCGCGCGGCTGTCCTGAGGGAACCGGGCGCCCCCTCCTCACGTCCGAGTGGCGAACGATTCGGCCCGGGAGGAACCCATGAACCGTCGTCCCCACCTTCTGCGACTCGGCGGCGCCGCGCTCTCCTGCGCCTCCCTGCTCGTGCTCGCCGGCTGCGGCCAGGCGACCGAAGCCCCGCAGGCCACCGCCGCCGACGAACCGGCCCCCACCTCGGGTGCGACCGGCGGCGGTGTCTCGGGGTCGGGCGGCGCCACCGACCCCGATCCCTCGTTGGCCCAGTGGCCGGCCGCCGGCTGCGATGCGCGGTCGGTGGTCTCGGTCGACTACGGCCGGATGCCCCCGGGGTACCGCACGCCGGAGGAGGCCGTCGAGAACAGCCCCGCCGTCGGGCTGCCGGACGGTGTCCTGACCCTCGCGCCCTACGCGGGCAAGGGCCCCGCCCAGGTGTGGGTCGTCGACCCCGACAGCGAGGAGATCCAGGCCCAGGTATCGGTCTTCCGTGGCCCTGACGGCTGGTTCGTCGACGGCGTGATGACCTGCGGCTGACGGCGGTACCGAAGCGGCGGTGAGCCTGGCACCGTTTCGTGGCCGGAGACGGTGCCTACCGCACCGCCGCCTCAGCGCCCCGGAGTCCGACGAGCGGCGAGTTTCCGGCGGCGGCGAGCCGCGCCGTACGCTTGCGGACGCGATGAACCATTCCGGACCGGTCTACCTCGACCACGCCGCCACCACGCCGATGGTGCCCGCGGCGATCGAGGCGATGACCCGTCACCTCTCCGACGTCGGCAACCCCAGCTCGCTGCACGCGAGCGGGCGCCGGGCCCGCAGGGTCGTCGAGGAGGCCCGCGAGACGATCGCCCAGGTTCTCGACTGCCGGCCGGGCGACGTGGTGTTCACGTCCGGTGGCACCGAGGCCGACAACCTGGCGTTGAAGGGGACGTTCTGGTCCCGTCGTGAGGCCGATCCGCGGCGCACGCGCATCCTCTCCACGGCCGTCGAGCACCACGCCGTCCTCGACCCGCTGATCTGGCTCGCCGAGGAGATCGGAGCGGAGGTCGAGCTGCTGCCGGTCGACCCGCAGGGCCGCCTCGAGGTCGAGGCGCTGCGCACCGCCATCGCGCGCGACCCCGGCAGCGTGGCCCTGGTCTCGGTGATGTGGGCCAACAACGAGGTCGGCACCCTCCAGCCGGTCGACGAGGTGGTCGCACTCGCCTCGGCCCACGGCATCCCGGTCCACACCGACGCCGTCCAGGCCGTAGGCGCGGTGCCGGTCGACTTCTCGGCGACCGGCGTCGACCTGATGACGTTGACCGGGCACAAGGTCGGTGGCCCGTTCGGGGTCGGCGCCCTCCTCGTACGACGCGAGCTCGAGGTGACCGCGATGCTGCACGGCGGTGGCCAGGAGCGCGACATCCGGTCCGGCACCCTCGACCCGCCCGCGATCGCCGGATTCGCCGCCGCGGTCGAGGCGGCGGTCAAGGTGCAGCCCGAGCACGCGGAGCGGATGGCCGCCCTGCGCGACCGCCTGCTCCGCGAAGTGCAGCGGGTGGTGCCCGACGCGATCGCCAACGGCCACCCCACCGAGCGGCTCCCCGGCAACGCCCACCTGCGCTTCCCCGGGTGTGCCGGCGACTCGCTGCTGATGCTGCTCGACGCCCGGGAGATCGAGTGCTCGACGGGGTCCGCGTGCTCGGCGGGCGTGGCCCAGCCCTCCCACGTGCTGATGGCGATGGGCATGGACGAGGAGGACGCGCTGAGCTCCCTCCGGTTCTCCCTGGGCCACACCAGCACCGACGCCGACGTCGACGCGCTCGTGGCCGCCATCGGCCCCTGTGTCGACAGGGCCCGCGCCTCCCGGCAGCCGGTGGTGCGGTGAGGGTCGCTCCGCTGAAAGTCGTGGCGGCGATGTCCGGCGGCGTCGACTCGGCCGTCGCGGCCGCGCGTGCGGTCGAGGCGGGCCATGACGTCACGGGCATCCACCTGGCCCTGTCGCGCAACCCCGCGTCGTACCGATCCGGCGCGCGCGGCTGCTGCACCCTCGAGGACGCCAACGACGCGCGCCGTGCGGCCGACGTGATCGGCATCCCGTTCTACGTCTGGGACCTCAGCGAGCGGTTCCACGACGACGTCGTGGTCGACTTCATGGACGAGTACGCCGCCGGCCGCACCCCCAACCCGTGCCTGCGCTGCAACGAGAAGATCAAGTTCGCAGCGGTGCTCGACCGCGCGCTCGGGCTCGGCTTCGATGCCGTCGCCACCGGCCACTACGCCCGGCTGCGCACGGGGGCGGACGGCACGGTCGAGCTGCACCGGGCCGAGGACGCCGGGCAAGGACCAGTCCTACGTGCTCGGCGTGCTGACCCAGGACCAGCTGCGCCACTCGCTCTTCCCGCTCGGCGGCACCCCCAAGCCGGAGGTTCGCCGTGAGGCCGAGCGGCGTGGGCTGCGGGTCGCCGACAAGCCCGACTCCCACGACATCTGCTTCGTCGCCGACGGCGACAACGCCGGCTGGCTGCGGGAGAAGCTGGGTGAGAAGGCCCCCAACCACGGCGGCGACATCGTCGACGACGTGACAGGCGAGGTGCTGGGCAGGCACGACGGCACCTACGCCTTCACCGATCGGCCAGCGCAAGGGGCTGCGGATCGGCCGCCCCGCGCCCGACGGCAAGCCGCGCTTCGTGCTCGACATCGAGCCGGTCTCGGGCACCGTCCGCGTGGGTCCGCGACGAGGCGCTGAC
This sequence comes from uncultured Actinomycetota bacterium, assembly GCA_963814935.1. GTDB lineage: Bacteria > Actinomycetota > Actinomycetes > Propionibacteriales > Nocardioidaceae > Nocardioides. The sequence goes on along the minus strand of CAWFEZ010000026.1, from coordinate 53,773 downwards.
CGTCGACCGGCTCGAGGCCTCGCACGGCCGCTGGTGCTGCCGCTGCGCCCGGCCGGCTCGAGGGCACCGTCCAGCTGCGCGCCCACGGCGGCCGAGCACCGCGCCTTGGTCACGACGAGCCCCGACGGGGACCGCGTGACCATCGAGCTGGTCGACCCTGCCCAGGGCATCGCTCCCGGGCAGGCGGCGGTCGTCTACGACGGCACCCGCGTCGTCGGCTCCGCCACCATCACGGCGACAGCCCGGACCCGGGTCACTGCGTGACGCGGTCCACATGACCCTGGCCACCGGTGTCGGCTCCATGCCCGGCACCGACCCGGCCGAGGCCGTGCGCGTCGTCGTCGGCGAGCTGCCCGACCTGCCACACCTGCCCGAGCTCCCCGGGCGGGGGCCCACCGGCTCGATGACGGGTCGGGCACTGGCGGTGGTCGCGGTTGTCGGGTCGGGGCTCGGCGCCGACCTCCAGCCCGCGGGCTGGCGCCTGACCGGCAGCGCGCCGGGCCGCGACCAGCGACGGGCCCGCAGCCTGCTCGCCCAGGATCTCGACGTGCTCGAGGAGTCGCTCCAGGGCTACTCCGGGCACCTGAAGGTCCAGGTGACCGGCCCCTGGACCCTCGCCGCCACCGTCGAGCGGCCCCGCGGTGACAAGGTGCTGGCCGACCACGGCGCCCGCCGCGAGCTGGCGCAGGCGCTCGCCGAGGGCGTACGCGACCACCTGGCCGACGTACGCCGGCGCGTCACCGGCGCCGGACCACTACTGCTCCAGGTCGACGAGCCGGCTCTCGGCGCGGTGCTGGACGCCCAGGTGCCGACCGCGTCCGGGTTCGGCAGGCACCGCGCCGTCGACCGGCCCGAGCTCTCGGAGCACCTCGGGTGGGTGTTCGCGGCCGCCACGGAGTCGGGGGCCGAGCCGTGGGCGCACTCGTGTGCCCCCGGCACCCCGCTCGACCTCCTCCGGGGCGCCGGCGCCCGTGGGCTCTCGGTCGACCTCGACGTGCTGACGCCCGCCGGTCACGACGTGTTGGGCGAGGCGCTCGACGCCGGCGACGGCGTGGCCCTCGGCGTGGTGCCCTCCCTGGATCCCGCCACGGCCCTCACCGACCGGGTGCTGACCGATCGGGTCCTCGCCTGGCTCGACAGCCTTGGCCTCGACCCGGAGGCCGTGGGGCAGCGGCTGCTGGTCACCCCGTCGTGCGGACTGGCCGGAGCCTCACCCGCCTGGGCACGCCGCGCGCTGGCGCTGTGCCGCGACGTCGCCAAGAACCTCTCTTAGCTCGTTGGTCGAGCCCGGGTCGGCAACGAGCGAGAGGACTGGGCTCAGGGCGTGGGCGCCTGCCAGAACCGGATCCAGTCCACGCTCATGGTCTGGGGCAGGTTGAACTCGCCCTTGAGCTTCTTCAGCTCGTAGTCGGAGCTCAGCAGGCTGAGGATCGGGAACTGCGGCACGCCGGAGATGCCCGTGGTGACGCGAGCCGACTCGCGGCCGTCGATGCGGAAGACGTACGCCGTGGGCGACCACTCGACCGAGAACACGTGGTAGCGCTTGGACCAGCCGTCCTTCTTCTCGGACAAGAAACGCTCGGGCTTCTTGATCCAGCCCCCGATCTTCGTCGGGATGCCGGACGGCGTCGGGCTGTAGATGAAGCTGGTGAGGCCGCCGTTCTTCACCCCGTCGCCGAAGTACTCGATGATGTCGATCTCGGCGCCCCCCTCGAAGGCGTTGGGGAGGTACGTCGGGTTCTGCGGCTGCATCCACAGCGAGGCGTGCTGACCCTGGCGTCGCTGGAACTTGATGCGCGCGGCGACCACGCCGTACTTGAGGAACTGGTGGCCCTCGGTCGACACGTGGCCGTTGAGGCGGTAGTCGAAGTTGCCGATGACCGTGCCGTCGTACTTGGACGCCGTGCAGGAGCCGGGCGCCATCGACGGGTCGCGGATCACGCTCAGGCGCAGGGTGCCGCTCGCGACGCGGACCGCGGACGGGTCAGCCCTTGGAGCAGTTGCGCATCGAGGCTCGGGCTGGTAGAACTGCATGCGGTGCACCCAGTTGGCGCTCAGCGCGGTGCCGGCGAACTGGTCGGTGAAGGTGGCCGGGCCCCACTGCGAGGTGGCGACGGCGCGACTGGCGACCGTGCGCAGGCTCGAGCTCTTGGCGGCGACCGCGCGGTAGGTGATGGGCTTGGAGGCGCTGCCCGACGGGGCGGCGAACTCGACCTTCCCGGCCGTGTTCTGGACGCCGGTCGCGACCTCGACCCACTTGCTGCCGACCTTCTTCTGCAGCTCGACGGTTCGGCCCTTCTTGGCCGGCGCGAACGTGGCGATCACCGCCGAGAGCGCCTTGTCGGCGTTGGCGACCAACTTGCCGGGCTGCACGATGCCCGGGAGCACGGTGATGGTGGCCTGCTGCGGAGCTGCCTCGGACGTCTGGCCGATGGCGGCGACGCCGGCGCTGGCGACCAGCGTGACCAGGGCGGCCGCCACGAGGGGGCGTCGGACGGGCACACGTCGGGGGGTACGTGTCGGCACGGTGTGGTTCCTCCAGGTCGTTTCGGGGGGTGGGGTCGACCTTGCGGAGAGCAGCAGCTCTCCTCACCCGCGCCGTGAGTGTGCCACGGCTCGACCAGCGCCCGGCGGGGATTCAGCGAGATTTGACCGATCGGTACCCGGGCGATGGTCCACACATGCACCAGGGCCCGGCCACCTCGCGGTGACCGGGCCCTGTCGTCGATGAGCCCGTCGGGCTAGGGCGTCGGGCTAGGGCGTCGGCGGCAGCATGCCTGCCGGGTTCTGCCACGTCTTGATCCAGTCCACGTACATGGTCTGGGGCAGGTTCTTCTTCTCGTCGCGGTCGGGCAGCTTCGACAGCTCGTAGTCGGAGCTGAGGATGCTCAGGATCGGGTACTGGAGCACCCGCGAGATGCTGTTGCTCTTGGTGATCCGACCGGTCTCCTTGCCGTCGATCCGGAAGATGTAACCCGACGACGTCCACTCGACCGAGTAGACGTGGTAGCGCTTGTAGAAGTGGTCCTTCTCGTTCATCAGGTACTGCTCGGGCTTCTTGATCCAGCCGTCGCCGCCGAGCCCGATCTTCTTGCCGCCGTAGCTGGGGGCGTAGATGAAGCTGGTCAGGCCGCCGCTCGGGGTGTCCTTGCCGAACCACTCGATGATGTCGATCTCGGTGCCCTGGACCGCCGGGTCGGTCGAGCCGTTGATGTTGGTCGGCTGCATCCACAGCGAGGCGTGCTGGCCCTGCAGGGGGTTGAACTTGATGCGGGCAGCGACCACGCCGTAGCGGATCGAGTGGGTCTCGCCGGTGCCGATGTTGGCGTTCAGCCGGTAGCGGAACTTGCCGTAGAGGACGTCCTTGCCGGGCTTCTTCGGCTTGCAGGTCGCGGTGACCGTCTTGTCGAGGAGCACACTCAGCTGGGCGGTGCCCTTGGCGACCTTGACGGCCTTCGGGCTGCCCTTGGAGCACTGGCGCAGGGACTCCGGGTAGTAGTCCTGCTGGCGGTGCTGCCAGTGGGCGAGGTTCAGGCTGGTGCCGCCGAAGTCGTCGACGAAGTCGATGGAGGTTCCCCACGTCGACGTGCTGACCGGGGCGCTCGGCGCACCCGGGCCGTCGACCCGGTAGGTCACCGGCTTGCTGGCGAACGCGGCGGGCACGGCGAACAGCGCCATCCCCTTCTTGTCGATCTTGGTCTTGCCCTCGGTCTTCCAGGAGCTTCCGGACTTGCGCTGCAGCTTGGCCTTCTTGCCTGCCTTGTTGGCGCCGAACTTGCCGATCACGGCCCACTTGGCCTTGGACGCCTTCTTCAGGCTCGAACCGGGGTCGATGACACCCGGCACGATCGAGACCGTGACGGCCGCCTTGGCGTTGCGGACCAGCGCCGGGGACGCGGAGGTCGCGGGGCTTGCGGACTGCACGAACGCCAAGACGCCGGCGGTCGCCATGACCAGGCTTGCGGTCGCGGCGACCTTCTTGCGGATGGGGTGCATGCGCCTTCCTTCACTGTGGTCGGGAGTTGGGCTTGACCATGAATGGCCGCTGCCATCGCGGGAGGGATCACGCGTAGGGCGGCCCGGATGCGGCAGTCTCTCACAGCACGGTGAGACGACCGACTTCGTCCCGCGGTCGGAGTGTCCTCACGCCTCCCAGAACTTCAGCCAGTCGACCTGCATCGTCTGCGGGAGGTGCTTGGTCTTGCCGAGGTTGTCCAGCTCGTAGTCGGAGCTGAGCAGGCTCAGGATCGGGTACTCCGGCTGGTGGGAGATGCCCTTGCTGGTGCGCCAGGTCTCCTGGCCGTCGATGCGGAAGATGTACTCCTCGGGTGTCCACTCGACCGAGAACACGTGGTAGTCCTCGAACCAGCTGTCGTCCTGGCCGCTCAGGTACTGGCCGGGGTCCTCGAGCATGCCACCGACCTTCTCGGGACCATCCGGGGTGAGCATGTAGATGAAGCTGGCCAGGCCACCGTTCTTCAGGCCCTCGCCGAACCACTCGATGACGTCGATCTCGGTCCCGCCCTTGCCCGAGTCGGTGGTGCTCTCGGAGATCGCCGGCTGCATCCACAGCGAGGCGTGCTGGCCCTGGCGCTGCTGGAACTTGATCCGGGCGGCCAGGACGCCGTAGCGGAAGTAGTGGCCGTTGGTCATCACATGCCCGTTGAGGCGGTAGTCGAAGTCGCCGATGACCTTGCCCTTGCCGTCCTTGGCCGTGCACGTCTCGTCCGCGCGTGCGCGGTCGAGGATCACGCTGAGACTCATCGTGCCGCCCCCGACCTCGACGGCATCACCGGAGGCACGTGAACAGGCGCGCAGCCCCTCGGGGTTGTAGTCCTCGCCGCGGTTGAGCCAGTCTGCGCTCATCGCGTCACCGTCGAACTCGTCGTCGAAGTCGGGCTCGCCCCACAGGTCACCGGCGAGCTCCTTGCTGGTGGCCTTCTCGAGGCCATCGCCGCCGGGGGAGGTGACGCGGTACGACGCGTCGGCGTCGAGCCCGCCCGCTGGCAGCAGGAACTCGACCCCGCCGTCGGCGTCCTGCTCGGCGGTGGCCTCCTCCTGCCAGGCGCCGTCGCGCTTCGCCTCGAGCACCACCTCTCGGCCCTCGTCGGCTGGGCTCGACGGTCGCGGCGACGGCGCCGACCGCCTCGTCACTGGATGCTGGATCGGCGCCCGGTTGTGCGATGGACGGCAGCAGCCTCACCTCGACGGTCTGCTCGGTGCTGCGGACGAGCCCGAAGTAGGCGGACGCCGCAGCCGCGATCAACACGAGCGCGACGAGCGCCACGGTCAGCTTGGCTGTGCGCGACACAGTCAGGAAGGTTCCTCTCGGTGGCCACCGCCTCGGTCAGGTCGTGTCTCCGCTCACGGGAGGGTCGACGGCGAGACCCGGACCCGGAGCCGCCGAGAGTCTGGCACAGGGCCCCAGGGCCGGATCATGGCGGCATGCCGATCGGGTCCTCCACGGCGTACGGGATCCCCACGCCCTCCTGCAGCGGGGTCCGGAAGTGGTGCACGCGGGCCCGCTCGGGGTCGAGGACGAGCTGGCGGCCGGTGCTGATCTTGTGGACGGTGCTGGTCAGCCTGGCGCACCGGTAGCGGACGATCGACTTCGGACGGTTGGCCCAGCGCTGGTCGTCGAGGGCCAGCAGGTCAGCACGGGACCACCGGCGGGTGTGCTGCTCGAGCACCGGGCGGCCCGGGTCGTGACCGGTCGTGTCGACATTGAAGCTGAGGAGCCGCAGCCTGGGGGCGCCGGCCTGGTGCGTCACCTGGCGGACGGACCGGTACCCAGGCACCACGATGAACTCGTCCACGTCGATCAGCGCGAGCCAGCCCCGGCCCCGCTCGCCCGCGGCGTACGGCGCCAGGATCTCGGGAAAGTGTTGGTGCTGGCGCCACGACAACGGGTCGTGGCCCCGGATCCGGCCGGCCTCCAGCTCGGCTGCGTGTCGCTGCCGCCACTCGGCGGCCTGCTGCTTTCGCTGCGCTGCGGACAGGCCGTCGGCGTACTCGCCGATCTCCGGCCGGCGGTGCACCGTGATCATGGCCGGCACGTCGAGCGACTCGAGCACGGCCTCGGTGTCGTCCACCTCGCCGTCGAGCACGATCTGGAAGTCGCCGAAACCCAGCCTGGCGTGGTACTCGACCCATTCGCCGATCTTGTGGGCATCGCCACGCGTCATGGTCACGATCGTGTGCGGCACACGGTGACTGTAGTTGTCAGGCCGTGGCCGCGACGTCAGCTAGGGCGGTCCACCGGCAGGGGTGCGACGTGTTGGCCGGCGTACGCCAGCAGGGCCTCCCGACCGTCGAGCCCGAAGTGCGCGCTCAGGGCCAAGGAGTCCGCGAGGTCGCCGTCGGCCCGCATCTGCTCCAGGTCCAGCACCAGCGGACCCGGCCCGATGGCGTGCGTCGAGAAAGGGTGCTTCGCGCCCATCACGCGGTGCAGCTCGGCGGCAGCTTCCGGCGGCAGCCGGTCGGCCGCCCGGCGCCACACCAGGGCGGCGGGCTCACCGGAGAGGTGCGCTGCCACGGGTCGGCCGCGGAGGTCGTGCCCGGCCAACCGGCTGACGTCCATCCTCGCGTCGGCTTCGTCACACCTGAGCACCACGAGCCGGCGCACCTCGGGCAGCAGCTGGGGGAGGAGCAGGAGGTCGGCCGCCGCCGGCAGGCTGCGCAGGTCGACCACGCCGGCGACGACCTCGGTCAGCCCCACCACGTCCGGTACCTCGCCGTGGACCAGGATCCACACGCGGGACTGGGCTGAAGTCGCCGCGCTCACCGTCTCGGGCAGGCGGCCCAGGCTCTCCGGGTCGACGAAGACGGCGACGTCCACCCGTTCGGCCCTCTGGCCTCCGGTCGCGCGGCGCACCTGCGGGACGGGCGCAGGAGGGTACGGCGGATGCGGAGCCCGCTGACGAGCCCGGGCCTGGTCCACCATGGGAGCCGTGCGCGCCCGCCACGCGGCGTACACCTCCTCGGCCGGTGCGCCGCCGATGATGCGACCGAGGACGTCGGCCAGCAGGTCGCGCAGCCCGTCCTGCATGGCTCCGAGCGCGGCCGAACCCGGAGCCAGGCCCGTCAGCCCCGTGAAGCGCGCGTCGCCGGGCGCCGAGGGCCGGAAGTCCACGGGCAGGCCGAGGCTGGTTGCGGGGAGGTAGGCGTGCAGCCGGCTGGTGACCACCCGGTCCAGCCGCCGCTGGTAGCGCTCGAGGAGCTGGATCGCGGCTCGCGTGCCGCTGACCAGGTCGAGGTCACGGTTGTCGGCCTCGGCGTTGTGGAACCGCTCCACCGGCTGGTCGGGTGGGAGCCCGGCGGGGTCGGGTACGTCGACCACGCCGACGGCTCGTGCCTCGGAGCGGTCGAGGGAGGCGAGCGGCGGGAAGACGGCGTCGACCGTGGAGGTGACGCAGCCGGTGAAGAACGCCTCCACGTCGGCGCTCAGCAGCACGTCGACCGTGGCCCAGTCGCGACAGCCGATCGGTCCGTGGGCCCGAAGGTACGTCAGGGTCGGCTCGTCGAGCGCGTCGAGGCTGTGGAGGTGGAAGGAGACGAACAGCGGCCGCAGCCCGGAGTGGTACGGCAACCCGTAGCGCAGTCCGAACGACGTGTGCAGGTGCCATCCGAACGCGGGCAGCCAGGTGCCCTCGTCGATCGGGTCGCCCTGGCTGAAGTCCCGGCTCACCGGAACCAGGTGCACGCGTCGCGTCTGGGAAGCGATTCGGAGCTCCGGCCGGACCCGGGCCTGCAGGTCGGTGACCAGATCCCCCAGCCCGTCGACCCCGCTGAACTCCACGTCGGTGAAGCGCGCGAGGTTGCCGAGGACGGCCAACGTCTGCACGTAGTCGCCGATGTTCTTCGAGCCCCGGGGCCGATCGGGTTGGCGGTAGTGGATGACGCCGACCTGCACGGCGTCCGGTGGTGGCTCCGGCCAGTCCGTCGGATGGGTCCAGTGCCGGAGGTGGTCCAACCGGCGACGTTTGCGGTCGCCGAGCTCGGCGGGGTCCCGGCGGTCGGCCTCGTCCACCAGGGCCCGGGCGAGGTCCGGATGGCCGGTGACGAGGAAGCGGCCGGCAAGCCGGACCAGGTCGGCGGTGTCCAAAGTGTCGGTGGCTCGCCCGATCGCCACTGCGTCGGCGACCGAATCAGGGGTTCCCCGGCGCAGCCCCTCTTCGACCCGGGCGAAGGCGTCGGGCGTCACGAGGCCGGACCTACGCCCGGACCACGTGGAGCTTCGCCCGCTCGAGCAGGCGGAACTCGTCGCGGCCCCGGAAGTAGTCGTCGACCGCCTGGTGGCACCCCGACCAGGCGTAGTAGTCGTCGACGACCAGGCGGCCGCCGGAGGAGAGCCGCGGCGCGAGGCGGGTCAGGCAGACCATGGTCGAGTCGTACCAGTCGCCGTCGAGGTGGGCGAAGGCGACCGGACCGTCGAGGTCGATCGTCTCCTCGAAGAGACCCTTGACCAGCTCGACACGGTTGTCGGTGAGAGGCACGCCGAGTCGGGCGAAGGAGTCGCCGACCTCGGAGTAGAGGTCCTCGTGGTAGCCGTAGTAGAGATCGCCGCCCGGCCCGGACGCGCCGCCCTGGGCGATCACGGCGTAGCGCTCGTGGACGTCGTCGCCGTCCTTGGTGCCCGGTGGCGGGATCATGTCGAAGACGTCGTACACCTTCAACGGGCGCTCGGGTGCCTTGGCCGCAGCCATCACGATCGCGGACCCGCCCCGCGCCGTCCCGGCCTCGACGACGACGCCCCGGCACGCCCGCCTCCTCGATGTCCTGGATGCAGGTGGCGAGGTTGCGCAGGTGTCCGGCGCCCAGGTAGGACAGCCGTTCCTCGCCCACCTGCCGGATGACCTGCTCGACGCGGTCGGGGAGTGCGTGGTGGGCCTCGGTGATCTCTGCGCGCGCGGCCTGCAGCCGCTTCCGGGTCCCGCGCAGCTGTCGGCGCACCCGGAGGAGCTCGGCCTCGGCCGCCTCGAGGCGTCCTTGGGCCGTGCCGTCAGACGCAGAACCCCGCACCGGCGCAACCCTAGTCCGCCGGTCCGTGTGGCTCACGCGCGGTCCGCCTCCCTCTCGCTCAGGCCCGCCGTACGCCGTTCGCTGGTTGAGGAGGGCCGTCAGGCCCGTCACGAAACCCCACTACGACTCCGGCAACCGTCACCGGGTCTCGTGACAGGCGCTAGCGCGCCTTCCTCGACCAACGCAGCCGCTAGCCGACGTGCACCGGCGCCTCGGGACCGTCGGTGGCCAGCTCCTCGTGCTTGACGTCGAGGAACGCCCAGACGACCGCGGAGCCCGCGAGCATCAGGAACGCGCCGACCAGGAACGCGGCCGTCGCGCCCTGGGTGAACGAGCCCAGGTAGGCGACCTGGCCGACCAGCTCCTCGAAGGAGCCGACGCCGAAGCTGCTCATCAGCTGCTCGAGCACGCCTGGGTCGGCCTGCGACAGGCCATCACCCACGCCCGGTGCGATCTTCTCCATGTGCGCGGTCGTCGCCTGACTCGCCACCGTGCCCAGGATCGCCAGGCCGAGGGCGCCGCCGACCTGCTGCATGGTGTTGAGCACGCCGGAGCCGATGCCGGAGTCCTCGGCCCGCACGTGGTGCACCGCGGTCAGGGTCAGCGGCACGAACACCGCGCCCATGCCGAACGACATCAGCAGCACGAACGGCAGGATCTGCGTCCAGTAGTTGATGTCGGCCCCGAGGTACTGACCGCTCAGCACCGCCTGCACGACACTCACGTCGCTGTCGGGGACGTCCAGCCGCGAGAAGCCGTAGAGAGCGCCCGTCGCGATCAGGGTGCCGACGCCGGCGATGTAGCGGGCATCGATGCGGTTGACCAGGCTGGACACGATGCCCGCGCTGATCACGATGCCGATGCTGAACGGCAGGAACGCGACGCCGGTCTTGAGCGGGCTGTAGCCCATCACGTTCTGGATGAACAGGCTCAGGAAGAAGAACATCGCGAACATCGCCGCCGGCAGCAGCGCCATGGCCACGAAGCTCGCGGCCCTGGTCTGGTTGGCGAAGATCCGGAACGGCAGGAGCGGGTGCGCCACGCGCGCCTCGACCGCGACGAACAGCGCGAGCAGCACCGCGCCGGCGACCAGGCTGGTGATCGTCCACGGGTCGCTCCAGCCGTACGCCGGGTTGCCGGCGTGGGTGAGGCCGTAGACGATCGCGAGCAGGCCTGCGGTGCCGGTGATGGCGCCTGGGATGTCGAGCTGGCCGGGGTGGCTCTCGGACTCGGGGAGGAAGCGCGGCGCCAGCAGGGCTGCGACGATGCCGATCGGCACGTTGATCAGGAAGGTCAGCCGCCAGCCGTGGATGTCGAGGCCCAGCAGGTCGAGGTTGGAGCCGGTGAGCCAGCCGCCCAGGATCAGACCGACGGCCGCGCCGGCACCGGACATGGCGGCGTAGATGGCGAACGCGCGGTTGCGCGCCGGGCCGGCAGGGAAGGTGGTGGTGATCAACGCCAGCGCCGCCGGGGAGGCCAACGCGGCACCGAAGCCCTGGAGGCCACGGGCGGTCAGCAGCTGCAGCTCGTTCTGCGCGAGACCACCGAGCAGCGATGCCACCGCAAAGACCACGAGGCCGATCATGAAGATCCTGCGCCGGCCGTAGAGGTCGGCGAGCCTGCCGCCGAGGAGCAGGAAGCCGCCGAAGACCAGCGTGTAGCCGGTGACGATCCAGGTCAGGTTGATGCCGCTGATGTCGAGGTCGCGGCCGATGAACGGCAGGGCGATGTTGGCGATGGTGGCGTCGAGCACCACCATCAGCTGGGCGATGGAGATCAGCACCAGCGCCAGGCCCAGCCTCTGGCCAGATGCTGAGCCGGACTTCGGCTGGACGGCGACGTCGTCACGGGCGGCGCCGTCGTCGATCTTGATGTCGTCGGACATGTGGGTTTCCTAGTTCTCTTGCAGGGTCGTGGGAGCGAGCGCGGCGGGCAGGATGATCTGGTCGACCACGCGGGCGATGACGTCCTGGTCGGGCGGCAGGCCCATCAGGAACAGGCGGTGCAGGCAGATGCCGGCCAGGGCCGGAGCGATGAGGTCGAGGTCGACGCCTTCGCGGAGCTCGCCGCGGTCGCGGGCCCGCTCGAAGATCAGCCGGCCCATCGCCGCCTTGGGTCCGACGACGCGCTCGCGGAACGCGGCGGCGAACTCTGCGTCGCGGCTGATCGCGGTGAGCACGCTCGCGAACGTGGCCACGGCGCTGTGGTCGGTCAGGCCGCCCACCCCGCAGAACGTCGCGAGCAGGTCGCCGCGCAGGGTGCCGGTGTCGGGGACCTCCAGGGGCCCCTTCGCCGAGAGCAGCGCGTCGATGACCAGCGCGACCTTGCCGTTCCAGCGGCGGTAGAGAGTCGCCTTCGAGGCGCGCGCGGCCGCGGCGACGGCGTCCATGGTGAGGCGGTCGTAGCCGACCTCCTCGAGGACCTGGAGGGTGGCGTCGAAGATCTCCTGCTCACGGTCGCCCTCGACGCGAGGACGGGTGCCCTCGGCGTGGCCGATCGAGTGACCTGCGGCGGTCGAGATGGGGGTCAACGCTGCTCCTGGGAGACGGATGAAACGAAACGGTTTCGTTTCGTCAGACCGTACAACCGGAACCGGGGACAGAACAATTCCGTTTCGTCCCGGCATTCCCCAGTGGTCTGGACCACCCCGCCCACGGTGAACCTCATCTGCTGGTCATGTCTTGAGACAGGCAGGAACGTGTGACGAGAAGACCGAGGAGTCCAGATGCGCAGCGCCGACAGGGGAGAGTTCGAGCGGGTGTTCCGCTCGGCCTACCCGTCGGTGCTCAGGACGGCCTTCCTCGTGCTCCACGACCGCGGACGCGCCGAGGAGGTCACCCAGGACGCGTTCCTGCGGCTCTACGAGCGGTGGCCCAAGGCGGTCTCCTACGAGCACCCGGCAGCCTGGGTGCGCAAGGTCGTGGTCCGCGATGCCATCCGCCGGGCCGAGCGCGAACGTCGCCAGCTGGTGGCGTCGGTCCTGCCGGAGCGCGGGAGGACCGACAGCCTGCCTGACCTCGACCTCCTCGCGGCGGTCGCCGCCCTGCCTCCGCGCCAGCGTGCGGCAGTGGCTCTCTACTACCTGGAGGACCGGCCGGTCGACGAGATCGCCGACCTGATGGAGGTCTCGGTGTCCACGGTCAAGCAACACCTGTTCCAGGCGCGCGGTCGCCTGAGTGATGCTCTTGGTGGGAGGAGTGGTCGGCGATGCTGAATGACGACGACCTGCGCGCGGCCCTGACCACCCGGCTCCCCGAGCTCGACCCCGACGTCGAGGCGGAGCTCGACCGGGTCCTCGACCGGGCCCGCTTCCGCGCCGGCCGGCGCCGGACGACGTACGCCGTCGGGCTGGTCGCCGCGGCCACGGTCCTCGCCCTCGTGCTCGGCCGCGACTGGCTGCCGAGGGCCGAGGCGCCCGTGCCGCCGACCAACGACGTACCGGTGCGCGCGCTGGACCCCGACCGGGGGGTCTACCTCGACCCCGAGGACCTGGATCCCGGCCGCTACCGCGCCCGGTTCGCCTTCCCGCCGGCCGGTGGCCTCCCCGACGTCGAGATCGACGTGCCCGCAGGGTGGGGGCAGGACGACGACTCCGCCCTCGCCACGGCGCCGAGCTCGGACGGCTCGGCCCGCCGGATCGACCTGGTCGGCAGGGTGCTGCGGGTCGAGAGCAACCCGTGCTCGCCCCAGTGGGTCGCACCGGGTCCCGGCACCCTGGGTCTGGCCGCGGCGCTGTCGTCGGTGGCCGGACCGAGGGCCACCGAGCCGGTGCCCGTGACGCTCGACGGTCACGAGGGCTACTTCGTCCGGCTCGAGGGGCCGCAGACCGAGGACGCGTTCCTCCGGTGCACGCAGGGGAGCCCCGTTCCAGCTCTACCTGCAACGAAGCGAGCCAAGGTCTTCGAGTACCCCGGCTGGACCAGCCGGATCTGGGTGCTCGACGTCGAGGGCAACCCGGTGCTCATCGAGGCCAGCCACGGGCCGGACGTCACCCCGGCCCAGCAGGACGAGCTGGTCGAGATGGTCGAGTCCATCTCCTTCACGGAGTCCTGAGGGACTCCAGCCCACAGTCTCGGACCCGGCCAGCGGGTCCGACGAAAGGAGCACGCCATGAAGTCGCACGCCCGAAGCAAGAAGTGGGCCGCAGCTGCTCTCGTGGCAGTCCCGCTCACGTTGGGTGTTCTCGTGGTCCCGACGGGGACTGCTGCCTCGGGCGGCGCCGACACCGCGCGCGGGTGCCGGCTCGACCCGCGGTACCTGCCACTCACCCCTGACGCCGTCGAGGGGTGGTACCGGAGCTGCCTCGACCGGCGTGGCTCGCCTGTCTCGCGTTCGGCGACGCGTCGGGGGCCGGCGGCCGTCGGTTCGGCGGCGCCCGCGCGGGCCGCGAGCGGCGAAGGGCCACTGGCCTCCGCCATCGCCGTCGACTGGCAGCAGACCGCGATCCGGACGATCTTCGCGGAGACCGTGCCGACCCCCGCGCCGCCCGTGGGCGCGATGTACCTGTCGTTCATGTCGCTCGCGGTCCACGACGCTGCCCGCAGGGCCCAGCGAAGCGGGACACACGCAGCCACGGCCGCCGTCGCGACCGCCGCGCACGACGTGCTGCACGAGTACTTCCCCGCGTCCAGGGCTCGGCTCCACGCCGACCTCGCGGCCTCGCTGGCGAAGGTGCCTGACGGCCGCCAGGAGGCCGAAGGCATCCGGGTGGGAGAGGCCGCCGCCGACCGGATGATCGCCTCGCGCGTCGGCGACGGCCGCGGCGACCCCACGGTCGTCTACGACAAGGATCCCGGCCTGGGCGTCTGGCAGCCTGCGACCGGCGGGGTGATGGCCATCGCCTGGCTCGCCTTCCTCGACCCGGTCGTCGACGTCTCGCCGGTCGTGCTCGACGGTCACGACCCGCTCGGCAGCACGGCGTACGCCGTCGACTACGAGGAGGTCCGAACACTCGGCTCCGTCGACAGCGAGGTGCGCACAGCGGAGCAGACCGCGATCGCGCGGTTCTTCTCCCGCAACCCCGTCCTGGAGTACCGCGACGCCCTGTGCCGCTACCTCGAGTCCGAGCCGTTGGGGCTGCTGCCGACCACACGCATGTTCGCGCGCATCGACGCCGCTCAGCTGACGGCCTTCATCCAGACCTGGCGGCTGAAGTACGACGTAGGCTTCTGGCGACCCTTCCAGGCCATCGCCGCAGCCCTCGACGACGGCAACCCGGGCACCCTCTCGCACCCTGCAACCTGGGCTCCACTAGTCGCCAACCCGTCCTACTCCGACTACACCAGCGGGCACGCGGCCGCCACGGCTCCGTTCGCGGCGATCCTCCGGCACGCCCTCGGCGACGACGTGCCGCTGCTGCTCAGGTCGGGCGGTCTCGAGCGTCGCTACACCACGCTGACAGCGCTCGAGCACGACGCGCTGCACGCTCGCATCTGGGGCGGCCTGCACTTCCGCGACGCAATGGACGACGGCTACCTGCTCGGCCACACCGTCGCCGGCCAGGTGATCGACGCGCTCCGATAGGCACGGGGGTCAGGAGGCCTGGAGCACCTGGAGCGACGACTCGATCGCGAAGGTGTTCCAGGCCTCCCGTCCGCGAATCAGGTAGTGGCCGAGGGCGCCCATGTCGCGGAACTCGGCGACCTCGGCGACCTCAGCCGCGCGGCGTACGAAGGCCTGGGTCGCACGGGCCGAGGTGATCCGGTCGCGGCTGCCGTGGGCGGCGTACAGCCGCTTGCCGCGCAGGGCCTCGACGCTCTCGCCGGGCGGCAGCCAGGGCGCGAGTGCCACGACGCCGCGGACGCTCGGGTCGTCGGCGACGTGGACGGCGGTGCGACCGCCCATCGAGTGGCCGAGGAGGCAGACCGGCACGTCGCCCAGCTCTTGCCGGACCGCGTCGAGCGCTCGGCGTGCGTCGGCGATGCGGGCGGCTCCGCCGTTCCAGCCGCGATGGGTGAAGCGCAGCAGCCAGGTGCTGACCCCTGCCTCCTGGGCCTCGCGGGCGATGTCGCGCTGCATCACCGACGTTCGGCGCCACGACAGGCTGCGCCCGTCGACGACCTCGTGCCCGCGGTCCTTGCCGCCGTGCAGCAGCACGATGACGGCCCGCGGCCGGCCCTGCTGATCCGGGGCTGCGTCGTACCGGGTCAGGTGGGGCTCGGCCCGGCTCTGTGATGGGGTCACGATCACGCACGGTATTCGGTGCGGTCGATCTGGCAGATCGGATGTCCGTGGGGGCGGGCAAGATGTCCCTGTGAGTGATGCTGTGACCGACGAAGTCCCGCCGACCCCCGCCGAGGCCAGGTCGGAACACCAGGAGATCGCCGAGCAGATCGAGGACGCCCGCTGGCGCTACTTCGTGCTCGACGATCCCACCCTGTCCGACGCCGACTACGACGTGCGGCTGCGCCGGCTCCAGGCGCTCGAGGACGAGTGGCCCGAGCTGCGCACGCCCGACTCTCCGACCCAGAAGGTCGGGGGCGCGGTCTCGACCGAGTTCACGGCGGTCGACCACCTGCAGCCGATGGAGAGCCTCGACAACGCGTTCACCGATGAGGAGATGGCGTCGTGGTACGCCCGGATCGAGCGAGACGGCGTCCACGATCCCGACCTGTTGTGCGAGCTGAAGGTCGACGGGCTGGCCATCAACCTGCTCTACGAACAGGGCCGTCTCGTGCGCGCCCTGACCCGCGGTTCCGGGCAGACGGGCGAGGACGTCACGCCCAACGTCAAGACCATCGACTCGATACCCCACCGCCTCGAGGCCGCCAAGGAGTTCCCCGTGCCCGCGCTGGTCGAGGTGCGCGGCGAGGTGTTCCTCCCGACCGAGGCCTTCGAGCGGCTCAACGAGTCGCAGACCGACGCCGGCAAGCCGGTGTTCGCCAACCCGCGCAACGCCGCCGCCGGCTCGCTGCGCCAGAAGGACCCCCGGGTCACCGCGACCCGGGCACTCGGCATGGTCTGCCACGGCATCGGCGCGCGCAAGGGCTTCGAGCCGGAGGCGCAGTCCGCGGCGTACGACGCCCTCAAGGCGTGGGGTCTGCCCACCAGCGACCGGGTGCGGGTGCTCGGCTCGCTGAAGGAGGTGCGCGAGTTCATCGACTACTACGGCGAGCACCGCCACTCGGTCGAGCACGAGATCGACGGGGTCGTGGTCAAGGTCGACAAGGTGGCGCTCCAGCGGCGGCTCGGTTCGACGTCGCGGGCTCCCCGGTGGGCGATCGCCTTCAAGTACCCGCCCGAGGAGGTCAACACCAAGCTGCTCTCGATCGAGGTCAACACCGGCCGCACCGGCCGCGTGACGCCGTTCGGGGTGATGGAGCCGACCCGGGTGGCGGGCTCCACGGTCGAGCGGGCGACGCTGCACAACGCGCACGAGGTGGCCCGCAAGGACGTCCGGCCGGGCGACACGGTCGTGCTGCGCAAGGCCGGCGACGTGATCCCCGAGATCGTCGGGCCGGTGCTCGGCCTGCGGCCGAAGGGTCTGAAGAAGTGGGTGATGCCCACGACCTGCCCCGCCTGCGACACGTCGTTGGTGCAGGAGAAGGAGGGCGACAAGGACCTCCGCTGCCCCAACCACCAGTTCTGCCGCTCACAGGTGCTCGACCGCATCTTCCACGTCGCGGGGCGGGGATCCTTCGACATCGAGGGGCTCGGGTCCGAGGCGGCGTACGCGCTGTGGTCGGCGAAGGTGATCGCCGACGAGGGCGACGTGTTCTTCCTCGACCGCGACAAGCTCCTGCAGACCGACCTGTTCACGCGGGCGGCCAAGAAGGCCGAGGCCGACGTCGCCGTCGACGGCAGGGTGCTCTCGGCCAACGGCGAGCGACTGCTGGCCCTCCTCGACCAGGCCAAGCAGGTGCCGCTCTGGCGGGTGCTGGTCGGCCTGTCGATCCGCCACGTCGGACCGACCGCGGCCCGGGCCCTGGCCACGGAGTTCGGGTCGATGGAGGCGATCGAGTCGGCATCCGTCGAGCAGCTCGCGGCCGCCGAGGGGGTCGGTCCGACGATCGCCGCAGCGGTGCGTGAGTGGCTCGACGGCGAGGAGTCCGCATGGCACCGCGAGATCGTCGACAAGTGGCGGCGGGCCGGGGTGTCGATGGAGGACGAGCGTGACGAGTCCACCGAGCGCACCCTCGAGGGCCTGACGATCGTGGTGACCGGCTCGCTCGTGGAGTTCTCGCGCGACGGCGCCAGGGAGGCGATCCTCGCCCGCGGCGGCAAGGCGTCGTCGTCGGTGTCGAAGAAGACCGACTACGTCGTCGTCGGCGACAACCCCGGCTCCAAGGCCGACAAGGCCGAGAGCCTCGGCGTCCCCGTGCTCGACGAGGCCGGCTTCAAGTTGCTGCTGGACGCGGGTCCGACGGGCTTGTGACCCCCACGGACGGCGTCAAGCTGCTGGCGACGATCCGTTGGGGTCACATGTGAAGATTTCCCCGGTCGACCGGGGAAATCCGCACATGTGACCCCAGCGGACGCCTGCAAGGGCTCCTGGAGAGTCCGCTCAGGTCACATGTGGCGGGGGAGCCGCTACGAACCGTCGTCGAGCGGGCGGCGGTGCAGGCGGGTGGCGAGCAGCCGGCGTTCGGCGTCGTTGTCGGTGAGGGTGAGAGCGCGCGCGTTGGCTGCGTCCGCCTCGTCCGCGCGCCCGAGAGTGGCGAGGAGCTCGGCGCGGGTGGCGTGGAAGAGGTGGTAGCCGTCGAGCCGGTCGGCGAGCTCGTCGACGGCATCCAGCGACGGCGCGACCTCCTGCGGGCCGATCTGCGACATCGCCACGGCACGGTTGAGGCGGACGACGGGGGACGGGTCGTACCTGGTCAGCACCTCGAAGAGGGTCACGATCTGCAGCCAGTCGGTCTCCTCCCACGACGGGCTGGTGGCGTGGCAGGCGGCGATCGCGGCTCGCAGCTGGAAGGGTCCGCTGCGATGCAGCGCGGCCGCGCGCTCGAGCATCACCTCCCCGGCCGCGATGGCGTGGCGGTCCCAGCGGGAGCGGTCCTGGTCGGGGAGCAGCACCAGGTCGCCCGTCTCGGAGAACCGGGCGGCGGCCCGCGCGTGCTGGAACGTGAGCAGCGCAGCCAGTCCCCAGGCCTCCGCCTCCCGCGGCAGGCTGGTGGCGACGACGCCCGCGAGCCAGACCGCGTCGCCGGCGAGGTCGCGGTCCTGGGTGGGCCCGTCGGAGGACACGAAGCCTTCGTTGTACATCAGCGCGATCACGGCCAGCACGTCGGACAGCCGCTCGGTCAGCACGTCGTCGGTGGGCACCGTCAGCGCGATCCCGGCGGCCACGATCTTGCGCTTGGCCCGCACGATCCGCTGCGCGAGCGTGCGCTCGTTGACCAGGAACGCCCGCGCGATCTGGGGCGTGGTCATGCCCACGACGGCTCGCAGGGTCAGCGCCAGTCGCGCGTCCGGCGCCAGCGCCGGGTGGCAGCACGCGAAGAGCAGTCCGAGCCGTTCGTCGGTGGCCGTCACGCCGTCGTACGCCGTCACCTCGGGTGCGCGGTGGGCGAGCGCATCCTGACGCGTACGGCGCCGCACCAGGTCGAGGGCGTTGTGCCGCGCCGCGGTGTGCAGCCATGCGGCCGGGTTGTCGGGCGGGCCGTTGCGGCGCCACGACTCGAGTGCCTCGGTGACCGCGGTCTGCACGGCCTCCTCGGCGAGGTCGAAGTCGTGGAACTGCCGGGCCAACCGAGCGACCAGCAGACCGGACTCCTCGCGCAGCGTGCGCGCGAGGAGCCCGTCTGTGTGCCTGCCGGTCTGCCCTTGGGTCATGCAGCTGTCACTCGAACTGGGTGTAGTCCTCGACCATCGGCCGGATCTCCACGGCCACGCCTGGCAGCTCGAGGTGCGGCCAGGTCTTGACCAGGGCGACGGCCGCGTCCATGTCTGGGACCTCGATGACGCTGAACCCGCCGACGACCTCCTTGGCCTCGTTGAACGGGCCGTCGACCACGACCGGGCCGTCGTCACCGTGCTTGATGGTGGTCGCGGTCTCGATGCCGAGCAGCTCGGCACCGGAGTCGGCGAACTTGTCGCCGTTCTCCTGGAACCACTCGTAGACCTTCTTGTAGACGGCCTGGCCGAGCTCGGGGTCGACCGAGGCGTTGAGGTCGGGCCGGCTGGTGAACATGAGCACGTACTTCATGGTTGATCCCTCTCGTCGGGCCCTCGGGTGATTCCGGGGCCAGTGTTCACCACGTACGGCGCCGGTGGCGCCTGGAAATCGACAGGTGATCGACAGGGTGCGACCAGAAACTTGCTCAGCTTTCGTAGACCACGCCGCCCAGCCGGACCAGACCCTCGAGCCGCAGCCCGTCGGGCATTGGCTGCGTGTGGCACAGAGGCCCTCCCGACAGGCAGGTGACGACGCCGTCCTGGGTGACGCTGTAGTACTGGCTGAGCGCGGTCCAGCCGGATGAGTACGGGTCGCCGTCCTCGACACGGACGTGTTCGCCGGTGTCCACGGTGTAGAGGTCGACGCCTGGTGTGTCCGGCATCGGGTCGGAGGCCACGGTCGCCAGCCGGCCGTCGGGGGAGAGCCGCACCATCGTGTAGCCGCCCTCGGTGGGCACCGTGAGGATCGTCGCCCCCGTGCGGGCGTTGACGATCCGCACGTCCTTGCGATCTCGCACGATCGCCCGGCCGCCGTGCACGTCGGGGTACCCGCCCGGGACGACGTCACTGGTCGTCACCTCGCCCGTGCGCCAGTTGACGACCTGGGTCGCGGACTGCGAGCTGACGAAGACGTCCTCGCCGTCGAGGGCGACGGGTGGCGCCTCCCAGCCGCCCCAGTCCGCCACCCCCGGCACGTCGACGCGGGCCGCTTCGGCGCCGGTGGTGACGTCGACGACCACCACCTGGACGTCGCCGCTCGCGGTGTCGGCGTACGCGAGGTAGGGCTGGCGAGGATCGGTCGAGGGCACGACCTCACCCAGGGTCAGGCTCAGTCGGTCGACCGTGCCGTCGGACGTCACCAGAGCGAAGTGGAACGGGGCGCCGCCGTCGGAGGCACCGTCCTTGTTGGTCCGCACGAGCAGGCCGGCAGACGTGTAGTAGAGCGTCTGGGCGACCTCGTCCATCCGGGCCGACACGGTGCCGGCCTGGAGGTACACCGTGTCGCCGGTGGCGAAGACGGCGCCGACGTCGGCCGGGAGGAACTGGCCCTCGGCCGACGGTGAGACGTCGGTGGCCGGGTCGTCCGCGTCCCGTGGCCCGTCGACGAGCACCGCCGCGCCCGTCCCGATGCACGCGACGGCCGCCACCACGGCCACGGTGCGCGTGACGGTGCGACGCCGCCTGATGCGACGGCCGGCCCGGATCGTCTCCGTGGCTGCCGGCATCGGGACGTCGAGGAGGTCGGCCTCCTCGTGGAGCAGGGCGGACAGTCGGTCAGTCATGGGTGGCTCCCGTGGTGAGGGGGATGACGGCATCGCCGAGGAGGCCGCGCAGCGTGTCCAGCGCCTTGGACGTCTGGCTCTTGACCGTGCCGTCGCTGACGCCGAGCGCGTGGGCGGTCTCGGCGACGGACAGGTCCTCGTAGTAGCGGAGCACCACCACGGCCCGCTGGCGCGGCGGCAGGTGTGACAGGGCGTCGAGCACGGCAGGTCGGTCCGAGAAGTCGGATCCGTGCGAGCCCTCAGGCAGCGTCGACGTCGGGATCTCGTTGCGCCACGAGCGCTTCCGGAACCACGAGCTCGGCGGTGTTCAGCAGGGTGGTGCGGGCGAACCCCGGCGCCGCCTGCACGTCGCGGACGCTCGGCCACGCGGCGTACGTCTTGGCCAGCGCCGTCTGTACCAGGTCCTCTGCCAGGCCGGCGTCGCCGAGCAGCAGGTACGCCGTCCGGTACAGCCCCGGCCATGCGCCGTGCACGAACTCGCTGAACGCCTCGTCCGAGACCTGCCGCGCCATCGCACCTCCTGTGCTCTCACCCCGACAGATGCGGTGGGAGCGAGAACGGTTGCCCGCCGTCCGTGGGCGGAGTGGTGTGAGGAGCGCCAGCGACGAGCCTCGAAACCACTCACCATAGGATTCTGCGCATGCCCGAGACCACTCCCTCGATCAGCAGGGACGAGCTCGCCCACCTGGCGAACCTGGCCCGGATCGACCTCACCGACGCCGAGCTCGACCATCTCGCGCCCCAGCTGTCGGTGATCCTCGAGTCGGTCGCCTCGATCAGCGACGTCGCCGACGACGACATCCCGCCGACCTCCCACGCGCTGCCGCTGACCAACGTCTTCCGCCCGGACGTCGTGGTCCCCGGCCTGACGGCCGAGGAGGCGCTGTCCGGAGCGCCGGAGCAGGAGCAGCAACGGTTCCGCGTGCCGCGGATCCTGGGGGACGAGCAGTGAGCAAGACCACCGCTGCCCAGCTCGCCGAGGCGCTGGCGGCCGGGGAGACGACCTCCGTCAAGGTGACCCAGGAACACCTCGACCGGATCGCCGAGGTCGACGGGCGGGTGCACGCCTTCTTGCACGTCGACGCCGAGGGTGCGCTCGAGCAGGCCGCGGCCGCCGACGCGCGCCGGGCCGACGGCCGGGCGCTGTCGCCGCTCGACGGCGTGCCGATCGCGGTCAAGGACGTGATGGCCACCAAGGGCCTGCCGACGACGTGCGGCTCGCGGATCCTCGAGGGCTGGGTGCCGCCGTACGACGCCACGGTCGTCGCCCGGCTGCGCGAGGCGGGCCTGCCGATCCTGGGCAAGACCAACATGGACGAGTTCGCGATGGGCTCCTCCACCGAGCACTCCGCCTACGGTCCCACCCGCAACCCCTGGGACCTCGGCCGGATCCCCGGCGGGTCCGGCGGCGGGTCGGCCGCGGCCGTGGCGGCGTACGAGGCGCCGCTCGCGATCGGCACCGACACCGGCGGCTCCATCCGTCAGCCGGGTGCGGTGACCGGCACGGTCGGGCGTGAAGCCGACGTACGGCGGGGTCTCGCGCTACGGGCTGGTCTCGCTGGCCAACTCCCTCGACCAGGCCGGCCCCGTGACGCGGACCGTGCTCGACGCGGCCCTGCTGCACGAGGTGATCGGCGGCCACGACCCGAAGGACTCGACGTCCATCGACGCGCCGCTGCCCGACCTCGTCGGCGCGGTGCGGCGCGGGGCGGAGGGTGACCTCAGCGGCGTGCGCATCGGCGTGGTCAAGGAGCTCGGCGGCAAGGGGTACCAGGCCGGCGTGCTGGCGCGGTTCTCCGAATCGGTAGACCTCATGGTCGCGGCCGGCGCCGAGCTGGTCGAGGTGTCCTGCCCCCACTTCGTGCACGCCCTCGCCACCTACTACCTGATCCTCCCGGCCGAGGCGTCCAGCAACCTGGCCCGCTTCGACGCGATGCGCTACGGGCTGCGGAAGTACCCCGACGGCGTCGACGCACCCAGCGCCGAGGAGGTGATGCGGGCGACCCGCGAGGCCGGCTTCGGCGACGAGGTGAAGCGCCGCATCATCCTGGGCACCTACGCGCTGTCCAGCGGCTACTACGACGCCTACTACGGGCAGGCGCAGAAGGTGCGCACGCTGATCACGCGCGACTTCGAGCAGGCCTTCCAGAACGCCGACGTGCTGCTCTCGCCGACCGCGCCGACGACGGCGTTCGAGCTCGGCGAGAAGCTCGACGACCCGCTCGCGATGTACCTCAACGACCTGGCCACCATCCCCGCCAACCTCTCCGGCGTCCCGGGCATCTCGGTGCCCAGCGGCCTCGCGGACGAGGACGGTCTGCCCGCCGGCGTACAGATCCTGGCGCCGGCGATGGCCGACGACCGGGTGTACTTCGTCGGGGCCGCCCTCGAGGCGGCGCTGATCGACGAAGTGGGGCGGCCCGCTGCTCGACCAGGCCCGCGGCTGGAAGGAGCGTCGCGCATGACCGACGCTGATGTCCTACGACGAGGCGCTCGAGCGCTTCGACCCGGCCCTCGGCCTCGAGGTGCACGTCGAGCTGAACACCGCCTCGAAGATGTTCTGCGGCTGCCCGACGGAGTTCGGCGCCGAGCCCAACACCCAGACCTGCCCGACCTGCCTGGGACTGCCCGGGTCGATGCCGGTCGTCAACGAGACCGCGGTCGAGTCGGCGGTCCGGATCGGGCTGGCGCTCAACTGCGAGATCGCGGAGTGGTGCCGGTTCGCGCGGAAGAACTACTTCTACCCCGACATGCCGAAGAACTTCCAGACGTCCCAGTACGACGAGCCCATCGCGTTCAACGGCTGGACCGAGGTCGTCGTCGAGGGGCCCGACGGCCCGCAGACGGTCCGCGTCGACATCGAGCGCGCCCACATGGAGGAGGACACCGGCAAGTCGCTGCACGTCGGCGGCGCGACCGGGCGGATCCACGGCGCCGACTACTCGCTCGTCGACTACAACCGCGCCGGCATCCCCCTCATCGAGATCGTCACCAAGCCGATCCTCGGCACCCGCGAGATCGTGCCGCTGGTCGCCAAGGCGTACGTCGCGCAGCTGCGGGACCTGCTGCTCGGTCTCGGCGTGAGCGACGTACGGATGGAGCAGGGCTCGCTGCGCTGCGACGTGAACCTCTCGCTCGCGCCCCGCGACACGGGCGAGGAGACCGACGGTCCGCGTCACACCTTGGGGACGCGCACCGAGACCAAGAACGTCAACTCGCTGCGTTCGGTCGAGCGAGCCGTGACCTACGAGGTGCGGCGGCACGCCGCCGTGCTCACCTCTGGCCGCCCCATCCTCCAGGAGACGCGCCACTGGCACGAGGACACCGGCATCACCACGTCCGGTCGCGAGAAGTCCGACGCCGAGGACTACCGCTACTTCCCCGAGCCCGACCTGGTGCCGATGGCGCCCGACAAGGAGTGGGTCGAGCGGCTGCGCGCCGCGCTGCCCGAGCCCCCGCACGAGAGGCGGGCCCGGCTCCAGGAGGACTGGGGGTTCTCCGACCTCGAGATGCGCGACACCGTCGGCGCGGGCGCCTTGGGCCTGGTCGAGCAGACCATCGTGGCCGGCGCGACACCGCAGGCCGCACGCAAGTGGTGGCTCTCCGAGCTGGCCCGCCGCGCCAACGAGAGCGAGTCGGACATCGCTGCCCTCGGCGTGAGCCCGGCCGAGGTGGCGCGCGTCCAGGCGCTGGTCGACGAGGGCCGGATCAACGACAAGCTGGCCCGCCAGGTCTTCGACGGCCTGGTCGCCGGCGAGGGCACACCCGACGAGATCGTCGAGGCCCGCGGGCTCGCGATCGTCTCCGACGACGGCGCCCTCTCGGCGGCGGTCGACAACGCCATCGCCGCCAACCCCGACGTCGCCGACAAGATCCGCGACGGCAAGGTCGCAGCCGCCGGCGCCCTGATCGGTGCGGTGATGAAGGAGATGCGCGGCCAGGCCGACGCCGGCCGCGTCCGCGAGCTGATCCTGGAGAAGCTGACCGTCTGATCGCTGGTTGAGGTGCGAGCGCAGCGAGCCTCGAAACCAAGATCGCCTGGGCACTGTGGATTCGAGGCTCGGCCGTGAACGGCCTCGCACCTCAACCACCGAATCCTCGGGCACGGTTTCGGCGGTGCAGCGCGACGGGAGTACATTGAGCGCGCTCCCGACCGGGGGCACACAACACCACACGCCCGTAGTCGGGGGAAGCCGGTCCAACTCCGGCGCTGACCCGCAACCGTAGGCATCCGTCGTACCTCCGAGTACGGCGAGTGCGAGCCGGAACACCCATGACGGAGCGTCCTGAACACACGCTGTCGAGGTACGCAGCGGGTGGCTCACCGGCAAGAGCTCGTCGCCGGCGTCCTGCCCGCTGCAGCAGCGGGAAGGAAGTCATGAGCATCACTCGTCCCCTGGCCGTGGTCGCCGCGGCTGCGCTCGTCGCCGGCCTGACGTCGGCTTCGGCGAACGCCGCGCCGACCTACGACCCCCAGCCGGTCAAGGCCGGCGCCGGCTGGCTCACCGATCAGCTCACCGACGGGCTCGTCAACAACGAGCAGTACCAGTTCGACGACTACGGGCTGTCGATCGACGTCGCCCTCGGCCTCCACGCCGCCGACAAGAAGCCGACGGTCGTCAAGGAGATCACCAAGGCGGTGGCGAAGAACGTCGGCTTCTACACGACGTACCAGTCGGACACCTACCTCAACATCTACGCCGGCGCGACCGCCAAGGCCGCCGTTCTCGCAGAGATCCAGGGCAAGGATCCGCATGCCTTCGGCGGCACGGACCTGGTCACCCAGCTCGAGGGCCGCGTCGCGGCCGCTGCGCCGATCACCGGCCGCATCGAGGACGCGTTCGACCCGACCGACGAGTTCGGAGGCGACTTCGCCAACGTGATCGGCCAGACGTACGCCGCCCAGGCGCTCGCCCTCGCGAAGAGCGCCAAGGCCGGCGCCGCGAGTGCGTTCCTGCTGCAGCAGCAGTGCGCGAAGGGCTTCTTCCGCCAGTACTTCACCTCTGACAAGACCCGGCCCGACCAGTCGTGCCAAGGCGCGCCGCGCGCCGAGCGCGGCGCCAGCACCGACGCGACCGCGCTCGCGGTCCTGGCGCTGCAGGACGTCAAGGGAGCCAAGGCCAAGGCATCGGTCAAGAAGGCCGTCGCGTGGCTGAAGGACACCCAGCTCGCCGACGGTTCGTTCACCGACACCGGCAAGGCCAAGGGCACGGCCAACTCCAACAGCACCGGCCTGGCCGGATGGGCGCTCGGCGAGGCCGGCGTCACAGGCGCGGCCAGGCGCGCTGCGGCGTTCGTGAGGTTCCTCCAGGTGCCGGCGCCGAACCCGTGCGCTCAGCGGCTGGCCAAGGAGTCCGGGGCCATCTCCTACGACGCCTCGGCGCTACACGAACGGGCAGAACTCCGGGATCCGAAGAAGGACAGTGACCAGTGGCGCCGAGCCTCCGCGCAGGCCCTGCCAGTGCTCCGCTGGGCGCCGAAGGCCAAGGCCGACTTCACCGTCAGCGCACCGCGCGCCGTCGCGATGGGCGACCAGTGGCGGATCCGCATCACCGGCTACGCCGCGGGTGAGCGGGTCTGCGTGAGCGGCGACGGCGAGAGCTTCGACCTGTACGCCCCGCCTGGGATGACCACGCAATATGCCGAGATCAGCCTTCGACGAGCGGTGGCACCCGGTCACCTTCACCGTCTGGGTCGGTAGCCAGCACCGCGACGTGTCGGTGCGGGTCACGGGCTGACCGTGTCCCTGATGGCCTGGCTGCGTCCGGCCGCCGCGTTCCTCGTGACCGCGGCGGCCGGCGGGCTGGTCACGCTCGCCGGCAGCGCACCGGCGTCCGCCGCTCCCTGCTCCGGCACGGCCGGCGTGACTGTCGTCGTCGAGTACGGCGCCCTGGGCGGCGGCACCGAGGTGTCCTGCGCGCCCGAGGGCGGCCGCACCGCCGACCGGCTGCTCGAGAACGCCGGTCACGCGCTGACCTTCCTGCAGCGGTTCCCGGCGTTCGTCTGCCGGATCGACGGCGTGCCCGCCGAGGACCCGTGCGTGAACACCCCGCCCGCTGACGCCTACTGGGGCCTGTGGTGGTCCGACGGCGAGTCGGGGGAGTGGAGCTACTCCTCGCTCGCCGCGGGCTCGCTCACCGTCCCGGCCGGCGGCTACGTCGCGATGGTCTGGGACGACTCCTCGGGCGACGTACGCCCCCAGACCGGCGCTCCGGCGCATCCGACGCCGACGCCCACGCCCGACCAAGAAGCCCTCGCCGACCCCCGCCCCGACCCCGAGCCCGTCGTCGGCCGCAACGCCCACCGCCACTCCCGCGGAGCCCACCAGCGAGCCGACCCCGCGACCCACCCAGAGCAAGTTGCCCAAGCCGTCGAAGACGCCCTCGTCCTCCGAGGAGACGGTCACTCCGGACCCGACCACCGAACCGTCGTCGGACGAGCCGTCGGACCAACAGACCGCTGCTGCCGCTCCGCTCGACGACCCGGTCGACCCCTCGGCGGCCGCTGACGACGGCGGCCTCCCGGCGTGGGTCGCTCCCGTCGTGGTCGTCGTGCTCCTGGGCGCTGCCGGTGGCGTGGCCCTCGCCCGGCGGAGGCAACAGCAGTGAACCCGGCCCAGACCCGACCCCTGACCCCGTCGATGATCTGGCTACCGCGCGACCTCCACCCGGTCGCCTGGTGGGGCTGGGCGATCGGCCTGGCCGTCGTCGCCTCGTCGACGACGAACATCTGGATGCTGCTGCTCGTCATCGGCGTGGCCGCGCTGGTGGTCGCGGCCCGGCGGGGTGACCACCCGTGGTCGCGGTCGTTCCGCATCTACGTCGTGCTGGCCGCGGTCATCGTCGTCACGCGGATGGCCTTCCGGATCCTCTTCGGGGGCGGCAACGTGGGCATTGTCCTGCTCGACCTGCCCGAGGTACCCCTGCCCGGCTGGGCCCTCGGCCTCCACCTCCTCGGGCCGGTCACCCGCGAGTCGCTGCTGTTCGCGCTGTACGACGGGCTCCGGCTCGGGACGATCGTGATCTGCGTCGGGGCGGCCAACAGCCTGGCCAACCCCAAGCGGCTGCTGCGCTCGATGCCGGCCGCCCTCTACGAGGTGGGCACCGCCCTCGTCGTCTCGGTCTCGATCCTTCCGCAGCTGGCCGACAGCCTGCGCCGGGTGCGCGCCGCCCAGCGGCTGCGCGGTGGCGACACCAGCCGGGTCGGTCGGTTGCGGCGTCTGGTCGTGCCGGTCCTCGAGGACGCCCTCGAACGCTCCCTGGCCCTCGCGGCCGGGATGGACGCCCGCGGCTACGGCCGCGCAGCCGGGTTGACCCGCGGCCGCCGGCAGCTGACCGGCGCGCTGATGCTGGCCGGGCTGTGCGGCCTGTGCGTCGGCACGTACGCCGTCCTCGACCGCACCGCCCCCCGCGTGCTCGCGCTCCCGATGCTGGCGTTGGGCGCGGCCGTCGCGCTGCTGGGGATCGCCGCGGCAGGCAGCCGAGTGACCCGCAGCCGTTATCGCCCCGACCCGTGGCGGCTGCCCGAGTGGCTGGTGCTGGGCTCGGGCGTGGCCGCAGCCACCCTCGCCGTGGTCGGCCGCCGCGAGCTGCTGGCGGCGTTCCCCACGCTCGACGCCTGGCCGGTCCTGACGCCGACCCACCTGCTCGTGGCCGGTCTGGCCCTGGCCGGCGGGCTGGCCGCGCCCGTCCCCGTCCGGGCCGAGGCGCCCCTCCAGCTCCCGGTGGCGGTGGCCCGATGATCGAGCTGCGCGACGTCGGCCTGACCTACGTGGGCTCCCACGACGACACTCCCGTGCTCGACGGCATCGACCTCACGGTCGACGAGGGCGAGCTGGTGCTCGTCACCGGACCGACCGGCTCGGGCAAGTCGACGCTGCTCGGCATCATCAGCGGCCTCGTCCCGCGGTTCTCGGGCGGCCGGCTCACCGGAGACGTGCTCCTCGACGGCGCGAGCATCGTCCGCTCCCCCCCGCGCGAACGTGCCCACCAGATCGGGTACGTCGGCCAGGATCCCGCCGCGGGTTTCGTCACCGACACGGTCGAGGAGGAGCTCGCCTACGGCATGGAGCAGCTCGGCCTGCCGGCCGACACCATGCGGCGACGTGTCGAGGAGACCCTCGACCTGCTCGGCGTCGCCGACCTGCGTTCGCGCGACCTGCGCCGGCTCTCCGGCGGCGAGCAGCAGCGCGTCGCCATCGGCTCGGTGCTGACCATGCACCCGCGGATCCTGGTCCTCGACGAACCCACCTCCGCCCTCGACCCGACCGCCGCCGAGGACGTGCTCGCCACCTTGACCCGGCTCGTCCACGACCTCGGCGTCTCGGTGGTGCTGGCCGAGCACCGGCTCGAGCGGGTGGTGCCGTTCGCCGACACGCTCCTCGTGCTCGACGGCCGCGGCGGGCTGCGTTCGGGTGCTCCCGCCGACCTCCTGACCGACTCGCCCGTCGCTCCGCCGCTCGTCGAGCTGGGACGCGCGGCGGGCTGGCACCCGCTGCCGCTGACGGTGCGCGACGCGCGCCGGCGCGCCGACGGCCTGCGCGAGCGTCTCGGGACACCGCCCGCCGACGAGGCGGAGTCGACGACAGCCGGTGGGCTCGAGGCTCGCGGCATCACGGTCACCCACGGTTCGACACTGGCGGTGCACGACGTCTCGATCAGGCTCCGGCCCGGCACCGTGACCGCGCTGATGGGGCGCAACGGCTCGGGCAAGTCCTCGTTGCTGTGGACCCTGCAGGGCAGCGGCAAGCGGCGTGCGGGCACGGTGACGGTCGACGGCCGCGATCCTGCGGCGCTCGACGACGACGTCCGCCGTACCCTCGTCGGGCTGGTCCCGCAGACCGCCGCCGACCTGCTCTACCTGGAGACCGTGGCCGACGAGCTCGCCGCCAGCGGCGCCACGGCGGCGCAGCTGGAGCGGCTCGTGCCGGGCATCGACGGCGAGGCGCACCCGCGAGACCTGTCGGAAGGACAACGACTCGCCCTGGCGCTCACCATCGTGCTGGCAGGGGCGCCGCCTGTGCTGCTCCTCGACGAGCCGACCAGGGGCCTCGACTACGCCGCGAAGCACGCCCTGGCCCAGATCCTGCGCGGCATGGCTGGTCATCAAGGCGACGGCCGGGCGGTGCTGATCGCCACCCACGACGTGGAGTTCGTGGCCCAGGTCGCCGGTCATGTGGTCGTCCTCGCCGAGGGCCAGGTCGTCTCGTCCGGTCCCGTACGCCGCGTGGTCGCCGAGTCGCCGGCGTTCGCGCCCCAGGTGACCAAGGTCCTCGGTGCCCCGTGGCTGCGGGTCGACGAGGTGGTGGCCAGGCTTTGAAGACGCCACAGGCCGTCGCCGTCCCGCTCACCCGACGCTCGGCGGCGGTCCTCGGAGTCGCGTCGGCGGCGGGGCTGGTGATGCTGTGCTGGCCGCTGCTCGTGCGGCTGCCGGAGGGGGAGACGCTGACCCCCCCGTTCCTCTTCCTGGCCCTGCTCCCGCTGGTGATCGCGGTGGTGCTCGCCGAGGTCTCCGAGGGCGGGCTCGACCCGCGCGCGCTGGCGATCCTCGGCGTGCTCAGCGCCTGCAACGCCGTGCTGCGCGGGCTGTCGGCCGGCACCGCCGGGGTCGAGCTGGTGTTCTTCCTGCTGATCCTCGGCGGCCGTGTCTACGGGCCGGGATTCGGCTTCGCGCTCGGGTGCACGTCGCTGTTCGCCTCGGCGCTGGTCACCGCAGGCGTCGGCCCCTGGCTGCCGTACCAGATGCTCGTCTCCGCGTGGGTCGGGATGGGCGCCGGGCTGCTGCCGCGCCGGGTCACCGGGCGGAACGAGATCGTGATGCTGGCGGCCTACGGGGTGGTGTCGGCGTACGCGTTCGGCCTGCTGATGAACCTCTCGGGCTGGCCGTTCATCCTCGGCATCGCGGTGCCGGGCCACGAGGGAGCGCTCGACTTCGTGGCTGGTGCGCCGCTGGCGGAGAACCTCCAGCGGTTCGCCGCCTACACCCTGCTGACCTCGACCGGCAGCTTCGACACCGGCCGCGCGATCACCACCGCCGTGGCCATCGCCGTGCTCGGCCCGGCGGTCCTCACCACGTTGCGTCGTGCCTCCCGCCGCGCCCTGATCGCACCCCCCGCTCGGTTGACCCCTTCGTTGGTTGAGGAGGGCCGTCAGGCCCGTCACGAAACCTCGCAACCCGTCCGCGGTCCGCTCACCGGGTTTCGTGACGGTTGCTAGCGCAACCTCCTCAACCAGCGGCTAGGAGTGCCAGCGGAGCTTGAACTTGCCGTCGGCGTCCTTCACGCCGGCCACCAGGATCCGGTACTTGGTGCCCTTCTTGACCGCGAAGCTCACCCGGCTGCTCTTGCGCTTGCCGCCGTTGTCGTCGGCCGCGACCTTGTGCAGCTTCTTGACCTTCGACCCGGTGTAGACGCCGAGCAGGGTGTTGAACCTGGACCCGGACAGGTCGATCGTCAGGCGGCCGGGGCGCTTGGCCCGGTAGACGTACCAGACGGTCTGGCCGGCCAACTTGTGGGCGACCTTCCGGGGCTCCTTGCGCTCGCGGCCGGCGCCGGCGTTGGAGCTGACCTTCTTGCCCTTCTTGCCCGAGAGCTTGGTCGCGTGGGCGAACCGGTCGTTGAGAGGTGTGTAGACGTAGCTCAGCGCGGAGATGCCCTGGCCGGGGCCGGCGCCGAGGTTCTGCCCGTCGATGGCGATGCGGTAGGTGACGCCACGCCTGACCGTCGCGTTGACCGCGCTCCACGGGGTCACCGGGTCGACGTTGTCGTTGCTCGCGACCTCCTGCAGCGCCGCGACCGTGGTGCCCCGGTAGACACCGAGCAGCGTGTCGAACGCCGAGCCATCGGTCGAGAGGCGCAGCGTGCCGGTGGCCGGGGCCTTGAAGCGGTACCAGACCGACGCGCCGCCGGCGTTGCCCGCGACGAGCGGCTCGCCGACCTCCTTCGTGGCGCCGTTGTTGCCGCCGCTGACCGAGCCGCTGGTGCCTCGCAGTCCGGTCGCCGTGGCGAAGGAGTCGTTGGGCAGCGGTGTGAACAGGTTGGCGCTCATCGGGTCGGCGCAGCCGCCGTTGACGTGCATCGCGGCGCCGGAGGGTGCCCCGGAGTACAGCGTCGCTGCCGGTGAGGTCGCGTCGGTGAGGTCGACGTGGCCGCTGGACCCAGGGAAGACGTCGGCCGCTGAACCGGGGTAGCCGTAGGTGTTGGTGGCCAGGCTGCCGTCGGCCTCCAGGATGTCGACGAGCCGGTGCGCCTCGTCGGCGTTGGCCTTGTTGGTGGAGGTCACGCCCTCGTCGACGTGGTAGACGACCACCCCGCACGCGGGCAGCCCGGCGTCCCAACCGACGAGCTGGCGGTTCTCGACGAGGAAGTACTCGCCCGTGCCGCTGCGGGTCTCGAACTTCCAGTCGACGCCGTTGGCGTTGTCACCGAGCCGGTACGCCGTCGGGCTGGTCGCCGCCGACGGCAGCGGCGCGCCGTTGACCGCGCCGACGACCGGTGTCGGGGTCACCCAGCCCTGGTAGGACTTGGAGAACGCGTCGAGCCCGGCAGGCGTGGTGCCGGAGAAGGCGGTGCCGACGCGGTTCCAGCCACCGCTCGACATCACGCTCCAGCGCGAGAGACCGGCGCTGGAGAAGTCGGTGTCGTAGAGGTCGGGCAGGCCGATGTCGTGGCCGAGCTCGTGGACCATCAGGCCGATGCTCGACATCTGGCCGGGCGCGCTGGTGGGCGTGCACATCCACTCGCCGAACATCGTCCCGCCTCTGCTGTTGACGATGGTCCCGTCGAGCTTGGGAGCGGCCTTGTAGAGGCCGCCCTGGTGACCCCACACACTGTTGCCGCACACGTCGAGCTCACCGCCGTACGACGTCTCGTAGCCGGCCACGATCACGGTGACGTGCAGCTCGGAGACGCTGAGCCGGCCGTCGTCGTTGACGTCGAAGGACCCGTAGTCGACGTAGGGGTTGGCGGCCTTGACGGCGTCGACCCCGAGCTTGGTCTCGGCGGTGTCGAAGTCGCGGCCGAAGTTCGGGTGGTCGTAGGGGAGCTGCAGCCAGCCGACGACGCCGTTGTTCGGCGCCCCGCCGCTCTCGGCGGCCGGCACCAGGGCGAACTTCCCGAAGCTGTTGGCCTGGTAGTAGCCGGACACCGAGCTGCCGGCCCCGAAGAAGGCCTGTGACCACTGGTCCTCGGTGGTGCCCACGCTGGCCTGGTTGGCGAACGAGACGAGGATGACCAGGGCGGGCTGTGATCCGGTGCCCGTGCCCGGGCCCCTGTTGACCCTCGCGTCGGCCCCGGTGGCGGCCGTCGCTGCAGACCGAGCACTCTTCGCCCGGGCTGTCACCCTCGCGCGCAGGTCGCGGGCCGCTGCCGGCGGCTCGGCCTCGCCGACCTCGAGTGCCGACGGGACGGGCCGTCCCGCCGCATCGAGCCGGACGGCATAGCGCCAGATGCCGGCGGCGTCCTTGGTGACGGCATAGCCGCCCCTGGTCTGGTAGCCGGTGGTGCGCGAGTCGCCCCAGGCGGTCACCGTGATGCGGGTGCCGTCGGGCTGGCGCACCTCGTGGGGGCCGGGGTTGACCGGGGCGCCCGGGTTGCGGGGGAGGCCGCTGCTCGGCAGCTCCGCGAGCGGGGTGTCGGTCGTGACCTCGACGACCTTCGGCCCGCGGCTCGTGGCCATCGCGCCGGATGCTCCCGGGAGCGTGGCCGTCCCGGCCGCGAGCATCGCCACGGCGAGCGCGGCGGCGCCGGTGCGCAGAACAGTGCCGTGCATGGATCCCCCTCGAGACGTTGGCCGGGGTCCTACCCCGAGGCGCGCACCTTAACCCTCGGCCTCCCAGCCGATGTCCGACAGGCTGATGTCTGAGAGGAACTCCAGCAGGAGGTCGTGCACCACCTCGGGCTGCTCCATCTGGACGAAGTGGCTGGCGCGCACCTCGACGTACGTCGCGCGCTCGAGGCGGGCGGCGGCGGTGCGCATGGCGCGGGCGCCGGCCAGCACGTCGTACGTCGCCGCGACCAGCATCACCGGCACCTTGACCCGGCGCAGGGAGACGCGGGCGTGCTCGGAGGTGCGCAGCGCGAGGTGGAAGTACCACTCGACCGGGATGGTCAGGAACTCGCGAACGGCCCGGGCGGTCAGCTCGTTGTCAGGCGTCGGCAGCATGAAGCCGGAGTGGGTCAGGGCCGCGACGGTGCGGCCACCCACGGGCAGCCGCGTGGTGACCGGCGAGATCATCCGGCCGGTCGTGCGCAGGGCCCGGGAGAGACCGACGGTGAGCTGGCGGGCCACCGACCGAGGCAGCCGGAACGGGGCCAGCATGGTGGCGAAGGTGTCGCCCGGCACCCCGGCGACCGCGAAGATGCCGGTGACCCGCTCCGGTTGGCGCATGGCCAGCTCGAAGGCGGTGTTGACGCCCATCGACCACCCCATCAGCACCGCCCGGTCGACGCCGAAGTGGTCCATCACCGAGAGGGCGTCCTCGACGAACTCCTCGATGCCGACCCGGTCAAGGTCCTTCGGCCGGGCCGAACCGCCGGTCCCGCGGTGGTTCCACGAGATCACGCGCACCCCGCAGTCGGCGTGCAGCAGGGCCGGCCAGCACCACGGGCTCACGCCCAGGCCGTTGCAGAGCACGACCGTGGGGCCGTCGATCCGGCCGAGCGGGTCGTTGGTCCACGCCCGCAACCGGGTGCCGTCGTCGCTGAGGATGTGGTGGAACTCGACCACCGACTCCGCGCGCCGACGGGTGGCCGCCGTGGACTCGGGTGAGGTCACCATGGCTGGAATTGTGCCGCCGGGAGACGCCCGGACCCGGTGGGCTCGCCGAATCGGTGTCGCTGCGAACGGCCGCCTCAGTCCGGCACCGGCTCGGCGATGGCGTAGCCGCTGCGGGTCGCGCCCACGCTCGCCACGGTCACCGCGACCACGGCCGTCCACTGCAACGGACTGAGGAACTCCTGGAGCAACAACATCCCCGCCAGGGCCGCGGCGGCCGGCTCCAGGCTCATCAGGATGCTGAACACGCTGGGCTTCATGGTGCGCAATGCGGTCAGGTCGGCGGCGTACGGGATCACCGAGCTCAACAGGCCGACCGCCGCTCCCAGCAGCAGGATCTTCGGGTCCAGCAGGTCGGACCCGCCCGCCGGGATGGCCAGCGGCGCCAGCAGCACGGAGGCGACCACGCTGGCCATCGCCAGTCCGTCGAGTCCGGCCCAGCGGCGTCCGGTCCGCACGCTCAGCAGGATGTACGCCGCCCAGCACGCGCCCGCAAGGAGTGCGAAGCCGATGCCGACCGGGTCGAGGTCGGTCCGCTCGAAGCCGAGCAGCCCGACACCGAGGGCCGCGAGGCCGACCCACAGCAGGTCGCGGGCGCGACGCGACATCACCACCGCGAGTACGAGCGGCCCGGCGAACTCGATCGTCACCGCCAGGCCCAGGGGGATCCGGGAGAAGGACTGGTAGATCGCCCAGTTCATGGTGCCGAGGCTGAGTCCGAAGGCGAGCATCGTGAGCCAGTCGTCACGGCTGCGACCGCGAAGAGTCGGGCGGGCGATCGCGACCAGCACGATCGCGCTGGTGACCAGTCGCAGCCACACCATCGCCGTCGGTTCGATGGTGTCGAACAGGGCCTTGGCCAGCGCCGCGCCGAACTGGACCGACGCGATCCCCGCCAGCACCAGCCAGACGGGGGAGATCGGGCGCCGGGTCACAGGCGCCTATTCAACCCCGGGGCCGGTCGCCGCCGCCCGCGGCCGTCTCGTCAGTGTTCGCGCCATGAACGACGACACCGCCGCGGACGGGCTGGCACGTGCCCAGGGCCGTCACGGCAAGGCCCACCAGGAAGTGGTCGCCACAGGGAGATGCGACAGCCCCGGGCACGCGAGTACAGAAGATATGTCGATCGGCCGGCGAGAACTGTCATCGCGCTGACACTGGTGGCCTCCTGGCGATGATTTGGTGTCAGTGGCCGGGTCTACGATTCAAACGACCCTCGTGGACAGGAGGAACCGGTGGCTGGTGGCGAGACGATCGTGATGGTGGGAACGCGCAAGGGGCTCTGGATCGGGCGGTCCGACGAGACGCGCCAGGAGTGGGAGTTCACCGGCCCCCACTTCGACATGGAGGAGGTCTACTCCTGCCTGGTCGACAAGCGCGGTGACGTCCCGAGACTGCTGACCGGAGCGAGCTCGAGCTGGCTGGGCCCCCAGGTCGGGCGCTCCGACGACCTCGGCGCGTCCTGGCAGGAGACTCCCAACGGCGCGATCCGGTTCCCGGAGGGCAGCGAGGAGACGGTGGCCCGCGTCTGGCAGCTGGTGCCCGGTCCCGGCGACGGGGTGGTCTACGCCGGCACCGAGCCCGGCGCGGTCTGGAAGTCCACCGACCGCGGTGAGACCTTCACCCTCGAGCAGGCTCTGTGGGACCACCCCGAACGTCCCGATTGGGGTGCCGGGTTCGGCGGCCAGGCCTTCCACACGATCCTGCCCCACCCGACCGACCCCGACTCGGTGACGGCGGCCATCTCCACCGGTGGCGTCTACCAGACCACCGACGGCGGCCGGTCGTGGCACGCGCGCAACCAGGGCATCAGAGCCGAGTTCCTGCCCGAAGGGCAGCAGTACCCCGCCTTCGGCCAGTGTGTGCACAAGGTGACCCGACACCCGGCGCGTCCGGAGCGGCTCTACCTCCAGAACCACGGCGGCGTCTACCGCTCCGACGACGAGGGCGGCATCTGGAAGTCCATCGCCGACGGTCTGCCCGCCGACTTCGGGTTCCCGATCGTGGTCCACCCCCACGAGCCCGACACCGTCTACGTCTTCCCTCTCGGCGCCGGCGAAGGCCGCTACCCGCCCGACGGCAAGGCCCGCGTGTGGCGGTCCCGTGACGCGGGGGAGACCTGGGAGGAGCTCAGCAAGGGGCTGCCGGAGGCGTTCTACGTCGGGGTGATGCGGGACGCGATGACCGCCGACGACCACGAGAGCGCCGGCATCTACGTCGGCACCCGCAACGGCGCGGTGTGGGCCTCGGCAGACTCCGGCGACTCCTGGCAGCAGATCGTCGCCGACCTGCCCGACGTGATGGTCGTCCGGGCCGCAGCCCTGTAGACAGGTCCGGCGCGATGCCTGCAGCCGCGCCCGGACACGCCCGAAGGCGCAGCGAAGGGCAGAAGTCGCAGTATGGGCAAGCCCTTCACCATCACGCGCAGCGCCACCATCGCGGCCAACCCGCAGGTCATCCACGGCCTGGTCGACGACTTCCACGAGTGGGTCAAGTGGTCCCCGTGGGAAGACCTGGACCCCGCGCTGGAGCGGTCCTACTCCGGCCCCGAGCGCGGCGTCGGCGCCCGCTACGCCTGGAAGGGCAACCGCAAGGCCGGCGAGGGGAGCATGGAGATCACCGGCCTGGCGCCCGATGCCGTCGACATCGAGCTGCGCTTCCTCCAGCCGTGGCAGGCCACCAACCAGGTGCGTCTCACCCTGTCGCCGAACCCCACCGGCACCGACGTCACCTGGACCATGCACGGCGAGCACGTCGGGTTCATGGGCCTGATGAGCCGGGTGATGCCGCTCGACAAGATGCTCGGCAAGGACTTCGACAAGGGCCTGTCCCGGCTCAAGGCGGTTGCCGAGCAGACCAGGTGAGCGATCCCTCCAGCTGACCGTCTTGCCTCGGCCCTCGCAAGCACGGGCCAGCGACGGTCACGACTAGGCTCGCCGCATGCCCGAGCACGACATCAAGCCCCGCTCCCGCGACGTCACCGACGGTCTCGAGAAGACCGCGGCGCGGGGGATGCTCCGGGCCGTCGGCATGGGTGACGACGACTTCGCCAAGCCGCAGATCGGCGTCGCGTCGTCCTGGAACGAGATCACGCCCTGCAACCTGTCGCTGGACCGGTTGGCCAAGGCCGTGAAGAACGGCGTGCACGCCGCCGGCGGCTACCCGCTCGAGTTCGGCACCATCTCGGTGTCCGACGGCATCGCCATGGGCCACGAGGGCATGCACTTCTCGCTCGTCTCGCGCGAGGTGATCGCCGACTCCGTCGAGACCGTGATGATGGCCGAGCGACTCGACGGGTCGGTGCTCCTGGCCGGCTGCGACAAGTCGCTGCCCGGCATGCTGATGGCCGCCGCGCGGCTCGACCTCGCCAGCGTCTTCCTCTACGCCGGCTCGATCATGCCGGGGCAGGTCGACGGCCACGACGTGACGATCATCGACGCTTTCGAGGCTGTCGGGGCCTGCCTGGCCGGCAAGATCACCCGCGAGGAGGTCGACCGCATCGAGCGGGCGATCTGTCCTGGCGAGGGCGCCTGCGGGGGGATGTACACCGCGAACACGATGGCCGCCGTCGGCGAGGCGCTCGGCATGTCGCTGCCCGGCTCGGCCGCGCCGCCGGCCGTCGACCGCCGCCGCGACGGGTTCGCGCACCGCTCGGGCCAGGCCGTCGTCGAGATGCTGCGCCAGGGCATCACCGCCCGTCAGGTGATGACGCGCGAGGCGTTCGACAACGCCATCGCCGTCGTGATGGCGCTGGGC
Source organism: uncultured Actinomycetota bacterium (assembly GCA_963814935.1). Taxonomy (GTDB): domain Bacteria; phylum Actinomycetota; class Actinomycetes; order Propionibacteriales; family Nocardioidaceae; genus Nocardioides. The sequence continues at coordinate 15,825 of CAWFEZ010000026.1, read as the reverse complement.
GGCTCGACCAACGCGGTGCTGCACCTGCTCGCCATCGCCCGCGAGGCCGAGGTCGACCTGCGGCTCGAGGACTTCAACCGGATCGGCGACAAGGTGCCACACCTCGGCGACCTCAAGCCGTTCGGGCGCTACGTGATGAACGACGTCGACAAGGTCGGCGGCATCCCCGTCGTCATGAGGGCCCTGCTCGACGCGGGGCTGATGCACGGCGACGTACTGACCGTGACCGGCAAGACCATGGCCGAGAACCTCGCCGACCTGACGCCGCCCGACCTCGACGGCGACGTGATCCGCACCCTCGACCGGCCCATCCACCGCAGCGGTGGGCTGACCATCCTGATGGGGTCGCTGGCCCCCGAAGGCGCCGTGGTGAAGAGCGCCGGCTTCGACGACGACGTCTTCCGCGGCACGGCCCGGGTGTTCGACCGCGAGCGCGCCGCCCTCGACGCGCTGACCGCGGGCGAGATCAAGCCCGGCGACGTGGTCGTGATCCGCTACGAGGGACCCAAGGGCGGGCCGGGCATGCGCGAGATGCTGGCGATCACCGGCGCGATCAAGGGCGCCGGGCTCGGCAAGGACGTGCTGCTGGTGACCGACGGCCGGTTCTCGGGCGGCACCACCGGGCTGTGTGTGGGGCACATCGCCCCGGAGGCCGTCGACGGCGGGCCGATCGCGTTCGTCCGCGACGGCGACCCGATCACCCTCGACGTCAAGAACCGCACCCTCGAAGTTGTGATCGACGACAGTGCTGAGTGGGACTCGCGCAAGGACGGCTGGGCGCCGCTGCCGCCGGTCTACACCCGCGGCGTGCTGGGGAAGTACGTCAAGCTCGTGCAGTCCGCCGCCCACGGAGCCGTCTGCGGCTAACCCCGAGTCGGCGCATATCGCCCTCTACTCATCGCCGAGTCGGCGCGTATCGCCCTCTACTTACCGCCGAGTCGGCGCGTATCGCCCTTGCACGTCCCCGACCCGCAGACTCCGCGAGGGCGACTTGCGCCGACTCGGCGGTTTCGGGAGGGCGATTTGCGCCGACTCGCGGGCTGACTGGACCGGAAGGTGAAGGTTCGGGCAATCCGCTCCGGGCCGCGTGCCGGCTGACCTAGCGTCGCTCTCACGGCCCCGGAGAACTCACCCGGTGGCTCTCGGTGCCCCCCTTCGTGAGGTGCGCCGTCGCGCGCTCACGAGGAGGTCCGGTCGGATGCAGGGCAGGGCTCTCGGACCGGTCGTCCTCCGCCCCAGCCTCGTCGTCGGCGCCGCCGACGGCCTGCTGCGCCGCCCCGACGTCTCGCGCCGCACTCTCAACGTCGGCGTGCTGGTGGCCGACCCGGCCGACCGGCCCGGCCGCGGCAGCCGCCTGCTGGGTGGCCTACGACTGGGGCTGGACCAGGCTCGCGACCTCGACGTGACCGTGACGGCGATCGGCGCGACGGCGTACGGGCCCGCGCTCCTCGATGCCGCCACCGCCCTGCTCGAAGGCGGCGCCGACGCGCTCGTGGTGACCACCACCGGCGTCGCCGGCCTGGTGGGTCCCTTGTGCGCGACTCGCGGGGTCGGGCTCGTGGTGGCCGACGAGGGTGACCGGATCTCGCACCCTGCCGTGCACAGGAGCGGTGTTCTCCGCCGGACCGAGCAGCACTGGCAGGAGGCCTACGTGCTCGGCCGGTGGGCCGGCCACCACCTCGACGGCGCGCTGTTCCAGCTGCACACCCGTGACGAGGAGCAGGGCGACGGCGTGCTCGCGCTGCGGGCCGGCTTCCTGGAGGCCGGCGGTGACGTCGTCGGCTCCGTCGAGGTGTGGCCCAAGAGCGCCACGGCGGCTGCCCAGGTGGCGCGCGCCTCCGGAGCCCGGGTGGTCGCGGTGCACGCCACCGGTCACCAGCTGGACGAGATCATCCGGGCTCTGCGCGCCGCGCGGGTGCCGGCCGAGATCGTCGTCGCCGGACGCGGCGTCGACGAGCGCACCCTGACCGAGCTGGCCCGCCGGGGTCCGCTGTACGCCGCCACCGCCTGGCACCGCGCCGACGTCCCCGACCTGGTCGTCGCCCTCGAGCGCGGCACCGGCGAGCGTGCCGACGCCGTCTCCGCCCTCGGGTACGACGTCGCCGGCGTCCTCGTCGAGGCGTGTCGGAGCGACGCGCTGCCCGACCTGACCACAGGCCCTGCCGAGCGTGGCCTGGTCGTCCGTCGGGCGACCGCGGGCCGCACCAGCGTCGTCGCCCGCCGCGACGTCCCGCCCGAGGTGCCCGACCTCGACGCCGCCTCCGCGCTGCCGGCGATCGCGGCGCTGCCGCACCACGGCTGACCAGACCACCGTGGCCCGTCGACGGCGGCCCGGCGCGCGTTCGCCAACCGGGCCCACCGTCCACCTAGCCTCCTCGCCATGAACTCCGTCCCGGCCGCCTCCCCGCGCCGGTTGCTCCTCGGCGCCGCGCTGGCCGCCCTGGTGCTGACCGGCCTGGGTGTGCTCGGGGCCGAGCGTCACGGCGCGGGTCCCCAGCCACCGCGCGACGCGTTGGTGGTCGCGGCCGCCCAGCCTTCCGCCCAGCCTTCCGCCCAGCCTTCCGACCAGCCTTCCGACCAGCCTTCACCGACCAGCCTTCCGACGAGCCCCAGGCCGCGGAACCCGAGCCGGCTGTCGATGTCGCACCCCCCGCCGTACGACGCGTGCCCCCGCTGCCCGGCGGCGGCACGAGGGTCTTCGGGCACGACCGCTTCCTGGTCGCCTACTACGGAACGGCCGGCACGGGCGTGCTCGGCGTGCTCGGCGAGGCGCCGCCCGACGAGATCCAGCCGCGACTGCGGCGGGCGGCTCAGCCGTTCAAGCAGGAGGGCGACCGGATCCAGGCGGTCTACGAGCTGATCGTGACCGTCGCCGACGCGGTGCCCGGGCCTGACGGCGACTTCAGCCACGACATCGCGGCCGACAAGGTGCGCGACTACATCGAGGCGGCCCACCGCAACAAGACGCTGGTCGTGCTCGACCTGCAGCCCGGCCGCACCGACTTCCTCACCGTCGCCAAGCGGTGGGCCTGGGCCCTGAGGGACCCGTGGGTCGGGCTGGCGCTCGACCCCGAGTGGCGGATGGGCCCACGACAGGTGCCGGGCCGGGTCATCGGCAGCGTCGGTGCCGCCGAGGTCAACCGCGTCTCGGCTTGGCTGTCCGACCTCGTCGAGGCCGAGCGACTGCCGGAGAAGGTGTTCGTGCTGCACCAGTTCCGGGCCTCGATGATCCGCGAGATCGAGCGCGTCGAGGACCCCGACGGAGTCGCCCTGGTGCAACACGTCGACGGCTTCGGCACCCAGGCCGAGAAGCTGGCGACCTACCACGCGCTGGCCCGTCCGGGGCAGTTCGCGATGGGCTTCAAGCTGTTCTACGACGAGGACGTCAACCGCTTCACCCCCGCACAGGTCCGCAAGGTGCGGCCGGCCGTCCGGCTCGTCAGCTACCAGTGACGTCCCCTCGTTGGTCGAGGAAGGCGCGCTAGCGCCTGTCACGAGACCCGGTGAGACGACCATGCACATGTCACCGGGGTCTCGTGACGGTTGCTGCGCAACCTCCTCGACCAACGGGACTTCGACGTGGCTAGGTTGAGGTCCGTGCGTCATCCCGTGTTCGCCGACCACCATGTGCACCTCGGCCTGGTCGACGCTTCGGCGCTGGCCGGCTCGGGGATCGGCCGCGTGGTCGACCTGGGTTGGTCCGACGACGTGGTCGAGCTGGCCGAGCGCGCACCGGTGGCGGCGTCGTACGCCGGCCGGTTCGTTGCCGCGCCGGGCGGCTACCCGGGCGCCAGCCGGTGGGCGCCGCCGCGCTGCACCAGCGAGGTGGCCGAGCCGCGCGACGCCGCGGCGGCCGTCGCCCAGCAGACCGCCTTGGGGGCGTCGGTGGTGAAGACGACCCTCAACCGTGACGCCGGGCCGGTGCTGGACGTGGCGACCCTGCAGGCGATCGTGCTCGCGGCCGCCGTGGCCGGCCTGCCGGTCGTCGCTCACTGCGAGGGCCCCGGGATGGTCGAGCTCGCGCTGGCAGCCGGCGTCTCCGCACTCGCCCACACGCCATGGACGCACCGTCTCGACGACGAAGTCGTCGCCGAGGCGGTCGAGGCCGGTCAGGCGTGGGTCAGCACGCTCGACATCCACGGCTACGGCACGCCGTCCGCCGACCAGGGCCGCGCCGTCGACAACGTCGGTCGCTTCCACGCCGCCGGCGGCCGGGTGCTCTACGGCACCGACCTCGGCAACGGCCCCCTGCCCCCGACTCTGAACCTGCGTGAGCTCGCACTGCTGGCCGACGCGGGTCTCGACGACGACGCCCTCCTCGCGTCGCTGACTGACCCGTGGCCCACCACCGCACCTCTCGCCGGCCTGGCGACCGAGGTGCCTGACGGCCCGGAACCGCTCCTCGCGAGGCTCGCCGACGCACACGCCGTACGAACGGGAGACCAGCCGTGAACGACCCGCTCGAGAAGTACCGCGACCGGTTCGTCGGCACCGACTCCCAGCTCGTCTACTTCGACGGCAACTCGCTGGGGCGCCCCCTGAAGGTGACGGCCCAGCAGCTGGCGTCGTTCGTGACCGACGCGTGGGGCGGCCGGCTGATCCGCGGCTGGGACGAACACTGGTTCGACCTGCCGCTGACCCTCGGCGACGAGATCGGCCGGGTCTGCCTCGGCGCCGCGCCCGGACAGGTCGCCGTCGGCGACTCGACCACCGTGCTGCTCTACAAGCTGATGCGCGCGGCGGTCGCCGCACAGCCCGGCCGCACCGAGATCGTCATCGACCGCGACAACTTCCCGACCGACCGCTACGTCGCCGACGGTGTCGCGCGCGAGTGCGGCCTCGAGCTGCGCTGGATCGATGTCGACCGAGCCGCCGGCGTGACGGCCGACCTGCTGGCCGAGGCCGTCTCCGAGCGCACCGCGCTGGTGGTCGCCAGCCACGTCGCCTACCGGTCGGCGTACCTGGCAGACGGGGCCGAGCTGACCCGGATCGCGCACGACGCCGGCGCGCTCTTCTTGTGGGACCTCTCGCACTCGGGCGGGTCGGTGCCGGTCGAGCTCGACGCGTGGGGGGCCGACCTGGCGGTCGGCTGCACCTACAAGTACCTCAACGGCGGCCCGGGCTCCCCGGCCTACTGCTACGTCGCCGAGCGCCACCTCGACACACTGACCCAGCCGATCCAGGGCTGGATGGGCGCCCAGGACCCGTTCCTGATGGGGCCGGTCTACACGCCGACGGCCGGCATCCGCCGCTTCCTGTCGGGGACACCCGCAGTCGTCGGCATGCTCGCGGTCGCCGACATGGTCGAGCTGGTCGCCGAGGTCGGCATGCCGGCGGTCCGCGAGAAGTCGGTGGGGCTCACCGCGCACGCGATCGCGCTGGCGGACGAGCACCTCGCAGACCTCGGCGTCACCGTCGCCTCGCCGCGGGACGCGGCCCTTCGCGGCGGGCACGTCACGCTCCACCATCCTTCGATGCGCGAGGTGGTCGAGACGCTGTGGGAGCGCGACGTGATCCCCGACTACCGCGACCCCGGCGGTCTGCGAGTCGGCCTGTCACCGCTCTCCACGTCGTACGACGAGGTGGACCGGGGGATCGCCGCGGTGCGGGAGCTGCTGGCGTGAGCCCGCTGAACGAGCACGGCCAGCCGGTCGGCGACCCCGTCGACTGGACTCCGCGCCCGATGCCGGTCCCGGTCGTGCTGACCGGGCGGTACGTCACGGTCAGCGGCCTGGAGCACCACCATGCGGAGGCGCTCCACGACGCCCTGGGTGGACCTGCGGACGACGACTTGTGGACCTACCGGTTCGACGAGCGTCCGCCCACGAAGGAGGCGATGGCGGAGGCGATCGCCGGGATGCTGGCGCACCCGACCGACGTGACCTTCGTGGTGACCCCGCACGAGCGGGGTCCCGAAGGGCTGGCCACCTTGATGCGGGTCGACGCCGCCGGCGGTTCGGTCGAGGTCGGCAGCATCATCGTGGCGCGTACCCTGCAGCGCACCCCGGCCTCGACCGAGGCGATGTACCTGCTCGCCCACCACGTCTTCGACGCGCTGGGCTACCGCAGGTACGAGTGGAAGTGCGACGCGCTCAACGAACCGTCGCGGGTCGCGGCTGCTCGCCTCGGTTTCACCTACGAGGGCAGGTTCCGCAACGCGGTGGTCTACAAGGGCCGCAACCGCGACACCGACTGGTTCTCGATCACCGACACCGAGTGGCCACGCGTGCGCGCGGCGCAGGAGGCCTGGCTCCTCCCCTCCAACTTCGACGAGTACGGCGTCCAGCGGCAGCGCCTCGGCGACCTCACCGCCCACTGACCCCGGCAGCGGTGAGCGTGGCACCGCCAGTCGCCCGCAAACGGTGCCAGCCTCACCGCTGAGGTGCGGCGACCGGAGGTAGCGGTGAGCGTGGCACCGTCCGAGGGTGCGGAACGGTGCCAGGCTCACCGCTGACCCCGGTCGGTGGAGCGTGGCAGAGTCGGCGGCATGGCTCGAGATACCACGAAACTGACCCGCAAGCAGGTCGCAGCCGAAGGGCTGGCCGACTGGGAGTGGCTGGTCGGCGCGATCGAGGCGCGCTACGAGACCGGCGGGTTCGCCACCGGTCTCGAGCTCGTCAACCGCATCGGCGCCGCGGCCGAGGAGGCCGACCACCATCCCGACCTGACCCTCACCTGGCCGCTCGTCCACGTCCGTCTCGTCAGCCACGACGCCGGGGGCGTGACCAGCCGTGACGTCGCGATGGCCCGGCGGATCAGCCAGATCGCGGCCGAGCTCGGCGTGACGCCCACGCCCGAGAAGCTCAGCAAGGTCGAGTTCGGCCTCGACACCTCGGACGTCCCGGCTGCCGTGCGCTTCTGGTCGGCCGTGCTCGGCTACGACGTCGACGACGACATCGCCGTGGTGGATCCCGATGGCCGCCAGGTCGAGCTGTGGTTCCAGGAGAGCGACTCGCGGGACGAGGCCCGCCAGCGCTTCCACGTCGACGTCTCGGTCCCACCCGACCAGGCGCAGGCCCGCATCGAGGCGGCGCTGGCCGCGGGCGGCACGTTCGTCAGCGACGACCGTGCGCCGGCGTTCACGGTGCTCGCCGACCCCGAGGGCAACAAGGTGTGCGTGTGCACCTGGCAGGGCCGGGAGCCCGACTGATGGACCCACGCGTCAGCTTCATCACCCTGGCGGTGCCCGACCTGGAGGCCGCCTACTCCTTCTACGTCGACGGGCTCGGCTGGGAGCCGGCGATGCACGTGCCGGGCGACGTGCTGATGATCAAGGTCGGCGACAAGCTGCTGCTGTCGCTGTGGGTGGAGGCCGGGTTCGAGGGCGAGGTCGGCCCGATCCGCCGTGGCGACGGACACGTCCCGATCACCTTGGCCCACAACCTGCCGACGCGCGAACAGGTCGACGCCGTCCTCGAGGACGCCCGCGCGGCGGGGGCCTCCCACGTCGGCGAGGCGGTCGAGCGCGAGTGGGGCGGCTACACCGGCTACTTCGCCGACCCGGCCGGCTTCCGCTGGGAGGTCGCCTACAACCCCGGACCCATCGGGCAGACAGTTCTCCCGTGACGAGAGGAGCGAGATGACGACCCTCAGTGCCGCCCAGGTCCACCAGGAGGGACTCACCGACTGGGTGCTGATCGTGCGCGCCCTCGAGGCGAGGTACGAGACCAACGGGTTCGCCCAGGGCCTCGAGCTCGTCGAACGCATCGGCGCGGCCGCCGAGGAGGCCGGCCACCACCCCGACCTGACGCTGACGTGGCCGACCGTGCTGGTCCGGCTGTGGAGCCACGACGCCCGAGGGGTCACCGAGCGCGACGTCGCCCTGGCCCGGACGATCAGCCAGATCGCCGCCGCGCTCGGGATCGCCGCGACTCCCGAGCGCACTCAGAACCTGGAGCTGTGTCTCGACACCGCCGACATCAAGGCGGTCGGCCCCTTCTGGGCGGCCGTGCTCGGCTTCGACTGGGACGAGGAACAGCTCGAGATCGTCGACCCCGACGGCCGGATGCCCACCGCATGGTTCCAACAGGCCGATGCCCACGACGCGCCGCGTCAACGCTGGCACCTCGACATCCACGTCGACCCGGCCGTGGCCGACGAACGCATCGACGCCGCACTCGCCGCCGGCGGCACCCTGGTCAGCGACGCCGAGTCGCCGTCGTTCACGATCCTTGCCGACCCCGAGGGCAACAAGGTCTGCGTGTGCACGTGGCAGTCCACCGACCCAGCGGCCTGAGGCTGCCACCACCCGGGCCTGGCATTCGAGACGGGGATCCCGGATGCTGGGACGCGTGCGAGACTCGGATGACGGACCTCGGACCCGGCGACTACCGTGGCCCCATGCGCATGACGCTTGTACGCACCCGGCGCGAGGACTGAGCCCCCACCAGGACACGACCTCGCGTCACCCCTCGTTGCCGATCCGGCCGAGGGGTTTTTTCATGAAGTGACCACCACCGACAGGAGCCGACGGACATGGGCGAGCAGGTCACGGGTTCGGGCACCGCCGTCACCGGTGCGCAGAGCCTGATCAAGTCGCTGGAGGCGGCCGGCACGACCGACATCTTCGGCATCCCGGGCGGTGCCATCCTCCCGGCGTACGACCCGCTGATGGACTCCTCGATCCGCCACATCCTGGTTCGTCACGAGCAGGGGGCAGGCCACGCCGCCCAGGGGTACGCCGCCGCGACCGGGCGGGTGGGCGTGTGCATGGCCACGTCCGGCCCGGGTGCCACCAACCTGGTGACCCCCCTGGCCGACGCCCACATGGACTCCGTCCCGATCGTGGCCATCACCGGTCAGGTGGGCGCCGCCGCCATCGGCACCGACGCCTTCCAGGAAGCCGACATCCGCGGCATCACGATGCCGGTCACCAAGCACAACTTCCTGGTCACCAACCCCGACGAGATCCCGCGGGTGGTGGCCGAGGCCTTCTACATCGCCTCGACCGGGCGGCCCGGCCCGGTGCTCGTCGACGTGGCCAAGTCCGCCCTCCAGGCGCGCACGACGTACGCCTGGCCGACGGAGCTGCACCTGCCCGGCTACCGGCCGATCACCCGCCCCCACGCCAAGCAGATCCGCGAGGCAGCGCGACTGATCCTCGAGGCGAAGCGGCCGGTCCTCTACGTCGGCGGTGGGGTCATCCGTGCGCGCGCGTCCCGCGAGCTCAAGGTGCTCGCCGAGCTCACCGGCATCCCGCTCGTCACCACGCTGATGGCCCGGGGCGCCTTCCCAGACAGCCATCCGCAGCACCTCGGCATGCCCGGCATGCACGGCACCGTCGCCGCGGTCGCCGGCCTCCAGCGCAGCGACCTGATCATCAGCCTCGGAGCCCGGTTCGACGACCGGGTGACCGGCAACCTCGACTCCTTCGCCCCCGGGGCCCAGATCATCCACGCCGACATCGACCCGGCCGAGATCGGCAAGAACCGCGCGGTCGACGTGCCGATCGTCGGCGACGCGCGCGAGGTGATCTCCGACCTCGTCGTCGCGCTCAAGGCTGAAGCGGACGCCGGCCACACCGGCGACTACGAGAGCTGGGTCGACTTCCTGGCCGGCATCAAGAAGCGCTACCCGCTGGCCTACGACCAGCCGGACGACGGCACGCTCGCCCCGCAGTACGTCATGGAGCGGCTCGGCCAGATCGCCGGCCCCGAGGCCATCTACGTCGCGGGCGTCGGCCAGCACCAGATGTGGGCCGCCCACTTCGTCGGCTACGAGAACCCCGGCACCTGGATCAACTCCGGCGGCCTCGGCACGATGGGCTTCTCGGTGCCTGCGGCCATGGGCGCGAAGGTCGGCCGCCCCGAGGCCACCGTCTGGTCGATCGACGGCGACGGCTGCTTCCAGATGACCAACCAGGAGCTCGCCACCTGCGCGATCAACGACATCCCGATCAAGGTGGCGGTGATCAACAACGAGTCGCTGGGCATGGTGCGTCAGTGGCAGACGCTGTTCTACAACGAGCGCTACAGCAACACCGACCTGCACACCGGGGCCGACAGGCGAATCCCGGACTTCGTCAAGCTCGCCGAGGCCTACGGCTGCGTCGGCCTCGCGTGCGACTCGCCCGACCAGGTCGACGCCACCATCGAGAAGGCGATGGCGATCGACGACCAGCCGGTCGTGGTCGACTTCCGGGTCCACCGCGACGCCATGGTGTGGCCGATGGTCGCCGCCGGCACCAGCAACGACGACATCAAGTACGCCCGCGGCCTGGCCCCCGAGTTCGACAAGGACGACCTCTGAGATGTCCCGACACACTCTCTCCGTCCTCGTCGAGAACAAGCCCGGCGTCCTCGCCCGGATCGCCGGACTCTTCGCCCGCCGCGGCTACAACATCGACTCCCTCGCGGTCGGCCCGACCGAGCACCACGAGGTCTCCCGGATGACCATCGTGGTCAATGTCGAGGAGTCACCGCTCGAGCAGGTCACCAAACAGCTCAACAAGCTCGTCGAGGTGATCAAGATCGTCGAGCTCGACGGCTCGGCCTCGGTCAACCGCGAGCTGCTGCTGGTCAAGGTCCGCGCCGACTCCGAGACCCGGGGTCAGATCCTCGACGTCGTCGAGCTGTTCCAGGCCAAGGTCGTCGACGTCTCCCCCGACACCGTCGTCGTGCAGGCCCAGGGCAACGCCGACAAGCTGGCCGACCTCGCCGCCTGCTCGAGCCCTTCGGCATCCGCGAGCTCGTCCAGTCCGGCATGGTCGCCATCGGTCGCGGCCCCCGCTCGATCTCCGAGCGCACGCTGCGCCCGGTCGCCGTACCCACCCCGTCCGCCACCGCCTGACCCGCACCACCACCAGAAGGAGCGCCCACCGTGGCCCAGATGTTCTACGACGACGACGCCGACCTCGCCCTGATCCAGGGCAAGAACGTGGCCGTGCTCGGCTACGGCAGCCAGGGACACGCCCACTCCCTGTCGCTGCGCGACTCCGGTGTCGACGTCCGCATCGGACTCCCCGAGGGCTCGAAGTCCCGCGCCAAGGCCGAGGCCGAGGGGCTGCGCGTGCTGACGCCCGCCGAGGCGGTGGAGGAGGCCGACGTCATCGTGGTCCTGGCCCCCGACCACAAGCAGCGCCAGCTCTACACCGAGTCCGTCGAGCCCAACATCACGCCGGGCGACACCCTGGTCTTCGGCCACGGCTTCAACATCCGCTTCGGCTACATCACCCCGCCCGACGGCGTCGACGTCTTCATGGTCGCCCCGAAGGGCCCCGGGCACCTGGTCCGCCGCGAGTACGTCGACGGGCGCGGCGTACCCGTCCTCGTCGCGGTCGAGAAGGACCACTCCGGCAAGACCTGGGACCTCGCCCTCTCCTACGCCAAAGCCATCGGCGGCCTGCGCGCCGGCGGCATCAAGACGACGTTCACCGAGGAGACCGAGACCGACCTGTTCGGCGAGCAGGCGGTGCTGTGCGGCGGCGCGAGCCAGCTGGTGATGTACGGCTTCGAGGTGCTCACCGAGGCCGGCTACCAGCCCGAGGTCGCGTACTTCGAGTGCCTCCACGAGCTGAAGCTGATCGTCGACCTGATGTACGAGGGCGGCATCGCCAAGCAGCGCTGGTCGGTCTCCGACACCGCCGAGTACGGCGACTACGTCTCCGGCCCGCGCGTGGTCGACGAGCACGTCAAGGAGAACATGAAGCAGATCCTGGCCGAGATCAAGGACGGTTCCTTCGCCCAGCGTTTCATCGACGACCAGGACGCCGGCGGCCCGGAGTTCAAGGCGCTGCGCGAGAAGGGCGAGGCACACCCGATCGAGGAGACCGGTCGCGAGCTGCGCAAGCTGATGGCCTGGGTGAAGTCGCACGACGACGACTACACCGAGGGCACCGCCACGCGATGATCCCGTGACCGCTCGCTACACCCACGGACACTCCGAGTCAGTGCTGCGGTCCCACCGCAACCGGACGGCGGCCAACTCCGCGGCGTACCTGTTGCCGCACCTGCACCCCGGCCAGCGGCTGCTCGACGTCGGCTCGGGACCGGGCACGATCACCGCCGACCTGGCGGGTCTCGTGGCCGAGGTCGTCGCCCTCGAGGTGAACGAGGAGGCGGCGGCGCTGACCCGGCAGGGCGCGCGCGGCGTCGACGTACGCGTCGGTGACGTGCACGCTCTGCCCTTCGATGACGCCGAGTTCGACGTGGTGCACGCCCACCAGGTGCTGCAGCACGTCGTCGACCCGGTCGCGGCGTTGCGCGAGATGGCCCGGGTGGCGCAGCCCGGGGGAGTGGTCGCCGCGCGCGACTCCGACTACGCGACCTTCGCGTGGTGGCCCCGGCTGCCGGAGCTGGACCGCTGGCTGGAGCTGTACGGCGCCGCTGCACGCGCCAACGGGGGCGAGCCCGACGCCGGACGTCGGCTCCTCGCCTGGGCGCACGCCGCGGGCCTGGCTGAGGTGGAGGCGTCCTCCTCGACGTGGTGCTACGCCACCCCCGAGACGCGCGCGTGGTGGGGCGGCATGTGGGCCGACCGCATCGTCGGCTCCGCCCTCGGCGAGCAGCTGCTGCGCGAGGGCCGTGCGACGCCCGAGGAGCTCGGGCGGATCTCAGACGCCTGGCGCCGCTGGGCCGCCGATCCCGACGGCTGGTTCTCCGTGCACCACGGCGAGATCCTGTGCCGCGTTGGGTGAGGTTCACGCACGCTGGGGTCGAGTCGGCGCTTCGGCGCCTACCACGCGGCGCTTCGCGCGGGCAGGTACGCGCAGAACCGCCGACTCGACGTGCCCGCGCAAGGTTCGCATGGCGACTTAGGTTAGGCACACCTAACTACCTGGGTTAGGGTTCGTGTCGTGCTCGCGAACTACCTGATCGGCCTGCGCGAGGGTCTCGAGGCGGCGCTGGTCGTCAGCATCCTCGTGGCCTACCTCGTCAAGACCGAACGCCGCCACCTGCTCGGCCGCATCTGGCTGGGCGTCGGTGCCGCCGTCGCGATCAGCCTGGCCTTCGGCGCGCTGCTGACCTTCGGCCCCCGGGGCCTCACCTTCGAGGCCCAGGAGCTGATCGGCGGGACCTTGTCGATCGTCGCCGTGGCCTTCGTGACCTGGATGATCTTCTGGATGGCCCGCGCCGCGCGCGGCATCGCCGGCCAGCTGCGCGGTCGCGTCGACGACGCCGCCGACGGCAGGGTCTGGTCGTTGGCGGTCGTCGCGGTCCTGGCCGTCGGGCGCGAGGGGCTCGAGACGGCGCTGTTCCTGTGGGCCGCGACGCAAGCCGGCACCCGCGACGCCGGTGCGAGTGCCGCACCGACCTGGGAGCCGCTGGTCGGCGCCGCCCTCGGGCTGGCGACCGCCGTGGTCCTGGGCTACCTGCTCTACCGCGGCGCGATCGCGCATCAACCTCACGCGCTTCTTCACCTGGACCGGGGTGTTCCTGATCTTCGTGGCCGCGGGCGTGCTGTCGTACGGCGTCCACGACCTGCAGGAGGCCGGGTTCCTGCCCGGTCTCAACGACATCGCCTTCGACGTCTCCGACACGGTCGCGCCCGGCACCTGGTACGCGACCGTCCTCAAGGGCGTCCTCAACTTCTCGCCGGTCACCACCAAGCTCGAGGCGCTCGCCTGGGTCCTGTACGTCGTGCCGACCCTGGCGCTGTTCATCCGCAGCGTGCGCCGCCGTACGTCGACACCCGCGCCGCCGCGCGTACCTGCTCCAGCAGCCTGACCACCACTCACACCGAAACGAGAAGGAACCCATGCCTACCCTGCGCCCGGCCCTGCTCCTCGCCCTCGCCCTCACCGTCCCGGCGCTCGCCGCCTGCACCGAGAACGCCCCCGCTGACGACGCGGGCAACACCGGCGACGCGGGCGGCAGCGGCTCGTCCCGGGCGCTGACCGTGAGCTCGTCCGACACCGACTGCGAGCTCTCCGCCACCGAGGCACCGGCCGGCACCTTGAGCTTCGACGTCGTCAACACCGGCGGCCAGGTCACGGAGTTCTACCTGCTCGGCGAGGACGGCCTGCGGATCGTGGGGGAGGTCGAGAACATCGGCCCGCAGCTCAACCGCCAGCTCGTGGTCAACGCGCCGGCCGGCACGTACGTCACCGCCTGCAAGCCCGGCATGAAGGGCAACGGCATCCGGGCCGACTTCACCGTGACCCAAGCCGATGACCAGTCCGACGAGGCAGTGCAGGTCAGCGCCGACGACCAGGAGCTGATCGCGCAGGCGCAGCAGAACTACGGTGCCTACGTCCAGGACCAGTCCGACCAGCTGCTGGTGAAGACCGAGCAGTTCGTGGAGGCGTACAAGGCCGGCGACGACGACCAGGCCCGTGCCAGCTACGCCGATGCACGTGTCCACTGGGAGCGGATCGAGACCGTTGCCGAGTCCTTCGGCGACCTCGACCCGATGATGGACGCCCGCGAGGCCGACCTCGAGCCAGGTCAGGCGTGGACCGGCTGGCACCGCATCGAGAAGGACCTGTGGCCGCAGCGCGCCCAGGAAGGTGGCCAGCACTACACGCCCCTGACCACCAAGGAGCGGGCGACGTACGCCGACGACCTGATGGCCAACACCGAGACCCTCGACAAGCGCATCCAGAAGCTGGAGTTCACCGTCGACCAGATCGCCAACGGCTCGCGCGGTCTCCTCGAGGAGGTCGCCACCGGCAAGGTCACCGGTGAGGAGGAGTACTGGTCGCGCACCGACCTGTGGGACTTCCAGGCCAACGTCGACGGCGCCCGCGTGGGCTACGAGGGCGTGCGTCCGATCCTCGAGGCCAAGGACCCCAGCTCGCCGAGCAGCTCGACACCCGCTTCGAGGAGCTGCAGACGCTGCTCGACGCCCAGCGGGTCGGCGAGGGCTTCGCGTACTACGACGAGCTGACCACCGACGAGATCAAGGCGCTGTCCGACGCGGTCAACGCCTTGTCCGAACCGCTGTCGCGGCTGACGGCCGCGGTGCTCGGTTGACGGGGCTGGGCTGACTCCCATGAAGGTCAGCCGGCGCGGGCTCCTCGGTGGCGGCGCGGCCGCCGTCGGGGTCACCGGCGCGTACGTCGCCGGCAGGCCACTGAGTCCGCAACCACGGTCGTGGCGGACGTTGAGTCCAGTGCACCTCCGTACCCCTTCCGCGGCGCGCACCAGGCCGGCATCGTCACCCCGGCGCAGGACCGGCTGCACTTCGCGGCGTTCGACGTCACCACCGACTCGCGCGAGGAGCTGGTCGCGCTGCTGCAGGCCTGGACCGACGCGGCCGAGCGGATGACGCAGGGCCGGGGAGCCGGGCCGGTCGGGCCGACGCAGGGCGCCGCCGACCTGCCGCCCGACGACACCGGTGAGGCGATCGGGCTGCCGCCGTCCGGCCTGACCATCACCTTCGGCTTCGGGCCGGCCCTCTTCGTCGACGACGAGGGCAAGGATCGCTTCGGGCTGGCCGGCCGTCGGCCGGCGGCGCTGAAGGATCTTCCCCACTTCCCGGCCGACAACCTCGACCCGGCCCGCTCGTACGGCGACATCTGCGTCCAGGCGTGCGCCCAGGACCCACAGGTCGCGGTGCACGCGGTGCGCAACCTCGCGCGGATCGGCTTCGGCACCGTCGCAGTCCGCTGGTCGCAGCTCGGCTTCGGACGCACGTCGACCACCTCGACGTCGCAGTCGACGCCGCGCAACCTGTTCGGCTTCAAGGACGGCACGGCCAACGTCAAGGCCGAGGAGGCCGAGGCTCTCGAGGAGCATGTCTGGGTGCAGCCCGCCGACGACCCTGCGAATCATGGGCCGACTGGCTGGCCGGCGGCAGCTACCTGGTGGCCCGGCGGATCAACATGACCATCGAGGTCTGGGACCGCCAGCCGCTCGCCGACCAGGAGGAGTTCGTCGGTCGTGC
>CAWFEZ010000025.1:0-110141 GCA_963814935.1 uncultured Actinomycetota bacterium | reverse complement strand
GGCGACGGGGTACGCCGCGTCGTTACGAAGGGGCTCAACTAGCAGGCGCGCTTGGGGTTACGCCGTGGTACGTCCACCGCTGGTCGAGGAAGGCGCGCTGGCGGCCTGTCACGAGACCCCGCAACTGATCGGCATCCCGCTCACCGGGTTTCGAGACGGCTGCCAGCGCAACCTCCTCAACCAGCGGGCGGGCCGATCCACCGCTGGTCGAGGAAGGCGCGCTAGCGGCTGTCACGAGACCCCGCAACTGGTCGGCATCCCGCTCACCGGGTTTCGAGACGGTTGCCAGCGCAACCTCCTCAACCAGCGGGCGAGGCGTGCGCTCAGTAGCTGGGCTGCGAAGGGTCGATCTGGTTGACCCAGGCGACGATGCCACCGCCCACGTGGATCGCGTCGGAGTAGCCGGCGCCCTTGACGATCGCGAGGGTCTCGGCGCTGCGGACGCCGGTCTTGCAGTACATGACGACCTGCTTGCCGGAGTCGACGCCGGGCAGCTGCTCGATCGCGTGACCGTTGAGGAACTCGCCCTTGGGGATCAGCACCGAGCCGGGGATCTGGTTGATCTCGTACTCGTTGGGCTCGCGTACGTCGACCAGCACCAGGTCGCGGCCGCCCTCGGCCTGTTCCTTGAGCATGTGCTCCAGCGTGGTCACGGAGATGGTCGAGCCGGCAGCGGCGTCGAGGGCCTCCTCGGAGACCGCGCCGCAGAAGTTGTCGTAGTCGATCAGCCCGGTGACGGTCGGGTTCTCGCCGCACAGCGCGCAGTTCGGGTCCTTGCGGACCCGCAGCTTGCGCCACTCCAGCTCGAGGGCGTCGTAGATGACCAGCTTGCCGATGGCCGGGTCGCCGATGCCGGTGAGCAGCTTGATGGCCTCGTTGACCTGGATCGAGCCGATGCTCGCGCAGAGCACGCCCAGCACGCCGCCCTCGGCGCAGCTCGGGCACCATGCCCGGCGGCGGGGGCTCGGGGTAGAGGCAGCGGTAGCACGGGCGCGTCCTCGGCCAGCGTCGGCGCGAACACCGACGCCTGCCCGTCGAAGCGGTAGATCGAGCCCCAGACGTAGGGGATGCCGCAGGAAGTACGCCGCGTCGTTGACCATGTAGCGCGTGGCGAAGTTGTCGGTGCCGTCGACGATCAGGTCGTAGCCCTCGAAGACCTGCATGACGTTGTCGTTGTCGAGGCGCTCCTCGTGCAGCACCACGTTGACGTAGGGGTTGGTCTCGAGGACCGACTCCTTGGCCGACTGGGCCTTGGACTTCCCGATGTCGGACTGCTGGTGGATGATCTGGCGCTGCAGGTTGGACTCGTCGACCTCGTCGAACTCCGCGATGCCGAGGGTGCCGACGCCGGCGGCGGCCAGGTAGAGCAGGGCCGGGCTGCCCAGGCCGCCTGCCCCGATGACCAGCACCTTGGCGTTCTTCAGCCGCTTCTGACCCGACATGCCGACGTCGGGGATGATCAGGTGCCGGCTGTAGCGGCGTACCTCGTCGATCGTCAGCTCGTCGGCGGGCTCCACGAGGGGAGGGAAGGACACGTCGGCTCCAGTCGGGTCGTGCGGTTCGGTCGTCTCCCGGACAACGCTGACCGGGACCGTCCATGTTCCCTCGGCCGCCGCCGGTGCACCCGCTTCGGCGTCCCGTCATCCGGACCGGGCGTACTGCCGAGTAGGCTCGTCGAACCGTGAGCGACGTAGGTGCGACTCGGCCGGTGAGTCGACCGGCGACCCCGCGGCGGCCGGCTGCCGCGCCCCGAACGCCGCGCCCAGCTGCTCGAGTCGGCCCTGGAGGTCTTCGTCGCCCAGGGCTTCCACGCGGCCGCGATGGACGACATCGCCGACCGCGCCGGCGTCTCCAAGCCCGTGCTCTACCAGCACTTCCCCGGCAAGCTCGACCTCTACCTCGCCCTGCTCGACGCCTCGTGCGACGACATCGTCGACAACTGCCGTGCAGCCCTGGGGTCGACCCACGACAACAAGCAGCGGGTCGCGGCGACCATGGACGTCTTCTTCGAGTACGTCGCCGGCGACACCGGCGCCTTCCGGCTGGTGTTCGAGTCCGACCTGACCAACGAGCCCGCGGTCCGCGAGCGCGTCGACCGGGTCACCAGCGAGTGCGCCGCGATGATCGCCTCGGTGATCCACGAGGACACCGGCCTGCCCGACGCCGAGGCCCGCCTGCTGGCGGTCTCGCTGGTGGGAATGGCCCAGGTCAGCGCACGGTTCTGGCTGTCCGAGGCGTCCGGGATCAAGCGCCATGTGAAGCAGGGCGACGCCGCCGCCCTGGTCGCCGGCCTGGCCTGGCGTGGCATCCGCGGCTATCCCCTGACCGACGAACCCCACTGACGTAGCTGAAGGAGAAGGCCCATGGAGGTCAAGATCGGCGTGCAGCACGCACCCCGCGAGGTCGTGCTGGAGACCAACGAGAGCCGCGACGACATCGAGAAGCAGGTCACCGACGCGGTCAAGAACAGCGGCACCCTGGCCATCGACGACACCCGTGGTCGCCGCATCCTCGTGCCCGGTGACCGGATCGCGTACGTCGAGATCGGCGGCGGCGTCGCCGGTCAGGTCGGCTTCCGCTCCTGACCCGACCGTGACCAGAACCGTGACCGGACCCGCTGACTGAACCCTGAATCCTTGCTCGGCCGCGTGATTTCGCCGGTCTTGCGGGGCAGGCTCGAGGGAGCAAGACCACCCTCGCGAAAGGACCTGGGGTCATGATCGACCTCCTGCTGATGATCATCGGCGGCGCCATCATCGGCTGGCTCGGCAAGATGTTCGCCCGAGGCGACGTACGCATCCCCACCTGGCTGACGGTCGCGTGCGGCATCGGCGGCGTGCTGATCGGCAACTTCTTCTACACGCTGCTCTTCAAGGACAACACGCCCGGCTTCGACTGGTGGCGGCACACCTGGCAGGTCGTGGTCGCTGCGGTGCTGGTGAGCGCGGCCGCCGGCTACCGCACCAAGGGCCGCGTCAAGGTCTGACGCCAGCAGCGCATCGATTCGTCTGCGACCCGCAGCGACGAAGTCGCGGCATCCGCAGACGAATCGGGCGAGCGGGTCACGACGCCAGGCCGAGCTCGGCCATCCGCTCGGCGTGGCGTTCGGTGATCCGGGCGAACATCCGCCCGATCGCCGCGAGGTCGAGCCCGGGGCGGTCGATGCCGCCGGCCAGCATCGCCGACAGCGCGTCGCGTTCGGCGGCCACCCGCTGGGCCTGGGTCAGCGCCTCGCCCATCAGCCTCCGGCCCCAGAGGGCGAGGCGTCCGGCCGAGCGACGGCTGCGCCTCGATCGCGCGGCGGATGCGGTCGACGACGAAGTCGGCCTGACCGGAGTCCTCCAGCGAGGCGATCACCAGGTCGCGGGTCGCGCTGTCGAGGTACGCCGCGATCTCGCGGTAGAAGTCGGCGGCGAGCCCGTCGCCGACGTACGCCTTGACGAGCCCCTCGTACCAGTCGGCCGGCGCGGTGTGGCGGTGGAACTTCTCGATCGGCTCGATGAAGGCCGCCATCGCGTCGAACGGGTCGGCGCCCAGCTCGACGAGCCGCTCGTGCAACCTCGAGACGTGCCCGAGCTCGGCGCTCGCCATGCTGGCCAGGGCCACCTTGTCGCGGATGTTGGGCGCCATCTTGGAGTCCTCGGCCAGCCGCTCGAACGCCGAGATCTCGCCGTAGGAGATCGCCGCCAGCAGGTCGACGACCGCCTCGCGGTAGGCAGGGTCCTGGAACTCCGCGGGGTCGGCGGGCACTGCAGATGCAGGCATGCCTCAAACCTACCGATAGGATGGAGTAGTTCACCCCGCCTGACCTGCGCCCCGATCCGGGTGCGCGTAGGCGTGACAATGCGGGGCGCATGTGCGCGGCAGACCGATCCGCGTTGATGTTCACTCGATCTCCTGGGTCCGCCGCACGGACCTATCGAGAAGCGACATCCAACAAGGGAACTCAACATCGTGACCACCTTCCGTGAGCTCGGGGTCGACCCCGAGATCTGCGACGCGCTCGAGCGCGCCGGCATCACCACCCCCTTCGCCATCCAGGAGATGACCCTGTCGGTCGCCCTGATCGGCACCGACCTGATCGGCCAGGCCCGCACGGGCACCGGCAAGACGCTCGCCTTCGGCATCCCGGTGATGCAGCGCAGCGTGTCCCCCAAGGACGTCGCCTACGCCCAGATGCCCCAGGGCAAGCCGCAGGCGCTGATCGTCGCGCCGACCCGCGAGCTCGCGCTCCAGGTCTCCGGCGACCTCCACCTCGCCAGCAAGGACCGTGGCCTGCGGGTGCTGACCGTCTACGGCGGCGTGCCCTACGAGCGGCAGCTCGACGCGCTGACCGCGGGCGTCGACATCGTGGTCGGCACTCCCGGCCGCCTCATCGACCTGTGCAACCGCCGCGCCCTCGACATCTCCCACGTGCACGCGCTGGTGCTCGACGAGGCCGACGAGATGCTCGACCTCGGCTTCCTGCCCGACGTCGAGCGCATCCTGCAAGATGACGCCCGAGACGCGCCAGACGATGTTGTTCTCGGCGACCATGCCCGCGGCGATCGTGGCCCTGGCCCGCACCCACATGCGCCACCCGATGAACATCCGCGCCGAGTCGTCCTACGACACCCAGCTCGTGCCGGCCACCGCCCAGTTCATCTACCAGGCCCACGACCTCGACAAGCCCGAGATCATCGGCCGCGTCCTCCAGGCCGAGGACGCCGACAAGATCATCGTCTTCACCCGCACCAAGCGGCAGTCACAGCGCATCGCCGACGACCTCGCCGAGCGCGGCTTCAAGGCCTCGCCGCTGCACGGCGACATGGCCCAGGTCGCCCGCGAGAAGGCGCTCACCAAGTTCCGCGAGGACAAGATCCGGGTGCTGGTCGCGACCGACGTCGCCGCCCGCGGCATCGACGTGCAGGGCGTCTCCCACGTCATCAACTACACCTGCCCCGAGGACGAGAAGACCTACATCCACCGCATCGGCCGCACCGGTCGCGCGGGCGCCTCGGGCATCGCGATCACCTTCGTCGACTGGGCCGACCTGCACCGCTGGAAGATGATCAACAAGGCCCTCGACCTGCCCTTCGACGAGCCGCAGGAGACCTACTCGACCTCCGAGCACCTCTACCACGACCTCGGCATCGCTCCCGGCACCAAGGGCCGGATCGTCGACCCGGCCCCGGTCGAGCGACCGCGCCCGGGAACGGTCCGACCGCCCCGAGCGCGGCGAGCGGCCCGACCGCAACCGCAACCGCAACCGCACGCGCGGCGGCCGGACCTCCGACGGCACCCCTGCCGCGGCGGCCTCCGACGCTGCGTCCGCGAAGCCCGCGACGGACGGTGAGCGCTCCGCCGGCAGCCGCAACCGCCGCCGTCGCCGCCGCCCCTCCTCGTCGGGCAAGCCGGCCGCCGAGTCCGCCTGACGACGCGGTGTCGAGTCGGTCAGCGTCGACACGCGCGTCCTCGAGCGGCTGAACGACCAGCGTGTCGCGCTCAGGCGGTGACGATCACCGACGTACCGAGCGGGGCGAACTCCCACAGCGCGATCGCGTCGGACCGCCGCTGGCGGATGCAGCCGTGGCTGGTCGGCGTACCGAGCTGGGCCTCGGTCTGGGCCAGCTCGCCGTCCTTGACGGGGATGTCGTGGAAGCCGATGGCGGCGCCGGTGTCGCCCTGGGTGAACCGGACGAAGTACTTCATGCTGCCGGAGTTGTCGACGCCCCAGGCGTCCTCGGAGCGCGAGTAGACGTTGAAGGCTCCCGGCTCGAGGTTGTCGTAGACGCTGCCGGAGACGAGGTAGGTGCGCTCCACGTTCTCGTCCTCGTCGACCAGCCAGACCCGCTGGCGGCTCTCGCTGAACACCACGCGCTTGCCGATGCCCGAGCCTTCGGGCAGCGTGGCGTCGAGCTGGGGTCGACCTTGCTCTCGGAGGAGTCGGCCGACGCTGTGCCCTTCGACTTCTTCGGCTTGTCCTGGGTGGCGTCTTGGTTGCCGGCGTCGGCCTCCGGGGCATCCTGGCCGGCCGTGGGCGCCGCGTCGCCGGCTCGCTGGCCAGCGGACGGGTCGTCGGAGGCGTTGGCGAGGGTCGAGTCGACGGGCAGCACCCCGAAGCCGCCCAGGACGGCGACCAGGTGACGCAGAGAGAGGCGACCGCCGCGCCCATCCGCGCGTAGCGGGGGCGCACCTGGGTCGCGCCGGTGCCTGCTCGCGGGCCTGCTCATCGCCGCTTGATGCCTTCCCACGCTGCGCGGTCGCTCGCTGCGCTCGACGAGGTGGGTCGCGGCCTCGCGGTAGGCCTTCGCGCCCTTGCTGCTGCGCGAGGTGGCCAGGATCGACCGGCCGGCCGCGGGCGCCTCGGCGAACTTGATCGTCTTGGGGATCGGCGGCTCGATGACGTCGAGGTCGTAGGTCTCGCTGATGGTCTCCAGCACGGTGCGCGCGTGGTTGGTGCGGCCGTCGTACAGGGTCGGCAGCACGCCCCAGACCTCGAGGTCGCGGTTGGTGAACCGGCGGACGTCGTGGACGGTGTCGAGCAGCTGACCCACGCCGCGGTGGGAGAGCGTCTCGCACTGCAAGGGGATCAGCACGCCGTCGGCGGCGGTGAGCGCTGCCACGGTGAGTACGCCGAGCGAGGGCGGGCAGTCGAGCAGCACCCAGTCGTAGTGGGTGCCGTCGGTCTCGTCGTCCATCAGGTCGGCCAGCGCGGCCTTGAGCACGTGCTCACGGCCGGTGCGGGTCAGCAGGTCGGCCTCGGCACGGGCGAGCTCGATCGTCGCGGGCAACAGGTCGACGCCGTCGTCGGTCTCGATGACGATCTCGCTGGCGTGGGTGCCCTTGGTCAGCACGTGGTGGATAGACAGCTCGACGTCCTCGGGATCGATGCCGAGGGAGAACGTCAGGCACGCCTGCGGGTCGAGGTCGACGAGCAGGACCGAGTGGCCGAGCTCGGCCAGGGCTGCCCCGAGCGAGGCGACGCTGGTCGTCTTGGCGACGCCACCCTTCTGGTTGGCGACCGCGAGCGTGGTGGTGGCCCGGTCGGTGTCTGGGGAAGTCATCGGTGCCATCATGCCGGACCCGAGCAGGGATTTGCGGCAGGCACCTGGTTCGATCGGTCCATGCCTACCGCCCTCGTGACCGGCGCCACCGCCGGCATCGGACTGGAGTTCGCCCGCCAGCTCGCCGCCCGCGGGCACGACCTCGTGCTCGTGGCCCGCGACACCGAGCGCCTGGAGTCGGTCGCCGGCGACCTCCAGGCGACGTACGGCGTCGGGGCCGAGGTGCTCACCGCCGACCTCACCGACCGGTCCGAGCTGGCCCTGGTCGAGGAGCGCGTCGCCTCGCCCGACCGGCCGGTCGAGCTGCTGGTGAACAACGCCGGGCTTCGGGCTGAAGAGACGCTTCCTCGACAACGACGTCGAGCAGGAGCAGGCGATGCTCGACGTCCTCGTCGTGGCCGTGATGCGCCTCTCCCACGCGGCCCTGGGCGCGATGACCGCCCGTGGCAGCGGGGGGATCATCAACGTCTCCAGCGTCGCGGCCTTCCTGCCCCGCGGGTCCTACGCCGCCGCGAAGGCCTACGTGAACAGCTTCGGGGCGTGGGCGGCCAACGAGTACCGCCCCCGGGGCGTCACCGTGACCACCCTGTGCCCCGGCTTCACCAAGACCGAGTTCCACGAGCGGATGAAGGTCCGTCGCGGCTCCGGCTACCTCTGGCTCGAGGCCGACTTCCTGGTCTCGGAGTGCCTGGCCGACTTCGACAAGGGCAAGGCCATGTCGGTCCCCGGTCGCCAGTACAAGGCCATCACCGCCGTCACCCGGATGGTCCCCACCCGCCTCACCCAGCGCTTCCAGAACCTCGGGCGGAAGTAGGCCGCATCGATCGGTGGTTGAGGTGTGAGGGCCGCCAGGCCCGAGCCTCGAAACCTCCGATCTCGGTCAGGTGGTTTCGAGGCTCGTCGCTGGCGCTCCTCGCACCTCAACCACCGAGGATGATCACCCCTCGCCGGCGATGAAGGCGCGGACGGAGTCGGCGACGAGCTGGACGGCGATGGCCGAGAGCAGCAGGCCGGCGATGCGGGTGACGAGGAGGACGCCGGACTCACGGATCAGCCGGAGGATCGGCAGGGAGTAGCGCATCGCGGCCCAGATGCACAGGTGGACGAGTACGACGGCCAGCGAGACGGCGGCGAAGTCGGCGAAGTCGTGGACCCGGTTGGAGAACAGCATCGTCGCGACGATGGCGCCCGGGCCGGCGAGCAGCGGGGTGCCGAGCGGGACCAGGGCGACGTTGGTGCCGGCCTGGTGGGTGGGCTCCTTCTCGTTGCCGGTCAGCAGCTCGAGGGCGACGAGCAGGAGGAGCAGGCCGCCCGCGCACTGCAGGGCGGGCAGCGAGATGTGGAGGTAGGCCAGGATCCGCTGGCCGAAGAAGGCGAAGACCGTGATCACCACGAACGACACGGCGACCGCCTGCCACGCCGCCCGGCGGGCGCTCGCCTTGGAACGCCCGCCGGTCAGCGACAGGAAGATCGGCACGGTCCCGACGGGATCCATGATCACGAAGAGCGTGACGAACGCACTCGTCAGCAGCGTGGTGTCGACGAGGTCGCTCATCGACCAGCCCCTCGGCCAGCCCTCGCGGCGCGGGCGGCGTCGGCGAGCTCGCGGATGCCGCGCCAGCTCCTCGGGCGCCGTGGTGTTGCAGCCGAGGTCGTGGTCGACCTTGCCGGCGCCGTGGTAGTCGCTGGACCCGGTGACGACGAGGTCGAGCTCGCGCGCGATCGCGCGCAGGGCCTCGCGCGCGGTCGCGTCGTGGTCCTGGTGGTCGACCTCGATCCCGGCCAGCCCGATGCCCTTCAGCCGCGCGAACGCCTCGGCGGTGAGCTCGGCCCGCGCGGTGCGGCCCCACGGGTGCGCGACGACGGGGACGCCTCCGGCGGCGACGACCATCGGGACGACGTCCTCCAGGTCGGCGGCGAACCGCCGGGCGTAGCCGGGGCGCCCCGGGTTGAGGTAACGCTCGAAGGCCTCGGCCCGCGACGCGACCACGCCGCGCGCCACGAGGGCGTCGGCGACGTGGGGCCGCCCGGTGGCGGGCGTCTCGACCGCCACCCGTCGTACGTCGTCCACGGAGAGGTCTACGCCCACCTCGCGCAGCCGGTCGAGGATCGCCGGCACCCGGGCGTTGCGGCCCTCGAGGATGCGGTCGAGCGTGGTGACCAGCTCGGGGTCGTCGGCGTCGGGCAGGTAGGCCAGCAGGTGCACACCGGCCGATCCGAACCGGGTGCTGATCTCGATGCCGAGCACCAGGTCGATCCCGAGCCCGTCGGCCGCCTCCGTCGCCTCGCCCCAGCCCTGGGCGGTGTCGTGGTCGGTCAGCGCCACCACGTCGAGCCCCGCCTCGGCCGCGGAACGCATCACCTCCGCGGGACTCTGCGTGCCGTCGGAGGCCCGCGAGTGCGTGTGGAGGTCGATCAGCACGCGCCCACCCTAGGGGGCCCGAGGCTGGGTCACCAGACGGGTCGGGGCCCCCCGAACTCCATCTCGACCAGTGGCGGACCGACCGACGAGACGTCGCGCAGGATCCAGTCGTCGCGCAGCAGCAGCATCGCCGAGGCCGGCCGCATCACCAGCCACAGCCAGCGCCCGTCGGCCTCGCCGGCGAAGACCGACCGGTCGAAGCGGTCGTCCGAGGTCGACGTCGACACCACCCACAGCGGCACCGTCTGGCTGCCGATCCGCACCCGCACGGTCGGCTGGCCCTCCCCCACCTCACGGCCGGGGTCGCTGCGGTCGATGCCCGCGCACCGCGAGCCGAGCCCGGTGCCGGGTTCCTCGGCAACCACGAACACGTCGACCGGTCCGTCGAGCTCGCTGGTCCCCGAGACGCAGGTCGCCGTGGCCCACGGCCGGTCGCCGGCGACCACTGCGAAGTCGGTGACCGACCACCCTGGGCTCATCGGCCACGGCAGGTACGTCGGGAACCCGTCGGCCTTTTTTTTTTTTTTTTTTTTTTTTTCTTCTCTCTACTTCCCCGGTTCCTCGGCGACCACGAACACGTCGACCGGTCCGTCGAGCTCGCTGGTCCCCGACACGCAGGTCGCCGTGGCCCACGGACGGTCGCCGGCAGCCACGGCGAAGTCGGTGACCGACCACCCCGGACTCATCGGCCACGGCAAGTACGTCGGGAACCCGTCGGCCGTGCCCAGGTGGTCGGCGAACGCGTCGTAGGACACCGCGGCCGGGTCGTCGGGCCGCCACAGCGGCCTGGCCACGTCCCCGTGCACGGGGCAGCGTGGGCGACCGTCGGGCGTGCCGGTCTCCACGTCGGCGCGGCAGCGGGGGCACCCCGCGACCAGGGGCATGGGTCAACCGTCGTGACCCTGCACCCCGTCGTCAAGGCGGACCGAGGATCAGGTCAGGAGTTCCAGGCCAGGATGACCGGGTTCTCCCGCTCGTAGCCCAGCCGCGACAGCGTCGCGGTGTCGAGCCGGAACAGCCGCCCGTCGGTGGCCGGGAGGCCGAGCCACCGCGCCGTCAGGGCCCGCAGCGCGTGGCCGTGACCGAACACCAGCGCGCGCTCGGGGACGGCGCGGAGCCGCTCCACGACGCGGTCGAGCCGCTCGGTCACCTGGTCGGGTGTCTCGCCGCCGGGTGCCGGGTGGGTCCAGATCGTCCAGCCGGGCACGTCCTCACGGATCTCGGCACTGGTGCGCCCCTCGTAGTCGCCGTACCGCCACTCCATGAGGTCGTCGTCGACCTCCGCGTCGTCGTGCCCGACCAGGCCCGCCGTCACCCTGGCGCGTTGCATCGGGCTGGTGAGCACCAGGTCGAAGGCCTCACCCGACAGCCGCTCGCGCAACGACCGGGCCACGCGCTCGCCGTCCTCGGTCAGCGGCAGGTCGGTGGTCGAGGTGTGCCGCCCGTCGCGGCTCCACTCGGTCTCGCCGTGGCGGACGAGCCACACCTCGTCTCGGGGTAGTCAGTCATCCGCGCTCCCAGGAGGTCACGGGCTCACCGTAGGGCAGACGGCGCCTCGCTGGTTGAGGGCCGTCAAGGCCCGTCGCGAGTGTCCCCAGCTGTTGAGACCGCAGCGTCGTCCGAACCTCGCGAGGTCCGAGGCTCGTCGCTGGCGATCCTCGCACCTCAACCACCGGATGCTCACCTGTCAGGATGCGCTCCGTGTCGCTGAGACAGAACCGCCTCGCGGTGGCCGGGGCGTTCGCGACCCAGGGTTTCGTGTTCATCAGCCTGACCACCCGTCTGCCCGCGTTCTCCGACCGCTGGTCGCTCTCGGAGGTCGAGCTGTCGCTGCTGCTCCTCGCCCTGGTCCTCCTGGCCGGGGTCGGCACCCTGCTGGCGGAGCGGCTCGCCCCGCGCCTGGGCTCCGCGGCGCTGCTGCGAGCCTCGCTCGTCGGGATCGCGGTGACGGTCCCCGCCGCGACCCTCGCTCCGGATGTTGCCGTCTTCGCCGCGGCCGTCGCCGGGTACGGCGTCGCGCTCGGCGTCGTCGACGCCGTGATCAACATGCAGGCGGTGGCGCTCGAGCACCGCTACGCGCGGCCGATCCTGCCGTCGTTCCACGGCGCGTGGACGGCCGGTGGCCTGGTCGGCTCGGCGCTCACGCTGGCGACCGCCGACCTCGACCTGCGCTGGATGGCGCTCCTGGCCGTCGTGCCCCTCGTGGCCGTCGCCGCGCCGTACCTCCCCCACGAACGGGCCGGCGCCCCCAGCACCGACGTGGCCGTGCCGTGGCGGCCGATCCTGCTGGTCGGGGCAGCGCTGGTGCTCTTCTACATGGTCGACACCGCGGCGTTCACCTGGGGACCGACCTACCTCGACCGCGTCGTCGACGCGCCGTCCGACCTGGTCGCTCTGGCGACCTTCCCCTATCTGCTGGCGAGCGGGCTGGTGCGGCTTGCGGGTGACGGACTGGTACGCCGCCACGGCGCGGTCCGGGTGCTCCGCACGGGTGCGCTCGTGACGTCCTTCGGCCTCGCGGTCGTCGTGTTCGCCCCCTCGTGGCCGGTGGCCGTGCTCGGCTTCCTGGTGACGGGCGGCGGGGTGGCCGTCGTCGCGCCGCTGAGCTTCTCGGCGGCTGCGCGGATCGCCGGCGGCGACACCTCGGACCCGGGCGAACGTCGGGCGCGCGTGGACGCCGTGATCGCTCGCTTCAACCAGTTCAACTACGTCGGGGCGCTGCTCGGCGCGGTGATGACCGGGCTCGTGGGAGCCGGCTCGCTGCGCGTCGGGTTCGCCGTACCGATGGTGCTGGTGCTCGGGCTGCTGCCGCTGGCCAAGGCGTTCCGGGCCTAGGTTTCGAGGCTCGCAGCTCGACCTCAACGACGACGGACCCGGCCAGTTCTTGTCCGGCTTCGGCACCGGTCGGCCGGGCTGCTCGCCGCCGCGCGCCTCGAGGTAGCTCTGCTTGGGCACCATCACCTTGCGGCGGAAGATGCACACCACGGTGCCGTCCTGGTTGTAGCCGATCGTCTCGACGTGCACGACCCCCCGGTCGTCCTTGGACTTCGACTCCCACTTGTCGAGCACGGTCGTCTCGCCGTAGAGGGTGTCGCCGTGGAAGGTCGGCGCGACGTGGCGCAGCGACTCGACCTCGAGGTTGGCGATCGCCTTGCCGGAGATGTCGGGCACGCTCATGCCGAGCAGGATCGAGTAGACGTAGTTGCCGACCACGACGTTCTTGCCGAACTGCGTGGTCTCCTCGGCGTAGTGGCTGTCGAGGTGCAGCGGGTGGTGGTTCATGGTCAGCAGGCAGAACAGGTGGTCGTCGTACTCGGTCACCGTCTTGCCCGGCCAGTGCTGGTACGTCGCCCCGACCTCGAACTCCTCGTAGCTGCGGCCGAACTGCATGGCGCCCATCGTGCCCGTGGTCGAGTGGCAGCGTGGAAACGTGAGAAACCTCACCCGTGCGCGATGGAGGACTCGATGACGACCCGCTGGACCCTTACCTTCGACTGCCAAGACGTCGTCACGATGGCTCGGTTCTGGACCATCGCGCTCGGCTACGTCGATGCGCCCCCTCCCGAGGGTTGGGACAGCTGGGACGCCTGGCTGCGTCACTTCCAGGTGCCCGAGGAGGAGTGGGCCGACGGCACGCTGTTGGAGGACCCCCAGGGCGTGCTGCCGTCTGTCGGCTTCTTGAAGGTGCCGGAGCCCAAGACGGCCAAGAACCGCCTCCACCTCGACCTCCAGGTCGCCGGTGGCCGCCACGTCGACCAGGGAAAGCGCGAGGAGCTCATCGAGGCGATGGTGGACCTGCTCGTCGAGGCGGGCGGCACGGTGAGCTACCGGTCGATCCAGGCGGGCGCCCTGGACCACGTGACCATGGCCGATCCCGAGGGCAACGAGTTCTGCGTGGTGTGACCCATTCGTTGGTTGAGGAGGGCGCGCAGCGCCCGTCACGAAACGGGGTCTAGGAGCCGCCGCCGCCGGCCTTGCGACGGTGCATCTTCGGGGCGGCGCCGCCGGCGACCTCGGAGCCATGGGCCTTCTCACGGACCGGGTTGTCGCCTCCTCGACCCTTCGCGCCGCCCTGCTTCTTGCGCTCCAGGGCCTCCCGCATCTTCGCCTTGAGGTCCTCGTTGGCACCTGACTCACTGGCACCGGAGTCGTCGCTCGACGCGGGCATCGTTTCCTCCTCGGAGATGACGGGTGTGACGCTCTTCCACCATGTCATGCGCCACAAGGGCGCGTCGATCCGGATACCAAGCGGAACCGGCCCTGACGCCGTACCGTCGAACGGCCATGACCCCGCGCCGCCGTGCCCTCGCCGCTCTCGCGCTCGCCGGCGCCCTCACCACCCTGGTTGCGTGCGGCGGCGACGGGGGTGCGACGGCCACCGACACCTCGGCCACCACCGCGACACCGGAGCCCACACCGGAGCCGACACCGGAGCCGACACCGTCAGGTCCGACGGCAGAGCCGCAGCCAGGCAGCCTCCCGGACTTCCCCTACCAGGACTACGAGTACACGCTGGAGGTGCGGTGCTTCTGCGCCAACATCGACCAGAAGTACCGGATCACGGTCACCGACGCCGAGGTCAGCAGCGTCAAGTGGGCGACCAACGGCGATGGGCACGTCGTCGGCGAGGAGCTCACCGACGACTACCTGCGGTTGACCATCCAGGACATCATCGACCGGGGCAACGACCCGGATGCCGCGCAGGTCGAGGTCGAGTGGCCCGCCGGCCAGGCGTGGCCCGACAGCGTCTACGTCGACAAGGACAAGCAGACGGCCGATGAAGAGGTCACCTGGCTGATCTCCGAGGTCGAGACCGCCTGAGCGGACGCAAGCTCGGGCCGAGCGTGCTCAGGCCTTGTAGTCCTCGAGCAGGCGGCGACCGATGATCATCCGCTGGATGTCGGCCGTGCCCTCGCCGATGAGCAGCATCGGCGCCTCGCGGTAGAGGCGCTCGATCTCGTACTCCTTGGAGAAGCCGTAGCCGCCGTGGATGCGGAAGGAGTCCTCGACCACCTGCGAGCAGTACTCCGAGGCGAGGTACTTCGCCATCCCTGCCTCGAGGTCGTTGCGCTCGCCGGAGTCCTTCTTGCGGGCCGCGCGCACCATCATCTGGTGAGCCGCCTCGATCTTGGTGCCCATCTCGGCGAGCCGGAACAGCACCGCCTGGTGCTCGGCGATCTTCTTGCCGAAGGCCTCACGCTGCTGGGCGTAGGCGACACCGAGCTCGAACGCGCGGTTGGCGACCCCGCAGCCGCGCGCGGCGACGTTGACGCGGCCGACCTCGACGCCGTCCATCATCTGGTAGAAGCCCTTGCCCGGCTCCCCGCCCAGGATCTGGTCGGCGGAGATCCGGTGGCCCTCGAGCACCATCTCGGTGGTGTCGACGCCCTTGTAGCCCATCTTCTCGATCTTGCCGGGGATGGTGACGCCCTGCGCGGTCTCGCCGAAACCCTCCTCCTTCTCCAGCAGGAAGGTCGTCATGTTCTTGTAGACGGACTCGTTGCCCTCGTCGGTCTTCACGAGTACGGCGACCAGGTTGGCCGAGCCGCCGTTGGTCAGCCACATCTTCTGGCCGGTGATCGAGTAGTCGTCTCCCTCGCGCACGGCCTTGGTCTTGATCGCCGCCACGTCGGAGCCACAGCCCGGCTCGGACATCGAGAAGGCGCCGCGAACCTCGCCGGTGGCCATCCGCGGCAGGTACTTCTGCTTCTGCTCGTCGGTGCCGTGCTGGAGCAGCATGTAGGCGACGATGAAGTGGGTGTTGATGATGCCGCTGACGCTCATCCACCCGCGGGCGATCTCCTCCACGGCCAGGGCGTAGGTCAGCAGCGACTCACCGAGGCCGCCGTGCTCCTCGGGGATCATCAGCCCGAAGAGTCCGAGCTCCTTGAGGCCTTCGACGATCGCGGTGGGGTACTCGTCGGCGTGCTCGAGCTCGGTGGCGACCGGAAGGATCTCCTTCTCGACGAACTGCCGGACCGCCTTGAGGATCTCGGTCTGGTCGTCGGTGAGGCCGTCGGTCTCGCACAGGCGTGCCATCAGCTGGGCTCCTAGCCGTTCGGGGATCCGCGCGCAGGCTATCCAGCGAGGTCACGAGCGGCTATGGCCAACGCCACACCGTTCCGGCCGACCGCTCGACCAGCACCCCGGCCGCTGACTTTCCCTCGGCGCCGAGGACCAGGTCGTACGGCCGCTGCGTCCTCGACTCGGTGACCACCCACGGCCTCTGAGCCGAGCAGCGTGGCTGGCCGGTCAGTACGGCCAGTTCACGGGCGGGAGCTCGTCGATGCGGACCGTCTCGCAGCCGCCAGTGGGCACAAGGTTGTGGATCACGTCGAGCGGGTCGCGGGTGCCGACGAAGACGAGCGTGTCGTTTCCGCCCTGGCAGTAGAGGTGGTCGGCCTCGCCGTCGTCGAGGACGTAGATGAAGTCGTCGCCCTCCTCGCCGTAGATCTCGTCCTGGCCGGGGCCGACGAAGATGAAGTCCCCGTCCTGGTCGCCGGTCACCCCGTCGTTGCCGGGACCGTCGATGATGACGTCGATCCCCCACTCGCCGTCGAGCTCGTCGTCGCCGGGACCGCCCTCGACCCAGTCATCGCCGGGACCGCCCTGCGGGTGGTCGTTGCCTTCGCCGCCGAGCACCCGGTCGTTGCCGGCGTGGCCGTGCAGCCAGTCGTCGCCGAGGCCGCCGTCCATGAAGTCGTCGCCGATCGCGCCACTCAAGGTGTCGTTCCCGTCGAAGCCGGAGAGGAAGTCGTTGCCGGGTCCGCTGTTGAGGATGTCGTCGCCGAGGCCGCCGTCGAGGCGGTCGTCGCCGGTCGCGCCGCCCAGGTCGTCGTTCCCGTCGACGCCGGTGAGGGTGTCGTTGCCGGGTCCACCGTCGAGGAGGTCGTTGCCGAGGCCGCCGTCGAGGATGTCGTTGCCGGTCGCGCCACTTGCGTCGTCGTTGGCGTCGGAGCCGTAGACCGTGTCGTCGCCGGGCCCAGCATTGACGGTGTCGTCGCCGGGCCCGCCGAGGACGAGGTCGTTGCCGGGGCCACCCTTGAGCGAGTCGTCACCGGCCAAGGCGTAGATGGTGTCGTTGCCGGCGCGGGAGTTGATGCGGTTGTCGCCTTTGGTCCCGGAGATCTTGTCGTTGCCGGAGGTCGAGCTGGAGGCCGCCAAGGCTGGGGCCGAGAGGAAGATGGTCAGGGCCGCGAGGACGGCCAGGGCCGCATTGCGGCGTGGCGAAAGACGCGTGACTGTATTCGACATGGGGGGGACATGCCTTCGTTTTACGGCGACCGGGATCGTCGCTGGATGGGGGGACCTTCAGAATGCCTGAAGAGTGGGTCGGGTAGTAGGTGCTTGGTCCTAACGTTGGTGGTTGCCTAGACCATCACGGAAAGTCCCCATCGACTAATCGGTGCCGCCACCACGGGCTCTGAGGCCCGAGAGATTCCCGGTCGGCCTTGTCACTGACGCGCAAGCGACCGGTACTAGTGGTCATCTCCATTGATTCGTCGGGGGTCTGGTTGCCAGGTGGTGGGGTCGCCGAGGTAGAGCCCACAGGCGGTGTCGAGGGCATCTTCGGGCGTGCCTGAGGGCCAGCCATCGGGAGGACTGCTTGCTGGTAGTCGTCGTGGCTGGCGCGGTAGATCGCGAAGCCCCAGCGGCTGGCCGAGCCGGCGTAGCGCAGCCGGAACAGTGGGAGCCGGTCGCCCTCGGCCACGGTGGCGTCGACGTAGGCGAAGCCGCCGCGGTATCGAGTGTGGAGTTCAGTGATCTGGGGCCATCGGTCCCGAGCGCGGGCCAGGAGCCGTTTCCTCATAGAGATCTGGGTCGAGTCCGGGATCTTCGCCATCCTTTGATCTTCCCGCGACGCCCCGCGGCGAGAGCTCGCGTTGCAGGCATGTGGTCCGTCCGAGCGGGTCAGGTGACCTCGCGGCGGACCATCAACAGATCGAACTCGATAACCGCCAGCGTCTCGTGGTCCCACGTCACCGGGAACATGCCGGCCGCGGCGAAACCAGCCTCTTCGTACGCCGCGATCTGATCGGTCAGGTGCGGCATTCCCTCGTAGATGGGGATACACGAGACCTCGGACTGCAGTGCCACGACGTCACCGAGGCGGTCGCCTGCCCCAGCCAGCGCCTGCAGGTCGTAACCCTGGGTGTCGAGCTTGAGGAAGAGTCGGGGGTCATCGATGCCGGCGACCGCTCGTTCCCAAACCGCATCGAGACGCCGTATCTGGATCGTCTCGCGGACTGCCACGTCGTCGCGCATGTTCGTGAACCGCTTCCGGCCGAACTCGTTGCTGTCGAGCAGCGAGCTCAGCTTGCCCGCTCCGGCTGCGACGTGGATGTCGGTCGCCGAATCGACGTCGCCCAGGGCCAAGGGCTCCACCAGCCAGTCCGGGTCCCCTTCGGCTGCCTCCCGCAGCTCTGCGAGATTTACGGACACCGGTTCGTAGGAGACGATGCGGCCCGTGTAGCGGAGGTTGCGCAGGTTCCGTCCGAACTGGCCGCGGTTGGCGCCGACGTCAAGGACGACGTTCACGTCGAGCCGACGGAGCACAGTCTCCAGCAAGTGGTCGGTGAGTTGGGTGCTCAGGGCGTGTTGGTATGCGCGAGGATGTCTCCGGACTGCCTCCGGGTTGGTGAGCAGGAAGGAACCGAGGGCCTCGGGTCCGAGCCGCGTCACCTCTAGCCGATCGGGTCGACGCGGCCAAAGCCAGGCGTCGGCCATTCTCAGGGGCGCCACGCCTCGCAGGCTGCCAAGAATTCGATCGTTCAGTCCGCGCAGCCCGGGGTGCCCCATAGATCGAAGGCTATGCGAATCGCGGCGTGATCGGATGCGCGCGTCGGCAGGACCTGACCTGAGTGCGTCGATAGCCAGGAGTTGTGCAGCAGGTAGTCGATCCGCCGCCGGGGATCGTGGGCCGGCACGGTGTTGCCCGACCCTTCCCCCACGGCAGGCCACGCGTCGCTGACGTCGCTCCGAAGCGTGGTCAGCACGGGGCCCCCCGGAATCGCGTTCAAGTCGCCACCGAGGATCATCGGCGCGTCGGCGTAGCGCGCAACCAGGCTCTTGACCGCCCGGACCTGCGCCAGTCGTAGGGCCACCGAGGTGTGATCGAGGTGGGTGTTGAACACATGCACCAGCTGGCCCTCGACGAGCACGGACGCATACACCAGCCGGCGTTCCTCCTTGCCCGGCCACCGGGGGAGCGCCGTGCTGCTCCATTCCATCACGGGAAACCGGGTCAAGATGGCGTTGCTGCGGACGTTCGCCCGGTAGTAGACCGACATTCCGAGCGCTTCCGCCAACATCGCAGGCTGGTTCATGAACCCTGTCCGGGCCAGGTTGCGATCGACCTCCTGGAGGAGCACCACGTCGGCTCGCGCACTGCGGATCTCCGCGATGACGGCGTCCAGGTCGAGGCCGTGGTCGGTGCGACCGCCATGGATATTGAACGTGAGCACGCTGAAACGGCGCGGAGCGATGCATGCCGGGATCGTCGGAAACGCCGTCGGATCGAGGGATGTCGGCTCGTTCGGCATCGGGGAGTTTGAGACGCCTGGACTCGAGGGCGTGACGGCCGACGACGTGGGGCCGTCGCTGGACCCCTTGGGCGTCGCGGTTCGAGGCTGCGGCGACTCATCGACCTGCATGAGGTTTTCCGGCAGCCCCCAAGCCCAGATGCCGCTGAGCACAGCGACGGTCAGCAGAGCTACTCCTGCAGCGAACCATTGCCACGACACGCGGCGCAACGGTCCCCGTGTCCCGGCAGGGGCGCTTGATCGACGGTCGGGACGGCCCACACCCCAAATGTTCCCAGGCACCCGGTGACCGGCGTGGCCCAACGCGAGGACATTACGGACGAACGGACGCCCGACATCGCCTGGCACTACTGCGGCGATCGCGTCGACTCGTCCGCCGCTAGGGCCGGACCGTACGTGTCCGTCAAGCTAGGCGGCGTTTCTGATGAGGTCCTCGGGAATCCATGCCGACCACCGCCCATCCAGCCGCAACCACACCCGCCGTCATCGCCCACTGCGGCACCCCGAACGCCAACTAGGCCTGAACGACCAATTCGGTCCACGTCGTCACCCGCACCGTCAATATCCCTCGCTCACATCACCTGACGATGACCGAGGGATGATCCATCGCAACGGCGCCACGGACAGCGGTCTGCAAGTGCGCGGCACGCTCGCCGCCAATGGCACGGCCGCCAAACCCGGACATTGCACCGGCCCGCGTGAAGACAGCGGTGCTGGCGACACCGACGGCGATGATGCGAACACCATCCCGCCGCCGGCGACCGCTGGCCTGAACGTGGGGATAGGTCTGGGCGACCACGAGACGTTCGAGGCCGCCTGGACCCAGCCGCATATGCGTCGGTCAGTGAGGTTCTCGCGGTTGTCCCTGCGTGCGGAAGCCGGTGCTTACAGCTCGCGGCCGACCAGCTTGAAGAACCGCTTGAACGCGCCGTCGTACGTCGCCTGGCTGGTCCAGATCCGCGCCGTCGACAGGGCGTGAGCCGTCGAGAAGACCATCGGTACGTCGATGTCCATGCGCACGGCCTGCGTGATGCCGGACTCGCTGACCAGCAGCCGCGTCTGTGGCAGGTTGCCGCGGCGGTCGATGATCTGGCACTCCTCGTCGCAGCCGACGGCCCAGTCCTTCTTCCAGACCTTGTCGCCGAGCACGTTCATCAGGTTCTTCTCCTGCTGGGAGAAGTTGGCTCGGCGGGTGACCACCTGCACGTGCACCCCGCGCTCGATCGCGGCCCTGAGCGCACGGTAGACCGGCTTGTCGCCGAGCTTGGCCGTGGTCAGGTGAATGGCCGACTTCGTCGGGGCGTTGTCGATCGCCTTGACCACCAGGTCGAGGACCGCCCGACGGCTGGGGCGGCTGCCGGTTGGCACGTTGGTGAACGTGCCCGGCGAGAAGCTGACGGGCACCGGAGCCGGCGCGTCGGTGAAGGCGAGGTCGGCTGTGACGGCGTCGTGGTCGGAGTAGAGCTCCTGGTTGTACTGGCCGAGGACCGTGAACTGGGTGGCGTCCTTGAGGAAGACGTAGTCGATGGTCGCGCCCTTGTGGTCGCCGGTCGGGAAGTGGCTGCCGAGGATGTCATAGGTCGAGGTGAACCCGTACGACGCGAGCAGGGCGCGGGGGTACTGCAGCGGGCCGTAGTGGAAGTTCATGTCACCGGCCATCAGCACGGGACCGTAGGCCGCCAGCTCGTTGGCGAGCACGCCGAGGTTGTTGACGCCGACCTCCTGCAGCCCTTCGGTGATCTCGTTCTCGGGAGTGAGGTGCACGGCGATGACCGAGACGACGTGACCGTCGATGCCCTGCAGGGTGACCCAGTTGGCGTAGCGGATGCCCCAGTGCAGCTTCTGGCCGGGAAGCTTGCCCAGCTTGTAGCTGACCATCGTGGTGCCCTGGTTGATCGCGGTCCACCGGTCCGTGCGCCACGCGACCGGAGTCGCGCCGGTGTACGTTCCTGGCGTGCGCCACAACGCGTAGCCGGGCGGGGCGAGGAAGATGTCGTAGCGGTAGGGCACCTCGTTGTAGGTAATAAAGTCCGGCTGGTTCGCGATCACGGTCGCTGCGTCGGCTTGGAAGTTGACGTAGGGCTGACCCATCAGCAGGTTCGCCTGCGTGATCCGGACGACTCCGGGCGCGGCCGGCGGCAGAGCGACCGCTTGGCCCTCCCCCGTGGTCAGGACCCCGCGGGCGCTGGCCGGCGCCGAGACGGCGAGGGTGGTGCCCACGAGTGCCGTCGTCAGCAGGAGCAGACCCGCGGCCAGACGGCGTGCGGGACCCTGTGGGAGGGGGCGGGAGACACGCTGGAGCACGAGACAAATCTTCCTGTCTGACAGGGGTTTCTGGTAGCCGAGTGCGCTAATCCCACCAGTCACACCAGTCACACGCAACGCTTTGGGGTGAATTACAAATCTGGAATTCAACCAGGCCACTGGTCTGCCGCCTGAGGAGCACCCGATCCGTACGACGCCCACACGCTGCCGTTGGTTCGATTGCGCGGTCAGCGCCACCGGCGAAGGGCGCGTGCGAGGTGGCGCCGCACCCTCGACGACAGTGGTGCGGAGCCTTCCGGCTCGGAGGGACGCGAGAAGTGGCCGAGCTCAGCGCGCCTCGCCCGCGCCGCTTGCCTCCTGTCGGCCTCGTCCGCCAGCATCGCCGCCAAGGCGTCCGTGGCCGCGCGCGCGATCGCCGAGTCGTCGACCGGCACTGCGACTTCGCTGTAGGAGGCGTCGACCGGAATCAGGTCCTCGAGGTCGCCGACCACGTGATAGCCACCTGCCCGGAGGTCGTCGACGAAGCGACGCGCCAGGTCGTCGCACCACGGCCGGTGTCGCATGTGCAGCCTCGCCGGCGCCCCCGTCTGACGCCGCAGAACCTGGCCGGCGAAGTACCGCTTGCCCACCGCGCCGTGGATGTCGCGTCGCCGCAGCTCGGGCGTGAGCGACTCGTTGACCCTGCGCAGCAGCTCCGCCTGGATGTGTCCCAACGAGTCGTTGCGCGGGGGCGCGTCGCCGGTGAGGGACGCCGGATCCACCTCGATCACCTGGCAGAACCGCTTCAGGAGCACGTCGGGATCGCTACCTCGCTGAGGGACGGTGACGACGTGGATCCGCTCGGGTGGGACGTACAGCGCCCAGCGCCCCATTGTCCTCGGCAGGTCTTGGTTCGCCCAGAACTTGCGGGAGGCCGGCACCTCGCGCTCGTACAGGCTCTCGACGTACTGCTCGAACGGCAGGTTCATCGACCGCTTGACCCACTCCTGCCAGGTGGAGGGGATCTGGCGGGCGAGGTCGCGAACGGTGAGGACCAGGTGGACCTCGCGGGACGCGCACGCCTCCAGCAAAGGGGCGATCTGCCGCTTCATCGCCGGGGCGAGCGACTCCTCGGTCAGCAGTGCGCGTGATCCCGACGCAGCCGCCAGCTGTTCCCGGAATCGGGGCAGCGCGTCGGCCACGCCGGGCGGGTCGATGGCCGGGTCGAAACGGTCGCGGACGCGCAGCATCAGGCGGAACGCACCCAGCCGGGTGGCGGGGACCAGGTCGAGCCCGTCAGCAGCCAAGGCATCGGTCGACTCGAAGAGGGCGTGCTGCAAGAAAGAGGTGCCGGTCTTCTGCAACCCGAAGTGGACGAAGACGCGCCTGCCTGCTGCCATGCTCCCCGCCATGACAGGCATCTTCCTCCTCACCGATTCCCGCCGTTGAATCGTGGGGTCGGGCGTGCCGCGGTTAGACTGCCCGCCATGTCCGGACGGCACACGGATCAACGACGCCGCCGTGGTAGCACCCCCTTCGGGCCCATCCTTCCCTTGGTCACGGTCCTCCTGGTGTGCCTCACCACGGCTGTCGTGGTGACCGTCGAACTCAAGCAGCGCGGCGCCCAGGCGACCGCAGACGGGTCCTTGACCCTCAGTGCGCAACAGCCCCTGATCGGCTCCGTGACGAAGAGACAGCGCAAGCTGCGCGGTCAGTCGGCCGCCCGCGACGCCGCCGTCGTCTCGCGCGGCGCCTCCACGCGCAGCACTGCCGAGGGCACGACAGAGATCAGGGAGCCGCAGCCGCCGAAGGTGGTGTCCGGCAGGCTCATCGTCCACAAGACCAAGGCCCAGATCGACGCCGCGCTCCGCCGGGCCGCCGAGATCGAGGCCGCGCGCCAGACGATGACTTTCCAGATCGGCTCCTTCAACGTCCTGGGCAGCCAGCACACCGCACCAGGTGGTGAGCGCCGGGCCTACCCGCCCGCCGGCGTACGCAACCCCCGCGCTGTCGCCCGGATCCGGTCCTTCGGCGTCGACATCCTCGGCACCCAAGAGCTCCAGGCCGACCAGCTCAACGCGCTCACGTCGATGACGGGCTTCGCGGCCTACCCCGGCTATGCCTTCGGCGCCCAGGAGACCGACAACTCGATCCTCTACGACGACTCACGGTTCGAGTTCGTGTCCGGCAGCTACTTCACGATCCATTTCATGCACGCAAACCGGCCGCAGACGATCCTCCGGCTGCGCGACCGCGAGACCGGGCGCGAGTTCTACGTGCTCAACATGCACGCGTCCGCCGGCGAGGGCCAGTACGCCGTGACCCGCCGCGCCGGCCA
The DNA here is from genome assembly GCA_963814935.1 of uncultured Actinomycetota bacterium. Lineage (GTDB taxonomy): Bacteria > Actinomycetota > Actinomycetes > Propionibacteriales > Nocardioidaceae > Nocardioides. The sequence continues at coordinate 86,549 of CAWFEZ010000025.1, read as the reverse complement.
CTACACGGCGGCGGCCACGGTCAATCGGCTGAAGTCGGAGGGCATCCCGATCTTCCTGACCGGCGACATGAACGACCGGGCGGAGTTCTTCTGCCGCCTGGCCCCGATCACGGGCATGGTCTCCGCGGACGGCGGCAGTACCTCGGGCGGCTGCCACACCGGGCCCTCCCCGGCCGTCGACTGGGTGCTGGGCTGGGGCAACGTGAGCTTCAGCGGCTACGTCGAGGACCGCAGCACCCTCGGCGATGTCAGCGACCACCACTTCGTGGTCGGGACCGCCACCGTCGGCCCGATGCTGTAGCCGCTGGTCGAGGAAGGCGCGCTAGCGCCTGTTACGAGACCCGGTGAGGTCGCCGTCTCGCTTGCGCTGGTTTCGTGACGGGCCGGGAGGCGGCCCTCCTCAACCAGCGTTGCCGCTACGCAGGTCGCGCACGTCGTCCAGCAGCCGCGCGACCAGCTGGACGGCGACCTCTGCCACTTCCGCGTCGGTCACTGAGGTGACCGAACGCCGAGGCTCGAGCTCGTCGGGCACGAGCATGTCGTCGAGGTCACCGCGGATGTCGAAACCCCGCTCGAGCACGAACTCGACCGCCTGGCGGCCGCGCCTCCGGCACTCCTCGACCTGGTCGGGCTCGGGCCAGTAGCGGTCGCCACCGCGTGGCACGAGCCGCTCGTCGGCCAGGAAGGTGCGGATGAAGACTCCGCGGTCGAAGGCTCGCTCGAACGAACCGAGATGCTCGTTGACCCGCCGCAGGGTCTCAGCCTCGACCACGCCCATCGACTCGTTCGGGAACGACTGGTCGGTGTCGTACGCCGTGGGGTCGACGCCGACCAGCCCGGCGAAGGTGTGCCAGATGGCCTCGCGCGGACCACCGCGGTGCAGCGGCAGCACGTGGACGCGCTCGGAGGGCACGTCGCGGGCCCAGCGGCGGAGCACGAGCCGCAGGTCGAGGGTGCGCCAGTTCCAAATGGCGTTGGGGCTCTTGGAGACGGTGCGGGCGTAGTCGGGTAGCGGCACGGTGTTGCGGTTCTTCAGGCTCTCCTGCCAGCTGGCCGTGAACAGGCCAAGCGGCTCACGCGCCGTAGCGACCAGGTGCACCTCGGCCGGCGCGAGGTCCTCGATCATGCGCGCGGCCTGCCGAGGCGAGGCGGCGGCGAAGAACTCGTGGCTGACCAGGCCGTCGCCGTCCCACTCACCCAGCGCCTGGCGCAGCCGTGTCCACGCCGTGCGGTGGAGCTCGGGGTGCTTCTCGAGGTTGGGGTCCTCGCGCACCACCCGGGAGGCCCACAGGTGGTCCCGCCGTTCGTCGCCGGGCAGCAGCACACCGTCGGTCCGCAGCCGGTCCCGAGAACCCCACAGGATGGTCTGGAGGTAGGTGGTCGCCGTCTTCGGCAGGCCGAGGTGGATGAAGACCCGTCGCGCCACTGGGAGGCGTCTCTCAGAGACTCTTCGAGAACTTCTCGATCGCCTCGTCGATGCGCGCCTGGTCGCGCGAGGCGAGCGGCACCAGCAGCTCCTGGACCACGTCGGCGATCTCGGCAAGCCGCACGCTGTGCCGGCGCAGCTCGAGCACGTCGGCTTCGAGGGCCTCGACGCGCCGCATGAGGTCGTCGCTCTGTCCCAGTTTGGGCCGGAGCCGGCTCGCGACGTCCTTCAGTCCCATTGGGCCACCAATCGTCCTCGGCTCGAGCGGTGCGACCCCTGACGGGCCGGACGCTCTCTCGTCACGAGGATTCTGGCACCCTGCGCGGTGAGCTCGCGAGTGACCTGGTCGAGGGGCACCGCCTTCAGCCGGCTAGGGGTGTGTCCGGCGCCGGTCCACACGTCGAGGTAGAGCCGTCCACCGCCACGCAGCGCCATCGACGCGAACCGCGCCAGGGACTCCCGTCCGAACCGGTTGGTGGCGTCGGCGGTGTGTCGCGCGATCATCACCCGCGGCCCGTCGAGGCGCGCCAACCGCGCTCCCTCCGCGAGCACCGAGCGCCATTCGGTCAGGTTGAGCATCCTGAGGTGGAGATCGAGGCCCTCATCGGCAGCGGCGGCGCGGACTGCTTCGGCAGCGCTCGGCACGAAGTCGTAGGCGTGCACGCTCAGGCCCCCCCGCGCCAGCCAGAGGCTGTCGGCGCCGCGGCCCGGCCCGACGTCGATCACGGTGCCGCCGTCGGAGAGGCGCTTGGCGGCCTTGCGCGCAACCGCGGACGGCTTGGTGGTCGGCAGCTTGCCGCGGTTGCCGCTGTAGGTGCGCTCCCAGGCGGACCGGTTGACCGACGTACCGCGGAACCAACCGGTCAGCTGGCGGACCGTGCGGTCGGAAGGCGTGAACTTGAAGGCGGGGTCCGGGACCGCCCAGGACGGCCCGTACGCCGCCTCGAGCCAGCGTTCCGGCACGGCTGGCGCCGGGAAGGTGTGGCCCTCGAGGGTGCACGTCGTCAACGGGAAGACCCACTCGCGCCGGTACGCGGAGCCGATCTCCCCCATCTGGTAGAGACGGCAGTCCTCCCCCGACCCGTCGAGGAAGCCGGCGAACACGTCGAGCCCGCGTACGACGCCGTCGCCCTCCACCACGTCGATGCGGAAAGCGGCGCCGCTGTAGCGGTAGGTCCGGAACCCGAGCTCGTGGACCGCTCGTTGGAGCCGGAAGGACTCGCGTACGACATCACACGGGTTGCTGTACTCGCTGACGTAGGCGAGGTCTGCGTCGGAGTCGTGGCCGAGGAAGCGCTTCTCGCGGACGGCGCCGAGCAACGTGCCGTAGGCCAAGAAGGGCTCGATGCCGGCGGACGCGATCGCGTCGAGCACGGTCCGGATCGCGTGGAGCAGCGGCTCGACGTCCGCGGCCGAACGGGTGTCGAACGTCGGGCTGATCCGGCCCGACTTGTCGAGGCTGATCAGCGCACCGGAGCGCCCGACGATCTCGATGCGCCTCGTGGCGGTGCCGAAGCTCAGCTCCTGGTCGAACAGCACCCGCCCGGTGACGTGCTCGGTGACCGTGAGCCGGGTCTGCCCGTCGAGGAACTTGGTCAGGGCGCCCGGCCAGCCGACCGACCACACCCCGGGAACGGTGGTCCGGGTGTCGCGCTCGAGCCAGAACGACCACACGCGACGTCCGTCGAACAGCACGTCGATCGCTCGGTCGCCGAGGCCCCACAAGGCGATGCCGTCGCCGTCGACGCGACGTACGCCCGCCCGAGTGGCGATCACAAGGTCATCTCAGGGGCCGTCTCGGGTGTCAGTCCATGTCCATGTTGGCGTAGCGGTCGACCGTTCGCAGGTCGATCCCCGGCTGCAACCGCGCGTTCCTCGGGAAGTTCTCGTACCAGAAGTCGATGAAGTGCTGGTACTTCATCGTCGTTGATCGGCGGTACAGGATCCCGAAGTTCTCGTCTGACACGGCCGCGTAGCCCGACCAGTTCGACGAGCCGTTGAGGGTGACGTACCCGGCCGTGTTTCCGTCGTACACGCCGTTGATCGTCAGCGCCTTGAGGTGGAAGTAGTTGTCGAACTCGCCGTCGCCGTCGAAGTCCTGGACGAGGTGCCTCTTGGGCACCGGGCCTCGGGCCGTCCCCTGGCCGAGGAAGCGGAAGACGTCGATACCCATCACGGTGTAGGCGATGCGGACGTCGCAGCCCTGGGCCCACAGCTCGCGCAGGCGCTGCGCGATCGCCATGCCCCGATCGTTGCGCATCACGTCGGGGGCGGCGCGGATGATGGTCCGGCCGTGCTTGGTCTTCGTCGCCCCGGCGCACGTCACGCGGCTCAGCAGGTCCTGGACCGGGTCGGCCGTCCGGCCGCTGGGCCCGTACAGCGGGGTGAAGCCCAGCACGTCCTTGCCGCTCTGGAACTGCACGAACTGCTGCGGCACCGGCGCGTCCTGCCACATCTCCTTGTAGACCCGGACCGCGAACTTGTGGAGGCTCGCGGTTGTCGACCCAGGTGTAGAGGTCGTTCCACTGGTTGAGGGCACCCGCCACCGTCAAGTTGGCCGAGCCGGACATCACGACGTCCTCGGCCTTGCCGGTCTTGGAGAACAGGTAGAACTTCGCGTGAGCCGCGCCACGCGAGCCGCGGCACGACTGCATGCAGGTCTTGGCGTAGCTGCGGCGCGACATCTTGCGATCCTGGTTGCCGCGCCTCAAGCCGGCCTTCAGTCGCTCGAACCCCGGGTTGGGGATGTCGACGAGGTTGGTGTTGTCCATCAGCACGCGGACCTTCACCCCTCGGGCCTGCGCACGCAGCAGAGCGTTCACCGCCGTGCGGGACATGATGTTCCACGACATCACGCGGATGCGCGACCGTTTCGGCGCATGGTTGATGGCAGCGATGATCTTGCCGAAGATCCGGTTGCGGTTCTCTCGCGGGCCGAGCGCGGTGTTGAAGACCACTCCGGGCGCCGGTGAGTAGCGGCGGGGCTTCTGCAGGGCCGCGGCGCGCAGCATAGGGCTGTCGTCGGCCGTGGTCTTGGCCGGGCCGCTCAACGACGGATCGCCGGCGCGGACCCCGTCGTCGGCGCTGACGGGGGCACCCGTCGCGAGCAGACCCGCGACAAGCGCGAGCGCGATGAAGAAGCGTGCAGGACGCACGTGCCACTCCTTTGAAGAACTTGGTCGTCAAGGGGCCCAGCTGAGCCCGGTCACGGCGAGTCTCAACCCCCGTGGGAGGACGGCGTGATGCCGAACGGGAACTATAACTGGCCTGGCGTCAAGCTCGGCAATTCACGCCCGGCAGGTGCGCACCATGTCGAGGTACTGCTTGTCCTTGTCGAGAGGGCCGGGGACCTCGTAGATCTTGCCGCCAGCGACGGCGAAGTAGCTATCGTCGTGCCGGACGATGCGCTGGCCCGACGAGCAGGACAGGTTGTCGGCCTCGACTGCCTGGTCGCCCTCGAGGCAACCTTTGTAGCGCAACGGGAGCCTGGCGTCGGCGACCCAGATCTTCTCGCATGACGCCCACGCGGGCGTGCTGGGCGGCGAATCGGTCGCCTCGGCTGTCGGCTCGGTCGGCGACGGGGTGTCGGTCGCCGGGGGCGAGTCGGAACCAGCCGGGTCAGCCGCCGCGGAGCCGGAGCCGTCGCCGCAGGCGCTCAATAGTGCGAGCGGAAGCAGAAGCGCTGCCAGAGTTCCCCGTGCCGTCATGTCCTGAGTCTACGCGCCAGGTCTCCACCTGATGGACTACTTCGGCGGCCAGGGCGGCCACCTCGATCGGGTCGGGAACCCCGCGTGGTACGTCGTCCGGGTGCGGGTCGCGCGGGCCGCCGAGGACGGGCGCGAGGTCGTCGAGGTCCCCGTGCACGGGGTACGGGCCAGCCTCGATCGATCTCCGCCACGCGTCGGCCGCGGGAACGAGCACATCGGCGAGCGACGCGGGAGTGCGGGGCTGCGCACCTGGTCGCCCCGCCAGCCGGCCCTCCCCCAGCCCTACCTTGACGAATCGGGCGTGCTCACGCGGGGTGATCCGGCTCGCCAGCCGGGCGTTCAGGCTGCGCAGCGTCGCGATCGCTTCGGTCGTCAGGGACACGTTTGCGAGCGCGACCGCCGCCGGATCGACCACGCCGGTGGCTGCGGCCGTGATGCCGCACGCGTCGGCGAAACGGTGCCACAGCAGGTCGGGCTCGGCGCCCGGCGGCGGGCAGACGACCAGGTGCACCCGCGCGCCGGGGACCGCCGTCGACCAGCGGCGCAGCGCGGCTGCGTAGTCCTGGGCATGCCAGAAGTGCGGCCGCTTACTCGCAGAACCGTCCGGCACGTCGATGCGGTACTGCTCGCGCTCGAAGTCCGCGAACGACCGGACGTCCCCCAGCTTCACTTCCTCCTGCCAGTGGGCCGTGGCCTGCCGGCCTAGGTCGCGTGCGGTGATGACGACGTCCACGTCGAGCCCCGACAGCGGAGCGAGCGCCGCGGCGATCTCCCCGGGCTCGGCCCCGCCGAGGATCTCGTGGCTGATCACGCTCGGCCCTTGGTGGCCGCGCACCCGGTCGCACAGCGCCTGCCAGGCGCCCTGCACGTCGTCGGCCGTCAGGCCGAACTTCTCGTGGCTGCCACGGACCTCGACGGCCCCCAGGAACATTGCCTGCGGTTTGACGAACGGGTAGAGGACGCCCGCTTCCCGGAGCTCGTCACGATGCCGGGCCAGCACCTCCTGGAGATAGGTCGTCCCCGTCTTCGGCAGGCCCACGTGCAGGACGACCCGCGACGCCACATGGGTGCCCGGCCGCGTCATGCACCCATCGTGGCACCCGTCCCGAGTAGCGTTCGGACACGTGAGCACCAGCCCGTCCCGCGTGTTCGCCGCACGCCTCGTCGGACTGCCGATCTTCGACCCCCAGGGCGACCAGGTCGGCAAGGTGCGCGACCTCGTCGTGGCCATCCGCTCCGAGGCAAGCCAGCCGCGGGTGCTGGGCATGGTGGCCGAGGTGTTCGGGCGCCGGCGCATCTTCGTGCCGATGACCCGGGTGACCAACATCGACAGCGGGCAGGTCTACACGACCGGGCTGCTGAACATGCGGCGCTTCGAGCAGCGACCCACCGAGACGCTCGTCGTCGGCCAGCTCTTCGACAAGACGGTCACGGTCAAGGCCAGCGGGGTGACCGGCACGATCTACGACGTCGCGATGGAGCAGGCTCGCACGCGCGACTGGGTGCTCAGCCGGGTCGCGATCCAGGAGCCCGCCAAGGCGTTGCGCCGCCGCGGACAGACCCACGTGGTCGAGTGGGGCGAGGTCGAGGGCCTGACCCAGCGCGAGCCCACCCAGGGCGCCACGCAGCTGATCCACGCGCTCAACGAGCTGCGTCCCGCCGATGCGGCCAGCGTCATCCACGACCTCCCCTTCGAGCGACGTACCGCCGTCGTCGCGGCCCTCTCCGACGAGCGGCTGGCCGATGTCCTCGAGGAGCTGCCCGAGGAGGACCAGGTCGCGATCATGGGCCAGCTCGAGCACGAGCGAGCGGCCGACGTGCTCGAGGAGATGGATCCCGACGACGCCGCCGACCTGATCGCCGAGCTGCCGCCCGAGACCGCCGAGATCCTGCTGCAGCTGATGGAGCCCGACGAGGCGGAGGACGTCAAGCGCCTGATGTCCTACGTCGAGAACACCGCCGGCGCGATGATGACCTCCGAGCCGGTGATCCTGGGGCCGGACGCCACCATCGCCGACGCGCTGGCGCACGTCCGCAACCCGGACCTGACGCCCGCCCTGGCCGCCCTGGTCTACGTCTGCCGTCCGCCGCTGGAGACTCCGACCGGACGGTTCCTGGGGGTCGCCCACATCCAGCGCCTGCTCCGCGAGCCGCCGTCGACCCTGGTGGCCGGCGCTCTCGACGACTCGATGCAGAACCTGCGCTCGGAGGCGTCTATCGACGAGGTCGCGGCACACCTGGCGACCTACAACCTGGTCGCCGCCCCGGTGGTCGACGAGGACGGACACCTGCTCGGCGCCGTCACGGTCGACGACCTGCTCGACCACATGTTGCCGGAGAACTGGCGCGACAGGGCGGTGCATCATGGCTGACTCGTCCGGGCCCAGCCGGCGCGCGCGGCTCGACACGCCGCGCGACGTACGACGCCAGCTGGTGCGGCGACCGAGCTACGACTCGGACCGGCTGGGTGTTTTCGCCGAGCAGTTCGCGCGCTTCCTCGGCACGGCGTCGTTCCTCATCTACATGACGCTCTTCGTGGCGTTCTGGATCCTGTGGAACACCCTGGCGCCCGACGACCTCCGCTACGACGAGTACCCGTTCATCTTCTTGACCTTGATCCTCAGCCTCCAGGCGTCGTACGCCGCACCGCTGATCCTGCTCGCGCAGAACCGCCAGGAGGCCCGCGACCGCGTGATCGCCGAGCAGGACCGCCAGGCCGACGCGCGCGCCCACGCCGACATGGAGTTCTTGGCCCGCGAGGTCGCCTCACTGCGGATGGCCGTCGGGGAGGTCGCGACCCGCGACTTCCTGCGGTCCGAGCTTCGGTCGCTGCTCAGTGACCTTGACGAGCGAGCCAAGACGGGCGACGAGGACGACGACCGTGATCGGGAGCCGGCCTAGGTTCCGCTGCTCGGGGGGTAGCCGCGCACGAAGCAGTGGTTCAAGCGCATCCAATGGGGCGTTGAAGCAACGTCGGGCGGGTACTCTCCGGGTGCCATGCTTGCGAAAGCCCCCCTGTCGCCCGTTCCCACGCCACGCAAGGCATCAAGGTCCTGGCCCTGGCAGTTACCGAAGCCGGCTTCTCAGACCCCGTGCGCTGCGCCCTTGGCGAATCGGCGCACCGCGACCTGCGTTCGCTCGAGTCCCACGGATCGGCCGTAGGAAACAAGCGTGCCGTGGCGTTCGAGACGATGGCCTTCGAGGCTGTGAACCGTCCCTGAGCGCCGGGAGGGTGTCCCATCAAGAGTCGAGGTCCGTGGTGAACCTGAGGAGGGCGGCACGACATGGCGCACGCTGGGTGCGGAAGCTGGCGTTGGACCAGAAGAGCGCCGAGCGCCTCTCGGTGCTGGAGGCAGAGCTCGCGAGCACGAGCCGCGAGCTGCGGAGGGTTCGCAGGCAGCTCCGATCGGCCCGAGGCAGCATCACGGAGGCTCAGTACGCTCTTCCGGACGACGTCGAGCAGGTCATCGTCTCGGTCAGGGAACAGCGACTCACCTTGTTGGGCGCCCGTCACCTCCGCAACTTGGCGACGTGCGTCCGCAACATCGAGGCCGACGGCGTACCCGGCGTCATCATCGAGGCCGGAGCAGCGCAGGGCGGTTCCGCGATCGTGATCGCTGCCGCGAAAGCAGTCGACCGACCGATGAGGGTGTACGACGTGTTCGACATGATCCCCGCGCCCGGCGACGACGACGGTGCCGACGTCCACAGGCGGTATCGGACGATTGTCAGCGGCGCCGCCCAGGGGTTGGGCGAGGACGTCTACTACGGCTACCACGAAGACCTGTACGGCGAGGTGCGCGCCTCCTTCGCCCGGCTCGGCCTACCGGCATACGAGAACAACGTCGAACTCGTCAAAGGGCTCTTCCAGGACACCATGCAGATCGACGGGCCGGTCGCGTTCGCCCATCTGGACGGCGACTGGTACGAGTCGACGATGACCTGCCTGAGCCGGATCGCACCCAGGCTGTCGGCGGGTGGGCGGATCGTCATCGACGACTACTATTCGTGGTCGGGCTGCCGCAGGGCAGTCGATGACTACTTCGAGGGAAGAGACGGATATCGCCTGCTCCCCCGCGCGAAGCTTCACGTGATCAAGGTCTAGGGATCGGTCACGATGAGCTACCTGCCCGTCGGTCGTCTGCGGACGGCTGCCCGTCGGCTCCTCGGCCGGCGCCACGTGGCGATGCAGGCGGACGTCGTGGCGAAGGTCGTGGCAGCCTTGCGGGCCGGTACGCCGGAATCGGTTGCCGCCGCGCTGGCCACGGTGTCGGACCCGGCCACCATCCCGACCTCTGACCTGGGCCCGCTGGCGGGTCGCTTCCTGGTCACCGGACACACCGCGCTCGCCCAAGCCCTGGTCGAGGAGGCAGCACGCCGCGACACCGCCGGCCTCACCAGCCGTCAACGCATGGAACTGTCCCATCTGCGTGAGTGGACGCACCCCGCTGTCTTGGGTCCGGCCCCGCAGGACGCCGTTCGACTGGGTGTTCTCGACTACCGCCAGCCGGACCGCGCGCGGGTCTCCAAGAACATCGGGGACTACGTGCAGACGCTCGCGCTGCTGGGTAATCTCGCCCGGTTCACCCACGCGGAGTTCACCGGCGTCGCCGCACTCGGAGAGCTCGCCGCAGAACTCCAGTCCCGGGTGCGGTCGGACCTGCGGATCGAGTCTCCGCCGCATCGGGTGCACCTGGTGCCTGTGAGCCGCGACTTCAGCGTCGGCGACCCTGTTCCCGAGGACACCTGGTTGCTGGCCTTCGGGTGGCACATGCACTCGTCGTTCGGCCTGCGGTTCGGACTGCCGTACCACTCCCGACTCATGCCCCTCTTCGTGTCGTTCCACCTCAGCAATCTGGCCGTCCTCGACGAACCCGCCGTGTCATACCTCCGGAGGTCCGGACCGATCGGATGCCGGGACTGGACCACCGTCGACCTGCTGCTGAGCGCAGGGGTGGACGCGTTCTTCACCGGCTGCGTGACCACCACCGTCGACGGCGTCTTTCCGCCGCTTGCCTCCATCGACCGTTCGGGGGTCGACACGATCGGCGTGATCGACCTGCCGAAGCGGGTCGGCCGAGACCTCGGCCAGCCGGTGGACCAGATGCGGAACGCCCACCCGAGTCACCGGAACCTCGACCTGGTCAGCGGCACCCGGGCGGCGATGGGCGTCCTCGAGCAGTATCAGCAGCGGCTGGACCGGATCATCACCGGCCGACTCCACTCATATCTTCCTGGCGTCAGCCTGGGGCTCGAGGTGGACTTCCGCCCGAGGCACCCCAACGACGTGCGACTGGTCGGGCTGGACAACCTGCACCCCGCATCACCAGAGCTCGAGAGAATGCGCGCCGGTTTGCGCGACCTGCTGGAGAAGACGCTGTGCGACATCATGTCCGGCGCGCACCGCGACGACGTGTACGCCGCGTGGCGGGCGCGCACCGCGCCCCTGGTTGCGGCGGCGCGAGCGCGCCACAGCGCTCCGGCGCACCCCTACCCCGCGGTGTCCCCGCATGGGGTCTCTCGTCGCAGTTCCGCCCTCCCGGAACGCGCCCCGGCGATCGACGCGGCGATCGACGTGGCGATAGTGGCGGAGGGCTCAACGCCGGGCCAGCTCCCGGCCGTCGTGGACACGGTCGTCGGAGGAACAACCGTGCCGCTGAGGATCTGGGTCATCACGCGCCAGGCTGACGCCGAGCTGCCGGAGCTCCCCGTCACCTACCTGCGGTTCGGGGAGGCGCCCCCGGCGGCAGAACTACTGCTGCTGCCCGCTTTGCTGCCGGAGGTGACCCGACTGGTGGTGCTCGACCTCGAGGAGACAGCGGAAGCGACGGTCGACATCGTTCGGCTCGCCGGAATCGACCTCCACGGACACGCGGTCGCGGCGCGCAAGGCTTCCCAGCCCTCCGCACTGAGGTGGCGACGGGCAGCGGAACGGCTGCCACCGCGTCCTGCCGCGGAGTTGCGACGCCTGATGAGCGCGCGCCACCCATTCGACGAACGGGCGCTCGGACGAAGTCCTCTGGTGCTGGACCTGGCCCGCATGCGCGCGGACGACAGCCTGGTCGAGTGCCTGGCCCTGGCGGCGGCGTACGGACTCGACCGCTCGGAGGCCCTTCTTGCCTATGCGGGTTGCCAGGTGACAGCGTTGGGATCGGACTTGGTCCGGCGCTCCAGTCCCTGACATGGCACGGCATTCCTGAGCGAGCACCCGTTCGGTCAGTTTGCATCGCGGAGGTCGCCACGAACAGGAGGTCTGATGGCTCAGGTTCGAATCGCTCCCGTTCTCCTCCGAGCGGTCGCCGCAGGCTCCGGCCTGGTGGTCGGCAGCCGACGAGACATCGCGGGCCGACGCAGGCGGATCACGTTTCTGGCGGTGCATGCTTACGCCACCGGCGGCGTGCCTCGAGCCGTGTTCTCCGTGGCCAACGAGCTGGCCGCTCGCGGACACGACGTCGAGGTGGTCAGCGTCTATCGGACCCACCGTGAGCCGTACGTCGAGGTCGATCCGGCGATCACCCTGAGCTACCTCGAAGATCGGGTGAATCCGGACCCGACGGCCAAGAACCTCCCACGCGCCCGCCGGAACCCCCGACGTAGTCGCTTCGCGCGATATCTCGACCGGAGGCCCACGCAGCTCGCGGAGGAGGCGTACCCGGCCTTCTCGGCGCTCACCGATCTGCGTCTTGCGCGCAAGCTCGGGTCTCTGCAGCCGGGCATCGTGGTGACGACGCGACCCGAACTGGCGGCTGCTGTCGTCCGGTGGGCGCCGGCCGACGTCATCGCGGTCGACCAGGAGCATCTGAGCTTTGCGGCGCGACCCGAACCCGTTCGGGACGCCTTGTCAGGATCCGGGGATCGGCTTGACGCAGTCGTCACGCTGACCGAGAGCGATCGGCGGCGCTGGCAGAGCAGGATGATGCCGACCACGACGCGGTTCGCTGTCATCCCGAATGCCTCCTCGTTCCGGGTCGGGGAGGCGGCATCGCTCGCCGAGAAGATCGTGATCACGGCGGGACGGCTCGTCGACCAGAAGGCCTTCGACCGTCTCGTCGACGCTTTCGCGCCGGTCTCCGCAGCTCATCCGGACTGGCAGCTGCACATCTACGGAATCGGCAAGAAGCGGCGGCCGCTGTTGCGACAGATCGAGAGTCTCGGGCTGGTGGGCAAGGTCCGCCTGATGGGCTTCACGAACGAGCTCGAGAAGCGGCTGGAGGAGGCATCGATGTTTGCGATGTCATCTCGATACGAAGGCTTCCCGATGGTGTTGCTCGAGGCGATGAGCAAGGGAGTCCCGCCAGTGAGCGTGGACTGCCCCCAAGGACCCCGCCAACTCATCAAGGACGGCACCAACGGGCTGCTCGTCGGCAGGGGCGACGTTCCCGCGCTCTCCAAGGCCATGCAGACGCTCATCGAGGATGCCGAGCTCCGCCGACGACTGGGGGCAGGGGCGATGGAGACCGCCCGGGCCTATACGATCGGCCGAGTCGTCGACCAGTGGGAGACCTTGCTCGACGAGCTGGTCGCTCGTCGGGATGCACCGACCGGCGGACCCTCGACCTCGGCCAAGCGGTAGCACCGCGGCACCTGCCGCTCAAGGTGTTGGGCGGTCAGGGGTCCGCCCAGATGAGCTCGAACGGGGCTGCTGTGGTCTCGGTTACTCGACGCCGAGGCGCCTGTTGCCGACGTCAGGAGAGCAAGACGAGCCCGACGAGTGCAACTACCCAGCTGACGAAGGAGCCGACGAGGAAGTACTCCGTCAGGCGGTGGACCTCGCGTTGCTCGGACGGGGAGGACAGCTCGGGCCAGCGCAGCAGGCCCTTGGCCGCGACGACGATGGCGGCGGCGGTGAGGTTGCCGGCGAGGCCGAGGCCGAGGATGAACAGGCGCTCGAGCGGGCCGAGGAGGCGACCGCCCTTGAGCCGGCGCTCGGGTCCTTGCGACGCGCCGTGGGAGTCGGGGGTGATGGTGCCGGTGGCAGCCAGCACCAGCCGGACCAGCACGTTGCCGGTCGAGAGCTGGAGCAGCACCACGCCGGTGAGCAGCAAGAAGCCGTCGGCGTCGAGCTCGCGCAGCACCGGCAACGGCACCTGGGCGAGCCAGCGGCCGAGGGGGCCGTCAGCGGCGCCGGCCTGACCGGAGAGCACGGCGGCGACGGTCGCCGCTGTCAGCAGGCAGGTGAGCGGGAGCCACGCCATATGTGCGGAGAAGCCGCGGCTGACCACCAGCTCCCAGCCGAACGCGAACGCCGCCGCGGCGAGCACCGCGACCAGGTCGGGCCAACCCGTGAGCCCCGCCAGCAGCCCGACCACGATGGTGGCGGCCGCGCCGCAGACGCCGGGGAAGAACCGGGTGTGCCGCAGCGAGTGGGCCAGGTCGGTGAACCCGACCCCCACCAGCAGCAGTGCCAGCCAGCTCAGCGCAGACCTCCCAGGAGTCGTTCGCTCGCGACCAGCGCGGCGAGCCCGTCGTTGCGGACCCTTTGGGAGACGGCCGAGGCGGACACTCCCTCCTTCTCGGCGATCTCGCGCTGGGTCCTGCCCGACAGCAGACCACGAAGCACCCCCAGCGAGCGGTCGGACAGGCCGCCCATCATCTCGTCGCGCAGCACGAGGGCGGCGTTCACGGCGTCCGGATCGGGGCCGTCGTACCCGGCCGCGCGGCAGTACGCCGTCCGGCGCCGGCGGTGCCCGGCCCTTGCGGCCTCCTCCTCGGCCGCCACTACGGCGTCCCTGGCGACCCACCAGCCGGGCCCGTCCTCGATCCGGGGGTCGTCGTCGAGGAGCTCGACCGGCCCCCACCCGAGTCCGTGGCGGACGTCGACGTCGGGCAGCAGCGCCAGCCGCAGCCACCGCGTCGCTCGCAGCGCGCCGCCCAGCGTGGTGAACGTGCCCTGGTACTCGTCTCCGGCCGTGACGCGTAGCGGCGAGGCGAGCACCGAGGTCGCGGTCTCGCGCTCCTCGGCCCGGAACAGGTCGTTGAGCTCGTCGAGACGTCCCACCAGCCGGACGTGGAGATCACGGCGGTCGCGGAACCCGCGCGAGCCCACGATGTCGCCGAGCACCGTCGCGACCGGCCCCGGGCCAGAAGTCCTCTTCTTCCTTTCGATCATATGAAGAGCATACCTTATTCATGAGCAGATGAAGCCGGGCTCTTCAGTCTTCGACAGCCAAAGCAAGCCATCCGCCTGGTCGTCTCGAAGCAGGGACATCAGGCCATCCGACCTAGAATCGCGACACCATGAGCCCTTCCCCGACCGACCCCACCAACGCCCCGACCACGGAGGCCATCGACGCCGCGCTCGCCGGGGTCATCGACCCCGAGATCAAGCGCCCGATCACCGACCTGGGCATGGTCGAGACCGTCGACATCGAGGGCGGCACGGTCCGTCTCACCGTCCTGCTCACGGTCGCCGGCTGCCCCATGAAGGACACCATCACCCGCGACGTCAACGCCGCGCTCCGCGCGGTCCCAGGTGTCGACGACGTCGAGCTCACCTTGGGGGTGATGTCGGCCGAGCAGCGCGCCGGCCTCCAGGAGCTGCTGCGAGGTGGACAGGCGCAGCGCGAGATCTCCTTCGCCCAGCCGGGCTCGCTGACCCAGGTCTTCGCCATCGCCAGCGGCAAGGGCGGTGTCGGCAAGTCGTCGGTCACCGTCAACCTCGCCCTCGCCATGGCCGCGGAGGGCCGTGCGGTCGGCATCGTCGACGCCGACATCTACGGTCACTCGGTCCCGGCCATGCTCGGGGTCGCCGACGCGCGTCCGACCCAGGTCGAGGACCTGATCATGCCGGTGCCGACCCCGTCGGGCGTCAGCGTGATCTCCATCGGGATGCTGAAGCCGCGACGTGACCAGGTCGTGGCCTGGCGCGGGCCGATGCTCGACCGCGCCCTGGTCCAGATGCTCTCCGACGTCTACTGGGGTGACCTCGACGTTCTCCTGATCGACCTCCCGCCCGGCACCGGCGACGTGGCCATCTCGCTGGGCCAGCACCTCCCTGGCGCCCAGGTCGTCGTGGTGACCACCCCCCAGGAGGCCGCAGCCGAGGTCGCCGAGCGGGCCGGCACGATGGCCTCGATGATGCACCAGCGTGTGGTCGGCGTCGTCGAGAACATGAGCTCGCTGACCTGTCCCCACTGCGGCCCGTCCCACCAGATCGACGTCTTCGGCTCCGGCGGCGGCGAGCGCGTGGCCCGGACCCTCTCGGAGCGGTTCGGCTACGACGTACCCGTGCTGGCCCGGATCCCGCTGGAGCCGTCCCTGCGCGAGGGCGGCGACGCCGGCAAGCCCGTGGTCGAGTCCGACCCGACCAACCCCGCGGCGGTCGCGTTGCGCGAGGTCTCCGCCCGTCTAGTCGGCAAGGGCCGGGGTTTGGCAGGACTCCAGCTGGGGCTCACCCCGACGAGTAGGTTCTGACACGTGTTCGGGGTCGGGCTCCAGGAGATCATGGTCATCGCATTCATCGCGGTGATCGTCTTCGGTCCCGACAAGCTGCCCGACCTCGCCCGCCAGGCCGGCCGGATGGCCCGTCAGTTGCGGTCGTTCGCGCACGCCGCCCGCGACGAGCTACGCACCGAGCTGGGGCCCGAGTACGCCGACCTCCAGCTGCGTGACCTCGACCCGCGCTCGATCGTTCGTAAACACATCATGGACGCCATGAACGAGCCAGACGACGCGGCCCCGGGCCGGCGCCCGAAGCCGCTGCGCGCGGACGAGACCCCGCCCTACGACCTCGACGCGACCTGAGGAGGCGGCCCAGATGATGTCGATCAGCCGCTGGTGGCAGCTCGCGATCGGAGCCGTGTTCGGCACGACCACTGTCTTCTACCTGCCCGCCACGGCCATCATGATCGCGATGGTGCTCGGCCTGATCCTCGCGTGGGCCAGCCTGAACAGTGACGGCGACGACGCCATGACCGCCATGGCCGCCGGATACCTCACCGGCGTCCTCGGGTGGGGTCTCTTCCGGGTCACCGCACTGCTCATCGACGCGCCCTTCTTGCTCTGACCGGCTGAGGCCTCGTCAGCGCGGGTCGCGGCTCTGCACGGCGCCCACCGCAGACAACGCGAGCAGCAGCCGGCGCGGCCGGTCGGCGTACGTCTCGGCCTCCACGAAGTCCTTCCCGACGCGTACGAGCTCGACCTCGTGCCTGCCCCCGGCCCGGGTGACGACCATGCAGCGCGTGCCGTCGTCGGCGAGCCGGCGCAGGGCGGAGCCCAGCCCGAGACGTGAGACCGCCGGCCAGGCGACCTCAGGCACGGCCCGATCCGTTGCGCCCTCGAACGACGTGACCGCGCCGACGCAGACCAACCAGTCACCCGTGGCGCCCGACACCAGGCACCATCCGCTGCCGACCCGGCGCAGCTCGCCCCGGACGCCTCCGCAGCCCGCGACCTCGAGGACCACCTGACGGCCGATCGACGCCATCAGCCGGCTTGCCAGGGAGACCGACGCGTACTCGGCCCGGCTCCGGTCCATCAGCTCGGCGTCGCGTTCGGCGGCGTAGAGCGCCTCGGCCTGCCCTTCGAGGTCGTCGAGGTAGTCGAAGAGGCGCTCGTCCCAACCCACGGTCTGAGCCTGTCATGACACCAATTGTGGAGAGCCGCTTGCCCAACTATGGCTGACAACCCTTAACTGCATCAAACAGATGCAAACGAAAGGTTCGCCATGAATCTCGGGATATCGATCACGCGTGGTCGCTGCGCAGCGGTGTGGGCCGGCGCCACCGTGGTGGCCGCGGCCCTGATACTCGGCCTGTCGCCGCTGCTGGTGGCGACGACGGAGGCCGTCGGTCGAGGCAACCTCGGCGGGGCCGGCTTCGACACCGTGCTGGTCTGGTGCTGCGCGACCGCCGCCGCCGTGGCCACGTGCTGGCTGTGGCTGGTGGCCACCCTGGTCACCGTCGATGCCGCACGAGGTGTGCGCACGGTGCGTCGCGGCGTACCCGCGGGACTGCGGCGGGCCCTGCTCGCGCTGTGCGGCGCGGCGCTGACCAGCGGGCTGGCCGCGCCCGCGCTGGCCGGCGCCACCGCGGTCACCGACCCCGAGACGCAGCCCGGGCCGCTGGCCGGGCTGCGGCTGCCAGAACGGGTGTCGGTGACGCAGGCGGTGCCCTTCGGCGCAACGTCGCGTCCAGACGCCGGTCGGGCGGGCGCCGTCCAGCCGGTTGCCGCGCGACCTGGCCGACGGACCGTCCAGCCGGTCGCCAAGGCACCTGACGTCACCCCACCATCACGCGAGACCAACGTCGTGGTCTCCCCGGGAGACACGCTGTGGGGCCTCGCCGCTCAGCAGCTCGGACCGCACTCGAGCATCGAGGAGACGGCCGCGGCCTGGCCGGCGATCTACTCGCTCAACCGTGACCTGATCGGGCCCGACCCCGACGTGCTCGAGCCGGGACAGCGCCTCGTACTGCCTCCCGTCGGGCCGGACGGGGACGCGCGGTGAGCCTCCTCGACTCCGCCGAGGCCACGGTGACGCGCCTGCCCCACTTCGCACCCCGTGCGGTCGGCGTAGCCAGCGTGCAGGGGACCCTCGCCCTCGACCTGACGGCGCGCCAGGACCCGCCCGAGACCGATCACCTCCCCCACCGCGGCCCACTGTCTGCGGGCGACGTGGTCGACATCGACCGGGTCGCGCGCCGGGAGTTCGAGCGGTTCTCGAACCGCATCGTGCAAGCGGTCGTCGAGATCGTCGGGGGCGACCGACCGCTCTCCCAGGTGCTGCGATGGACCACGCCCGCCGTCTACCAGGACCTCGGACGCCGCGCCCAGCTCGTGGCCCGCAGCGTCGGGCGGCGGCCGGGTCAAGGCGGCGTCCAGGGGACCCGCCCGCACGTCGTCGGTGTCCGCACCTGCTTCGTCTCCGACAGGGTCGCCGAGGTCAGTGCGCACATCCGCTACGGTCGCCGGTCCCGAGCAGTCGCCGCACGGTTCGAGCGTCACCGCGAGCGGTGGGTGTGCTCGGCGCTGGAGTTCGCGTGAGACTGGAGCCGTGACCCACACCCACCGCGAGCAGCCCTGGCGCGACGACGAGACCCACCGCGGCCGGATCATCCTGCTGACCGCCAACCCGATCTCGGCCGCGATCGAGACCATCGCCACGACGGTCGGCCACGAGGTGGTCGTCGTGGTCCACGACGACGGCGGCCCCGGCCTCTCGGAGGTGGCACCTCGCGCCGGCGACGCGGTCGTGCTGTGCGACCACGACGCCCCCGACGCGCCGGCCGTGCTGCGGGCCGCCCTGGCCTCGGAGGCGTCGTACGTCGCGATGATGGCCAGCCGGCGTCGCGCGACAGGTCTGCTGGCCGACCTCGAGGCCGAGGGGGTGCCCGGGTTGACGAAGCTGCACGTCCCGGCCGGTCACGACCTCGGAGGCAAGGGTCCGGGCGAGATCGCCTTGTCCGTCGTCGCCGAGATCGTCGCGGAGTCCCACGGACGCAGTCCGGCGGCCCCATGCGTGATGCCGCTGGTTGAGGAAGGCGCGCTAGCGCCTGTCACGAAAACCCGCGAGAGGCACGGTCACCTGCCAACTCACCGGGTTTCGTGACGGGCCTGACGGCCCTCCTCAACCGGCGAGCGGGGTCAGCTGATGCGGGCGGTCAGCCCGGTCGGGCCGCCCGGCGCGCCGTGGCAGCGCTTGTACTTCTTGCCCGATCCGCAGGGGCACAGCTGGTTGCGGCCGACGTCGGCGAACTCGTCGCCCGCGTTGGTGGCTGTCGCACCGGCGACCTCCGCCTCGCCCTGCTCGGACGGCGCGGAGTAGGAGAGGTTCTGCGGCTGCTTGGGCCGGTCGAGACCCTTGGCGCGCACTCGCGGCGTCTCGCGACCGACCTGGCCCGGCTTCTCGAAGACCGACGCGGGCGCCTCGTCCTCGTCGTCCTCGCCGGGCCTGACGACCCTGGCCGGGGCGTTGGGGAGCTCGGCGCGCATCGGCTCGAACTCCTCCTCGACCTCCTCGTCGTCCTCCTCGACCTGGACGTCGAGGTTGAACAGGAACCCGACCGACTCCGCCTTGATGCCGTCCATGACCGCGGCGAACATGTCGAAGCCCTCGCGCTGGTACTCCACGAGCGGGTCGCGCTGGGAGTAGGCGCGCAGGTAGATGCCCTCTCGCAGGTAGTCCATCTCGTAGAGGTGCTCGCGCCACTTGCGGTCGAGCACCGACAAGATGACGCGCCGCTCGAGCTCGCGCATCACCTCTTCGCCGACCTCCTCCTCACGGCGGGCGTAGGCCGCGTGCGCGTCGGCCTGGAGGTCCGCGATCAGCTGGTCGCGCTCGATGTTGGCCCGGCCTCCCGCTTGCTTCTCGAGGACGGCGAGGTCGATGCTCACCGGCCACAGCTGCTTGAGCTCGGTCCACAGCCCCTCGAGGTCCCATTCCTCGGCGAAGCCCTGCGTCGCCCCGGTGACGAACCCGGTGACCACGTCGTCGACGAAGGTGCTGATCTGGTCCTTCAAGTCGGCACCCTCGAGGACGCGGCGGCGCTCGTCGTAGATCACGTGGCGCTGGCGGTCCATCACGTCGTCGTACTTGAGGACGTTCTTGCGGGACTCGAAGTTCTGCGACTCGATCTGGCCCTGGGCATTGGCGATCGCGCCGGTGACGCGCTTGTTCTCGATCGGCACGTCGTCGGGGATCTTGAGCACTTGGAGGACGCGGTCGACCCAGTCGGACTTGAACAGCCGCATCAGCTCGTCCTCGAGCGACAGGTAGAACCGGGACTCGCCCGGGTCGCCCTGGCGGCCGGACCGGCCGCGCAGCTGGTTGTCGATGCGCCGCGACTCGTGTCGCTCGGTGCCGATGACGTAGAGGCCCCCGAGGTCGCGTACCTCGTCGTGTTCGTTGGCCACCTGGGCCTTGATCTTCTCGACCATGGCGGGCCAGGCGGTCTCGTAGGCGTCGCCATCCTCGAACGGGTCGAGGCCCTGCTTGCGCAGCTCGGCGTCGGCCAGGAAGTCGACCGAACCGCCGAGCATGATGTCGGTGCCGCGGCCGGCCATGTTGGTCGCGACGGTGACGGCGCCCTTGTGGCCGGCCATCGCGACGACCTGAGCCTCGTCGGCGTGCATCTTGGCGTTGAGCACGGTGTGCGGGACTCCACGCTTCTTCAGCAGTCCCGACAGCAGCTCGGACTTCTCCACGGAGACCGTGCCGACCAGCATGGGCTGGCCCTTCTGGTTCCGCTCGGCGATGTCGTCGACGACCGCGTCGTACTTGGCCTTCTCGGTGCGGTAGACGAGGTCGGGCTGGTCCTTGCGGACCATCGGCAGGTTGGTCGGGATCGGGACGACCCCGAGCTTGTAGATCTTGTCGAACTCCGAGGCTTCGGTCATGGCCGTTCCGGTCATGCCGGAGAGCTTCTTGTAGAGGCGGAAGTAGTTCTGCAGCGTGACGGTGGCGAGGGTCTGGTACTCCTCGCGGACTGTCACGCCCTCCTTGGCCTCGATCGCCTGGTGCAGGCCGTCGTTGTAGCGGCGACCGGCGAGCATGCGGCCGGTGTGCTCGTCGACGATGAGCACCTCGCCGTCCATGACGACGTACTCCTTGTCGTTGCGGAACAGCTCCTTGGCCTTGATGGAGTTGTTCAGGAACGAGATCAAGGGCGTGTTGACCGACTCGTAGAGGTTCTCGATGCCGAGGTGGTCCTCGACCCTGGTGATGCCCGGCTCGAGCACCGAGATGGTGCGCTTCTTCTCGTCGACCTCGTAGTCGACGTCGCGGGTGAGGTTCTTGGTGATCTTGGCGAACTCGGCGTACCAGCGGACCTCGTCCTGGGTCGGGCCGCTGATGATGAGCGGGGTGCGGGCCTCGTCGATCAGGATCGAGTCGACCTCGTCGACGATGGCGAAGACGTGCCCGCGCTGCACGCAGTCCTCGATCGTGCTGGCCATGTTGTCGCGGAGGTAGTCGAAGCCGAGCTCGTTGTTGGTGCCGTAGGTGATGTCGCAGTTGTAGGCAACGCGGCGCTCGTCGGGGCGCATCGACGGCAGGATCACGCCGGTGGTGAGGCCCAGGAAGTGGTGGATGCGGCCCATCCACTCGGCGTGGTACTTGGCGAGGTAGTCGTTGACCGTGACGACGTGGACGCCGAGGCCGGCGAGCGCGTTGAGGTACGCCGGGAGCGTGGCGACGAGGGTCTTGCCCTCACCGGTCTTCATCTCGGCGATGTTGCCGAGGTGGAGCGCAGCGCCACCCATGATCTGGACGTCGTAGTGACGCTGGCCGATGACCCGCTTGGCCGCCTCGCGCACCGTGGCGAAGGCCTCCGGCATCAGGTCCTCGAGGGTCTCACCCTTCTCGAGCCGGCTCTTGAACTCGGCCGTCATGCCCTGCAGCTCGGCGTCGCTCATCTTGACGAAGTCGTCCTCGATGGCGTTGACCGCCTTGGCGATCGCCTCCAGCTGACGCAGGATCTTGCCTTCGCCGATGCGGAGGATTCGGTCGAGAATCGCAGGCACGTGCGCGCACTCCTTGGGTCTGCAACAAGTCTGGGGACAGCGGCGCCACTCTACCCAGCGCCTGGGAAGCCCCAGAAACGGTGAAACATTTCATGTCGGTGCGCGGGTGGTCGGTCGACGGTGCCGATGTGGTCGCGGGGCGTGCTCAGAAACCGAGCATGGGAGCCAGGTCGCCCCGCGGCTCGACCGTGAGCTCGTCCATGCCGAGCCAGCCGGCCAGTCGGACCAGCTCGGCCGACAGCTCCGCGGCCGTCTCGGCCGGCGCCCAGGAACGGCTGTCGGGCTCGGCGTACGCCGCTCTCACCACGAGTCGACCGGACTGACGGTCCGCCTTGAGGTCGACCCGGCCGACGATCTCCTCCCCGAGCAGGAACGGCAGCACGTAGTAGCCGTAGACGCGCTGGGCCGCCGGTGTGTAGATCTCGATGCGGTAGTGGAAGTCGAAGAGCTTCTCGGTCCGCTCGCGCAGCCACACGACGGGGTCGAACGGGCTGAGCAGAGCCCTGGCGTCGACGCGACGGGGGCGGTGGGCGTCGCGGTGGAGGTAGGCCGGCCGGTTCCAGCCCGAGATCCGCACCGGCTCGAGCTCGCCGTCGGCGACGAGGTCCTCGATCGCGCCCATCGCCGCCCGGTCGCCATCGGTGGGCTGCAGGCGCATGCGGTAGTAGTCGGCCAGGCAGCGAGCGGTGGCGACTCCGTGGGACCGGGCGGCGCGGCGTACGAGCTCGCGGTTGGCCTCCTCCAGGGTCGGCGTCGGTGCGGACAGCACGTCGGCGGGCAGCACGCGGTCAGGCAGGTCGTACCTGACCTCGAACTGGCTGTTGCGCCCGGCGATCGCGACCTCGCCGGTCATGTAGAGGTAGTCGAGCGCACGCTTGGTGGCCGACCAGTTCCAGCCCCAGTGCTTCTTGTCCCGCGGCAGTCCGTCGTCGAGGTCGCGGGCGGTGGAGGCGCCCCGGTCGGCGATCTCGGCCATCAGGTTCTTGACCAGCTCCTCGCTGACCTCGCTCCCCCACCACTTGTGCTTCTGGGTGCGGTAGGAGTCCATCCGGTGCCGCATCACCGGCCACAGCTCGACCGGCATCAGCGCCTGCACGTGCGCCCAGTACTCGACCAGTCGCCGCGGCTTCCGCGCCCCCGTCCTTGTCTGGGCGCGGGCGAGCAGGTCGACGTCGTAGGCGCCCATGCGGGAGTACAGCGGCATGAAGTGGGCCCGCTGCAGCACGTTGACCGAGTCGACCTGGAGCACGCCGGTGCGCTCGACGGTGCGCGCGAGGGTGCGCATGGTCGGCTGCCCTGACAATTGCCTGGGGGGTCGGTCGAGGAACCCCTGAGCCGCCAGGGCGATCCGCCTGGCCTGAGCGGTCGACAGCGTCGTTACACCTTTCGTCACCCGCGCGACCCTAACGACCCCCACCGACACCGCGAGTCGGCGCAGATCGCCCCCGACAACCCGCCGAGTCGGCGCAGATCGCCCCCCCGACAACCCGCCGAGTCGGCGCCGTTGCGCGCGCCTTCTCGCCATGACCCGTCAGCCCGGCACGGACAGTTTGCGCCGACTCGGCGTACTTCGCAGGGCGATCTGCGCCGACTCGGCGTACTTGGCAGGGCGATCTACGCCGACTCGCGGGTCAGGGGAGGTCGAGCAGCTTCTCGCGGACGGCGTACATGACGGCTTCCATCCGCGAGTGGAGCTGGAGCTTCTCGAGGAGGTTGCGCACGTGGTTCTTGACGGTGTTCTCGCTGATGAACAGCTGGCGGGCGATCTCGCGGTTGTTGTGGCCCTTGGCCACCAGGCGCAGGACCTCGAGCTCGCGCTCGGTCAGGCGCAGGCCGGGTACGGCGCCGCGGTCGGGTCGCGACATCTGCTTGAACTCGTCGATCAGCTTGACCGCCATCGACGGGCTGATCAGCGACTGGCCGTCGGCGACGACGCGGACCGCCTGGGACACCTCGTCGATGGAGGAGTCCTTGAGCAGGTAGCCGGACGCGCCGCTCTTGACCGCCTCGTAGAGGTCGGCCTCCTCGTCGGAGGAGGTGAGCATGATGATCTTGGCGGTCGGGACTGCCTCCTTGATCTCCTGGCAGGCCTCGATCCCGGAGCGTTTGGGCATGCGGATGTCGAGGAGCACCACGTCGGGTGCGGTGCTGGTCGCGAGGGCCACACCCTCGATGCCGTCGCCTGCCTCGCCCACGACCTCGATGCCGTCCTCGGCAGCGAGCAGCATGGTCAGGCCTCGTCGGAAGAGCTCCTGGTCGTCGACGACCAGCACTCGCGTCGGCTCGGGGGTTGCCGGCTCGTGGTTCACGGACACCCCGGCATCATGACACGCCTGGGCCATGTCGGGGCCTGGTTCGCCAACCTGGATCACTAGGAGTCAATGGCCCAAACGGGCGATATCCACCTCGGGTGGGAGTACGAGCCCCTCAGTCCTGGAGGTCGAGGGAGATCACGCCGTAGTCGTAGCCGCGCCGTCGGTAGACCACGCAGGGTCGCTCGGTGTCCTTGTCGACGTACAGGTAGAAGTCGTGGCCGACCAGCTCCATCTCGTAGAGCGCCTGGTCGAGGGTCATCGGCGTGGCCCGGTGGGTCTTCTCGCGGACCACGAGCGGCCCCTCGCCGGTGACACGTGATCGGGCCGACCCGGCGTTCGGCGTCGACCGACTCGCTGAACGTGGCGTAGGCCCCGTCCTGCAGGACCGGCTCGTCGAGCAGGTCGGCGACGCGGTCGTGCTTGTTCTTGTGCTCGCGGCGCCGGTCGGCGGCCCGGCGCATCTGCGCGGCCATCTTGTCGAGCGCCAGGTCGAGGGCGCTCATCTTGTCCTCGGCGGCGGCCTCGGCCCGGATGACGGGTCCCTTGGAGAAGGCCGTCAGCTCGACGCGTACGGCGCGGTCGGCCTGCCGCGGGTTGCGTTCGTTCTCGACCTCCACCTGGACGCGGATGATCCGATGGTCGTGCTTCTCGAGCCGGGAGAGCTTCTCGGTGACATGACTGCGGAAGCGGTCAGAGAGCTCACAGTGTCGGCCGGTGACGACCACGTCCATGGATACCTCCAGATACCGGTCGGGGATGGGTAGGAGTCCGCCCGGCCGACCTGGTCTTCGACCCCACAACCGCCTGCTGAGGGGTTCGCAGCTTCCCGGAACATGTTCCGCCACTACTGCCCTTCTCCCCTCCGGCGTCATGTCTGATGACGCGGACGAGGCAGGACTTACCTCTAAGCCGCACCGTGATCGGCCGTCCCCGGCTGACAACTTGGGGACAGCCTTACGTGGACCGTTTCGCCTGCGACTGGCATCGGCTAGCCACCCCAACACTTCTTTCCGTGTCCGGGTGGTGCAACCACGGACCCGGACGGACTCCATGCATCGACGTTAGGCCATGAGTGGTCACCACGAAACCCCGGTCCGAATCCGCTTCCGGGTCGCCGCTGCGGTCGCGACGGCCAGCACCGTCAGTCCGCACTCCTCCAGCGCCCGCTGCGCCTCGCGAGCGGTCGCGCCGGTGGTCAGCACGTCGTCGCAGACGACCACCAAGGCGTTCGTACGGCGCCCTCCCAACGACCGGGCCAGGCGCCGCAGCGAGCGGCTCGGACACCACATCGAACCCGCCAGGTTGGCCGCCCGCGCGGCCGCGTCGAGCCCGGCCTGGTCGGCGACCCGGCTCCGGAACCGGAGCATCCGCAGCGCGCGGACGTCGTACCCCTGCCGGCGCAGACGCGCGGCCGCTCCGCGGGTGATCGTCCACGTCGGGTCGTGCCCGCGGGCGCGGACGGCGGCCGGCCTCGAGGGCACCGGCGCCAGCACGACGGGGACCCCGACCGCCCCGGCGTCGTCGACGGCCCCGCGCACGGCGCTCGCGAGCAGCTCGGACAAGGGCCCGCGCAGCCCGTGCATCGCGCGTTCCTTGTGGCCGAGCACCAAGGCGCGTGCCGCACCGGCGTAGTCGGCGGTGGTCCAGGGCGCGACCATCCCCTCCGGTACGGGTGTCGGCCACGCCGGGCGCGCCGGCTCGCTCGAGGGTCGCTCGGCAGAGGGGACACAGCAGCCGGCCGGGGCGGTCGCAGCCCACGCACCGGGACCCGAGCAAGCAGGTCGACTGCTGCGTCCACCAGAGGATCGAGGAACCGGTCGACGAGGTCGGCGCGCACGGGTCGATGCCAGCACGACGGTGCCGCCGGTCACAACCGACAGGGCGCGGGCTGTGGACGAGCGGTCAGCCGGCGTACTGGACCGAGGTGACACCAGTGGGCAGGGGCGTGGCCTCGCCCTCGGCCCCCGTCGGGTCCGCCAGGCCGTTCGCGAGTGAGGAGGTAGAGCGTCTCGTCGGTCACGGGCGAGGAGACCACGGCAGATGCGCGGTCCTGCTGGGCGAGCCGTCGCTCCGACGGGGTCGACCCGTCGACCGGCACGGGGACGACCTGGGCGTAGTCCGCGGGTGAGCTGGTTCAGCACCGCGACGCTGGTCGCCGACCGCCAGCCGATGTCGCGGATGCGCTGGGCGTCGTCGCCCCCCCAGGCCAGGTTGCGTGAGGGCGTCGCGCCGATCAGGCCGCCTTGCGAGCCGTAGCGGAGCCGGCTGACCCGGAGGGTGTCGCCCCGCTTGCCCCGGACGACCGCCACCAGGCGCGTGCCGTCACGCGAGACGATGAAGTCCTTCACGCGCTTGCCCGTGATGCCGGGTACGTCGACCGCCACGGCAGTGGTCTCGTCGCGGACCGTGTCGACCATGCTCACCAGCGCACCGTCGGCCCTGCGGTCGACGAGCCACAACCGGTCGGCGAAGTCCCAGCTGGGCTTCAGCAGGCGCGTCGCCCCGCTGAGGACCTGCTTGAAGGGATGGCGGTCGTCGTTGACCGAGGTCAGCTGCAGCGCGGTCCGGTCGGTGGAGACCGTCGCCGCCAGGTCGGCGTTGAGGCTGACGGCGACGTCGGAGACGCCGTACCGGTTGCGGCCGAGCGGTCCCGTCCACCGCGGTCATGGACTCGGCGTCACCGGACTCCAGCAGCCCGTTGTGCAGGCTGAAGAGCAACGAGCTGGCCTGCGACGTCGGTGGGGTCGTACTCGGACCCGAGGTCGACGCTCAGCGGGGTGCTGCCGTCCAAGGTCACCGGCTGGTCGCCGATCG
The DNA here is from genome assembly GCA_963814935.1 of uncultured Actinomycetota bacterium. Taxonomy (GTDB): domain Bacteria; phylum Actinomycetota; class Actinomycetes; order Propionibacteriales; family Nocardioidaceae; genus Nocardioides. The sequence goes on along the minus strand of CAWFEZ010000025.1, from coordinate 59,829 downwards.
TGATCGAGAAGCTGGTGATGCGGGGATCCTGGCGCAGCGTCCACGCGAACTGGTAGATCATCAGCGTGGCCGCGTCGGGCGGCAGCGGACCGATGTCACCCTCCAGGGCGATCGTCGCGACGCCGTCGTCGCTGATCGGGACGGACAGCCCGAGCTTGAGGCCCTCGGGGACGAACGAGCTGACCACGTCGTCCAGCTGCGGCCCTGGCCCGTCGAGGAGCGCCTGCACCAGCTCGGAGGCCTCCTGCTCGATGGGGACGAAGACAGGCTCGGGGACCAGGATGCCGGCGGTCGGGTCGAGGTAGTAGACCGACGCCGGCCGGTAGCGGTCCTGGAACCAGTCGTCGGTCACGATGAACGCGTTCGGCGCCTTCGCGATCCGCCACTCGCCGTCCTCCTTGATCATCGGGAACTCCAGCTCGACCTCCCCGGAGCCGCGCTTCCCGCGCCACGTGCCGCGGTCGTCGACCCAGCGCGCACCCTGGATGGCGACCTTCACCATGTCCTCGCCGCGCACGCTGCCCCGACCCTCGTAGGTGACGATCTTGCGGGACGGGTCCCAAGCATCGCGAGCGTTGCTGGCCAGGAACTGGCGGGCGATCTCGATCCGCACCGGGTACGCCGTCATCGCCTGCAGGAATCCGGTGACCACGACCTGGGCCGGAGCGCCCTCCTGTGGCGGCGCCGCACGCCGCTCGACCTCGGCCTGGGGTCGCGTCCCGACCTCGTCCTCGGCCGGCACGACGGGACCGGTGTCGGGGAGCCCGACGCAGGCCGTCGTGGCGAGCACGGCCAGCAAGACCAGACCTAGCAGCGCGACACGGCGGATGCGGGCCATCACACCACCACCTCGCGGGCGTCGGCCGGCACCAGCGGCAGCGGGCTCTGCCGCAGCGGCATGCCGGCGCGCCTGGGCAGGGTGAGCCGGAACTGGGCACCCTCGCCCAGACGTCCCCAGGCCTGCAGCCAGCCGCCGTGGAGGTGGGTGTCCTCGAGCGAGATCGAGAGGCCGAGACCGGTGCCACCGCTGGTGCGGGCCCGGGCCGGGTCGCCGCGCCAGAACCGGTTGAAGACCATCGCCGACTCCCCCGGCTTCAGCCCGACGCCGTAGTCGCGTACGGCGATCGCGGCGGCCTGCTCGTCGCCGCCGACGTGGAGGACGACGTCGCGCGTCTCCCCGAGACCGTTCTGGGCGTGGTCGATGGCGTTGGTGACCAGGTTGCGGACGATGCGCTCCACGCGCCGTACGTCGGCCTCGGCCAGGCACGGGTGGTCGGGGGCCTCGACGACGACCTTGGTGTGCCGCTGGTCCGCCAGAGCCCGGGTCTGGTCGACCACCCGGTGCGCGACGTCGACGAGGTTGAGCTCGTCGACCTCGAGCACGGCGGCGCCGGCGTCGAACCGGCTGATCTCGAGCAGGTCGACGAGCAACGTCTCGAACCGGTCGAGCTCGGTCTGCAGCAGCTCGGCCGCCCGCGAGGTGGCGGGGTCGAAGGAACGCCGTGCGTCGTGCAGGACGTCGCTGGCCATCCGCACGGTGGTCAACGGCGTGCGCAGCTCGTGGGAGACGTCGGAGACGAACTGCTGCTGGACCCGGCTGAGCTCCTCGAGCTGCCGGATCTGCCGCTGCAGGTTGCTGGCCATCTGGTTGAACGACGTGGCCAGTCGCGCCAGGTCGTCCTCACCTCTGACCTGGACCCGCTCCTGCAGCTGACCGGCCGCCAGCCGCTCGGCGACCTGGCGAGCCATGCGCACCGGCGTGACCACCTGGCGGGTGACCAGCCAGGCGATCCCCCCGATGAGGACGAGCAGCAGTGTGGCGGCGGTCAGCAGCGCACGCGTGACCAGCTCCATGGTCTCCTGCTCCTCGTCGAGCGGGAAGAGGAAGTACACCGTGTAGATGCCGCCGTTGGCCGGGAGCTGCAGCTGGGAGCCGACCACGACGCCCGGCACGGACGGTTCGCTGTCCGCCCGGATGCGGGTGTAGGTCCAGGCCGTGTCGGCCACCTCGTTGAAGTGGGCCTCCAAGGGCGCCGGGATGCTCGAGGTGTCGAGACCGCGTGTCCGGGCCGGCGCCTGGTCGACGCTCGTCGCCTCGCCCACCGGCCCGGCGAGGACCACGCCGTAGCCGCGAGAGCTGCCCAGCGGGACGATCCGGTCACCGAGCTCTTCGAGCTGTCCGTCCGGGTCGTTGGTCGTGGAGTTCGCGCCCTCGAGCTGCTCGTTGGTGTCGGCCATCACCGTGTTGACCTCGGTCAGCACGACGTCCACCCGGTGCTCGAGCAGGCCCTGCAGTGTCTGCTGGAGCAGGAACCACCCGACCGCGCTGACCACCACCGCCGACAGCACGACGGTGCTGACCACCACGCGCGCCTGGATGGACCGGCGCCAGACGGTCAGCACACGCCGGACGGCGTAGGGGAAGGTGGAGCCGGCCATCGGCGTACGTCCGCCGAGCCCTACGTGCCGGCTTTGTAGCCGACACCGCGCACGGTCACCACGATCTCGGGGTTCTCGGGGTCGTGCTCGACCTTGGAGCGCAGCCGCTGGACGTGGACGTTGACCAGCCGCGTGTCGGCTGCGTGGCGGTAGCCCCACACCTGCTCGAGCAGCACCTCACGGGTGAACACCTGCCAGGGCTTGCGGGCCAGGCACACCAGCAGGTCGAACTCGAGCGGCGTCAGGTTGATCTGCAGACCATCGCGGGTCACCGAGTGACCGGCGACGTCGATCGCGAGGTCGCCGATGGTGAGCGCCTCGTGGTCGGTCGCGTCGAAGCGGCGCACCCGGGCACGGATGCGGGCCACCAGCTCCTTGGGCTTGAACGGCTTGACGACGTAGTCGTCGGCGCCGGTCTCGAGGCCCACGACCACGTCGACGGTGTCGCCCTTGGCGGTGAGCATCACGATCGGCACCCCGGACTCTGCGCGGATCTCCTTGCAGACGTCGATGCCGTCCTTGCCGGGCAGCATCACGTCCAGCAGCACCAGGTCGGGGCGGAAGTCGCGGAACGCGTCGAGGGCGAGATCGCCGCGCGGGCAGATCCGGCTCTCGAAACCCTCCTGCCGCAGCACGATCATCAGCATCTCGGCGAGCGAGGCGTCGTCGTCGACGACGAGGACCCGCCCCTTGGAGATGATGTCGGTGCCGTTGGTCATGGCGCCAATAGTGCCAGCGAGTCTGCACATCGGCCGCTCGCTGGCATTCCGTCGGGCATAACTGCTTCCGCCTCGCTGCGCCCGCAGAGCTCGCGTCGCTCGCTGCAGACCGGGGCGCGACGGAGCGCGGGACGGGCGACTCAATAGCGATACGTTGTAGGACCCGACCGGCCATGGCGCGCCGATCGGCAGCCGGGCGTCACGGGCGACTCAGTACCGGTACTGGTCGGTCTTGTAGGGGCCCTCGACCGGGACGCCGAGGTACGACGCCTGCGACTCGGTCAGCTCGGTGAGCTGGACGCCGAGGCTCTCGAGGTGGAGCCGGGCGACCTCCTCGTCGAGGTGCTTGGGCAGCACGTAGACGCCGACGGGGTAGGCCTCGGGCTTGGTGAACAGCTCGATCTGGGCCAGCACCTGGTTGGTGAACGAGTTGGACATCACGAAGCTCGGGTGGCCGGTCGCGTTGCCGAGGTTCATCAGGCGGCCCTCGGAGAGCACGATGATCGCGTTCCCGCTCGGGAAGGTCCACAGGTCGACCTGCGGCTTGACGTTCTTGCGCACGACGCCGTCGTACTTCTCCAGGCCGGCCATGTCGATCTCGTTGTCGAAGTGGCCGATGTTGCCCAGGATCGCGTTGTGCTTCATCCGCGCCATCTGGTCGACGGTGACGACGTCCTTGTTGCCGGTGGCGGTGATGATGATGTCCGCGACGTCGAGCACGTCGTCGAGGCGGGCGACCTGGTAGCCGTCCATGGCGGCCTGCAGCGCACAGATCGGGTCGATCTCGGTGACGATGACCCGGGCACCCTGGCCGCGCAGCGACTCGGCGCAGCCCTTGCCCACGTCGCCGTAGCCGCAGATGACCGCGACCTTGCCGCCGATGAGGACGTCGGTGGCGCGGTTGATGCCGTCGATGAGCGAGTGGCGGCAGCCGTACTTGTTGTCGAACTTCGACTTGGTGACCGAGTCGTTGACGTTGATGGCCGGGAAGAGCAGCGAGCCCTCGCGCATCATGTCGTAGAGGCGGTGCACGCCGGTGGTGGTCTCCTCGGTGACGCCCTTGATCTCAGCGGAGATCTTGGTCCACCGGTCGGTGCTCTCGGCGAGCGAGTCGTTGAGGACCTGGAAGATGATCTGCTGCTCGTGGCTGGTGGCCGAGGCCGGGTCCGGCGCGACGCCGGTCTTCTCGGCGTCCAGACCCAGGTGGACGAGCAGGGTGGCGTCGCCACCGTCGTCGAGGATCATGTTGGCGAAGGTGCCGTCGGGCCAGATGAGGATCTGCTGGGTGCACCACCAGTACTCCTCCAGCGACTCGCCCTTCCAGGCGAACACCGGGACGCCGGCGGGCGCCTCGACGGTGCCCTCGGGGCCGACCGCGACGGCGGCGGCGGCGTGGTCCTGGGTGGAGAAGATGTTGCAGGAGGCCCAGCGGACCTCGGCGCCCAGGGCGACGAGTGTCTCGATGAGGACCGCGGTCTGGATCGTCATGTGCAGCGAGCCGGCGATGCGTGCACCCGCCAGCGGCTTCTCGGTGCCGTAGCGCTCGCGCATGGCCATCAGGCCGGGCATCTCGTGCTCGGCGAGCTTGATCTCGGTCCTGCCGAAGTCGGCCAGAGAGAGGTCGGCGACCTTGAAGTCCATGGGGCGTCCTCACGGGTGGGTGCGGGCTGAAATCCTGCTCAGGTTAGACCCGCGTCACGTCGGAGAAAGAATCGTCGCGGGCGCCCGGCGGCACCCATGAGAGTTCTCTCATCCGGCTCTCACCGACCGCCCATCGGCAACCGCGACACTCGCGTGCATGAGGTCGGCGGTGAAGGCTGCGGTGGTGCTGCTGGTGACCCTGCCGATGCTCGCGTACGTCGCGGGGCGGCTCGTCGCTGCGCCGCCCGACCTCGGTCCGCGGACCCCGGTGATCCTCGACGACCCCGTCCCCTCGCCCTCGTCTCGGACCCCGTCGCCCCCGTCGACCCCAACGTCCAGGCCCGACCCCGACGACCGGACCTGACGACCCTGACGAGGACGATCACGACGACGGGGTCCGAGTCGTGAACCCGACGCCGACCCGGGTGGGCGAGGATGACGGTGCAGCGGACCCGGAGGGCGACGATCACACCGATGACGACGACACGGACGACGGGGACGGCTGACCGTGCCCCCGCCCGCCGGCTCGCGCAGGTCTCGGTCCGGACCCGCCTCACCGCCGTCATCGCGCTGCTCACCCTGGTGGCGATGACGGGCGCCGGAGTGCTGGTCTGGACGTTGGAGTCGGCCCGGATCGATGCCAGCGTCAGCGAGCAGATCGACCAGGAGATCGACGAGTTCCGCGTGTTCGAGCGCGAAGGGGTGGACCCGCAGACGGGCACCGACTTCACCGACGCCTTCAGGCTGGTGACGGTGTTCCTGGAGCGCAACGTGCCGGACGACGACGAGATGCTGGTCGCCTACCAGGGCGACCAGCCGCGCAGCCGCACGCCGAACCGGTACGGCGAGAGCTTCCTCGACGACCCCGACTTCCTGCGGGCCGTCGGCTCGCTGCTCACCGTCGGCGGCACCGGTCGAGATCGACGACGCGGTGTACGGCGAGGTCTGGGTGACCGCCGTACCCGTTCGCAGCAGGACCACGGCCGGGGCGCTGGTGATCATCAACTTCCTCGACGACGAGCACTCCGAGCTGGCCAGCACGTTGCGCACCTACGCGGTGGTGGCGGTGCTGTCCCTCGGCCTGATCACGATGCTGGCGGCGCTGCAGTCCGGCCGGCTGCTGGCCCCACTGCGGTCGGTGCGCGAGATCGCCAGCGACATCACCACGACCGACCTGTCGCAACGCATCCCCGAGTCGGGCAACGACGACATCACCGCGCTGACCCGGACCTTCAACGAGATGCTCGAGCGTCTCGAGGACGGGGTGGAGTCACAACGGCGATTCCTCGACGATGCCGGCCACGAGCTGCGCACCCCCTTGACCGTGCTCCGGGGGCATCTCGAGCTGCTCGACCCGGCGGACGACGAGGAGGTCGAGCGCACCCGCGCGGTGCTGCTGGACGAGGTCGACAGGATGAGTCGTCTCGTCGGCGACCTGATCCTGCTGGCCAAGACCCGACGACCCGACTTCGTCTCCGCGCGGCCCACCGACGTTGCCGAGCTGACCATGGCTCTGCTGGCGAAGGCACGCGCGCTCGGCGACCGTGACTGGGTGCTCGTGGACGAAGCGACGGGCGTGGTCCGCCTCGACGAGCAGCGCATCACCCAGGCCGTCCTCCAGCTCGCCGACAACGCCGTCAAGCACACCAGGCCCGGCGACCGGATCGCGCTGGGCTCGGCGCGCGAGGGCGACGGGCTGCTGCTCTGGGTCGAGGACTCCGGGCGCGGGGTGGACGAGGTCGACCGCGAACGGATCTTCGAGAGGTTCGGTCGCGCAGAGGTCCTTCCGGGCGACGAGGGGTTCGGGCTCGGGCTCTCGATCGTGCGTGCCATCGCCGAGGCGCACGGCGGCACGGTCGACGTCCGGACGGGTGTCACCGGTGGAGCACGCTTCGAGCTGCGACTGCCGACCGAGCGCGGGGAGGACCGATGGCCCGCATCCTGATCCTCGAGGACGAGGAACGCATCGCGTCGTTCGTGGCCAAGGGGCTACGCGCGGAGGGCCACCTGCCGACGGTGGTGAGCGACGGGCGCCGGGGCCTCGACGAGGCGCTCTCCGGGCAGTTCGACCTGCTGGTCCTCGACATCGGCCTCCCCGGGCTCGACGGCTTCGAGGTGCTCGAGGCGCTGAGGGCGCAGGGCAGCCGGCTGCCGGTGATCGTGCTGACCGCCCGCGACTCCGTGACCGACACCGTGTCCGCGCTCGAGGGCGGGGCCGACGACTACATGCCCAAGCCGTTCCGGTTCGCCGAGCTGCTGGCGCGCGTCAGGCTGCGCCTGCGGCAGGCCGAGGTCGCGGCCGCGGCCGGGCCGGGCCGCGAGGACTTTCTCGAGGCCGGTGGCGTCCGCCTCGACCTCCGTACCCGCCGGGCCACCGTCGCCGGCCACGCCGTCGACCTGTCGGCGCGCGAGTTCGCGCTGGCCGAGGTGTTCATGCTCAATCCCGGTCAGGTGCTCAGCCGTGAGCAGCTGTTGGACCACGTCTGGGGCTACGACTTCGACCCCGGCTCGAACGTGGTGGACGTGTACGTCGGCTACCTGCGTCGCAAGTTCGGGGCCAGCACCATCAGCACCGTCCGCGGGATGGGCTACCGGTTCGACGTCTGAGCCTGGATCCACCGATGGCCGCCGTCGCGTGCCCGAATGGTGGCGCGCAGCAGGCGGAGATCGGTGGATCCAGGCTGAGTCATCGGCCGCCGCCGAACCCGGTCAGCCGGGCACGTGGCAGGCGTTCGAGGAGGGGCTGGAGCAGGTCGGCGACCTCGTGCGGAGCGGGACGGTGTTCGGGCCGCCGCTCGAGCGAGGCAAGCACCACCTTCGCGATCTCCTCGGGCGTGCGGACGGGCAGCTGCGGCGGCTCGGCCACCACCTGCGGGTGGCGGAGCGCGACCTCGGACGCGTCCGGGTCGCCGCCGGCGTACGGGCGGTGGCCGGCGATGGCATGGAACAGCGTCGCACCCAGCCCCCAGACGTCACTGGCGGGGCCGGGTACGCCGAGCCGGCCGGGGTCCGCCTGCTCCGGCGAGAGGTAGGCGTCGGTTCCGATGACGTGGTCGAGGCGCGCCGCGGCGTCCACGGACCGCATCACCGACAGGTCGATGAGCCGCGCCGGCGCCCCCATGATGATGTTGCTCGGTTTGACGTCGAGGTGCACCTGGCCGACGTACCGGAAGTAGTGGAGCGCCGACGCGACGTCGATCGCCAACGGCAGGTACTGCTGCGGCTGGAGCGGCCCGTAGCGGCGTACCAGGCTCGAGAGCCGCGGGCCGTCGACGTGCTCGAGCACCACGTGGGGTCTCTCGCCGTCGGCGACGTGGCGCAGACCGCGCACCACGCCGGGGTGGTTCACGGCGGCCAGGGCCGCGACCTCGCGGCGCAGCCCGCGCAGGCTGGCGCGGTCCTCGACCTGGGCGGGTCGCAGCACCTTGACCACGACCGGCGCGTAGGTGACCTCGTCGAACGCGAGGTAGGCCTCGTAGGCCGCCCCACCGCCGAGCAGCCGCATCGCGGTCAGCTCGGCGGTGACGGCGTCACCCTCGTGCAGGCCCCAGGTGTCCCGGGTGCCCACGTCAGCCGCGGGTGTCGTTGCGGGACCGGTCGTTGGTCTGGTTCGCCGACCAGTCGCGCTTGTTGTCGCCGGCCCCGTCGTTGGTCCAGTCGCGCGTCTTGTCGCCGCGACTGTGGTCACGGTCGCGGCTCACGCCGGTCGATCGGCTGTTCGTGCCGTCGTTGCTGTTGCCCGTGCCGCTGTTGCCGGTGTTGCCCGAGCTGCCGGTGTCCGTGTCGTCGTTGGTGTCGTCGTCGTCGCGGTCGTCGACGAGCACCAGGTCGACCCGGTCCTCTTCACGCTTGGCCAGGTCGCCCTCGGCGGCGGAGGCGCCGGGCGTGGCGAGCAGCCCCCACGCGAGGAGCGTGGCGGTGCCGCCGACAGCCGAGGCGGCCAGAGTGCTGGCGAGCTTGTGGTTCATGGTCGTTTCCTTTCCCGGGGCCCGGATCGGGATGGGCCCACTTGCGTCGTTCGGACGCGTCCCACAGTGGTGGGCGGGAGTGAAGCGACCATGAGCCGCGGATGAGACCACTCTCATCCCCTAGTGTCCCGTCAGCGAGATTCGCAGACTAACTCCGCGGCCCAGGCACGCACCTGGCAGCGTTGCCGTCACTCGCTGGACGAGCGAGTACGGCGTCGCTCCGGCGCCTTGCCATGCACGCACCTGGACCACGGCCTTAGCGCACGCATCTCGCTGACGGGACACTAGCCGTGGTCATTGACCGGCGTGGCCCCCGGCCTCGTCCGACTTCTCGCCCTGGGCCTTGCCGTGGCCCGGGCCGAAGGGCAGCACGTGGAGGACGGTGACCACGATGGCCCCCCAGACGACTCCGACCACCAGCGAGGCGGCGGTGTTGACCAGCCACGCGACGGCGGAACCGATACCAGTGACGGCGTGCTCGACGTCCTCCTCCCAGTGGTGGACCAGCTCGTAGGGCCAGTGCCAGCCAAGGTCGTCGACGCCCACCAGGATGATGTGACCACCGACCCACAGCATCGCGGCGGTGCCGACCACGGAGATGACGTTGAGCAGGTGCGGCATCGCGCGCACCATGGCGTGCCCGATGCGCTGGGCTGCTCGCGAGGCCCGCTGGGTCAGATGGAGCCCGACGTCGTCCATCTTCACGATGGCCGCGACCACGCCGTACACGAGGATCGTGATGGCGACCGCGACGACGAGCAGGATCACCGCGCGCGAGACGAACGGCTCGTCGGCCACCTCGTTGAGGGCGATCACCATGATCTCGGCCGAGAGGATGAAGTCGGTGCGGATCGCGCCGGCCACCATCGGCGCCTCGTGCTCGGGGCCGAAGTGCTCCTGGGGCGTCTCCTCCGTCTCGTGGTGGCCGCTGAGGCGCTCCCAGACCTTCTCGGCGCCCTCGTAGCAGAGGTAGGTGGCCCCGACCATCAGCAGCGGCGTCAGCAGCCAGGGCAGGAACTGGCTGAGCACCAGCGCCGCCGGCAGGATGAACAGGATCTTGTTGCGCAGCGAGCCGATCGCGATCTTGCGGATGATCGGCAGCTCGCGCTTGGCGGCCACCCCGGCGACGTACTGCGGGGTGACAGCGGTGTCGTCGACGACCACGCCGGCCGCCTTCGCGCTCGCCCTGCCGGCCGCCGCGCCCACGTCGTCGACCGACGCCGCCGCCAGGCGGGCCAGCGCGGCCACGTCGTCGAGCAGGGCGAACAGGCCCCCGCTCATGGGCGGGCCACGAGGGTCGGGGAAGGGTGCCGGGTCACGTGCGCCAGCCTAGATGAGGGCTTAGCAGGCTCTCAGTCGCTGACCAGGCCGATGCTCAGGTACTGCGCGGCGTACCGGCCGCTCAACAGCAGCGAGGCGTAGCGCGCCACCTCTGACGTGGCGTCGGCGTCGACCGTCTCGGTGCGTACGCCGTGCTCGACCGCGGCCGCCTGGAGCCGTCCGCGCTGCTCGCGGACGAGCGGGTCGTCGGCACCGTCGTCGAGCACGACGAGCACGGGGCGCAGCTCGGCCGCCTCGTCGGTGAAGGGGTCGTCGAAGACGTTGCGCGGCTGCACCCTCTCGATGACAGGCAGCAGGTGCTCGGCGTCGCCCGCGATCGCGGTGCGGCCGCTGGCCTGGCGGATCGACTCGGCGACCCGTCGGGCGGCGCGGGCGGCGAGCACCGAGCCGCCCCACACCACGGGGTTGGCGTCGGCGAGCGCGATCGCCAGCATCTTGGCGGGGTTGACGGCGATGTCGCGGTGCGGCGAGCACGACATCGCGACCCGGTCGAGCGCCTCGGCGACCTGCTCGTGGTCGGCCGGCGGCCCGAGGTCGACCCGGTCGAGGTACTCGAGCACGAGCACGGCGGTGGCGAGCTGGTCGCGGGCGGTGGTCGGCAGGATCGTGCTCCAGCGGCCCGCGGCGTGCTCGGCGACGAGCGACCGCGGTGGCGCCGCGACGACGACCTGGCACCCGCGGCGGACGGCCTCGGCGACGGCGGACGCCGTCCCGACGTCACCGCCGTCGGGCGCGAGGACCACGACCAGGTCGAGGCCTCCGGCCCAGCCGGGGAGTCCGGGGTTGGGCCAGGCGACGAAGGGCACCGGGCACCACGGCTCGAGTGCGGCGCGCAGCAACCGGGAGTCGGGACCGGCGGCCACCACTGCCCGCGGGCGCGCCTGTTCGCGGGCGACGGCGACGGCCTCGGACAGCGCGGTCTCCGCTTCGACGGCCTCGCGGCGTACCCGTGCCCCGGACTCGGCCAACTGCCGCAGGTTGGGGTCGGCAGCGGTCAGGGTGGACTCGTTGTCGAGCCGCGACTCGTCGAACCAGGGCATGGTGTCGGTCAGTCCGGGCGGCGGGCTTCGTCGACGAGGAGGACCGGGATGTCGTCTCGGACGGGGTAGGCCAGTCCGCACCCACTGCAGACGAGCTCCTCGCCGACCTCCTCGAGGGAGGACCGGCAGCTCGGACAGACGATCAGCTCACGCAGGGCAGGGTCGATGTTCATGGGTTCCTCCTGATCCGGGCGAGCACCTCGTCGCGCACGCGCTCCATGGTGGCGGTGTCCTTGCCCTCGACGTTGAGCCGCAGCAACGGCTCGGTGTTGGACGGGCGGACGTTGAACCACCAGTCGTCAGTCGTGACCGTCAGGCCGTCGAGGTGGTCGACGGCTGCGCCGTTGACGGCGTAGGCCGCCTCGATGTCGGTCACGACGGCGGCCTGGTCGCCGACGGTCGAGTTGATCTCGCCGCTGACGACGTAGCGCTCGTAGTCGGCGGCGAGCTCCGACAGCGAACGGTCGGTGTCGGAGAGGGCGGACAAGGTGTGCAACGCGGCGAGCATCCCGGAGTCGGCGCGCCAGAAGTCACGGAAGTAGAAGTGTCCGCTGTGCTCTCCCCCGAAGATCGCGTCGGTCTCGGCCATCGTGGCCTTGATGATAGGAGTGGCCGACGCGCGTCCGGACGGGGGTGCCGCCGAGCTCGGTGACGATCTCCGGCACGGCCCTGCTGGTGATCAGGTTGTGGATCACCACCGCGCCGGGGTCGCGGCCCAGCTCGCGCGCGGCGATCAGGGCCGTCAGCGTGGACGGCGACACGGCCCGGCCTCGCTCGTCGACCACGAAGCAACGGTCGGCGTCGCCGTCGAAGGCCAGCCCGATGTCGGCGCCCTCCTCGACCACGCGCGCCTGGAGGTCGCGGAGGTTCTCGGGCTCGATCGGGTTGGCCTCGTGGTTGGGGAAGCTGCCGTCGAGCTCGAAGTACATCGGCACCACCTCGACCTGCTCGCTGCCCAGCGCCTCGAAGACCGCCGGGGCGGTCGAGCCCGGCCATGCCGTTGCCGGCGTCGATGACGACCTTGAGCTGTCGGCCCTCCACCGGCGCGAGGCCCAGCAGGTGTGCGACGTACTCGTCGAGCAGGTCGATGCGCGTGATCGCGCCCGTGCGCTCGCCGGTGAGGAGGTCGTCGCCGAGGACGGCGTCACGGATCTGGGCGAGGCCGGTCTCCATGCCGATCGGCTGCGCGCCGGCGCGGCAGAGCTTGATGCCGTTGTACTGCGCCGGGTTGTGGCTGGCGGTGAACATCGCGCCCGGGTGACCGAGGTGACCGGACGCGAAGTACAGACCGTCGGTGGAGGCCAGGCCGATGTGCACCACGTCCGCCCCGGCACGCGCCGCGCCCTCCCCGAACGCCTCGGCCAGGCCGGGCGAGCTCGGCCGCATGTCGTGCCCGACGACCACCGTGGCGGCACCCACGACCGAGACGAACGCCGCGCCCGTGCGGCGGGCGAGCTCCTCGTCGACCTGGTCCGGCACGGTGCCGCGGACGTCGTAGGCCTTGAAGATCGCGCGCACGACGTCCGGGTCGAGGCTGCTCACTCCAGCGACTCTAGTCACCCGGGTCTCCTCCCCTGGTCGAGGAGGTCGCGCAGCGGCTCCGCTGGTTGAGGAGGGAGCGCAGCACCGTCTCGAAACCCCGTGACCGGGCAGACGTCTCTGACGCTCATCGGGTTTCGTGACAGGCGCTAGCGCGCCTTCCTCGACCAGCGGAGGCCGGGTACGGGAGCTGGTCAGTCGGTGGTGAGCATCCGCAGGTGACCCTTGCGGGCCACCTCGCGGCCCGTCTCGGCGGCGGGCGCGGCCACGGAGACGGAGACCGGACGGGCGGCTTCGCGGACGGCGTCCGCCAGCGCGAGCAGGTCGTCGGTCGTCGGCCCGCCGGCCCGCGGGTCGGGCGCCAGGCGCAGCACGTCCCAGCCGCGCGGTGCGCTGAGCCGCTCGGAGTGGACCACGCACAGGTCGTAGGCGTGCGGCTCGGCGTAGGTCGCCAGCGGCCCCAGCACGGCGGTCTGGTCGGCGTAGACGTAGGTGAGGGTGCTGACCGCCGGCCGGCCGCACGCAGTGCGGGAGCAGCGACGGGTGAGGCTCACGACGCCGACCGTACCTCCCGCCGGCCGGGAGCGAGGCTTAGGCTCGCTGCCGTGACCGCCAAGCGCACCGTCCGCGACCGCCGTGGCCGCGGGATGCGCGGCCCGGCGGTGCTCCCCGACCGACCGGGCGAGCCGATGCTGCCGACGGCACGGGAGCGGTTCGACGAGCTGGTCCTCGACGTGGTGGCCGACATCGAGCGGCGCTGGGCCGACCGGCTCGGGCTGGTCGAGTACGCCGTCGAGGACGCACCGCAGATCCCCGACGACTGGGCGTCGGGCACCGTGCCGTTGTCGTCACTGATCCGCGGCAGCGGTGGCAAGCCGACGCGACTGGTGCTCTTCCGACGGCCGATCGAGCACCGCAGTGAGAGCCGCGCCGACCTGGAGGCGCTGGTGCTCACCGTGCTGGTCGAGCAGGTGGCCGAGCTGCTGGGCGTCGACCCGGCCGACGTCGACCCGAGGTACGACACGGGCGACTGACTTCTTGGCGGCCGGCACGAACGCCAGCGCCAGCAGGGTCGCCCCGGCGGTCGCGACGATGTACCAGGGGAAGACTCCCTCGTGGCCGGACTCCTTGAGCGCGAGGGCCAGGGCCTCGGTCGTACCGCCGAAGATCGCGTTGGCCAGCGAGTGCGCCACGCCCATGCCCAGGGCCCGGACCTTGGTCGGGAACTGGTCGGCGTACAACGTGGCGGCGGAGCCGCCGTAGCCGGCCAGGAAGACGATGCCGACCACCAGGCAACCGAACGCGACCGCCAGGCTCGAGGTGTGGGCGATGACCACGAAGACCACCGGCGTCGTGACCATGGTGCCCACGGCGAAGATGCCCATCACGCGGCGTGCTCCCCAGCGGTCCGCCAGCCACCCGGCCGCAGGCTGGATCACCAGGAACACGAACAACGCGGCGAAGGAGATCAGGGAGACGTCGTCCTTGTCGAAGCCACGCGCACTGACGAGGTAACGCTCCAGGTACCCGGTGTAGGTGTAGAACATCACGCCACCGCCGATGGCCAGGCCGAAGGCGATCGCGAACCCACGGGGGTGCTCGCGGATGATCGCGGTCATGCCCAGCCTCGTGCGCGGACGGCGACCCGCGTCGATCTCGACCAGCTCGCGCTGGTGCTCGAGGAAGTCGTCGGACTCCTGCATCCGGCGACGGAGGTAGAACACCGTCAGGCCGATGAGGGCGCCGAGGACGAAGGGCACCCGCCATCCCCACTCGCTCATCGCCGACTCGGAGAGGAGGCGCTGCAGGACGATCATCGTCGCCAGGGCGAGCAGCTGGCCGAGCACGATCGAGACGAACTGGAAGCTGGCGAAGAAGTTGCGGCGGCGAGGGTCGGCGACCTCGGTGAGGTACGACGCGCTGGTGCCGAACTCGCCCCCGAGCGAGAGCCCCTGGGTGATGCGGGCCACCACCAGCAGGACGGGTGCGGCGATGCCGATGGACTCGTAGCCGGGGTTGAAGGCGATCGCCAGCGAGCCCGCGGACATCAAGGAGACGGAGAGGGTGAGCGCGGCGCGGCGCCCGCGCCGGTCGGCGTACAGCCCCAGCACCCAGCCGCCGAGGGGCCGCATCAGGAACCCGATCGCGAAGACCACGGCGGTCGACAGCAGCTGCGCGGTCGCGTCGTGCGCCGGGAAGAACGCGGCGGCGAAGTAGATCGCGAACCAGGCATAGATGAACCAGTCGAACCACTCGACGAGGTTGCCGAGCGAGGCGCGGACGACGTTCGGCCAGACCGAACGGGACGACGAGGTGGGGTTCTGCGTCACGAGCATGACGCAACGATCGGCCAGGAAGTGGTGGGCGGTCTGTCAGGTACACGACAGAACGCACAAGTCCGCGCGCTGGTGGTGGTTTCGAGGCTCGGGCCTGGGCCCTCACCTCAACCACCGGGAGATCGGTGGTTGAGGTGCGAGGAGCGCCAGCGACGAGCCTCGAAACCACCCCGCGTCAGGGCAGGGCGGGCCGCAGGTCGGGCACCAACCCGGTCCGCACCAGCTCGTGCAGACCGAGGACGGCCGCACCGCCGTCGACGACCGTCACCGCGCCGCGGATGGCGGTCGCGGTGGGGGTCACCTGCACGAGGACAGCGTCCTCGGGGAGCTCGACCGAGACCGTGCGGCCGGGGGCGAGGTCGACCTTCTGCACCTTCTTGCCGCCGCCGGGGAGCCGGGCCAGCACCTCGGCCGATCCCACGGACGCGGAGGAGAGCAGCACGGTCGCGCGACCCGCGGGCAGGATCACCTGGGTCGCCTCGGTGACGGTCGGCAGGGGTACGGCGTGCGAGACGTCGCCGTCGACGAACGAGCGGAGCGTGGCCGTGAGCGGGTGCGTGGCCTCGACCTGGACGCCGACGGCGCCGTCCTGCACCGCCGTGCCGAGGATCGCGCTGAGGGGGACCCGCGTCACCGACCCGGGTGGCACCCGCACGTCCTCGAGACCTTCGGGACGGAAGGTGGAGTCCTCGGTGACCACGCGGACGACCGCCCGGGCCTCGTCGTCGCCGGCGTTGGCCAGGACGAGGGAACGCGTGCCGGCGCCCGGAGGGGAGTCCGAGCAGCAACAGGTCCTCGCCCGGTTGCTGGGCGGGGAGCCAGTCCACGCCGGCGTCACCGCGGCCGAGCTCGTCGAAGGAGTCGGTCGCGTGGACGCCGAGCCGTCCGCGCGACACCTCGACGTGGGCGGCGAGCTCGCCCCGCAGCGGGATCTCCTGGGCCAGGTCGAGCCGGATGCTGCGGCCGCCCGGCACCGTGATCCCGCGCAGGGACGGTGCGTCCACCGGCCCACGAGGCCCGATGACGGTGATGTCGGCGACGGCCGGACCTGGGTCGGGGTTGACCAGCTCGATCACCGAGGTGTGCCGCGCCGCGGCACCCAGGGCGGTGAACCACTGGTCGGACTCGGGCGGGCTGCACGACGATGCGGCCGGGCCCTTCGGCCTGTCGCGAGGCCACCAGCCCGGGCGCCATCGCGTCCGTGCCGCGCACGGTCACGGGGCGCGGGCCCGGAGCGGCGGTCGCGGGCCGATCGGCAGGCACGTCGACGGTCGTCGTCGACGCGGCCCCCGACTGGGACAGCTCGACCTCGCCCGCCCGTCCGGTCGCGCTGGCGACGAGGACCTCGCGGCCGTCGCCGATGCTGCTCGGACAGGTCAGGATGGCCAGGTTGAGCTCGGTCTCGCGCGGCGGGTGGGACGCTTCGTCGACGTCGGCCGGCCGCACCAGGGCCAGGGCTCCGACGGTGAGAGCGGGCAGCACGACGGCGAGCACTGCGGTCAGGTTCAGCCGCGCCCGCAGGCCGCGCGCGACGCGCTCGGGTGGCGGCAGTGCGGCTCGACGTCCTCGGTTCTGGCTCATGCCGCCCCCCGCTGACCGGCGGTCGCCACGACCGTCTCCTCGGGAGCCCGGCCGCGCGAGCTGGCCGTCGACGGCGCACACAGCACCAGGACGACCACGACCGCCGCGCCTTGGAGCACCAGCAGGACGACGCGCAGCCACGACGTCGGCCCGTCGAGGGCGTCCTCGTCGACGGGACGACTGACCTGCCAGGCGCGCGTGGAGCGGTCCTCGGCGCTGGCCTGGTCGAGGCCGCCTGAGGCATCCAGCCCGGCGGCGACGGACCCGTCGGCCGGTGCCGGCAGCACGACGTACTGGATCCCCGCGTCGGCCAGCCGCGCGACGGTGGCGGCGCGCGGCCGGGAGGTCAGCTCCTGGACGTCTGCGTCGAACTCGGCGTCGGCGGGCGTCGCCGCGAGGATCTCGTCCTCGCCGAGGGTGACGCCGTCGCCGCGTCGTACGGCGTAGGTGAGACCCTCCTCGACGCTCCCGCGGATGACGAGGATGCCGTGGGCCGGCCCGCGCAGCGAGTCTTGGACCATGTACGCCGGGATGCCGGTGTCGCGGTCGTCGGTCAGCTCGCCCGGCCCCTCCAGCACGAACCACGCCAGCCCGAGGACCGGGATGACGGCGGCGACGGCGGTCAGGGCAACGGGCACGAGGCGGCGCAGGGTGGTGCCGGTGCGGCGGGCGCGGGTGGCCAGGCCGTGGATGGCGATGAACGCGGCGACCACGAAGGCACCGCGGATCACCACCAGGAAGAAGCCGAGCCCCGGGCGGGCCTCGCCGATCGGGAGGTCGAGGCGGATGGCGCCCAGGGCGGCCGCGGTGACCGCCGCGACGAGCGCCACGATCCACACCACCAGGACGGGGATCCGGGTGCGGGAGGGGATGAGGGCGAGCACGGCCATCACGAACAGTGCGACGCCGAGCCAGGTGGGCGCCGCGAGGTCGCCCGGGAGCCGTCCGCTGAGGAGCTCGCCGAAGCCGAGGTTGGGGTCGGGCAGCCGCCCGGAGTCGAGCAGCAGGCTGCGACGCGGCGCCCTGGACGACGGCCGGCAGCCACCACGGCGAGAGCAGCACCGGCACGCACGCGAGCATCGCGGCCGGCGGTCCCCACACCGAGCGGTCGCGCATCAGGGCCGGCGCGATGACGAACCCGACGCCGACCAGGGCCACACCGAGAACGGCGGCGAAGAACCAGGCGACCGGCGTGAACGCCGCGACCAGCGCCAGCAGCAGTCCCGAACGCCATGCGGCGCGCCAGCGCCGGTCGGGCTCCGGGTCGGCGAACCCCAGCGCGGCGTGCCCCAGCCACGGCAGGACCGCGGTGACGACCACGATCCCCAACCGGCCGTCGCCCCACGCACCACTGACGACCGGGACCAGCGCGTAGGTGGTCGCGGCCACCGCGAGCAGCCAGCGCGGCGCGCCCGCCGCGTCGCTCAGGTTGCCGACCACACGGAGGAACCGCCACGCCCCCCACAGCGCCACCGGCACGGCCAGCAGCAGGATCGCCGACACCGCGGCGGAGACGCTGCCGCCGATGACCGTGGCCAGCATCGCGATCGGCAGCACGTACGGCGGCGCGGGGACGGCGGTCCCCTGTCCGAGCGCGTGCCACGACTCGCTGTGCAGCCGCCACAGGTCTCGAGCGTCGGCGGGTGCGGCCGAGAGTCCCCCACCGCTGACGGGGCCGATCGCCTCGCGGGCCCCGAAGAGCACCAGCAGCACGAACACCGCCACCCCGAGCGCCACCGGGCTGGTGAGGAACCGCGCCACCAGACCGGTGTCGGCCTCCGGCGCCTCGTCGTCGTCGGCCGCGCTCGGTCGTCGCCGGCGGCGGGGCGTGACCGGATGGTCCAGCTCGGCCGCGGCGGCCGCCGCGCGCCGGCGTTCGGCGACGTCCTGGGCCTGCAGCGTCAGGGCCGTGACGAGGTCGCTGACCGCGTCGAGGCCGTGACGGTAGGGCAGCCACCACGGCGCCAGCAGCCCCCGGACGTCGTGCTTGTGGGCGGGCCTTCGGCCTGCTTTCGCTCACGCCGGGCGGCCACCACCTGGCCGGGGCTGCCGTAGAGCGAGACCAGGGCGGCGAGCTCGTCGAGGGCCTGACCGACCGCGCGGACCAGCAGGAACCCGACCACCCGCAGCAGCGTCCCGAACCCGAGGCGCACGACCTGCCACGGCAGCGCCCGGCCTCGGGCGTTGGCGAGCAGTGTGTAGAGCGCCGCACGTCGCTCCTGGTAGTGCGTGTGGCGGCCGGTGAGCGGCGTACGCCGCACACCGCGGTGGGCGGCCTCGGCGTGGAAGACCACCGCGGCGGGCACCACGATCGTCTTGTGCCCTGCCGCGGCGGCGCGCCAGCCGAAGTCGATGTCGTTGCCGAACACCGCGAGCTGCTCGTCGAAGCCCCCGAGCTCCTCCAGCACCGAACGTCGTACGAGCATGCCGGCGGTGTTGACGGCGAGCACGGTGCGCACGTCGTCGTGCTGGCCCTGGTCGTACTCGCTCCGTTCCAGGCCCGTCTCCCGCCGGCCGGTGCCGGAGATCGTCACGCCCACCTCGAGCAGGCGGCGCAGCGAGGGCCACTCGCGCAGCTTGGGGCCGAGCACGTCGGCCTCGGGGTCGGCCTCGGCCGCGGCCAGCAGCTCGGCCAGCGCGTCGGGTGCCGGGTTGGCGTCGTCGTGCAGGATCCAGACCCAGTCGGCCTCCTCGACCCGCTCCAGCCCCAGGCGTACGGCGGCCGGGAAGGACGTCGACGACGGAGCGCGCACGACGGCGTCGGCGCCGAAGGCCGACTCGAGCAGGTCCGCCGAGGCGTCCTTGCTGCCGGTGTCGACGGCGACGACGCGCCCCGGCCGTGTGCGCTGGCCCTGGAGGCCGGTGATCACCGAGGGCAGCCACCGGGCGCCGTCATGGCTGACGACGAGCGCGGCGACGCGCTCTCCCGGGGGCGGATACACGGGGGTTCACGTTAACGAGCGGTTCGTGAGCCCTCGAATCGTCGTCCTGAGATCGGTGGGCTCGGCGGGCTCGACCAACGATCGGGATGTGTACGACGGGAGACAGACCCAGGTCGAGGAGCAGCGCTCTCATGGGCAGACCGAGAGCAACCGACTCTCGGGTGACGAGCCGTCAGACGCAGGAGGTCGACAAGTGACGAGGATCATTCAGGCATTGGTAGCTCTGGTCTCGCTAGCGTTGCTCCCCCTTGTTCTGCAGGCACCAGCAGCGCAGGCAGAGTTCGATCCCACCGAGCCGATCCCCTGCTTCCTGCAGTCGGGCGAGCCCGTGTGCCCCCACTACGAACCTGCACACCTGCTCAACCCGTGGGACCTCGAGCACATCCGGCCCGATGCCGCGGCGTCCCTGCGGATCCTCGAGGAGCAGGCGATCCGGAACACCCTGGCCAACCACCAGCTACCCGAGAGCGACCGCGCCGCCGTCGCGACCTGGGGGCGCACCGAAGCCCAGGCTGAGCTCTACGCCCTGATCCTCCAGGCCATCAGGACCGACGAGGCGGCGCGGACCGGCGACCAGCAGAACGTCGCGGACTGGGTGGGCAGGATCTTCCAGAAGCAAGCGATCACGGCAGCCGAGCAGGCCGGCGAGGAGTACGCGAAGTGGGCCGGTCTCGAGATCGACGCCTACCGCAACCTGCTCATGTCCGGGTCGGGCGAGGATGCGCTCCGCGACTTCCTCGACGACGCCATCCAGCCCTATGACGCCTCCGGGCGGGAGTCCGCGACCGGAGGGTACTGCAGGTACCGCCCGCCCGCGCCGTACCAGGACGAGTACGACGGCTCGACCCACCAGACCTGCTACACCGGGTGCACCATCACCAACGGCTGCGCCCTCAACACCCCTCAATACGACCAGTTCGTGCGCTGGGGCCAGACCAGGGCAGCGGCGGCGTCAAGGAACCGGCCCCGAGTACTTCGCCCACGCTTCCGCGATCGCTCTCGGAGCGACCTTCGCCCTCGCGCCGATCGTGGGAGCGGCCGTCAACACCGTGTGGCCGCTGGTCCTCGCGGCGTTCAGCCAGGGTGTGCCCATGTTCATGATGGCCACGGGACTGGCGATCCCGGCGGCGAGCGCCGGCTTGGTCGTCGAAGCCGTGGGAGCTGCCTCATACGTCGGTAGCGGCTACTTCATCACTGCGGGCGAGTCGCTGGCGCTGGCGATCGCGGCCGAGGCGGCATCCATGGCCGCTGCCGTCGTCATCGTGATCGTCGCCATCGTGATCGCCGTCCTGGAAGGGATCCGCGTCTCCGACGGCCTTGCCCTGCCAGGCAAGCTGGCCGCCCTCATCGCGGGCGCCCGCGCCACCGAGGTGGACCCGGCGGCCGTGCTGGCGGGGCCAGGCGGCCCTCAGGCCATCCTTCAGATCCTGGTCGACACGGTGCTGCCGGCGCCCGTCGTCGACAAGCGGTGCGACAACGACCTGCTGGAGGTCTGGATGCCCCAGTGCCTGAACGCTCCACCCATCCCGGCCCCGGCGAGCGATGATCCGCACTTCATGGTGAGGAGTCCCGACGGGAGTGAGCGCGAAGCCGCCACCCTTGCCCTGCCCAGTCACGTGGACGGCGTGTCCCACACGGTGCGGACCGACGGGAGATGGTTCGTCCAGCGCAGGGCGAAGGGCGATGACGACGCCTGGTCGAGGAGCCTCGCGCTCAGCTACACCGACTGGGACGGGGATGTCCAGCAGGTGTGGCTCACGGGAGACAAGTCCGACGGCTTCCAGTTCGCGGGCGTCGAGGTCAACGCCAAGACGGGAACGTGCCGCAGTGATGGGACCTGCTGGCTCAAGCCGCGGATCTACTACCTGGGTCCCGACGGTCACAAGTACAGCGCGGTCCTCGAGCCGTACCGGCCTCCGCCAGGCACTCCACGCGTGCTGACGACATCGCCCGTCGAAGGAAGTCCGGTCAGCTTCGACGCCGGCGGCTTCTCCCCGGCTGGGGCGCTGGGCGACGTCACCTACCGCTGGCAGTTCCAGAAGGCCGGTTGCACCCTGACGTGCCTGGAGTACGACGGCCCGTTCACCGGCTCCGCCCCGACCCATACCTGGCGCGGCGACGGGACGTTCGACGTCCGGCTGACCGCCACGGACGCGGCCGGCCGGACGGCCGAGACCTCCCTGACGGTCACGGTCCGGGGTGTGGCGCCCCGCTTGACGGTGTTCCCGGGCTGCTCCTCCCAGCAGCTCGCCTCCTGCAACCAGCAGACCTGGCCGGCTGACGCCCCTGTCACTTTGTGGAGCTCGGTCACCCAGAACTGGTCGGACGAGAGCCAGCAGGTCACCGTCGACTGGGGCGACGGCGACCAGAGCACGTCTGGCCACGGACCGGTCAGCCCGCACGTGCCCGACGACTCCATCCAGTTAGGCGACACCAGCCCGACCTCCTTCATGGTGATGGCAACACACGCCTACGCCGCGGCAGGCACGTACCAGGGCACGGTGACGATCCGCGACGCCACCGGACACACAGCGAGCGCGCCGTTCACCGAGATCATCGAGACCGCGGGCCAGAGCATCGACTTCGAGCCGCTCCCCGAGCGGGAGTACGGCGACACGTTCACCGCCTCGGCCCCCGGCGGCCGCTCGGGCAACCACGTCGTGTTCATCGCCAGCCCAACCTCTGTCTGCCGGGCAACCGGTGACGACGGATCGACCATCCGGCTCGTCGGCACCGGCGACTGCACGGTGACCGCCACCCAGGCGGGCAACGCGGCCTACACCGACGCCGACCCGGTGGCTCGTACCTTCCGGGTCCGGCCGGTCCCTCTCACCATCACCGCCGACACGCTGACGGTCGGCAGCGGCCAGCTTCCGCCGTCGTACTCCTGGACCGGAGTCGGCTGGCGAAACGGTGACGACGCAAACGCCCTGACCACCCCACCGACCTGCACCTCGGCGGCGGTCAATGTCGCGCTCGGGTCGCACCCGATCACCTGCAGCGGCGCGGCGGACGACGACTACACGATCTCCTACGCTCCCGGCACGGTGACCCTCGAGCCCCTGCTCGACCTCGGGGCCGCCGGGTTGCCCAGCGGTCTGCACGCCGAGGTGACTGTCGATGGAACGCGAGTCGCGCTGCCCGTGACCCGGCGAGTGGCTCTCGGCAGCTTCCACGCCTATGCCTTCGACCCCACGGTGACGGATGCGGAAGGCAACCTGTACGTGGCGGTCAACTGGCCGTTCGAGGGCACGGTCGACCAGAACCACCGGGTGACCGCGCTCTACCGAACTGTGCCGAACCTCCTCACCGCGGGGGTGAGCACTTCCCGGATCGATGTGGCTCAGGCCGCCGGCCTGACCGACACGTGGCGCCAGGTGGAGACGCGGCTGCGGCTCCACGAGCAGGGCATGGCCATGCTCTACCTGGAGAGCTTCGCCAAGGCGGTTCGCGGCATCCAGGCGCCAGCCGTCCAGGAGGACTTCCGGAAGCTCCTGCTGGCGCACGCCCAGACGGTCTACACGGACATCGGTGCGCTGGGAACGCTGTAGCGATCCGGCCGCCGGTCGCTGGTTGAGGAAGGACGAAGTCCTGTCACGAAACCCCGCAACAGGTCAGCGGTCCTCTCACCGGGTCTCGTGACAGGCGCTAGCGCGCCTTCCTCGACCAGCGCCGTCGCTGGTTGAGGAAGGACGAAGTCCTGTCACGAAACCCCGCAACAGGTCAGCGGTCCTCTCACCGGGTCTCGTGACAGGCGCTAGCGCGCCTTCCTCGACCAGCGCCGTCGCTGGTTGAGGAAGGACGAAGTCCTGTCACGAAACCCCGCAACAGGTCAGCGGTCCTCTCACCGAGTCTCGTGACAGGCGCTAGCGCGCCTTCCTCGACCAGCGCCGTCGCTGCGCGCCTTCCTCGACCAGCGCCGTCGCTGCGCGACCTCCTCGACCCACGGCGGGCGGACGAGGCTAGCCGGCGATCAGGCCCTGCTTCTTCAGCTTGCGGCGCTCGCGCTCGGAAAGGCCGCCCCAGATACCGAACCGCTCGTCGTTCATCAGAGCGGACTCGAGGCAGTCGTTGCGGACGTCGCAGGTGAGGCAGACCTTCTTGGCCTCCCTCGTGGAACCACCTTTTTCGGGGAAGAAGGCCTCAGGATCGGTCTGCGCGCACAGCGCGCGCTCCTGCCAGCCGCCGTCCTCGGCATCTGGCTCGAGGAGAAACAGTTCTCTCACGGCACTCGCCCTTTCGACCCGGTCCTCCGCACCCGGCCGGTGCCGGGTGGCTTGGAAGAACACTGTTGGAATTACATGCCTGTCGTACACCCGAAGTCAAGCCCGCGTCTGGTATACGCAGAAACCCGTTCTCCCGATCCTGGGGGTGGTCCAGACCGGCTGAGGCCCCTGCGGCAGGCTGGTCGCCATGCCCGAAGGCCTCCGACGGATCACGGTGCTGTCCGGTGGCGTGGGTGGTGCGCGGTTCCTGCAGGGCCTGCTGCACGGGATCCGCGAGCACATCCTGCCCGGGGTCGAACCCGACGCCGAGGTGACCGTCATCGCCAACACCGGCGACGACTGGTGGGTCCACGGGCTGAAGATCTGCCCCGACCTCGACACCGTCATGTACACCCTCGGCGACGGCATCGACCACGAGCGGGGCTGGGGCCGGCGCGACGAGACCTGGCACGCCAAGGACGAGCTGGCGTCGTACGGCGTCGAGCCGACCTGGTTCGGCCTGGGCGACCGCGACCTGGCCACCCACCTGGTGCGCACGCAGATGCTCGACGCGGGCTACTCCCTCTCGGAGGTGACCGAGGCGCTGTGCCGCAGGTGGCAGCCGGGCGTGCGTCTCCTGCCGATGAGCGACGACCGCGTCGAGACCCACGTCGCGATCACCGACCCCGACTCCCCCAGCGGGCGGCGGGTCGTGCACTTCCAGGAGTACTGGGTCAAGCTGCGCGCCGGGGTGCCGGTCGAGGCGCTGGTGTTCGTCGGTCTCGACGAGTCCTCACCCGCTCCCGGCGTGGTCGACGCCATCACCGATGCCGACCTGGTCGTGATCCCGCCCAGCAACCCGGTCGTCTCGGTCGGCACGATCCTGGGCGTCCCCCGCGTCCGCGAGGCACTGGTGGCCACGCGGGCCCGGGTGGTCGGCCTCTCGCCGATCGTCGCCGGACACCACCTGCGCGGCATGGCCGAGCAGCTGCTCACCGCGATCGGGGTCGAGGTCAGCGCAGCCGGGGTTGGCCTGCACTACGGCCCGCGCTCCGACGGCGGCGTCCTGGACGGGTGGCTGGTCGACGAGGCCGACGCCGGCGACGTACGCCGCGTGGCCGACGCGGGCCTGTCCTGCCGCGCCGTCCCGTTGCTGATGACCGACCTCGACGCGACCGCGGCCATGGCGGCAGCTGCCGTCGAGCTGGTGTCGTGAACCTGCCCGTGATCCTGACGGTGTGGGCGCCGGACGGCGCCCCGGAGGTGGCTCACGGCGATGACCTGGCCGCGATCCTGGTCGCCCTGCTCGGCACGGATGGGCCGCACGCGCTTGCCGACGGCGACGTCGTGGCGGTGACCAGCAAGGTGGTCGCCAAGGCCGAGGGCCGGGTGCGAGCCGGGACGCGTGAGGACGCGGTCGCGGAGGAGACGGTGCGCGTGGTGGCCCGGCGCGGGCCGACGACCATCGTGCGCACGCGTCATGGCCTGACGATGGCGGCCGCTGGGGTGGACGCCTCCAACGTCGCGGCGGGCCACGTGGTGCTGCTGCCAGTCGACCCCGACGCCTCCGCCCGCGCCGTCCGGCGCCGGCTCGCCGAGCTCACCGGGCGCACGGTCGGAGTTGTGGTGACCGACACCGCCGGCCGGGCCTGGCGGGAAGGTCAGACCGACATCGCCGTCGGGGCAGCGGGTGTCCGCGTCGTCGAGGACTACGGCGGCCAGGTCGACGCCCACGGCAACCCCCTCGTGGTCACCGCACCCGCCGTGGCCGACGAGATCGCGGGCGCGGCCGAGCTGGCCCAGCGCAAGCTCGGGCGGCGGCCCTTCGCGGTCGTCCGCGGCAGGGCCGACCTGGTGCTGCCGGCCGGCGACGACGGCCCCGGCGCCGCGGCGCTGGTGCGACCCGACGGTGCGGACATGTTCGGATTCGGCAGCCGCGAGGCCGTGCTCCGGGCGCTCGAGGCCGACCCCGACGACGCTCCCGTCTTCGGGCGCCCGGCCTCCGCCGACGAGGTGGCCGAGTCATCGCCGGCGCGCTGCTGAGGTGGCGACGCCCATCGGCGACGACCTCGTGGTGATCGACGCCGGCGACGAGCGCACGGCGTGGGCGATCGGGGTGGCGGCGTACGCCCACGGCTGGCAGGTCTACCGCGACCCGGCCCGGACCACGACGTCGATCTCCGACCCTTGCCACCCCTTACGTAGACTCTGCCGTCGTTCCCCGACCCGCACTCCCTGAGCACCGCAAGGACCCCGCACGTGGCCAAGCAAGCCAAGACCGACCGCCAGGCGGTCATCGAGTCGATCCGTTCCCGGCAGAAGAACGAGGAGCGTCGGCGCGGTCTGATGATCGTGGGAGTGTGCGCGGTCGTGGCCATCCTGATCATCGGCCTGGCGGCCTACCGGCCCATCAAGAACTGGTGGGACCTCCGCCAGTTCCGTGACGTGGCCATCGACAACATCGGCGCGGCCGGCATCGGTGTGCGAGAAGCCGACCACCAAGAAGGCCACCGGCAACCAGCAGCACGTGCCCGACGGCCAGGAGATCTTCTACCAGGACGCGCCGCCGGCGTTCGGCGAGCACTACAACACCCCCGACCCGATGGAGCGCAAGCTCTACACCGAGGGCGACCGTCCGGGGCTCGGCATCCTCGTGCACAACCTCGAGCACGGCTACACGATCGTCTGGTACGACGAGACGGTCGCCGGCGACACCGAGCAGATGAGCGAGCTGCGGGCCATGGCCGACAAGTTCGCCGGCACCGACAACCTGCGCTTCAAGTTCAAGGCGGTGCCGTGGCTCGAGAGCGACGGCAAGGCGTTCCCCGACGGCCAGCACATCGCCTTCACGCACTGGTCCATCGGCGGCTCCGACGAGGACCCGAGCGGTGACAAGCAGGTCGGCGTCTGGCAGTACTGCTCGGCCGTGTCGGGCGACGCCCTCAACACCTTCATGCTCGACTACCCCTACATGGACTCCCCCGAGCCCAACGGCATGTGATGAGCGGTCACGACCTTCCGGCCTTGCCGGAGTCCGTACGCCGCGCGGCCGTCGTCAGCGGCTACTTCAACCCGCTGCACGTCGGGCACCTCGACATGATGGAGGCTGCCCGCGGCCTCGCCGACGCCCTGGTCGTGATCGTCAACAACGACGCCCAGCAGGTGCTGAAGAAGGGCAAGGTCATCACCTCCGAGACCGACCGGCTGCGCGTCGTCCAGGCGCTGCGCGTTGCCGACTCGGCTCTTGTTGCGGTCGACGACGACGGCTCGGTCGCCGCTTCGCTCGAGGTCGTCCACGCGGCGTACCCGGGAATCGAGCTGGTCTTCTGCAACGGCGGCGACCGCTCCCCCGACGGCGACGCCGTGCCGTCAGGCGAGGTCGCGGTGTGTGAGCGGCTCGGCATCGAGATGGTGTGGGGCGCCGGCGGCGAGACCAAGGCCGACTCCTCCTCGCGGATCAACGACGCCCTGGGCATCTGAAGCCTCTCTCTCCCACCGGCACGCCCACCCGCCCCCGGCCAGCTGACCGGGCAGAACTGGTGGGTCCTCGCGGTCTGTCCTGCCACTGACAGACCGGACCGCTGCCACGGCCCGAGGGTGGTCGTCGTGCCGGTGAGATCCGGCGAGATCCCGGGGACCACCCCGCCCGGTGCGCGTGAGCTTCTACTTTGACCGCAATGTCTGCACCCTGACGAGCTGAGTCCACATCGATGGGGCGGCAGCCAGGGGCGGTCCACGGTCCCAACGGGCTGTACGACGGGACGCTCGGGACTGACCGCGACCGCCGTTCGCCGAGACCATCCGGGTAGGTGAGGTCAGCCCACGCGCTGGGTGCCGGTGTCCGTGACCAGGTACGTCGAGCCGTGGGGTCCGTGCCAGAGGTAGTGGCCTTCGGGCGTGCGGGTATAACGCCAGACCCTCGCGGTTTTGGCTCGGTGGTGTCGCCGGCACAGGCAGGCCAGTGCGTCGGGGTGGGTCTGTCCGGGTGGGCCGCCTTCGTCGGGCGGGAGGTAGGGGGTCTGGTGGTCGAGGTCGCATCGGCGTGCGTCGACTTGGCAGCGGGGGAAGATGCAGTGGCCGTCGCGGAGGATGACCAGCTCGCGCATCCAGGCGGGTGGGTCGTGGGAGTCCACGGCATCGCGGCGGGCCATGTTCAACACCGGTTGGATGACGACCTGGTGGTGGCCGACCCAGGTGCGGAGCTTGGCCAGGGTGGCGGCGCCGAGCTTCTCGATGGTGCCGGTGGCGAACGCGGCGCCTCCGGTGGCGTCGACGTCGAGGTCCTCGGCGCCGACGTGGAGGTAGGCCTTGACCTGCCGTCCCGCCTCCTCGCCGCCGCGCCGAAGACCGCCTGCAGGTCTAGCGCCGCCTGGCCGGTCATCAGTCCGGTGACCAGGGTGGTGATGATGCCGATGGCTTTGATCTTGCGGACCCCCAGCGGGTCGGTGTCGCCGTCCAGGTGCAGCTGGTGGGCGATGGCGCCGAGCAGGTCGTAGAACCCCGTCAGGGTCAAGGTGTCGCCGCGGATGCCCAGGTCGCTGGTGCCGTCGAAGTCGGTCGGGTTGGGGTGGATGATCTTGGTGTCCCAGGAGGCCTGGCCGCGTGTCCTCGCGCTTCTCGTGCTCTTCCGGGTCGTAGGTGGCGGTGACCTGGGCGACCAGCCGGTCGGTGATCACCGGGCCGCAGCCGCCGTCGGTGCGGGCCGCGAGCTGGTCGTCGACCCACCGGGCACCCTCGAAGGGCGGGCGTGGGTCTGCTGGGCGACCCGGCGGGCCTGCCAGGCCGGCACCAGAAAGCTTCTGGACCCGTTTCCACAGCAGCGGGCAGCCGGTGCCGCAGGTCCAGGGCGTCGCCGATGAGCTGTGCTCCCGCGGCCGGGGAGATGCCCAGCTCGAGGGCGAACGCCTCGGGGCAGAACGCCGCCACCGCCGGCGTGCCCTCACCACCCAGCGACTCCTCCCCTGGTGAGCACGTCGAACGCGGCCTGACCACCGGGCGTCTCCACACCGGTCTCATCTGGTAGCGGGGTGCAGCACCGCCCACTGGTAGGCCAGCCGGAAGCTTCATCAGCGAGGCACGGCGCTCGGCCCGCTCGGCCTCGGCGGCGGCTCCGAGCACCCCGGCAGCGTCGAGGTCTTCGACCTCGAACTCCTCCACCGGTGCCGCGCTCACAGGACAACCCAACCATCGAGCACCGACATCGATCCGCCGGAATCGGCGAGAATCCCCTTATTCCACAGGGATTTGCAGAAACTCTGGTGCTCTGGCACGACGATCGCTCACCGGGTTTCGAGGCTCAGGCCGCGAGGCGGCCTTCGCACCTCAACCACCGAGGGTGGAGAGGCCGGCTTAACGCCAAATTGGGCCTGTGTCACCTTCCAAACAGTCCGGTACGGCGGATTTGACTCACACTCAATTTCGACGCGCAAGGGAGGCGGGTCTGGCAGATCGGGATGCCACTTCAGAACAGGATTTCGGGCAGTTTGCCCAGCGAGGTAGTTGTAGCCATGAGGTCATCCGCAAGTCGGTCTGGTCAGCCCGGTGAGTTCTCTGCGTTCGGGAGTTTCCGCCCCGCCGCACAGCACGGGGGGGCGCAAGCTCGAGCGTGGCGTCTGATGCGCCGCGTCGTCGCCAGTTCCCTGTTCACCCTCGTCGCCGCCGTCGTGGTCGGGCTCCTGCCCGGCCCGCTGACCGTGACGGCCCAGGCCGTCGAGCCCGCGCCGGCGTGCTTCCTGGACGAGTCCGGCTACCTCCACTGCCCGCGCATCTACCCGCCCCCACCCCTTCTGAACCCGGGCGTGACCAGCACCCTGACCATCGACGAGCGCTTTGCACTCCAGGAGATGCAGAACCAGGCGATGGACACCGTGATGGCCGACCACGACCTGCCCGAGGCCGACCGCGGCGCTGTGTACACGTGGGGGCGGCCCGAGGTCATGACGGAGCTCGTGTCCCTCATCATGCAGGCCGCCAAGACCCCCATCGGACAGCGCAACAGCACACAGCAGATCGTGACCCGCTGGCTGGGCAAGCTGGTCAAGGCCCAGGCCGTGATCGCGGCAGAAAGAGCCGGCGAGGAGTACGCCCGTTGGGCAGGCCTGAACGTGAGCACGTACCGACAGAAGGTCGGAGGGACTCAAGACGCACTGGCCAACTTCTTGTCACAGGATCCCCAGCCTCGCGGCAACCAGATCGTCGATGTCTTTGACACCAGGCCCGGCGGCTACTGCAGCTCAGCCGCCCGCCCCGTTTACTGACGAGTACGACGGTCACACTGCGTCGAGCTGCTTCAATCAGTGCGCCAATGCCTTCGGATGCCCGATCCCCACCCCCGAGTACGACCAGTTCGTCAGGTGGGGAAGCGTCGATCAACACAATTCGCCAAGAGTGTGGAGTTCGGGGCCTTCAATGCACAGATGGCCGCTGTGCTCGCCGCATCAGCGGGTGCGGGCGTGCTTGCCGGGTTCGGCGCGGTCGCAGCGGTCTACGGGACGACGGCCGCGGCCCAGATGCTGAGTGTGTACGCGGGAATCGACCTGGTCGATGATCTGTACGTGCGGCATGGGGCATCTCTTCCAGCTTTGCCACGCTTTCGGGGTACGTCATCAGCGCACTCAGCGTGGCGGGCACCGTCCTCAGTGCCGTGTATCTGTCAGTCATGCAGGGGCTGCAGGTCTTTGCCGCCGAGGTGCTGCCTCTCGCGTTGGCGTCCTTCGTCAAGCAAGCCCAAGGCGCGATCTACGACGCCGGTGAGCTGGTCGCGACCGCCGATGGCGAGATCGCGGTCTATGCGGCGTTGGTGCGTCAGCTCCTTCCGCTCGCCCAGGCCGATCCTGGTCGGCAGTCGGTATCGCAAAACGGCGAGCAGCCCACTCCTGTCGGAGCGGGCAACTGCGACAACTCACTGCTTACGCCAGCCGACTACCTGGGTGACCGCGAGGTGAAGACCGTCCCGGACCCGCTCCACCCTGGCCAGTTCACACTCGTCCCGATCGCGCCTTGTCTGAACCCCTCGCCCATCCCGGCTGCCACTTCCACGGACCCGCTGTTCCAGCTCCGTCCACGCGAATGGCAGTGCTGCGAGCCGCGCATCACCCAGTCTCCGACGCTCACGCTCCAGAGCGCCTCCGATGGCGGTACTTCCACGACACGAGTCAGCGGCCACTGGTTCGTGACGCGCGTCGGTAGCGACGACTTCGATGTGCAGACGCTCCGCTTGGCGTACGTCGACTGGGCCGGCGACGCTCAGATCGCGTACCTCCTCACGCACGATGACAACACCTACAGCTTCGTCGGCTCCCGCTTCGAGGGTCCGGTCGACCCCGATACCTGTGTGGCCGACGGCAGCTGCTGGTCCTCCGACCACATCGAGTACAAGACGGCTGACGGAAGGGACTTCACCGCAGGGCTGGAGCTGCCCAAGCCGCCGGTCGGTTACCCCCAGGTCCTCACTGCGACCCCACTCTCCGGGGCGCCGGTGAAGTTCGGCCCCGGGCTGTTCCAGCCGGCGGACTCGGAAGGTATGGTGACATGGGACTGGCGCTTCCAGAAGGCCGGTTGCGGCTTCCCTTGCACGACCGCCAGCGGTCCCGACTACACCGAGCCCGTCCCATCGCAGGACCATCCGTCCTACACCTGGGAGACAGCGGGCACCTATGCCGTCGAGCTGACAGCACACGACGGCTTGGGCAGGCACGCGGTCACCACCTTCAACGTGACCGTCGGAGAGACGCCGCCACAGCTGTCCTTGCGTCCAGCCTGCACACCGCTGGACCTCACAGAGTGCAACGATCTTGACGCGGCCGTTGACCAGGTGGTCGGGATCAGTGGCGCGGTCGACCACCCCGGCGCCCTGGACAACGAGACGGCGACTATCGACTGGGGTGACGGATCAAGCGTCGTGGTCGCGAACGGACCGAACACGCCTGAGGAGCAGATCCCGGGCGTCAGCTTCTTCGACGCCACCCCCAGGAGGATGCTCCTGAACGCAATTCACCGCTACTCGCAGCCTGGCGTCTACTACGGGACGGTGCACGTCCGCGACGTGGCAGGCAATACGGACGACGAGACATTCGTCGTGACGATCACTGGCACGCAGACCATCGCCTTTGCGACGCTCGACGACCGCAAGTACGGCGACGTCGTCGTCATGCACGCGACTGGAGGCGACTCGCGTCAGCCGGTCACCTTCACCGCTAGCCCCGCTGGCGTCTGCACCTCGAGCGGCAACAACGGCGAGCTGATCACCATGGTCGGCCTCGGTGCCTGCTCCGTGACCGCGCGCCAGGCAGGTTCCGCCCCGGTCTACCTGCCGGCCAATCCGGTCACCCGCACCTTCCAGGTGACCCCCGCGCCGGTCGGGATCAAGGTCTTGGACAAGACGAAGACCTACGGTTCGCCGAACCCGGAGTTCACGGCGCGCTTCGACCTCCTGCGCAACGGGGACACCGCCGAGGACTTCACCGGGCTGGTGCTCACCGGGCCCCCGGCAATATTCCAGTCGGCACCTACGACATCGTCGGCTCCGGCGCGTCGAACCCGAACTACACGGTCATCTACGCCAAGGGTCACCTCAAGGTCGAGAAGGCCCCGCTGACGATCACCCCCGACGACCAGACCCGGGTCTACGGCGCCGACAAGCCGGCGTACACCGCGGGCTATCGACGGACTGGTCAACGGCGACACCGCCGCGGACATCACCGGGCTGAGCATCGAGGGCCCCGCGAAGACCGCACACGCCGGGACGCATCCGATCGTCGCCAGCTCCGCGACCAACCCCAACTACGACATCGACTACGTCGAGGGTCACGAGACCATCACCAAGGCCCCGTTGACGGTGACCGCCGACGACGTGACCCGCCAGTACGGCGGTAGCGCCCAGTACAGCGCCAAGTTCCAGGGGCTGGTCAACGACGACACCGGAGTCTCCGGGCTCAGCTTCACCGGTGCCGCCAGCTCCGCCGGCGTGGGCAGCTACCCGATCAGCGTCACCGGCGAGTCCGACGACTACGACCTCACCTTCGCCAATGGCACCGAGAAGGTGACCAAGGCCCCGTTGACCATCCGCATCGAGGCCAAGACCCGCAGTTACGGGGAACCCAGCCCCACCTACACCGCCAGGTTCGACGGGCTGGTCAACGGCGACACCGAGGAGGCGATCACCGGGCTGTTCCTCGTCGGTGCCCAGCCCAAAGCCAGCGTCGGCAGCTACCTGATCAAGCCCTCCGGCGCGACCAACCCCAACTACACCATCAGCTACGCAGCCGGCTTCGAGACCGTGACCCAGACGCCGCTGAAGATCACCGCCAAGGACGCCAGCCAAGGTCTACGGCGCCCCCGACCCGGCCTTCACCGCGACGTACGACGGCCTGGTCTACGGCGAACCGCCGTCGGTGGTCACCGGCCTGGCCTTCGACGCGGCCCCCACCGGCAGCGACGTCGGCAGCTACCCGATCGCCCCCAAGGGCGCGTACAGCCCCAACTACGCGATCAGCTACGCCAACGGGACCGAGACCATCACACCGGCGGCGCTGACCATCCGGGCCCAGGACAAGACGGTGAAGTACGGCACCGTCGCGGCCTACACCTGGAAGGGCGACGGCTGGGTCAACGGGGACACCGACACCACGCTGAGCACACCTGGGGCGACCGCCCCCACGTGCAAGGCCACCATCCAGGGTGCTGCCGCCTCGGTCACCACCAACCCGGGGGTCTACATCGGTGCGATCACCTGCGCAGGCGCCGCCGACGCCAACTACACCATCGGCTACGCCAGCGCGAGGCTCATGGTCAACCCCGTCATCCGGCTCGACCAGACCGGGCTGCCCGCCGCGCTTCCCAAGCGGGCCACCCTCGACGGCCAGGTCGTCTTCCTGCCCACCGGCGATGTCGAGGTCGGCTACGGCACCGCCCACAGCTACTCCTTCCCCGCCGTGGTCACCGACACCAACGGGGTGGCGTACATGACCACCACGGGGGCCCTCCTCGGCCCGATCGTCTCCAACCGCATCGTCACCGCGAACTACGTCACGATGGCGAACGCGCTCGCCGCCGCGGTGACCAGTGGCGGGATGGACCAGAAGACCGCCAACTCGCTGACCCCGATCTGGAACGACGTCCAGGCCGGCCTCAAGAGCGGGAACGTCGCCAAGACCAAGGGCGCGCTCAAGCAGTTCGTCGACGCGGTCCGGGCCCAGTCGGGCAAGAAGATCAAGAAGCCCACCGCCGACCAGCTGATCGCCTACGCCCAGCTCGTCTACACCAGCGTGGGAGGCGCCGGCACCATCTGAGCCAGCACACCGACGAGCGCCCGGACCGGCGACGGCCCGGGCGCTCGTCGTTTGCAAGGGGTGGGCTTCTCCACGACTCGGCACTGTGTCAGGAACCCGACAGACGCGGGCCTGCTTCCTGGCGCATCGTGGACGGTGTACTCCGGCACGGGGGAGGTGCCATGAAGAACAGCGATCCAGAACGGAACGCGCCGGTGTGGTCGGCGCCGTCGCCGGGCCGTCGAGTCGTCCAGGAGCACCTGCTCGAGGAGCAGCGAGCGGGAGCAAGCCGTCCGGGCGTACGACGGCCCGCCGGCCGGACCTCGCGGTCTGTCGGCACCGAGACAGACGGGGATGACGTCGACAGCGCAGCCTGTGGGCCATGACCTCCTCGATCATCCGCAGCGCAGCCATCGCTGCCGCCGTCGTCGCCCTGTCCACCTTGTCCGTCACGAGCCTGGGCGCCGCGCCCGCGAGAGCGGCGCAGGTGAGCGAGAACGACTACTCCAAGAGCATCGACGTGATCCTGAGCGTCGACGAAGTACAGCAGGCCGCTGTCTCGGTGCCCGGCGCCGACGGCGTGTGCCGCGCGGAGGTGATGCC
Source organism: uncultured Actinomycetota bacterium (assembly GCA_963814935.1). Lineage (GTDB taxonomy): Bacteria > Actinomycetota > Actinomycetes > Propionibacteriales > Nocardioidaceae > Nocardioides. The sequence goes on along the minus strand of CAWFEZ010000025.1, from coordinate 25,207 downwards.
GGACGCGATCGCGATCAATCCCTCCTGGATCGACCGCCACTCAGTGCGCCATCCAGCTGAACTACTGGTCCGCGAAGTACAAGGACACAGGCAGCAGGGTGATGATCCGCTTCTACCAGTACCAGACGACCGGCTTCACCTGGTAGGACACCAGGCGATCGCCCGGGACGTGTCCTAGTTCTCGGCGGCCCGCTCGGCGCCGCGGCGCCAGCGGATGCCGGCCTCGATGAACGCGTCGATGTCGCCGTCGAAGACGGCCTGCGGGTTGCCGACCTCGTAGCCGGTGCGCAGGTCCTTGACCATCTGGTAGGGGTTCAGCACGTAGTTGCGCATCTGGTCGCCCCAGCTCGCCTGCACGTCGCCCTTGAGCTCCTTGAGCTGGGCCGCCTCCTCGGCCTTCTTCATCGCCAGCAGCTTGGCCTTGAGGATGACCATCGCGGAGGCCTTGTTCTGCAGCTGGGACTTCTCGTTCTGGCAGGAGACCACCGTGCCGGTGGGGATGTGCGTCAGGCGGACCGCGGAGTCGGTGGTGTTCACCGACTGGCCGCCGGGACCGCGCGAGCGGTAGACGTCGACGCGGATGTCCTCGTCGGGGATCTCGATCTCGTCGGTCTGCTCCAGCACCGGCACCACCTCGACGGCGGCGAACGACGTCTGGCGGCGGCCCTGGTTGTCGAACGGGCTGATCCGCACCAGGCGGTGGGTGCCCGCCTCGACCGAGAGCGTGCCGTAGGCGTACGGCGCGTGGATCGCGAAGGTGGCCGACTTGAGGCCGGCCTCCTCGGCGTAGGAGGTGTCGAAGACCTCGACGGGGTACTTGTGCTGCTCGGCCCAGCGCGTGTACATCCGCATCAGCATCTCGGCGAAGTCGGCGGCGTCGACGCCACCGGCGCCGGAGCGGATCGTGATCATCGCCTCGCGGGCGTCGTACTCGCCGGAGAGCAGGGTGCGGACCTCGAGCGCCTCGACGGACTTCTTGATCTTGGTCAGCTCGGCCTCGGCCTCGGCCATCGAGGCGGCGTCGTCCTCCTCCTGGCGCCAGCTCGACCAGCAGCGCCGAGGTCCTCGAGGCGGCTCTCCAGCTCGGTGAACCGGTCGAGCTCGCCCTGGAGCACCGAGAGCCGGCCGGTCACCCGCGTCGCGTTGGCCTGGTCGTCCCACAGGTCCGGCGCCGCGACCTGCTCGCCGAGGTCGGCGATCTCCGCGGCGCATGCCGTCGAGGTCCAGCACCTGGCCGATGGTGCTCATCGTCGCCTGGAGCTGCTTGATCTCGGTGTCGAAGTCGGGTGCCTGCCACAAGGATCAAGGCTACGGGGCCCGGGAAGCCCGCAGCGAATCTCTCGCGGTGTCGCGGCCAGAACCGTCAGCCAGCCGACTAGCGAACAAGCGAGGAAGAAGACACTTCGCGCACGCCATCCTGCGCTGAGCCGGGAGGCCCCGCGCAACCTCTCGAGCCGTCACGAGGCCCGCCTCGAGGAGACAGCAGCGCTGTGCACCGGGACCTCCGGCAACGCGATCCCAGGCCGCGACGCCGTGCGTCTACCCGGTGTCGACCGACAACGAGAACGTCGCTGCGAACCAGGGTCAGCCTACCCGGGCACCGCGATCAGCGGCGATGCGGCCGAGTCGAACGGGTTCTACGTCTACGTCGTGTCCGCCGCCGCCGGGACCATGGAGTTCCGGTACGTCTGGGCCTACCTGGCGCCCTGAGAACCGCGCTGGGCGGCGTACGGCCGGGGCAGCTCCCGGCCCAGTTCGTCGTACGTCGCCCGTGGCGCCGGCCGGGCCGCCGCAGGTTGTCGGCGAATCCCGTCGAGCGTCAGCGAGCGAACAGACCGACTGACCACCCGCCCGCAGAATTTCCTTAGGTAACGGCAACTACTCGCCCAAGGAACAGCATGTCCCTCCCCCGCGGCATCGCCCGTCTCTCGCTCATTGCCATCGCAACAGCAGGTGCGCTGATCACGTTGCTCTCCGCCTCGGCCAACGCCTGGATCCACGACCCGAGCGTCCCGGACGGTCACCTCGTGTTCCTGTTGCACCCCGACGAGGTCGACCAGGGAGCGCTCAACATCGTCCCTGGGACCAACAAGAGTGGCTCGAAGCTGCTCTGCGAAGGGTTCATCACCAAGGCCAACCAGGAGAACGAGACCTGGCTCGGGTCGTCGTCATCGTGGTGCCCCGACGTGACGGACCAGTGCATGAAAGCCGCCAAGGACCTCAACTCCTGGGTGAAGGTGCACTACGAGAAGGACGACTCCGTCCCCTTCTTCAAGATGCGCCTGATCTGCCTCAAGACGGGGGATCCGGCAGCGACGTAGTCACGCCAACTGTCGGCGCTCCCCGCGGCGCCGGAAGAAGCCCCGCTGGGCGGCGTACAGCTTCGGCAGCTCGCGCGCCAGGGCGTCGTACGTCGCCCGGTGCCGCGGGTCGGGACGGAACGGCGGGTCGGTGGGCACCAGCCCGCGAACCTCGGACCGCTCGACCCGGCCGAGCGCCAGCGCCGCGAACAAGGCGGAGCCGCGAAGCCCGGCCAGCCACGGGTCGGTGACGCGCACGATGGTCCGGTCGGTGACGTCGGCCAGCACCTGGCACCACAGGTCCGACCGGGCTCCCCCACCGACGAGCCGGATGTCGTCGAGGCGCGAGCCGACGAACCTCTCGGCGGCACCGAGCAGCCAGTTCGCGTTCAGTGCGACGCCCTCCAGCACGGCGCGCGTCAGGTCTCCGCGGATGGTCGTCTCGCCGATGCCGTGGAAGCCCGCCCGCGCCCGGCGGTCGTCGATCGGCGACCGCTCGCCGGTCAGCCACGGGGTGAAGACCACTCCCCCGGCACCCGGCGGCGTCGCAGCAGCCTCGGCCAGCAGCGCTTCGTAGGAGACGTCGGGGGCGACGGTGTCGCGCCACCACTGGAGGTTGCGGCCGGCGGAGTCCTGGTTGTTGGCGAGCAGGTACGACGCGTTGTCGAGGCCCGGCACGCTCGCCTGCCGCCGGAGCACGTCGGTCTTCTTGCGCGGGACCGGCGCGCTGATCCAGGCCGTGGTGCCGATCGAGGCGTGCGGCTGGCCGAGCTCGACCGCGCCGGCGCCGACGACAGCCGCGTGCAGGTCGGGCAGACCCGTGACGGCCACGGCGGTTGCCGGGATCCCGAGAACCGTCGCCACCTCGGGCAGCACCGGACCGAGGACCGAACCCGTGGCGACCAGGGGCGGCAGGAGCGACCCGTCCACGCCTGCTGCGCGGACGAGTACGTCGTCGTAGTCGAGCGTCCCGAGAGAACGGATGTCGGTGAGCCAGGCCCCGGTCATCGACGCGAGCGTAGCCGCGGGCATGCCCGTGAACCGCATGGTCAGGTAGTCGACGGGCTCGAGCAGCCACCTGGCCCGGGCCAGGACCTCGGGACACTCGTGTTGGAGGAAGAGCATGTGCCCGACGGGGTCCGAGCCGGACGTGTCCGGGACCCCGCCGCTGCGACGAAGCCACGTCGCAAGCGCCTTGGGCGCGTAGCCGGAGACGGGGCCACCGACCGCCGCCCGCGAGTACGGCGCCCCGCGCGTGTCGCTCCAGAGCACGCACGGCCCCACGGGGTGGCCCGCCTCGTCGACCGGCACCGTGCTCGCCCACTGCCCGGTGACGCTGACGGCCACCACCCGTGAGGCGTCAACGGCGGCGACCCCGCGGCGTACGGACTCGCAGATCACCGTCCACCAGTGCTCGGCGTCCTGGGTCCGGGCGCCCCCGTCGCCGACGACGGTCGGCACCGACGCGTGCTCCCACCAGAGCACCTCGCCGTGAACGGTGACGAAGCCGACCTTGGGGCCGCCGGTGCCGAGGTCGACGGCCAGGACGAGGTCGCTGCCGGTCACCGCCACGGACGGACTCTAGGGGAGAAGGGCCTCGGCTCCGCGCGGTGGTCGACGGGATGGGGGTCCGCCGAAGCCGACGCCACAGGCGCGCTTCCGGGTCATGTGCCGACGTACGGCGAGCGGCCGCGCTGGACTGTTCGTCCTGGCCGGGGCCCCCGAGCAGGAGGTCGTCGCCGGTGCCGCCGACCAAGTGGTCCTGGCCCGGTCCACCGCGCAGCAGGTCGTCGCCGGGGCCGCCGCGGACGACGTCGTCGCCGCTGCCGCCCGACAGCAGGTCGGCGCTCGAGGCGCCCAGGACCCGGTCGTCACCGCCGCGACCGAGGAGCACGTCCACCCCGTCCCTCCCCCGCAGGGTGTCGGTGCCGGAGGTGCCCCGCGCGACGCGGAGACGCAGCGACGAGGTGGTGACGCCGTCGGACACCCGCAAGGTGACGAACGTCCGCGTACCGGCGCGAGGCCGGAGAAGATCACCGTGCGGTGGGCGCCCTGGCCGTCGACCAGGAGGTCCACCCCGCCGCGGGACGCCGTGCCGGTCAGGTCGAGGTCGCCGGCCGGGTCGTCGTCACCCAGCAGCAGCGAGAGCGTCCCTCGGCCGTCGGCGAAGTGGAGACGGCGAAGCAGCGCGATGCTCGGCGGGGCGTCGGCGTTGTCGATCGTGATCGTCAGCTGCCCCGTGGAGGTGTCGTGACCGCCGTTGGCCGTGCCGCCGTCGTCGACGAGGCGGACCGGGACGACCGCGGTGCCTTGGGCCCCGGGCGCGGGCGTGAAGGACAGGACGCCCGTCGGGGAGATCTGCGGACCAGATGCGAAGAGCCCGGGCACGGACGGGCCACCCAGCTCGAAGTGGAGCACCTGGTTGGTCTCATCTGCCGGTCCCGGACGGAGAGCCGAGGCCCAGGCCTGCTGGTAGGCGGCCGGCCCGGTGGTCACGACGATCCCACCGCTCGTGGAACGACGGCGCGTCGTTGACGGCCGTGACGTGGACCGTCACCGTCACGGGGTCGGTCGTCACGCCCCCGGACCTGACGGTGTAGTCGAACGAGTCGAGCCCGTTGTAGTTCTCTGGCGGAGCGTAGATGACTTCCCCATACTCGTTGACGGTGAGAGTCCCGCCCCGGGTCGACTGCGGTGCGGCGAGGGCGACCGTGACGGGGGCGCCCTGCGGCGTCACGTCGTTGCCGAGGACGTCCACCGTGCTCGACGTGTCCTCGAGTCCGGAGATGTCGTCGGCAGCCGCGAAGAAGTTGCTGACGGTCCATGACAACGACGCGGGGGTGGCCTCGATGTTGCCGACCGCGTCGGTGGCGCGCACCTCGAACGTGTGCTCCCCGAGGGCTAGCCCGGAGAAGTCGGCCGGGCTGGTGCACGGCGCGAAAGCGTCGTCGTCCACACGGCACTCGTACGCCGCCACCGTCGAGCCGCCGACGTCGACGGCTGAGAAGGCGAAGCTCGCGTCGGTCGCCGCCGTGAACGGCGGCGGTGACGCGGTGATCTTCGTGGCTGGTGCCGTCAGGTCGATCGTCCAGCTCGCGAGGGCGGGCGTGGCGTCCGGGTTGCCGGCTGCGTCGACTGCGCGCACCTGGAACACGTGCTGCCCCGCGGCCAACCCGTCGTAGCCCGTGCCGTCGTCCGGGCAGCTGGTGAAGTCGGCGCCGTCGAGACTGCACGCGAACTCGTCGGCGTCGGTCCCACCCAGGGCGTCCGCGCTGTAGGTGAAGTCCGCGGACGTGGAGCTCGTCACGGACGGAGGGCCGGACTCCAGGTCGGTGTCTGGTCCCAGGGTGTCGACCGTCCACGTGGTGCTGGCAGGCGACCCGTCGAGGTGGCCGGCGGCGTCGACGGCGCGGACGTCGAAGCTGTGGGCACCGTCGGGCAGGTCGTCGTACGACTGCTGGCCGTCCGGGCACGCGGCGTACGGCGCACCGTCGAGCCGGCACTCGAAGCCGGCAACCCCGGAGAGCTCGTCGTCCGCCGAGTAGCCGAGCACTGCGGTGGTGTCCTGCGTGATGGCCGCCGGGACGCTGTCCAGGCTCGTCGTCGGATCGGTGAGGTCGACCTTGACGACCACCGAAGCGCTCGTCGCATCGTCGTTGCCGGCGCGGTCGGCGCAGCGGCCGCTCGAGACGATCTCTCGGCCGGCCGTCTCGTCGTCCACCGTCACATCGGGCGGGGAGACGTTGATGCCGGACTGGACGGTGCCGGCGTCCGCGCACGGGAACGAGACGCTGAGGGCTGAGCTGTTCCAGCCTGCGGCGTTGGGGGCCGGCGTCACCACAGGAGAGCCGAGCACCGGGTTCGTCGTGTCGATCTTGACGTTGACGGTGGTGGGCGTCGCGACGTTGCCGGCGATGTCCGTGCAGCCGCCGGACACCACGGCGGTGCCCGCCGTCTCCCCGCTGACCGTGGCGCCCCCGGTCGCCCCGGTGGCCACCCCTGAGCCCGGTGTGAGGTCCTCGCAGTCGAAGGCCACGCTGACGGGTGTGCTGTTGTGCCAGCCGAAGCCGTTGGCCACGGGCGTGACAGCAGGCAGTGCGCTGGGTGGCCGGGAGTCGATCTTCACGGTGGTCGCGAAGGTCCCGGACTGGTTCTTCGCCACGTCGCGGGCGATGCAGCCGATGTGGTGGGTGCCTTCTCCCGCCACGGAGGACGACATCGCGCTGCCGAACACCTCGGCCGGCGACATCGGACCGTCGGCGTTGTCGTCGCCGCACGAGATCAGGGTCACGCGGTTGCCGGACTCCGGGTCGAGTCCGTTGATGCCGAGCGTCACGGGGCTCGTCCGCCACCAGCCGGCCTCGCCGTCCGGCAGGCCCTGGTTGAACGCCACGGTCGGCGGAGTGTTGTCGACCAGGCACTCGACCGGGTAGCTGACCGAGGGGACGTCGGGATCGCTGGTCTGCACCGTCATCGTGGCGCGGTAGAAACGTTCGGTCGTCCCGCCGGTGCACGTCACGTAGAGGATGTCGAGGCTCTCGACGCCCAGGTTCCGGGGGAACTTCATCGGCTGGGCGAGCGGTCCTGGCTCGAGGTCCTTGACCGAGAACACTCCGGCGTCCGGACCCGAGAAACCCACCCGGCCGAGCGTCAGTGGCGCCACACCCGTGTTGGTGATCGTCACGGTGTTGAAGGTCTGGGCGCCCGTGCGCACGTACATGTCGCCCAGCGTCGTGCCGGGATCCGGGTTGGGCACCGCCACCGGGAGACACTGGTCGGCCCCCGTGTCGATGCGCAGCGCCAGCGTCTTGTTGACGAACGCCGGCTGCCAGGCGCTGCCGTCCACGCTCTCCTGCACGCCGCCGGGCGTGTTGGTCCAGGCGTCCCAGCCGACGGAGTCCTGGGCCGACATCACGGCCCAGTACTTCGTCCCGGCGGTCAGCTGCGGCTGCGGGCTCAGCGTCCCGCACTCCTGCTCGATCTGCGGCTGGGTGACCGACACGGTCGGCTCGTCGCCCCCGGTCAGCTGGACGTCGACCGCCTGGAGGGTCCCGCTGCCCAGGCCGCGGATGACGGCGGCGTTGGCGGGGAACTGACCGTTGGTCAGCACCTGGCCGCCGAAGGAGTAGTCGAGGACCGTCTGGAGGTACTCGAACGACGCGAAGCCGGGTGGCTTGGGGTGCTTGGCGTTCCAGACGATCGGCACGGTGGTGGTCATCGTGCCGGCCTGGGTGTAGCGGAGCCGGAACGTGCCGCCCGTGGGGTTGCCCTCCAGCTTGACCCGCCACGCGCCCTCGGTCGCCTCGAGGAGGTAGAAGCCCATGGTGCCCAGGTCCACCCCACTCGGCTTGCCGGCGACATCGGCCTGGATCGACACCGTGCCGATGTTGGCGCACGCCAGGCCCACGCAGCGGCCGCGGATGCTCAACAGCTGGGCAGGGCCGGAGACCGTCGGCGTGAAGGGCATGGCTGCTCGGAAGTCGCCGAACCCGTCGACCGGACCAACCGGCACCGAGTCGGCGCCGGTGACGGTCTGGGGGCCGACGATGTTGGAGAACAGCGTGACCAGGGCGGCGTTGGCGGGCGGCTGGACGAACGCGAACGTGGTCGCCGAGAGCACCAACCCCAAGAACGTGGCGAACGCCGCCCTCCGCCGGACCGCCCGAGGTTGACGCGCGCCCGAGACCCCGGCCCGCATGCCGAGAATTGTCACACCGGGAGCCGGGCCGTGCCAGGGGCTGGACTGGACTTTGTCGTGCGGCGCTGGCGTCGGCAGACCGAGAACGGCCGGATCTGCGGATCGCCGGCCCCGTCGTCCGTGATCGGACTAGGGCAAGCCGGGCGGGCTGGGGTTGAAGTTGTAGGTGTCGCTGTCGGTCACGTTCGTCGGGCCGGCGGTGTAGGCGCCGTTCACCTGGACGTGGGCCTGGATCGACGTGGCCGTCGTGACGGGGTTGCCGACACGGTCCGGATTGGTGATCTGCCCGTCGACCCGGGGGACGTTGGTGGCGGTGGCGCCAGGCGCCGCCTGGCCGTACTCCCAGCGCACGCGGGTGACGTACTCGCCTGCCCCCAGACCGGGCGGCGGGTGGGACAACGTGGTGTTGGTCGTGGTGTTCGGCGACGAACCCCACAGCGTGAAGACGCCGGGAGCGGTGTTCTTCTCATACGAGACCCGCGCGCCCTCCCCGGCAGCGAACTCCGAGAAGCCCGTGTAGGTCCCGGTCGTCACCGAGGCGATGGCCATCTGGACCGGCACGGTGAAGATCATCGTGATGCCATCGAGTGGCACGTTGCCGGTGTTGGCCAAGCTCGAGTCGTACCTGAAGGCCTGGCCGATCGCGGGCGCCGCGGGAGTGGCGGACAGAATGGTCGAGATCAACGGTGCGAAACACTCGACGGTGACCGCCACCGTGGCGCTGTCACCGCCGTTGAGGGTGTAGGTGAACGTGTCCGCGGTCGTGCTGCAGAAGCCGGCGTTCGGCTGGTAGGTCAGACCCGTGCCGGCTCCGGTGATCGCCACCGTCCCGTTCGCCGGCTGGGTCACCGACTCGATGGTCATCGACCCGCCGTCGGCATCGACATCGTTGGCCAGTACGTCGATCGCCGTCGCGCCGCTCTCCTCCACCACCGTGTGCGTGTCGTCCACGGCCGTCGGCGGATCGTCGACACACGTGACCGTCACCGACACCGTCGCCGTCGGCCCACCAGGGGAGAGCGTGTAGGTGAACGTGTCCGCCGTCGCGCTGCAGAAGTTCGGGTCAGGCTCGTAGGTGAGCCCCGCGCCGCCACCGGCGATCTCGACCGTCCCGTTCGCCGGCTGGGTCACCGCTTCGATCGCGATCGGCCCACCGTCGGCGTTCAGGTCGTTGGCCAATACGTTGATCGCCGTCGCACCGCTGTCCTCGGCCACCGTTGCCGCGTCCTCCACCGGCGTCGCCGGATCGTCGACGCACGTCACGGTGACCGACACCGTCGCGCTGTCGCCGCCTGGGGTCAGTGTGTAGGTGAACGTGTCGTCGGGCGCCGCGCCCGGGTCGTTGCAGTAGTCCGCGTCGGGGACGTAGGTCAGCCCTGACCCCTCACCGATGATCGCCACAGTCCCGTGGTCCGGCTGGGTGAACGAGCCGATGACCAGCGGGTCGCCGTCGGCGTCGCTGTCGTTGGCCAGCACTGCTACCGCGTCGGTCGCGGAGTCCTCGGCGCGGGTCACCGCGTCGTCGGCTGCGGTCGGGGCGTCCGGCACACAGGTGACCTCGACCGTGACCCGCCCCGAGTCGGAGCCGCCGTGACCGTCGGAGACGGTGTAGTCGAACCGTGCCGCGGCCACGCCACAGAGATCGGCGGTCGGAGCGAACGTGATCGTGCCGGCGGTGATCGTCGCCGTACCGCCGACGGCACCCGAGACGGCGGTCACGGTCAGCGCGTCGCCGTCGGCGTCCTTGTCGTTGCCCACCGGGCCGCTGGAACCCGCGGCAGGAAGAAGGAGTGCGGTGTCCTCGGGCGTGGTCCCCGTGTCGTCGACGGCCACCGGGGCGGCGTTCTCGGCGAGATCGGTGACCGTGACCGTCAGTCGTGTCGCGAACCTCGCGCCCTCCAGGTCGCGGGCGCGGACCCGGACGGACAGGCTCGCGTCCGCCTCGAAGTCGACGACGCCCGCGGTCAGCAGCCGCTTGCCCTGGATCTTGAACAAGCCGTTGTCCCCGGAACCCGGGCCCGCCACCAGCGAGAAGGAATGCTTGTCCCCCGCGTCGGGATCCTTCGCCGTGAGCGTGCCCACCAGGGTGCCGACCGGGGAGCTCTCCGCCACAGTGGCCGGCCCGAGCTCGATGCCGATGGGCGGGTCGTTCTGGTTGACCGCCTCACAACCGGACACCACGTCGTCGCCCGTGTCGGCGAATGCGCGGTCGGCCGTGCCTGGACCGCACCGCACGAAGTCGCTGGACTCGGCAGCATCGCGACCGTCCATCTGGTCGTTGCCCTTGCCGCCGCGGAGACGGTCGTCGCCGGGGCCGCCCTTGACGACGTCCTGACCCTGCTCGCCACGCGCCAGGTCGTCTCCCCCGCCACCGGACAGCTCGTCGTCACCCCGGCCGCCGCGCAGCTCATCGTCGCCACCGCGGGCCACCAGCAGGTCGTCACCGCCTCGACCACAGATGACGTCGTCGCCGGGCGTGCCCTCGAGCACGTCGGGGCCGGGGCCGCCCACGATGGTGCAGCCCGCCGCACTCACGAGAGCCGGCTCGGGGTGGGCGCTCGAGGCCCCCACGACGAGGAAGGTCATGACCATGGCGGCGACAGCCACCACCGACCCGGCTCGAACGATTCGAATCCCCGAGTTCAGCACGCCGAGACCTCTCGCATGAGTTCCTGTCACTCGATCACACCCGCGGGAGGCACGACAGAGTCGGAAGCAGCACCACCCTACGCTCGATCGACCGGAGTGACTGCTCCGACTCACGCCGACCGGTCCTGGCAGCGAGGCCTGCTGCGATCGAGCATGTCGTCCATCACCGCGACGATGAAGTCGGACGTCGCCTGGTCCAGGCCGCCGGCCACGCCGCCGTAGATCGCGCCGGCGAAGGCCTCCTCCCCCGCCGCCTCCTTCTCCTTCGCATCGGCGACGGCCTCCGCCAGGTCGGCCGCGAACGCCTCGACCACCCCGGCACGCGTCTGCGGCCGGGTGACGGCCATGTGGATCGCGTTCGGGTACTGCTGGCCGTTGAACCGCCAGCCGCGCGGGCCCAGGAAGTCGACGAGGTGGTAGATCTCGAAGTCGTCGGAGGTGAAGGAGAAGCAGAAGGTCGGGGGGCCGCTCGTCCCCTCGCCCATGATCCGCAGCTCGGGATGGGACCTGACGACGTCCATCATCGCCGCGGCGGTCTCGAAGATCTCGCGGGCGTGCTCGCGGTAGCCGTCGCGGCCGAGCGAGACCATGGACGCCCAGGTGCTGGCGATCAGCCCGCCCGAACGCGAGCCCTCCATGCCCGGCGACATGTACTTGCCGCCGCTCCAGTCGAGCAGATGGAAGTACTGCGCCTTCCGCAGAGCCTTGTCGCGGAACAGCAGCGTGGAGCTGCCCTTGAAGGCGTAGCCGTACTTGTGGGTGTCGGCCGAGATCGTCGTCACCCCCGGGACGCGGAAGTCGAAGTCGGGGATCGGGAAGCCGAGCTCCTGGCCGAAGGGCAGGATGAAGCCGCCCAGGCAGGCGTCGACGTGCATGCCCACGCCGCGCTCCTGCGCCAGCGCCGCCAGCTCGGCGATCGGGTCGACGGTGCCGTAGGCGTAGTTGCCGGCCGAGCCCATGATCGCGATGGTCTGGTCGTCGACGAGCTCGGCCATCGGCAGCGACGTCGGCGAGGGTGGTCTTCGGGTCGACCGGCGCGACCCGCAGCTCGATGCCGAACAGGTGGCAGCCCTTGTCGAACGCCGCGTGGCCGGTCTCGGGCTTCACGAAGTTGGGCCGCGTCACGCCTCGGATCTCACGAGCGTGCTCGCGGTAGGCGATCAGCGCGTGCAGGATCGAGCCGGTTCCCCCGGTCGTCACCAGCCCCGCCGGCTGCTCACCTGTCCGGCCGTCGGTGACGGCCTCGGCGTGCATCAGGTCGAGGGCCATCGCGATGACCTCGCCCTCGAACTTGGTCTGGCTCGGGCACATGTCGCGCTGCAGGGCGTTGACGTGGGCGAACATCCCGAACGCCTCGCCGAGGAAGTCGTAGTGGTCGTGGTCGCCGCAGTACATCGTCCCCGAGACCTTGCCGGTCTCCCAGAAGGCGTCCTCCTCATCTGCCATCGCCCGCATCTCGGCGAGCACCTGGTCGCGCGGCCGCCCGCGGTCAGGAAGCGTTCGGTTGACCACGAACCGGTCGGCGTAGGGGAAGTCGTTCACGATCCGGATGCTAGGCCCAGGATCGGTGGTTGAGGTGCGAGGGCCGCGGCCCGAGCCTCGAAACCTCCGATCCCGACGTGATGGTTTCGAGGCTCGTCGCTGGCGCTCCTCGCACCTCAACCAACGAGCGCTTGCCACGACCGCCACACTTCATCCATGACGACGGACGCCGCCGACACCAGCTGGCTCGAGTCCATGCCCGAGGTCTACGACCGGTGCCTCGGGCTCGCAATCTTCGCGCCCTACGCGGCCGACCTCGCCCTCAGGGCGCTTGACATCCCGAACGCCCGGGTGCTCGAGCTCGCCGCCGGCACTGGCATCGTCACCGCCGGCCTGGTGGAGGCCCTGCCCGACGCCGACATCACGGCCACCGACCTCAACCCGCCGATGGTCCGCTACGGCTCCACCCATGTCGCCGGCCCGACCTGGCAGGTGGCCGACGCCCAGGACCTCCCTTACGCCGACGACTCCTTCGACCTGGTGGTCTGCCAGTTCGGGGTGATGTTCCTCCCCGACCGGATCGGCGCCTACCGCGACGTACGCCGGGTGCTGGCGCCGGGCGGCTCGTTCCTCTTCAACGTCTGGGACACCCTCGAGACCCACGAGGTCGAGAACGCGGTCATCGACGCGCTGGCCGAGCTGTTCCCCGACGACCCGCCTGACTTCCTGCGCCGGGTGCCGCACGGGTACGCCGACCCCACCCGGCTCCGGGCCGACGTCCAGGCCGCCGGCCTCACCGTCGCGAAGCTGGAGCGGGTCGAGCTGACGGGGAGAGCCCCGTCGGCCGCCGTGCTGGCCGAGGGCTACTGCCTCGGCACTCCGTTGCGCTTCGAGATCCAGGAGCGCGGCGACCTCGCCGACGTGGTGCCGCGCGTCTCCTCCGCCCTGACCCGCCGGCTCGGCGAGGGTGTCGTCGAGTGCCGGATGGCGGCGTACGTCGTCCGCGCGCTGACGCCGGACTGATCGGGCGCACCCATGTTCGACCCGTGGTCCACCTCCCACCTGGTTGTGCTGGGGATCTTCGCCGTCGGCGTGGTGGTCCTGCTGGCGATCGGACCCCTGGTGCGCGGGCGACCCGTCGAGCGGCCCCTCGCCATCGCTCTCGCGGCCGGCAACATCGTCCTCGGCCTGATCGGGACCGTCACGGAGTTCACCGATGGCGACATCAAGGGCAACCTGCCACTTCAGCTGTGCGACTTCGCTTGGATCCCGGTCGCGTGGGCGCTGCTCACGCGGCATCCGCTCGCCCTGGCGCTCACCTACTACTGGGGTCTGACGCTTGCTCTGCAGGCGCTGGTGCAGCCCACCCTCGACGAGGCGTTTCCCGACCCGAACTTCTTCGCCTTCTGGGGCAAGCACGTGCTGCTGGTCTGGGGAGCGGTCTACGCGACGCTGACGCTGAGGCAGGGCCCCGACTGGCGTTCGTACCGTTGGGCGGTGCTGGCGACGGCGATCTGGGTCGCCGTTGCGATGTCCGTCAACGCGCTGCTCGACACCAACTACGGCTACTTCAACGAGAAGCCCGACGGCACCGTCCTCGACTACCTCGGTCCCTGGCCCTGGTACGTGCTGGCCGAGGTCGCGATCGTCGCCGGGATCTGGGCCCTGCTCACCCTCCCCTGGACGCGGAAACGGGCGTAGCCTGCTGCACATTCGGGTAGGGGATGGGCACATGGTCGGATCCGGGTCGGCGCGCGTCTTGGCGTGGTTCGTCTTCCTCGTCGCGTTCGCGCTGCTGCCCTTCGCGCCGATGTCGCCGCTCGCGGCGCCGGCGAACGCCGACCCGCCGGTGTTCGACGGCCAGGAGATCAAGGACCTCTGCACGATCAGCGCATCGGGCCAGGAGTGCCCGGTCTTCCCGCCGCCCGCCGGGCTGCTCAACCCGGGCGCGGTCGCGGCGGCCGGGCCCGAGGGGGCCGCCGCATTGCGCCGGCTGGAGGACAAGGCCGTCGCCAACACCCTCGCCGACCACCAGCTGCCCGAGAGCGACCACGACGCGGCGCTGACCTGGGCGAGGGAGGACTCCCAGCTGGCGCTGTGGGGTCTCATTGCCGAAGCCATCCAGACACCCGCCGGCGAACGCACCGCCGACCAGCAGCTGGCTGTGGACTGGATGACCCAGCTCGACTCCGTGCAGCCGCAGGAGGCGGCGTTGCAGGCGGGCGCCGAGTACGCCACCTGGGCCGGGCTCGACGTCAACCAGTACTGGTGGATGGCCCGGACGGCGACGGAGAGCGAGCTGACGACCTTCCTGGCCCAGGACACCCGCACGTACAGCCCCCGCAACACCCCTCGCGGCGGCTACTGCCGCTACACCCCACCCGCGCCGTACACCAGTGAGGACTACGACGGCTCGCTCTCGCCGAACTGCTTCAGCGCCTGCACGAGCATCTTTGGCTGCCCGATCCCGACCCCGACCTACGACGACTTCGTGGACTGGGGCAGGACGGTCTCGCTCGCCGGCGCGACCAACGACGCACTGACCGCTCAGGCCATCAACATCGGGCTGGCCGCGGGGTTCGCGGCCGTCGCGGTCGGCACCGCCCTCGCTGCCGCCCTCAGCTCGGCGATCGTCGCGGCGATCGGAGCCTCCATCTGGGTCTTTGCGTTCGGCGCCGCGGCGGTCACCTCGGCAGCGGCCGCCGCCTCCATCGCAGCCACCGCGGCGGCGGTGGCGGCCGGCGCGACCGCCCAGGCGGCAGCGGCGGCGGGGGCGGCCGCCTCCGCGTCGGCCTCGGCCAACTTCGTCCCGGCGATCGCCGCCAGCGGTGCTGCGGGCGCCGCGATCGCGGGTGCGGTCCTGGTGGTCATCCTGGCCATCGTGATCGCCGTGCTCGAGGGGATCCGCGTGTTCGACAATGCCGCGCTGCCCGGCAAGATCGCCCAGCTCGTCGTCGGCAGCCGCGACGCCAAGACCGATCCGGCCACCTTGATGGCCACGACGGAAGGACAGCAGACCCTCTTCTACCTGTTCGTCGGGGCGACGATGCCGATCCCGCGCTCGGTCGCGGCGTGCGACAACTCGCGGATCCCGCCGAACGCCTGGACCTCCAGCTACGACCCGAACCTGCTCCTGTACATCCCGCTGGGCAGCAACGAACGTGTTTGTCTTCCCCCTCGACCGCACCCCCTGCCTCAACCCGCCTCCGATCCCGCCGGCCACACCGACGGATGCCCACTTCCTGGTGTCCCCCCAGGGCGCGCCGGCGGGTCAGCCCGCGCAGGCCAGCCCCACCATCTCCCTGGGTGGAGCGCCGGTCAGGCTCCACGGGAACTGGTTCATCATCGGCAACGGCAGCGCCGGCCGGCAGACGTTGCGACTGCAGTACGTCGACTGGGACGGCGACACCCAGTTCGCGTGGCTCTACCACGACGCCGCCGGCTACCACTTCATGGGAGCCTCGTTCGACGACGACACGACCACGATCGACTCCGACACGTGCGAGGACGACGGCACCTGCTGGAAGTCCGACGAGATCCACTACATCGGCAGTGACGGCAAGGGCTACTCGGCCACCGTCGAGGAGTTCCAGTCCTCGACCGGCCAGCCGTCGTACGCCCCGAGCCAACCCGTCGAAGCCAGCCCCGTGACGTTCGACGCCGAGGACTTCGCCCCCGGGAGCTCCGACGGAAACCTCACCTACACCTGGCGGTTCCAGCACCTCGGGTGCGGCTGGATCGAGTGCGTCCGCAACGACCAGGGCGTGCCGGCGCCCCCGTCGTACTCCGATCCGGTGACCGGGAAGACTGCGACGCACACGTGGGAGAGCATCGGCCCGGCCAAGGTCGAGCTGACCGCCACGGACCAGCACGGGCACTCGGCCACGACGGTGTTCGTGGTCAACGTGGGCAACGTGGCACCACACGTCACGGCGCTGCACCACAACGAGGCCTCGGTCGGGGTCCCCGTCACCCTGCAGGGCGTGCTCGGGGACGCGGGCCTCAGGGACGACCTCAACATCTCGATCAACTACGGCGACGGGCACGAGGGGACGACCAAGGTCGGCGAGAACTCCATCCCCTTCCTCGATCCAGCACTCACCCGGCTCAAGCTCCCCGGGACGGACTGGTCCCTTCTGGCCACGCACACCTACACCCAGCCCGGCATCTACTACGGGACGATCGCGGTGTCCGACTGGGGCGGCGGCACCGACTTCGACACCTTCACCGTCGAGGTCACGGGTGCGCAGCAGATCACCTTCCCTGCGGTTGGCGACCAGACCTACGGCGACCACCTGACGCCGGCGACGGGCAGCATGCTCTCGGGTGTGCCGATCACCTACACCGCCGGCCCGGACTCCGTGTGCCAGGCCACGGATGCCGGGCAGGGGGTCCAGCTCGTCGGCGTCGGCGAGTGCACGGTCACGGCCCACCAGACCGCGGACCCGCCGATGTTCCTCGCCGCGTCCCCCGTGGCGCGGACCTTCGACGTCACGCCGGCCCCGCTGACCATCAGGCCCCGGTTCGAGGACAAGTTCTACGGCTCCGCGAACCCCGTGTTCACCGCGATGTACACCCGCCTGGTCAACGGCGACACCCCTGACGACATCACCGGGCTCCAGTTCGACGCGCCACCCGCGGGTGCCGACGTGGGCGACTACGCCATCACGCCATCGGGAGCCAGCAACCCCAACTACGACATCAGCTACGTCCCCGGCACGCTCAGGATCAAGCGCGCCAATCTCACCGTCGTCGTCCTCGACCACACCAGGTCCTACGGCGCCGACAACCCCGTGTTCACGTGGGCGTTCAACGGTCTGGTCAACGGTGACACCAGGGACGACATCGCCGGCGTCGTCCTCGAAGAAGGGCCACCTGTCGACGCCGACGTGGGCGAGTACTTCGTCGACGCCTCGGGAGCCAGCAACCCGAACTACGACATGTTCTACTCGAAGGGCACCGTGACCATCACGCCCGCGCCGCTGACCATCACGGCCGACGACCGGACCCGCGTGTACGGCGAGGACGCGCCCGCCGCCTACACCGCGTCGTACGACGGCTTCGTCCTGGGAGACGACGAGGGCGACGTGACCGGCCTGACGATCGAGGGTGGCGCCCCGGCCGGCGCCGACGTCGGCAGCTATCCCATCCACGTCTCCGGTGCGAGCATCCCGAACTACTCCGTCGACCACGTGACTGGCACCGAGCACGTCACCCCGGCACCGCTCACCATCACCGCCGACGACAAGACCAAGGTCTACGGCGCCGTTGGCCCGGCGTTCACGGCGTCGTACGACGGGCTCGTCAACGGCGACACGAAGGCCGACATCAGCGGCCTGACCTTCGCCGGGCCGCCGGCTGGCTCGGGTGTCGGCAACTACGCCATCACGCCCTCTGGCGTGGAGAACCCCAACTACAGCATCAAGTTCGCCGCCGGCACCCAGGCCATCATCCCGGCCCCGCTGACGATCAGGCCGGCCGACGTGGTGGTGGCATCGGGGGACGTCCCGGCGTTTGCCTGGCACGGCGACGGTTGGGTCAACGGCGATGGTGACGCCACCCTGTCCCAGCCTGGCCGCACCCCGCCGACGTGCACGGCGACCGTGGGCGCTCCGGGTGAGTACGTCGGCGCGGTCACGTGCTCGGGGGCCCACGACGCCAACTACGACATCGCCTACGCCAAAGCGGCCCTGCGGGTCGACCCGGTCATCTTCCTCGCCCAACGCGGGCTCCCGGACGATGTGAGCCAGAGGGCCTACCTGGACGGCTCCTCGGTCAACTTGCCCGTGGTCTCGCTGGACGTCCCCTTCGGCAGCCGTCACTCCTACCGGTTCCCACCGGTGCGCCTCGGCGACGGGGGCACGACGTACGTGACCAAGGCGGAACGCTTCGACGGACGAGTCACCGCCAACATCGATGTCACCGCCAGGTACCTGACCATGCACAAGGTGCTGCGGCGGGCCGATCTGACGGGCGGCATCGGGCGCAAGGAAGCCGTCCGGCTCGACCAACGCTGGGACGGCATCCAGGCCTTGATCGACCCGCAACGCAACGCCAAGCTGCGAGCCGCCCTGCACAGGTTCGCCGACCGGGTGCGCACGCACACCGGCGAGACCATCCGGATGGCCACGGCCCTGGACCTGCTGGCGTACGCCCAGGCCGTCTACCGCCGCATCGGCGGCACGGGGACGCTCTAGCGAGCAGGTCCGCCGGCCTGCTCGCACCTTTCTTCGGTCGCGATGTAACGCCAGGCCCAGCCCGCGACAGGTAACGGATGCACGTGGGTCTCGCAGCCCACCTCCATCCCGGCGACGCAGCCGGGTCCTGAGCTCACGGCGGCCCCGGTTCTGGTCCCCGTCCGGTCCGGGGCCGTCGTGACTTGCTCGATCGACTCAGACCATCGCTCGAACCGTGACATCCTCGTCCCGCCGACCCACTGATCCGGAGGAACCGTGACCAGCACCCGCCGCTCGCTGCGGGTCGAGACGCCTGTCCTCGAGCCTGACGACGCCCTCGTGGGGCGCCTGGCGGCCGGAGCGCGACTCTCCGTCGCACCGGCCCGGCGTCGTCGGCTCGGGGACTGGCGCGTCTTTCTGGTCACCGCCGGCCTCGTCGTGGTCACGACCGGAGGCGCGTACGCCGCCGGCGTGATCGGCCCACTCCACCTGCCGAACCCCGTCCACGAGAAACCCCGCCCGTCCGAGGAGACCGAACCGGTGCCGGCCTCCCCCACGGACAACGGGGGCGACTCGGTGACGGAGCCGCCGGTGGGTCGGCCATCGGACCTCCCGACGGAGGGGACAGGAGGACCGACAGACCGACCCACCGGCCCGCCGACCGACGTACCGAGCGGCAAGCCGAGCGACCTGCCGACCGGTCATCCGACCGGACCGCCGTCCGGCCTGCCCACCCCCGCGCACCCGACGGGCAAGCCGACCTCGCATCCCTCGGGCCCGCCGAGCGGAGTGCAATCGGCGACGCCGACGCGCAAGCCGACCGCTCACCCGACCGCTCGACCGCCCGACCCAGCGTCCGACCAACCGGCCGCCGACGGGGAAGCCGTCGCCCCAGGGAGGTCCATGACGGACGGGGGGCCGCGTGGCGGGTGACGACGACCTGGTCCGCCGGGCCAAGACGGGTGACGAGGACGCCTGGCGGGAGCTTTACCGCGCCCACGCCGGGCGTCTCGTCGTCTGGTTGCGCACCATCGCCGGCGGCGATGCCGGCGTCTCACCCGAGGACCTGGCCGCCGATGCCTGGCTGACCGCCGCGCAGAAGATCGCCGGGTTCGAGGGCACAGCGTCGGAGTTCGCCGGCTACCTGTTCGGCATCGCGCGCAACCTGGCTGCCAACGACCGCCGCCGCGTCGGCCGGCGGCACACCTCCAGTGTCGACCCTGCCGACCTCAGCGAGCTCGCCCCTGTCAGCGAGCCGCAGGTCGAGGTCGACGACCAGGCCTGGGTGCGATGGAAGCTCTCGGGCCTGCCACCGCGTGAGCGCGAGGTGCTCGCCTGCCTCGAGGTGGTCGGCCTCGACATCGCCACCACCGCCACCGCCCTCGGCATCTCGGCCACCGCCGTCCGCGTCGCCCGCCACCGCGGCCTCCGTCGCCTCCGCTCCACCCCCGACCCCTCCCCCGGGACCGTCCTCCCCATCGTCTGAGGCGGCGGGATTTCCCCGGTCGACCGGGGAAATCTTCACTTGTTGGGGCTAGCGAGCCACGACAAGTTCAGGGAAACCACGACAAGTACGGCGGCCAGGTGACCGTCAGGGCACCTCGTAGCTGAGCTCGAGGCCGTCGGCCCAGGCGGAGCAGGCGCAGCCCGTCAGGCGAGGGGAGGTCGGCCAGCACGCTCGAGAGGATCGCCTTGACCCGCTCGATGTTGGCCGCGAACATCGCGAACACCTCGGCCTGGCCGACCCCTTCGCCGGCTTCGACGCCGGCGTCCATGTCGGTGACCAGGGCGAGGGCCGAGTAGCACATCCGCAGCTCGCGGGCGAGCACGGCCTCCGGGTGGCCAGTCATGTTGACCAGGCTCCAGCCGGCGGCGGCGTACGAGACGGACTCGGCCCGCGTCGAGAACCGCGGACCCTCGATGACGACCATCGCGCCACCCCGCTTGACGGCCGGGTCAGCGGTGGCGACGGCCGCCGAGAGCCGTTCGCAGTAGGGGTCGGCGAACGGCGCGTGCACCGCACCCCGCTCGACATAGCTCTGCACCCGGCCGCTGGTGCGGTCGACGAGCTGGTCGGGGACCACGATGTCGCCCGGCGCCACGCTCGGCAGCAACCCGCCGACCGCGCACGGCGCGAGCACCTGTCGGACGCCGACCGACCGCAGCGCCCAGAGGTTGGCGCGGTAGTTGATCTTGTGGGGCGGGTAGCGGTGTCCTTCGCCGTGGCGCGCCAGGAAGGCGACCCGCACCCCGGCCACCTCGCCCACGGTCAGGTGGCCGGAGGGCGCGCCGTACGGCGTCTCCACCGGCACCTGGTCGGCGTCGTCAAGGAACTCGTAGAAGCCGCTGCCGCCGATCACGGCGACCGCGGCGAGGGACTGGCTCACGTGCTCACCTTGTCAGAGCGGTGTGCGAGCCTTCAGGCGTGTTCGATGCGGAGTTCCTCGGGCCACGCGTCGACGTCCCGGTGCCGGTCGGTGCGGTGGCCGACGACGTGCTCGACGTGGACGGCACGACCCGGTGGGACTACACCCACTTCTCGCTGGCGATGAGCGCCTCACGCCGGCTGGCGCGCTGGGTGGGCTGGCACATCGACGGGCTGACCCTCTTCCCCAGCGAGTCGATCCCGCGCGCCAACGACTTCCGGCTCGACCCGCGGCTGCCGGCCGAGGCCCAGACCGGCGAGGACGTGTACGCCGGCAACGACCTCGACCGCGGTCACCTCGCCCGTCGCTCCGACCTGCTGTGGAGCAGCCTCGACGAGGCGCAGGCCGCCAACGAGGACTCCTTCTTCTTCACCAACATCACCCCACAGATGAATGACTTCAACCAGTCCGGGCTCGACGGGGTCTGGGGCCTGCTCGAGAACGCCGTGCTCGAGCAGGCCGGGCTCGAACGCCGGCGGCTGACCCTGTTCGGCGGCCCGGTGCTCACCGACGACGATGTCGTCTATCGAGACGTGCTGATCCCGGGCGCCTACTGGAAGGTGGTCGTCTACGTGCTCGACGGCCGGCTCAGCGCACGCTGCTTCGTGCTCGCCCAGGAGGTCGACCCGCTCCGGCTCTCGTTCAGCCTCGACGAGTTCGCGACCTTCGAGGTCTCGCTCGCCGATCTCGAGACGCTGCTGTCGCTCACCTTTGCGTCACTGCACGCGCCGACGGTCGCCGTACCCCCGCAGGCACCGCCCAGGAGGATCACCGACGTCTCGCAGATTGCCTGGTGAAACGGCGTTGGCCGGCAGGGTCCTGACGCGATCTGGGGGTGGCATGCTCACCTGCACGCGAAGGAGCCCTCGTTGACCGCCCTGCCACATGATCGGCCCGAACCCACTCGTGACCACCTGTGGTCGCCGGCCCAGCGTGCCCGCCTCGTCCGGCTGTGCACAGCGGTCGTGGGCGATCCCTCCGCCGCCGAGGACCTGGCCCAGGAGACCATGCTCGAGGCGTGGCGGCTGCAGGACCGGCTGACCGATCCCACTGGCGCCGAGTCGTGGCTCAACGCCATCGCCCGCAACCTCTGCCGCCGCTGGCTGCGGGCGCGAGGGTCGTCGCCCGTGCCGAAGGCAGAGCTAGAAGGCAGCGAGGCGCGAGACCTCGACACCGTGCTCGAGCGCGAGGAGCTTGTCGAGCTGCTCGACCGCGCGCTCGGCCTGCTTCCGGCGGCCACTCGCGAGGCGCTGGTCGGCCACTACGTCGACGAGCTCAGCCACGCGGAGATCGCCGAGCGGATCGGTACGTCGGCCGACGCGGTCTCGATGAGGGTGAGCCGGGGGAGGGCGCGGCTGCGCTACCTCCTCGAGACCCGGTTCGCCGACGAGGTGGTCGCCGAGGGCTGGGCGCGACGCGACGACGCGGGCTGGCGGCCGACCCGGCTGCGCTGTCCCGACTGCGGCCGGGCGAGCATCGAGCTGAGACACGACGCGACCGAGGTTGCCTTCCGGTGCACGACGTGCGACCCCGACGGGATGTCCGCGCGGCTGCCGCTCGACGCGCCGGTGTTCGCCGCGCTCGTGGGCGACGTGCGCCGGCCGAGCGCGATCCAGGCGCGGCTCGCGGCGTGGACCCATGCCTACTGGGACTCGGCCAGTCCCACGTGTGTGCGGTGCGACCGCCCCGTCCGCGCCCGGCCCTACACCCGCGACGACGTCGAGCGCTGGTCGAGCCGGCACGGGTTCTACGCCGAGTGTGATGTCTGCGGTGAGGTGGTGAGCGGGTCGGTGTCCGGCCTCGCGCTGGCTCGGCCCGAGGTGCGTCGCGCGCTCAAGCGCGACCCGAGGCTGCGGCTGCTGCCGGTGCGCGACGTCGTACGTGACGGCGCCGACGCCAAGATCGTCAGCCTCGGCAGTGCGGCCGGCAGTTCCCGTCGTCAGCGCGGTGTTCCTGACACGCTCCCTGCGACTCGTCCACGTCGACGGTCCCAGCCATCGGCTGAGCCAGTGCTCGCCGTCCTGCGGCGGCGCGACTTCTTCCTCCTGTGGTTCTCCGGCCTCATCTCGACGGCCGGCGACTGGGTGCTGATGATCGCGCTGCCCTACTACGTCTACGTCACGACCGGCTCCACGCTCGCCACCGCGGGGATGACCGCGGCCGAGCTCGCGCCGGCGATCTTGCTCAGCTCCTTCACCGGCGTCTTCGCCGACCGCTGGAACCGCAAGCACATCCTCGTGGTGGCCAACCTCGTCCAGGCGGCCGTCGTGGCTGCGCTGCTGCTGGTCGGCGAGGGATGGCTCTGGGTCGTGTACGTCGCCGCGGCGCTGCAGTCGGCCGCCGCGGCGTTCTCACAGCCCGCCGAGTCCGCGCTGCTGCCGTCACTGGTGCCGGGCGAGCTCCTGGTGCAGGCGAACGCCCTGAACGCGCTCAACAACCGGCTCGGCCGGCTGGCCGGCGTACCCCTGGGCGCGGCGCTGCTCTCCTGGTGGGGTCTGGATGCGGTGGTCGTGGTCGACGCGCTGACGTTCGTCGTCGCCGCCGCGCTGGTCGCGCCGATCGTCGTTCCTGTGCGCCCGGCCGATCCCGGCGCCGAGCCCGTGGAGCCGCACTTCTGGCGCGAGTGGACGGCAGGCCTGCGGGTGGTACGCGACGACCGCACCATCGCCGTGCTGTTCGTGGTCTTCGGGCTGATGACCTTCGGCGGCACCATGCTCGACCCGCTGTATGTGCCGTGGATCCGCGACGTGCTCGACGAGGGCGTCGGCGTGGTCGCGATCCTGACCATGACATCGTCGATCGCGGGCATCGTCGGGTCGCTGGCCGTCGGCGCGATCGGAGGTCGCGTGCCGGCACGGGAGCTGATGGGCTGGGGATCGGTGGTCGCGGGCGTGCTGCTGGTGTTCAAGTTCAACATCCCCGTGCTGTGGCTGACGATCGCGCTCTCCGCGATCGGCGGCGTCACCGCCGTCGCCTCGTCCGTCGGCGTCGAGACGCTGGCCCAGGAACGCACGCCCGAGCACGTACGCGGCCGCGTCTTCGGCTCGCTCCAGGCTTCGATCTGGCTGTCGAGCCTCCTCGGCGCCGTGGTCGGCGGCGTGCTCGGCGAGGTGCTGTCGGTGGTCTTCGCCGTGAACGTCGCGTCGGCGCTCGTCACGCTCTCGGGCGTCGTCGTCCTGCTTGCGATCCCTCGTGGTCGGCCGGACGTCATACGTTCTGGTCGCGATAGCGACCAGAACGTATGACGTCCCGGCCGCACCTCAGAGAACGGCGAGCACCGCGTGGGCGTAGGCCCGCTCGGGGTCGACGTCGACGTGCCGAGAGCCGTCGGCGAGGACGACGGCGTACGCCTCGATCTCGCCAGGCACCCGCTCCATCGCAGCGAACCGCTCCCCCAGCAACGCCCTCAACTGGTGCTCCCACGGGATCCACAGCACCTCGTCGGCGGGCACGCTGTCGAGCGCCCACTCGGTGGTGCCGTTGAACCGGATCAACCGCCCGCTCGGCAGGTCGCGTACCTCGATCACCATCTCGCTGACGATGAACGGCTCCTCGAAGTCGCGGTCGGGCACCAGGAACCGATCGCCCGGCGACGGCACCCACACCACCTCCGCCCGCTGCATCGCCTCGCGGAGCGTCCGAGCGGTCTCGAGGGTGATCACGCGCCCATTGTCACCACGCCCCCGCGTCTGGCTGTCCGCTCGATCAAGGGACAGACTGATCGGATGGCGGGACGGCGAGCTCGCTCGTAGACCTCGCGTCGGTGGCCCGCAGCAACGACGAGGACGACGAGCCGACCGTCGTGGATCTCGTAGACGACCCGGTAGTCGCCAGTGCGCACGCGCCACTCGCCAGCGCCGCCAACCGGCTTGCGCGCCCTGGGAGGGCGGGGGTCCTCGGCCAGCAGCTCGATGGCCGCCTGGATCCTGCGACGCGCCGAAGCGTCCAGCTTGCGAAGCTGCCGGGCCGCCGAGGGAGCCACCTCGATCGCGTCGGTCACGCCAGTCCGAGATCGGCCTTGACCTGCTCCCATGGCACCGGTTGTTCGCCCGTCTCCGCCATCTCGTCGCGCGCGGCGCGGGCCGCTGCGACGTCCGCGTAGTCCTCGGCGAGCTCGATGAGCCAGTCAAGGTAGGACAGCATCGACCACAGCGGCTACGCGCCGCCCGCGCCGGGTCAGGTAGACCGGCTCGTGACCGACACGCGCCTCGTCCACGACATCTGCCAGCCGGGCGCGGGCTTCGCTCACCGTGAGCTCGCTCATTTGTACATCTTAGCGTTATTCGCCATTTCAGTCATCCAGCGCCACCACCGCGGCCCCCGTCGCGCCGATCAGCGCGGTCTCCTGCCCGCCCGGCACCTTCAGCGGCAGGTGCAGCGGCGCGGTCAACCGCACCCGCACGCTCTGGGCAGCCGGGTCTGCGTCGACGTGCACCTTGAGGCCGGGGTACTTCGCGTACGCGCCCGCGCGCTGGA
>CAWFEZ010000024.1:0-78276 GCA_963814935.1 uncultured Actinomycetota bacterium | reverse complement strand
CGTCGATCCCACGGGCCTCTGCGACCCGCTGCGCGAGCAGCTGCGCCGGTACGACGGCCGGGAGCGGGGTCAGCCACGGTGCGACGCGTGCCTGCGGCGGCAGCAGCACGGGTACGGCGTCCAGGCCGGAGACCGCGGCCGGACCGATCGTCACCACCGGGGCCCCGCGACGCACCACCTCGGCGGCGACCTCGAGCACGCTGGCGGTGGCCGGCTCGTCGGGCGTCAGCGCCAGCACCGGCACGCCTGGCCCGACAGCGGCGATCGGGCCGTGCAGCAGGTCGGCAGGGGAGTAGGGCGCCATCAGCGAGCCGGTCAGCTCCGTGAGCTTGAGGGCCGCCTCGTGGGCCGTACCGAGGTTGAGCCCGCGGCCGACCACCACCCCGCGCAGCGGCGTCGCGAGCACCTCGGCAGCCGCGCCGAGGCCGGTGCTGCCGTCGATCGCAGCCTCGACGGCCTCGGGTACGAGGGCCAGCTCGGCCGCCTGAGCGGCCTCGTCGTCCGGGTCTCCGAGCGCCAGCGCCAGCACGGCCACGGCCAGCACGGAGGCCGTGTAGGTCTTGGTGGCGGCCACCGAACGCTCCGGGCCGCAGGACAGGTCGAGCACGTCGGTCGCCGCCTGCGCCAGTGGCGAGTCGGGCGCGTTGGTGATCGCGACGGCCGGTGAGCCCTGGTCGCGCGCCGCGGCGAGCACCGCCACGACGTCGGGCGAGGCGCCCGACTGCGAAAGCGCCACCACCGCCTTGCCGCGGACGTCGATGCGGCCGCCGTACACGGTGTGCAGGCTCGGTGTGGCGAGCGCGACCGGGAGCCCGGTCCGCAGGGACCAGAGGTACTGCGCGTAGCGCGCCGCGTTGTCGGAGCTGCCGCGGGCGACCACCACGAGGCCGTCGATCTCGTCGCTGCGCAGCGCCGCGCGCCAGGCGTCGATCCGCGGCAGCTGCGCGTCGAGGAGCCGGGCGAGCACCGCTGGCTGCTCCGCGATCTCGGCGCTCAGCAAGCTCATGGGGGGCGGCTCACGAGACGGGCTCGCCCATCGGCTGGCCGACCGGTTGCCCCGCCAGGAACGTCTCACGCAGCACCAGGTCGTCGCCGAAGACCGCGATGTCGGCCCGGACCCCCGGCCGGAGCACGCCGATGTCGTCGCGGCCGACCAACGCGGCGGGGGTCGCGGTGACCGCCCGCAGTGCCTCGGCGGGGTCGATGCCCAGCTCGCAGGCGTTGGTGACGGCCGCAGAAAGGGTCAAGGCGCTGCCGGCCAGCGTGCCGTCGCTGTTGCGGACGGCGCCGTCGGTGACGTCGAGCGCCACGTCGCCGAGCGCGAACCGACCGTCGGGGCGGCCGGCGGCGGCGGTCGCGTCGGTGACCAGGACGATCCGGCCCCGCGCCGCTGCCCACACCACTCGTACCACCTCGGGCGCGAGGTGGTGCCCGTCGAGGACGAGCTGCACGATGACGTCGGGCCGCGACAGCGCGGCCCCTGGGAGCCCGGGTTCGCGGTGGTGCAGCGGACTCATCGCGTTGAACAGGTGGGTCACGGTGCGTGCGCCGGCATCGAACGCCAGCCCCGCAACGTGCGCGGTCGCGTCGCTGTGCCCGAGCGAGACGAGCACCCCGTCGGCGGCCAGGCTCTTGACGAGGTCGAGCGCGCCGGGAAGCTCGGGTGCGAGCGTCACCGCCACCACGTCGGCGCGCCGGCGCCAGCCGGCCAGCTCCTCCGAGTCGGGGTCGCGGCGATGCTCGGGCGGGTGGGTGCCGAGCCGTCGGGGCGAGAGGTAGGGACCCTCGAGGTGGACCCCCAGGCACCTCGCCCCCGGCGTGCCCGCCGAACTGCCCGACGACCCGAAGGCCTCGGTGAGCCGGTCCAGGGTCCGGTCGGTGTCAGCGGCCGCGGCCGTGATCAGCGTGGGCAGGAACGCCGTCACCCCGTACGGCGGCAGCGCGGCCGCCAGGGCACGCATGTCCTCGACGTCGGCGGCCATCAGGTCGACGCCGGCGAAGCCGTTGACCTGCAGGTCGACCAGCCCGGGCGCCGCGATCCGGCCGCCCGACGCGGGCGGCAGCCCGACCTCCGCGACGACGTCGCCGTCGAGGCGGACGTCGCCGCTCACCAGCTCGCCGTCGACGAGGGCCGCGGAGACACCGAGGGTCCGACTGGTCATGAGACTCCTTCTGCCGAGTACCGGCCCGGGTCGTCCGGAGCCACGACGCGGAGTCGTCGAGGCGGCCACGAGGCCGGCTTGGGCAGTCGCAGGGGCTCCAGGCCGGGCGTGATGCGGCCGAGCACGCGGGCCTCGCGTGCGCCGGTGGCGGTGGTCGCGCCCGCAAGTCCGTGCCAGGTGAGGAAGCCCAACAGTGCCCACAACACGACCTCCTTCCCGTCGGCCGGGATCCCGCGCTCGTCGCTCGTGACGAGCGGGGCAGGTTCGATGCTGCGCCGGAGCCCCTCCATCAGCGCCGGGTTGCGCACTCCCCCGCCGGAGACGACGACCTCCGTCACGCCGTACGGCGCGATGGCACGCGTGACCGTGAGCACGGTCAGCTCGGTGAGCGTCGCGAGCAGGTCGGGCCCCGAGATCTCGGGCACGCGGGCGAGGACGTCGTCGAGGTAGCCGGCCGAGAAGGCCTCGCGTCCGGTGGAGACGGGCGGCAGCTCGCTGAAGTGCGGGTGCTCGAGGAGCAGCGCGAGGAGGTCGCCATGGACGACGCCCTGCCGGGCCAGGTGCCCGTCGACGTCGTGGTTCAGCCGGCCGTCGGTGACCCGGTGGGCCGCCACGTCGAGCAGGCAGTTGGCAGGCCCGGTGTCCCACGCCTTCACGGTCTGACCTTCGTCCGCCACCACCGAGACGTTGGCGATGCCGCCGAGGTTGAGCGCCGCGCGCGGTCCGCCCGGCCCGGCCAGCCACAGCCCGTCGAGCGTGCTGGCGAGCGGCGCGCCGTGGCCACCGGCGGCGACGTCGCGGGCGCGCAGGTCCGAGACGACCGGGAGGCCGGTGCGCTCGGCGACCCACGCGGGCTGGCCCAGCTGGAGGGTGCCGTAGCAACGGCCGTCGCGGACGTCGTGGAAGGCGGTCTGCCCCGGTGACACCACCAGGTGCGGTGGCCGGTCGAGCTGCGAGACCACGCGCCCGACCGCGTCGGCGACGGCGACGCCGATGAGCTGGTCGAGCTGGCAGATCGCCCCGACGGTGGTGGCCGCAGGGGGCAACAGACCGAGCAGACCCTGGCGCAGGTCCTCGGGCCAGGGCTCCTGACCGGTGCCGACGATGCCCATCGTCACGCTGCTGCCCTCGAGCCCGACGTCGACCACGCCGATGTCCAGCGCATCCGCTGACGTCCCCGATGCCACCGCCACGATCCGCATCAACCCGCTCCGTCCAGACGCTGCCCCAGCTGTGTCACCGCGACGCGGGCCCGTCCGCCCGCGGCGTCCAGCGCACGAGCAGCCGACCCGACGTCCACCCCCGTGAGGAGCGCAACGAGCGCGGTCTTCGGGCGCCAGTCTGCGGCCTCGAGGGCCTCGTGCGCGGCGGTATCGGAGACTCCGGTGGCTTCCCGGAGCATGGGGCTGCCGTCGCGCACGAGGCGGACTCGGCAGGACGTCTTGCCGAGGTCGACGGTGGCGACCAGGCTCATCGCGACACCTTCCCCAAGATCAGGTCGGCCGCGGCCTCGGCGACGGCCCGGCCGCCGCCGTGGGTGAGTACGACGTTCTCACCAGGGACGTCGATGTCGATGCCCGACCAGACGACGACGGCATCAGGGTGCCGGGTCACGAGCTCGGCGATCTCCGCGAGCTGGTCCGGGTGCCGGGCCAGGACGACCCGGCGGCCGTCGCCGGCCACGTGTTCGGCTGAGCGTTCGAGCGCCTCGCGCAGGTGCCGGTCGCGATCGCCGGCCGCGACGTTCACGGCGCCTCCGAGGTCGAGGACCCGCGGGTTCCCGACGCGCACGTCACCGCGGCTGGTGACCACGCGGGCTGCGACGTCGTCGATGTCCACGTCCTCCGCGGACGGCTCGCGCCGGAGCCAGTCGGTCAGCGCAGAGACGCGGGCCGCGGCCTCCTCGAGTCGGTCGATGCCGAGCCGACGCTGCTCGACTGCTGCAACGATCGCGTCGACCACGACAGCCAGCCGCTCGTCGGCGTCGTAGACCTCGGGATACCCCGGGTTCCCGATGCACACCAGATCGGCGCCCGCGGCGAGCGACCGCACCGCGCCTTCACCGTGCCCGACGGTGGCCGAGATCGCCTTCATGTCGAGGGCGTCGGTGATCACCACCCCGTCGAACGCCAGCTCGCGACGCAACAGCCCCATCAGCACCGGGCTGAGCGTGGCCGGCACCTTGTCGACAGGGTCGTACGCCGGGAAGACCACGTGGGCGGTCATCACGCAGCGCACACCGGCCTCGACCACGGCCCGGAACGGCGCCAGGTCGCGCTCGAGAAGCACCTCGACCGGGTCGTGCACGGTCGGCAGCGCGAGGTGTGAGTCGGTGTGCGTCGAGCCGTGCCCGGGAAAGTGCTTGGCACACGCGGCGACTCCCGCGCCCTGCAGCCCGGCCACGAACGCGGCGCCGTGACGCGCCACCAGATCGGCGGTGGCGCCGAAGGAGCGCGTGCCGATGACGGGGTTGCGCGGGTCCGCGTTCACGTCGACGACCGGGGCGAGCGCGACGTCGATCCCCACGTGGGCAAGGAAGCCGCCCATGGCGGCTGCTACGCGCCGGGTTGCCTCGGTGTCGTCGAGTGCGCCGAGGGCAGCGTGGGCCGGGTACGACGAGCCGGTCGCCGCCTCCAGACGGGTGACGTCACCGCCCTCCTCGTCGGACATCACCAGCACCGGGCCGAGGCCGTGCAGCTCGGCGGCGAGCTTGGTGGCCTGGTCGTGGTCCGCCACGTTCTGGGCGAACCAGCAGACCCCGCCGAGCCCGGCGTCGATCCTCCGCGCGAGCCAGTCGGGGACGGTCGGGCCGACGAAGCCGGTCACCACGGCCGCGTGCGCGAGGGCCTCGATGCTCATCCCTTCACCGCTCCCGCGGCCAGGCCCGACGAAAGCCGCCGAGCATGCATGGATGGATCCCTTTCCAGGTGGGTACCGCAAAACGAGACCATAGGTCTAGATCTAAGGACGATTCTTGTCACGCCTGCGCGGCTCGTCAATGGCCGGGGCGCTACTGCTTGGAGAAGATGTCCACGACGATCCGGTAGCGGTCGCCGCGGTAGATCGACCGGACGAACTCGGCGATCCGCCCGTCGGCCACCCGAGAGGTGCGCTCGAAGAGGAACGCCGGCGCACCCGCCTCGACGCCCAGCAGGTCGGCCTCCTCGGCCGACGTCAGGTGCGGCTCGACGGTCTGGGTGCCGGACGACGATCGGCGTGCCGTAGCGCGAGGCGAGCAGCTCGTAGAACGAGGTGTCCTCGAGGTCCTGGCCGGTCAGCCCGGGCGCCACGTCGCACGGGACGTGCAGGTCCTCCAGTGCCATCGGCTGGTCGTCGGCGGTGCGCAACCGCCGTACGTGCAGGACGTTGGCGTGTGGCGGCACGCCGAGCAGGCCGGCCCGCATCATGCCCGCGGGCGAGACCCGGGCGAACGCGGTGTGCCCGCCCGGGCGCAGGCCGCGCGCTCGCATGTCGGCCGAGAACGACGTCGCGGTCAGCCGCTGGGTCACCTTCGCCGGCGCCACGAAGGTGCCCGAGCCCTGGCGGCGGATCAGCCGCTGCTCGGCGACCAGCTGGTCGACCGCACGCCGCAGCGTCATCCGGGCGACACCGAGGTCGCGGGCGAGGTCGCGCTCGACCGGCAACGGCTCGCCGGGCGACAGCGTCGCGATCAGCCCCTCGAGGCTGGCCCGGACCTGCCGTTGCTTGGCCGTGTCGCGGCCGACCTCAACGGACGTCATGGACCATTGGTACAGCACCCGACGGCGCCGCGCGAGCCGACGCCCGGTTGCTGGGAAGACGACCAGCCATCGTCAGGAGATGCCCTCGAACTTCCAGATCTCATTGCTCAAGGTGACGACGTACGCCGTGTCCTTGATGATCTCCATCGAGCTCGGCTGGTTCAGGCCATCGGCGATGACGGTGAAGGTGCCGTCGCCGTTGACCCGGAGCAGCTGGCCGGTGTTCGGCAAGGCCGGGTTCCCGGCAAAAGTGCCGGGTGGCCAGATCCCTTGGGCCAGGCCGTACAACGTGTTGCCGCGTCCACGCTCCACATCCACCAGCAGCGGACCTCCTGCGGCGACCTCCGTGGTCGTCGACGACTTCTCGGTGAACGACACGATCTTGCCGTCCGCGGGAAGGTGGGGAAGCGGACCTGCCTGCGCCAGGTAGATCCTGTTGCCCCAGGTCTCCAGCCCTACCGGCACGACGTTGTCGAAAGCCCGGACCACGGAGATGTCACCGTCGAGCGTGACGCGAAGCATCCGGTTCAGGTGTCCGTCGGTGACCAGGAACCCGCCCCGGAACGCCTGGAAGGACGTCTGCACGCCGATCGGGGCTTCGAAGTCGGTGTCGGGCGGGTTCGCCACGTTGAAGGCGCCGATGTCGGCGACCACGGTGAAGCTGTGGGGCCATCGACCCGGTAGATGCCGTTCACCTCATCGGGACCGCCCAGGAAGGAGCCGATGAACTGGACCAGCACGTAGGCGGTCCCGTCGATGAACGCGACGTCACTGGCGGCACCCGCGCCGGGGATGACTTGAGCGGGAAGACCGCTGGCGAACGTCGTGACTCGTGCCCGTCTCGGGATCGATACGCGAGATACGACGGGCAGCCCCTTCGGCGACGTACAGGTCGCCGCCCGGGCCGACGGTGCTGCCGAACGAGCCTTGCAGGCCCGAGGCGAGCAGGCTGGCTGCACGCCTCGCTGCCACCGTCGCCGTGGCCGGCGGTCGCGGGCGCGACGCCGACGCCTGCCGAGAGGAGCACGGCACCGAAAGCGACGCGCACGATCTCTGCTTCTGCTGGACATGTCGTCTCCTCAGGTGAGTATCGCCACGAACACGGCGCACGCGCCGGGCTCCAGGCCGGTCTTCTTGACGTCGGACGACTCGAGCTGCCGTGTCGTCCGTGGGATCGGACGGGGTGCCGCCGTGATCGACGACCGAGACGTAGCGGTAGAGCCCGGTGTTGTGCCCCACCACCAGGCCGCGTGGTCGGCGACCCGTGTGTCGATCGTGTACTGGTAGACGATGGTGAGCGTTCCGTCCGCGTTGTCAGTGACGCGACGGTCTTGAACCTGTACTTGCCGGTGTTCGTGGCACCACGCCGGTGTCCAGGTTGGTGCAGGTGTCGACGGCGGACGTGACGTGTTCGGTGTAGTAGGGCAGGCCGTCGACGCCGTGTGTCGTCGTCCTCTCGCGGTAGTCGAGCGAGCCACCGGCGACCACTGTCAGTCCCGCGACCCCGCAGAAGTTCTCGAAGGTGACCGGGTCGTAGACCTCGTGGATGGTCTCCCAAAGGAGGGCGACGCCGCGGCAGCACCCACCCCCACGAGCGTGGGGACCACTGCCACGGCGAGGGTGCCAGCCGCGAGCATGGCGGCACGGGGACGGTTGGGTCTGATCTGGTGTTGGCGCGTGGTGCTGTGCTTCATGGGTTGTCTCCTCGACTGGCAAGCCGGCGAGCGCGGCCTCACCCCCTGTTGTGGCACCGGCGGTTCCTCCATGGTTCTCCGGTGGGCGCTCCGCCGCGGAACCGGTTCCTCCGTGGTTCTCCTGCGGTTGACTGGGTCACCCGCTGGGCGGACAGTTCGCAGCATGGGCATCGGCGTGCTGGGGCCCGTGGTCTGCGACGACGGCGTGGCCTTCGGGCGACGAGACCGAGCGGTCCTGACCGCACTGGCGATCCGCGTCGGTCAGCCGGTGTCGGACGACCTGCTGACCGAGGCCGTCTGGGGCGAGGACCCTCCCCCGTCGGCGCACAAGTCGCTCCAGGGCTGTGTCTTCCGGATCCGGCAGGCGCTCGGAAGCGACGTGATCCGCACCTCACCCCAGGGCTACGTGCTGGCCGTGCCGCCGGACGAGGTCGACTCCCGGCAGTTCGAGCGCAAGGTCGTCCGGGGCCGCGAGCTGTTGGCGCTCGGCGAGCCCGAGCGCGCGGCGTACCTGCTGGGCGAGGCGCTCGGCTGTGGCGCGGCACGCCGTTCCAGGACGTGGAGGCCCTCAACCTCGCCGGCATCGAGGCCGAGCGTCTGGAGGAGCTGCGGAGGGAGGCGGAGGAGCTGCGCGTCGAGGCCTCGCTGCGCACGGGGCGGCACCTCGAGGTGCTCGCGACGGCCGAGGCCATGGTCAGGGAAGCGCCACTGCGCGAGCGACGCTGGCAGCTGCTGGCCCTGGCCCAGTACCAGGCAGGCCGGCAGACCGAGGCACTGCGGACCGTCAACCGCGTCAAGCGGGTGCTCGCCGAGCAGCTCGGGATCGACCCCGGCCCGGAGCTCGCCGCGCTGGAGGAGGCGATCCTCCGGCAGGACGAGTCCCTGCTTGCCGGTGCGACGGTCCCCACGACGGGTACCTGTCCCGTACCCCGGCCTGCTGCCGTTCGACCTCGACGACCACGAAGCCTTCTTCGGTCGGGACGACGACGTCCGCGCCTGCCTCGACATCCTGCGCGAGCGCGGCGCGGTCTCCGTCGTCGGTCCGTCGGGCAGCGGGAAGTCGTCTCTCGCCCGCGCCGGCATCGCCGCCGCGCTTCGGCTTCAGGGCCATCGGGTCACCGTGATCACCCCGGGCGACGACCCCGAGATGACGCTCGCCACCTTGCCACGCCCCTCGGGACGCGCGGTGCTGGTCGTCGACCAGTGCGAGGAGGTGTTCGCGCTGAGTCCTGACGAGGGGGCCCGCGCGGCCTTCTTCGACGGACTGGTCCGCTGGTCCGAGCAGAGCCGGCTCGTCGTCGCGATGCGGGCCGACCGGCTCGCGGATGTCTCCGCCTACCCGGGCTTCGCCCGGCTCGTGGAGCGGAGCCTCTACCTGCTCGGAGCGATGACCGAGGACGGCTTGCGCGCCGCGGTCGAGGCACCGGCTCGGCAGGCGGGCCTGCTCATCGAACCCGGGCTCGTCGACCTGCTCGTCTCAGAGGTGAGCGGCACCGCCGGCGCCCTCCCGCTGTTGTCCCACGCGCTGCTGGAGACCTGGAGGCGGCGCGAGGCCAACACGCTCACCGTCGAGGGCTACACCGCCTCGGGCGGGATCCGAGGGGCGGTCGCCCAGTCAGCGGAGGCGGTGTACGCCGGCATCGGGCCCGAGCAGCGCCTGGTCCTGCGCGACCTGGTGCTGCGGCTGGTGAGCTCCGGCACCCAGGGCGAACCGGTGCGCGCCCGGCTGCCGCGAAGGCTGTTCTCCGCCGAGCCTGACCACCAGCAGCTGATCGACCTGCTGGTGGGCTCGCGCCTCGTCACCAGTGATGCGGGGGTCGTCGAGATCGCCCACGAGGCCCTCGCTCGCGCCTGGCCGCGGCTGCGGACCTGGTTGGACGAGGACATGGAGGGCCAGCGCATCAGGCAGCACCTCACCTCCGCCGCCGACGGGTGGGACACCCTCGGACGCCCACCCAGCGAGCTCTACCGCGGGGTGCGGCTGGCGCAGGCGCTGCAGTGGCGCGAGCGCGCCGACACCAGGCTCACCGCCGTCGAGATCGCGTTCCTCGACGCCGCCGACCTCAACGAGCAGTCCGAACGCCGGTCCGAGCAGGCGCGGGCAAAGGCACAGTCCCGCTTGATCCGCCGTCTTCGCGCCGTCCTCGCAGTGGGTGTCGCCCTCCTCGTGGTCGCACTGGCCGCCGGGCTGACGGCCTTCCATCAGCGGGATCTGGCGGAGGGCAACGCGGCGGCCGCAACCGCGGCTGAGACGAGCGCCGAGGCACGGCGCGTCGGGGCTAGTGCGCTGACCTCCGACGACATGGACGAGTCGATGCTGCTCGCCGTTGCCGGCGTACGGCTGGACGACTCGCCAGAGACCCGCAGCAGCCTGCTGGCCGCCATCGGCCGACGCCCGGAGCTGATCGCCTCGCTCCAGATGTCCGGGCCCGAGGTCCTCTCGTTCGACGTGAGCCCCGACGAAAGCACCGTGGCGACCTTCGACAGCACCAACCACGTGAGGTTGTACGACGTCGGCTCAGGCGAACAGCTGGCGCAGTTCCAGGCGGGATCGGCCTCGTTCGTCAACTGGATAGGTCGCCAGGTCAGGTTCAGCCCCGACGGTCAGACCCTTGCGGTCGGCCGGGCCGCGCCGACGCGCGAGCCGGTGGCGTTGCTCGATGCGCGCACCCTCGCTGAGCTGCCCAGGCAGCCCGGCGGGACCGTGGTTGGCGCTGGCAGGTCAACGAAGTCACGTTCAGCCAAGACGGACGCCGGCTCGCCTCGATCATGTGGCGGGTGAAGGGGGAGGGTAACAGCACGCGCTCGCCTGCCACGGGTGCGCACACGCCCACGTGGGGCTTCGTGTGGGACCTGGACGCCCCTGAGCACCCCGTGGCACGTCTGCGGCTCGACGACTCGAACGGTGTCTCCCTCGCCCTGGACGCCCACGGACGGACGCTGTTCACGGCCCACCCTCTCGTCCGCCACGACCTCGCTTCGGGCAGGGCGGTGGAGCTGCCAGAGCCCTGGGAGGGGGCCGACGAGGAGGTGGAGACCCTCGCCATGAGCCCCACCGGGCGATACCTGGCCGGGTCCGGCACGGGCGGTGTCGCCATGCTCGACCCCCGGACGGGAGAAATTCGTCGACAGATGAAGGTGAAGGCCGACGACGACGGCTTCCGGGTGAGCTTCTCCAGCGACGGTCACCGGGTCGCGGTGGTGGACTTCACCTCGAGTGAGGCCCTGGTCTGGCAGGTGGCCTCGGGAGAGCTGCTGGCCAGGCTTCCCCTCGGCGACACGAGTGAGTCCACCTTCCTCGGTGCGACCGGGGCCACCCTCTACACCAGCAGCTCCGACGGTGCCCTCCTCCAGTGGGATGTCGACGGTGACCGACGCTTCATGCGGCAGGTGGCCTTCGCGCCACTGAAGCTCGGCGACCTCTCGTACGTCCGACCGTCGCCCGACGGCCGGTTCCTTGCGTATCCGAAGGGCGACAGGATCGACTTCTTCGACGCGACCACGGGCGAGGTCGCCGCCACCGTCAGGCAGGGCTCGGGATACCGCCGGAGCGCGGACGCGGTGTGGCACCCGGACGGTGTTCATTTCGCGGCCGCCACCGACGGCCAGATCCGAGTGTGGGACGCCAGCACCGGTCGGCTGGTCGCACGCGCGCGGCCAGCAGGGACGTCCGTCTCGGCCCTCGACTACAGCACCGACGGCAGTCGCCTCGCCATCGGCGAGCTCTCGGGGCAGGTGACCATGCTCGACTCGGCCGATCTCACGCCCGTGGGCCGGCCGGTGCGAGTCGACGATCCGGTCCGGGCGATCTCAGCCGGGCCCGACAACCGGACAGCCGTCGCACTCACGGGCTTCGAGAGCGCGACTCGGTTCTGGGTCGGCTCCAGCCAGCAGTGGGCGAGGGTCGACCTCCAGAGCGGCGACGTGGTGTCGGTTCGCGATGTCGGTTTCGACACAAGCACGATCGAGGCCTCGCCCGACGGCACACACGTCGCCGTCGGGGGCGTGGAGGAGAGCTGATGGTGCTCGAGCTCGCGACCGAGGAACCCGTGCGCGAACCGGTGACCGCCCACGACAAGATCGTGGACTTGACCTACTCG
Source organism: uncultured Actinomycetota bacterium (assembly GCA_963814935.1). Lineage (GTDB taxonomy): Bacteria > Actinomycetota > Actinomycetes > Propionibacteriales > Nocardioidaceae > Nocardioides. The sequence continues at coordinate 66,580 of CAWFEZ010000024.1, read as the reverse complement.
CCCGATGGTTCGCGACTGCTGACCTCGGGCTTCGACTACAAGAACGCGCTGTGGGATGGCCGCACGGGTGAGCTTCTCGCCCGCGTGGTGACCTCGCAACTGGTCACGGAGGCGGCGTTCAGCGACGAACGGGACACCGTGCTGATCGCACCGCTGTGGGCGGGCGCGGTCTACGCGTGGGACACCAGCCCTGATCACGCGGTCGAGTTCGCCTGTCGGGTTGCCGGCCGCGACTTCACCGAGGAGGAGTGGGCCGACCACTTCGGGGACCGCCCCTTCCGGCAGACCTGTCCTGGCTAGCCCTCCGACGACGGACCTACGGCCCGGTGCCCCCGCTGGGGTTCGAACCCAGACTGGATCGCTTTTAAGGCGACTTCCTCTACCGGTTGGGATACGGGGGCCGCAGGACGTCATACGTTGTGGTCGCCCGGGCGACCAGATCGTATGACGCTAGGGCCGTAACGCAGCGGCACGCCCGAGGACGTCGTCGAGCATGGCGGGGGTGAGGCGGCCGGTGAAGGTGTTCTGCTGGCTGGGGTGGTAGCAGCCGAGGAGCAGCACGGAGCGGTCGTCCTGGCCGGCGAGCGTAGACAGCCGCGCCGTGGCCGAACTTCGGACGCGGCCTCGGTACGACGTACCCGGCGGCGGCCAGTGCGTCGAGGGCTCCGGCCCAGCCGAACCCGCCCAGCGCGACGACCACGCGCAGCCACGGCTCGACGAGCCGGATCTCCTGACGGATCCAGGGCTGGCAGGTGTCACGCTCCGCAGGTGTCGGCCTGTTGAGCGGCGGTGCGCACCGCACCGTCGCCACCATCCGCGCGCCGACGAGGCGCTGCCCGTCGCCGGCGTGCTCGCTCGTCGCCTGGACGGCGAGCCCCACACGATGCAGCGAGGCGAACAGCCAGTCGCCCGAGGAGTCGCCGGTGAACACCCGGCCGGTGCGGTTTCCCCCGTTGGCCGCCGGGGCCAGGCCGACGATGAGCACCGACGGCTCGGGGTCGCCCCAGCCGGCGATCGGCCGCCCCCAGTAGGGCTGGTCCGCGAACGACGCCCGCTTACCTCGTGAGCCACCGACTCGCGCCACTCGACCAGCCGCGGGCAGGCCGAGCAGACAGAGACTCGCGCGTCCAGCTCGGCGAGCTCGTCGGTGGCGGCCAGCCGGCGTACGTCGTCAGCGGCGCGCGCGACGGGGGTGTCCGGCGTCGCCGGGTCGTCGGGCCAGCCGGTGCCAGGTGGTACGGGCGAGGCGAAACACTGGCGAACCAATGGGTGGGGCAGGAGCGTCACACAACTAGCATGACCACACCAACGACACCGCGGGTTGCGTCGCGGACGACCTGGGACACCGAAACTGAGGGGACGCTCGTGGGAGAAGCAGCGCGACACCTGAGGCGAGCGGTGGGCGCACTCGTCTGCCTCGCGGTCGTCATCGTGACGGCTCCGGCCGCAGTCGGCGGCGCCGGCGGCCAGCTCCCCCGACGCCCGGAAACGCTACGTGCCCGGCGCGCCCGTACGCCGTCTACATCACGACCGAGGGCGGAGCCCCGATCACCAGCCGCGACGACTACGTCAACGGCGTCATGCTGCTCGACGGCGTGAACCACATCATGGAGATCCGGGGTCGCGGCAACTCCACCTGGATGTGGCCGAAGAAGCCCTACAAGATCAAGCTCGCCAACGACGTGGCCCTGCTCGGCACCGAGCCCCGCGACGAGTGGGTGCTGCTCGCCAACTATGCCGACCGCACCGCGCTCCGCACCTACCTCGCGATGGGCCTCGCGTCGTCGTCCGGGCTCGCCTGGACGCCCCGCACCAGGTTCGTCGACGTCGTGCTCAACGGGGTCCCCCAAGGTCTCTACCTGCTGACCGACCAGGTCGAGCAGAGCACCGAGCGAGTGGACCTGCCGGACGACAGCTACCTCCTCGAGGTCAACTCCAGGTTCCGGCGGCAGGGTGACCCCGGCTTCTGGTCCGAGCACGGCATCCCGATCTCCTACAAGGACCCCGACGAGCTCGAGAAGAGCGAGCGCAAGCTCGTCCGGACGCGCGATCCACCGCTTCGAGAAGGCGCTGTACGGCAAGAACTTCGCCGACCCCAAGTTCGGCTACCGGGCGCACATCGACCTCGACAGCTTCATCGACTGGTACCTCGTGGAGGAGCTGTTCCACAACCAGGACTCGAACTTCTTCTCCAGCGTCCACTTCACGTGGACGCCCGGCGGCGACATCGCGATGGGCCCGGTGTGGGACTTCGACCTGAGCGCCGGCACCAAGTGGAACGGCACCTCGTGGACCGAGGGCTACTACACCCGCTACGGCCGCGACCACTGGATCCACCGGATGTTCCAGGACCCCGCCTTCACGGCGGCCGTGAAGCAGAGGTGGGCCGAGCTGCGCCCCGTCGTCGACGCGATGATCGCGGAGATCCCGGTGGCCGCCAACGTGATCCGCTCCTCCGCCCTGAACAACTGGGCGATCTGGCCGACGACGACCGAGAGCGAGCTGGTCGGCAGCGTGCACGCCGACACCTTCGACGGCGAGGTCTCCTACCTGGCGCAGCTGGCTCAGCGCCCGGGCCGCGTGGATGAGCCAGGACGAGGTGGTCATCGACATGACGTCCGCGAAGGTCCGCGAGCGTCCCCAGGTGATCAACGTGCCGGTGCGCATCCTCGGCGACCAGACCCGGCCGGCCACGGTGGCCTACGCCCTGACCTCGAGCACGGCGACCCTGGGGAAGGACTTCACGGTGACCGGCGGCACGCTCACCTTCGGCCCGGGCGAGACGGTCAAGACCTTCCCGGTCAGGATCCTCGCGCGACCGCGAACCCGAGCGTCGCGAGACGATCACGCTGCAGCTCGTCGCCGCCTCGTCCGGCGTCCGGCTCGACAACCCGTCGACGGTGACGGTTGACCATCAAGAAGAACGACCAGCGGAAACGCTGACGCCCGCCGACCCGCTCGTCACACCATCGACCAGGCGATGCCGTCGAGGATGTCGGCCTCCGACGCGACCAGCGTCGGGGGCTGACAGCGCCGCAGCACCCGGCTCAGGATCAGCCCGCCCGCGCCGAGCACGTCGACGCGACCGGGGTGCATCCACCCGAACTCGAGGCGCTCGCTGATCGGCATCGCCACCAGGCGGTCCACGAAGGCATGGATGTCGGCCGTCGCGATCACCGACTGGTCGATGACGAGCCCTGTCGTACGTCGCCAGGTCGAGGACGCCGGCCACGATCGAGAGCGCCGTGCCGGCCACGCCGACGACGGTCGCTGCGGAGGCCACGGGCACCGGGCAGGCGTCGAGGTGGGCGTCGATGTCGGCCACGCAGGCCGCGACCGCTTCGGCACCCGGCGGGTCGGCGGTCAGGTAACGCTCGTGCATCCGCACCGAGCCCATGTCCATCGACTGCGACGCGACGGGCCCCGTCGCGTCACCGAGGATCAGCTCGGTGGACCCGCCGCCGATGTCGATCACCAGCACCGGCTCGGCAGGCGACGTGCGCAGGTTGCGGACAGCGCCGTCGTAGGCGAGGGCGGCCTCCTCCTGTCCCGACAGCACCTCGGGCCAGACGCCGAGCCGAGCGAACACCCCGTCGAGCGAAGTCCTGCGCGTTGGCAGAGTCGCGCGTGGCCGAGGTCGCGCAGAACCGCATCTTCGGGACGGGATGTGGCCGGCCACCATCGCGGCGTACTCGTCGATCGCCGCGAACGCGCGTACCAGCGCCTCGTCGGCCAGCCGGCCGGTCGCGTCGACGCCCTGGCCCAGCCGGACGATCCGGGACTCTCGCACCGCCACGTCCGGGAGCGCACCGATCAGCAGCTTGATGGTGTTGGTTCCGCAGTCGAAGGCGGCGACGGTCTCAGACACTGGTCGCCTCGATGCAGGGGCCCGCTTCCCACCAGGCACCGAGAGAGTCGAGCACCTCGTCGCCGAGCGGGTTGACGCCGGGTCCGGCGGCCAGGGAGTGCGCGGCCAGCACGTGCAGGCACTTCACCCGGTTCGGCATGCCCCCGGCGGAGACGCCTTCGATCTCCGGAACGCTGAATCCCTTTTCCTCGGCCAGCGCGGCCCGGTCGGCGAGGTAGGCAGCGTGCGCCGCGGCGTACGCCTGCGCGAGTGCCTCGTCCTGACCGAGCCTGAGCCTCCATCTCCTTCATCAGGCCCGGATCCCTCGAGGGTGCCGATCAGGGAGGCCGCGCGCGGACAGGTCAGGTAGTACGTCGTCGGGAACGGCGTCCCGTCGGGCAGCCGCGGCTCCGTGGTGACCACGTCGGGCAGCCCGCACGGACAGCGGTGCCCGACCCCGTGGATGGCCCGCGGCTCCCGGCCGAGCTGAGCGGCGACGGCGCTCTCGTCGTCGGCAGAGATCACCCAGCGGAGCCTAGCGACAGCCGGCCACGAACCAGGTCGAGGACCGTGTCGACCGGCAGGTCGGCGGCGAGCGCGGCGTCGGCCAACCGGCCGACGGCTGTGCTCACATCGTCGGGGACGACTGGGACGACGTCGCACACGATCGTCCCGACCCGTCGCCGCGTGGTGACCAGGCCTTCGCGTTCGAGCTCCTGGTAGGCCCGGGCGATCGTGTTCACGGCGACGCCGAGGTCGCTCGCCAGCGCCCGCACCACCGGCAGCTTGGTGCCGGGAGCGAGCGTGCCGGAGCGGATGTGGCCGCCGAGCTGTGCGCGGACCTGCTCGTAGGCCGGGCTGGCGGCACGCAGGTCGAGCGTGAGGCTGACCGGCATCAGCGGGCCGCCGCGAACCCGACGGGCCGAGGCTCGCGTGACAGGCGGGCCACCGGGACGAACGGCAGCGCGATGGCCAGCAGCACCATCAGCAAGCCGAGCAAGAACGCGACGGCCCCTGGCCAGTCCTGACCGGACGGAGCGGCGCTCTGCCACGACGCCCCCGCGGTGAGCAGGTTGCCGGCCGCCGTCGCGGCCAGACCCCAGGCGAGCCATCGCAACACCCGGCCGCCGCTGGCGCGCCGCAACACGGCGTCACCTTCGAGGTCGGAGGCGATGGTCGGTCGGTTGGTAGCAGAGCGACAGACGCCCCATGCCACGAGAGTGGCGACGGCGAGGGCGGCGAGCTGAGGAACGACATAGGCATAGCCGGGATAGGGCGTGGCGGTGTGCGTCAGGTCGCCGTCGGTGAACGTGATCGCCTGCCCGCCGTCGGCCGTCAGCACACCTGTGGCGAACACCAGCAGGTCGAACGCCGCCAGCCCGACGCCCAGCCGGACCCAGCCGCTCGGCAACACGCTGTCGAGCCCGCGGGGGTTGAGCACGGTCGACCGCACCAGGCCAGTGGGCCGAGGGAAGGTGACCTCGCCGAGCCACAGCACGACGCACGCCGCCACGACCATCAACGAGGGCAGCAGGGGCAGCACCGCGCTCTGGCCGAGCCACGGAGTGAGAGCGGCTCCCATCGGCATCGTGACGAGCGCGGCCGCCCCTGCCAGCACCGAGACGCCGACCTGGTGGCGGCGGGCCCGCGCCAGCTGCTCGTCCATCACGGCCGCACGGCGCGCCGTAGCCAGCAGGTAGGCGGCGACCACCAACCCGAGGAGCGGCAGCACCGCGAACAGGACGAACAGCTCGACGATCGCCGATCCCGGACATCGCACCTCCGCTAAGAGACTCAATGACTTAACACATTAAGTCATTGAGGGGTGTGCGGCAAGACCCCTAGTCGGAGGCCTTGGGGGCGTCGATGTGGTCGAGCGGCTTCGGCTTCTCCTCCGGAGCCGGCGGGTTGCCCGCGAGCAGCACCGACTCCCACGCGGTCTCGAACCACGCCGTCGGCTCCTTGACCAGCACGTCCTGCTTCGGCGTCAGCGCGGTCTGGGCCTCCAGGGGCTTGCCGTCGGCGTCGAGGACGACGTACGACGTCTCACCCGGCATCACGTAGCCGAAGCGGGCCCGCGCCTGGGTCTGGATGTAGGCCGGGTCGCGCCAGCGCGCCTTCTCCCGCTCCAGGGCGTCGATGTCGGCCTCGCTCTGCACGATCTGGGCCTTGATCTCGGCGATGTGCTGCCGCTGCTGGAGGTAGGCCTTGAGGGAGGACGCATAGCTGACCGTCAGCACCGCGAGCACCAGCACCAGCACGGCCGCGCGCCCGGTCAGCCTCGGGCCGCCACGACCTCGCGCGCACTGACGGCGTGGCGCCCGGGGCCGACCGAGCGGTCTCGACAGGCTCGACTCGGCAGCGTGGACCGGACCCACCCGTCTGTCGGGCTTGTCGAGACCTGCGACCGGCACCCGGGCGTCGCGACGCCGCGGGCGCGCGCGACGTACGACGGTCCGGCCTGGGCATGGCGTCGAGTCTGCCGGACCCGACGTTGGAATCAGCCCTGGAAACGCGGGAAGGCGCCGGCTCCGGCGTACCTCGCCGCGTCGCCCAGCTCGCCCTCGATGCGCAGCAGCTGGTTGTACTTCGCGACGCGGTCGGAGCGGGCCGGAGCACCGGTCTTGATCTGGCCGCAGTTGGTGGCGACGGCGAGGTCGGCGATCGTGATGTCCTCGGTCTCGCCCGAGCGGTGGCTCATCATGCAGCGCATGCCGTTGCGGTGGGCCAGGTCGACGGAGTCGAGGGTCTCGGTCAGCGAGCCGATCTGGTTGACCTTGACCAGCAGCGCGTTGGCGGTGCCGGTGTCGATGCCGCGCTGCAGCCGCTCGACGTTGGTGACGAACAGGTCGTCGCCGACGATCTGGATGCGGCCGCCGAGGGCGTCGGTCATCGCCTTCCAGCCGTCCCAGTCCTCCTCGTCGAGCGGGTCCTCGATGGAGACGATCGGGTAGGCGTCGACAGAGCTCGGTGTAGTAGGCGACCATCTCGTCGCTCGACTTGGAGCCGCCCTCGAAGCCGTACGAGCCGTTGTCGTGGAACTCGCTCGCGGCGACGTCCATGGCCAGCGCGATGTCGGTGCCGAGGGAGAAGCCGGCGGCGCTGACGGCCTCGCCGATCAGGTCGAGCGCGGCCCGGTTGCTGTCGAGGCTCGGGCGCGAAGCCGCCCTCGTCGCCGAGCCCGGTCGAGAGGCCCTTCTGCTTCAGCACCGACTTGAGCGCGTGGTAGACCTCGGCGCCGGTGCGCACCGCCTCGGCGAAGGTCGGGGCGCCGATCGGCGCGATCATGAACTCCTGGACGTCGACGTTGGAGTCGGCGTGGGCGCCACCGTTGAGGATGTTCATCATCGGGACCGGCAGCAGGTAGGCGTTGGGCCCGCCGACGTAGCGGTAGAGCGGCAGCCCGGCCGACTCGGCCGCGGCCTTGGCGACGGCGAGCGAGGCGCCGAGGATGGCGTTGGCGCCGAGGTTGGCCTTGTTGGGGGTGCCGTCGAGCTGGTTCATCGCCTGGTCGATCTCGCGCTGGTCGTCAGCACCGAGACCCTCGATGGCCGGGCCGATCTTCTGGATCACCGCGTCGACGGCCTGCTGCACGCCCTTGCCGAGGTAGCGGTCGCCGCCGTCACGCAGCTCGACGGCCTCGAACTGCCCCGTCGACGCGCCGCTCGGCACGGCCGCGCGGCCGAACGAACCGTCGTCGAGCAGCACCTCGACCTCGACGGTGGGGTTGCCGCGCGAGTCGAGGATCTCGCGGGCGCCGACAGCTTCGATGGATGCCACGTGTGTCTCCCTGGGCCAAATGGATCGAACTGGTGGATCTTGACGGTCGCCCTCACCCTATTGGTGCCGTACACCGGGGCAACCGCTGTGCAGCCCGTGGACAGGCTGCGTCCGGCCAACGGACGATGGCAGGCATGGAGGAGCCCATCACGCCGTACGCCGCTCTGTTCGACACGCTGTCACCGGTCTACGACCAGACCGGGGTGCCGTTCTTCGGGGTGATGGCCCGGGGTCTGGTGGAACGGCTGCGGGTGCGAGCCGGCGAGAAGGCGCTCGACATCGGCTCGGGTCGCGGCGCGGTCACCCTCCCCCTCGCCGACGCCGTCGGCCCGACCGGCCGCGTGGACGCCCTCGACCTCGCCCCCGGCATGGTGCGGCTGCTCTCCGACGACACCGCGCACCTCTCCCACGTCCACGTCACCCAGAGCAACGCCGCAGACCCGCGGCCGCCCGCGCCGCCGTACGACGTCATCGCCTCGTCGATGGTGATCTTCTTCCTCGACGACCCGACGGCAGCGCTGACCCGTTGGCACGCCCTGCTCCGCACCTGGCGGGCGCGTCGGCGTCGCGACCTTCCAACCGTGGTTCGGCACGTGGGCGAAGCTCGTGGATCTGTACGACGAGTTCGCCGAGGACCCGCTGCCCACCGACAGTCGCTACGGGACCGACGCCCAGGTCGAGCGGATGCTGACCGACGCCGGGTTCTCCGACGTCCGCACCGAGACCGCAAGGTACGTGATCCCGTTCGCGGACGCCGAGGAGTGGCGGCGCTGGTCCCTGGCCACGCCCATGGGCGGGCTGTGGCGACGGACGCCCGAGTCCCGGCACCCCGAGATCATGCGGCGCGCCACCGATCTCCTCGAGTCGAGCCGCGACGAGGACGGCCGCATGGTGCTGGAGGTCGCCGCCCGCTACACGTTCGGGATCAGGTGAGCCGTGCTACACCAGCTGGGCGATCACCCTCCGCGTCGCGAACCACAGGCACAGCAGCGACATCGACAACCCGAAGACCAGCGTCGATGACAGCACGCTCGTGGCACCGGCGAGCGCGCCGAGCAGCGGCATCGACAACGGCATCAGGGTCATGTCGCCGAGGGCGGTGACCGACGAGACGCGTCCGGTGTACGCCGGGTCGATCGCCTTGAGGAAGGCTCCCGACAGCCACACGCTCGCCATCCCCGCCGTGACGCCGACGGTGAACATGGCGGCGAGCACGACGGGGATGAACGGCACCCCGACGAGCGCCAGGGCGACGCCCTGGACGACCAGGATCCGGAAGGCGTTGCCCGCGGCGTACGTCGGTTGCCAGCGGATCGCCGCGAGGCTGCCGACGATCGCGCCGGCAGCGAGCCCGGCGTCGGCGATGCCCAGCCAGTGCGGTCCCCAACCGGAGCCATCGACCCGGAGCGCCAGGCCGAGCGCGACCACCGGGCTGACGAAGACATTGAGCGCGGTCAGCCCGATCACGAATGTCCGGGCCGTGGGGCTGCGACGCAGGTAGCCGATGCCATCGGTGAACGAGTCGCGCCAGCGAGCGTGCTCCGCGCGGGGCAGGCGGTACCGGGGCCGCACCACGACGGCGAGCACCACGGCGATCACCGCGAACGTCGCGGCGTCGACGACCATGGCCGCGACCGGGCCGCCCCACGCGACGAGGATGCCGCCGGCGGGTGCACCGAGCAGCCGCATCACCCGGCCGCTGACCTGGTTCCAGCCCATCACCGTGCCGAAGTCGTCGGGGCTGACGATCTGGCGGACCAGGGCCATGCCCGACGGGATGGTGAGCCCAGCGACCACCCCGAAGCACAGCGCCATCGCGAACAGCGTCGGCGCACCGTCGTACCCGGACTGCCAGGCGAGTGCGCCGAGCGCCAGCACCACTGCCCTGGCGACCTCACCCGCGATGAGGACCCTGCGTGGGTCCCACCGGTCCGCGATCACTCCGCCGACCAGGATCAGCACCGCCTGCGGGAACATCTCGACGCCGATCACCGCACCGGCGAGCGCCGGATCCAGGGTACGGACCGCCGTCCACGCGAGGGCGACGACCCAGACGTAGTCGCCGAACGCCGACACGGCAACACCGACGAGCCAGGCGATGACCATCGGGTCCCGCCTGACGGGCGGGGGCGGCGCCCCGATCAGCTCCGGTTGCCGGGTCTCGGGCGTGACTGTCACGGCCGCACCGGCTTGCTCGGGAAGCAGCGGATCAGGGTGCGGACGTGACGGCGTACGGCGTCAGGGCGCTGTTGCTCGTCGTCCATGCACTCGCGGCTCCACTCGGAGAGCACCTCGCTCAGGCGGCGGTGGAGGTCGGCCAGCTGCTCGACGGTCGCGTTGACCAGGGAGTCGGTGGCTCCGGCGGCACGGCGCCACTCGACGGGGGCGTCAGGCATCTCCTTGAGCCACTGCTGGGTGGCGCGGACCTGGTAGCGGAAGTTCTCCACCTCTGCGTGGTCGGCCACCCGCCTGCCCAGGCTGTCGGGCTCGAAGTCGTCAGCGCTCCAGCTCAGGTTGCGCGGGGTGACCCGCCACCAGCTCTCGCGGGTGTCGCGCGCCAGGTCCGGCGCCGGCTCGATGAAGCCCTGCTGGTGCAGGGGCTTGAGGTGGTGACTGACGCTGCCCACCGCGAGCCCCGTGCGTGCCGCGAGCCGCCCGACGGTCGCCGGGCCCTCCACCCACAACAGCTCGACCAGCCAGCGTCGGGTGGGGTGGTGGAGCGCGACCAGCACGTCCATCAGCTCGTGCGTGGCGTCGGGCTCGATCCGGTGGCGCTCGTCGGCGGTCTTGCGGGGCATGCGCCTAGCGTCGGCGCTGGCCCCGAGGTTCCACAAGGCCTCTTGTATGAGTTGCCTACACGCGCGTGATGACCGGCGGCCGCAGCCGCAGAGCGGGATCGATCGTGCGCTCCGTGTCGGGCTGGAAGCCGTGTCCCATGCCCCAGACCACTGCCTGCGTCCGCCGCTGGACGCCGATCTTCCGGTACGCCGAGCGGATGTAGGTCTTGACCGAGTTGATGCTCAGGTACGCGCGGTCGGCGATCTCCTGGTTGCTCAGACCCTGGGTGATCAGCGCCAGGACCTCCGCCTCACGAGGCGACAGCCCCGCCGAACGTCCCGGCCAGTTGCCGACCCCACCGACGCTCGTCTCGTTGTCCCCGACCAGGACGACGGTCTCGCCGTCCATGATCCGCTCGAGGGCCCCGACCACCTCGGGTCCGGTGAGCACCTTGGACAGGTAGCCGGAGGCGCCGCCGGCCAGGGCTCGCTCGATCAGGTCCGGTTGGAGGTTCCAGCTGTAGATCACCACCTTCGCCCCGCTGTCGCGGACGAAGTCCTCCAGGTCGATGCCGTCACCCTGGATCTGGCCGAAGGTGTCGTAGAGGACGATGTCGACATCGGTGATGACCGGCAACGAGGCACCGGTCTCGACGACGTCGATGCGCTCGTCCGCGAGGAACTGCGCCACACCGGCAATCACCACCGCGTAGTCGTCGACGATGGCCAGCCGGATGACGCGCTTCACTGTGTTCCCATAGCGCCACAGTAGCCCCGGGTCGCGCAGGGCCACGGGCCAGACGCCGACCGGACGACAGAAGCTTCAAGACGCCTCCCGGTCCCGCCACGGCGTGAGACGGGGCCACCAGCCGGGTACGGCGGCGCGGTAGGCGTCGTACGACTCGCCATGTGTCTCCCGCAGCGTCGGCTCCTCGTACGTCGTCACGAAGGTGACGACCGCGACAGCGAAGATCGCCAGCCACACCAACACCCCGAGACTGGCGAAGATCACCGCCTGGCCGAGGATGATCGCGGCCACCGCGAGGTACATGGGGTTTCGCACCCACCGGTACAGGCCGCCGACGACCAGCTCGTGCGTGGGCGCGACCGGCGCCGGAGTCCCGCGCCCCTCCCGCACGAACCGCACGAAGCAGGCGACCAGTGCCGCCAGCCCGACGGCCACCAGCAGCGATCCGAGCACCACCGCGGCCGGGGTCGCGGGATCGTCGTACTGGGTGATCAACCACGGCACAGCCCCCGCCATCACCCCCGGCGCGACGATGAAGAAGAGCACGCTTCCCCAAGCTGCCCTGCTCACGGTGCTGAGCCTACGCACGCTTCAGCTGGCTCGCGGACAACGGAATGGCTTGAAATTGTTCGTGGCCGCGGTGTCGTATCGACGCGAGTCCGTTCGTGGAACAGGTGAGCGGCAGCCGTCCGGGCTGCTGGTGAGAAGAGGAGCTCGATATGGCGCAGTACCTGATCGCCTTCAACGACGAGTGGACGCCGGACCTCACCCTGGACGAGCTGCGCGAGCGGGGCAAGGCCGGGAGGGCCGTGTGCGCCGAGATGGAGGAGGCGGGCGTCTTCATCTTCTCCGACGGCGGCCTGGACGCGTCGACCGTCGTGTGCAGCGTCGACCCGAGCAGCGGTACACCCCTCTTCACCGACGGGCCGTTCGTCGAGACCAAGGAGCACTTCGGCGGCTTGGCGATCATCGACGTCCCCGACGATGACCAGGCGCGGTACTGGGCCGGCAGGATCGCGGTTGCGGTCGGCTGGCCGCAGGAGGTCCACCGCTTTCCGGATCGCACGCGGTCCCAGACCGGCGGATAGGTCGAGGCCTGGCCGGCTTCGGCCTTAGATGGAGGATCACCGGCACCAGGTGCCGGGGACCCTCCACTCAACCGTCTGTTCTGGGTATGTCCAAGCCAACCCGGTGCAGAGACTCGCCCTCAGGCTGCGTCAGCGGCGTGCTCGAGCTCGGCGACGTCGATCTTGTGCATCTTGAGCATCGCGTCCATGGCCCGCCTGGCTCGTCCCTCGTCGGGATCGTCGAGCAGCTCGTTCAGGCGGCGCGGTATGACCTGCCAGCCCAAACCGAAGCGATCCTTCAGCCACCCGCAGGGACCCGGCTCGCCGCCGTCGGCCGTGAGGGCCCCCCACAACCGGTCGACCTCGGCCTGGTCGTCGCACTCGATGACGAACGACACGGCCTCGTTGAAGGTGAAGTCGGATCCGCCGTTGAGTCCCTGGAACGGCTGACCGCCCACCGTGAAGTCCACCGTCAGGACCATGCCCTCAGGTCCGGACGGTGTCTCAGCCGGCGTACGCCACACCTTGGTGACGCGGCTGTCCGGCAGCAGGCTGACGTAGAACTCGGCCGCCTCCTCGGCGTTGCCGTCGAACCACAGGCAAGGGAACTGAACTCTGGACATCACGTCCTCCTCGTTTCGGCTGTTACATGTGGAGACCAGCAGCCTGCCCAAGACTCATCGCCCAGAGCCCTCCCGCAGCAGGTCGAGGGCGAAGCTCGCATCCCAGCCGGCCCAGACGTGCGGCGGAACTCTCGGCGTCCGCACCACCCGGCGTAGCTCTCCCTACGCGTGGCTGCCACGTCACGATCCACGACGAGGTGGACGTCAGCAGCGTGCCGGCGTCGAGCCAGCCGTAGGTGATGCCGAGGGACTCACCGGCACCGACAAATCCACCGCGGCGGTTGACCAGCCGCGCCACGGGCGTCATCGACTGACTCTCGATGGCGAGCAGGTCGTCCAGCATCGCCCTCTCACGGAGGACGGGTACGACGGACAGCTCGACGCCGTGCTCGACCGTCCACGACCGCGACTGGAGGTGCCTCAAACCGGGCGTCGGCTCCTTGATGGGTGCGGCGCCCTCGTGTGACCACCGGAGCCGGTGGGTTGGCGTGAAGCGCACGGCGGTGCCGTCGGGCTCGTGGCCGACGGCCCGACGACCGTACGGCGACCGCCGAGACCCGCCCCTGACGTCCACGAGGTGGGTGCTAGACGTCCCGAGACTGCCCGCTGCCCGGTTGGCGAAGGCCTGCAGCGTCCGGCTGTCCGGCAGCCATCGCACGAACCGGACCGACCTGTCGTCACCCAGGTGGATCGAGCCGGTGCTCGCTCGTCCTCAGATCGAGCAGCAGCGACGTTCGGGCCGGCGTGCGAGGCCCACCAGCGCCCGTCGGGCGAGACCTGACCGGCGCCGTACATGTCGGTACCCGGCCACCACGCCTCGTCCAGTCCGAGGTCGGCGAGCGCCAACCGGCGCCACCCCCCGTCGGCCCCGAGGAGGAACGTCGTCTCCCCCGTCCAGCCCTCGGGGTCGTCCTCGCGCTCGACCGGTCGGTAGCTCATCACGGCCCGGCCCGGCGGGTCGTCGAGCAACGACGGCATGGACTCGCGCCCGGTCGGCAAGCGTGCGGGGAGGCCGATGCCTGCCACCGGGACGCCCGCGAGATTCGCCGGCAGCCGGGTCTTCACCACCCGGTCGACCGGCGGGTCCGTCGGCGACGCGGACGCCGCCGTCGCAGTCGGCGTGGCGGCAGTCTTCCTCGCGGGCGGCTGGTCGTCGCAAGCGACCAGGACCGGGAGGAGGAGGGTCAGGAGGATGGCGCAGACGCGCCTCACGGAGCGACCCGGCGTACGGCGTCGCGCAGGGCGTGCTCGGGGTCGATGCCGGCAGTTCGAGCCTCGGCGACGAGTGCGAGAAGGCGGTCGCCGATCTCATCGGACGAGGGCAGGTCGACCGGCGTTCCAGCGCGCTCGGCCCGGTCGAGCACCTTGTCGGCCAGCAGCAGGGCGGGTAGCCCGGGCGGCAGGCCGTCGAACACCGACGAGCGTTCCTTCTCCATCGCCTTCACCGACTCCCAGAGCTTGTTGACCGAAGCTGCGTCAGTCACTGGGACCCGATCACCAGCTGGGGCGAAGACGTGCGGGTTGCGGCGGCGGAGCTTGTCGACGATCCCCTGCACCACCTCGTCGAAGGTGAACTCGCCACGCTCCTCGGCGATCACGGCGTGGAAGCCGATCTGGAGGAGCAGGTCGCCGAGCTCCTCCCGCAGGTGGTCAGGGTCGCCGGAGTCGATCGCCTCGAGCGTCTCCCACGACTCCTCGACCAGGTAGCGGCGCAGCGACTCGTGGGTCTGCTCCCGCTTCCATGCGCACTCGGCCCGCAGCCGGCGCATGTCCTCGCGGAAGGCGGCCAGCGGGTCGGGTGCGGTCATGGATGGGTCAGCCCCAGCACTCAGCCACAGCGCTCATCCACAGCGCTGGGAGCTCGGCAACGTGGCCGTGTAGGTCGGGTCAGGCCCTTCGTCGGAGCTCGCCTTCTCGGCGTTCACGGCGTTGGCGCTCAGCGGGAACGAGGTGCCGGTGTCGACGAAGTTGGGGGGGCCGAGTTCGGTGTCGGTGACAGCGATGCCGTAGCGCGGGTTGACGTCGGCGGGGTGCTCGGACAGCCATTCCTGGAGGGCGTCCTTGCCGCGAGCCCTCTTGGCCTCGTCGTCGGCGCCGGTCTCACCGGCCTGCTCGAGCAGAAGCTCGCCGACAGCGAGCTCGACCGCGTCGACGTAGAGACCTGCGGAGTCGACCTCCAGTGCCTGGTCGACGCGGTCGGCGCGGAAGCTGGCCTCCATGTCCGTGCGGAGGGCGCGCACGGCCTCGTCGTAGCCGGGCGGCAGCTCGACGGAGTAGTGCTCGGCGAGCTGCTCGGCCGCGGACTTGAGGGTCAGGTTGCGGACGACGTAGCCGCGCACGAAGCTCATCGGGAAGACCGCTCCCCCGCTCTCGAGCTGCGGCGCGATGCCCTCGCAGTAGGCCACGGTCAGCTCGTCGGCCCTGGACGTCGACACCGTCTGGTCACCGACGCTCACGGCGATGCCAGGGCTCGCCCCGGCACACCCGGACAGCGTGAACGCCGCCACCGCCGCGACGACACCTGCGAGGACCTGCCTGGACATGCTCATGACTCCTTGGTGGGGGCCGCGGGAAGTGCCGGGTCGATGACGGCGTCGATGACACCGCGGGCCCATTCAAGCAGGGCCAACCCAGTGATCGGTTGAGGGATCGGCTGCCCCACGACCGGGGAGCTGGGTCGCGGGACGAGCAGCGTCTCGACCTGGGGCTTGGCGATGCTCTTGGGGTACATCCGCTGGAGGCGGACGACGCGGGAGTCCGGCAGCACGACAGGTGCGAACCGCACGTTGCGGCCGGCGATGGTGACCTCCTTGATGCCGGCGCGCCTGGCGCGCGCCCGGAACAGCGCGACGAACAACAGGCTCTGCACCTCGATCGGCGGCTCGCCGTAGCGGTCGACCATCTCCTCGCGCAGGAGGTCGACGTCCTCATCCGCGCGAACCTCGGCCAGCCGCTTGTACATCTCCAGGCGCAACCGCTCGGAGGGGATGTACTCGTGGGGCAGGTGGGCGTCGACGGGCAGCTCGATGCGGACCTCGCCGAGGTCGGGCTCGCTGTCGCCCTTGAATTCCTGGACCGCCTCGCCGACCAGCCGGACGTAGAGGTCGAAGCCGACGTCGGCGATGTGGCCGGACTGCTCGCCGCCGAGCAGGTTGCCCGCGCCGCGGATCTCGAGGTCCTTCATGGCGATGGCCATGCCGCCACCGAGGTCGGAGTGTTGCGCGAGAGTGGCCAGCCGTTCGTGGGCGGTCTCGGTGAGCGGCTTCTCCTGCGGGTAGAGGAAGTAGGCGTAGGCCCGCTCGCGCGACCGGCCGACCCGGCCACGCAGCTGGTGGAGCTGCGAGAGGCCGAGGGTGTCGGCCCGCTCGATGACCATCGTGTTGGCGTTGGAGACGTCGAGCCCGGACTCGACGATGGTCGTGCAGACCAGGACGTCGAAGCGCCGCTCCCAGAAGTCCAGCATCACCTGCTCGAGCTGGTGCTCGGCCATCTGGCCGTGGGCCACCGCGACCCGTGCTTCTGGCACCAGCTCGCGGATCTTGGCGGCGGCCTTCTCGATGCTCTGCACCCGGTTGTGGATGTAGAAGACCTGGCCCTCGCGCAGCAGCTCGCGGCGTACGGCGGCCACGACGGTGCGGTCCTCGTAGCCGCCGACGTAGGTCAGCACGGGGTGCCGCTCCTCCGGAGGCGTGGTGATCGTGGACATCTCGCGGATGCCGGTGATCGCCATCTCGAGCGTGCGCGGGATCGGGGTGGCGCTCATCGACAGCACGTCGACACTGGTGCGCAGCCGCTTCATCTGCTCCTTGTGCTCGACGCCGAAGCGCTGCTCCTCGTCGACGATGATCAGGCCGAGGTTCTTGACCCGGATGTCTGGGTTGAGCAGCCGGTGGGTGCCGATGACGATGTCGACGCTGCCCTCACGCAGGCCCTCGACGACCTCACGCGCCTCCTTGTCGGTCTGGAACCGGCTCAGCGCCTTCAGCGTCACCGGGAAGGCGCCCATCCGCTCCTCGAACGTCGAGAGGTGCTGCTGCACGAGCAAGGTCGTCGGCACCAGCACGGCGACCTGCTTGCCGTCCTGGACCGCCTTGAACGCCGCGCGCACCGCGATCTCGGTCTTGCCGTAGCCCACGTCGCCGCACACGAGCCGGTCCATCGGGACGACCCGGCGCATGTCGCCCTTCACCTCGTCGACCGTGCTCAGCTGGTCGGGCGTCTCGTGGAACGGGAACGCGTCCTCGAGCTCGCGTTGCCACGGGGTGTCGGGGCCGAAGGCGAACCCCTTGGTGGCCTGGCGGGCGGCGTAGAGCTTGATCAGCTCGGCCGCGATCTCGCGGACGGCCTTGCGGGCGCGGCCCTTGCGCTTGGCCCAGTCGGAGCCGCCGAGCCGGTCGAGGCTGGGCTGCTCGCCGCCGACGTAGCGCGTCACCTGGTCGAGCGCGTCGGCCGGCACGAACAGCCGGTCGGGCGGACCACCACGCTTGGAGGCGCCGTACTCCAGGACGAGGTACTCGCGGGTGTTGCCGTGCACCTCGCGCTGCTTCATCTCCACGAAGCGCCCCACGCCGTGCTGCTCGTGGACGACGTAGTCGCCGGCGTTCAGTTCGAGCGGGTCGATCTGGCGCTTGCGGCGGGCGGGCATCTTCCGCATGTCGCGGGTCGAGGCCTTCTGGCCCGACAGGTCGTCGCCGGTCAGCAAGGCCAGCTTGTTGACCGGGTCGACGAAGCCGTGGGTCAGCGACCCGCAGGCGACGGTGGCGACATCACGCGTCCAGGTGTCCCACTCGTCGACCAGCCGCGCCGCGACGTCGTGCTCACCGAGCACCTCGACCATGCGCTGCGCCGGGCCGTGGCCGGGGTGGACGACGGCGACGCGGTAGTCGTCGCCGAGCCACCCCTTGATGTCGCCGACCGCGCGCTGCAAGTCGCCGCGATAGGCCTCGGCCGGCTTGGCAGCCAGGCTGCGGGTCGGCACCGCGCCCACCTCGACGTCGATGTCGACGCTGACGATCTCGCCCAGCTCGTCGCGCAGCGGCTCTCCGCTGGTTGAGGAAGGCGCGCTAGCGCCTGTCACGAAACCAAGGCCCCCCTCGTCGTCGATCCCGAACGGGCTCAGCGTCCACCACGGCAGGTCGCGAGCCAGGCTGTGCAGGCGTACGTCGGTCAAGGATCGGTACGACGCGGCGCCGAGGTCGATGGGAGCGGTGCCGCCGCCGGCGGCCGCGGCCCAGCTGGCGCCGAGGAACTCGTCACTGGTCGCCACCAGGTCGTGGGCGCGGGCCCGGGCCCGCTCGGGGTCGAGCACCAGCACGTGGGCGTCGGCGGGCAGCAGGTCGACGAGCAGCTCCATCTCGTCGACGAGCGCGGGCGCCAGCGACTCCATGCCCTCGACGGCGATGCCGGCCGCGATCTTGTCGGTCAGCTCGACCAGGGCGGGGTGGGCCTCGCCGAGCTCCCAGGCCCGACGGCGGACGTCGTCGGTCAGCAACAGCTCGCGGCACGGCGGCGCCCAGAGCCGCTCGACCTTCTCCAGTGCGCGCTGGTCGGCCACCGCGAAGGCGCGGATCTCCTCGACCTCGTCGCCCCAGAACTCCACGCGGAGCGGGTGCTCCTCGGTCGGCGGGAAGACGTCGACGATGCCTCCACGGACGGCGAACTCGCCACGCTTCTCGACCAGGTCGACGCGCGTGTAGGCGGCGTCGGCCAGGCGGCGTACGACGTCGTCGAGGGGTGCCTCGTCACCCGGCGCGAGCTCGACGGGCTCGAGGTCACCGAGCCCCTTCACCTGGGGTTGGAGCACGGAGCGGACCGGTGCGACCACGACGTCAAGGGGGCCGGTCTCGGGCGTCGGACCTGGGTGGCAGATGCGACGGAGCACCGCGAGCCGGCGCCCGACCGTGTCGCTGCGCGGGCTCAGGCGCTCGTGGGGCAACGTCTCCCAGCTCGGGTAGTAGCCGACGCGGGCCGGGTCGACCAGGTCGGCCAGCTGGGCGACGAGGTCCTCGGCCTCACGGCTGGTCGGGGTGACGGCCAGCACAGTGCGCCCCGCCTCGACCAGACCCGCGACCACGAACGGGCGCAGCGCCTCGGGGCCGGTCAGGTCGAGCGCGCGGACCAGCCCCGCCTTGGCGTCGCCCATCGCCTCGTGAAGAGTCGCATCGGCCAGGACGGCAACGGTGAGTGGGGTCAGGCTCAACGGGGGCTCCGGAGGATCGGGTGCACAGCACAAATTGCCCCCGGTCCGGCTCGACAGGGGGTGCGCGCACCACTGTAGGCGGCCCCGCCGACACCCCACACCCCGATCAGGAGGCCGAGGGGTCGGCCACCCGGCCGAGGAAGAGCGGGGTCAGCTGCTCGACGTCGTGGATGACGAACAGGAACGGCCGGTCGACGACCACGTCGGTGTACTGCGGCATCGACACAGCCTGCATCGCGACCGCCGTGGCGGCGGCGGCCTCGGTGCCGTGCTCGTCGACCGCGATGAACGTCTGGTGCATCACCGCGCTGATCTTCAGGTCGCTCGCGTCGTCGGTCATCGCGGCGAAGTCGGCGGCGTCGGTGAAGGCCGTGGGCATGCCGAGCGCCCCCAGCACGTCCTTGAGCGGGGTGTCACTGCGGAACGTCCAACGGGGTAGCCGGAGCCTGACCTGGGCAGGTGTCGGGGCAGCCAGCACGTCGGCCAGGTCGCCCTCGGCCACCAACGTCTCGAGATCGGGGAGCCGTCCGTCGTCCGGCAGCACGACGGTCATGGCGAGAGTGTTGCCGTAGTACGGCAGCCGGACCGCTTGCCAACCGTCGCCGTGCGCCGACGCGACGGCCCTGAGCTCTCCCACCATCGTCGGGACATCGACGCTGTCGTCAGGCGACCGGTGGAACGGCTGGTCGGAGGTCAGGTCGTCATCGAACTCGACCAGCCAGGGCGCCTTGAAGTACAGCGCGTTGACCAGCACCAGGCGGGTCAGCTCGTCGACGACCCCGGCCGGGAGGATCTCCGGGATGCGGTCGTGCGTGCGATCGGCGGTCCAGCCGTTCACCACCTTCCGGCCTGCCTCCGGGTCGTGCACCCAGTCGACGACCTGCATCCCCGCGCCGTACGACGCGGCGAGCGTGTCGAGGAACGCCCGGCGCCACGGGGTGGCCCGATCGCCGAACAGGGCGTTGGCCGCGTCCAGGGCGATGACAGCCGGGGCATCATCGCGCCGCTCGAACGACCCGGCCAACCCCTCGACCGCCCGGGTCAGCGTGTTCAGACCGCCGTTGAACGCCTCGACCTCCAGCGAACCCTCGAGCCGCAGCACCTTGCGCATCTCGTCGGCAGTCGGGCCCGACGCGCCGTTGACGGTCATGCCCAGGGCCACGGCAACCGAGTACGGCGAGAGGGCGAGGTTCCCGGGCGTGCGCGACAGCTGCCCGTACAGGTCCCCCGCGAAGCCGTGCAGCGCGTCGAGCACCGGGCCGACGGCTGCGGAGTCGCCCGGCGAGCGCTGGATTCCTGAAGCGACCAGCCCGGCGTTGTCGGTCATGCTCTCGCCCCGCGGTGTCAGGACCCGGTCGCCTGAGCGGCCTTCTCGGCCGGCGTCCGCAGCACGCAGAACTCGTTGCCCTCGGGATCGGCGAGCACAGCCCAGCCGGTGCCCGGACCCCAGTGGCCGCGGAGGTCGTTGACCATCGTGGCGCCGGCGGCAAGCACGCGCTCGGTCTCCTCGTCGCGGGTGCCGGACCGTGGCACCAGGTCGAAGTGGACGCGGTTCTTGACCTGCTTCTGGTCGGGGACCTCGAGGAACAGGATGTGGTGACCTGTGTCGGGGTCGAGGATCATGCACTCCTCGTGGCCCGGCTCGTTGGGGTCGCCGTCGACGTCCTGGTAGCCGAGCAGGGCCTTCCACCACTCTGAGAGCTCGTAGGCGTTGCGGCAGTCGACGGAGGTGTGCGAGACGAGGCAGGTCATGCCACCGGAGTCTGCCCGCGTCGCGGAGGACCGGCGAACCGATTTAGCCCGACCGTCAGCGCAGGACGAGCTCGACGTTGCGGCCGGAGGCCGAGCCGGGGACCGGCTGCGGCGTGCAGTCGCAGGTGTCGCTGCACGGGAGGTAGGTGTGAGGTGCGTGGCCGCAAGAGGTGCAGGGCATCTCGTGCGACAGGTGGCGGCTGGTGTGCTCGACGGTGTCCCACATGACCCTGCTCCTTTCCGATGCGACCCCATGGCCGTGACATTGGTAAGGATGCTCGACCACAGCGGGAGATACTTCTGTTTCGACCCGAACACACCCGGAAAGTCATCGAGATAGTCCGTTCGGGTCACGCAGGGATGACCCGCCAGCACCACGGGAGGTTCCCCGAGCCCCCGGATGGGCCTGGGGTGGGCAACGAGCGGTTCGGACCGGTCTAGTGCGCACAGACGTCTCCCCCGCCGAACGGGCCGGCGGGGGAGACGAATGTTCGTTGCTACTTCAGGGTGATGGGGCGGTGCATGCCCATGAACGCGTGGGGCATGCCACCCATCGACGCGTCAGGCCAGAAGCAGAGCATGACGTAGTTGCCCTTGGGCAGGTTGTACTTGAACGTCGCCGAGTGACCCGGGCTCACGACTCCGCTGTCGAGGGTGACGGCGAAGTTGACGGGCGGCGGACCTTGCTCAGAGGCGAACCACTCCTTGAAGTCCTTGTAGGTCGCGCCCTTCTTGAGCTTCGCCATGGAGATGAAGTGGTTCTGTGAGGCTGCGTTCTTGAAGGTCAGCAGGCCCTTGTTCGGGATCGACTCCGGCTTGTTCGCCCACTTCGTGTCCTGGACCGCCTTGAGGGTCGCGTCCGCCTCGGGCATCACGTTGCCCGTGTCGAGACCCGCCACCGTGAACGCGAAGAACTTCCCGGGCTCGTTGGTGTTGGTGTCCAGCGCCCAGTAGTCCCCTGGGGCCAGGTCGACGACGAGCTTGCCGGCCTTGTCCTTGGTGACGAACATCCCGCCGAGCAGCGTGACGTTGGCCTCGAAGCGCTTGATCGCCTTGACGTTCCCGCCGTCGAGACCCTTCTCGATGTCGCGGGAGGCGTCGGCGGCGGTGTAGCCCGCGGCTGCCTGCGCCAGCTGGAAGTACGAGCCGCGCTTGTTGGCGGTGGTGACCTTGAAGGTGTTGACACCCGGCTGGATGGTGGTCGGCATCGTGACCACGCGCGTGTTGCTGATGCTCACCGCCACCGGAGGCGTGCTTGTTGCCGACTGCGCCGGCGCTGACGTCGCCGCAGCGGTCAGCGTGGCCGCACCGACGAGCGCGAGGCTCGTCGCGACGGCACGAATCTTTGGAACACCCATGCTTGACCCCCTCAGAACTGCACCGTCTGGCCCGGCCGTTCCGGGCGTCCGAGTGCGTTGCTTACCTTGCATCCGAGGTGAACGCTTTGCCAACAAAAGGTAAACGTGTCTCCACAATCGCGAGCCTGGGCTAGACCACCACACCCCTCCTCGGGATGGCGCTCGCTCGTTCGAGCTTCCTGCCGCAGACTTCCGCCGTGGCGTTGACGGGGGTCGGCAGGGTGGGCATGGTCGCCGCCACGGCGGTGCTGCTGGGCGCTGCACTCTCACTGCCGTCCGAGGGGCAGCTCTCCCGTGCGGCCGCGTCACGACCCGTCTCCGACCGGATGGCGACCACCATCGTGATCCCGGTCGGCGGAGCGGCCAGCGGCTTCTCCCCGCAGACGGTCTCGGTCGAGCGTGGCGGCGCCATCACGGTCGTGAACAACGACAACGTGACGCACTCGGTCACCTCGGACGCGGTCGGGACCCAAGGCGACCCGCTCTTCGACCTGGTCGTCCCGTCCCACGCGACCAGGACGCTCGTGATCCCTCCTGACCTGGGCGCCGGGCAGTACGCCTTCTACTGCACCTTCCACCCCCACATGCGAGGCATGTTGGTCGTGGCGGGTGAGCCGGGCGGCGAGGTTCCGCAGCCGCCCGCCTTCGAGCAGGCACTGCGGATCCCTGAGGTGCTGACGGGCCGCAACATCAAGATCCACATGGAGCGGGCGAAGGTCGCGATCATGCCTCACGGCCCGAAGACGCGGATGTGGACGTACGGCGGTACGTTCCCAGGGCCGACGATCAAACGGCCCACGGGATCTCACACCTTGGTCACCTTCGTCCACGACCTGCCGAAGAGTGCGGGATCGCTGACCGTCCACCAGCACGGCGGACACCAGAGCTCCGCCGACGACGGGCAGCCCACCCGCCAGCTCATCCGCAGGGGAACCCGCCGGACCTACACCTACCCGCTCGTCGAGAGCGGGAAGCCGATGCCGGGGAGCTTCCGCTTCTACCACGACCACCGGATGGACCGGACTGCGCGCAACAACTGGCGCGGCCTGCAGGGCATGTTCCTGGTGACCGACGAGCGCGAGGACAAGCTCGGCCTCCCGAGTGGCCAGTACGACATCCCGTTGCACTTCTCCGACCGAAGCCTCACCGCCCGCAACCAGCTGACCGACCCCTTCCCCAGCGCCAACATGCACGAGTGGATGACCGGTCCCCAGGCGCCGCCAGACGACGCCACGGTCGGCAAGCGGATCCTGGTCAACGGCCAGTTCGCGCCGTACCTGCGGGTCAAGCCCGGCCGCTACCGGCTCCGTCTCCTGAACGCGTCCCTCTTCTCGGCCTATGACTTCGCGCTCTCCAGCGGGCGGCCCTTCGTCCAGGTCGGCACCGGCAACGGACTGCTCCCCAGCAGCGTGGTCCGTCAGGACGTCCTTCTCGGCCCGGCCCAGCGGGCCGACGTGGTGGTCGACTTCCGGGGCCAGCGGAACCAGAACATCCTCCTGTCCACGATCCCGCGCACTGACGAGGGGGTCGGGACGGGTTCCCGATCGGCCGCGATCATGCAGTTCCGGGTGCGGGGACACTCACACCAGCGGTCGCGCGTACCCGACCGCCTGCGGCCCGTCCCGAAGCTCGACGTGCCCGACAAGGTCGCCATGACCTGGACGTTCGACCTGACCGAGGACGGCCACGGCTCCTACTGGTCGATCAACGGCGAGATGTTCGACCCACAACGCGTCGACCACCAGGTCCTGCTGGGTTCCACGGAGCGGTGGAGACTGCGCAACACCAGCGACATGACCCACTACGTGCACCTCCACGAGGAGCAGTGGCAGACGATCAGCCGCAACGGCGAACGCCCACCGCCCTGGGAACGCGGTTTCGAGGACACCTGGCGGCTCGACCCGGGCGAGACCGTCGACGTGGCCGCGAGATTCACCGACTACCCCGGGGAGTTCATGGTGCACTGCCACATGCTCGACCACGAGGACCACGGGATGATGGCCCAGTTCGAGGTCGTCGGCCCCTGAAGGCCTAGTCGGTCCCGTGCTCGCGCACGAAGTCGAGGATCGCCTCGGAGAGCTCGGGCCGGCACACGACCAGGTCGGGCAGCGACACGTCGTCCTGGTTGTAGCGCAGCTCCGATCCGTCGATGCGGGAGCAGAACAGACCGGCCGCGCGTGCGACGGCGACGGGAGCGGCGTTGTCCCACTCGTACTGCCCGCCGGCATGCACGTAGGCGTCGGCGAGGTCACGGACGACGGACATCACCTTGACGCCGGCGGAGCCCATCGGCACCAGCTCGGCGCCGAGCTCGGCGGCCAGCGCCTCGACGAACGCCGGGGGGCGGGTGCGGGAGACCGCGATGCGCGGGCGCTCGGACGTGCGGTGGGGTACGACGGGTGGTGCGGCGGTGCTGAAGGTCTCGCCGAGCGCCGGCTGAGCGACCGCACCCGCGACCAGGTCGCCGCCGGACTCATTGCCCGCCCACAGCGCGACGTGGACGGCCCAGTCGTCACGCGGCACCTCGGAGAACTCGCGAGTGCCGTCGAGCGGGTCGACGATCCACACGCGGTCCGCCGAAAGTCGGGCGGACTTGTCGGCGGCGTTCTCCAGCGCCTCCTCCGACAGCACCGCATCGTCGGGGCGGTGGGCCGTGAGCAGCTTCATCAGCAGCTCGTGGGCGGCCTGGTCGCCGGCGTCCTTGAGCTCACGCCCCTCGAGACCCTCGCCGCGAACTTCGAGCAGCCGCTCCCCCGCGACCGTCGCCAGCCACTCGGCCAGCACGTGGTCGTCGGCACCGGGTGGCGGGGTGCGATCGCCGTGCCAGTTGTTCGTCACGCGGTCACCCTAGCCAGACACCAACCGGGCCTTCAGCGGTTGAAGAGCTGCTGCGTGCGTTCGAGACCGTCGGCGACCAGGCTCTCCACCGCGTCGGCGGCCTCGACGACCAGCACCGGGAGCTCTTTGCGCTCGGTCGAGGAGTAGCCGGACAGCACGAAGTCGGCGACGTCCTGACGGCCGGGCGGGCGGCCGATGCCGAGTCGCACGCGGTAGAAGTCGCCGGTGCCGAGCGACGTACGCACCGAGCGCAGGCCGTTGTGGCCGTTGTCGCCGCCGCCGAGCTTGATGCGCAGCGCGCCGAACGGGATGTCGAGCTCGTCGTGGACCGCGACGATCCGTTCGGCCGGCACCTTGTAGAAGCTCGCGAGCGTCGAGACGACGCCCCCGCTCTCGTTCATGTAGGAGCGCGGCCTGGCCAGCACCACCCGCGGGACGTCGGCCCCGGGGGCGCCGAGGCGACCCTCGACCACCTCGGCCCGGCCGGACTTGTGAGCGCGGAAGGACGAGCCCATCCGCTCGGCGAGGACGTCGGCGACGAGGTAGCCGACGTTGTGGCGGTGTCCGGCGTACGCCGGCCCGGGGTTGCCCAGGCCGACGACCAGCCAGACCTCACTCACGGGAGCCCCACCACGTGTCGCGTCATCCTCACGCTCGGTCTCACTGTGGACCCGACCCAGGAGTCTCCTGAACCGGTCGAGGATCACTCCTCGTCGCCACCAGCGGACTCGCCCTCGGCCGCACCCTCGCCGGACTCGCCCTCGGCGGCCTCGGCCACAGCGGCCTCGACCTCCTCGTCGCTGGGCTCGTGGACGATGCCGACCTCGGCCTCGGCCTCGGCCAGCTCGGCCTCGACCTCCTCGGCGGACTGCGCCTGGGTCACGTTGATGACGAGCGTGTCGGGGTCGACGACCAGAGTCGTGCCGTCGGGCAGGCTCAGCTGCGAGGCGAGGATCTGGGTGCCTGCCTGGAGGCCCTCGATGTCGACCTCGATGTACTCGGGGATGTGGGTGGCCTCGGCCTCGACCTCGACCGTGGAGTTCTCGGTCACCACCAGCGTCTCCGGCGCGGCCTCGCCGACGGTGTGGATCGGGACGTCGACGGTGACCTTCTCGCCGAGGCGGACGGCCACGAAGTCGATGTGCTCGAGCACGCGCCGGATGGGGTCGACCTGGACCTGCTTGCTCAGCACGAGCTGCTCGTTGCCGTCGATGTCGAGCTCGAGCAGCGCGTTGGCGCCGCCGTGCTTGAGCGCCATCATCGTCTGGTGGCCCGGCAGGCTCAGGTGGATCGGGTCGTTGCCGTGGCCGTAGACGACGGCGGGGATCTTGTCCTCCCGGCGGATGCGGCGGGCAGCGCCCTTGCCGAACTCCGTGCGCTTCTCGGCGGTGATCTTCTCGGCAGCCATCTGTGGTCTCCTCGTGCAGCTGGTCAGGGGACCTCGGCGGCACGATGGACCGGCCCAAGAGACAGGCCCAGTCGATCACGGGATCGCTGCTGGTGCAGGATCGCCCTCGCCGAGGCAACCGCAGAAGTCTAAGCGCCGGTCAGTGCGCTGCGCGAATCGGCTGCGTCTAGGGCGTGGCTCCTTATCGCTGGCCGTCGCGAGCGGCGCTCCACGGGATGCTCCGCAAGGCGCCGGAGCGACGTCGCTGTTGGCTCATCTACGAGCGACGGCAACGCCGCGGAGCGCCCGTGGGGCGACGCGGAGCAGGCCATGGATAAGGAGCCGCGCCCTAGTTGTCGCGCCCGTCGACCAGCTCGCCCGACTCGCCAGGCACGAACCCCCCGCCGGAGACGAGCGCCCGCGACGCCGGCGCGGCGAGACCAGCGGGATTGGCGACGCAGTCGCTGAAGCTGATGTTGCCGATGCCGATGTGCTGGTTGTCGGAGTTGCCGGTCTTGCCAGCCTTGTAGATGAACTGGACCTGGGCGACCGGGCCGGCCCACGTGAGGTCGACGTGGTTGCGGCCGGAGTCGATGTCCTGGTCACCGGTGTGCTGGTTGCGGAACGGCGTCAGAGCGGTGCCGTTGCCGATCACGTCCGTTCCCGCCGAGTAGGTGAAGCCCGTGGTGTTGACGATCACCAGGTCGTCCCAACCTTCGGAGGTCTTGTCGATGTCGTGGATCCGGAACGTCAGGTTGGTGACCGCCTGCGTGAACGTGATGGTGACCGTCACGGTGTCGTCGAGCGTGAGCTGGTCGAGCATCTCGACCTCGAGGTAGTTCCACGACGGGTCGGTGTCGGTCGCCGCGACCTGTCCCGTGCCGCCAGGAGTGTCGTCACCACCGTTGCCGGTCGACGAGTAGGCGATCGCGGCCGTGATCGTGGACGGCAGGAAGGTCAGCATCGTCGGCTTGGTGCCGGGCGTGAGGTCGTCGAAGTTGGTCTGGACGACGCACGGGATGCTGGTCGCGAACGCCGGTGCGGCGACCGCGACGGCCACCACCGGCGCGCTCCAGGCCACCCCCCGTGCCAACGTCCGTCGGCTGATTCCTCGTGTGCCCGTGGCCTGATCGGCAGATGTGGGCATGCCGCTGCTGTCCCCCATTTGGTGAAACCCCCCGTTTTCGTGGGCCTCCCCCGGAAGCCCTCGCCCGAGGTTAGGCGGCCTCTACCCACAGGGCATCCTCATGACGGCCACAGAAAGGGAACCGTTCGGATGAGGCGTCAGCGCAGCATCTCGTCGACAACCAGCCGCGCCGACGACGGGCAGCCCTTGGTGAACCCGTAGAAGGGCCCGAAGTCGCGGGTCGAGGCGAAGCCGGTGACGTAGAGCCCGCCGAGCGAGGTCTCGAAGCCGGGGCTCAGGTCGGGAAAGCCGTCGGTGACCGAGACCCGGTCGACGACCCCGGAGAGGTACGGCACCGCGGCGAGGTCGGCCTGGTAGCCCGAGGCGAAGACGACCTGCTCGACCGTCAGCCGCTCGCCGTCCGACAGTGTCAGCGTCACGTCGTCCTGCCCCGCCTCGACGGCCAGCACCTCGGTGCCGGGCCGGCTGGTGACCACCTCGGGCTTGAGGCGGGGTACCAGCCACCACTCCAGCGTCAGTCGGCCGACCTGCCAGAACTGGAGGGCGATCTCCTGCTGCCGGGTCGGCTGCAGGTTCCGCCACCAGCCGCGGTGGGCGAGGGTCTGGTCGACCAGCTCGTCGACGAACCTCCAGCTGACCTTCTCGAACCTGGGTGTCTCGTGCCGGTGGATCACGTCCACCTTCGCCGCGTCGTGGTCGCACAGCAGGGCCGCCCACTCGTAGGCGCTCTGCCGGCCCCCGATGATCGCGACGCGTCGGCCCGCCAGGCCGTCGAAGCCCACCAGCTCGCTGGTGTGTCCCCGGCGGTCGGCGGGCACCTCGTCGTACCAGGATGGCAGCTGGGTGAAGTGCTTGATGCCGGGCGCGGCCAGCACCTTGTCGGCGGTGATGGTCGTGCCGTCGTCCATGGCGGCGACGAACGAGCCGTTCTCGGAGAGGGTCGAGACGATCCGCCTGTCGACGTCGAGTCCCTTGCGGCGGGCGAACCAGTCGGTGTGGTCGAGGAAGACGCCGATCGGGATCGGGTCGACGTCGGAAGGGTCGATCCCGGCGTCCTCGAAGTACGCCTCGAAGGAGTCCTGACCGGCCGCGTCGAGCGACCAGTCCGGCCCCGACCGCAGGTACATCTCCGCGGGCATGTGGTCGCGCCAGAACGCCATCGGGTGCCCGACCACATGGGTCTCGATCCCGCGCTCCCGCGCGTAGGCCGCCGCCGAGTAGGCGTAGGGACCGGCTCCGATGACGAGCAGGTCGGTGCGCACGGGACGAGTCAGGGCAGGCTCAGGCGTGGCCGTCGAACATCGAGGTCACCGAGCCGTCCTCGAAGACCTCCTTGATCGCCCGCGAGAGCAGCGGCGCGATCGAGAGCACGGTGAGCTTGTCGAAGCGACTCTCGCTCGGGATCGGCAGGGTGTCGGTGACCACGACCTCGGTCACCGAGGAGTTCTTCAAGCGGTCGACCGCGGGCCCGGAGAACAGCGGGTGGGTCGCGGCGATGACGACGCCCGCGGCGCCGTCGGCCATCAGCGCCTCGGCGGCGGCCACGACCGTGCCTCCGGTGTCGATCATGTCGTCGACGACCACGCAGATGCGGTCGTCCACGCGGCCCACGACGCGGTTGGCGACGACCTCGTTGGGCCGGTCCTCGCGGCGGGTCTTGTGGATGAAGGCCAGCGGTGCGCCGCCCAAGCGGGCCGACCAGCGCTCGGCCACCTTGATCCGGCCGGCGTCGGGGCTGACCACGGCGAGCGGCTGGCCGGCGTACTTCTCCCGGACGTAGTCGGCCAGGATCGGCAGCGCCATCAGGTGGTCGACGGGCCCGTCGAAGAAGCCCTGGATCTGGTCGGCGTGGAGGTCGACGCAGATCAGTCGGTCGGCTCCGGCGGTCTTGAAGAAGTCGGCCATCAGCCGCGCGGAGATGGGTTCGCGGCCGCGGTGCTTCTTGTCCTGGCGGGCGTAGCCGTAGAACGGCTGGACGACGGTGATCCGCTTGGCCGACGCGCGCTTGAGGGCGTCGACCATGATCAGGTGCTCCATGATCCACTCGTTGATCGGCGCCGTGTGGCTCTGGATCACGAAGGCGTCGCAGCCGCGCACCGACTCCTCATAACGGACGTACAGCTCGGAGTTGGCGAACGCGTAGGCCGAGGTGGGCACCAGTCGGGTGCCCAGCTCGAGGGCGACCGCCTCGGCGAGCTCGGGGTGTGCTCGACCGCTGAAGACCATCAGGTTCTTCTTCGTGGTCTTCTTCAGTCCGCTCACGCGCTTGTCTCCTGGCCGGGGCTGTGATGCGAGGGCTCTGGTGCGGGGAAGGTGGCCCTAGTCTCCCTCACCCTCCTGGGCTGACGCACCACCGGGTCCGGCGATCGACCGTTCGGCCGCCTCGGCCTGCGGTGTGCCGGCCCGCTTGGTCTGCGCCCAGCCGGGGAGGTTGCGCTGCGGCCCGGCCGAGACCGCCAGCGCGCCCGGCGGGACGTCGCGGCGTACGACGGTCCCGCCACCGGTCGAGGCGCCGTCGCCGATCTCGACCGGCGCGACGAAGGTGTTGTTGGAGCCGGTGCGGGCGTGACGGCCGACGCGGGTGCGGTGCTTGGCGACTCCGTCGTAGTTGGCGAAGATCGTGCCCGCCCCGATGTTGGCCCGCTCGCCGATCTCTGCGTCCCCCACGTAGGACAGGTGCGGCACCTTGGCGCCCTCGCCGATCTGGGCGTTCTTGGTCTCCACGAAGCGTGCCGATCTTGCCCTCCGCGCCCAGCACGGTGCCGGGACGCAGGTAGGCGAACGGTCCGACCGTGGCCCGGTCGCCGATGACGGCGAGCTCGGCGTGGGCACGTACGACGCGGGCACCGGCGCCCACCTCGCAGTCCTTGAGCGTGGTGTCGGGCCCGATCACGGCGTCCTCGGCGACGACCGTCGCGCCGAGCAGCTGCACGCCCGGCAGGATCGTGACGTCGGCGTCGAGCTTGACGTCGGCGTCGATCCAGGTGGTGCCGGGGTCCATCACGGTGACGCCCGTCGCGCATCCATCGGTTCACGATGCGCCGGTTGAGCTCCTTGCCCATCTCGGCCAGCTGGACGCGGTCGTTGGCCCCCTCGGTCTGCATCACGTCGTCGATGGGGAACGCGCCGACGGTGAGGCCGTCCTCGCGCGCGATCTTGACGGTGTCGGTCAGGTAGTACTCGCCCTTGGCGTTGTCGTTGGTCAGCCTCGACAGCGCGCCGACCAGGAACTCCGCGTCGAAGGCGAGGATCCCCGAGCTGATCTCGGCGATCTCGCGCTGCTGCGGCGAGGCGTCCTTCTCCTCGACGATCCCCTCGACGTCACCTTCGTCGTTGCGGAGGATCCGCCCGTAGCCGAACGGGTTGGCCACGATCCCGCTCAGGATGCTCACCACCTGCTCGGCGGCCCGGTGGTCGGCCACGAACCTGCGCAGGCTCTCGCCCTCGAGCAGCGGGGTGTCGCCCGTCGCGACGACGACCGTGCCGCGCGTCGTACCGCTGGCCTGCAGCGCCACGCGCACCGCCCCGCCGGTCCCGTCGAGCACCTCCTGGACCGCCAGCACGGCGTCCGGCACCAGCTCCATCACGTGCGCCCCGACCTGCTCGCGCTGGTGGCCGACCACCGCGACGACATGGTGCGGCTCGACCGACCGCACGGCGGTCAGCACGTGCCCGATCATGCTGCGGCCACCGATGTGGTGGAGCACCTTCATCGTCTTGCTCTTCATGCGGGTGCCGCCACCCGCCGCCAGGACGACGACGGTCAGCTCGTCAGCTTCGCTCATGCTCCCCGGGTAGGAGTCGAACCTACGTCGCTAGTCCTGATTCAAAGTCAGGCGGGCCCTACCGGCAGACCAACCGGGGATCGACTGGCAAAGGATAGGCCCGACGTCTCCTTCGCTGGGCGAGCCGCTCGCTGGCGCTTGCGGGCTCGACCAGCGAAGGTTGCCTCCGTGCGGATCGCGCTGACGTCCGAGAACTACCACCGGGTCGGTGGCACGGAGACCTACGTCCACACCGTGGCTGAGCAGCTGCAGCGGCTCGGGCACCAGGTCCGCGTCTACTCGCCCCGCCTCGGCGACATGGCGCAGCTGACCCGAGGGCGCGGGGTCGACGTCGTCAGCCGTCTCGAGGACCTCGGCGAGCCGGACGACGTGGTGCTGGCACAAGACGCCGCGACGTCGTACGAGCTTGCGGGGCTGTGGCCCGAGGTTCCGCAGGTGTACGTGTGCCACAGCAACACCTACGACCTGCAGCAGCCGCCTCTGGTCAAGGGGACCGTCCAGGCGGTCGTGGTGATGAGCAAACGGTTCGAAGACCGCGTGACCGCATTGGACGCGGATCTGCGTGTGGTCCGGATGCGCCAACCCATCGACACGGAGTGGCTCTCGCCCCGTGGTGAGCCAGCAGCGAGACCGCGCCGCGCGCTGCTGCTGGGCAACTACCTCGAGGGCGAGGCCCGTCGGCTCCTGGTCGACACCTGGTCCGAGCTCGGGGTCGAGGTGGCGCAGGTCGGGGGCAACGCCACGCCCGTCCTCCAACCGCAGGACGACATCGCCCGCGCCGACATCGTGGTGGGCAAGGGGCGGGCGGTGCTCGACGCGATGTCGTGCGGCAGGCCCGCCTACGTGTACGACGTGTACGGCGCCGACGGCTGGGTCACCCCCGACACCTACGACGCGATCGAGGCGGACGCCATCGCCGGTCAGGCGCTTCCCGGCGTCGTCGACGCCGCTCGGCTGCGCGCCGACCTGGCGGCGTACGACCCGACGATGGGCCAGGCCAACCGGGAGCTGATCCTCAAGCACCACGGGGCGAAGACCCACGCCGACGACCTCGTGCGCCTGTGTTCCGAGCTGGCCCCACGGGTCCATCGGGGGCTTGACCAGGCGACGGAGCTGGCGCGCCAGGTTCGGCTGCGCTGGCGGGCAGAGGCCGAGGTGCTCGGCCTGCAGGCCTCGCTGCGCGCGATGGGCAACGAGGTGTCCGCGGCTCGCGAGGAAGTGTTCGCGGCCAAGGCCGAGAGCGAGGCCGCCGTCGAGGCCGAGCGGGCGCTGCGGGCCGACGCCGAGCGCAAGCGCGACCGGGCCCGCGCACGTGGTCGCATGCTCAAGGCGAGGGAGATGTCCATCCGGCAGCAACGGTGGGTGCGGCTCGGAGAAGCACTGCGCCTGGTGCGGCCCCGATGACCGACCTCGTCCCGTCCGACAGGGCTCCCGCCCTCCTGGTCGCGCCCGAGGTGGTGATCCCCGACGACGCCGTCATCGGCGCCCACGTCGTGATCCGGGCCGGGGTCGAGCTGGGTCGCGGTGTCGTGCTCGAGGACGCCGTCGTGCTGGGCAAGGTGCCGGCCGTCGGCAGTGGGTCGAAGAGCCCGCCGGGCAGGCCCGCGGCCACGTCGCTCGGCGACGGCACGGTCATCGGCAGCCACACCACCGTCAGTGCCGGGGCCACGCTCGGGCCCCGGGTCTACGTCGGCGACCACTCCCTCGTGCGCGAGGGCTCGCGCCTGGGCGCGGACAGCTCGATCGGCCACGCGTGCACCATCGGACGCGACGCCGTCGTCGGCGAGCGCGTCCGGATGCAGGGCTACTGCGGCCTGGCCACGGGCGTGGTCGTCGAGGACGACTGCTTCATCGGACCGATGGTGATCCTGCTGGCCGGCATCACCATGGGCGCCCTCGACAAGGATGCCTCGCCCGCAGTGATCCGCAGACGCAGCAACATCGGGAGTGCCGCCCAGATCCTCACCGGCGTCGAGGTCGGTGCCGGCGCAGTGGTCGGGGCCGGAGCGGTCGTCAACCGCGATGTGCCGCCTGGCGTCACCGTGGTCGGCGTACCTGCGCGGCCGCTCCACCGGCATGGGCTCGACTAGGGTCGCCACCGTGGACCTGCCCGTGATGCCGCCTGTGCAACCGATGCTGGCCAAGTCCGTGAAGGGGATCCCCGACCCGGAGAAGTACGGCGGGCTCAGCTTCGAGCCCAAGTGGGACGGCTTCCGCTGCATCGTGTTCCGCGACGGCGACGAGGTCGAGCTGGCCAGTCGCAACACCAAGCCGCTCACCCGCTACTTCCCCGAGGTCGTCACGGCGATCAAGGAGCAGCTGCCCGAGCGGTGCGTGCTCGACGGCGAGCTCTTCGTGGCGCTCAGCAACGACGGGGCAGACCGCCTGGAGTTCGAGACGCTCCAGGAGCGCATCCACCCGGCAGCCTCCCGGGTCAACCTGCTGGCCGAGCAGACGCCGGCCGGGTTCGTGGCCTTCGACCTGCTGGCCCTCGGCGACGAGTCGTACGTCGCCCGCCCGTTCTCCGAGCGCCGCGCAGCGCTCGAGTCCGCGCTGGGAGGGCTCGGTGACACAGGGGGTCCCTGCTACCTGACCCGCACGACCGAGGACCCCGCAGGTCGCCGAGCAGTGGTTCAGCGAGTTCGAGGGGGCCGGGCTCGACGGGGTGGTCGCCAAGCCGCTGGGCGCGACGTACGAGCAGAACGCCCGCACCATGCTGAAGATCAAGCACGAGCGCACGGCGGACTGCGTCGTCGCGGGTATGCGCGAGCACAAGACCTCGACGCCGGAGAAGCCTCTGCTCGGCAGCCTGCTGCTCGGTCTCTACACCGACGGGCCGGATGGGGCCTCCAGCACGTCGGCGTCAGCGCGTCGTTCACCGCGCAGCGTCGCGCCGAGCTGTGGCAGGAGCTGCAGGAGCTCGTCGTCCCGATCGAGGACCATCCCTGGGGCCGCTGGGCGGAGTTCCTCACCGCCAACCCCGACCGGGTGCCCGGCACCCAGAGCCGGTGGAGCCAGGGCAAGGACCTCAGCTTCGTGCCGCTGCGGCCCGAGCGCGTGGTCGAGGTGGCCTACGACCACATGGAGGGCCGTCGTTTCCGGCACACCGCACAGTTCCGCCGCTGGCGCACCGACCGCGACCCCGAGTCGTGCGGTTACGACCAGCTCGAGGAGGTCGTCTCCTACGACCTCGGTCGTATCCTCGGACTAGAAGGGAGCAAGCCATGAGCGGTTCCTACGACGTGGTCCTGCTGGTCGAGCAGGCGCTGTCCGCCCAGGACGCCCGACAGGTGCTGTCCCTCCACGACGAGCTCGACGAGCCGGTCACCTACCACGTGCTGCTGCCGCTGGAGGATGCCGCGGCTCGGATCGAGGCCTCGATGGGCACCCTCGCCGGGGGTGAGCTGATGGGCAACCCCACGCTCGGCATGAACGAGGTCGACATGGAGGCCGTGCGCAAGGACGCCGACGAGCGCTCCCACGAGGACCTCGACGCCACCCTGAAGGCGCTGCGCGACGCGGGCGGCACGGCCACCGGCAAGATCGTGGGCGACGACCCCATCGACGCGCTGGCCGCCGAGGTCTCGGCCATCGACGGCCGCGAGGCGATCATCCTCACCCGCTCCCACGTCGTGTCCGAGTTCTTCCACCTCGACTGGACGTCACGAGCCCGCCGCAAGATCGGCGTCCCGGTGCTGCACCTGCTCGAGCACGAGAACTTCGACGAGCAAGCGGGCGGCGGCGAGGGCGTGACCGGGGTCTAGGGCCGGCATCTCCGAAAGTCGATGACCACTAGCCTCTCCCCATGCACGTCGCGGTAGCCGGTGGTGCGGGGGACCTGGGCTCGGCGGTCGTCCGGACGTTCGCCGCTCTCGGCGTGCCCACGACGGCGCTCGTCCACCCGCGCACCGATGCCTGGCGCCTGGCCGACCGGCCCGGCGTCGAGGTCGCCCGCGTCGACCTCCTCGATACCGCCGCGGTCACCGAGGTGCTGCGCGCCCACCGCGACGTCGTCGTGGTCGACGCGGCCGGACGCGCGGGACACCCGGGCACGCACGGCGGTCCGTCGCGGGTCGGGCTCTGGCGCGACACGGTCCTCACCACGGTGTCCCTGCTCGAGGCGATCGACCACGACTCGGTTCGCAGCGTGGTGCACCTCGGCAGCTTCCTCGGCTACCGCCCGTCCGACCGGGCCCTCGCCGAGACCGACCCGAAGGGGCCGGTCACCGCCCGAGGGGTGGCCAAGCAGGCCGCCGCCGCCGCCCTGTGGGAGTGGGCGGCCGACACCGGGGTGCCGTGCAGCGAGCTCGTCGTCTTCCGCGCCTACGGGCCGTGCGAGTCCCCTGGCCGGCTGGTGCCCACCCTCGTCGAGGCCGTGCTCACCGACGCGGTGGTCCCCCTGGTCGACACGGACACGCGCCGCGACATGGTCTTCGTCGACGACGTGGCCGAGGCCGTCGTGCGCACGGTCGACGCGGCGGCGTACGGCGTCCCCGTCAACGTGGGCAGCGGTGTCGCCTCGAGCGTGCCCGAGATCGTCGCGGCCTTCGAGGCCGCCTCCGGCCGTCGCGTCCTGGTGGCGCCCGGCGCGAGACCCGCCCGGTCCTACGACGTCCCGCACTGGCAGGCCGACCTCACGCGCTGCCAGCAGCTGCTCGGCTGGCGCCCGCCGACAACCCTCGAGGAGGGGATGGAGCGGGTGTGGGCCGCGGCAAGGGTCGGCGTCGGATGAGGGCCCCTGTCCAGCCCCTGCTGATGTCCAGCGACACCGGGCTGCTGAGCCGGCTCCGCGGCGCACGGCCGGAGGCTCATCCCGCAGCAGTGGCCGTCGACTGGGAGCGGCCCGACGAGCGCTCCACCTGGCTCGACCGGAGGCCGACCGAGGCGCAGGTCGCAGCGCTCAAGTCCGTCCGCGAGACGAGCCCGTGGCCGGTGCTGTGCCGGATCAACGAGGTCGGCCCGGGCACCGAGGCCGAGGTGGAGCAGGCGATCGACCTCGGCGCCGACGAGGTGCTGGTGCCGATGGTGCGACGTGAGGTCGACGTGGAGCGGGTCCTGACAGCGGCCCGTGGCCGGGTCGGCGTCGGGATCATGGTCGAGACCCGGCAGGCCGTGACCCGGGCGGCATCGCTGGCTCAGCTCGGCATCTGCCGTGCCTTCGTGGGACTGCTCGACCTGGCTGTCGAACGCGACAGCCCCTCGGTCTTCACCGCCCTCGCCGACGGGACGATCGAGGAGCTGGTGGAAGCGCTGGCCCCAACGGCCTACGGCTTCGGCGGTCTCACCGATCCCGAGCGCGGTCACCCGCTCCCAGCGCGCCTGTTGATGGGCGAGATCGTGCGAGCCGGGTGCTCGTTCGCGATGATGCGCAACGCCTTCGTGACCGACGCGGCCGAGAGCTCAGCCGAGGGAGTGCTCGCGGCCATCCGGCACGAGCTGGACCGCTTGTCCCTCCGCACCGCCGCGCAGGTCGGGTCCGACCGGACGGAGCTGCTCACCCGCATCCATGACATCGACGCAGACGCCGAGCAAGGGGTCGGCGCGTGAACCGCCCCGCCGTCTCGGTGATCCTGCCCCTGTACCGCACAGCTGCGTCCCTCGACGAGCTGCTCGAACGACTGATGGCCGCGTGTCCCGAGGGAACCGAGTTCGTGCTCGTCGACGACCTCTGCCCTGACCGGAGCGGGGAGCTGGTCCTGGCTCGGTGGCGCCATCTGCCTGGCCGCCTGCTCCGGCTCGGCGAGAACGTCGGTCAGCATGCTGCCGTGCAGGCCGGGCTCCGGCACGCGCGCGGCGAACACGTCGTCGTCATGGACGCCGACCTCCAGGACGCCCCCGAGGACGCGCCACGCCTGCTGGCCGCGCTCGGTTCCGGCGACGCGGACGTCGTGTGCGCGGGCCGCCGCGGCCACTACGAAGACCCGGGCCAGGAACGCACCGCACGCGCTTATCGCTGGGCGGCCAGGCTGCTCTCCGGCGGGCGGATCCCCGTGGACGCCGGCATGTTCAGCGCCTGGCCGCGCTCGTCTGTCGATCGGGTCGTGGCCCTCGACGACCACGCCGCGCCACTCATCCCGGCCGCAGCCCTGGCCGGGCTGCTCATCACGACCATGCCCGTCCTCCGGCACACTCGTCCGAGCGGGCGGTCCGCGACCGGTTCGCTGCGTCGTGTCCGGATCGCCGTCCGTGGCTTGGTCACCCTGACGCCGCTGCACCCACTGGTTCGCCGGCTGCAGCCCGTACGCCGCCGCGCCCCGGCCGCCGTGGTGGTCGAGCTCGGCGTCCGCCCGGCCTTGGAGGAAGCGTGACCCACCAGCCTCACAACGAGCGCCAGATCGCCTACTACACCGGTCGGCACTCGCCGCGCGTCGACCCGGCGCGCTGGCACACGCCGTACGCCCAACGGCACCTCGACGAGGTGCTCGCCGCGGCCCGGGCACGTCCGGGCGACCGGGTCGTCGACGTGGGCTGTGGCCCGGGGAAGTACACCATCGGGCTGGCCGAGCGCGGGTACGACGTCACCGGTCTCGACCTCACCCCCGCCCTGGTGGCACAGCTGCGCGAGGCGGCGCCCGGCGTCACCGCCCTCGAAGGCGACCTGCTCGACCCTCCCGCCGAGCTGCACGGCCTGTTCGACGTGGTGGCGGGCTTCTTCGTGCTGCACCACCTCGAGGACGTCGACGCCGCCTTCGAGGGCGGCCGGCGACTCGCCAAGCCTGGCGGCCGTGTGGTCTTCATCGAGCCCAACGGCTACTTCCCGGGCTTCTACGTGCAGGTGACCCTGACGCCGGGGATGAGCTGGAAGGCGGAGAAGGGCATCCCGCAGATGCGGGCCGGCAGGCTGCGGCGGAGCGCCGAGGCCACCGGGTTGCGCGACGTCGAAGTGGCGACGTTCGGCGCGTTCCCGCCGGCGCTGGCCAACCGGGCCTGGGGGGCGCGGCTGGAGAGGGGTCTGGAAAGCGTGCCCGGCTGGGACCGGGCCAAGGCCTTCGTGATGGTGAGCGGCACCGCGTGAGGCCCACCTGACCGCCGTGGCCGGCGTCGCCGTGGCCGTGCTCGTCGCGGCGCTCGGCGTGTGGTGCGTGCCCAGGCTGCCGACGAACCCCGACGAGTGCTGGTACCTGCTGGTGGTCCGCCGAGTCCGCGCCGGACGCCGGCTGTATCGCGGCGTGTTCTTCGGAGCCGGACCGTGGAGCGTCTGGGTGTCCCGGGTCGTGGTCCGGCGGTGGGGCGAACGGCTGCTGGTGCTGCGGCGCCTCGTGGTCGTGCTCGCGGTGACGGTCGGAGCCGTCGCGTGGGCATGGGCGACCGCGGCGGGCGTGCCGTGGCCGGTCGGCCTGGCCGTGGCCGCCGGCACCATGCTGCTCTCCAGCGCACTGTGGACGGCGGACAACCACTACGGCCTCTGGTCGCGGCTCGGCGTGCTCGTCGCGCTGGCCGCGCCGATCGCGTTGGACGACCCGGTGGCCGCCGGCCTGGTCGGCGGCTCGGGCCTGGCGCTCGCCCTGCTGAACAAGTACAACCTCGGCCTCGTCGCTCTGCCCGGAGTCCTCGCCGTCGGCATCCAGGAGGGCGCGCGCACCACGGTCCTGATCGAGATCGTCCTCGGCGGACTGCTCGTCCTGGCGGGGTACGCCGTCGCCGCTCGCGGCGGCGTGGGCCCCTCGATGGTGCAGCGCATGCTGCGCAACAAGCGCACCTTCGTGAAGACTGCCGGCTCGAACTTCTTCACCGGCTGGCGAGCGATGCGCGGCCGGCCGCACGTCCAGTCGGTGCTCGAGTGGCGGATCTCCTGGGTCGCCTTCGCGCTCACCGCGCTGAGCGGCGGCCTCGTCCTCGTCGACACCGGACTGGCCGTCGTCCGCGGCGGTGACGCCGCCGTCAGCGCGAGCGTCCTCGGCCTGACGCTGGTGGCCTTGGCGGCCCTGTGGCCGCGCGCCGACGAGGTGCACGTGCGGAACTCCCTGGTGCTGTGGACCGTGCCCGCCGTGGCGGCGGCCCAGGACATCTCGCCCACGCTCGGCGTCGCCTGGGCCGTCCTGGTCGGGATCGCCGGCCTGGTCGCCGCCGCCCTGGCCGTCCACGAACGGCGCAGGGGTTGGCCGCTCACACCTGCCGGGACGCCGTTCGACGGCGTGAACGCCTGGCCGTGGGACGTCGCGGACGTACTGGCCGGCGGCGAGGAGCTCCGGCGCCTGACGGGGGGCACGGTCTTCCTGCTGCGGCCCGACGCCGCGGTCTGGTACCTCGCCACCGGGTTGCGCAACCCGACGCCGCACGACTATCCCCTCGCGTCGCCGTTCGGCCCCGACGGCCAGCAGGTCCTCGCCGGCAACCTCGCTTCCGGGCGGGTGCGCTACTGCTGCTGGGTGCCCTCGCTCGCGGGCGCGCTCGCGCCGGCGTACCTGGAGGAGTTCGCCGGGTCGCTTCGGGTCGTTGCCCACACCCCGGCCGGGACCCTGGTGACGGCCGTCTGAGGCCGGGACAGACCCTCGCTACGATCGCTGGGTGAAGGTCACCCGGCGGCTGCGCGACCAGCTCGGCACGGCCGCGCGCGAGGTCGCCCAGCAGGCCAAGGACCGGACCCTCGAGCGGTTGGGACGCGACGAGGACCCGGTCCCTGTCGCGGCCCCGGACGCACCCGGCAACCGCCCGCGGGCGGCGTTCGCGGGCGTGCTCGACGGGCGCCACCTGTGGCTGGCCGTCGACGCGACCCCCGGGACGCTCGCCCTGCGGACGACGGCCGACCAGGGCCAGGTCGTGCCGCTGGCCAGCGACCTGGCCGAGGACGACCCCCGCTACCGGTCCGTCAGGAGCGACCTGAGCACGCTGCCGGGGCGGGGAGCGGTGACGTACGAGGTGGTGATCACCGCCCCCGGCGGCAAGGTCCACCGCGTCTGGACTCCGCCGCTGCGTCGCGGCGAGCCGGTCCGTACCCCTGCCGCCGGCGGGGTGCAGTGGCAGGTCGCGCGCAGCGACGACGGCACCCTCCAGCTCGCCCGCGAGCAGGCCCCCGACGGTGCGCTGCTGCTCGACATCGACATCGCCGGCGACGACGTCGCCACCTTGCGCATCGGCGGCGCACCGCCCGGCGGCGAGCTCCGCCTCGTCGACGACGAGAGCGGCGAGACCCTGCTCACCCGGCCGCTCGTCCACGACGCGGGAGTCGCGACCGCCACCCTGCGCCCGGACGACGTGCCCGAGGGTGTCGGGCTGTCGGCCTCGGTCCTCGCCGGCGACCTCCCCGTCCGCCGGCGCGCCAACGACCTCGCCCGTCCCGACCACGCCGTGCTGCTGCCCCAGGTGCAGAACGACGCGAGCGACTCGGGCGACGAGGCCACCCACGTCTTCGCCTACGTCTTCCGCTGGCTGCCCGACGGCGTGCTGCGCGTCAGGCGGCCCAAGCCGCGTGGACAGGAGGGGCAGGCGTGAGGATCGGCTACCTCGTCTTCAACCTCGACGGCATGGGCGGCACCACCCGGTCCGCGATCACCCAGGCCAACGCGCTGGCCGGCGACCACCGCGTGACGTTGCTGTCGGTGACCCGGAGCGGCGAGCGCCCGCACTACGAGATCGACGAGCGCGTCGAGGTGCGCTACCTGGTCGACACCCGGGAGGGGCAGGATCCCTCCGTGCCAGGTGTCGACCTGGCGCCGGCGCAGGCCCGTGCCCTCCACGAGCGCGACTCGTTGCTCGTGCCGCAGCGCTGGGACCACCAGTTCACCGCGCTGTGCGACGTCGGCCTCGAGCACGCGATCCCCGGTCTCACGCCTCGACGTCCTGGTCACCGTGACGCCGGGGCTGCTGGCGGCGGCGGTGCAGCTCCTGCCGCCCGAGCCGGTCGTCGTCCACCAGGAGCACCGGTCGACCTCCGACCGCTCCTCGGGGCTCGAGCCCTTCCTGATCTTCGCGCCGCGCGCTGACGTGGTGGCCGTCTTCACCCCCGCGATGGCCGACTGGGTGCGCGAGCAGCTCGGCGACTCCACGCCCGAGCTCGCCATCGTGCCCAACCCGCTGCCGCTGGGGTTCACCCCGCGCTCCCGGCTCGACAACCCGCTCATCCTGACGGCCGGCCGGCTGGTCAACGAGAAGCAGTACAACCGCCTGATCGAGTCCTTCGCCCAGGTCGCCGACCAGCTGCCCGAGTGGCGGCTGCGCATCTTCGGCACCGGCCCCAAGCGCACCGAGCTGGTCCGCCTGGTCCGCAAGCTCGGCGTCTACGACCGCGTCGAGCTGCCCGGCGCGGTCGCCGACATGCGCGGCGAGTGGGCCAAGGCGAGCATCCACGCCCTGACCTCCCGCGCCGAGGCCTTCCCGCTCACGGTCCAGGAGGCGATGGCCGCGGGCGTGCCGGTGGCCAGCTACGACTGCGCGTCCGGGCCGCGCGAGATCGTCCAGCACGAGGTCAACGGCCTGCTCGTCTCGCCCGAGTCGATCGCCGGCATGGCGGCCGCGCTGCTGCGCCTGGCCACCGACGCCGACCTGCGCCGCAGCCTCGGCGAGGGCGCCTACCGCACCTCCCGCCAGTACGACGCCTACGCCATCGCCGAACGCTGGGTGGGCATCTTCTCGGGCGCGCGCACGAGACGGACGTCTCCGGGCCGGCTCGCTCCGCGGGTCGCGGCCCTGGCGCGGCCAAGCCGGTGAAGGCGGCCGCCGAGCGCGCGGTCGCCGCCGACGGGGTCACGCCGGCGCAGGGCCCGCGAGGAGACGCTGGCCTGGGCGGTCCGCGCGGCGGTCGAGAGCACGCGACCACTGGCTCGTCGTCCCGGCCCACGAGTCGGGCGCGCCGGTCGTGGTCGTGCCGATGGCCGACCGCGACGGCTTCCTCAAGTCGCTCGCCGACATCGGCGCGCCGCGCTACCTCTGCCTGCGCGACCCCGCCGAGTACGGCTGGCCCGAGCGGCGAGGCGCGATCTCCGTTCCTCGGCGACGACCTGCGGCGCGGGATGACGCCGCGGCTGTTCGTCGAGCCGTGGCCGGAGGTCGACGGGCAGACCAGCGTGGTCGGCCAGGGCTGCTCGGTCGAGGTGCAGTTCTGGGAGCGGCACGTCGACGGCTCGCTCGTCTCCCCGCGACCCAACCGCTACACCAACAAGATCCCGGCCGACTCCCCGCTCGTGCCCGCACGTCATCGACGGCGTCGAGGTGCGCACCCTGCCGCTGATGGCCGCGCCGACCGTCAACGAGTGCCGCTTCCCCGTCGACGTCGTCTACACCTGGGTCGACGGCAACGACCCCGGGTGGGACGCCGCCCGCGAGGCCCGCATCGCCTCGATGGAGGGCACCGCCCGCACCCGCGAGGCCAGCGGCCGGGCCCGGTTCATCTCCCGCGACGAGCTGCGCTACTCGCTTCGTTCGGTCCACCTGTTCGCGCCGTGGGTGCGCAACATCTACCTCGTCACCAGCGGCCAGGTGCCCTCCTGGCTCGAGCTCGACCACCCCGGCGTCCAGGTGGTGCCGCACGACGAGATCATGCCGGCCGACGCGCTGCCGACCTTCAACTCCCACGCGATCGAGACCTCGCTGCACCACATCCCCGGCCTGTCCGAGCACTGGCTCTACTTCAACGACGACTTCTTCCTCGGCCGGCCGATCCGGCCCGAGGCGCTCTTCAGCCCGGCCGGCCTGTCGTCGGTGTTCTTCGCGCAGTCGACGATCGGCCTGAGCGACCTGCCCGACGCGGCGCCGTGGCTGAAGGCGGCACTGGAACAACCGCCGGCTGCTGCAGGAGACGTTCGGCGCGGTCACGACCAACGCGCTCGCCCATGCTCCTTACGCCCTGCGCACCTCGGTGCTGAGAGAGGTCGAGGACCGCTTCGGCGACGTCGTCGCGGCGACCACGCGGTCGCCGTTCCGCTCCGACACCGACATCTCGACGCTGAGCTCGTTCGCCCAGCACTACGGCCTGCTGACCGGCTCCGCCTACGCCGCGGAGGCCGACACCGTCTTCGTCAACATCGCCAACCAGGACCTCGACTGGCAGCTGTCCGTGCTGCTGCGCCGCGACCAGGACTTCTTCTGCCTGGGCGACCACCACGACCACGGTTTCGACCAGACCAAGCTCGACACGCTGTTGACGGGCTTCCTGCAGGACTACTTCCCCGTGGCCGCGCCGTGGGAGAAGGGCTAGGAGTCGTGCGAAAAAGGCGTCCGTCGCGAGCGTGCGCGAGCGCGTGCGATGGCGAGGCGACGGATCGAAGGGCTGGGTGTATCGCGTGTCGGTCGACGACAGCGCCAGGTGCGTGCTCAGCGCCGCGCGACAGCGTGCGAAGTTCGAGTTCGGATCCTAGGCCTTCAGCCGCTCGATCTCGGCCTCGGCGGCGGCCAGCCTGGCCTTGAGCTTCCTCCTGACCTTCGCGACCTGGGCCGTGGTCTCGTCGAGGGCGATGGCCGCCGACGTCCAGTACAGGTCGGCGTACTCCCGGCGCAGCGCGTCGATCCGCCTTCATCGCCCGTGCGTCGTCGGGCGTCTCGACCAGGGCGTTCATGGCGTCCCACGAGCGGTCGGCGAGGTCGACGAGGCCGGGGGCGACCTCCAGGCCCTCCCAGTCGGGACTGGACCGGTTGAGGTTGGCGTCGATGAAGTCGTCGACCGGGTGGTGGCCGCTGACGTCGTTGAACGCCAGCCCCAGCTGGGCGCCCGCCCGCGTCATCGCCGCCCGCCAGTCGCCGATCAGGTCGTAGTACGGCACGAACGCCCGCGGGTTGCCCCGGGTGACCCGCTCGGTCTCGAACGCCGCGTTGATCCACGCCGCGACGTTGGTGGTCTCGCGCTGGCGGCGGAAGTGCCGGTCCATCTCGGTGAGGTAGGCGGTGTCGCGCGACCGCACCACCTGCGCCGGGTGGCGCAGCATCGTCAGGCTGGTCAGCTGGGCCCCGAACTCCGCCGCCATCCGCTGCCAGAGGTCGTAGACCCAGTAGGCGCGGGTGTCCTTGAGCAGGATCTGGGTCTCGCCCCGCGCAGTGACCAGCTCGAGCTGGCCGCGCAGCCAGTCGCGCAGCTCCTGCTCGACCTCGGGCGTGACGTGCCTTCTTGGCGATCTTGCCGACGTTGGGGCGGGAGTCGAT
Source organism: uncultured Actinomycetota bacterium (assembly GCA_963814935.1). Lineage (GTDB taxonomy): Bacteria > Actinomycetota > Actinomycetes > Propionibacteriales > Nocardioidaceae > Nocardioides. The sequence continues at coordinate 22,201 of CAWFEZ010000024.1, read as the reverse complement.
GGTGCGGACGGGGATCGGGTTGAGCAGGTGCTTGTGGAACTCCGCCACCCACAGCGGCTCGTAGTAGCCGCGCGGGTTGCGCTCGTCGGTCTCGACCTCGGGCTGCGGGATGTAGAGGCCCAGCCGCTTGAGCGTGCCCGCCACGCTGCTCGTCCCGCTGCGTCCCGAGCCCGTCACCACGACGAGCTTCACCTGGCCCTGATCCGTCCTGCCACGCGGTTCAGGCTATCGGGGCCGCTCACTACACCGATTCGTCTGCGGATCCCCTGAGAAAATACTCCGTGGCGGCGCAGACGAATCGGTGTCTACCCTCGCTCGCATGGGAATCACGGAGTGACCGCAGCCAGGCCCCGACCGGTGGCCTGACGACCGCGTGCCCGCGTGCGGGAGTGACGCCCCGGGGTACGCCGGTCAGGCGTCCACTCCTGCTCCGGAGCCCGTCGTGCCCACCCTCGTTCCAATCTCTCTGCCCGACTCCAGCCCATCGGCCCCACCCACGAGGCCGCCCGCCTGTACTCCCGCGCCCGACGCAACCTGCTGCCGCGTCAGCGATCGCCTCGTCGCCGTGGCCGGCCGCTGGCAGCACGAGCACCTGCGCCGTCTCGGCGTCGAACCCGAGGTCACCCTGCGCTGCGGCCCCGTAGCAGCAGAGCCCGACCCGGCGACGTACGAGATCTCCGAGAAGACCCTCGCCCGCCTCCACCCCGGACTGTCCGCACCCGCGCTGCTCTCGGTCGTGCGGCTGCCCGCCTGGACACCGGCCGAGGTGCTGCGCCCCGACGCGCGGCTGCTGCTGGTGGCCGACGGCATCGCGTACGCCGGCAACCTCGGCACGCTGGTCCGCACCGCCGACGCGGCCGGCGCCGACGGCCTGGTGCTGACCAGCGCCGCCTGCCGGCTGACCCACCCGAAGGTCTTCGAGGCCAGTCGCGGCACGGTGCTGACGCTTCCGGTGCTGTCCTACGACACCGTCGGAGAGGCCCGCCGCGACCTGGCCGCCGCCGGCTTCACGGCGTACGTCGCCGATCCGGCCGCCGCCACGCCCTATCTGGACGTCGACTACGCGCACCAGAAGGTCGCCCTCGTGGTCGGCTCCGAGAGCGACGGTGTCGCACCCGAGTGGCGCACTCCCGACCTGACCCGCATCTCGATCCCGATGCGCGGCCGCGCCGACTCGCTCAACGTCGCCGCCTCCGCGTCCATCCTGCTGTTCGACGCCCGCGCCCGGCTCCGCTAGTCGCCGGCCAGCTCGACCGCGATGTCGAGGTGGCCGGCGTGGCGCGCGTACTCCTCGAGCACGTGGAAGCAGATCCACCGCAGTGGCGGGATGCCGTCGGTGTTGTCCCAACGCGGCCCGTGCGGCGGCACCTCGTCGAGGTCGTGCTCGGCGAGGATCCGCGTCGTCCGCTCGCCCAGCTCGCGCAGCCGGTCCACCAGCGACTCGGCAGTGACGTCCTCGGGTACCTGCCATCGCGGCTCCGGCGCCATCCTCGGGCCCGTCCCAGGGCTCGTCGCGGCGTCCAGTCGCCCCAGGGCTCTGCCACCTGCTCGCCGAGGAAGCCCCACACGAACCAGCGCTGCTCCATGTGCAGCACGTGGCTGAGGAGCTCGATCGGCGTCCAGCCCGACGGGATCCGGGACGTGCGCTGCTCGATGGGCGACAGGGCCAGTACCGCCTCCGCGATCTCCTCGCGGTAGAACGACAGGTACGCCGCGAAACCGCTCGCCTCGTCGCTGGACCTCGGCCTCGGGTGCCTTCGGACTCATGCGGGCCCGATCCAGTTGCCGTCCTCGTCCCAGTGCTCGGCGACCTTCTTCGACGGCTGCACGCGGGGCGGCTCGCCGGGCATCTTCGGGTAGTCGGGCGGGTAGTTGAGCTCGACGGCGCCCTGCTCCTCGAACAGCTCCAGCAGAGGGGTGATGTCGTGGCGTACGTCGTCGATCGAGGCCCACGGGTCGCCGTCGGCCAGCCGGTCGGGCACGTTGAACAGGTTGTACTCGCCCGGGTCGGTCACGCCGGCGAGCTCCTCCCAGGTCATCGGCGTCGAGACCGGGGCACCGGGGATCGGCCGCAGCGAGTACGCCGAGGCGATGGTGCGGTCCCGGTTGTTCTGGTTGTAGTCCACGAAGATGCGCTCCCCGCGCTCCTCCTTCCACCAGTCCATCGTGACGCCGTCGTCGCGGCCGGCTAGCTCGCGGCCGAAGCCGATGGCCGCGTGCCGGACGTCGGTGAACTCCCAGCGCGGCTCGATCCGCACATAGATGTGCACGCCTCGGTTGCCGGACGTCTTCGGGTACGCCGTGATGCCCAGCTCCTCGAACAGCTCGCGCGCCACGCCAGCGACGCGCACGGCGTCAGTGAACGTCGTGCCCGGCTGCGGGTCGAGGTCGATGCGCAGCTCGTCGGGCCGGTCGACGTCCGCGCGGCGCACGGGCCACGGGTGGAAGGTGAGGGTGCCCATGTGGGCGCACCAGACCGGCACCGCGATCTCGGTCGGGCAGATCTCGTCGGCCGTGCGACCCGAGGGGAAGGTGATCGTCGCGGTCTCGAGGTAGTCGGGAGCCCCCTTGGGCACCCGCTTCTGGTAGAACGCGTCGGCGTCCTTGTCCATCGGACCGGTCGCGAGCTTCATGCCCGGCCGCACTCCCGACGTCCAACGTTCCAGGGCCGTCGGCCGCTCGCGCAGCGCCCGCATCAGGCCGTCCTCCACGGACGCGAAGTACTCGGCGACCATCAGCTTCGACACCTCTGGGGTGCGGTCCGTCGCCTCGTAGATCACCCGGTCGGGGCTCGAGACCCGCACCGCCCGGCCGCCCGCCTCGACCTCCGCCGCCGTCGCCTTCGCCATGGGGTTCACCGTAGCCGCGTGCCGTCACCGGCCCGTAAGCCAGCGGGCTCGGGATGGCGTTGCCTGCCCTACTACCGTTGAGCCATGGCCTACAACGTGGAGAAGACCGACGAGCAGTGGCGTGAGGAGCTCAGCGCGGAGGAGTACGCCGTCCTGCGCAAGGCCGGCACCGAGCGAGCCTTCACCGGCGAATACACCGACGCCGAGACCAAGGGCGTCTACCGCTGCAAGGCCTGCCAGAGCAAGCTCTTCGAGTCCGACACCAAGTTCCACTCCGGGTGCGGCTGGCCCAGCTTCTACCAGCCGCTGAAGTCAGACGATGGGGCAGACACCATCGAGTACATCGAGGACAGCTCCCACGGCATGAAGCGGGTCGAGGTCCGATGCGCCAACTGCGGGTCGCACCTCGGTCACGTCTTCCCCGACGGCTACGGCACTCCCACCGGCGACCGCTACTGCATCAACTCGATCAGCCTGACCCTGGAGCCCGCCGACCAGCAGGACTGAGGGCCGGCCCATGCCCCACTCGGTGTCCCGCCAGCTGCTCGTCACCACACCCGACGGACGATCGCTCGAGGCGGTGGTCTCGGGTCCCGACGAGGGTGACGTGGTGGTTTTCCACCACGGCACACCGGGCGCGGGTGTCGTCCTGCCCACCCTGGTCGAAGCGGCCACCCACCGTGGCCTCCGCACGCTGTTCTACTCGCGGCCCGGCTACGGCGCCTCCTCGCCGCGCTCCGGCCGTCACGTGGGCGAGGCGGCCCTCGACACGTCGTACCTGCTGCACCATCTCGGCGTCGACACGTTTCTGACCTACGGCTGGTCCGGTGGCGGGCCGCACGCCCTGGCCTGCGCGGCGCTGCTTCCGGAGCGGTGCCGGGCCGTCGCGCTCGTCGGGAGCGTCGCGCCGTACGACGCGCACGACGACGGGCTCGGAGCGCAGTGGACGGCCGGTATGGGCGAGGCCAACGTCCTCGAGTTCGCCGCCGCCGCCCAGGGAGCCGGAGCGCTCGAAGAGCTGCTGGCCGACACCGACGGCGAGGCGCTCACCCACGAGGCGGTGCTCGCCGATCTCGAGGGTCTGATGTCGCCGGTCGACGTCGCCGCCTTCACCGGCGACCTGGCCGACTTCATGGTCGAGGGGATGCGGCACGCGGCGCGGCGCGGCAACGCCGGCTGGCGCGACGACGACCTCGCCTTCATGTCTCCCTGGGGCTTCGACGTGACGTCGATCGCCGCACCGGTGCTGGTCGCCTACGGCGGCGAGGACCGGATGGTTCCCCAGCAGCACGGCAACTGGCTGGCCGCCCACCTGCCGCTCCACCAGGAGGTGCTGGCGCTCGACCACGGTCACCTGTCGCTGATGTCCGACCAGGCGTGGGTGCTCGACCGCCTGCTCGAGATCGCCTGAGCCCGCCTACCCCGCAGCGGGCGCCAGCGCGGAGTGCACGAAGACGAGGCCGTCGCCGTAGGTGGTGTCGGCCCAGTCCTGGAGCGTGCCGTCGTCATGGATGACGTCGACGACGACGAGGTTGTCGCCGGGCATCGTGGAGAGGGCGCCGGGGAGCTCCTGCAGCTTCTCGGCGATGGCCTCGAGCTCGGCCTGGGTGTGGTCCTCGGCCGCGGAGCTGGTGGGCTCCGGCCAGGGCATCGGGTCGTACAGCGCGCCCGGGACGGCCGACTCGTACGTCAGCGTCGTGCCGTCGAAGGTGCCCGTGACCGCGTAGCTGCCGAACCGCACCCCGCCCGCGTTGTCGAAGTCGCCCCGTTGCTCGCTCCAGTCCCAGCCCTCCAGGGGCAGCCCCTGGCACTGGGGCGGGTACGACTCCGCCACCGGGCCGAGGCAGAAGCCCGGCTTGCCCTCGGCTGACCCGTCGAGCACCAGACCGAGCCCGACCACCGGGCCGCCGGCGGCAGGGACGTCGGTCGGCATCGGCGGAGCCGACCCATCAGTGGGCCGATCATTGGGGCTGCCACCGGGATCGGTGCCGGAGTCGACGGTGTCGGTGCCGCAGGCGGTGACCAGCAGCAGGACGGACAGAGCGATCAACGAGCGCATGGGAGTACGACGCGGGCCGGTGGCGGCGGGTTCCTAGGGAAGCCGCTGGACCAGGTCGGCCGGCGCCACCCGGGGACCGGTGTAGAACGGCACTTCCTCACGGACGTGCAGCCGGGCCCGCGAGGCCCTCAGGTGGCGCATCAGGTCGACGATGCGGTGCAGCTCGTCGGCCTCGAACGCGAGGATCCACTCGTAGTCGCCCAGCGCGAAGCTGGCCACGGTGTTGGCTCGGACGTCGGGAAAGCCGCGCGCCATCTGGCCGTGCTCGGAGAGCATGGCGCGGCGCTCGGTCTCGTCGAGGAGGTACCAGTCGTAGGAGCGCACGAACGGGTAGACGCACACGTAGCCGCGCGGCTCCTCGTCGGCGAGGAACGCCGGCACGTGGCTCTTGTTGAACTCCGCCGGACGGTGCAGCGCCACCTGCGACCAGACCGGCTCGAGACGGGCGCCGAAGGCCGTACGACGCAGGCGCTGGTAGGCGTCCTGGAGCGGTTCGACGTGCTCGGCGTGCCACCAGACCAGCACGTCGGCGTCGGCGCGCAGACCGCTGAGCTCGTAGACCCCGCGCACGACCACGTCGTCGGCGGCGAGCTTGTCGAGCAGGTCGGCCACCTCGGCGGCCTCGGCGTCACGCCCCGATCCGCTGTCCGGATCGGTGCCGTAGGGCGTCGCGAGCCGGAAGACCGACCACATCGTGTAGCGGATGGTGTCGTTGATCTCGCGGGTGCGGGCGGCGTGGGTCATGCTCCCTCATTCTGCCTGCGTCAGAGCGGCCACGGCCCGGCGGGCCGAGGCGATGACGGCGGGGATGCCCACGCCGTCGTACGCCGCCCCGCAGACGGCCAGGCCCGGGACCCGCGCCACGTCGGCACGGACCCGAGCCACCCGGTCGAGGTGGCCGACGGCGTACTGCGGCAGACCGCCGCCCCAGCGCTGCACGTGGGTGTCGACGGGCGGCGCCGCCAGGCCGGTGGCGTCGGCGAGGTCGGCGAGCGACGCGGCGACGAGGCTCGTCGTCGGGGACCTGGAGCACGTGCTCCTCGCGGTGCCGGCCGACGGACGTGCGCAGGAGCAGGAGTCCGTCACCGGCCTCGCGGACCCAGTCCCACTTGGCGAAGGAGAAGGTCGAGGCCTTGATCGTGCGGCCGTCGACCGGAGGTACGAGGAAGCCGGAGCCCGGCAGGTCGGGGACGTCGGCGGCGCGGAAGGCCAGGGTGACGATGGCCGTCGAGGCGTAGTCGACGGAAGCCAGCTCGGCCGCGGCGGCCGGAGCCACGCCCGGCCAGCAGGCGCGCGGTCGGCGCGGCCGGAGTGGCCAGCACCACCTCGTCGGCGAGCACCTCCTCGGCGGCCGTGGTCGGACCGACGACCAGCGCGAAGCCGGTCGGCGTACGGCGAAGCTCGCGCACGGGCGCGCCGGTGCGGACGTCGAGCCCGTCGGCGAGTGCCTGGCGAAGCCGGCCCAGGCCACCCGCCAGGCCCGCGAACACCGGGCCCCGACGACGGCCAGTCAGCGCATCGCGGTCGCGGCCTCGACGAGCGACGACCCGCCGCTCCACACGACCAGCTGCGGCAGCGGTCGCGCGGGCCGAGAGCAGCCGCGCGTGACCGGCGTACACGCCGCCGAGCAGCGGCTCGACCAGGCGGTCGACGACCTCGTCGCCGAGCCGGGTGGCCACCAGCTCGCCGACCGACACGTCCTCGCCGTCGGCCACGGGTCGGCCGCTGGTCTCGTGGCGCAGCCGGTCGACGCCCGCGTCGCTGAGCACCCCGGACGCCGCGACCTGCTCGACGTCTGCGGGCACCCCCATCACCGAACGGGGCATCGGTCGCAGCGCGCCCCTGGTCCAGACCGATGACGAGGTGGTTGCCGGGTGGACGACGTCCAGCCCGAGCGCCTGCGCGAGGTCGATGCCCTCGGGCCGGCGCGCCAGCATCGCCTCGGCCCCGAGGTCGACCCCGACCCCCGCGACCTCGCCGACGAGCAGCTTCCCGCCCACGCGGGACGACCCCTCGAGCACGATCACCTCGCGGCCCGTCGCGGCCAGGTCGCGGGCGGCCGTCAGGCCCGCGACGCCGGCGCCGACCACGACGGTGCGGCGCGGCGGACTCGGGCATGCGCCCAGCCTGTCACCCGGCTCCGCTGGTCGAGGAGGTCCGCAGGCCCGTCACGAAACCCCGGAACCAACCGGCGTCCGGCCGTCGTACGCCCATGCGCACCACTCGCCTCCTCGCGGTCTCGGCCACCGCCCTGCTGTTCTCTCTCACGGCCTGCTCCGGCGGGTCCGACGACCTCGGGACGACCGCCGCCGACAGCGGTGGTGATGTCGCCTCCGAGATGGACGCCGGTGCTGCCGGAGGTTCGGCGGACGGGTCGGCCCCCGACGCTGCCGAGGCAGCACCGGCCGAGGACGCCGCCGGGCCTACGAGGCGGGCGCCGCCGAGCAACGCCGTGGACCTCACCACCGAACAGGCGCTGATCAAGACCGGTGCGGTCGCGCTGCGCAGCGACGACGTGGGCCAGACGCGGTACGACGTCCAGGTGCTGGTCGACGGGCACGGCGGCCAGGTCGCCGACGACAAGACCGAGACCGACAAGTCGGGCGAGCCGCTCCGGTCGCGGATGGTCCTGCGGGTGCCGGTCGACGACTTCGACGAGGTGATGGACGCCCTCGCCGACATGGACACCCTGGCCTCGACGACCACCAGCTCGGAGGACGTCACGACCCAGCTCATCGACGTCGAGGCCCGCATCAAGGTGCAGACGGCCAGCGTCGCGCGGGTGCGTCAGCTGCTGGCGCGGGCCCAGTCGATCCGCGACATCATGGCGATCGAGGCGGAGATCGCCAACCGTCAGGCCGCAGCTCGACTCGCTGTCCCAGCAGCAGGCCTACCTCGCGGACCAGACCTCGATGGCGACCGTCAAGGTCAACGTCGAGCGCAAGCCCGACCCGAAGAAGGCGGTCCCCAAGGACGATGACGACTCCGGCTTCCTCACCGGCCTCGCCGCCGGCTGGAACGGCCTCAAGTCCACCGTGGTCGCCGTCGCCACCGTGGTCGGCGCCGTGCTGCCGTTCGCGGGCGTCGCCCTGCTGCTCGGCGTCCCGGTCTGGCTGCTCGTGCGGCGGATGCGTCGTACGCCGGCCTCCCCCTCTCCCGTGCCGAGCGGTGAGTGAGTGTTGGTTCGGCGAAGGTAGCGGTGCGTGAGTGTCGGTCGTGAGCGCGAGGACCAACACTCACGCACCGCCGATCACGTCAGTCGAGGGGGAGGGCCTGCACGAACCGAGTGAGCTCCTCGAGCTGACCGGGGTCGGTGTCGGGGATCACGCCGTGGCCGAGGTTGAAGACGTGGCCACGGGCGGCGCGACCTGCTTCGACGATCTCGGCGGCACGCGCGGTCATCACGGAGGTCGGCGCGAAGACCAGAGTCGGGTCGAGGTTGCCCTGCACCGCGCGGTCGCCGACCAGCGGGATCGCCGCCGACAGCGGCGTGCGCCAGTCGACGCCGACCACGTCGGCGCCCGCCTCGGCCATCAGCGGCAGCAGGCTGCCGGTGTTCGACGCCGAAGTGGATGCGCGGCACCCCGAGCTCGCCGGCGGCCGACAGCACGCTGGGCGGAGTAGGGCATCACATGAGTGCGGTAGTCCTCGGGCGTGCAGGCACCGGCCCAGGAGTCGAAGAGCTGGACGGCGGACGCTCCAGCCGCCACCTGCACCTCGAGGTACGCCGCCGCGATGCCCGCGATCTTGTCCATCAGCGCCGCCCACACCTCGGGTGCGCCGAACATCATCGCCTTGGTGCGGGCGTGCTCCTTCGACGGCCCGCCCTCCACGAGGTACGACGCGACGGTGAACGGGGCACCCGCGAACCCGATCAGCGGCGTGCCGCCGAGCTCGTCGACCAACCGGCGCACGGACTCGGTGACGAAGGGCACGTGCTCGGGCGTCAGGTCGGGGATCGCCGCCACGTCGTCGAGCGTGCGCACGGGCGAGGCCACCACGGGCCCGACGCCCGGCTTGATGTCGAGGTCGACACCGACCGCCTTGAGGGGCAGCACGATGTCGGAGAAGAAGATCGCCGCGTCGACGCCGTAGCGCCGCACGGGCTGCAGGGTGATCTCGACGACGAGGTCGGGGGTCATGCAGGACTCGAGCATGCCGACGCCCTGGCGCAGGGCGCGGTACTCGGGCAACGAGCGGCCCGCCTGCCGCATGTACCAGACGGGCGTGTGCGGCACCGGCTCGCCCCGAGCGGCCTTGAGGAAGGCGCTCGCGGAGAGGTCCGCCGGCGGGTTCGTCACCGCAGGATCGTCCCAGGCGGGTCGGCGTGTTCGCACATCGGGACTGGACGCCCGACCTACTGTGGGCCCATGGTGGTCCGTCAGGAGACCCACCCGGGAACGGGTGCGGACTCGAGTCCCCCGGAGTTCCGGGCGGCTGTGGCCACCATGCGCGCGGCGCGGCTGCGTCCCGAGGTGTTCTGCGAGGAGATGCCGGCGCCGCAGCGGATCGCGCCGCATGCCGCGGCGCTCACCGCCGACGTGACCGTCGACGGCACCGACCTCGGCACCGGGCGCATCATCCTGCTCCACGACCCGGCCGGCAACGACGCCTGGGACGGCACCTACCGTTGCGTCGCCTACGCGCGCGCCGAGATCGATCTCGACCTCGTCACCGACCCGATGCTGGCCGCCGTCGGCTGGTCGTGGCTGACCGAGGCGCTCGACGCCCACGGGGCGGCGTACACCGCCGCGTCGGGCACCGTGACGCGCGTGGCCACCGAGAGCTTCGGCGGGATGGCCGACGAGGGCGGCTCGGCCCAGCTCGAGCTGCGCGCCTCGTGGACGCCGCTCACCTCCGGCGGCATCGACATCGGGCCCCACGTGGAGGCCTGGGGCGAGCTGCTCTGCACGGCCGTCGGCCTCGAGCCGGTCCCCGAAGGCGTCACGGCGATCCCCAGCAGACGAGGGCAACGCGGCCCCGGCCGTTAGCCTTCCAAGCGATGCCCTCCGCCGAAGACCTTCCCCCCGAAGACACCCCGGTCGCTCCCGACGCACCGATGCTCGAGCTGCGCGACGGCCTCCCGAAGATCGTCGACACGGCCGCCGGTCTCGCTGCGGTGTGCTCGGCCATCGCCGGCGGCACCGGCCCGGTGGCCATCGACGCCGAGCGGGCCTCCGGCTACCGCTACTCGGCGCGGGCCTACCTCCTCCAGCTGCGCCGCGAAGGGGCCGGCACCTTCCTGGTCGACCCGATCGCCTTCGACTCGCTGGATCCCGCTGCAGGAGGCCCTCGAGGGCACCGAGTGGCTCCTCCACGCCGCGACCCAGGACCTGCCCTGCCTGACCGAGCTGGGGCTGTACCCCACGCGACTGTTCGACACCGAGCTCGCCGGGCGGCTGCTCGGCTATCCGCGGGTGGGGCTGGCCTCGCTGGTCGAGTCGCTGCTGGGCAAGCGGATGGCCAAGGAGCACTCCGCCGTCGACTGGTCGACGCGCCCGCTCCCCGAACCGTGGCTCGAGTACGCCGCCCTCGACGTCGAGGTGCTCGTCGAGCTGCGCGAGGTGCTCGGGGCCGAGCTCGAGGAGACCGGCAAGGACGGCTGGGCCGCCGAGGAGTTCGAGTGGCTCAAGGGCTTCACCCAGCAGACCCGCGTGGACCAGTGGCGGCGTACGTCGGGCCTGCACAAGGTCCGCGGCCGCCGGGCCCTCGGCGCCGTACGCGCGTTGTGGACCACCCGCGACCAGATCGCCGCCGAGCGCGACGTCACGCCGAGCCGGATCATCCCCGACTCGGCGATCGTGGCCGCGGCGCTGGCGATGCCGACGACCCGGACCGCCCTCAAGGCGACCAAGGGCTTCTACGGACGCGGAGCCGACCGCTACGCCGGGCGCTGGGTCGCGGTGCTGGCACAGGTACGCGACCTCCCGGAGGCTCAGCTGCCGACCCGCACCCCGCGCGCCGACGGGCCGCCGCCACCGCGGGCCTGGGCCGACAAGGACCCCGTCGCGGCCCGGCGGCTGCAGCTGGCGCGCGAGGCCATCACCGCGACCGCCGAGGAGCTCCGGCTCCCGGCCGAGAACCTGCTGACGCCCGACTTCGTGCGCCGGGTGCTGTGGACGCCGCCCGCGACCCGCGACCTCGAACCCCTCACCCAGGCGGTCTCGGTCGCCCTGCGCGACCTCGGGGCCCGGGCCTGGCAGGTGCGCCTCACCGCCCCGATCCTCGCGGAGGCCGTGCGTCACGGCCGACGCCGAGGCTAGGGACTCGGGGAGTCCGTCGGGTCCGGCGTCGCCGTCTGAGGCGCCGTCTGAGGAGTCGGCGTCACCGTCTCCGGACTGAGGATCGGCTGCGAGGCCACGTCGATCTGCTGCGCCGATCAGCGGAAGGTCGATGGTCGGCACGGCGTAGAACATCTCTCGCAGGTATGGCTCGACCGTCGTCTCGAGCTCGTCCCAGGTGTCGAGCAGCGGCGAGATGACCATGCGGCCCACGGACTCGTTGAAGACGGTGCCGGAGGCCGGCAGGTCGGTGGGCTGGAGGAAGTCGTCGGAGAAGGCGACCTCCTGGTTGGCCGGCTGGAGGTAGCCCTCGCGGACCACCTCGCTGACGGCGTCGGTGCTGGAGGCGTAGACCATGAAGTCCGCCGCGGTGGCCGGGCTCTCGGCGTCCTGGGAGATGCACAGGCCGGTGATCTCGCCGACCGTGGCCTGGCCCTCGATCGAGGGGATCGGCATCACGTCGAAGCGCAGACCGGGCACCTCACGCAGCACGGGCACGAGGGCGCGGGTGCCGGTGATCATCCCGACCCTGCCCTGCTCGAACCACTCGAGCGCCGACCTGTCGTCGAGCTGCTCCTCGCTCAGCGTGACCTTGGGGTCGCGCAGCAGCTGGAGGGTCGTCTCGAGCGCCCCTTGGGTGTCGTCGCTGCCGAAGGCCAGGGAGGTCGGTTCGGTGTCGTCGTCGAAGAGGTCGCCGCCGCCGGAGTAGACGAAGGGCGCGATCCCGCCCAGCGTGGGGTCGATCGCGACGCCCTTGGTGCCGCGAGCGGGGCGGGCGGCGAAGTTGGCCGCGGCGACGAACTGGTCCCAGTTCCAGCGCCGGTGGTCGGCTGGCACGTCGAGGCCGCGCAGCTCCATCCGGGGGAAGTCGACGAGGTCCTCGTTGTAGAAGACCACCTGGGGCGAGACGCCGTACGGCATGCACTGGAGGCGGTTGTCGCTGCTGAAGGCCTCGAGGGCGTCGCGGGCGTAGGTGTCGCCGAAGTCGACGCCGCGTTCGTCGAGCAGGGTGTCGACCGGTCGGGTCAGGCCGTTCTCGGTGAACCAGCGCAGGTCGCGCCGCGAGACCAGGAACACGTCGGGCAACGGCTTGCCCTGCTCGATCGACCGTCGCAGCCCGTCGTGGTGCAGCCACGCCGTCACGGTCACGTCGGCCCGGTCGTTGACGGTGGTCGAAGTGCTTGGCCATCGTCGTGTAGGCGGCGATCTCGTCGTTGGAGCCGAAGACGCCGAACAACAGGTCGACCTTCTCGGTCGGCGACGTCGTGGGCTCGCTGGTCGGCTCGGGCGACGGCGAGGAGCTGCCCGCGCTCGTCGGTGCAGGCGGCCAGGCCCGACGCGAGGGTGCCGACGAGCAGGCAGGCCCCGAGGCTGCGCGCCGCCGCCGTCCTCACCGATGTCCTCCTCTGCCCGCCTCAGCCGTCCGCACTGTAGTGCCCTGCACGGACGGTAGCGACCGGGCGGTGACCGGTCGGCCCCCGTCGTGTCGCGACCGCGCGCAGGCGTTCGTCCACCTACGATCGGCGCGTGCCGACTTCCCCCAGCACGTCGGGCAGCACCTGTCTGCGGCGTGTGCACGGCCTGTGGCTCGTGCCCCTCGTCATCGGTCTGACCGCGCTCACCTCGTGTGGCGACGAGGCCCACACCAGCGTCCCGACCGAACGCGCCGGAGCGGCGATCGGCGCAGCCCAGGCGCGCAAGGACGGCCCCTCCGCGCACCTGCTGGCCGCCGACCAGATGCCCACGGCCGGGGCGAGCTGGGCGAGCACCGAGACCGCGCGCGAGGACTTCGAGGCGCTCGGCCCGTGCCACGTGACCGCGCTCTTCGACATCGGCGCCCTCACCGTCGCCCGGCGGACCTGGACCACCGACGCCTCGATGCCGCGCGCCGTCCAGGTCGTGGCGAGGTTCGCCGACAACAAGTCGGCCTGGCGCGCGCACGAGGTCCTCGACTCGTGGCGGACCGACTGCTCCGGCCGCGTCGACGGCAAGGTCGGCCCGCTGCGCGAGGTCGCCGTCACCACCGGCGTGGGGCAGGCCTACCGCGTGGCCCAGGCCGACCGGGCCACCGACCTCGGCATCGTCCGCAAGGGCGCCTACCTCAGCGTCGTCGTCCTCGTCGGCTCCCCCGCCAAGCTCCCCGAGGACTCCGCCCTCGCCAAGGCGGCCGTGAAGAAGATCGCGGCGACCTTTTGAGGATTTCCCCGGTCGACCCGGGAAATCCGCACATGTCAGGGGTTAGGGAGGGCCTAACAAGTGCAGGAAACCCTAACAAGTACGGCGCGGACTACGGCAGCGCGTGGTGCTCGCCGGGCCCCCGCCACGACCCGCTCGAAGATCGCCTGGTCCAGCGCAGCGCCCTCGCGGCGGATGTCGGCGGGGTCGAGGACCAGGAGCCGGTCGAGCCGTACCTCGCTGGGCCGGCCCTCGCGGTCCCAGCCACCGGAGCCGACGTCCATCCAGTAGCGACCCCAGCCGGCCTCCTGCTCGGCGTCGCGGTCGTGGTCCTTGCTGGTCAGGCCGAGCCCGAGCCACCGGCCGTCCTGGTCACCCGTACCTTGCGCGAGCAGGATGACCGGGCGGTCCTTGCCCTGGGACGGGTCGTCCTCGTAGGGCACCCACGCCCACACCACCTCACCGGGGTCGGGCTCGCCGTCGATCTCGGGCGCGTAGACGACGCCCGGGTCCTCCGGCTGCTGGGGCGCCGAGGCGAGAGGGCGCGAAGACGTTCTTCAGGCGGCGGACGAAGGACATGCGCCCGAGCCTAGGAGACGTGGCCCTGGAAGAGATTTTGTGTGCCGGACCGGGAGCGCCTCACGGCGCGTGGCCGCTCGCAGCGGCTGATTTTGGGACCCGGGGCTGCCGCGGCCCGGCACACTCTGAGGAGTCTAGAGGCTCAGCGCGAGCTGCGGGGAATCTTCCTCACAGCTGGTGCTCGAGCTCCAGCCGGGCGGCTCGCTCGAGCTGGTCGGCCAGGGTCTGCATGCGCGAGGCCTCCGCCGCGGGCACCTCCAGCACGGCGCGACCCGTGGCGACGACCCGCGCGAACGCCGCTGCGCGGAACAGCACGTCGGCGAACTCGGAGACCGCGATCCCGCGCAGCACGTGGTCGACCATCGTCTTCAGCTCGTCGGGCCCGGGCGGGTCGGCCACGCCGGCCACCGTCGACGCGACCTCGGCGTGGGCCCGGCCGGCGTCGAACTGTCGCGCCACGGCGACCGGGTCGGCGTACACCCACTGGCGCAACAGGTAGAGCCGCCACAGGCAGCCGGCCAGCGAGTCGGCGGGCGCGCCCGACCACAGCTCGGCGATGGTCTCGATGCCCTCGGTCTCGGCGAGGTGGAGCAGCCGTTCGCCGATGGCCTCCTGGTCGGCAGTTCGCGCCCCGCGCACGATGATCGTGGCCGCGCGGTCGGCGGCCTCGGCGACCGCGGCCGGGTCGGCGCCGGCCTCGATCGCCTCGAAGAACCGGTCGCCCGGCGTCATCGGGCGGTGGTGGGGGCGGTCACGTTGATCGACGTCACGGCTGCAGACTACGGACGCATCGGCCAGTGCCTTGCGGATGCGCTGGTCGCTGACGGCGTACGCCGTGCCGAGGTGCTGGGCCCAGAGCGAGACGCGGTACTCCTCCAGCATCCACCGCACCCGGCGCAGCGCCGCACCGGGCGGGCGACCCGCGGGCAGTGCCGCCACCTGGTGGAGGTAGGCCTCCTGCACGTCGGCGACCTGAGCCATCAGCTGGGCGTCGCGCGCCACCTGGCCGTCGAGCCGCTCGCGGCGGTGGTCGACAGCGGCGAGGTACGCCGGATAGCGGCGCAGCTGGTCTGGTCCGGCCTCGCCCACGAAGCCGCGATCGACCAGCCGCGAGACCTGCGAGCGCATGTCCTGCATGGCGGCCAGGGTGAGCAGCTCGGCGCGGCCGCTGATGCGCTTCTCGGTCTGCCGCCACGCGTCGAGCACCCGCAGCACGTCGGACCGAACCACGGCCAGGCGGTCGTCGACCACCGCATCGAGCTCGCTCGCGAGTGCAGCGAAGGCCCGCTCGTCCCGAGCTGGTTCGTTCTCGTCGACCACCGAGCCGGCGACCGCGGTGCGCATGTCGTCGACGAGCTCGGCCACGGTCGGGTACGGCGACCCGGCCAGCCCCAGCTTGGCGGCGTTGTCGAGCCCGGCGAGCGGGTCGACGGACCGCATCCCCAGCAGCAGCAGGCGTCTGACGCCGAGTCGGTGCCGGGCGTCGGCCTCGTCGGCCGAGCCGAACACCCCCAGCCCGACGGAGGCTCCCTCGTCCACGAGCGCCGGGAAGCCCCTGACCTCATGGCCCGCCCGTCGCTGGACCACCGACTCCTCGATCGTGCCGAAGGTCCACGCTCGTCTGCCCGGTGGCCGACAGGCCGACGTCGGAGGCGACCTCGGCCAGCGCCGCGTCGAACGCCGGCTGCAGCGGCGCCTTGAGCGCTTCCAGGTCCTTGCCGCGCGCCTGCTCGGCGCCCGCGTCGTCGACGACGCGGTAGGTCGGGCGGAGGTGCTCGGGCACCTTCTGCCAGTCCCACGTCTCGCGCGGCACGACCACGCCGGTGGTCGAGCGCAGGTAGCGCTCCAGGGCGTCGAGCAGCGGCTCGTCGCCGGCCGGCACCCGGGCCAGGAACTCCTTGGCGGTGTTGGGCGCCGGCACGAACGAGACCCGCAGGTTCTTGGGCAGGCTGCGCAGCAGGCTGGTGACCAGCTCCTCACGCAGACCGGGCACGTTCCAGGAGAAGTCGTCGGCGTCGACCCGGTTCAGCGTCGCCACCGGGACGTCGATGGTGAGGCCGTCCTCGGGGGTGCCCGGCTGGAAGACGTAGGAGATCGGGAAGGTCAGCCCCTCCGCCTCCCAGGCCTGCGGGTAGTCGGCCTCGCGCACCTCCTCGGCCGTGTCGTGGGTGAGCATCGCGGGGTCGAAGGTGAGCAGGTCGGGGCTCGCTGGCGCCGGGCCTGCTTCCACCAGGTGTCGAAGTGCGCGCCGCTGACCACCTCGGGGCCGATCCGCGCGTCGTAGAAGTCGAACAGCGTGTGCTCGTCGACGACGAGGTCGCGACGCCGGGCGCGGTGCTCGAGCTCCTCGGCCTCCTCGAGCAACCGGAGGTTCTCGCGGTAGAACTTCTGGTGCCCTCTGTCCATGCCACTCGCCGTAGACGAGCGCGTGCCGGATGAACATCTCGCGGCTCAGCGCCTGGTCGATCCGGCCGTACTGCACCAGCCGGTCCGCGACCAGCGTGACGCCGTACAGCGTGACCCGCTCGTAGGCCATCACGGCCGCGCGCTTCTTGGACCAGTGCGGCTCGGAGAAGGTGCGCTTGACCAGGTGCGCGCCGATCTGCTCGGCCCACTCCGGCTTGATCGCGGCGTTCTGGCGAGCCCAGAGGCGGCCGGTCTCGACGAGCTCACCGGCCATCAGGTACGTCGGGTTGGCGCCCTTGAGCGCGCTGCCCGGGAAGATCGCGAACCGGCTGTTGCGAGCGCCCTGGTACTCGCGCGGGCCACGTTCCTTGCGGTCGCGCTCCTCCAGCAGCCCGATGTGGCTGAGCAGCCCGGCGAGCAGCGCCTGGTGGATCGGCGTCAGTGTCGGTCCCATCACCATCGTGGCGTTCGAAGGCCGCCTCCGATCTTGATCTTCATCTCCTTGCAGACCTGGCGCAGCTGGGACTCGAAGTCCTGCCACTCGCGCACCCGCAGGTAGTTGAGGTACTCGCGCTTGCACATCCGCCGGAAGGCGCTGCCCGACAGCTCACGCTGCTGCTCGCGCAGATAGCGCCAGAGGTTCAGCCAGGTGAGGAAGTCGGAGGTCTTGTCGGTGAAGCGGGCGTGCTGCTGGTCAGCTTGTGGCCGCTGCTCGACTGGCCGCTCGCGCGGATCCTGGAGCGACAGCGCCGCGGCGATCACGAGCACGTCCCGGAGGACGCCGAGTCGTTCCGCCTCGAGGATCATCCGGCCGAGCCGCGGGTCGATGGGGAGCCGGGCCGAGGCCGCTGCCCGACCTTGGTCAGGAAGGCGCGCAGCGCCTCGCCGCCGGATGGCACCGAGCTCCTCCAGCAGCTGCACACCGTCGGTGATGGTGCGCTTGTCCGGCGGTTCGACGAAGGGGAACCGCGCGATCTCGCCCAGTCGCAGCGACGTCATCTGGAGGATGACCGAGGCCAGGTTGGTGCGCAGGATCTCTGGCTCGGTGAAGACCGGCCGCGACTCGAAGTCCTCCTCGGAGTACAGCCGGATCGCGATGCCGGCCTCGACGCGGCCGCAGCGGCCGGACCGCTGCTGGGCGCTGGCCTGGCTGATCGCCTCGATGGGCAGGCGTTGCACCTTGGTGCGCGCCGAGTAGCGGGAGATACGCGCGACGCCGCTGTCGACGACGTACCGGATGCCGGGCACGGTCAGCGAGGTCTCGGCGACGTTGGTGGCGAGCACGATGCGGCGACCGGCGTGCGGCGCGAAGACGCGGTGCTGCTCGGCGGCGGACAGGCGTGAGTAGAGCGGGACGATCTCGACCCCGCGCCGTTCGGCTTGCCGCGTCACCCGCTGAGGACCTCCGCCGTGTCGCGGATCTCGCGCTCGCCCGGCAGGAACACCAGGATGTCGCCGGGCCCCTCGCTTCGCCAGCTCGGCGCACGGCGTCCACGATCGCCTCGGTCTGGTCGCGGACGATCGCCTCGCCCTCCTCGTCCTCCTCAGGGAGCTCGACGAGAGGGCGGTAGCGGATCTCGACGGGGTACGTGCGGCCGGAGACCTCGATGACCGGCGCCGGGTCGCCCCGCCGGTCGGCGAAGTGCTCGGCGAACCGCGCCGGGTCGATGGTCGCGGAGGTGATGACCAGCTTGAGGTCGGGCCGGCGCGGCAGCAGCCGCTTGAGGTAGCCGAGCAGGAAGTCGATGTTGAGGCTGCGCTCGTGGGCCTCGTCGATGATGATCGTGTCGTACTTGCGCAGGTCGCGGTCGCGCTGCAGCTCGGCGAGCAGGATGCCGTCGGTCATCACCTTGATGCGGCCGGCCCTCGAGGTCTTGTCGGTGAACCGCACCTGGTAGCCGACCTCGTCGCCCAGCTCCGTCTTCAGCTCCGAAGCGATCCGCTCGGCCACCGACCGGGCGGCGATCCGGCGGGGCTGGGTGTGCCCGATGATCCCGTCCCTGCCGCCCTTGCCGCGGCCCAGCTCCAGGCAGATCTTCGGCAGCTGGGTGGTCTTGCCCGAGCCGGTCTCGCCCGCGACCACGACGACCTGGTGGTCGCGGATGGCGGCGGCGATGTCGTCGCGGCGCTGCGAGACCGGCAGCTCCGGCGGGAAGGTGATGTCCACGGCGCCGACCATGGTGCCAGTCCGAGGTCCACGCGTGCGCCGAACGAGATTCGCCTCAGCGCACCTCGCAGTTGCGGCGGACCTCCGTCAGGCACAAGTCGATGCCCGCTCTCGCCGTTGGCCACGTCGCGGCCCCCGCCCCCGAAGAGGGCGTCGCGCCGCGAGGTACCAGTGAGCACGTCGCGCCCCTTCCCGCCACGGGCCAACCGGTCGTCGAGACGGAAGCAGTGCCGCGGCTGGTGTTGAGACCCAGCCGGATGCGGTCCGCGCCGGCAAGGCCGGCAACCTTGACGATCTTGCGGGCCACCGCGCCCAGCCGGTTGGGACCGTCAGTCCCGAGCAGGTGACCGAACGACCCCACACCTCGGCGTCCTCGAAGCCGGCCAGGCCCAGCAGCGACTGCCGCCGCGGTCCTCGACGACGGCGCCGCGTGCCAGGTCGACGTAGGCGGTGCCGCGGACGTCCACGTGCAGGAGGTCGTGGCCGGCTTCGCCGTAGACAACGCCGTCCGGCAGCGACGGGTAGTAGTGCGAGACGGAGTCGTCACCACCGCCGAGCCGGACGTACACCGTGCCACGGCTCAGCGTCACGTGCTCGGGCCGCGCGGACCCGAGGAAGGTCACGTGGTTCTGCTCGATGTCGCCCAGCTGGTAGTCGTCGATCCCGGTCCACGTGAGGTACGGCGCGCCGGCGACCGTCGCCGTACCCGTGCGCGCGTCGAAGACCACGCCACCAGGCGGTAGCGGGTCGTCGGGCGGGTCGACGGGGTCGAGGGCGGTGGGAAACAGCGCAGTCCCTGCCGCGACCACCGGCGACCCGGCCCTCGCCGGTGGCGCCCGAGCCGGCGTACAGCACGACGTCGTCACCGTCGCCGGTGTCGATGACGTCGGGGTTGGGCACGCCCAGGCTCCCGGACATCACCAGGTCGTTGCCGGCTCCGGTGACGAACACGTCGGCTTCGGTGTCGACGACCGAGTGGCACGCCGTTGACCGCTGGGATGGTCACCTGGTCCTGCTCGGGTCCGCCGTAGAAGGCGTCGCGCCCGGCGCTGCTCGGCACGAACAGTGAGCGCATGGTCGGCCGTGAGAGCGGTGCCGTCGATGACGTCGTCACCCTCGCCCGCCTGGACGGTGAAGGACGGGAGCTCCTCGTAGTCCGGGAGCGCGTCGCCCGGGACGACGCAGACGACGTCGTTGCCGTCGCCCGCGTTGACGAAGCCGAAGGAGCCGTACGGCGCCACGATGACGTCGTCTCCTGCCGTCCCGGTGATCGACTGGCTTGGACGCGCCCTCGATGGTGGCCGCGAGACCGCGGCAGGTGGCCGCCTGCGCTTCCGCGGCCGGTGCGGCGCTGAGGAGGCCCGCGGGAAGGGCGATGACGGCGAGGGCCACTCCGAGACGCATGCCGCGATGCTGTCATACGCCGGCCAGGACAGATGCAACTCACAGGAAAGACACAGACTTCTCCGTCAGGCTGTGAGCCATGGAGCTCACCCGCCCCGACGGATCTCCCCTGCGCGTGCTGGTCGTCGACGACGAGGTCAACATCGCCGAGCTGATCTCGATGGCCTTGCGCTACGAGGGGTTCGAGGTCGCGACGGCCCACACCGGCAGCAAGGCGGTGACGGCCGCGAAGACCTTCCGCCCCGACTCGGTCGTGCTCGACATGATGCTTCCCGACTTCGACGGCATGGAGGTGCTGCGGCGGATGCGCACCAGCGATCCGGGCGTGCCTGTCCTCTTCCTCACCGCACGCGACTCCGTCGAGGACCGGGTCGCCGGCCTGACCGCGGGCGGCGACGACTACGTCACCAAGCCGTTCTCGCTCGAGGAGGTGGTGGCCCGGCTGCGCGCGCTGATGCGGCGTACCGGCGCCCAAGACGTCGCGCGTCGTCGTCCGTGCTCGTGGTCGGCGACCTGGTGATGGACGAGGACAGCCGCGAGGTGACCCGCGAGGGCGACGACATCTCGCTGACCGCGACGGAGTTCGAGCTGCTGCGGTTCCTGATGCGCAACCCCAAGCGCGTGCTGTCGAAGGCCCAGATCCTCGACCGGGTCTGGAACTACGACTTCGGCGGCCAGGCCAACGTCGTCGAGCTGTACATCTCCTACCTGCGCAAGAAGATCGACGCCGGCCGGGAGCCGATGATCCACACCATGCGCGGGGCCGGCTACGTGCTGAAGCCCACGAGCTGACGATGGACCGCTTCCGCTCGCTGACGGCGCGCCTGGTGCTGACCGCCGTCGCGCTGGTGGCGCTGGTCTGCCTGCTCATCGCCGGCGCCACCACCCTGGCGATGCGCGCCTACCTCAACGGGAGGCTGGACGACGAGGTCCGCGAGGCCGTCGCCCGCACGCTGACCGACCGGCCCGGCCCGGGTGACGAGCCGGGCCGCTTCACGGCGGTCGGGAGCCTGCGGGCCAACTTCCCGGAGGGCACAGTCCGACCAACGGCTACGTCATCGCGGCCCAGGGCGACGAGCCACCTCACCGCGAGGATCTCGGCAGCGACCAGCTCGCCACGCTCGACGAGGTCCCGGCCGACGGCGAGCGCACGACGCCGACGTCCCCGACCTCGGTGAGCTACCGGGTGGTCGCCACCCCGGTCACCTTCGTCGATGGAGGACGGGACGACGGCCCCCGGGGTGGTCGTGGTGGGCCTGCCGAGCGACGAGGTCGACGGGATCATCGGCAGCCTGATCGGCTGGGAGGCGCTGCTCACCCTGCTGGGCGTCGTCGCGGCCGGCTCGGCCGCGCTGGTCGTCGTACGCCGCCAGCTGCGGCCGCTGCGCGAGGTGGCGGCCACCGCGCACGCCGTGTCCGAGCTCCCGCTGGCCTCCGGAGCCATCGCGCTCGAGGAACGCGTGCCGGCCCACCTCACCGACGAGCGCACCGAGGTCGGCCAGGTCGGCTCCGCCCTCAACGCGATGCTCGACCACGTCGGCTCCTCGCTGGAGGCACGCCACCGCAGCGAGCAGCAGGTCCGGCAGTTCGTGGCCGACGCCTCCCACGAGCTGCGCACCCCGCTGACCACGATCGCGGGCTACACCGAGCTGGCCCGCAGCCGGCCCGACGACCGTGCCGCGGCCGACACCGCACTCGCCAAGGTCGAGGAGGAGTCCGGCCGGATGACCGCCCTGGTCGAGGACCTGCTCCTCCTGGCCCGCCTCGACTCGGGCCGCCCGCTCGACAGCGAGCCGGTCGACCTGACCCGACTCCTCGTCGAGGCGGTCTCGGATGCCCGCGTGCTCGCGCCCGACCACCACTGGCGGTTGTCGCTGCCCGAGTCCTCGGTCGAGGTCGTCGGCGACGAGCCGCGCCTCCACCAGGTCGTCACCAACCTCCTGACCAACGCGCGCAAGTACACCCCCGCAGGCACCACCGTCACCGTGTCCGCCCACCCCGGCGGCTTCGCCGTCCACGACGACGGCCCCGGCTTCCCGCCCGACCTGGTCGACAAGGCCTTCGAGCGCTTCGCCCGCGGCGACGCCGCGCGCACCCGGGGCGGCGACGAAGGCGGCTACGGCCTCGGCCTGTCCCTGGTCGAGGCGATCGTCACCGCCCACGGCGGCCGGGTGCACCTGCGGTCGGTCCCCGGCGACACGACCGTCTCGGTCGAGCTGCCGCGATAGATGGTTTCGAGGCTCGTCGCTGGCGCTCCTCACACCTCAACCACCGATCGTTC
>CAWFEZ010000023.1:0-157321 GCA_963814935.1 uncultured Actinomycetota bacterium | reverse complement strand
CTCGCGGCGTTGTCGGGCTCGACGTGGAGGAACCTCATGGCTGCGGGCCGGCCGAAGAAGAACAGCTCCATAGGCGCGGCGCCGAGGTAGGCCAGTGCACCGACCAACGCCGCGACCTGCGCCACTGTGTTCATGGCCATCACCTCAATCGGTCCGAAGTTCGGACCAAACGCTAGTCCGAATCTCGGACCTTTGCAAGATGTGCCCGTGACCGACCCCGACGAGCTGAACCTCGGCCTGCTGCTGTTCATCCCGTACCGCCACCTGGAGTCAGTGGTGCTCGACGCGCTCAGGAGCCAAGGACACGACATCCCGCTGAACCAGGCGCGGGTCTTCCAGCGCATCGACGCAGGCGGGTCCCGGCTCTCCCAGCTCGCCGAGGCGTCCCAGCTGAGCAAGCAGACGGTCGGCTCGATCGTCGACCAGCTCGAGCGGGCCGGCTACGTCCGGCGGGTCCCCGACCCGGAGGACGCCCGCGCCCGGCTGGTGGTCGTCGCGGACAGGGGAAGGGAGGCCGTCGCTCTGGGAACGCCGGTCCTCGAGAGGGTCATCGACAGCTGGCGGGCCCACCTGGGAGAGGCCAAGTTCGCCGACTTGCGGCGGTCGTTGGAGGCGCTGCGCGAGATCACTGACTTGGATCGATCCAAGGTTCGCTAGGGTTGGCGGGTGCGAAGAGCCAAGATCGTCTGCACCCTCGGCCCAGCGGTCGGGACCCCCGAGAAGATCCGCGAGCTCGTCGACGCCGGCATGGACGTCGCCCGGCTCAACATGAGCCACGGCAGCTACGCCGACCACGAGAACAACTACCGGCTCGTGCGTCAGGCCTCCGACGAGAGCGGGCACGGCGTCGGGATCTTCGCCGACCTCCAGGGGCCGAAGATCCGGCTCGAGAGGTTCGCCGACGGCCCGGTCAAGCTCAAGAAGGGCCAGCAGTGGACCATCACCACGCGCGACGTGCCGGGTGACGCAGAAGAGTGCGGGACGACGTACAAGGGCCTTCCCGGACGACGTCGGCGCGGGCGACCCGATCCTCATCGACGACGGCAAGGTGCGGCTGAGGGTCGACTCGGTCGACGGGCAGGACGTCCACACCACCGTGATGGTCGGCGGCAAGGTCAGCGACAACAAGGGCATCAACCTGCCCGGCGTCGCGGTCTCGGTGCCCGCCCTGTCGGAGAAGGACGTCGAGGACCTCCGCTGGGCGCTGCGGATCGGCGTCGACTTCATCGCGCTGAGCTTCGTGCGCAGCGCCACCGACGTCGACGACGTGCACAAGGTGATGGACGAGGAGGGCCGGCGGATCCCGGTCATCGCCAAGATCGAGAAGCCGCAGGCGCTCGAGGCGATCGACGGGATCGTCGAGTCCTTCGACGGCATCATGGTCGCGCGCGGCGACCTCGGCGTGGAGTGCCCGCTCGAGGACGTGCCGGTCCACCAGAAGCTGGTCATCGACAAGGCGCGTCGCCGCGCCAAGCCGGTCATCGTGGCCACCCAGATGCTCGAGTCGATGATCGAGAACCCGCGGCCGACCCGGGCCGAGGCCTCCGACGTCGCGAACGCCGTGCTCGACGGCGCCGACGCCGTGATGCTCTCCGGCGAGACCAGCGTGGGCGCCTACCCGATCGAGGCTGTCGAGACGATGGCCCGCATCATCGAGTCGACCGAGGACCACGGCCTGGCCCACATGGCCACCATCGACTGGAACCCCGAGACCCGCGGCGGCATCATCGCGATGGCCGCGGTCGACGTCGCCGCACGGTGCGGCGCCCGCTTCATCGTGGCGTTCACCCAGAGCGGCAGCTCCGCCCGCTGGCTGGCGCTGCAGCGCAACGACATCCCCGTGATCGCCTTCACCCCGCTCGACTCCACGCGATCCCAGCTGGCCATGTCGTGGGGCGTGGAGACCTTCAAGACCGTCGAGGTCGAGCACACCGACGAGATGGTCCGCCAGGTCGACGAGCAGCTGCTCGAGACCGGCCGTGTCGTCGAGGGCGACACCGTGATCATCATCGCCGGCAGCCCGCCCGGCATCCCCGGCTCGACCAACGCGATGCGCATCCACCAGATGGGCGACGCCATCAACGAGGTCGCGCCGGCCTACAGGCGCAGCCTGAGGAGTTCTCGGAGCGCGGAGTCATCAGGCCTTCGGCCCGATGAGCTCGTCGAGCACGCGCCGACGTCATAGGCCCGCGCGACCGAGATCGAGTCGATGCGCGGCCGGGTCCAGCGCAGGCAGAGGAGGTCGAGGGCGGCGGTGCAGATGCCGATGATGTCGTCGCTGCGGTTGACGAACTCCCAGCGTGGGTAGTCATAGCGCTTCACAGACGCCCGCCACCGTTTGGGTCGCCCAGTTGTTGGTCCGCGAGCCGTCGGAGTGGAACAGACCTCGCAGGAGGTCGGCCGGGTGTGTCGTCGACGATTCGCCGCTGCCAGCGCTCGAGGCGGATGGTCGATCGTGCTTGCGACCGGGCCGTGCTGGGGGAACAGGCACGGCCAGTGCTTCCAGGAGACCGTCGTGTTGATGCACCCCGGCATCTGGCGGCTGTGGGGGCGACTGCCCGGCTTCACCCGGCGCATCGAGCTCCTTGATGTGGCCGTTCAGCACGACGTAGCGCTGGTCGTTGTAGATGTGCAGCGCGTAGACGCCACGCCGTCCCAGCGTGATGTGCCCGTCGCCGAGGTACCACCCGAGCAGCTCCGCGTAGGCCGGTTCGTCCAGTGCGGCTCCGTCGCAACGCGGGCAAGGCGGAGCGAGGTGCTGCTGCCCGCGGGGTAGTCCGCGTCGCTGGTAGAGACGGCGCCAACGTCGGATCGTCTTGACCGCCACCCCGTGGGTCCGGGCGTTCTCGGCATCGGGCACCCCGGCGTCGCTTGCCGCCAGCGCGCTCTCGACAGTGGCGAGCGGTCTGACGTGCGGCACGGGTCCTATCGTCCGTGCCGCCACCGACGGTGCCGGTTGTGGGATTCGAACCCACATGCCCTTTCGGACGGTGGCTTTTGAGGCCATTGCGTATGCCGTTCCGCCAAACCGGCTCAAGCGCCGACAACGGTAGCGGAGGGCATCAGGCGAGACAGTCTTGGCAAATTGTCTAGTGACTTAGTACAGTTAAGCGGTCGATGGCAGCCGAGCGAGGGAGAGCAGCCATGTGGACGCCGTGGAACGCAGTAGCCGGGTGGGCGCGGACCAGCAACGCCGACCGCCGTGGAGAACGCCCGGGCGGCCGCCGTCGCCTGCAGCCGGGCGCGGCTCGAGCGCATCGAGATCGAGCTGTACGTCGAGGAGCTGGCGGCCCGGCGGGAGCGTCCGTCGATCACGGCCTGACGCGAGGGCGGGTTCCGGCCCGGATAGCCTGACCGGGTGAGCCAGCAGCCGGTGCGCGTCGTGATCGCGGAGGACGAGGCGCTGATCCGCATGGACCTCGCCGAGATGCTGGCCGACGAGGGCTACGACGTGGTCGGCCAGGCCGGCGACGGTCAGCAGGCCGTCGACCTCGCCGAGCAGCTACGTCCCGACCTGGTCATCCTCGACGTGAAGATGCCGGTGCTCGACGGCATCGCGGCGGCGGAGCGGATCGCCGGGCAGCGCATCGCCCCCGTGGTGATGCTGACGGCGTTCTCGCAGCGCGACCTGGTCGAGCGGGCGCGCGACGCCGGGGCGATGGCCTACCTGGTCAAGCCCTTCTCCCAGTCCGACCTGGCGCCCGCGATCGAGATGGCGGTGAGCCGGTTCGCGGAGGTCGCCGCCCTCGAGGCGGAGGTGGCCGACCTGGAGGAGCGTCTCGAGACCCGCAAGGCCGTCGAGCGGGCCAAGAACGTGCTCCAGCGCGACCTGGGGCTGACCGAGCCGGACGCGTTCCGGTGGATCCAGAAGACCGCGATGGACCTGCGCCTGACGATGCGTCAGGTCGCCGACGGGCGTCATCACCCACGGCCCCGGCCTCGCCGGGCGGCTGACCAGGTGCTGTCCGTCACCCCGGCGCGCCCTTAGACTGCGCGCATCGCGTCCGGCAACACTGGCCGACGCCTGCAGTGAATGTTCCAAGGGAGGCCCGCGTGAGCCCTGGTCGTACCGTCCTTGATCTCGGACGGCCGTGGCGTCGCCGACGCCGCTCCCCACGGCCAGCATCACCCGTCACGCGAGCTCGTCTCGGGCTGCTGCTCGCGGTCATCCTGGTGCCGTTCGCGCTCGTGGCGGCGGCCTCGCCGGCCAGCGCCGAGACCTGCTTCGCAGGCACGGCCGAGCTGGGCTGCATCAGCGGCACGATCCGCACCGAGGTCGACGTCGTGGAGGGAGTCGACGTCAACGTCACCGGGCCCGGCGGGTTCGACGAGACCGCGACCAGCGACGACCGCGGCAAGTGGAGCGTCACCGTCACCGAGCCCGGCGAGTACACCGCCACCATCGACGAGGAGTCGCTGCCGAACGAACGTCGGCGTCACCGGCAACGAGGGCAGCGTCAAGGTGACCATCACCAACCTCTCGCAGGGCAAGGCCGTCGCCTTCGGCGTACGCACCGGCGACTACAGCGCCGCGGTCAGCACGGCCGACCGCATCATCCGCAGCACGTTCAGCGGGCTCCGGCTCGGCCTGCTGCTTGCCCTGGCCTCCATCGGCCTGTCCCTGATCTACGGCACGACCGGGCTGTCCAACTTCGCCCACGCCGAGATGGTGACGCTGGGCGGCATGCTCGGATACATGGTGGTCAACCAGTGGGGCGTCAACCCCTGGTTGGGCTGCGCGTTGGTCGTGGTGGTCGCCGGCGCGTTCGGCTACGCCCAGGACCGCGTCATCTGGCAGCCGCTGCGAAGACGCGGCCTGGGGCTGGCCCAGATGATGATCGTGACCATCGGCCTGGCTCTGTCGCTGCAGTACACCTACCAGTACTTCATCGCTACCGACACGGTGAGGATCGTGCTCGACGAGCCGGCGCCCCGCGCCCTCGGGCCGATCGCCTACAACCTGTTCGACGTGATGGCGATGGTGATCTCCATCGTGGTCATCGCGGCCGTCGGCTATGCGCTCCTGCGCACCCGCGTCGGTCGGGCCACCCGTGCGGTCTCCGACAACCCGGCTCTCGCCTCGGCCTCCGGCATCGACGTCGACAAGGTGATCCGGCTGGTGTGGACGGTCTCGGCCGCCCTGGCCGGCCTGTCCGGGATCCTCTACTCCCTGGTGATCCAGCACGGCATGCGCTGGGACTCCGGGCTCCAGATCCTCCTGCTGCTGTTCGCCGCGGTCACCCTCGGCGGCCTCGGCACGGCGTTCGGCGCGCTGGTCGGGTCGCTCATCATCGGTCTGGTCGTCGAGCTGGCGCCGGTGTTCGGTGCCCCCGGCGACCTCAAGTACGCCTCCGCGCTGCTTGATCCTCATCCTGCTTCTCCTGGTTCGTCCGCAGGGCATCCTGGGCCGACCCGAGCGGGTCGGCTGAGGGCCGACGGAAAGGTTCACGAACATGAGCACCGTCTCCGAGTCCATCCCGACGCCCGACGCGGCGCAGGCGGGCGACCACGCAGGCCGGCGTCTTCGATCCCGACGACCCCGAGGGTCCGCCGCCCCGTCGCCGGTTCCTGATCGCCGCGGCGATCTTCATCGGCTACTTCGTGGTGGTCATCCTCGTCGCCAAGCTCGCACCGGGCACGGTCGGCGCCATCGGCCGCAACATGCTCCGCGAGTCCCTCTCTGCCCAGACCGCGGCAGTTGCGATCGCGGTGATCGGCCTCAACATCCACTTCGGCTACACCGGTCTGCTGAACATGGGGCAGGCGGGCTTCATGATGCTCGGCGCCTACGGCTTCTCCATCTCCATCTGGCACGGCCTGCCCATGGTCGTCGGCATCCTGCTGGGCTTCTTGGCGGCGTTCGTGTTCGCGCTGATCCTCGGCGTGCCTACGCTGAAGCTGAGGGGCGACTACCTGGCGATCGTGACGATCTCGGCGGCCGAGATCCTGCGCTACGTCGGCCGCCTCGCCAAGCTCGAGGACTTCACCGGTGCGGCCCAGGGCATCCCGGGGTCGCAGTACCGCGAGCCGTTCACCAGCCTGTCGTTCTTCGGGGCCGGCACCTGGAACCTCGGCGGCTGGCTGCCGACCCTCCAGGCCACCGGCGTCAACGGCTGGTGGGTGCGCTTCGTGGCGTGGCTGCTGGTCGCGCGTGTGCTGCCTGATGGTCTGGCTGCTCGTGCGCAGCCCGTGGGGCCGGCTGCTCCGCGGGATCCGGGAGGACGAGGACGCCATCCGCAGCCTCGGCAAGAACGTGTTCGCCATCAAGATGCAGGCGCTCATCATCGGCGGCATGTTCGGCGCCTTGGGCGGCATCGTCTACATCCTGCCGGCGTCCATGCAACCCGACGCGATGGGGCGTTCGCTGACGTTCTTCTGCTGGACCGCGCTCCTGCTGGGCGGGGCGGCGACGGTGTTCGGCCCGGTCATCGGCTCGGTGCTGTTCTTCGCGGTCCGCATCTTCATCCAGGGCACCTCAGACGCGGTGATCCCGTGGATGAACACCGCCCAGACCGCACAGTTCGCCTGGATCTGCGTCGGTGTCGCGCTGATGCTGCTGGTGATCTTCCGACCACAAGGAATCCTCGGCGACAAGAGGGAGCTGCGCTTCAATGTCTGACCAGACAACTGTCCCTCGACCGCCGGACGCGTCCGGCCGCCGGTCCGAGCTCGCCGACCCGGAGGCGCGCCGGGCCCTGATGGCCGGCGTCTCGCCGGAGCCGGGCTCGGCCAAGCCCGACCCGATCCTGGTGGTCGACAAGATCATCCGCAACTTCGGCGGTATGACCGCGGTCCACGTCGACCACCTCGAGGTGCAGCGCGGCATCATCACCGCGCTGATCGGACCCAACGGCGCCGGAAAGACGACCTTCTTCAACCTGATCACCGGCTTCGACAGGCCAACCTCGGCGAAGACGGGCGCTCACTGGTCCTTCGACGGCCGCAAGCTCGACAAGACCTCGGCGTCCTCGGTCGCCCTGGCCGGGATGGTCCGCACGTTCCAGCTGACCAAGGCCCTCAACCGCATGACGGTGATGGACAACATGATGCTGGGCGCCCGCGGCCAGCGCGGCGAGAACCTGCTCACCTGCATGTTCAAGCCGACCTGGGGTGCGCAGGAGCGGGCGAACGAGGAGAAGGCCAAGGAGCTGCTGCAGCGGTTCAAGCTGCTGAAGCTGAAGGACGACTACGCCGGCAGCCTCTCCGGTGGCCAGCGCAAGCTCCTCGAGATGGCGCGGGCCCTGATGAGCGACCCGACGATGATCATGCTCGACGAGCCGATGGCGGGGGTGAACCCCGCCCTCACGCAGTCACTGCTGGGTCACATCCAGACCCTGCGGGACGAGGGCATGACCGTGTTGTTCGTCGAGCACGACATGCACGTCGTCCGCCACATCTCCGACTGGGTCATCGTGATGGCCGAGGGGCGGATGGTGGCGGAGGGATCCGCCGAGTCGGTGATGTCCAACCCGGCCGTCATCGACGCCTACCTCGGTGCCCACCACGACACCGACCTGGGCGCCGATGAGCTTCTCTCCGACGAGGCGTTGGAGGAGATGGCCGCCGAGGTGGCGGCCGAGGCCGCCGAGCGCGAGGAGCACGACAAGTGAGCGAGCAGACCCAGACCAGCGACGTCGTCGCCGAACCGCGCAGCGATGCGGTCGTCGAGGCCAAGGATGTCGTCGCGGGCTACCTGCCCGGCGTCAACATCCTCAACGGCTGCAGCCTGGTCGCCTACCCGGGCGAGATGATCGGCATCATCGGCCCCAATGGCGCGGGCAAGTCGACGCTGCTCAAGGCCATGTTCGGCCTGGTGCGCGTGCACTCGGGGCAGGTCACCCTGCACGGCAGCGACATCACCAACCTGAAGGCCAACCGACTGGTGGAGATGGGCGTCGGCTTCGTGCCGCAGACCAACAACGTCTTCCCGACGTTGACCATCGAGGAGAACCTCCGGATGGGGCTCTACATGCGGCCCCGCAAGCTCACCGAGCGGCTGGCGGCCATGTGGGACCTGTTCCCAGTGCTGCACGATCGCCGCAACCAGCGCGCAGGTGCACTGTCGGGCGGTGAGCGTCAGTCTCTCGCGATGGCGAGGGCCCTGATGATGGAGCCGTCCGTGCTGCTGCTCGACGAGCCGTCGGCCGGCCTGTCGCCGGTCCGCCAGGACGAGACGTTCCTGCGCACGCGCCACATCAACAAGACCGGTGTCTGCGTGGTGATGGTCGAGCAGAACGCCCGTCGTTGCCTGCAGATCTGCGACCGGGGCTACGTCCTCGACCAGGGGCGGGACGCCTACACCGGCACCGGCAGGGAGCTGGCCAAGGACCCGAAGGTCATCGAGCTCTACCTCGGCACGCTCGCGGAGGACGTCGAAGAGGCCCGCACCGACAAGCCCTCCGGTCACGAGCACGACAAGACGGCCGGACACGAGCACCCGCACCACCAGCACCAAGACGGTGTGCACCTGGACGAGAAGCCCTGACGCCGGCAGAACCCACGGAACGTACGAGGGCCCCGGACCGATGGTCCGGGGCCCTCGTGTCAGCGTCGTGCCGGTAGTGAGGGCGCCAGCTAGCCGGCGCCCTCACCAGCCAAGGTCACTCCAAGCTGCCCTCCACCTGGTTCACGTGGACGGGCTTGTTGTTCGCGTCGAACTCGTAGATACCCACGAACGCCGACGACGGGTCGTTCTGCTTGTTGATCGGACCGATGCCCGACGGACCGGTGTAGTGGATCTCCTGGCCGTCGGCGAGGATTGCGGCGCACTCCTCGAACGTCGCGCACTCGTCCCCGTCGGTGGCACCCGAGACCGCGGCGAAGTTGTCGCGGACCGTTTGCGAGTCATTGCTTCCACCCTTGATCGCGGCGAGAGCCGCCAGGACGGTCGCGTCGTAGGACTCACCGGCGTAGAGGTAGTCGGTCAGCTCAGTACCTTCGGCCGACTGGTACCAGGCGTTGACCCGGTCCTTGAACTCCTGCGAGGTGTCCGCACCGGGCACCGTGCCCTGGGCGCCCTCGATAGTGCCCTTCGGGAAGGCCTTGCTCCAGTCAGAGGTGTTGCCGTCGGAGTAGTAGGTCTTCGTCATGTCCCAGCCCTGGGCCGCGAGTTCCGGCACGATGGCCGAGGTCTCGTCGAACGCGAGGATCACGATCGCGTCGGGGTTCGACGCCAGTGCGGCGCCCACCTCGGTCGAGAAGGTGGTCTGGCCGGCGGGGAACTCGTTGCCGTCGCCCTTGCAGCCGTAGACACACTGGCCACCGGCGTTCGTGACCGTCTCCTCGACGACGTCGCGAAGACCGGTGCCGTAGGTGTCGTTGAACACCAGGAAGGCGATCTTCTGGTAGCCGTCGGAGGAGATCAGGGTGCCGAGCGCGTTGCCCTGGATGGTGTCCGGGGGAGCGGTACGGAAGTACCACGGGGAGTAGCCGCTCAGGTCGACCGCGGTGTTGGCCGGCGAGACCTCGACGATCTTGTTGTCGGCGAAGCCGTCGACCACGTTCAGCGACACCGACGAGGAAGCCGCACCGATGACCACCGAAGGCTTGGCGGCGACCAGCGTCTGGCCGGAGGCGGAGGCTGACCGACATGTCGGTCGAGTCACCGGAGTCCTGGATGTTGTGGCAGGCCTTGGCACCGTTCACGCCACCCGCGGCGTTGATGTCGGAGACGGCAAGACCGACGCCGGCGACCTCCGGGGGGCCGAGGAAGGCGAGGGTGCCCGTCAGCGGCAGGATGCCCCCGACGTAGAAGGCGTTGCTGCTGTTCTGGTTGTTCTTGCACTTGTCATTGGTGAAGGCGGCCGGAGCGCTCTCGGACTCCGTCGGCGACGACGTGTCAGAGGGTTCGTTGGTGTCCTGCGCCGACGGCGTGCTGCTGTCGTCGGAGCCACAGGCTGCAAGGGACAGGGCCAGCACGGCGGTGCCGGCCATGACCTTGGCCCAAGTCATGGGGTTGGTACGACTCACGGGGTGGGACCTTTCTTTTGGGTGCACGGTCACCGCTGCCTTGATCCGAGGGGTGGGGTCAGCGCAGTCACCGTAAACCGGCAACGATGCGGGACTGCACACCGCACCCTGTCGTTAGCGAACCGTTACGTCAATCACCGTCACGGCGAGCCCCGCAGCGTGGGACGAACGCCCGTTCCAGCGGGGTCCACAGCCTCGGACGGCCGGGCTTTCCACGTCCCTGTCAGGGCGATGGTCCGGCCTGATCACACCAGTCCGGGGGACAAGCCCTTCGCCGACCGCTAAGGTCGCTCGAGGAGCGGCGACCACGGGGGTCGGAAGCGCCGCTTCGCCCGCGGGTCCTGGAGGCGAAGGTATGAGTCGATCGCTGGTCTTCGTCCGCGAGGCGGTACCCGCCGACGCCGTTCGTCTGGCCGAGCTGTGGGCCGACCTGCTGCGTCGCGGCGACGGTGCCGACCACGTCGCCGACCTCATCCAGGTGATCGAGGGCGCCGGCCAGAGCTCCGACCAGCGCCTGGTCGTGGCCGAGTACGACGGTCGGCTCGCGGGCGCGGTCCACCTGCGGCTGACCACCATCACCCCGCTCAACCTGGACCTATCCGTGCAGGTCATGTCACCGAACGTCTTCCCCGAGTTCCGCCGCCGCGGCGTCGGCCGTGTCCTGATGGACGCCGCCGTCAGCTGGGCCGAGGAACACGGAGCCGGCCACGTCGCGACGGCTGCGCCCTCGGGCTCTCGCGACGGCAACCGCTTCATGGCACGCCTCGCCCTCGGGCCGGTGGCCGTGCTGCGGATGGCTCCCACGACCGTCGTACGCGCCAAGCTGATGGCCCAGCGACCGCCGGTGGCCAGGGTGCCGGCCCGGCAGCTCACGCACGTGCTCGCCGTGCGCCGTTCGATGCGGCGTCAGGGCGCCGGAAGCGTCTGAACCGACCGCCTAGGTAGCCCTCGCGGCGACGATCCGCTGGCACTTCGCCGGTTCTCCGGTCAGCCCGGCCCGACGGCTCACCAGCATGGGTCCACGGTGCGTGCAAACCAGCCATGCCTCGGCACGAGACCGGTCCAGACCGGTCGGGGCCGAAATTTCACCGCTCGTCGCCTCAGCCGACGTCGACCTCGAGCCACGGAGGGGCCTGGACGTCGCGCACGGAGCCGTCGTCGCCGATATCGATCGAGACGGCTCGCCGCGCACCCGCAGACCTCGCACCCGCTGGGCAGTGTTCGTGGTGTTCCAGCGGTTCTTCACCCAGGGCGCGAACGCGGGGGCGTCGAGACCCGGTGAGAGGTCTGCGGACCTGATGCGGGGGTCTCGACACGGGCTCGCCCAGGGGCTCGCCCGGCTCGACCAGCGAAGGACCGTGTCGGTGGTGCTGACTAGAGTCGGACGGTGCCCGACGTAACCAAACGACTGCTGCTCCTCGACGGCCACTCGCTGGCCTACCGTGCCTTCTTCGCCCTCCCGGTCGAGAACTTCTCGACCACCACGGGCCAGCACACCAACGCGGTCTTCGGGTTCACCTCGATGCTCATCAACGTGCTGCGCGACGAGCAGCCGACCCACATCGGCGTGGCGTTCGACAAGTCCCGCAACACCTTCCGTCTGCAGGAGTATGCGGAGTACAAGGCCAAGCGCAACAAGACCCCCGATGAGTTCTCCAGCCAGCTGCCGCTGATCGACGAGGTCCTCGACGCGCTCAAGATCAGGCACCTCCGCAAGGAGGGCTTCGAGGCCGACGACATCATCGCCACCCTGGTCACCCAGGCCCTGGCCGACGACTTCGAGGTGCTGATCCTCTCCGGCGACCGCGACGCCTTCCAGCTGGTCACCGAGCGGTCGACGGTGCTCTACCCGATGCGCGGCGTCTCCGAGCTGGCGCGGATGACCCCCGATGCCGTCCAGGCGAGGTACGGCGTCCCTCCGGCGCGCTACCCCGACCTCGCCGCGATCGTGGGCGAGACGTCCGACAACCTGCCGGGGGTCCCCGGCGTCGGCCCGGGCTTCGCCGCCCGCTGGCTCAACGAGTACGACGGCCTCGACAACGTGATCACCCACGCCGACAAGATCACCGGCAAGAAGGGCGAGGCGCTGCGCGAGCACCTCGGCGACGTGATCCGCAACCGGCACCTCAACGAGCTGGTCCGCGACCTCGACCTCGAGCTCGCTCCCGCCGACCTCGAGGCCCAGTCGTGGGACCGCCAGCTGGTGCACACCCTGTTCGACTCGCTGGAGTTCCGGGTGCTGCGCGAGCGGCTGCTGGAGTCGTGGGACGTCCAGCACGAGCCGATCGACGAGTCCGGGTTCGAGCTGGCCGGCTCGCGGCTCGCTCCGGGCGAGGTCGAGGCCTGGCTCACCGAGCACACCGGCGAGGGCCGCACCGGCGTGACCGTCCAAGGTCGTTGGGGTTCGGGCACCGGCGAGGTCTGGTCCGTGGCCTTCGCGGCCGCCGACGGCACCGGCGCCTGGGTCGACGCCGGCGAGGTGTCGCCCGAGGACGACGCGGCCGCTCATGACCTGGTTCGACGACCCGGCGACGCCCACGCCAAGGTGCTGCACGACGCGAAGGGCCCGATGCTCGCCCTGGCGGCGCGCGGCTGGCCGCTGCGGGGGCTGGTCAGCGACACCGCCCTGGCGGCGTACCTCGCCCGGCCCGACCAGCGCTCCTACGACCTGGCCGACCTCACGCTGCGCTACCTCAAGCGCGAGCTCAAGCAGGGCGCCACCGATGACGGTCAGCTGACCTTCGACGCCCTCGACGACGCGGTGTCCTCCGACGCCACCGACACCGCGATGCTGCACGCCCGCGCGGTCGTCGACCTCGCCGACGCGCTCGACAACGAGATCGAGGAGCGCGGCGGCACCCGCCTGCTGGCCGAGGTCGAGCTGCCGCTGATCGACCTGCTCGCGCTGATGGAGCAGACCGGCATCGCCGTCGACATCGACCACCTCCAGTCGCTGGAGGCCGAGTTCGCCGGCGGCGTCAAGCTGGCGGCCGAGGCGGCCTACTCCGCGATCGGCAAGGAGATCAACCTCGGCTCGCCCAAGCAGCTCCAAGGAGTGCTGTTCGACGAGCTCGGCATGCCCAAGACCAAGCGCACCAAGACCGGCTACACCACCGACGCCGACGCGCTCGTCGGTCTGCTCACCAAGGTCGACCCCGACACGGCAGGCGGGCCGTTCCTCAGCTGCCTGCTCCGCCACCGAGACGTCGCGCGGCTGCGGCAGACGATCGAGGGGCTGCTCAAGACCGTGGCCGACGACGGCCGCATCCACACGACGTTCAACCAGCTGATCGCGGCCACCGGCCGGCTGTCCTCGACCGAGCCCAACCTCCAGAACATCCCGATCCGCACCGAGGAGGGCCGCCGCATCCGCCTGGGCTTCATCGTGGGCGACGGCTACGAGTCGCTGATGACGGCCGACTACAGCCAGATCGAGATGCGGATCATGGCCGACCTCTCCGAGGACGCCGTCCTGATCGAGGCCTTCCACTCCGGTCGCGACTTCCACTCGATCACCGCGGCCCGGGTCTTCGACGTGCCGGCCGACGACGTCTCGCCCGGCCAGCGGGCCAAGATCAAGGCGATGAACTACGGCCTCGCCTATGGCCTGTCGGCGTTCGGCCTCGGTGCGCAGCTGCGGATCCACCCGAGCGAGGCGCAGGTGCTGATGGACGAGTACTTCGAGACCTTCGGCGGGGTTCGCGACTACCTCTCGAGCGTGGTCGACGAGGCCCGGCGCAGTCGGGCTACACCGAGACCATCCTCGGCCGGCGCCGTTACCTGCCCGACCTCACCTCCGACAACCGCCAGCGCCGCGAGATGGCCGAGCGGATGGCCCTCAACGCCCCCATCCAGGGCTCCGCCGCCGACCTGATCAAGGTGGCGATGCTGCGCGTGCACGAGGCGACCATCAAGGCCGGGCTGCGGTCGCGGATGCTGCTCCAGGTCCACGACGAGCTGGTCTTCGAGGTCTTCCCCGGCGAGCGCGAGCCGCTCGAGGCGCTGGTGCGCGAGCAGATGGGCGGCGCCGCGCAGCTGAAGGTCCCCCTCGACGTGTCCATCGGCACCGGCCACAGCTGGCACGAGGCCGCGCACTGACGCTGGTCGAGGAGGTCGCGCAGCGACCGCACGAGGCCCGGTGAGTGCGGTGCGCCTCGGGCTCGTGACAGGCGCTAGCGCGCCTCCTCGACCACGGTGCTACATCACCGCTTCGGGCGGAGGCTCCTCGCCGCGTGACGGGGAGGCGGAGGCGGTGGAAGCTGATGGCGAGCAGGGTGAGGAACAAGACGGTGTCGACGGCGGTGACGACCAGCAGCAGGCCGAGGACGGTCGAGGTGTTGCAGGCCGACGACGAGCAGCACCACCAGGGCGAACCAGACCAGGTAGACCGACTTGGTGCCCTGGCGGGCCAGCACGGAGTAGATCAGCAGCTGGAGCAGTGAGAGCACGGTGCCGAGCACGGCGAACAGCCAGAGCTGGTCCTGGACCTCGGCGTACTCCGAACCGCCGATGAAGACCAGGGCCAGCTGCGGCAGCAGCGCGCACGCGAGGACACCCGCGGCCCCCAGCACCAGGATCAGCGTCAGGCCACGGATCAGGGCCTGGCGGCGTTCGTGAGCCGTCGACATCGACGGGAACGCCACCACCACCACGAACTGCGGAAGGAACAGCATCGCCTTGGTGAGGAT
The DNA here is from genome assembly GCA_963814935.1 of uncultured Actinomycetota bacterium. Classification (GTDB taxonomy): domain Bacteria; phylum Actinomycetota; class Actinomycetes; order Propionibacteriales; family Nocardioidaceae; genus Nocardioides. The sequence goes on along the minus strand of CAWFEZ010000023.1, from coordinate 142,664 downwards.
CAGTCCGCCGGCGTAGAGACCCGCGTCGTGTGCGTCGAGGACGTTGCGGGCGACGATCACGTCGGTGTTGATCAGGCACAAGAACGCCAGCAGGGTCTGGGCGTTGCCGAGCATCTCGCGCACGATCGGGCGGGTCGAGTGGTGCTCGCTGACGCGGCCGGTGGCCCGCTTGCGTCGCAGTGCGTAGGCGCCCAGCACTACGGGGATGATCGCGCCCAGGAACACGCCGAGCATCGCGCTGAGCTCGGTCGGCCGCCAGAGGATCAGGGCGGTGCCGATCGCGAGGCGGGGGACGCCGCTGGCCATGTAGATCATCGAGACCGGCCACCAGCGGCGTTCGCCCTGGAGGATGCCGAGCTGACCTCCCGTGATCGTGAGAGGGACGGCGGAGAGGGCGACGAGCGACGCCGAGGCCATGTCGTCGAGCCGGAGCAACCAGTTGATGACCGGGGTCAGCAGCAGCAGGCACACGCCGACGAGGGCAGCCGCGCGGTACGTCAGGGACAGGATCTCGCCCTCGATCTGGGCGACGTGACCTGGATCGGCAGAGATCCGGCGGGCGGCCGTGGTCTGGATGCCGAGCTGCACCACCGAGACGACGAGCAGCACCGCCATCAGCGAGGCGAGGGCGCCGTAGTCCTGCGGGCCGAGCAGCCGGGCGGCCAGGGCGGTGAAGACGTACGCCGCGAGGTTCATCACCGCCATCGCCACGGCGACGCTGGCGCCGCGGTGGCGCATGCTCGTCGGGCGCTCGGTGGACGTCACCGCGCGAGCCTAATCCTCGCGGTGGCCGCCGGCAGCCGCGCCCTGGTCGTGGCGATCCGCCAGGCTAGAGTCAGGTCCGTGTCGGACCTGGCCGCGCCACGCTCGACAGGCCGTCTCTTCGAGGTCGTGGTCGAGGGACTCCTGGTGGTCGACCTACCGGACGCCGGTGACGACACCATCCGGGCTGTCGCCGCGGATGCGGCGGCACTCGCGGCGGGGATGCCGGATCTCACGCGGCTCGGCGTCAAGGTGGCGGGCGCGCTTCTCTGGTCAGCCTGTCTGGTCCCCGCGCGGGGGCCCCTGGCCCGGCTGCCTGCGCAGCGGCGGGGGCGGCTGCTGGTCCGGGTCGCCAGGCTCCCCTTGGTGGGCGAGTACCTCCGGCTCGCGCGGGGGATCGGGCTGGTCTGCTACTACGACCGCGCGGCCCGCCACCGATGACCGTGACCTACGACGTCGTCGTGGTCGGGTCAGGGCCTGGCGGGGCGGTCACCGCTCGGGAGTGCGCCCGGCAGGGGCTGAAGGTGCTGGTGCTCGAGGAGGGCGACCGCTTCGAAGCCGGTGCCATGCCGCCGTACTCGGTGGACCAGATGCGCCGGATGTACCGCGACCACGGCCTGACCGTCGCCCTCGGGCGACCCTCGGTCGCCTACGTCGAGGCCAGGTGCGTCGGCGGGGGCAGCGAGGTCAACGCGGGGCTGTATCACCGGCCCGATGCTTCCGTCCTCGCGGAGTGGACGTCGCGCTACGACATCGAGGACCTGACACCCGCGGTCCTCGAGCCGTGGCATCGCGAGGTGGAGGAGCGGTTAGGGGTCGAGTCGCGAACATCGCCGTTGCCGGCCGCCTCCGAGGTGCTGCGTCGCGGCGCAGAACGTCTGGGCTGGGCGGGCGTCGAGGTGCCGCGCTGGGCCGACCTCGACGAGAGCGGCCGGCCGACCATGCAGACGATGCAGCGCACCTACCTCGACGACGCCACGCGGTCGGGGTGCGAGATCCGGCCACGCACGCGCGTACGCCGGCTCGAGATCTCAGGAGGAGCAGTACGTCGCGTCGTGTGCGAGTCCGGTGAGACGATCCGCGCCGACCAGGTCGTCGTGAGCGCCGGCACCGTGCAGACCCCGGCCCTGCTGCAGCGGTCGGGCGTCACCGGACGGTTCGGGCGTGGACTCTCGGTCCATCCGACCGTCAAGGTCGTGGCGAGGTTCGCAACGCCCGTGACGGATCCGGACGAGGTGCCGGCCTACCAGGTGAAGGAGTTCTCACCGCGCTTGACGCTGGGTGGCTCGGCGAGCCGCGAGCCCCTGGTCGCCCTCGCCCTCGGAGACACCTGGTCCCGAGACCGCGAGCTGCTCGCAGAGCCGCGACGCAACGCTGTCTACTACGCCTCGATCCGGTCGTCCGGCACCGGGCTCGTGCGAGTCGTGCCGGGCTTCGAGGCGCCGCTCGTGACTTACCGGCTGACCCGCGAGGACCTCGAGCTGCTGCGATCGGGCCTGGGTCGCCTTCTGCACCTGCTGCTCGCGTCCGGGGCGGAGCAGGTGGTGCCGTGCTACCCAGCCGCTCCGGTCGTGCGCGACGACGCGGATGTGGCCGTCGCCGCCGCGGGTCTCGGCCGAGACGCTGCGCTGATGACGGTCCACCTGACCGGCACGGTGCCGATGGGCGAGCGTCCCGGTCGCTGTTCGGCCGACTCCTTCGGCAGGGTCAAGACTGTGGACAACCTCCGGGTCAACGACGGCTCGCTGTTGCCCTCCGCTCCCGGGGTGAACCCGCAGGGCACGATCATGGCGGTCGCCCACCGCAACGTGGCACGGATGTTGGGCTCTGCGGTGATGGTGAGGTGAGCGCCCTGCTGCCGCCACCGGGCCTGACGGTCCTGACCGGAGGTGCCGGTTGGTTCGGCCGGGCGTTCCTCGACGCGCTGCGCCGACCCATGGCCGAGCACGGTCCGGTCGGCCGTGACAACCAGGTGCGGGTGCTGGCGGCCGGACCGCGGGAGGTGCCGCCGATCCTCGACGTGCTGCCCGAGGCGGTCGTGCACGTCGGCGACGTGGCCGACCCCGGGGTCCTGCGCGAGCTGTTCCGGGGAGCGGCCGGTGCCTCCGTGGTGCATGCCGCCGGCGTCATCCACCCGCGGCGGGTGGCCGATTTCGAGCGGGTCAACCACCGAGGCACCTCGGCGGTGCTGGAAGCGGCGGCACGGGCCGGCGTACGCCGTTTCGTCCATCTCTCCTCGAACTCGCCGTTCGGCACGAATCCCCATCCCGGTGAGGCGTTCCGGCAGCACGAGCCCTATCGGCCGTACCTGGGCTACGGCGACTCCAAGATGCGTGCCGAGCAGGAGGTGCGGGCCGCCCACGAACGCGGCGACGTCCCCACGGTGGTCGTCCGGCCGCCGTGGTTCTACGGACCCTGGCAGCCGCAGCGGCAGACCCGCTTCTTCTCGATGGTGGCCGCGGGCCGGTTCCCCGTCCCCGGTGACGGGAGCCAGCAGCGCTCGATGGTCTACGTCGACAACCTGGTCCAGGGAGTCGCCCTCGCGGAGCGGCACCCCGCCGCGCCCGGCCAGGCGTTCTGGGTCGCCGACCGCGACGCCTACCCGCTGCGGGACGTGGTCGCCACGGTGCGTCAGGCGCTCGACGAGGAGGGGTTCCGCACCCGGGACACGGTGGTCCGGATCCCTCGGGTGCTCGCGGCGATGGCCGAGACCGCCGACCGCGCTCTGCAGCGCCGGGGCAGCTACTCGACGCAGGTCCACGTCCTCGGAGAGCTGGCCCACACCATCCGCTGCGACATCTCGCGGTCGGTCGAGGTGCTCGGCTACGACCCCCAGGTCGGCCTGCTGGAAGGTATGCGACGTTCGGTGCGCTGGTGCGTGCGCGAGGGCTACGACCTCGGCCCCCGCACGGGGTCGCCGCGCCACCAGGAGCCGACGGCGTGAGCGTCAGGACGGCTCTGGTCACCGGGGGCAGCGGCTACTTCGGGTCGCTGCTGGTCGAGCACCTGCTTGCCGCCGGCTACCACGTGCGGGTGCTCGACCTGGTCGACGCAGCCGACCGCCCCGCCGACGTGGAGCTCGTCCGGGGAGACATCCGGGACTCCACGGCGGTGGGCGGTGCCGTCGCCGGCGTCGACGTGGTGTTCCACAACGTCGCCCAGGTGCCGCTGGCCAAGGACCGCAGCCTGTTCGAGTCGGTCAACGTCGGCGGCACCGCGGTGCTGCTGGGGGCCTGCGAACGTGCCGGGGTCGCCAAGGTCGTGCACACCTCGTCGTCCGCGGTCTTCGGCGTGCCCCTGACAAACCCGGTGACCCGCGCCACCGAACCCCGGCCCGTGGAGCCCTACGGTCGCGCCAAGCTCGACGCCGAGCTGCTGTGCCGCGCCGCGGCCTCGCGGGGGCTCGACGTGTCCGTCGTTCGGCCGCGCACGATCCTGGGTCACGGCCGGCTCGGCATCTTCGGCATCCTCTTCGACTGGATCGCCGACGGGGCCTCCGTGCCGGTCCTCGGGTCCGGCGACAACGTCTACCAGTTCGTGCACGCCGCCGACCTGGCCGATGCCTGCCGCCGGGCGGCCGAGCGTCGCCGGTCCTGCGGTCTACAACATCGGCGCCGAGCGATTCGGCACCATGCGCGAGGCACTGGAGGCACTGTGCGAGCACGCGGGCACCGGCGCCCGGGTGCGCAGTCTTCCGGCCGGGCCGACCGCGGCTGCGATGAGGGTCAGCGCCGCTGTCGGGGCGAGTCCGTTCGCGCCCTACCACTGGATCATGTACGGACAGTCGATGTGGTTCGACACCTCCCCGGCTCGCGACGAGCTCGGGTGGCGGGCACGCTGGTCGAACGAGGAGATGCTGCGCGACTCCTACGACTGGTTCCTCGACCAGCGCGACGCCGACCACAGCGCCGCCTCGGCCCATCGCCGTACGGCGAGTCAGGGGCTCGTGCGCTGGGCCAAGCGGCTGCTCTGAGGAGACTCAGGTGGAGTACACCGCGACGGCGACCATCACCAACCAGCAGAGCGCGAACACCTCCAGCATCCGGTCCCGCAGGGCCAGCTCCTCGGGCTCCTCGGCCGTGCCCCGGTCGACGTCCAGGGCGTAGCGGAGCACCGCGAGCACGAACGGCGCCATCGACGCGACGTACCACCAGTTCCCGCCCGCCTTCTCGCCGAGCTCGAAGGCCCAGAGACCGTAGGTCATGATCAGCAGCCCCGCGGACACGGTCCAGACGAAGCGCAGGTAGGAGGGGCTGTACGACGCCAGCGAGGCGCGCAACGCCGGCTCGCCCTGGGCGACGAGCAGGATCTCGGCATAGCGCTTGCCGGCGGCCATGAAGAGCGAGCCGAACGACGCCGCGAGCAGGAACCACTGGGACAGCTCGATCCCCGCCGCGGCTCCGCCTGCGATCGCCCTGAGCAAGAACCCGGCCGCGATGATGGCGATGTCGATGACCGGTTCGTCCTTGAGCACGAAGCAGTAGAGCAGGGAGAGCGTCAGGTAGATCGCGACCACGACGACCAGGTCGACCCCTGCGAGCAGGGCGACGACCAGCGCGGCCGCAGCCAGGGCTCCGCCCGCCCAGGCGGCTGTCCGAGCACCGAGGCTCCCTGCCGCCACCGGGCGCAGTCGTTTGGTCGGGTGTGCGCGGTCGCTCTCGACGTCGCGGATGTCGTTGACGAGGTACACGCCGGAGGCGGCCAGCGTGAAGGCGACAAAGGCCACTGCGGCATCGGCCAGCACACCGGCCTCGGTGAACCGACCCGACAGCAGGGGCGCGGCGAACACCAGCAGGTTCTTGGACCACTGGCGTGGCCGGGTGGCCCGCACCAGCTCACGGACCACGCTGGAGCCCGGGGCAGGGCCGGGCTCGGCCCGCGCGATCGAGGTCCCGTCCGACACAGTCAGGAGGGTAGCCAGGAGGGTAGGTTTTGCGGGCCGCCCCCCAGCAGGTCATCCCAGGCTGTCACGCTCACGAGATCGGAGAACCTCGCGCCCATGCGCCCGGCTCGCCCCACTCGCAGGGACCCGGCAGTCAAGGAGGCCCGGGAGGTGATCGGTCTCTACGGCGACCCGGACACCAGCTGGGGGATCGCCATCGATCTCGGGCTGCCCTCTTCGGGGCCCCGTCTCGAACCCGGGCCGGTCGAGGAAAGGCTGGCCGCACTCTGTGCCGCCCACCCCCACCTCGGTGCCGCACCCGAGGTGGAGCTGGTGGACCAAGGAGCCTGGTCCGCGAGTCGGGCCGCGCTGGCGGCTGCCGACTACGGCAGCGCTGCGCTCCTGAGGGTCGCCGTGTGCGACGACGGACGCCGGCTCGCGGTCGGCGCCCATCATGGGGCGGTCGACGGGCTCGGCCTGGTCGCGGCCGCTGCTGCGGCGCTCGGCCAGCCGCTGCTCACGCGAGCCCGGGGGATCGGGGACCGGCCCGCCCGGTCCGGTTTCGTGCGCTCGAGCCTCGGGCGGCTGGGCGAGGCCCTGGTGGACCCGCCGCCGCGGTTTGCCGGGCAGGGGGACCACAGCCCGGTCGAGGACCTCAGTGAGCTCACGAGACCGCTCCTGGATCGCGGAACCGCGCACCTGGCCGCCGCGGCCGCGCGGGTGTTCGGCGACCGGGGGCATGACGGTCGACCGCTGCTCGTCATCGGCGCGTCGCGGCGATCGGGCTCGCTGCCCGTGGCCGATCGTCAGACGGCATACCTGAGGCTGCGCGTGCCTGCCGACACCGACGTCGACCACGTACGCCGAGCCTTGGCTGCCGTGGACCCCGAACCCGACTTCCCCGCGACGTCGGTGCGCGGGGTCGGACCTCGGGTCGCCCATCTCCTGCGCCGACGGCTTGGCGCCACGGCCCTGCTGAGCAACCTGGGACTGATCGACGGTCCGCTCGACTCGATCGCGATGTTCCCCGCGTGCAGCGGCCCGCGCGCGGTCGCGGTCGGCCTGGCCTCCACGAGGAGCACGACCACCTTGAGCCTGCGGACCCGCCGTACGGACTTCACGGCCGACGAGCACGCGGGCCTGCTTGCCGACCTGGCGTCCGCGTTCTTCCCTGTGCCCCCGGGTCAGTAGGGGTCGTAGGGCGAGTCGTGTCCGAGCAGCCTGGCAACCCCACGTAGCCGGAGCCGCAGCAGGACCTTCAGGCCGACGTTGCGCAGCCACCAGGGCAGCTCACCCACGATCCTGAGCCGGTCGGCGAGGCTCGGCCTGCGCCGCTCGAACAGCGCCATCGAGCCGGCGCGGCGTACGTAGGCGAGGTCTCTCGCCGGAAGCACGCGCAGCAGGATGCCGAGCGTCACGCCGATCGAGGAGAAGGCGTCGTGGACCAGGACCGAGGCGCCCGACGGCAGGAACGACCGCCAGCGCAGGTCGTCGGAGAAGGTCCACACGTCGTGCTTGCCGTCGATGTAGACGAGGTCGACACCGTCGGTCCATCGCGGTCGGGCCTGCGAGGAGTACTCCTCGACCTGGCGGACCACCGTCGCCACACCGGCTCGCTCGAGGTTGGCGCGGAACTTCTCGCGCGTGGACAACCCGCCGAACAGCCGGCCTTCCACGAACGGGTCGATCGCGATCACCTCGCCGCCCGCTGCGAGGGCCACCTGGCCGAGCAGGACGGTCGAGCGACCTTGGTGGCTGCCGATCTCGAGCAGGCGAGCCCCTGGTCCGGCCGCGGCGGCCTCGTCGAACAACAGCCGGCCCTGGTCCTTGGTCAGCCAACCGGGCACAGGGTCCGCCAGGGCCCAGGCGACCTCGAAGTCGGGCCCCTCGTCCGGGCGACGGTCAGAGGAGCCTGCGGGCGAAGGTTCAGGTGCCGGCATCGTCGCCCGGCAGGGCGTCGGCGCGCCCAGGAACCGCGGTTACACTCACGCGCGGCACAGTACCGGGTCGAGGGGGTCAGTCATCGCCACCAGCGAGGCGACCGTGACCCGCCCTCCCCGGCCCGAGCAGGGGCGCCAGCGCTGGCGAGAACGATGGCGGCGGTCGTGGTCGGAACGCTCGGCCGCCGGGTGGGCGGTGCTGGCCACCTACGCGTGGCTGGTGGCCATGGCGTTCCTGCAGCGCCCCGGCGAGACGACTTTCGACACGAAGTTCGACCTCACCTCCGACGTCGAGCGTTTCCTCGTCCAGAGCCTGTCGCTGTGGAAGCAGGACTCGAACTTCGGCGAGCTTCAGAACCAGGCCTACGGCTACCTGTTCCCCCAGGGGGCGTTCTTCCTGCTGGGCGACAACCTCGGGGTGCCCGACTGGGTCGTGCAGCGCGCCTGGACGGCACTCCTCCTGGTCGTCGCCTTCGAGGGGGCGCGTCGCCTGTGGCAGGCCCTGCGACCGGACGCCTCGCCGTGGTCGGCGTGGGTGGCCGGAATCGCGTTCGCCACCGCACCCCGTCTCCTGGGCCTGGTCGGTGTGCTCAGTGCGGAGATCCTCCCGACAGCCGTGCTGCCCTGGGTCGTGCTGCCGATCGTGCTCGCGCAGCAAGGGCGAGTCGGGTTGCGAGCCGGTGCCCTGTGGTCGGGAGTGGCGGTGCTCTTCATCGGCGGCGTCAACGCGGTGGAGAACCTCGCTGCGCTGCCCCTGCCGTTGTTCGTCGTGCTCTCGACCCTCGGCCGCCCGGGTGGCGGGCGGCTGGTGCGCTGGTGGCTGGGCGCCACCGCCCTCGCGAGCGCCTGGTGGATGCTGCCCCTGCTGGTGCTGGGTCGTTACAGCCCGCCGTTCCTCGACTACATCGAGACGTCCGCGGCCGTGGTGCGCCCACTGGGCTGGACGAACGTCGCTCGCGGCGCCGACCACTGGGTCTCCTACGTGTTCGTGGGCGGCGACCCGTGGTGGCCGGGCTCCTACGACCTGTCCACTGATCCGTTGCTCATCGCGGCGACCGGGGTCGTGGCCGCGGCCGGTCTGTGGGGGCTGACCCGGACCCAGATGCCCCTGCGCCGGCCGTTGCTGCTGAGCTTGTTGCTGGGCATGGTCTGCCTGACCGTGGCCCGCAACGGGCCTCTGGAGTCCCTGCTGCAGAGCCCGGTCCAGGTCCTGCTCGACGGCCCGCTCTCGATGCTGCGCAACGTCCACAAGGTCGACCCGCTGGTGCGGCTGCCCCTCGCCCTGGGGCTGGCGCAGCTGGCCTGTGCCTGGTGGCCGGCGGCCGGCCGGCGCTGGGCGGGAGGCCGCACGATCGCCCAGGCTCTCGCCGTGGTCGTGATCCTCGTCAGCGCACAGCCGCTGTGGTCGGGTGACCTGCGCAAGCCGGGCTGGGACGCGGTGCCCGACGCCTGGTCCGAGGCGGCCTCCTACCTCGCCCAGCAGGACGGGACCGGGTCGACGCTGGTGCTGCCGGGGTCGGGTTTCGGCCAGCAGGGCTGGGGCTGGACCATCGACGAACCCATCCAGGGTCTCGCGACCACACCGTGGGCGGCGCGCAGCCAGGTGCCGTTGACCCCCGGCGGGACGATCCGCAACCTCGATGCGATCCAGGAGCGGATCGCCGACGGGCAGGGCTCGCCGTACCTCGCCGACCTCCTCGCGCGTGCGGGGGTCGAGTACGTCCTCGTCCGACGCGACATCGACATCTTCGCCAGCGGGGCCCCCGATCCCGCGCGGGTGGACCTGGCCGTCTCGCGCAGCCCCGGGCTGGTGCCGGCGGCGTCGTTCGGTCGTACCGGCTTCGGCGAGCAGCCGATGATCGACATCTATCGCGTGGACCGTGACGTGTCGCGGGCCCGCGCCGTCGCCCTCGAGGACGTCCGCACCGTGGCCGGCGGTCCCGAGGACGTCATCACCGCCCTGGAGTCCGGCGAGCTCGACCCCGAGAGCCCGGTCGTGATCCTCGGCGAGAAGAGCTGGCCGCAGGTCACGCCCGACGTGGTCGCAGACGGCTACCGCAAGCGCGAACGGTCCTTCGGCCGGCTCGAGGACGCCCTCGGTGGGGTGATGACGCGCGACGAGCCCTATCGGATGGTCCGCAGCGCCCACGACTACCCGGGGGTGGAGGGCATGGAGCGGGTCTTCGCCCGCTACGACGGGGCGTCCTCGGTCACGGCGTCCACGTCCGGCGGGTACGCCGACACGTTGGGGCCCGTACGACCCGAGGTCGGTCCGTACGCCGCGGTGGACGGGCTGGCCGAGAGCTACTGGCAGTCCTCGCCGCTGACCGATCCCGAGGGACAGTGGGTCGAGGTGCGCCTCACCGACCCCACGCCGCTCGACCGGATCTCTGTGCGGGCAGGCGTCGACGGGTTCACCGGGGCGCCCGTCCGCGAGGTACGCGTCGACGCCGGGGACCAGTCACGAACCGCCGACGTCGACCCGTCCACCGGGCTCGTCGAGGTGGGCCTGGACGGGAGCCCGGTCGACCGGGTGCGGGTCACCGTGACGGACGTGGCCGGGACCGACGGTGTCGTCGCCCTGCGCGAGATCTCCTTTCCCGACCTGGACATCGGCCGTCGGCTGGTCGTCCCCACGCCGGGCACCGCGGACACGACCTTCGTGCTGCGCGCGCGCCCGCCGCGGCGAGGCTGCATCGACGCCGGCCTGGGAGTGAGCTGCGGCTACTCCACCGATGCCCGCGTCGGCGAGGAGGAGTCGGGCATGGTGCGCGACCTCACCGTCACCGAGGACGGCAGTTGGAGCTTCGACGGCGAGGTGGTCGCCCGCGCCACCCCCGCGACGCAGGTGCTCCTGCAGCCCATCCTCGAGAACACCCGCGTCCGGTCGTCCTCGACCTACCGCGACGAGCCCAACCTGGGCGCGCAGCTGGCCTTCGACGGCGATCCGGCCAGCTTCTGGGCGGCCTCGCCGGGCGACGCCCGCCCGACGCTGCGGCTGCGCTGGCCGCAGCGCCGGGAGCTGAGCACCCTCGGGATCGTGGCCCCGAGAGGGACGGCCATGGCGCCGACCCACGCTGAGCTGATGGGCCAGGACGGGCAGACCCGGGAGGTGGACCTGACGTCAGGCCCGGCCAGCTTCGCCCCGATGACCACCCGGCGGCTGGTGATCAGGTTCGACGCACCTGCCACGTCGGGTTCGCGACCTGTGGGAGTGGCCGAGCTCGAGCTGGCGAACCTGGAGGACCAGGTCCACCGGACCGACCGCGACCGCGTGACCGGGGCCGTCTGCGGACTCGGACCCGAGCTCGAGGTCGACGGGCGGGTCTACCCGACCGAGGTGACCGGGACGATCGGAGCCGTGCTCGACGGCACCCCCCTCACGTTCACCGGCTGTGGGTCGCCCGTGCAGATGTCGGCCGGCACCCACCGCGTGCGGGTGCGCGCGACGGACCAGTACACCGCCGGGCGGCTGACCCTGCGGCCGGTGGCGCGCGCCTCGGGCGCGGGATCGGTGTCACGGCGCGACGTGGAGGTGCGCAGCTGGACGAGCAGCCGGCGCGTCCTCGATGTCGCGCCCGGCCCGGACGCACTTCTGGTGCTGCCGGAGAACGCCAACCCCGGCTGGCGGGCCATGCTCGACGGGCACCAGCTCACACCGGTGCGCACCGACGGCTGGATGCAGGGCTACTACCTACCCGAGGGCGACGGAGGCAGGGTCACGCTGGACTTCACCCCGAACCGGCTCTACCAGGCCGGGCTCGGGCTCGGAGGGGCTCTGGCTCTGCTCCTGCTGGTAGCCGCGATCGTGGTCGGGCGTCGGGAGTCGCCTTCCTCGCCGATGTCAGGACCCGGACCACTGACGGCTCCCGTCGAACGGCCATGGGCATGGCGCTGGCGCCTGCCGGCGCTGGCAGCCGGGGCGGTGCTGGGCGGTCCGGCGTTCGCGGCGGGGCTGCTGCTGGGCGATCTCGGCCGACGGCGGATCGGCGATCCCGGCGCGGTCGGTGCCGTGCTCGTCGGAGTCTCGGCACTGGCCGCGGGCATCGCGGCGAGCCAGCGGTCGGGCGTGCAGCTCGGGATGCCGCCCACCTGGTGCGACGTGCTGGCCGGAGCGGGCATCGGGCTCGCGGCCGCCGTGCTCCTGACCCGGAAGGCTTCGGGAGCTGCGGGAGAACCTCGTGGTTGAGCGCACGGTCTGGGCGGCGTCAGCGGAGGTGCTGCGACCTTGGCGGTCGGCCGCGGGAGTGGCTGCCGCGGTGCTGGTCGCGGTCCAGCTGGGCTGGCGCGCGGTGCTCCTGGGCCGCGGGTACTTCACCCAGGACGACTTCTTGATGCTCACCTTGGGCGGGGACCCGCTGTCGGTCGACCTGCTCGTGCAGGACTACTCCGGCCATCTGTTCCCGGGTGGGTTCCTGATCGCTTGGCTCAACACCCATCTCGCGCCGCTCGACTGGAGCGTCGCCGTCGTCGAGATCCTGGTCCTGCAGCTGGTCGCCTCGGTCCTCGCCTGGCTCGTGCTCTGCCGGCTGCTGCCGGGTTCGTGGTGGCGGCTCCCGGTGCTGTCGGTGTACCTGTTCTGCCCGCTCTCACTCTGGCCCACCCAGTGGTGGGCGGTGGCCATCCAGTACCTCCCGGTCTCCATCTTCCTGTTCCTCGCGACCTGGGCCCTGCTGCACCGGCTGCAGGACGGCAGCCGCTGGTCGGGGCCGCTCGTGGTGCTGGCCACGGCTGCTGGCCTGCTGTTCCAGGAGCGGGCCGTCCTCTACCCGATCGTGCTGGGCTTCGTGGCGATCGCGTTCGCCGAGGCCAGGGGACCGCGCCGCATCGGCGTCGCCTTCCGCGGCCACCTGGTGGTCTGGGTGCCCCTCGCCGTGCTCCTGCTGGGTTACGTGTGGCTGCACCGAGAGCTGGCGCCGATCGCTCGGACGTCCGCGGGGTCGCTGGCCGCCTCGGCCGAGCTCGTGGGCAACTTCGTCGCTCGCAACGCCGTGCCAGGGTTCGCGGGAGGACCGTGGGCCGACCCGGGACCGTTCACCATCGTTGTCCCTACGGGTTGGGCGGTAGCCCTGAGCTGGGCCGTCGTGGTGGTGGCGGTCGTCTTGACCCTGCTTCGATCCGGTTCCGCCGTGTGGGGCTGGCTGCTGCTCCTGACCTACACCGTGGCGGACGCCGTGCTGCTCTTCGGCGGTCGCACCGGTCCTGACTTCGGTGAGGCGTTGGGGCTGATCCCTCGCTACTCCGCCGACATCGTCCCGGTGCTGGTCGTCGGTCTCGGCCTGGTCGCCAGGGCCACCACCACGGCCCAGCCGCGTCACTCGGCCGCCTCCTCGGCACCGACCCCGAGCGGCTGGCGGCGGTCACTGCCCAGTGGGGTTGCCAGTGGGGTTGCCAGTGGCCTTGGCGATGGCCTACCTGGCCTCGTCCGCGGTCTCGACGGCCGTGGTGGCGCCGCACTCCTTCAACGAGGACGACCGGGCGTACGTCGAGGGCATCCGCGCCGACCTGCGGGCCGACCCTCGGGCCGTGCTCTACGACGGGATCGCGCCGGACAACGTGATGATCACGTGGTTCGGCGACCTCGCTCGCGTCTCGACCGTGGTCGGCAGCGCGCCGGAGGACCCGGTGTTCGACCTGCCGACCTACGAGATGCGGATGGCCGACCCGTCCGGGAGGCTGCGGCTGATCAACCTGGTCGGCACCGTCTCCGACATCGAGACGCGCGACCGGGCGTGCGTCCATCGCGTCAACGCCCAGGGCGTCACCCGGGTGGACCTGTCCGAGTCGTCAGGCAGCGGCAAGCAGGTGGCGCGGATCAGCTACTACACCTCCGCCTCCGGCTTCCTCGTCGTCACGACGCCGGGAGGTGACGTCTCGCTGCCGCTGCGCACGGACCTCAACGTCGCCGACCTCGTCGTCCACGGGCCGGTGGAGCAGCTCGACATGCGACTGGAGGGCCCGGCCGACGCTCCCGCCGACGCCACCGTGTGCGTGGTGGACGTCCTCGTGGGGTTCCCGACCCCGGGCTAGTCGCCGGCCCTGATGCCGAGTTCCGCCGCCATGACGTCGGCCGTGATGTCCCAGGAGAACTGCTCGGAACGGATCCGTGCCTTGTGCCCGAGGTCGAGACGGAGCTCGGCGTCGTGCAGCAGGTGACGGACCTTGCCGACCAGGTCGTCCTGGTCGGTGGCGAGCAGGCCGGTGACGCCATCGAGGATCGACTCCCGCACACCGCCGGCGGCGACGTAGGCGACGGATGGGACACCGACGTGGGCCGCCTCCACGATGGACAGGCCCCAGCCCTCCTTGACCGAGGGCAGGAGGTGCACCCACGCGGAGGACAGCTCCTCGTACTTCTGCCGGTCGCTCACATGACCCAGGAACGTGACGTCGTCGTCGAGGCCGAGCTCATGGCGGCGAGCCAGGAGGTTGTCGGCCCACCACCCCGACCCCATCACCCGCAGGTGCAGCCCAGGGAACTCTTCCCGGAGCGCCGCCACGACCTCGAGTGCGTGCTCGATGCGCTTGTGAGGGACCAGCCGGGCGAGCATGACCAGCCGGGGGGCCGCCGACTGCTCAGCCGGCTCGTAGTCGGGGACGGCCGGCCGGCCGTTCCAGGCGATGGTGATGTCGCCCGCCCGCACTCCCAAGGCGACCAGCTCGCTGCGGGTGACCTCGCTGACGGCGACGTACGGCGCCCCGCGGTTGACCCGCACCGCGACCTTCGACTCCATGAACCAGCCGAACCTCGCCAGGGCGCGGGGAAGGATGGACCACTGCTCGCGGTGCACGTGGTGCACCAGGACGACGACGCGCGCCCGGGTGAACAACCGCGCAAGGAACGGCATGCCGTTCTGCACCTCGAGGACGGCGTCGTGGTGGCCGAGGCGACGGGTGAGAAGGAGGAGTGCTGCCCAGAGGTAGACCGTCAGGTGCCCGCCACGGCGCACGTAGCGGATGCCGTCACGGGTCTCGGCCGCCGCGGCTCCCGGATAGCGCGCGGAGAACACCGTGAGAGCGACGCCGCGGGCGCGCAGCCGCCGGGCGACCTCGGTGACGTAGAGCTCCGAACCGCCGGTCTCGGGGTGCCAGGGATCGCGCCAGTTGAGCACGAGCACCCGGCCTCGCGGAGCGGCCACGTGAGCCCCTTCCCCGGCTGCGACGTGGCGCGGACCGGTGTTGTTTGCGACGGCTGAGGCTAACATTCTGGGGCCGATTTCCCGCGTCTCCGAAGCGCCGCCGGCACCGCCGGCGCCTCGCAGGAGGCGTGGTTGGATCGCCGTGGTGGACGAGCGGGCCGACGAGAGCGCCGACGAACGGGCCGGGCGCTGGGCCGGCTGGCTCCCCGTCGCCTGGTCCCTGGCCCTGGGCCTGTTCCTCCTCGGCCCGGCGCTGGGAGACGGCTACGTCCTGAGCTACGACATGGTGTGGGTACCGGAGCTGACCCTTCGTCCGGACTTCCTGGGCCTGGCCAGCAGCCTGCCCCGGGTCGTCCCGTCCGACGCCGTGGTGTCGGTGCTCGACGCCGTGGTCCCCGGGATGGTCCTGCAGAAGATCGTGCTGCTCGGCTCCCTGGTGGCGGGCGGGGTGGGTGCAGCCCGGCTGGTGCCCGGGCTCCCGACGGTCGGCCGGCTGGCCGTGGTCACCGCCTACCAGTGGAGCCCCCTCGCGGTCGAGCGGCTCCTGATCGGCCACTGGCCGGTGCTCATCGGCTGGGCCTGCCTGCCGTGGGTCCTGGTGCTCGTGCGCCGCTGGCGGTCGACCAGCCTGCTCCCGCCCATGCTTCCTCTCGTCGTCGTGCTCGGCTCGCTGAGCGCGAGCGCCGGGATCACCACAGCCGTCGCCTTGTCGTTCGGCGCCGTCGGAGGGCCCCCTCGGCGCTGGGCCGCGGTCGGAGGGCTGGTGCTGGCGGCCAACGCGCCCTGGCTCGTCGCCGGCCTGCTCCACGCTGGTTCGGCCCGCTCCTCCGCGGCCGGTGCCGCCACCTTCTCGCTGCAGGCCGAGGGCGGCGTACCCGCCGCCGTCGCGGCGCTGTCGCTCGGAGGCATCTGGAACGGCGATGTGGTGCCCGCGTGCCGCACCGGCCTCGCCGGCTGGCTGACCGCAGTCCTCGTCGTGGGCCTTGCCGTGCTCGGCTACCGCACGTGGCGCGCGGCGATGGACCCGCACACCCGACGGGCAGTCACCGGCTGTTGGCTCGTGGGCATGGTCGTCGCCCTCCTCACCTGGGCCGCACCCGAGGTCCGTCGGATGGCTGGCCTCGCACGTGCCCGGCGCCGGCGTGGTGCGCGACGGCGCCCGGATGCTGGTGCTGGCGGCACCCGCCGTGGCAACCGCGGTCGGCTCGGGCGTGGCCGCGGTCGTGGCCCGTCTCGAACCTGGTGCGGGCCGCCGGATCGTCGGCGTGGGCCTGGTGATACTGCCCGTGCTGCTGCTCGCCGACGCCTGGTGGGGCGTGGGCGGGCGGCTCAGTGCGGTGTCCTACCCGGAGAGCTATGTGACCATGCGTGCCGCCGTCGCGGCCGGTCCGCCTGGGGACGTGCTGGTGCTGCCGCTCTCCAGCTTCCGCCGGCCGACCTGGAACGAGTCGCACACCGTCCTCGACCCCGTCGGGCGCTACCAGCCGCGCGACTACGTGAGCAGCGACGTCCTGGTCGTGGCCGGAGAGCCGATCCAGGGCGAGGACCCTCGCGTCGCCGACGCCGACGTGGCCTTGCGCCTGCCGACGTCCGCCGAGCGTTCCGAGGCGCTTGCCGCGCTGGGCATCTCGGTCGTGGTGACCGACCACACGGCCGCCGGCGTCGCGCCGGCGGTCGCCGGCCAGGTGCTGACTCCGGCGGGCAGCGACCTGTCCGCGGTGGCCGTCGCCGGGGACGTCCGGCAGCGGACGCCTCCCGCTTCCTGGTACGCCGCGCTCGGTGTGGCCTGGGCCGTCTTCGTCGCCGCCGGGTTGCTCCTGCCCTTCGTGGCGTGGCGCAACCGCATCCGCGCGGCCCGCGACCCGACCGTGACGGGCGCGGCTGAGGCCCCAGGCTGAGGGCCGAGAGCGCTGCTGCGTCCGGCGCCCTGGTGCCTGTTAGCATGACCGGCGACCTTCAAGGGGGCCAGCTTGCTTTCCGGAATTGCGACCATCATCGCGACGATCGTCGTCGGCGGCGCCGTCGGTGCCGCGACCCTCGTCGCCGTGGTCAATGGCGCCACCGGCGCGCCCAGTGAGTCCCCGGTCAACGTCGAGGCGCCGGCCATCGACTACGGCTCCTGAACGACGTCAGAGTCTCTCTTGCACGACCCGTCCCCGGCCGGGACGTCCTCCGGTAGGCCGGACCGGTTCCATCGTGCCGACCTCTCCCGGTCGGTGCGGCTGCTCCGCGAGTTCAGGTACGAGCAACCCGATCCGGACCGCTTCTACACCGCGCTCGCCGACGACTCCGCAGCCCAGCTCGCCTCCTTCGCTCCGATGAGTCGGCGCCACGATGCTCGACGTCGGCGGCGGGCCCGGCTACTTCCGCGACGCGTTCGAGGCGGCCGGGGCGACGTACTTCGCCCTGGACGCCGACGTTGGTGAGCTGTCGGGCCGCGGCGAGATCGGCCGTCGAACCGTGATCGGGGACGGCACGGGGCTGCCCTTCGCCGACGACAGCTTCGACATCTGCTACTCCTCCAACGTGCTCGAGCACGTGCGCGAGCCGTGGCGGATGGCCGACGAGATGGTGCGGGTGACCCGCCCCGGAGGCACCGTGTTCCTCAGCTACACGGTGTGGTGGGGACCGTGGGGCGGACACGAGACGTCGCCGTGGCACTTCCTCGGCGGCGCGTCGAGCGCGACGCCGCTACCTGCGCCGCCATGGCCACGAGCCCAAGAACCGCTACGGCGAGTCGTTGTTCGCCGTGACCGTCCGCGACGGGTTGGGGTGGGCCGAGTCCATGTCCAGTCCCAGCCCGGGCCAGCGTCGTGGCGGTCCTTCCGCGCTACCACCCGAGGTGGGCCTGGAAGGTCCTCAGCGTCCCCGGGCTGCGTGAGCTGGCCACCTGGAACCTGGTGCTGGTGCTCCGGAAACGCCCGGCGTCAGCCCGTGTTACCAGCGGGTCACAAATGCGCTAACGTTCGGCGACCTTTGCTTTTGGGAGGAATCTGCCGTGCGTCGGAACTTCGGATATGTCCTGATCGGACTCGGCGGGCTGTTCTTGGCGGTGGCCGTGCTGGCCCTCGTCTGGGCCCCCGGCGTGGTCAAGAAGACGCCGCTCGATGTCGACAGCAACACCGTCTACGAGGGCGAAGGCGGCAAGATCAACACCGCCACGGGCGAGTTCGACGTCGGTCCGGTCTACGCCATCCAGAGGACCAAGTCCGACTCCGAGGCCTCCTCTGACGACACCGTGGTGTTCGTCGAGACCAGCTGCCTGGTCGTCGACACGGGCGGCGAGCAGGTCTGCGTCGACGACACCGACCCCAACCTGCTCACTGCCGACATCGACATCTTCGCGACCGATCGGACAAGCGCCTTGGCCGTCGACGACGAGAACCTGCCGGAGAACGCCGGACCTCATGAAGGCCTGGTCAACAAGTGGCCCTTCGACGTCGAGCAGAAGACCTACCCCTACTGGGACGGTCTGGTCGGCGAGCCGGTCGACATGGTGTACGAGGCGACCGAGGAGATCGGCGGCCTCGAGACCTACCGCTTCGTCGCGACGGTCGAGGACGAGCCCGTCGACGTCGCCGAAGGGGTCCCAGGCACCTACAGCAACGTGGTCACCGTCAACGTCGATCCCAAGACCGGCGCGATCGTCAGGGGTGGCCAGGACCAGCAGCGCTATCTCGACTCGGGCACTCAGGTGCTCGACGTGGACATCGAGTGGACCGCAGAGACCATCGACAACGCGATCGACGACGCCAAGGCGAACGGCCAGCTGCTCACCGTGCTGCTGACGATCGTGCCGATCCTCGGCTTCGTCGCAGGCGCGATCTTCATCGTGGCCGGCCTCCTGATGCTCCGAGGTCGCCGGGCGGGCAAGCGGGCGGCGACGGGCTACCACGCCGCAGGTCGCTGAGGCTCTGGGCCAGTCCGGTCAGAGTCCCTGGCGGTCCAGCCAGCGGTCGAGGTCGATGCCGTGCTGCTCCGCGGCGCGCCGCGACCTCGGGGGAGCGGAGGTCCGGGCGCGCGAACCGACTCGGGCTCGATGGCTGCGTCGGTGGCGGCGTACGTGCGCTGGAGGGCGGCCTGGGCGTCCGCTGCGTCGCGGGCCTCGGCGAGCACCGACCGGCTGACGGTCACGACGGCACCGGTCAGCGCCGGGCTGACGACGGGTGTGTAGCCGCCGGAGTGGCCGGAGCGGTTGGGGTGGTAGCTCTCGGAGATCGGGTAGGACAGGCCGTTGATCCACTCCGGGCTGTCGCACACGGCGTGCCCGACGAACGGCGTGGTCGGGTTGGCGAACCGGAAGCCCGCTGCCGCCGCCTGGGCGGCGGTGGTGGCGTTGATCAGGTCGGCGCTCGCGTTCAGCCGGGACTCCTCGCTCGGGCTGAACCAGGTCAGCGCGTTGCAGTCCTCGCCGTTGAAGATGCGCGGGTAGCCGACCACCACGACGACGGCGCCGGGTGCGCGGGTGCGGATCGCGGCGTACAGCGTGGCCAGCTGGCCGGGCATGGTGGTGCGGATGTAGGTCTGCGCACGGTCGATGGCGCCGTTGCAGTTGGAGGCCCACGACGGCAGGGCGCAGGTGGTGAGCACGTCGGAGAAGCCGGCGTCGTTGCCGCCGACGGACACCGTGACGTAGCTGGTGGCAGCCGACAGCGCCGGCAGCTGGGTGTTGCTGACGTCGGCGATGCGGGCGCCGGAGCACGCGCGGAAGTCGAGGGCGTAGCCGCGGGCGGCGGCGATCAGCGAGGGATAGGCGTACGGCGACCGCTGGCAGCTGGTGCCGTCGGCGAGGTAGGAGCGGGTGCCGGTGCCGGAGGCGTAGGAGTCGCCGAGGGCGACGTACGTCGGGGGAGCGGCCTGGGCCGGCGGCACCAGGAGGAACGAGAGGACGGCGGCGAGTGCCGCCACCAGGAGAGGACGGACGCGGGTCATGGGGTCTCCTTGCCCAAATGTGATCGGCCCCGAGAGAGGAGTGACCCAGGTCACGTTAGGGCGCGACGCCCCCGGCTGGGAAGCACCCGGTCAGGGGAGGCGGGCGCGAAGATCGCGGTGCCGGGGGTGAACCGGCCGCGGACGCCGGACCAGCCGCCCCAGACGCGGTCGTGCCCCTCGGGCCACTCCGGCTCCAGCAAGGTGTCGATCACGAAGCCGTGGCCGGCGAGCAGGGCGACCCAGTCGCCGAGGGTGCGGTGGTGCTCGACGTAGGACACCTCTCCGGTCTCGTCGTCGATCTCGACGTACGGCCGGCGGTCCCAGTAGCTCTGGCTGGCGACCAGCCCGGCCTCGCCCGGGTCGTCGGGGAACATCCAGCGGGTCGGGTGGGTGATGGAGAACGCGAACCGGCCGCCGGGGCGCAGCACCCGAGCGGCCTCGGCGACCGCGTCGGCGATGTCGGCGACGAACTGCAGCGCGCCGAAGGAGCAGAACACGACGTCGAACGACGCGTCGGCGAAGGGCAGCTGCGTGGCGGTGCCGAGCACCGAGGGACGACGACGCCGGTCGCGTCGTCGATCCGGCGGGAGTGCTGGAGCTGGCGCATCGAGAGGTCCAGCCCGACCGGCCGGCCGCCCTGGGCCGCCGACCCAGCGCGAGCACTGTCCGGCGCCGGACCCGACCTCGAGCACGTCGCTGCCGGCGACGTCGCCGAGCACGCCCAGCTCGGCCTCGGTGTGGCCCTCGGGGCCCCACACGAAGCCGATGTCGCCGAGGAACTCGCCGTGCGTCGCCTGGTACTCGTCGGCGTAGCGGTCCCAGTCGGGGCCGTTGGCCCGCCGCGACTCGGACTCGGTGACCGGGCGCCGCTCGACGCGTACGCTGGGGTGGACCGGGTACGGGCCGCCGACTCCACGGGCACGCTGTGCCGATCCCTGGGCGGTCACCAGGCGAGCGTACGCCGGTTGGACCGACGCTCCGTCACGCGCGTAGACTCGACGGTTGCGCCAGATGTCTGCCGGTTCCCGGACCGAGCGGAGCACGGCTCGCTATCGCGTTTGCCCGCCCCACTGCTCGATGAGCACCCGTCGGGGCCGCACCTCGGTAGTGAAACAGGACTTCTGCGCGTGCCCGCACGACATCTGTCCACCAAGGAAAACCTTTCCCTTATGACGAGTAGCACGTACGCCTCCACGATCGCCGACTACGACGCGCCCCAGGTGGCCGTCAACGACATCGGCTCGGAGGAAGACTTCCTCGCCGCGATCGACGCGACCATCAAGTACTTCAACGACGGCGACATCGTCGAGGGCACCATCGTCAAGGTCGACCGCGACGAGGTCCTGCTCGACATCGGCTACAAGACCGAGGGCGTCATCCCCTCGCGCGAGCTCTCGATCAAGCACGACGTCGACCCCAACGAGGTCGTCGCCGTCGGCGACAAGGTCGAGGCCCTGGTCCTCCAGAAGGAGGACAAGGAAGGCCGCCTGATCCTGTCCAAGAAGCGCGCCCAGTACGAGCGCGCCTGGGGCACCATCGAGCAGGTCAAGGAGGAGGACGGCGTCGTCGAGGGCACCGTCATCGAGGTCGTCAAGGGCGGCCTGATCCTCGACATCGGCCTGCGCGGCTTCCTGCCGGCCTCCCTGGTCGAGATGCGTCGCGTCCGCGACCTGCAGCCGTACGTCGGCCAGACGCTCGAGGCGAAGATCATCGAGCTCGACAAGAACCGCAACAACGTGGTGCTGTCGCGTCGCGCGTGGCTCGAGCAGACCCAGTCCGAGGTCCGCCACGGGTTCCTCACCCAGCTGCAGAAGGGCCAGATCCGCAAGGGTGTCGTGTCCTCGATCGTCAACTTCGGTGCGTTCGTCGACCTCGGTGGCGTCGACGGCCTGGTCCACGTCTCCGAGCTGTCGTGGAAGCACATCGACCACCCCTCCGAGGTCGTCGCCGTCGGTGACGAGGTCACCGTCGAGGTGCTCGACGTCGACATGGACCGCGAGCGCGTCTCGCTGTCGCTCAAGGCGACGCAGGAAGACCCCTGGCAGCACTTCGCCCGCACCCACCAGATCGGTCAGATCGTGCCGGGCAAGGTCACCAAGCTGGTGCCCTTCGGCTCGTTCGTCCGCGTCGAGGAGGGCATCGAGGGCCTGGTGCACATCTCCGAGCTGGCCGAGCGCCACGTGGAGATCCCCGAGCAGGTCGTCCAGGTCGACGACGACGTGATGGTCAAGATCATCGACATCGACCTCGAGCGTCGTCGCATCTCGCTGTCGCTCAAGCAGGCCAACGACACCGCCGCCGCGGCCGAGGTCGAGGACTTCGACCCGACGCTCTACGGCATGGCCGCGACCTACGACGACCAGGGCAACTACGTCTACCCCGACGGCTTCGACCCCGAGACGGGCGAGTGGCTCGAGGGCTACGACGAGCAGCGCGCGGCCTGGGAGGAGCAGTACGCCAAGGCCCACGAGCGCTGGGAGGCCCACGTCAAGCAGCAGGCCGAGGCCAAGGTGGCCGAGGCCGCGGCGAGCGAGCCGACGTCGTACTCCACCTCTGGTTCCGACGACGACGAGGCCGCCCCCGAGGAGACCTCGGGCAGCCTGGCCTCCGACGAGGCCCTGCAGGCGCTCCGCGAGAAGCTCACCGGCGGCGCCAGCTAGTCCACCGACACCAACACGAAGCCCGGTCACCGTTCACGGTGACCGGGCTTCGTCGTCCCTGGTGTGAAGTTGTCGTGGGCGTTCGGCTCTCACCGAGTGGCCGCGGGAGCGGTGAACTGCGGGTCCTGGAAGTGGGACCGGGGCGGGGCGGCGGGGCCGCGTCCGTCTTTGAGGAGCAGGTCGATCGTCCACAGGGCAAGGCCGGAGGCGATCACGAGGATGATCAGCAAGTAGGTCATGGCAGTAATCATGACACCGTCGTGATCCCGCCACGAGTGGCAGAAATGCCACCTTTGGTTGATTTTCTGCCAATCATGCGGCCAGCATGAGGTCATGCGCCCCGTGCAGACCGTCGCCGTGATCGTGCAGGACCACGCAGAGCCGTTCGGGCTCGGTTCGCTGGTCGAGGTCTGGGGCGAGCCCGAGCACCCCGAGGACCGCACGCCGGTCTTCGACTTCCGGGTCTGCACGCCGCGTCCGGGCCGGGTCAAGGGGCGCTCCGACTACGACATGTACGTCGAGCGCGGGCTCGAGGCGACCGAGGACGCCGACCTGATCTGCCTGGCGCCGCACCACGACTACCTCAACCACGACCCGGCCGTGCTCGAGGCGATCAAGGCCGCCGACGCCCGCGGCGCCCTGCTCTACGCGCACTGCTCGGGCACCTTCGAGCTCGGCGCCGCGGGACTGCTGGACGGCCGCGAGTGCACCACGCACTGGCGCTACACCGAGCGTGCTCGAGCAGATGTACCCCGGAGCGCAGGCTGCGTCCCGACGTCCTCTACTGCCACGACGGCAACGTGCTCACCGGGGCCGGCTCGGCGGCCGGCATCGACGCCTCGCTGCACCTGATGCGCGACCTCTACGGCGCCCGCGTCGCCGCCGCGGTGGCCCGCCGCATCGTCGTGCCCCCCCACCGCGACGGCGGCCAGGCCCAGTTCATCGCCCGTCCGGTGCCCGACTGCGATGTCGAGACCCTCGGCCCGCTGCTGACCTGGGTGATCGAGCACCTCGCCGACGACCTCAGCGTCGAGGAGCTGGCCAAGCGCTCGCACATGTCGCCGCGCACCTTCGCCCGGCGGTTCCGCGCCGAGACCGGCACCACGCCGCACAGCTGGGTGACCGCCCAGCGCGTCCAGGCCGCCGAGGAGCTGCTCGAGCTGCACCGACCACTCCGTCGAGTGGATCGCCGACGAGGTCGGCTTCGGCAACGCCGCCGCCCTGCGCCACCACTTCACCCGCGTGCGTGGAGTCTCCCCGCAGCAGTACCGCCGTACCTTCGGCCGCACCGCCTGCTGAACCGCCACGTTCGTCATGCGGTTTGCTGCCAGTTCTCCGCTGCGGGTGCGCAGACGAATCGGTGTTTCAGGCGGCCCGGACGAGCTCGCGGGCGCCGAGCAGGGCGGCGTACCTGCCGCCGAGGGCGACCAGCTCGTCGTGGCTGCCGAGCTCGACGACACGACCGCGGTCGAGGACCGCGATCTGGTCGGCGTCGCGGATCGTGGAGAGCCGGTGGGCGATCGTGATCGTGGTGCGCCCCCGGGAGGCCGCGTCGAGGGCCGCCTGGACCGCTCGCTCGGTCGCGTTGTCCAGTGCGCTGGTGGCTTCGTCGAGGACGAGCACCGCCGGGTCCCGCAACAGCGTGCGGGCGATCGCCAGGCGCTGCTGCTCGCCGCCGGAGAACCGGTGCCCCCTGGCGCCGACGACGGTGTCGTAGCCCTCGGGCAGGCCGGCGATCACGTCGTGGATCCGGGCCGACCGGCAGGCCTGCTCGATCTCGGCGTCGGTCGCCTCGGGCCGGGCGTGCCTCAGGTTGTCGAGCACGGAGGCGTGCAGCAGGTAGGTGTCCTGGCTGACCACGCCGACCGCGCCGGCGAGGTCGTCGAGGCGTACGTCGCGCAGGTCGACGCCGTCGAGCAGCACCCGGCCGGACGTCGGATCGTGGAGCCGTGCGACCAGCCCGGCGAGGGTGGTCTTGCCGCTGCCCGTCTCGCCGACGAGGGCGAGTGAAGTGCCGGCCGGGACGTGCAGGTCGATGTCGTGGAGCACGTCGGGTGACCCGGCGTCGTAGGAGAACGAGACGCGCTCGAGGGTGACGTCGCCGCGTACCTCGCCGAGGTCGGCGGGCGTGGCCGGGTCGTCGATCTCGATCGGCAGGTCCTGGTACTCGAAGATCCGGCTGAACATGGCCAGTGACGCGGTCACGTCGACGCCGACGTTGAGCAGCGACATCAGCGGCCGGAACAGCGTGCCCTGCAGGGCGGTGAACGCGACCAGCGTGCCGATGGTCATGTCGCCGGAGGTCGCGGGTAGGCCGGCCACGAGGTAGATCGCCGCCGGGATCGCGGCGAACACCACGGTCATCGTGGCCATCCGCCAGCGGCCCGCCAGCATCGAGCGGATCTGGAGGTCGGCCAGGTCGTGCGAGGTGGCGGTGAACCGGTCGCTCATCCGTGTCGCCGCACCGAGCGTGCGCGTGAGGAGCGCGCCGCTGACCGACAGCGTCTCCTCGATCTGCACGTTGAGGTCGGCCAGGCGCCGCTGCCGCTCGGTGGTGATCTTGTGACGCAGGCGGGCGACCCGGCGGGTGAGCCAGATGGCCGGCGGCAGCACCAGAAGTGAGAGCAGCGACAGGCGCCAGGAGAGGGCGGCCATGGCTACGGCCGTGCCGACGACGACGGTGACGTTGGAGGCGATCGAGGTCGCGGTGGAGGTGACGACGTTCTGCACGCCGTTGATGTCGTTGGTCAGCCGTGACTGCACCTCGCCCCCGCGGGCCTTGGTGAAGAACCCGACGGACTGGCGCTGCAGGCGGTCGAACAGCCCGGTGCGGAGGTCGTGCATCACGCGCTGACCCACCGCGGTCGAGAGCCACGTCTGCAGGACGCCGATCAGCGCGGTGGTGGCGGCGACGCCGACCATGGCGCCGACCAGCCAGAGCAGCAGCGACACGTCTTGCCGGGGGAGGGCGTCGTCGATCAGGCCCCGCACCAAGAAGGGCTGCGCCAGGCCAACGCCCGCGCTGGCGACGATCAGGCCGACCACGACGGCGAGGCGGCCCTTGAAGGGCGCGAGCAGCCGGGCGATCCGGCGCAGGGAGACGGGGGAGTCGGCGAGCTGCCGCAGGTCGGCAGGGTTGCGACGGGTGCCGTGGTCACCACGGCGTTGGGGGTTCAGGATCCGGTCGTCCACACGACCACCCCTTTCGGGAGGAGAGTCAATATGCTGAGGTTACCTCAACATGAGGTCACCAGTCAAAATGCCGGTATGCTGCCAGGCATGAGCGAGAGCACGGGCGATCTGCTGTTCGGTACGGCGCGCCGGTTGCGGCGCGAGTTCGCCGTCGCCCTGCTCGACGTCGACGTGACGCCGGCTCAGGCCCGGGCGCTGCGTACGGTGATGGAGGCTGGCTCGATCCGCCCCTCCGCCCTGGCCGAGCGCCTGCACATCGCGGCGCGTTCGGCGACCGAGGTCGTCGACGCACTCGAGGCCCGCGGCCTGGTCGAGCGCGGTCCCGACCCTGACGACCGCCGCGCCACGCTGGTCGCCCCCACGGACGCGGCCCGCGCCGAGCTGGCCGAGGTCGACCGCGTCCGGCACGAGCAGAGCGAGCGGTTCTTGGCGGTGCTCAGCGAACGCGACCGCAACACGCTCGACCGGATCCTGCGAGTGCTCATCGACCAGCCGATGCCCGACGGGGAGCATGAGCACCACCACGGACGGCACCACGGACGGCACCACCGATGAGGGTGGGCCTGACCGGGGGAGTGGCTTCCGGCAAGAGCACCGTGTCGGCCATCTTGACCGAGCTCGGCGCGGTCGTCATCGACGCCGACCTGCTCGCTCGCGAGGTGGTCGCCGCGGGTACCGACGGGCTGGCCGCCGTGGTCGAGGAGTTCGGTCCCGAGGTGCTGGGCCCCGACGGCGCTCTCGACCGCCCGCGCCTCGGTGCCCTGGTCTTCGCCGACCCCGAGCGCCGGCGCGCGCTCGAGGCGATCATCCACCCACGCGTGCGTGCCCGCGCCGCCGAGATCGAGGCATCGGCGCCCGAAGGGTCGGTCGTCGTGCACGACATCCCGCTGCTCACCGAGACCGGACAGGCCGCGAGCTTCGACGCGGTCGTCGTGGTCGACGTACCCACCGAGGTGCAGGTCGACCGGATGGTTCGCATCCGCGGCATGTCCGAGGAGGACGCCCGAGCGCGGAGTCGCGGCGCAGGCCGCGCGCGAAGACCGCCTCGCGATTGCGACCTACGTCGTGGAGAACACCGGCAGCCTCGAGGACCTGCAAGCGCGCGTGGAAGAGGTCTACCGCGCTCTCCGGCCCGGTGACGAAGTGCCCGTGGAGACGTAGTCTCGGCTGATGACTCATGCGTTGGTTGCTGTTCGCTTCGTCATCGTGGGCGTCCTGGCCGCGAGCCTGGCGTCCCTGCCGTACCCCGCTCCGGCGGCCCCGGTCTCCTCGACCCTCACCCAGCCAGACCCTCTCTACGTGGGAGACGACCACGAGGAGGGGCCGACGACGTTCGAGACCGTGTCCTTCACTGCTGGCGGGGGCCAGGCCAGTGTGTTCCCGACGGTGATGGAGGGCCGTCACCTCGCGCGCATCGTCGACGTCGACGTCGTGGTGGGCGGGCTCACGCACGAGAACCCCGATGACATCCAGCTCGTGCTGGTGGAGCAGGGTGGTCCCCAGGTGACCCTGATGGCAAACGCCGGAGGCTCCACCGACGCCACCAACACGTTCCTGACTTTCGACGACGAAGCCGCCGATCCCATGCCGGACGACAGCGCCCTGTCATCTGGCACGTTCCGGCCGGCGGCGTACGGCACGGTCAGCCAGCTGCCGTCGCCCGCGCCGCCGGTGAACGGCAACACTTCCTTGTCGGTCTTCGACGGCTTGCCCACGGGCACGACGTGGCAGCTGTTCGCCTTCGACGACGACGGCACGGCGGCAACCGGGCAGTTCACTTTCTGGCGCGTCGACTTCGTCTACGCCACCACGGCGTACCCGTCGCAGCTCCAGGTCGGCGGAGTCGGCACCGTCCAGGATCTCGACGTGACTCTCCACGGTTTCACCAGCACCTTCCCGATCGACCTCGACCTTCTCCTGGTCGGCCCCACCGGCGCGCAAGTGACGCTGATGTCGGACACCGGCGGGGTCGAGGACCCGGACAACATCGCGCTGACCTTCGACGACGAGGCATCGATCGAGGTGCCGACGATCACTGCCGGACCGTTGGCCGGCGGAAGCTACCGGCCGACCAACGTGGACGACGGCCCCGGGGATGACACCTACCCGGCGCCGGCGCCCGCGCCGACGGGGGCGACCAGTCTCGCGATCTTCGACGGGACCAACCCCAGCGGCACGTGGCGCCTGTTCGCGGTCGACAACGTGTTCGGCGACGTCACCAGCTTCAGGGGCGGCTGGTCACTCGACTTCGACTGGGACGACTCGGTAGCGCCGACAGGTTCGGTCTCGGTGGCCGGTGGAGCGGTGGCCACGAAGAGCACGTCGGTCACGCTCGCAGTGTCGGCGACCGATCCGGCGCCGGGCACGGGGGTCGTCCAGATGCGCTTCAGCAACGACGGCAAGACCTACTCCGCCTTCCAGCCGTACGCTGCGGCAGCCGCGTGGACCCTGTCGAAGGGTGATGGCACCAAGACCGTATACGCGCAATTCCGTGACCAGGTGGGCAACGTCTCCGCGGCGGTCCCGGACACCGTCGTGCTCGACACGACCAGCCCTTCGGTCAAGAGGTTCAGGCCGACCAAGAACGCCCAGAACGTCAGCCCGAAGGCCAAGGTGCGGATCCTCGCGACCGAGGCCCTCGACCACACCACGGTGACCAAGGGGAGTGTCGTGCTCAAGCGCAACGGCGCCAAGGTCAAGGGCAAGGTCACCTACGTCGCCGCTCGTCACAAGATCGTGCTGAAGCCGAAGAAGGAGCTGAAGCCGGGCACCTACAAGGTCATCGTGAAGACGAGGATCACCGACATGGTGGGCAACCGCTTCGATGCGAAGAAGAAGCCCGGTCTGCAGAAGCTGACCTGGAAGTTCGAGGTCGGTTAGCGGATGACGGAGTCCTGCGACGTACGTCGTGGACAACACCGGCAGCATCGAGGATCTGCGCGCGGGTCGAGGAGGTCCACCGAATGCTGCTCGGGGCTGTCTGAAGTCCTTGCTCGGTGCCTATGCTCGCTTGGGTGACTCGCGGACACAGCAGGACTGTCATCGCCCTCTCAGCCGCCGGCCTGGTCGTCGCCGGCCTCGCTGCACTGGCACCACCGGCATCCTCCGTCGGCGGGGTCGTCGACCTTCACCCAGCCCACCGGGGTGTTCCTGGGTGATGTAAGAGAACTACGGCGAGTCCATCGAGACCGTCACGTTCGCCGCCGGCGGGGGCGCTGCGAGCGTCTATCCGGCCGTCATGTCGATCCCGCACTTTGCCCGCATCCTCGACGTCGACGTCGAAGTATCACCCCTGACGCACACCAACCCCGACGACATCCAGCTCCTGCTCGTCCGAGACGACGGGCCGCAGGTGACCCTGATGGCCAACGCCGGCGGTTCCAGCGACCTCGATCCCAGCGGAATCCTCGTTGTACTTCGATGACGAGGCGACCCAGACGCTGCCCGACGAGGGGCCTGGGCCCCTGTTCAATGGCCACTACCGGCCGGCTGCCTATGGCAGCATCAGCCAGCTGCCGGCGCCGGCTCCCGCGGTGACCGGTAACACCTCGCTGTCGGTGTTCGACGGTTTCCCCGTCGGAGCCAACTGGTCGTTGTACGCCTTCGACGACGACGGATCCGACTTCACGGGGTCCTTCGCGGCATGGCGGGTGTGGATCACCTACGAGACGACGCCCTACCCGTCTGAGCTCTCCGTCTCGGGTGTCGGCACCGTCCAGGACGTCGACGTCACCCTCCACGGGTTCACCAGTACCTTCCCGGACGACGCGGAACTCCTGCTCGTCGGCCCGTCCGGTCAGCAGGCCACCCTGATGTCGGACGCCGGCGGCTTCTCCGAACCGCAAGACATCGAGCTGACCTTCGACGACGAGGCGGCCACCGATCTGCCCGAGTTCAACGATCCGCTGCCCTCGGGAAGGTACCGCCCCGCCAACTTCGACGACGACCACGGCCCCGACGTCTTCCCGCCGCCCGCGCCCAACCCGACTGGGGTCGCGAGCCTGGCTGCCTTCGACGGCACCAACCCCAACGGCACGTGGCGGTTGTTCGCGGTCGACGATGACGAGTCCGCTCTGACGGGCATCGAGGGAGGCTGGTCCCTGGACATCGACTGGGACGACTCGGCGGCACCCACAGGGTCGCTCTCGGTGGCGGGTGGATCGCCTACGACGACCACCTCCGCGGTCACACTCCAGGTCTCGGCGACCGACCCGGCGCCGAGCACCGGCCTGACGCAGATGCGCTTCAGCAACGACGGCCAGGCCTGGTCGCCGTTCCAGGCGTACGCCGCCAGTGCGCCGTGGACGCTCAGCAAGGGTGACGGGAACAAGGTCGTCTACGCGCAGTTCCGCGACTCGGTCGGCAATGTCTCGACCACGGTGTCGGACAGCATCGCGCTGGACACGACGTCGCCGCGCGCCAAGAAGCTGAAGCCCCGGCGCAACGCCCACGACGTCGGGCCGCGCGCCAGGGTCCGCGTGGTGGCGACCGAGGCCCTGGATCCGGCCAGCATCACCAAGGGGACCGTCGTCCTCAGGCACCGAGGCGCCAAGATCAAGGCTTCGGTCTCCTACGTGCCCTCGCGGCACGCGATCCGCCTCGTGCCGGCCAAACGGCTGGCGCCCGGCACCTACAAGGCCAAGGTGAAGACGCGAGTGACCGACGTGGCCGGCAACCGCTTCGACGCCAAGAACAAGCCCGGGCTGCAGCCGCTGGTATGGACCTTCGAGGTCGGGTAGCTACCGGACGACCCGGCTGATGACACTGTCCTCGACGATCCTGCGGTCGCCGAGGAAGAAGATCCCGGGACTGTTCTCGAAGCCGTCGCTGGGGTTGCCCTTGAGCCTGGAGGAGCGGATCAGCAGGTCTCCGGTGCGGTCGTTGCTCACGAAGAAGATCGCGCCGCCCCCTTCGCGGGCGTGGTTGCCGGTCATCGTGGAGCCGGCGACCAGCACGGTGAAGTCGTTGCCGTCGGCGTAGATCGCACCGCCGGAGCCGCCCCCCGGCGTACCAGGCCGCTCAGGGTTGGCGCCGCGCCCGATCGCCCGGTTGTCGGTGAACGTGCTGTTGTAGACCGCCCACGAGACGCCGATGCTGCTCAGCGCCGAGCCGTTGCTGCACCGGCCACCGGTGAAGGTGCTGCCGACGACGTACACGGGCCTGCCGTGGTGCTGCGACAGCGCGCGCACGGCGGCGCCGCCCAGGTCGGGGCCGGTCTTGTCGCAGCGGTTGTCCAGGAACGTGGTGTCCACGATCTTGAGCCGGCCACCGCGCGCGAAGATCGCGCCGCCGCCACCGCCCTCGTAGGTCTCGCCGGTCGAGTTGCCGTTCGCAAGCGTCAGGTGCTGGACGACGAGCCGCGGCGTCGCCTGGTCGTCGCAGTGGTCGGTGGTCCAGGTCTGCTTCGGGTCGCAGGTGTTCTGGTAGAGGATGCGGCGCTCGCCGTCGCCGCTCAGCGTGACGAGCCCGCCACCGTCGATGACCACGCGCTTGCTGGTGTTGACCACCTTGGCGGTCTGCTGGAGCACGATCCGCACCGGGTCGGCACCGCAGCGGAACCGGATGATCCCGCCCTTGGCCACCGCGCGTACGACGGCCCGGGAGGTGCAGCTGGCCGGCGTCCCGGTCCCGACCCAGCGGTCGGGGTCGGAGGTGTCGACCGCGCGGGCCTCCTTCGGCACTACGACGGGTTCCCCCGGGTCGGTGAGCGCCGGCGGCGATGGGCTCATCAGTGCGATGGCGAGCAGGACCCCGGAAATCGGCATGGGACCGACCCTAGGCGGGCCGGTCCCATACCGGATGCTGCCTGTGCTGGATCAGGCAGCGAGATCGGGGTCGCCGAGGCGGCGCAGCTTCTGCAGCGCCTCGCGCTCGAGCTGGCGCACGCGCTCGGCGGAGATGCCGTGCTTGGCGCCGATGTCGGCCAGCTTGTGCTGGCGACCGTCAGTGAGGCCGTAGCGGGAGCGGATGATGTCGGCCGCACGCTCGTCGAGGGTGTCGACGAGGGCGTCGAGCCGCTCGCGCGCCTCGATGTCGAGGAAGGACAGGTCGGGGCCTGGCGTCGTCTCCTGGGCCATCAGGTCACCCAGCGAGGTGTCGCCGTCCTCGTCGACCGGGGTGTCGAGGCTGACGTGGTCGCGCCCCCAGGCCATCAGGTCGAGGACCCGGTCGATGTCCATGCCGAGCTCGTGGGCGATCTCCTGGGGGTCGGGCTCGCGGCCCAGCTGGCGCTCGAGAGTGCGCCGGGCGCTGCCGACCTGGTTGAGCTCCTCGACGACGTGGACGGGGAGGCGGACGACGCGGGCCTGCTGGGCGATGCCGCGGGTGATGGCCTGGCGGACCCACCAGGTGGCGTAGGTGGAGAACTTGTAGCCCTTGGTGTAGTCGAACTTCTCGACCGCACGGATCAGGCCGGTGTTGCCCTCCTGGATCAGGTCGAGCATCGGCATCTGGGCCCGGCCGTACTTGCGCGCGATCGAGACGACCAGGCGCAGGTTGGCGGTGATGAACGTGTCGACGGCCTTGCGACCCTCCTCAGCGAGCCACTCCAGCTCTTCGGAGGAGGCGTAGCCGGGCGCCCCGCCCTTCTTGCGGCCGACGCGGCCGGTGGCGAGGAGGTGCTCGGCCATCAGGCCGGCCTCGATCGCCTTCGAGAGCTCGACCTCGGTCTGAGCGTCCAGGAGGGGGTTGCGGGCGATCTCGTCGAGGTACAGGCCGACGCTGTCGCGACCTTCGATCTCACGGGTCCCAGTGGTGGTGCGAGTAGCCATGGGGAACCTCTCTCCTGGTGCTTCGTAGCGGCGCCACAGGGCCGCCACATCGGTCACAACGTCTGACGGGTCTCCAAGATTCCCTCGGTATGGGCCGGACTACTGGTATTCGGAGCCGTCACCAGCACAGACGTGCGAGAGGGCTGGCGAGTTGCCATCCCCGGGAACTCTCAGGGACTTCTCAGGGGTACCCGGCTCGGCCGGGGCGATACCTTCTCCCGGTGACCCGGGTGGACCTCAACGCCGATCTGGGTGAGGAGGTCACCGACGACGCGGCGCTGCTCAGCCTCGTGACCAGCGCAAACGTCGCCTGCGGCTACCACGCCGGCACCCGCGTCACCATGCGGGCGGTGTGCGCCGAGGCGGCCAGGCTGGGCGTCGCGGTCGGTGCCCAGGTCTCCTACGACGACCGCGAGAACTTCGGACGTCTGGCCCACGACGTGGCCGCGGACCTGCTGACCGAGCAGGTGGCCGACCAGGTCGGCACCCTGACCGAGATCGCGGTGTCCGAAGGCACGCTCGTGTCGTACCTGAAGCCGCACGGCGCGCTGTACCACCGGGTCCGCGACGACGCGGAGCAGGCGGCGGCGGTGCTGGCCGGGTCCGGTCACCTGCCCGTGCTCGGCCAGCCCGGTGCGCTCCTCGACCTGGCCGCCGAGGCCGGCCGGGCGACGTTCCGGGAGGGCTTCGCGGATCGTGCCTACCGCGGCGACCGGCTGGTGCCCCGCGACGAGCCGGGCGCGCTGATCGAGGACGTGGCCGCCATCGCGGCGCAGGCCCTGGCCCTCGCTCCTCAGGTCGACTCGATCTGCGTGCACGGCGACAGCCCTGGGGCGGTCGACGCGGCGCGAGCCGTACGGCGGGCGCTCACCGACGCTGACGTCGAGCTGGTGGCCCCGTGGTGAGCGGGCCGCTGGTCGTCGCCGACACGGTCCGGGACGCGCTGGCGGACGGGCTGCCCGTCGTCGCGCTGGAGTCCACGATCTTCACCCACGGCCTGCCCCGCCCGCGCAACGTGGAGGTGGCCCTCAAGGCGGAGGACGACCTGCGGGCCTCGGGCGTGGTGCCCGCGACGATCGGCGTCGTCGACGGCGTGCCCACCGTCGGCCTGACAGCGGACCAGATCCGGGAGCTCGGCGCCGACGACGACGTGATCAAGGTCAGCCTGCGCGACCTGCCGATCGCGGCCGCCCAGGGCCGCTCGGGCGGGACGACCGTGGCGGGCACGGCGTTCCTGGCGGCCAAGGGCCGGGCATCGCGGTCTTCGCCACCGGGTGGCCTCGGCGGCGTCCATCGAGGCGCGTCGGAGACGTTCGACGAGTCCGCCGACCTGCCGGTGCTGGCGCAGACGCCGATCCTGATGGTCTCGGCGGGTGTGAAGTCGATCCTCGACGTCGGCGCCAGCCTGGAGAGGCTCGAGACCCTGTCGATCACGCTGGTCGGCTACCGCACGACGCGCTTCCCGGGGTTCTACCTGGCCGACTCGGGGTTCGCGATCGACTACGCGGTCGACAGCCCCGCCGAGGCCGCCGACCTGGTGCGGGCCCGCGACGCCCTCGGCGTGCCCGGAGCCATCCTGGTCGCCAACCCGGTGCCGGCCGAGCACGAGCTGGACCCCGCCGAGCACGACCGGGTGCTGGGCGAGGCCCTGGCCGCGATGGACGCCGCGGGGATCGGCGGCCACGACGCCACGCCGTACCTCCTCGACCACGTCCAGCGCGCGACCGGGGGCCGCAGCCTCGACGTCAACGTGGCCGTGTACGAGAACAACGTGGCGCTCGCGGGCGAGATCGCCAAGGCCCTCGCGGGCTAGACCGCTTCTCCACAGACCCGCCTCGATCCTGTGGACCAACGGCCCCAGGTTGTGGACCCGGGTGGCCCTTTCTGTGGAGCATCCTGTTGACGACGAGATCGGTCGAGAAAGTGCTTTCCAACCCCTTGTGCGGGGTCGCTCCGGCCCCGTAGAACTCTCCCTACCAACTCACCGCTTGCGGGGAGCTGGGGGTCTGGCAGGAAGACGATCCACACCGCGGGGCAACTCGCGGCGGCGGCCCGGTGACGGGGTCGGCGGGGTCAGGCAGCCTGCTGGGTCGACCAGAGCGTCACCGCACCTGGTCAAGCCGAGGGGCCCTGCGATGCTCATACCATCGCTGGGCCCCTCTCCGTACTGATGGGGCGAGCGTGTCGCCTTCGGCGCCACGCTGCCGCCCGGACTATCGCTTTACGGCGCCATGCTGCTGCCCGGATCGGCGCGCGGCTCGCAACGTCGCCGCGGTGAATACTGCACGTCATGCAGGTGCTCCCGGCGGGCCGCGACGCGCTCCTCGCCGAGCTCGCCGACGCCGCCGACGTACCCGGTCTCTACGCCGACCTTCGGCGCGACCTTGCCTGTCGCGACCTCGTACCCGGTGCGCGCACCGTGCTGCTGGACGGTCTCGACGACCTCGAGGCCGCGCGGGCCTACCTCGGTGCGTGGGCGCCCTCCGACCGGACGGCGGCCCGGGACGAACGGCTGGTCGAGCTGTCGACGACGTACGACGGCGAGGACCTCGACGACGTGGCTCGGCGCTGGGACATGACCACGGACGAGGCAGTGGCGACCCACACGGGGACTGAGTTCGTGGTGGCCTTCGTCGGCTTCGCGCCTGGCTTCGCCTACTGCACCGGGCTGCCTGCGGAGCTGGCCGTGCCACGGCTCGACCGGCCCCGGCCGAAGGTGCCGGCCGGGTCGGTGGGGCTGGCGGGGGAGTACACCGGGGTCTACCCGACCTCCTCGCCCGGCGGCTGGCGGCTGGTCGGGCGCACCGACGCGGCGCTGTGGGACGCCGACCGCGACGAGCCCGCTCTCCTCACACCGGGCACCCGGGTGCGGTTCGTGGAGGCCTGAGCGGGTGCGCGCGCTGAGGGTGACCGACCCGGGTCCGCTGACCACGGTGCAGGACCACGGTCGGCAGGGGTACGCACACCTCGGCGTACCGCGCTCGGGCTGGCTCGACGCACCGGCCGCCCGGCTGGCCAACCGGCTGGCCGGCAACGAAGCCGCGTGCCGCCCTGCTCGAGACGACCGTGGGAGGAGTCGCCCTCCGCGCCCAGGAGGCGCTCACCGTGGCGGTGACCGGCGCCGAGTGCGACGTGTGGGTCGACGGCCACGACGTGGCCTGGGGCGAGCCCGTGACGCTGCCGGCAGGCAGTGAGGTGCGCGTCGGTCCCGCACGGCGCGGCGTGCGCAGCTACGTCGCCGTCTCGGGAGGCGTCGACGTCGCGCCGGTGCTCGGGTCGCGGGCGACCGACCGGCTCTCGGGCCTCGGTCCGCCGCCGCTGTCCGAGGGCGACGTCCTGCCTGTCGGCCCGGGCGCGCCCGCCGCGCCCGGTCGACGCGCCGCGGCTCCCGCTGGCCGACGGCCGCCTCCGGGTGACTCCCGGCCCGCGCGCCGACTGGGTGAGCGGCGGCGTACGTCGGCTGGCCGGGCAGGACTGGACGGTCGCCGCCGACTCCGACCGCGTCGCGCTCCGGCTAGCTGGGCGAGCCGCTGGACCGGGCGCGCCGCGACGAGCTGCCGAGCGAGGGGCTGGTGCTGGGGGCGGTCCAGGTGCCGCCGGACGGCCAGCCGCTGGTCTTCCTGGCCGACCATCCGACGACGGGCGGGTACCCGGTCGTCGGCGTCGTCGCGCTCGACGACCTGTGGCAGTGCGCTCAGCTCCGGCCGGGGGAGCCGGTCGGGTTCCGCCAGGTCGCCGGGTAGGCCCTGGCGGCGGCCAGGCCGAGGGTCACGACCAGCAGCGCGAGCACGGTGATCAGCGCCGGCATCGAGGCGACGCCCGAGCCCACCGCGACGAACGTGTAGAGCGCGATCGCGCCCAGCTCGCTCAGCAGCCCGCTCACCGACGTGACGGTGGCCCGCGCCGCGCCGTGGATGCGGTGCTGGAGGTCGGTCTCGGCGACCACGATGGCGGCCTGCAGCGCGCCGTACCCGATCGCGACGGCGACGAACCCCATCGGCACCCGCACCGCAGCCCCGGCGGCGACGAGCAGTCCCGCGGCCACCACGACCGGGCCCAGCCGGTGCAGCGGCAGCCGCGGCGCCAGCGCGGAGCCGACCGCCTGGGCGGCCACCGTGAGCGCGACCAGGAGCGGGACGGTGGTGAGCGAGACGCCGATGTCGATGGCGAGCAGGCCGAAGTACTCGTCGAACGCGAGGAAGGCCGGCACCAGCGCCGCGAGCAGCACGGCGCGGGCTACGCGCGGGTGCAGGGACTCCGCCAGGCCGGCCCGCAGCATGGCGAAGTACCCGAGACCGGGCTCGTCACCGTCGGTGTCCGGGTCGTACGTGCGAGCGCGGCGCGTCCGGTGGCAGGCCCACCGCCAGCGCCGTCGCCGCCACGCAGACCGCCACGCTGGCCCAGCCTGCGCCGGTCGAGTCCCCACAGCGCGACGATCGGGTGTCGCCGCGGCGGTGGCCAGCAGGTTGAGGACCAGCGCGCCGGTCTCCCCGGCCGCGATCACCTTCCGGTACGACGCCTCGCGGCCCCGAGCGTGCAGGTGGTCGTAGACGTAGGCCTCGTAGGTGCCCGACACCAGCGACCCGCTGAGGCCCCACAGCACGAAGCCAGCCGCGAAGGCGGCGTACGTCGGCACGGCCGACCACAGGGCGAAGCAGCCGCCGTACAGCGCCGCGGCCAGGACGAGCAGCCGGCGACGGGGCACGGTGTCGGCCCAGGCGCCCGACGGCACCTCCAGGACCACGTGGGACGCCGACCAGATGACCAGGAGCGTCGAGACCTGGCCGGTGGAGAGGCCGGCGTCGGTGAAGAGCAGCGCGTAGACCGGGAAGACCGGGATGAGCTCGCGCA
Organism: uncultured Actinomycetota bacterium; assembly: GCA_963814935.1. GTDB lineage: Bacteria > Actinomycetota > Actinomycetes > Propionibacteriales > Nocardioidaceae > Nocardioides. The sequence goes on along the minus strand of CAWFEZ010000023.1, from coordinate 105,536 downwards.
GCGCGGCGTACGCCACCACGCGGCCGGTGAACGAGTCGGGCCGCGGGACCCGGGCGCGTTGTCAGCGATGTCGTTCGTGCATGTCCGGGAGCTGTAGCCCCCTGTGAACTGTCGGGGACCGGCTCCGGTCGCCAGGGTTTGAGGTCGGGGTCGTCGATCGGGTAGCTGCGGACGGGCCCGGGTCGGTCTCGGCCGTCTCGAACCGGACCGTCACCACACCCCGCCCTGAGCCCCACACCCAGCCGCGCCCCATCACGGCGTGCTCGACGTCCATGCCTGGCGCCCAGGCGTGGGCCGTGGGCCGGCTTCCTGCCGTCGACGGCGTGTCGAGGTCGAGGTCGGCAACCTCGTCGGCGGCCTGGTCGTCGACGGTCTCGCCGAAGAGGTCCTCCTGGATCCAGTCGGCCAGGCCCGGACACGCCGACCCCGAGAAGCCGGACGCCGCCGGTGGTGTCGAGGTCCTGGAGCAGGGAGACGGCGAGCCGGCCGATGGTGACCGGGGCGTCGGTGGGGGAGCCGAGCGTGGTCGAGCGGCTGATCGTGGTGAAGTCGTGGAGGCGGACCTTGATGGTGATGGTGCGGCCGGCCAGGCCGCTCGACCTGAGCCGCTCGGCGACGTTGCGGGCCTGCCGGGTCAGCAGCGCCGCCATCAGCCGGCGGTCGGTGAGGTCGGTGTCGTAGGTGCCCTCGACGCTGACCGACTTGGTCTCGCGCTCGGGCACGACCGGCCGGTCGTCGCGGGCGTGGGACAGCTCGTGGAGGGAGTGGCCGTGGGCAGCTGCCGAGCATCCGGACCAGCTCGTCCTCGCTGACCGACTCGAGGTCGGCGACGGTGTGGATGCCGGCGCGCCGCAGCCGCTCGGTGGTCGCGGGGCCGACGCCGGGGATGACCGACACGTGCATCGGCCGGAGGAGGTCGGTCTCGGTGCCCGGTGGCACGACGACGAGGCCGTCGGGCTTGTCGAGGTCGCTGGCCACCTTGGCGATGAACTTCGAGGTGCCGATCCCGACAGACGCAGTCAGCCCACCCGTGGCCTCGGCGACCTGCTCACGAAGCCGCTCGGCGAGCGCCGTGACCGTGGGGATCTCCAGGTCGGGCAGGCCTGCGGCGGCCAGGTCGACGAACGCCTCGTCCAGCGACAACGGCTCCACCAGCGGGGAGGTCTCGCGCAGCACGGCCATCACCAGCTCGCTGCTGGCGCGGTAGGCGTGGAAGCGGCCGCTCAGGAACGCCGCGTGCGGGCACCGCGAGCGTGCCTCGCGGGTCGACATCGCCGACCGGACGCCGTACTTGCGTGCCTCGTACGACGCCGTCGAGACCACCCCGCGCCCGCCGACGCCGCCCACCACGACCGGCTTGCCGCGCAGCGACGGCTTGTCGCGCTGCTCGACGGCCGCGAAGAACGCGTCGAGGTCGAGGTGCAGCACCGACGCGACCGGACGCATGGGCGCAACGTAGCCCCTGGGACCCCCTGGGCAGCCGGGGCCCGCGCAGCAAGGCTCAGCGTGAGCCCTCGCTCGTCAGTGCGAGGCCGACGCCGAGCCCGATCATCGAGAGGCCGCCCACTGCCCCGACGGCCTCGCCGCGCCGTGGCGACCGGATGAACCACGACCGCAGCTGGCTGGCCACGATCGCCCACGCGCTGTCGGAGACCATGCCGATGGCGAAGGCGAGCAGGCCGAGCAGCAGGAGCTGGACCTGCACGTGACCCGCCCCGCGGTCGACGAACTGGGGGAGCACGGCGGCCAGGATCAGGTAGGCCTTCGGGTTGGTGACCCCGACGACGTAGCCCTGCCGGACCGCCCGGCGTCGGCTCATCACCGTCCGGCCGCCACCGGCATGGGTCTCCCCGGGGTCGTGCGCCAGGAACTCCTTGCGGCGCCGGACTGCCTCGACGCCGAGGTAGACGAGGTACGCCGCGCCGAGAAGCTTGAGCACGTTGAAGACTGCGATCGACTCCTGCACGACCACGCCCAGCCCGAGGGCGACCAGAACCACGATCGTCAGCAGGCCGAGGGAGTTTCCGACGACGCTCGCGAGTGCGACGCCGCGGCCATAGGCGAGCGCCCGGCCGATCACGAAGACCACGCTGGGGCCGGGGATGACGATCAGGATGAAGGCCGCGAGGCCGAAGGTGAGGACCTGGTCGAGCGTGAGCACGTGGCCACGCTAGTGGCGACCGGCGGACGTCTGGAGGCCCGTCTTGCGGCCCGTGTCCGAGCCCGTCTCGCGACGGAGCTCCCCGGCACCCACTTGACGTCCACAGGCAGGTCTCCCGTCGCCGTCTTCCACAGCCGTGCCGCCCGAGGGCGTCGGCGTCGGCGCGGCCGGGGAGCGTCTCCGGCATGACGACCTTCACCCCTGGTGCCACCCAGACCTTCGCCGCCCGCACCCCCGAGGACGTGCTGGCCGCCGTACCCATCGTGCTCGGCTTCGTGCCCGAGGAGTCGGTGGTGATGTTGACCTTCGGCGCCGAGCACCCGTTCCACGGGCGTCTCGACCTGCCGGTGACGGCGGCCGAGCGCCAGGAGGCGGCCGAGGCGCTCGTCGGCCCCGCGGTCCGTCACGGGGTCCGCAGCGTGCTCTTCGTCCTCTACGGCGACGACCCGGCGCGGGCCAGCTCGTGCGCGACGACTCTGGTGCGCGCCTTCACCGATGAGGGCATCGACGTGGTCGACGTGCTGCGCAGCGACGGCCGGTGCTGGTTCGAGGTCCCCGTCGACGGCTCGTCCGGCGAGGCGCCCGGCACCCCCTACGACGTGTCGGGCCACCTCTTCACCGCCGAGGCCGTCGTGGCCGGGCGTGTCACTCGCTCCTCGCGCACAGAGCTGGCCGCGACCGTCGCGGCCGACCCGGAGGGTTGCGCGGCCGTCGCCGAGGCCGCGCGGGAGCTCGAGCCGCGCGACCTCCTCACCGAGGGTGCGGCGGTGCGGGCCACCGTCGCGCGATGGGCGGCCGGCCTCGGCCCGCCCGACCCGGCGATGTCCGCGCAGGCTGCTGGTGGCGCTGCGCGCCGCCGAGGTCAGGGACGCCGTGTTGTCACCGGTCGACCGCGCCGAGGCGGAGCGGCAGCTGCCCGTCTGGTCGGCGCTGGTCAGGTCCGCGCCGGTCGACCTGGTGGCCCCGGTGGCCTCCGTCCTGGCCTTCCTCGCGTGGCTGGCCGGCGACGGTGCGCTGGCCTGGTGCGCCCTCGAACGGGCCGCCGAGGGCGCCCCGCCCTGCTCGCTGGCCGAGCGCGTCGGCGAGGCGCTCGAGCAGGCCCTTCCGCCGGCGGTGTGGGAGCAGCGGCGGTGAGCAGGCCCCTGCCCAAGGCGGGCCATCCGCCCTAGGTTGTCAGCATGGGCGAAGACGTCGACGCACAGGAGTTCTCCCGCGCTGATCGCACCCGTTACCGCGAGAAGGTCCACCGCTGCCTCGACACGTTCGCCCGGATGCTGAGCGAGCACCAGTTCGACACCGACGACCCGATGACGGGGATGGAGGTGGAGCTCAACCTGGTCGACGAGCACGGCGACCCGGCGCTGAAGAACGCCGAGGCCCTGGCCGCGATCGCCGACCCGGCGTTCCAGACCGAGCTGGGCCAGTTCAACATCGAGATCAACGTGCCGCCGGCGAAGCTGCGCGAGGGCGGGCTGGCGACGTTCGAGGCCAACCTGCGGCGCAGCCTCAACGACGCCGAGGCCAAGTCGTCCGAGGTGGGCGCCCACCTGGTGATGATCGGCATCCTGCCGACCCTCCAGGACGGTCACCTGAGCCCGAGCCACATGAGTGCCAACCCGCGCTACCGGCTGATCAGCGAGCAGATCCTGGCCGCGCGCGGCGAGGACATCCACATCGACATCACCGGCCCGGAGAAGCTGGTGACCACCGCCGACTCGATCCTGCCCGAGGCCGCCTGCACCAGCACCCAGTTCCACGTGCAGACCTCGCCCGACCAGTTCGCGGCGTACTGGAACGCCTCCCAGGCGATCTCGGCCATCCTGCTGGCGGTCGGCGCCAACTCTCCCTACGCCCTGGGCAAGGAGCTGTGGCGCGAGACGCGGATCCCGATGTTCGAGCAGGCGGCCGACACCCGAAGCGAGGAGCTCAAGGCCCAGGGCGTCCGGCCGCGCGTGTGGTTCGGCGAGCGCTGGATCACCTCGGTCTTCGACCTGTTCGAGGAGAACGTCCGCTACTTCCCGGCCCTGCTGCCGATCACCGACGACGAGGACCCGGTGGCCGTGTTCGACGCGGGCGGCACTCCGCAGCTCAGCGAGCTGCGCCTGCACAACGGCACCATCTACCGTTGGAACCGCCCGATCTACGACATCCAGGGCGGCCGGCCGCACCTCCGGGTCGAGAACCGCGTGCTGCCCGCCGGCCCCACGGTCGCCGACCTGATGGCCAACGCCGCCTTCTACTTCGGGCTCGTGCGCACCCTCGCCGAGAGCGAGCGGCCGTTGTGGTCGCAGATGTCCTTCAAGGCGGCCGAGGAGAACTTCGAGGCGGCGGCCGAGCACGGCATCGACGCCGAGGTCTACTGGCCGCAGGTGGGGCAGGTCCGGGCGACCGAGCTGACCCTGCGCCGCCTGCTGCCGATGGCTCGCCACGGGCTCGACACGTGGGGAGTGCCGTCCGCGGAGTCCGACCGGCTGCTCGGCATCATCGAGCAGCGCTGCCTGACGGGCGTGAACGGCGCGGAGTGGTTCGTCCGCAAGATGTCCGAGCGCGGCGAGGAGGAGCGCTTCGACGCACTGCGTCACGTGCTGCTGGAGTACCGCGAGCGGATGCACTCCAACGAACCCGTGCACACCTGGGACTAGCGGTCGCGCAACCGCCGCCAGGTGCGCCCCACCCCCGAGCACGGGTCGCGCCAGCCTTGTCGAGTGACCACGACGTAGGGGATCGAGCGTCCGGTCTCCCCGTTGACGGCGCGCACGACGCGCAGCCAGGCGAGGTCGACGTCCTGCACCTCCAGGTCGCCCGGCCGGGTCAGCCAGGTCATCAGGGGGGTCATCGGCGGACCGGCAGCAGCGCGGCGCAGCATCGCCTCCAGCACGTCGCAGCGCAGCGCGTCGTCGAGAGCCGCGTCGGACTCGTCCACCCTCCCCGTCTCCGGGCCGCCGGGACGTCCGAGGTGGAGCACCGCGGGGAAGCGCCGGCGCCGTTCGGCGGCCTTGTGCTCGAGCACCAGACGGCGCAACAACGCCTGGTCGGCACGCGACACCGGCTCCTCGACGGGGTTCACCCGGTCACGATGCCCGACGCCGTCGACCGTGGCGCCCGGTCTCCACAGGTTCCCGGTCGCCAGCGCCACGCGCTACGGTGCCGATCAGACCGTCGTTCGACACAGAGCCACCATTGAGGGAGTGCTGATGGGAACCATCGTCGTGGGCTACGTGCCCAAGCCCGAGGGCGACGCCGCGCTCGCGCGCGCCATCGAGGAGGCCAGGCTCCGCGGCGACAAGCTGGTGGTCGTCAACTCCCACCGGGGTGGTCGCGAGTACGACGCCGACGAGAACGCCAAGGACGAACAGCAGATGGCGTCGGTGAAGCAGCTGCTCGAGGAGTCCGGCGTCGAGTTCGACCTGCGCCAGCTGGTGCGGGGGTTCGAGCCCGCCGAGGACCTGATCAGCATCGCGGAAGCCAACGGCGCCGACCTGATCGTGATCGGCCTGCGCCGGCGCTCGCCGGTCGGCAAGCTGATCCTGGGCAGCAACGCCCAGCGCATCCTGCTCGACGCCCACTGCGCCGTCCTGGCCGTCAAGGCCGGTGACTGAGCGCAGATGTCTCACCATGGCCTGCACATCACGGGTGACGAGCACGCCGACCAGGTCCTGACCGACGACCCGTTCGCCCTGCTCGTCGGCATGCTCCTCGACCAGCAGTACCCCATGGAGCACGCCTTCCGCGGCCCGGCGAAGATCCTCGACCGGTTCGGCACGCTGGATCCCGGCGACGATCGCAGCGGCCGACCCGGAGGAGTTCGCGACCATGGCGGCCACGCCGCCGGCGATCCACCGCTACGGCCGCTCGATGGCCGGGCGGGTGCAGGCGCTGGCGGCGATCGTCAACGACACCTACGCCGGCCATGCCGAGCGGCTGTGGAACGAGGCGTCGTCCGGCGCCGACCTGCTCGACCGGGTGATGGCGCTGCCCGGCTTCGGCAAGCAGAAGGCGCAGATCTTCGTCGCCCTGCTGGCCAAGCAGCTCGGTGTCCGCCCCGAGGGGTGGCAGCAGGCGGTCGGCGACTACGCGGAGGAGGGCTACCGCTCGGTGGCCGACGTGACCGACCCGACGTCGCTGCAGAAGGTGCGGGACTACAAGAAGGCGAAGAAGGCCGCAGCGTCCGGATAGGGCCTCTGACCTGGGCACTCTACTGCATCGGATGCCCTGCGCAGTCCGCAGAGCGCGCTGAGCTCGCAGCGGCGAGAGTCCTCGCCCGGTGCGAAACAGCATCGCCCCATCGGATGAGACGCCAAAGAGGAGCGGCACGCCCCGGCAACCTCGGAAGCCTGCCGGGGCGGCTGGACGGCCCTACCCCTCTTGGGCCGCCGCGCCACGCGCGGCGCCTCCTAGCAGTAACCGGTGTCCCTGAACTCATGCGTGTGTCTTGAGGGGTGAGAACGCGCGAGACCGCCCACCCCGCTGGCTCAGGGCTGGGCGGTTCGTGCGACGAGGGTCCACCCACTGACCCGATGCATGACGCGCTAGCCGAGGCTGCCTTGGACGGCACCTCCCGGGAACTCGGCATTGTGCACGTTGAAGTAGAACAGCTCAGGATCGGCGAGCACCGCATCAATGGTCGCGCTGTCTGCGCTGACGCAGTCCCTGGCGATGTAGGTTCTCGGTACCCGTCGCCCACGAAGACGGAGTCGAGGTCGATCGCGATACCGGTAGCGGGCAGTGGCCCGTGGATGTGCGCCGAACCCACGCCTGGAGCGGGCTCCGTCGGGGCACTGATGTTGCGAACGACGGCGGAATAGCAGACGAGATCCCGTTCCGAGTCCAGTCGCACCACCGCGACGCCCGAACCGTCCGGATCGCCCGACGGGGCCAGGTGGACGGTCAACACCTGTACCTCGGCGAAGGCGGCCGGGGTACCTGTCCCCGAACGCCATCAGGATCATCGCCACCACCACGAGAACACGCTTCACCATGACTTCCCCCAATACAGCGTTGAGTGCGGCGGTCGCTAGCCGGTTGGCCTGCCGCCACACAGTCGTGGTACGACCCTATGCAGGTTCGAACGACCCGGTCATGCCCTGATCTGCGTAGCAGTGATCCGCGCTTTGCAGGAGAACGGACTCGCCTTCCGGGAACGTCGCGTGCCGCCCGTCATCGTGAAGTCTGACCCCGGCTGACAGTTGCGGGCGCGGTCCAGGTCCCGCTCACCGATCCCCCCGGGCCGGTTGTTGAGCGGGACCTGAACGGCGAAGCGGACCAAGCCTCAGTGGGTGGGGCCACAACGATGAGGCTTGGTGGACGGACTACCAAGACGTCACCCGCTCCGCCTCTCTCGCGAGTGCTTGCAAGAGAACCAGGCGCACGGGGTCTTGGTGCGCGACCAGCACATCACAGCAGCGACATGTCCATCAAGGAGCAACCACATGGCGAATGCTTCCGTCGAGGTCGCTCACCTGCCAGACGGCCTGAGACTCCTCGCTCGCGATGCAAGACCTCGAGCGAGGAGCCAGCTCGCGTCGTCGCGGGGGTGACAGGCGGTGCGAGCCCTCAGAGCGTCCGGGTGCTCAGGGCGGATGGGACTCGCCTCGGCTGTTGCACGGGCCGCAGCGCGAGGGTGACCCGCGGTTCGGGGCCGCCACCAGGTGCGTGGCAGAATACGAAGCGCGGCTCTTGACGACAGCGGGCCTTGCCGCGCCCCGAAGCCCTTGACGAGAGGTGTTCGTGTCCTCGAACGCGCGCAAGACTCCTCCACCGGGCGTGCTCGCGCACCCCGCCATCCAGGCCCTCATCGCGCAGGCGCAACCCTCCGGCAGCGTGGCCCCCGACGACGTACGTCGGGCGACCGAGGAGGCCGGCGTCGAGGCTCGTGACCTCAAGGCTCTGATGACGCACCTGGCCGGCCTGGGCATCTCCGTCGCCATGCCGGTGGGCATGCGAGCCGTGGCGGCCACGACCACGAAGAAGACGGCGTCGGCCAAGACGGCCAAGGCCCCGGCCAAGAAGGCCCCGGCCAAGTCGGCAGCGAAGGCCGAGCCGGCGAAGAAGGCCGCGACCAAGTCGGCGGCCAAGTCCGCCGACGAGCCAGCCGCCGACAAGGCGGCGGCCCCGGCGCCCGCCGACGCCGCGGAGGTCGTCGTCGGCCCCGACGGCAAGAAGGTGCTGCCCGACCTGCCGGACGAGGAGTTCGAGAAGGCCGTCGCCACCGACCCCTCGATCGTCGAGGACGAGAAGGAGGCGTCGTCCGGGTTCGTGGTCTCCGAGGCCGACGACACCGACGAGCCCGAGCAGCAGGTGATGGTGGCCGGCGCCACCGCCGACCCCGTGAAGGACTACCTCAAGCAGATCGGCAAGGTGCCGCTCCTCAACGCCGAGATGGAGGTCGAGCTCGCCAAGCGGATCGAGGCCGGCCTGTTCTCGGAGGAGAAGCTCGCCAAGGGCGGGAAGATCTCGGCCAAGCTCGAGGAGGAGCTCGAGTGGATCGCCGAGGACGGCCGCCGCGCCAAGAACCACCTCCTCGAGGCCAACCTGCGGCTGGTGGTCTCGCTGGCCAAGCGCTACACCGGTCGCGGCATGCTCTTCCTCGACCTGATCCAGGAGGGCAACCTCGGCCTGATCCGCGCGGTCGAGAAGTTCGACTACACCAAGGGCTACAAGTTCTCGACCTACGCCACCTGGTGGATCCGCCAGGCGATCACCCGGGCGATGGCCGACCAGGCCCGCACCATCCGCATCCCGGTGCACATGGTCGAGGTCATCAACAAGCTGGCCCGCGTGCAGCGCCAGATGCTCCAGGACCTCGGCCGCGAGCCCACCCCGGAGGAGCTCGCCAAGGAGCTCGACATGACCCCCGAGAAGGTCATCGAGGTCCAGAAGTACGGCCGCGAGCCGATCTCGCTGCACACCCCGCTCGGTGAGGACGGCGACTCCGAGTTCGGCGACCTGATCGAGGACTCCGAGGCGATCGTCCCGGCCGACGCCGTGTCGTTCACGCTGCTCCAGGAGCAGCTGCACGCCGTCCTCGACACGCTGTCCGAGCGCGAGGCGGGCGTGGTCTCGATGCGGTTCGGACTCACCGACGGCCAGCCCAAGACCCTCGACGAGATCGGCAAGGTCTACGGCGTCACCCGCGAGCGGATCCGCCAGATCGAGTCCAAGACGATGAGCAAGCTGCGTCACCCGAGCCGTTCACAGGTGCTGCGCGACTACCTCGACTGAGAGTCCTGCGGGCCGGACGCCAGCGCTCGACCGGGTGATGGGCTCGGAGTCAGGGCGGCGGCTGCCGGCATGATGCCTGCTCGGCGCCAGTGTGCCGCCGCCCCGACTATCAGGGTGGGTAACACCCGCCACGCGTTCGGGATCCGCAGCGGGCGTGCTCACCGTAGGTCGGGCGCACCCGCAGGGGCATCCCTCAAACTGCGTAGCCGCCACCTCCTGGCGAGTCGGAGGGGTCAGAGCATCGGGCGCGCGACCGCGTAGGGTGCTTCGGGGTGAGGTCCGACCAGGTCGCAAGAATTGCCGTCGGCGGACCGAGCCTGACCAAGGTGACTCCTTGGGCACGGGGCACCGCCTGCTGCTGGGCGGTGCCTTGGCTCGTACCTGGGTCGGTCGCGACGCGCACGGTCTAGAACAGCCGTCGTCGTGCGTAACGCTCGAGACGCCTGGCCGTTGACCGGGTGCCACTCTCACAGGCACCGAGCGGCCCCGGCGTATCCCTCTGACGGGCCGGGGCCGCTCCTTGTGGCTCGTAGGCCACGACGGGACTCAGCAGTCGTAAGGCGTCGGGTCGGCGTGCCGTTGTAGGTCCAGGCGGACCACTGTCCCGACGTCGACTTGGCGATGACTGACAGGTAGCCCTGGTTCTCGGGCCACAGCACGTCCACGACGTAGCTGGTGCCCGACACCAGAACCCCGGAACGACGTTCTTGCCCTTCGGAGCAGCGGGCGGCACGCCCACGGCACCCTGACGGACCGCTCCTGAGGCCTTCCCGACCACGCTCCCCGCGCCCTACATTCGGGCCGGGGGAGGTGTCTCGGGCAGTCGAGAGCGGGGCGGTGACACGTGCGCAAGAAGCACCTGTGGCTGGACTCGCTTGCCCGCTCGCTGCGCAAGCCCCGGCTTCGGCGGGTGCTCGCGGCGTACCTCGGCTTCATCGTGAGCGAGCACGCCCATTGGATCGCGATCCTCATCTGGGCCTACGAGCTCGGGGGAGTGCGCGGGGCGAGCGCCATGGCGCTGGTCCAGCTGGTCCCGGCCATGCTGCTGGCCTCGCCGGTGGCCGCCGTCCTGGCCCGGCTGCCACGAACCAGGGCGCTCACGATCGGCTACCTGGCCCAGGCCGCGACGTTCATCGCGGTCGGCACGGCGATCGTGGCCGATGCGCCTGTCCCGGTCGTGGTCGCCCTGTCGGTGCCGATGGCGGTCGCGGTGACCCTGACCAGGCCGGTCCACCACGCGACCCTTCCGGAGATCTCCGAGACCACCGGTGACCTCACGGCCAGCAACGCGGCCACGGGCACGGTGGAGGCGGCCGCCACCTTGCTCGGGCCGCTGGCGTGCGCCGCGCTGATCGGGGTGGTCGGACCCGGCGGGGTGATCCTCGCGACGGGCGCTGTGTCAGCGCTCGGCGCGGTGCTCACCGCCACCTTGGTGAGCGCGTCGCGTACGACGGCCAGTACGGCGGCCGGTGCGAGAGCCGGGCGGGCCGCAGGCTCCGGCGTGGCCGGCCTCCGGGCCGTGGTCGCGGACCCCGCTGCCCGGCTGCTCGTCGGCCTCACGGCTGCCGAGTTCACGCTCGTCGGGATGGTCGACATCTTGTTGGTGGTGCTGGCGATCGACCTGCTCGGGATGGGACAGGCCGGTCCCGCGGTGCTGACCGCTGCCCTGGGTCTCGGCGCTCTGCTCGGGGCGGCGACGACGTTCGTGCTGGTCGGCCGGGCACGGCTCGCGCCGCTGCTCGTGGCTGCGGGAGTGGTGGCCGGCGGGTTCTTCGCCGTGGCCGGCCTCGCAGGCAGCACCGCGATCGCAGTGCTCCTCGTGGCCCTGAGCGGAGCCGGGCGGCTGTTCTTCGACGTCACCACCCGCACGTTCGTCCAGCGGCTGCTGCCCGACCGGCTGCTGGTGGCTCTCTTCGGCATCCAGGAGGCGGTGATGATGGCCGGGATGGCGCTCGGTAGCCTGCTGGCCCCGCTGCTCGTGGAGCTGCTCGGCGTCCGGGCAGCATTCGCGGGGGGCATGCTGCTGCCGCTGCTCGCGGTAGCGGCGTGGCCCCGGCTGCGTCGCTACGACGCGCGGACCGTCGTCCCACTCGACGTGCTGGCCCTTCTGCAGCGCGTGCCGATCCTGAGCGTCCTGGCGCCCCGCGTGGTCGAACGGCTGGCGCGCGAGGCGGTGGCCGTGACGGCGCCGTCCGGGACGCCGGTGGTCACCGAGGGCGAGGCGGGCGACCGCTTCTACGTGGTCGCCGAGGGCCGGCTGACGGTGACGCACGGGAGCACCGTGGTCCGCGAGCTGGGGCAGGGAAGCTGGTTCGGCGAGCTGGCCCTGCTGCACGCCGGGCCGAGGACCGCGACCGTGACCGCCACGACGGAGACCAGGATGCACGCCCTCGGCCGCGACGCCTTCTTGTCAGCGGTGGCCGGGGTGCCTCGCGCGGTCGACGTCGCTGACGCGCACGCCCGCGAGCACTATCGGTGAGGGTCAGCCGGCGGCGACCAGCGACACCGCGAGGGCGCACATCAGCAGGCCGGCTGCCTGGGCGCGGTGGACGTGCTCGCCCAGCACGGAGGCGGCCAGCACCACCGTGACCGCCGGGTAGAGCGAGGTCACCACCGAGGCGACGCTGAGGAAGCCCTCGCGGGTGGCGAACAGGAAGCAGACCGTGGCCAGGGCGCCGAGGACCCCCGCCAGCATGCCGCCGAGCGCCGCGGACGGGTGCGGCCGCCACGGCTGCCCCAGGAAGGTGGCGACCAGCACGATGACGACACCGGCCACCACCTGGTTGAGGGCGAGCGGGAGCAGGCCGGAGTCCTCGGAGACCTGGGCGAGCGCGACGAACAGGAACCCGAAGCCCAACCCGGCCAGAGCGCCGTCGACGGCGCCGCCGGGCGCGGCCGCGCCCGGCCCGGCAGGGGTCGCGGGCGACGAGCCAGATGGCCGGGATCGCCAAGACGATGCCGACCCAGACCAGCACGGCCGGTCGCTCCCCGAGCAGCACGCCGACGACCACGGGGATCACCGCCGCGCCGACGCCGCTGACCGGCGCCACCACGCCCATCCGGCCGGAGGCGAGTCCCCGGTAGAGGAAGGCCGTCCCGAAGCCGTTGCCGACCCCGGCGGCCGCACCCCACCACAGGTCCGCCGCCGTGGGGCCGCCGCCCAGGAACAGGGACATGGTGAGGACGAGGACGGCGCCGGTCGCGGACGCGACCAGGGCCACACCCCACGCGCTCCCACGCTTGCTGGCCAGGCCGCCGCAGAAGTCGGCCAGGCCGTAGGACAGCGCGGCCAGCAGGCTGAGCAGGATCGTCACGTCAGCAGCTGCCCTAGGTGGCGACGACGCCGGCGACCCAGACCAGCGCCGCCAGGATGCCGGCAGCCAGCTCGATCAGGATGCTGACGCCGACCGCGCGGAGGGCCTGCTTGGTGGACGGCCAGGCGGCCGCGCTGCCGACCCGCCGGTGCTCGGCCAGGTAGACGCCGAGCACGAACCCGATGAAGAGGCCGACCACCGGGATGACGAAGAAGCCCACGATCCCGAGCCCGACGCCGAACCACGTCGTGGACGACGGGATGCCGGAGGACTTCAGCCGGCGCCCCGGGACGGCGTACTTGACGACGCTGCCGGCCACGAGCAGGAGGGCCGCGACGGCGAACACGGTCCAGGCGGTGGCCGAGCCGATGTGGATCGCCCAGACCAAGATCGCCACCAGCACCAGCACGAGGCCCGGCAGGATCGGGACCAGCACACCCACGAGTCCGACCAGGATCGCCAGGGCGACCAGCACCTCCGTCAGACTCACGCGGCACACCCTCCCACAGCCCACCGAGGCCCCTGGAAATGTCCGACGGCCCCGGACCAGAGGTCCGGGGCCGTCGGTGAGTCGGTGGGTTGCGGGGCCTCAGCCCTGGTTGGCGGAGGCTGATGCGGGAGTGTCGGAGAGACGGTGGGTCTCGTCGATCACGTTGGCGGCGACGGCCTTGAGGGCGTCGCTGTGCTCGCGGGCGTGGTGGGCGCAGAAGTGCAGCTCACCCCCACTGAGGAGCTCGACCTTGAGGTAGGCCTGGGCCCCGCAGCGGTCGCAGCGGTCGGCAGCGCTCAGCGCGGCAGAGCCAGTGGCAACGGCAGTGGTCACTTCGGCCTCATTTCTAGTCACGGTGTCTCTGCTCCAACGTAGCCGCCAGGCCCAACATTCCTTGGAGGTACCCAGGTCGTACGTGGTGCAGAACACCTTCACTCAAACACGTGGTGTGCGTTCGTCTGTCTGTTTCTCATTCGTCGGAACGACCATCCGTGGATGGGTGTTCCCCCCTGCTGACGAGTTTGCCTTCCTGTTCGCGATTCCGGGCCGGAATCGCGTCATCCGGTGCCTGATTGTGCCCACATCGTGATGCCTCTCCACCGTCATGACGGTGACACAAACCGTAGACCCGTCGTGTCACAGGAGACCGCACACGCGGCTCATGAGACATCGGCGTGTCGTGAGCGGTCTGGACAGGCGTGGCTGCGCCGCGCTGTCGGCCCCCGCAGGTAGGTTGGACGGCGTAGCGAGAACGACCAGCTGAGCCGCTCGACCGCAGGAGCCCGACGATCGCCGACCACACCTACAACGCCGCCCACCTCCTCGTCCTCGAGGGCCTCGAGGCGGTGCGCAAGCGGCCGGGCATGTACATCGGCGCCACCGACACCCGCGGGCTCATGCACTGCCTGTGGGAGATCATCGACAACGGCGTCGACGAGGCGCTGGCCGGTGCCGCCCACACCGTCCAGGTCACCCTCCACCCCGACGGCTCCGCCGAGGTCCACGACGACGGCCGCGGCATCCCGACCGACAAGGAGCCCAAGACCGGGCTGCCCGGCGTCGAGGTGGTCGCCACCAAGCTGCACGCCGGCGGCAAGTTCGGCGGCGGGTCCTACGTCGCGACCGGCGGGCTGCACGGCGTGGGGCTCTCGGTCGTCAACGCGTTGTCCTCGCGCATGGACATCGACGTCGACCGGTCGCCGTCCGCGCAGGGGATGAGCTTCCGCCGCGGGGTTCCCGGGATCTTCGACGGCGACGGTCCGGCGGCCGGCTTCACCGCGAAGGTCCGGTCTGTCCCGCAAGGGCGGCCGGGTGGCGAAGAACAAGTCCGGCACCCGCATCCGGTTCTGGCCCGACCGGCAGATCTTCACCAAGGACGCCCACTTCGAGCTCGAGGGCCTGCTCGGCCGGGCCCGCCAGACGTCGTTCATCGTGCCCGGCCTCGAGCTGGTGATCCGCGACCTGCGGGGCGACACCCCCGTCGAGGAGAAGTTCCGCCACGACGGCGGGATCGCCGAGTTCGTCGAGTTCCTCGCCCACGACGAGCCGGTCACCGACGTGGTCCGCCTCCAGGGCACCGACACGTTCGTCGAGACCGTGCCGCTGCTCGACGACAAGGGCCACATGACCCCGCAGGAGGTCGAGCGCGAGCTCGGCGTCGACATCGCGGTGCGCTGGGGCAGCGGCTACGACACCGAGCTCCGCTCCTTCGTCAACGTGATCGCCACCCCCAAGGGCGGCACCCACGTCAGCGGGTTCGAGCAGGCGATCACCAAGACCTTCAACGACGTGATGCGCTCGGCCAAGGCTCTCAAGGTCGGCGACACCGACGTGATCAAGGACGACGTCCTCGAAGGGCTGACGGCGGTCGTCACCGTCCGACAGGCCGAGCCGCAGTTCGAGGGCCAGACCAAGGAGATCCTCGGCACCCCCCAGGTCCGGTCGTCGGTGCGCAAGGTCGTCTCGGCCGAGCTGAAGAGGTTCCTCACCTCCACCAAGCGCGCCGAGAAGGCCCAGGCCCGGCTGGTCATGGAGAAGGTCGTCGCCGCCTCCAAGACCCGCATCGCCGCGCGCCAGCACAAGGAGACCCAGCGCCGCAAGACCGCCCTGGAGTCCTCCGCGCTGCCCGCCAAGCTGCGCGACTGCCGCGCCACCGACAACGAGCGCACCGAGCTGTTCATCGTCGAGGGTGACTCCGCGCTCGGCACGGCCAAGGACGCCCGCAACTCCGAGTTCCAGGCGCTGCTGCCGATCCGCGGCAAGATCCTCAACGTCCAGAAGGCCTCGGTCGGCGACATGCTCAAGAACGCCGAGTGCGCCTCGATCATCCAGGTGATCGGCGCCGGCTCCGGCCGCACCTTCGACCTCGACGCCGTCCGCTACGGCCGGATCATCTTCATGGCCGACGCCGACTCCGACGGCGCCCACATCCGCTGCCTGCTGGCGACGCTGTTCTTCAAGTACATGCCCGGCCTGATCGAGAGCGGGCGGGTGTTCTCCGCGGTTCCGCCACTCCACCGCATCGAGGTCACCAAGCCCAAGAAGGGCATGGACAAGTACGTCTACACCTACTCCGACGTCGAGCTGCAGCGCCGGCTGGCCGAGCTCAGCAAGAAGGGCGTCCGCTGGAAGGACCCCGTCCAGCGCTACAAGGGCCTCGGTGAGATGGACGCCGACCAGCTGGCCGAGACCACCATGGACCCCCGCCACCGCACCCTGCGCAAGCTCACGGTCGACGACGGCGACGAGGCCGCCCGGGTCTTCGAGCTGCTGATGGGCTCCGACGTCGCGCCGCGCAAGGAGTTCCTGGTCCAGGGCGCCTACGACGTCGACGTCGAGACGCTCGACGCTTGACGCCGTACGTCGGCGACCTGGGCGACGTCGCCTGGAGCATCCTGCGCCAGCCCAACGTCTGGGTCGCTTTCGCGCTGCTGTGCGTGGGGTCGATGACGCAGTTCTCGCGGACGGCCAAGGCCGCGCGCTGGCCCCGTGACCGCGTGTACGCCGGCCGGGCAGCCGCCGCTGCGCTCAGCCTGGCGCTGGCGGTGACCCTGGCACGCGCCACGGCCGGCCTCTCGGTCGACTGGCGGGGCTGCGAGACCGGCACAGGACTGCCGCCCGACGATGCCGAGGCGGTGCTGAACCTCGTGATGCTCGTGCCGTGGGGGCTGGCCGCGGGGTACGCCGTACGCCGCTTCTGGCCGGTCCTCCTCATCGGCGCGGCGGCCTCGCTGCTGATCGAGCTGACCCAGGGACTGCTCGGCAACGGCACCTGCGACAGCGGCGACCTGGTGCTCAACATCTGCGGTGCCGCGCTCGGCGCCAGTCTCGGTGTGGTGCTGGGAAACGTCTACGGGGCCGGCCGGCGCAGACGCCGGACCGGCCCTCGTGACCCCCTCGACCGCAGTCAGCAGGTGACCCGCGGGTTCCAGTCCTCGAAGGTCCCGGACGGGTTGTGCTTCCAGGCCCAGAGGTGCAGCTCGTAGAAGGCGGGCAGGCCGTAGCGGTTGCCCTCCTTGACCAGCTCGAACTTCTGGCCGAACAGCTGGGGCTTGCCCGTGGCGTGCTCCGCGCGCCAGGCCTCCTGGAACACGACGTACTCGAGCGCGACCAGCCGCATGCCGTCCGGCGTCGGGTCGTAGACGAGCAGCTCGGGCGTCTTGCCGTGCACCTCGGCGTCACCGACGAGGTCGCCGTTGACGAAGTGGACGCCCATCCCGCCCTCACCGGGCATGTCGATGCAGGCGATGCCCTCGGCGTCCTTGAGCTTGCCGTAACCGTTGGCCTTGGCGACCTTCAGGTCCTGGTAGGGCCGGGTCGCGTCACGGACGCCGTCGAGCCACGCCGGAGCGGCCGACGACGGCGCGGGCGTGGTGAGCATGACGGCCGCGAGGGCGCCGACGCCGACCGTGGCGAGCGCCTTGCCCCACCGGGTCACGACCCCTCCCTGACGAGGTGCACCTCGTCCGCCACGAGGCCGTGGGCCTCCTTGTGGACGATGTTGGCGGCGTCCGGGGACGGCGCCTCGACGAGACAGAAGATCTCGCCCCTGTCCTCGTCGACCCAGTAGCGCAGGTACTTCACGTCGTACTTGTCCTGGTGCTCGAGGTCGGCCAGGTGGGCCTTGGCGACGTCGTCCACGCTGACGGGCTCGCCGAGGTGGTGGACATCCATGTAGAGCGGCATTGCGGTTTCTCCTTGGTATCTGGTTGTCATCTCTTGACGACCACGAACCTAGGAACGCCGAGGGGTGCAGCGGATCGGTAGCGGCTACCCATGCCGGGCGAGCGACTGCCTAACTTCGGCGTAGGTAGCCGCCTCGCGGCGGTTGGCCACGCCGAGCTTGGCCAGCACAGCGGCGACGTGGTGCTGTGCGGTGCGAGGTGAGATCACCAGCCGCGCCGCGATGCCGGCGTCGGTGAGGCCCTCGCCGAGGAGGTCGAGCACCTCCTGCTCGCGGGCGGTGAGCCCGAGCGGGTGCTCCCGGGTGGCCGGTCTTGCGCCGGCCGGGATGCCGCGAGCGCCGCTCGCCCGGAGCTTGCGACGCGCCATGGCGGCCGCGGGATCCGCGCCGAGTGCCTCGAACCGTTCGAGGGCCTCGCGCAGGTCCTGCTCGTCGTCGGAGCCCAGCAGCGCCATCGCGGCGTCGTACGAGCGGTCCACGGCGTCCCACTCGGCGGCGGCTTCGCGTGGCGCAGCCTCGAGCTCGACGGCGAAGGGCCGCGGGATGCCGACCGTGTCATCAGCCTCGGGCCCGTGGGTGCCGTCGATGCGGAACCGCAGCAGGGTGGCGAGCTGCCGCTTGCTCGAGCAGGTCGCGGCGACCTCGGCCGCGTCGTCGAGAACCCCGAGAGCAGCGTTGGCGTCGCCGCTGAGCCAACGCGCCTCGGCGAGCGCCGACGTGGTGAGCACGACCCACTCGGGTTCGGCGAGCTCGCTGGCCGAGCAACGGGCTTCCTCCAGGGGCTCCTCCCAACCGGTGAGTCCCCGTCGTGCCCGGGACAGCCCGAGCGGGACCAAGAAGGTGATCCGGTTGATGCGCGAGGCCAGTTCGCCGGCGAGGGGCCCGGCCGTCACGGCCTCCAGGGTCTCCCACCGGCCGGTGTTGAGGAGGATCGTCGCGTGGGCCCCGCCCAGACAAAGCCCCCAGGTCGCCAGGTCGTGCTCGCGGCAGAACTCGGTGGCCTCGCGGTGGAAGCGCTCAGCCTCGGGGTAGCGCACCTGGTCGATCAGGGTGTCGACCAGGTTGATATACGCGCGCGCGGCCTGCGTGTGATGGCCCGCGCCCAGCGCCACCGTGAGCGACTCGTGCAGCATCGGGTACCACTCGTCCCCGTTCCAGGCCGCCACGACCGCCAGGGTGTTGAGGGCGTCGCTGCGGACGTCGTCGAGCTCGAGCTGACTGGCCAGGTCGAGCGCGCGATGACCGTGGGCCCGCGACACGTCGTAGTTCTCGCGCAGCATCGCGGTGCTCGCCGAGGTGGCCAGCGCCCACGCCAGCTCGCGGGAGGTGCCGAGCGGCTCGAGGACGGCCAGGGCCGCCTCGGCCGCGGCCAGGCCCTCGGGGCCCCGGCAGGTGCGCCACAGGGCGTAGCTCAGCCTCCGGCGAGCGTCGCCCTCGCGGACGCGTACGCCCTCGGCGTGCCACAGCTCGATGGACTGCTCGAGGGAGACTGTCGCCGACGTCCAGTCGTCGAGAGAGGCCTGCTCGTCGCCGAGCCGGTCCAGGAGCTCTGCCCTCAGCAACGGTTGGTCGGCCGGGGCGAAGCGCAGGGCGCGCTGGTACTGCGCGACGGCCTCGCGCCGCGACGCCAGCTGGGCCGACCGGTCGGCCGCCCGGCGGGCGTAGCGGACGGCGGCGGGCCCGTCGAGCGCAGCGTCGGCGTGGTGAGCCAGCCGTGCGTCGTCCGCGACTCCGGCGGCCTCCAGCGCCGCAAGGATGCGTCCGTGCACGACGGCGGCGCGGTGCGGGCCGACCTCCTGCTCGACGGCCCTCCGGGCGATCTCGTGCCGGAACTCCAGCACCGCCCCGTCGGCGACGAGCAGCCCGGCGGCGACGGGCTCGTCGAGGACGCTGACGTCGGCGTCGGTGACGACCGCGAGCAGGGCCGGCTCGACCCGTTCACCGACGAGGGCCGCGGCGTCGAGCACACCACGACCGGCCGCCGAGAGGCGGGCGGCCCGGGCGAGCACGGCGTCGCGGGCTGACATCGGCAGCTCGTCGCGGGTCGCGCTGAGCACCTCGGTGACGAAGAACGGGTTGCCACCGGTGAGGGCGTGCACGGCCGCCGGCGCACGGTCGGTGCCTCGGCTCAGCTCGTCGACGGCCTGCTGGGTCAGCGGGGGGAGTGAGATCCTGCGGGTCCAGCGCTGGGTGGACGCCTCGCCGATGGTCTCTCGCAGGGCGCGGTTCTCCGCGAGCCCGTCGTCGCGGTAGGTCGCCACGACCAGCGCGCGTACGCCGCGCAGTCGCCGGGCGAGGTAGCCGAGCAGGTCGAGGGTCGCCTCGTCGGCGAAGTGGAGGTCCTCCACGACCAGGACCGAGAGGCCCCCCTGTTCGCCGTGTTCACCGTGCTCGCGGAGCATCGACAGCAGTGCGGTGAAGCGGGTGTCGCGCGGGACTCCGTCGGCGCAGGCGACCCGGACAGCTCCGCCCCACTGGTCGGCGACGTCCTGGAGCGGTCCGAGGGCCGAGGGTGTGAAGGCGCCGTCGCAGGAGCACCAGGCGACCCGGGTCTCGTCCAGCCCGTCGACGAAGGCCTCCACCAGGCTCGACTTGCCGATGCCGGCTTCGCCTGCGACCAGCACCAACCGGCCGTCGCCTTCACGGGCGTCTGCTGCGTATTCGTGGAGCGCCCCGAGCTGCAGCTCCCGTTCGAGGAGTGGCACGGGTGACAGTGTGCTGGGCAGACCGAGGTGGGGCTAGACCTTGCGCTCGATGCGGCCGGTGTCGACGTCGTACAGGAATCCCCCGACCCTGACCTTGTCGGGGATCAGCGGGTGGGAGCGCACCTTGGCGACGTCTTCGTCGAGGGCGGCGAGCTGGTCGTCGACGACGTTGAACTGCTGCCAGCTGACGTCCTGGCCGGCGGACTCGCCGATGCGCTCGCGCAGCTCCTGCTGGGTGGATGCGGTCATCGCGCAGCGGGTGTGGGGGATGACCAGGATGCGGTCGACGTCGAGGAGGTGCACGCCGAGCACCAGGGCCTCCAGCGCCTGAGGGGTGACCCGGCCGCCGGGGTTGCGGAAGATCTTCGCGTCTCCGTGCTGGAGCCCGAGCATCCGCAGCGGGTCGATGCGGGAGTCCATGCAGGTGACGATGGCCACGCCGGCGTGGGCGATGCCGTCGAAGTCACCCTCGTCGAAGTCCGCGGCGTACGCCGCGTTGGCGGCGAGCAGGTCGTCGAAGTCTTCGTCGTCGGGTGCGCCCACGGGGCCCGAGCGTAGTGGTCTGGAGTGGGCGTAACGTGACCTGCCCATGAACGCCGACGCCTTCACCGTCTCGGGCCTCGACCACATCGTCCTCTGCGTGCGGGACGTGGCGCGGACCCGCGAGTTCTACGAACGGGTGCTCGGCATGGAGTCGCGCGAGGAGCGCCCGGGCAAGTGGTCGCTGCACTTCGGCTCGCACAAGATCAGCCTCCAGGACGCGAGCACAGCGCCCGACATCGCCAAGGACACGGTGCCGGGCAGCGGGAACTTCTGTGTCCTCAGTGACCGGCCGGTGGCCGACTGGCTCGAGCACCTCCGCCGGCAGGGGGTCGCCGTGGTCGACGGTCCCGGGGAACGGGCCGGAGCCACCGGCCCGATCCTGTCGGTCTACGTCAACGACCCCGACGGCAACCTGGTCGAGATCAGCAACCTGCTCAGCTGAGGCGCGAGCAGGGTGCCCGCGTCGAGAGAGCGCGTGGCAGCGGTCCGGAACAGCACCAGCGCGAGCAAGCCCGGCGATCACGGCGCAGACGGCGGCGCCCGAGGAAGACCGTGTGCTCCTGGGCGATGCCGGCCTCCTTGAGGAGGAGGGTGAACTCCTTGCACCTGCTCTTGCCGTCGCAGACCTCGCGGACTCCTGGCATGTCGTGCTGCTCGGCGTAGTAGCGGCGCAGCCCGATCGTGGTCAGGGCCGAGATGCCCACGAGCATGCCGACCATCCGGGCGACCACGACGGTGGCGGTGGCCAGTCCGTGGACGTCGTCGTCGGTGGCCGCGAGCACGGCGGCGTTGACCGGCGCCAGCGCGAGGCCGAAGCCGAAACCGCCGATCACCAGCGGGATCGTCGCCGAGGCGTGCTCGAGGGTCTCCAGGTGCCACGCGCTCATCCAGACGAAGCCCACCGCCGCGAACGCCATGCCCGACCGCGGTGACGACTCCGGCGGGCAGCCGGTGGGTGAGGTAGCCGCCCAGCACCGCGCCGACCGGCAGCGCGACCAGGAACCGGACCAGCACCAGCGCCGCCATCAGCTGGGAGTCGGGATAGATGGTCGTCCGGGCGAAGATGGGGATGTCGATCAGGGCGGCGATCAGGGCCGCCCCGACGAAGAAGCTGACGGCCAGCGAGCCCCAGGCAGGAGTGCGGCGGAGGGCGCCGGTGGGGATGATCGGGTCCTCGGTACGCCGTAGGTGGACCGCGAACGCGACGGCAGCGACCGCGCCGCCGAGGAGGTACCAGAGCCCGCGGTCGGAGAACACCTCGACCCGTGGGTCCGCGGTCGCGAAGGCCAGGATCACGCCCGAGAGCGCCGCCGCGAGCAGCAGGGCGCCGGTGAGGTCGGCCTCGCGGGCGATGCCCGCCCAGCTGCGCAGGTCGACGAGCGGCCGGCTGGCGGTCAGGGTGCGGACGAGGAACAGGGCGGCGGCGACGATGGCCACGGCGCCGACCGGGGTCAGCCAGCGGGAGTCGCCGGCGAACGGCACGAAGATCGCGCCCCAGGTCACGTCGCGCAGCAGCGGGGGAGGCCGGAGGCAGACCAGCGCCCCCGTCACCAGGGTGACCAGCAGCAGCGCCGAGCCGGGCCAGTCGAAGCGCCCCTGCCGTGGACCGGCGGCGCCGGCCAGGCGGCGGATGGCGACCGCCAGCACCAGCCCGACGACGAGGTTGATGACGAAGATGAGCCGCCAGTCGGCCACCGACAGGACGATGGCCCCGAACAGCGGGCCCAGGACGCTGCCGATCTCCTGGACGGCGGACACCACGCCGAGCGGGACGCCGCGACGCTCGACGGGGTAGAGGTCGGCGACCAGCGCCAGCGTGGCGGGTACGAGCCCTCCTCCGCCGACGCCCTGGAGGAAGCGGCCCAGCACCATCGTCGGCATGTCGTAGGCCAGCGCCGTGACGAGCGAGCCGGCCGCGAAGACGACCAGCGCGGCCACCAGGACCGGCACCCGGCCGCGCAGGTCGGCGATGCGGCCGATCAGGGGCAGCATGGCGACGTAGCCGAGCAGGAACCCCGAGACGATCGGGGCGGCCTTCTGCAGCTGGTCGATCGGCACGCCGACGGCCGCCATCATCTCCGGCAGCGCCAGCACCACGACGTAGGTGTCGGCAGCCGCGAAGGCCACCGCGACGGCCGCCATCGCCAGCAGCGTGCGCGGCCGGGCGAGAGTCGTCATGTGGCGCTCAGGCTGGCTCACACGGCGCCTGGATGTCCTTCGTCGTGCCGTAGTCGTCGAAGCCGACGGTGTAGGTGTTGGCTTCGGCGCCGTCGTAGAAGACGCCGGTCAGCGACATCTCGCGCAGCTCGTCGTCGTCGGTGATCTGGGCGGTCAGCTCGAAGTCGCCGGACGCCCCGGGGATCACCTTGTCGACCACGTCTCCCGGGACCACGCCGGAGTACGTGGTCAGGATCTCGTCGTTGTCGGCGCCGCCGCGGATGCTCTCGCCCTTCTCGAGGTCGGTGGCCGCCCCGAGGATCGCGGCGAACCCGTCGTCGGGGGAGAGGAAGCCGGCTGGGTCGGGCGCGCCGTACTCGGCCGGGTCGACGTCCTGCCAGCCGGGAGCGAGCGGGATCTCCGCGCAGACCAGGTCGTCGACCGCCACGACCGGCACCACGAAGGCCTGCCCGCTGAGCGTGACCGTGAGGTTGCCCTCGAACGCCGGGGCGTCGGTCGCGATCCCCTCGGCCTTCTGGATGCCGTTGATGCCCTCGGGCAGGTCCTCGGTCTCGAGGGTGAGCTGACGCCGGACGTCTCGGTCAGCGTGGCCTGCGCGGCCGCGATGCACGTCCTCGGGGGTCTGGTCGTCGGCGCCGGAGCCGGAGTCGTCGCCGCTGCAGGCCGTCAGTGCGACGGCAGGGCGAGGCGAGAACGGCGGCTGCGGCGGCGGCACGCCAGGTTCGGCTTCGGCACGGCGTCAGCCTCGCACACCGGCCAGCACGGCGAGGGTCGATGCGACGGGCCCGGCGCACGCGGCGATCGGCTGCGACCCGGGGGTGCCCGAGCCGTCGCGCCTGCCGGTCGCCTCGGGCAGCTCGACGGGCGCGCCGCTGGCCGCCGCGGCCCGCGCGGGCGCCGTGCCGGCCCACGCGAGCACGAGGGTGTCCTCGCCCTTGAGGAACCGGTGGCAGCGGACGCCGCCGGTGGCGCGGCCCTTGCCGGGGTACTCGCCGAACGGCGTGACCTTGAGGGCCCCGGGCTCGGTGCCGGGAAGGGCGGTGGAGGAGCCCGAGGCGGTGACGACGACGGCCCCCTCGCCGGCGGCCGGGTCGATGGCCCCGAACCAGACGACCCGTTCGCCGGCCGTCAGGCGTACGCCGGCCATGCCGCCGCCCGACGCGGCCCTGTGGGCGAACGCCGTCGGCGCCGAAGTGGAGCAGCTGGGCGTCGGAGGTGATGAAGCACAGCGTCTCGGAGCCGGTCGCCAGGTCGGTGGCGCCGACGACCTCGTCGCCGTCCTCTGAGGCCGATCACCTCCCACTCGTCGCGGTTGGTCAGCACCTCGGGGTTGACCCGCTTGACGACGCCCTGACGGGTGCCGAGGGCGAGGCCCGGGCCGTCGGTGCGCAGCGCGGTGAGGGCGAGCACGCGCTCGCCGCGCTCGAGCGAGAGCACCTCGCTGACGGGCAGCCCGCCCTGGAGGTGGGGGTCGTTGGCGGACGGCGGCAGGGCCGGCAGGTCGAGCACGCCGATCCGGATGACCCGACCGCGGCTGGTGAGCACGCCGACCTCGCCGCGGGCGGTCGTGCGGACCACGGACACGATCACGTCGTGGTTGGCCCTGCCCTGTGACCCGTCGCCCCTGGCCGGGCACCTCGTCGGTGGACGAGCGGGCCAGCAGGCCGGAGGAGGACAGGAAGGCGAAGCAGGGGTCGTCGGCGACCTCGAGCGGCGTGGCGGTCGCGGTGACCGTCGTACCTGAGGACTCGAGGAGGACGGTACGGCGCGGCGTGCCGTAGGTCTTGGCGACCTCGGCCAGCTCGTCGGAGACGACCTTCCAGCGCAGCTGCTCGTCGCCGATGATCGCGTCGAGCCCCTCGATGGTGCGCTCCAGCTCGGACTGCTCCTTCTCCAGCTCGATGCGGGAGAACCTGGTCAGCCGGCGCAGCGGCATCTCCAGGATGTAGTCGGCCTGGATCTGGGTGAGGTCGAAGACCTGGATCAGCCGCTCCTTGGCCGCGGCGGTGTTGTCGCTGGTGCGGATCAGCTGGATGACCTCGTCGATGTCGAGGATCGCGACCAGCAGGCCCTGCACGATGTGGAGGCGGTCGGCGGCCTTGCCGCGCCGGAAGACCGAGCGGCGGCGGACGACCTCGAAGCGGTGGTCGAGGAAGACCTGGAGGAGCTCGCGCAGCCCGAGGGTGCGGGGTTGGCCGTCGACCAGGGCGACCGTGTTGATGCCGAAGGAGTCCTCCAGCGGGGTCTGCTTGTAGAGCTGCTCGAGCAGCGCCTCGGGGTGGAAGCCGTTCTTGACCTCGATGACCAGGCGCATGCCCTTCTCGCGGTCGGTGAGGTCCTTGATGTCGGAGATGCCCTGGAGCTTCTTGGTCTGCACGAGCACCTTGATGCGCTCGACGACCTTCTCGGTGCCGACGCCGTAGGGGAGCTCGGTGACCACGATGCCCTTGCGGCGTCCGAGGGTCTCGACGCGTGCCGTGGCGCGCATCCGGAACGTGCCGCGGCCGGTCTCGTAGGCCTCCTTCACCCCGTCGAGACCGACGATCTTGCCTCCGGTCGGCAGGTCGGGCCCGGGGATGAAGCGCATCAACGTGTCGACCGACGTATCGGGATGCTTGACCATGTGGCGCAGGGCCTGCACGACCTCGATCAGGTTGTGGGGGGCGATGTTGGTGGCCATGCCGACGGCGATGCCGGTGGTGCCGTTGACGATCAGGTGGGGGATAGCGGCCGGCAGCACGCTCGGCTCGGTCTCGCGGGAGTCGTAGTTGGGCCGGAAGTCGACGGTGTCCTCGAGGATGCCGTCGGTCATCGCCATCGCCGGCGGCGCCATCCGGCACTCGGTGTATCGCATGGCCGCCGGAGAGTCGTCAGGAGACCCAAAGTTTCCGTGGCCGTCGATCGTCGGCAGCCGCATCGACCAGGGCTGGGCCATCCGTACGAGGGCGTCGTAGATGGCGCCGTCGCCGTGAGGGTGGAGCCGACCCATCACCTCGCCGACGACCCGGGCGCTCTTGACGTGGCCGCTGTCGGGCCGCAGGCCCATGTCGGCCATCGTGTAGAGGATCCGGCGCTGCACCGGCTTGAGCCCGTCGCGGGCGTCGGGAAGTGCGCGGGAGTAGATGACGGAGTACGCGTACTCGAGGAACGAGGTCCGCATCTCGTCGCCCACGTCGGTCTCGACGATGTGCTCCTCGAAGTCGTCGGGGAGGTCCTGCTTGGTGGTACGCCTTGCCATGCAGGCATTCTCCCCGGCGACACCGACGCTTGGGCGTGGGGCTCGCCGTAGCCCCCGCTCGGTCAACGGAGGGCTGCGTCGCACGAGCCAGGACGTCATACGTTCTGGTCGCTAGGGCGACCACTTCGTATGACGTCTTGCACCGCATCGCGCGTAGCGTGTCGCACGTGACCGGTCGCGAGCTGCTCGACGAGCTGGAGGCGCAGGAGTCGCGGCTCGTCTTCGACCACTTCGACGAGGACACGGCCTGGGCGCTCGGGGTCGCCCTGCGGGAGGCCGCCCTCGCGGATGCGCTTCCGGTCGCCATCTCGATCCGTCGAAACGGCCAACGACTCTTCCACGCGGCGCTCCCGGGCTCGAGCGCCGACAACGACGGCTGGCTCGAGCGGAAGACCGCTGTGGTCGACCGCTACGGCCGTTCCTCGCTCCGCGTCGGTGAGCAGTTCCGGGCCGCCGGTGGCTCCTTCGACAAGGACTCGCGGCTGGACACGGCGGTCTTCGCCGCCCACGGCGGGGCCTTCCCGATCCTCCTACGGGGCACCGGGTGTGTCGGCACCGTCGCCGTCTCTGGCCTCCCCGAGCTGGCGGACCACCGACTCGTGGTCGAGGCGCTCGAGGCCTTTCTCAGCAGGAGGTCCTGACGTCGGCCCGGCTACCGTGTGATCCGGCAACGAGCAAGGAGACGTGCGTGTCCGGCTACCCCGTCCTGCTTCACACCGCGATCGACGCCCGAGACTGCCGAGGTGTGGCCGAGTTCTATCGCCAGCTCCTCGGGCTGCACTACCGGGACGGCGAGGAGCTGCCTACGGACGGCAGCCACGATGACGCGGACTGGCTCGTCCTGCTCGACGACGACGGCAACCGGGTGCTGACAGTCCAGCAGAAGCTGGACACCACGCCCCCGACCTGGCCGTCGGAGGAGGTCCCGATGCAGATGCACATGGACTTCAAGGTCCCCACGGTCGCGGAGCTGGAGCGGCATCGCGAACGTGCGGAGCAGCTGGGTGCTCGGCTGATGTACGACCGTTCCCGGGACGAGGGTGAACCGCTCTACGTGCTCGCCGACCCGGCTGGGCACCCGTTCTGCCTGCTCGTCCAGTAGGGCCGAGTCAACGGGCTCAGAGTCGTGTTGCTGAGGGAGCGCTAGCAGACGCACTCTCAGACACCCGACCGATCCCTGCGCACTCTCAAGGTCGGCGAGCGGGAACTGCAAGCGGAGCGCCACGGCGACCTCGTGGTGCCGCACCAGGAACGCCCGCTCGTCGAGCCGCTTGCGCCGCAGCCAGCCGGTCACCTCGTCGTTGCACTTGCTGGCGTTGCAGGAGCGGCAGGCCGGGACCACGTTGTCGAGCGTGTAGCGGCCACCACGCGAGATCGGGAGGACGCAGTCCTTCTGGGGAGACGCGTCGAGTGCCCCGCAGTAGGCGCAGCCGCCCCAGGCCTGCCGGATGGCCGACCACTGCTCGTCGGTCAGGTCGTGGACGACGCGCGCCATCCGGGACTTGCGCTTGCGCGCGGCCCGGGCCCGACGGCTCCTGCTGACTGCCACGACGCGAGGCTAGGTCGCTGCCGCCCTGCAGATGTGGCCCCGCGCCGTCGGCCGGCGTAGGGGTTGATGTGGAGGAACAGCCCTAGCCTGCGGCCATGGACTTCGTATGGGAGGACTCCCGCCGGGCGTTCCACGACGCCGCGGACTGGTACGTCGCCACGACGGCGCTCGTGGGGGACCGGTGGGAGGCGCCGGGGCTGGGGGAGTGGAGCGTGCGTGACCTCGTCGGCCACACCAGCCGTTCGTTCCTGACCGTCGAGGCCTACCTCGGCCGGCCGGCGGACAGGGTGGCGGTCGAGACTCCGGCCGACTACGTCCGCGCCTCGCGGGAGATCGCGGCGGGACCCGGCGTGGCCCAGCGCGGCCGTGACGCAGGCGCCGCCCTCGGCGGCGACCCGGCCGCCAAGGTGGCCGAGATCGCCTCACGGGTCAGGGGGATCGTGGAGGTCTGCGACGGCACCGAGGTGGTCACCACGATCGTGGGCGGCATGCGGCTGCGCGACTACCTGCCCACGCGTACCTTCGAGCTCGCGGTGCACACGGCCGACCTGGCCCTGGCCCTGGGCGAGCCCCTCGACGTACCCGCGTCCGCCGCCGCGCAGGCGCTGGCCGTCGTGTGCGACATCGCGCTCACCGACGGGACCACGGGCCCGTTGCTGCTGCACGCGACGGGCAGAACCAGGGTGCCGTCGGGGTTCTCGGTCCTCTGAGGGTCAGTCGACGGGCTCGTAGGCGCAGCTGTCCTTCACGTCCACCGCGTTGCCGGGGTCGGTCGTCGACGACCCGCCGCGCGGCCTGCGGGGGCCGTCGAGCGACGCGAGCGCACGCTGGACCGACTCCTGCATCCACGCGTAGTCCGGGTCGCCGGAGAAGAACCGCTCGGAGGACACGAACGCGACCGAGCGCATCCGGTGGTCCTTGACCCTGAGCCCGAGGTTGACCAGGGCGGGCAGCACCGACCGTGGGATGTCGGTGCGGACGATCTCCTTGCCGGCCTCGGCGAGGTCGAGGTAGCGCCGGATCAGGGTGACCGGGTCGGCCGCGTCGACGATGGCACCGACCATGCAGCGCTGGCGCAGCATCCGCTCGTAGTCGTCGGAGCCCCAACGCCCACGGGCGAACCACAGCGCGTGGAAGCCGTCGAGGTGCTGGTCGGGGCCCGGCTCGATGTAGCCGGTCGGCGGGATGCCACGGTCGGTGTCACCGTTGATCGCGACGGGCTCGTTGACGTTCACGGTGACGCCGCCGATCGCGTCGACGACCTGCTGGAAGCCCAGGAGGTTGACCAGCACGTAGTAGTCGACCGGCAAGCCGAGGCTGCCCGCCACGGCTTGCTTGAGGACGTCGGCGCCCTCGTTGTCGGACTCGCCCAGGATGCCCGGGTACGACGCCGGCACCTGTTCGTAGACGGCGTTGAGCATCCCGCTGGCGGGGTCGTAGGCGTTGGTGTAGCCCTCGGGAAAGAGGTCGTGGAGCGGGCTGTCCGCGGGGAACTGCGCGTACATCATGTTGCGCGGCAGGCTGAACACCACCGACCGGCCCGACGCCGTGTCGATGACCAGGAGCATGACCGAGTCGGTGCGCACGCCGTCTCGCGTGACCGACCCGTCGCCACCGAGCAGCAGGATGCTCACCCGCTCGCGACCGCCCCACGGGTTCTCGTGGGTGATCCCTCGCGGGGCGGTGGCGGTGCCGTTCTCGGTGAAGAGGGTCTCGACCAGGTCCGCCTGCGCGGTGGCGACGCGCATCGAGTGCGCGACGGGCAGCGCAGCCGCGACGCAGGCACAGCGCCACCAGGACGGCGCCCGACGCGGTGCGCAGCCGGCGTGCCCCCAGCGGACGGGCACACAGGTAGGTCGCGAGCACGCTGATCGTCCAGATGCCTATGCACGCACCGAGCACCCACGACATCGCGCGAAGCCGCGACGGGTCCGTGGCCAGCTCGATGAGCGGGCCGAGGTCCCGCAGCGTGCCGAGGAGGTAGACCGAGCCGCCGACGGCCGGGAGCAGGAGGACATAACCGACCAGGCGGCCGGTCCAGAGGAGACCGGCGCCCGGCAGGACGGCTCCGAGCAGGGTCACCCCGAGCGCGCCCCTCACGGTGCGGGCGCGCCGGAGGCGGAGCCGGGTGGCCCGCGTGGCCCGGTGGCCTCCCGCATGACGGTGCACGAGAGCAGGATGCCGCGTCGGCGCCCTGTTTGGCCGGGACACGAGACCCATGTGGGGCAGGAATTCACGGCAGGATGGGTGGATGCTCGACCTCGGCAGCGGGCCACTGGTCCTCGACGGTGGTCTCTCGACGGCGCTGGAGGAGCAGGGCGCCGACCTCGGCGGGTCGCTGTGGACGGCTCGGCTGCTGGGCGGCGAACCCGAGCGGATCGCCGCAGCCCACCGCGACTTCTTCGAGGCCGGGGCGCAGGTGGCGACCACGGCTAGCTACCAGGCCAGCGTGGAGGGACTCGTCGCGGCCGGGTACGACGCGGCCGAGGCCAGGCGCCTGGTCACGCGCAGCGTGACGATCGCGTGCGAGGTGCGCGACGAGCTCGCCGACGAGCGGCCGGGGCTGCTGGTGGCTGCGTCGGTCGGACCCTACGGAGCCTTCCTGGCCGACGGGTCGGAGTACACCGGGCGGTACGACGTACCGCCCGCGCGGCTGCGCGACTTCCACGGCCCGCGCCTCGAGCTGCTGGCGGCAGCGGGGCCAGACCTGCTGGCCATCGAGACGATCCCCGACGCCGACGAGGCAGAGGTGCTGGTCGAGCTCCTCGACGAGATCGGGGTTCCCGCGTGGTTCAGCTACTCGGTGAGGGGGAACCGCACGAACGCCGGCCAGCTCCTAGTGGCGGCGTACGCCGTGCTCGCCGGGTGCCGCTCGCTCGTCGCCGCCGGCGTCAACTGCTCCGACCAGGCCGACGTGCTCGGGGCCGTCAGGGCAGCCGTGGCGGTCACGGGGCTGCCCGCCGTCGCCTACCCCAACCGCGGAGGTAGCT
The DNA here is from genome assembly GCA_963814935.1 of uncultured Actinomycetota bacterium. Lineage (GTDB taxonomy): Bacteria > Actinomycetota > Actinomycetes > Propionibacteriales > Nocardioidaceae > Nocardioides. The sequence goes on along the minus strand of CAWFEZ010000023.1, from coordinate 74,964 downwards.
GGGACGCCGCCACCAAGACCTGGTCCTACGGCGACCGGATCGACCTCGACCTGGTGCCGGGCTGGCTCGCCGCCGGCGTCCGCATGGTCGGCGGCTGCTGCGGCAACGGTCCGGCTGACATCGCCGCCCTGGCACGAAAGGTCGCTGGTTTCGAGGCTCGTCGCTAGCGCTCCTCACACCTCAACCACCGATCGGGACGGCTCGGTAGATTGCTCCGGTGACCGACACCCAGCAGGAGCCGCACGCCGCGCCGCGGCACTGGGAGGCCGACGTCCTGCTGCGAGACGGTCAGACCGCCCACATCCGGCCGATCCGCCCCGACGACGCCGACCTGCTCGTCGAGTTCTACGGCCGGGTGTCGGACCAGTCGAAGTACTTCCGCTTCTTCACCGCCATGCCCACGCTGTCGGAGCGCGACGTGCAGCGGTTCATCCAGGTCGACCACGTGCAACGGGTGGCGTTCGTGGTCACGCTGAAGAATCGGATCATCGCGCTGGGCAGCTACGAGGGCGACGACTCGGGACGGGCCGAGGTGGCCTTCCTCGTCGAGGACGCCCAGCAGGGCCGCGGGATCGGCCAGCTGCTCCTCGAGCACCTCGCCCAGGCCGGCCGCGAGCGCGGCTTCGAGCGGTTCGTCGCCGAGGTGCTGCCCGACAACGAGCGGATGATCCAGACCTTCCGCGACGCCGGCTACCGCCTCGTCAGCGGCATCGAGGACGGCGTGATGTCGCTGGAGTTCCCGATCGAACCGACAGACACGTTCGCCGGCGTGATGGCGAACCGCGAGCACCGCGCCGAGGCGAAGTCGATCGAGACCTTCTTCAACCCGCGCTCGGTCGCGGTCATCGGCGCCAGCCGCCGCCAGGACACCATCGGCCAGGCGCTGGTCCGCCACCTGGTGCTCGGCGACTACACGGGTCGCGTCTACGTCGTGAACGACCGGGCGACGTCCGTCTCCGGCATGCCCGCCCATGCGACGGTCAGCGAGATCCAGGACGACGTCGACGTGGCGATCGTGGCAGTCCCGGCCGACTCCGTGCAGGACGTCGTCCTCGACTGCGCCAACAAGGGCGTTCACGGCCTGGTCGTGATCTCGTCCGGCTTCGCCGAGACCGGCGAGGAGGGCCGCCAGCGCCAGCGCCGGCTGCTCGGGCTCTGCCGCTCCTACGGCCTGCGGCTGATCGGCCCCAACTGCCTCGGCATCATCAACACCGACCCGGCGGTCCAGCTCAACGCGTCGCTGTCGAGCCACATCCCGGCTCGTGGCCGTGCGGGCTTCTTCTGCCAGTCCGGCGCCCTCGGCTCGGCCATCCTCGAGAAGGTCACCAACCGCGGTCTCGGCCTCTCGACGTTCGTCAGCGCGGGCAACCGGGCCGACGTGTCGGGCAACGACGTCCTGCAGTACTGGGAGGAGGACGACGCGACCGAGGTCGTGCTGCTCTACCTCGAGTCGATCGGCAACCCGCGCAAGTTCTCCCGCATCGCGCGGCGGGTCTCGCTGCGCAAGCCGATCATCGCGGTGCGGTCGGGCCGCACCACCCAGGGCGTGCCGATGGGCCAGATCGTCCGCCAGATCGCGGCGCCCGGGCGCGCGGTCGACGCGATGTTCAGGCAGGCCGGCGTGATCCAGGTCGACACCCTCGACGCGATGTTCGACGTCGCCCAGCTGCTGGCCCACCAGCCGCTGCCGCGCGGCCGCCGGGTCGCGATCGTCGGCAACAGCGACGCCATCGGCCTGCTCGCCGCCGACGCGGCGTCGTCGGTCGGGCTCGTGGTCAACCGGTCGGTGTCGCTGGGCGCCGACGCCGCGGCCGACGACTTCGAGGACGCCCTCGACGCGGCCATCGACGACCCCGAGGTCGACTCCGTGGTCGCGGTCTACGTGCCGCCGATCAACACCTCCGGCGAGGACGTCGCCCGCCTGCTCGCCGCGGTCGGCGAGCAGTCCGACAAGCCGATCGTCTCGTCGTTCCTCGGCGCCGAGGGCGTCCCCGAGCTGCTGCGGGTGCCCGACGTGGCCGGATCGAGCGCCGGGCGCGGCTCGGTGCCGTCGTACCCCGCCATCGAGTCGGCAGTCCGGGCGCTCGCCTCCGTCGTCGGGTACGCCGTGTGGTTGCGTACCCCCAACGGGCCGGCCGCGACCCACGACGCCGTCGACCCGGCGGCGGCCAAGAAGTTCGTCAACCAGGTCCTCATCGAGCACCCCGACGGTCGTGACCTCGACCAGGAGGAGCTGGCCACGCTGCTGGCCTGCTACGACATCGACCTGTGGGGCGCCACGCCGGTCGCCTCCCTCCGAGACGCGCTCCGCGCCGGCAGGGAGCTGGGCTGGGACGTCGTCCTCAAGGCGACCACCGACCGTTTGCGGGAGCGGCCCGACCTCGCCCACGTGTGGCGCAACATCGACACCCAGGCCGAGATGCGCCAGGCCTGGCGCACCCTCAACGAGATCATCACCGACCCCGCGTCCGCCGGCTTCGTGGTGCAGAAGAACGCCCCACCCGGCATCCCGGTCACGGTCGCCTCGATGGAGGACCCGCTCTTCGGACCCGTGGTGTCCTTCGGCATCTCCGGGCCGCTGACCGAGCTGCTCGAGGACCGCTCCTACCGCATCCCGCCACTGGGGGAGCGCGACGCCCAGGCGATGGTGCGCGAGATCAAGGCCGCCCCGATCCTGTTCGGCTACCGCGGCAGCGATGCCGTCGACGTCGCCGGGGTCGAGCGGCTGGTGCAGCAGGTCGCGCAGCTCCAGCACGACATCCCGCAGGTCGCCTCCCTCGACCTGGCGCTGGTGCTCGCCGGCGCCGACGGACTCACCGTGCTCACGGCGTTCGGGCGGCTCGAGCCCGTGGCCGACCCGCGGTCCGACTGGTTCGTACGGCGGTTGCCCGGACCTCGCGGACACGCATCCCTGGTTAACTCGCCGTTGGTCGAGGCTGCGTCGCTGGCGCTCCTCGTCACCGAGACCGCCGCGACGTGACTGGATGCCGTCACTGGGCCTCGTGACGGTTGCCAGCGCAACCGTCCTCGAACCAGCGAGCGGGTCGGCGTCGGCTAGCGTTCGCCCGCATGGCATCGCCCACCTACGAACGTCTCAAGCTTCGCAACGGCCTTCGGGTCGTGCTCGCGCCCGACCGGTCGGCTCCGGTCGTGGCGGTCGCGGTCTACTACGACGTCGGCATCCGCTCGGAGCCCCAGGGCCGCACCGGCTTCGCCCACCTCTTCGAGCACCTGATGTTCCAGGGGTCGGCTTCAGTCCCCCGGTCGGGGTTGGACAAGCTGATCTCGGCTTCGGGTGGTGTGCTCAACGGCTCGACGCGGTTGGACTACACCAACTACTACGAGATGTTGCCGTCCAACGCCCTCGACCGCGCACTCTTCCTCGAGGCCGACCGGATGGGCTGGCCCGTCGTGGCCGAGGAGAGCCTCGCCAACCAGCTTGCCGTGGTGAAGGAGGAGATCCGGGTCAACGTGCTCAACGAGCCCTACGGCGGCTTCCCGTGGCTGACCCTGGCGCCGGTCCTCTACGAGACCTGGGCCAACGCCCACGACGGCTACGGCTCGTTCGAGGACCTCGAGAGCGCCACGCTGGAGGACGCCCGCGACTTCTTCGACGCCTACTACGCGCCGGGCAACGCCGTGCTCGCGGTGACCGGCGACTTCGAGGTCGACCAAGCCGCCGCGCTCGTGCACCACCACTTCGACCCGGTGCCCAAGCGGGTCGTGCCGCCCCGCCCCGACTTCGACGAGCCGGCCCCGACGGCCGAGCGGCGCGGGGAGCAGAAGGACGACATGGCCCCGGCCCCAGCCGTCGCACTCGGCTGGCGGGTGCCCGACCCTGCCGACCTCGACGCCTACCTGCCCTACGTCGTGGCGGCCTCCGCCCTCACCTCCGGCGACGCTTCGCGGCTCCGCCGGCGGCTGCTCCAGGAGGACCGGCTGGCCACCGACGTCGGGGCCCACCTCGGGCTGATGGAGGACGCCTTCGACGTCCGCAACCCGTGCGCGTTCGTCATCGAGGCCCACCACCCGGGCGAGGTGACGACCGACCGCGTCGTCGCTGCCGTCGACGAGGAGCTCGACCGGCTGGCCACCGACGGCATCGACGACGACGAGCTGACCCGGGTGACCGCCCGCCTCCGCTACGGCCTCCTCCAGGGCAGCGACCACGTGCTGCGCCGCGCCCTGGGCATCGCCTCCTACGAGCAGCAGCGCGGCCGCGCCGAGCTGATCCACGAGATGCCCGACCTGCTCGAGCAGGTCACGGCCGACCAGGTGGCCACCGCGGCCGGCGCCCTGAGACCAGACGTCCGTGCCCGCCTCGACCTGATCGCAGGAGGTGCCGCATGAGCCGGTCACGAGGCAGCCCGACCCGTCGTGAGCGCAAGCCCCAGCCCATCCCCGTGCTGACCAAGGCCCGCAAGCAGCGGCTGCCCTCGATCGCCGAGCGCGTGCTTCCCAACGGGCTGAGGGTGGTCGCCGTACGCCGGGCCAGCGTGCCGCTGGTCCACCTGCGCCTGCGGGTGCCCAACGCGATCCGGCGCGACGCCGACCTGGCCAAGACATCCATGCTGGCGCGCACGATCATGCTCGGCACCAGCGGCCGGTCCCAGGGTGAGCTCGCCGTGGCGCTCCAGCGCATCGGCGGCGGCTTGCGGGTCGACGACGGCGCCGACGGGTTGTCGTTCGCCGGCGAGTCGCTGCGCTCGGGACTGGGCGACCTGCTCGGCCTGCTCGCCGAGGTGCTCACCGACGCGGCGTTCCCGCGCGCGGCGGCCGAGCGCGAGGCCGGCCGGCTCAGCGACCACCTGCGCCGGGCCCTGTCCCAGCCGGGCGTGGTCGCCGACGAGGCCTGGCTGAACCGCCGTTACGGCGACCATCCCTACGGCCGCTCGCTGCCCACGCCCGACGAGGTCGCCGAGGTGGCGCCGCGCTCGCTGAAGGCGCTCCACCGGCGACGCGTCGTCCCCCGCGGCAGCCTGCTGGTGCTGGTCGGCGACCTGACGCCGGCGCGCGTCCTCGACCAGGTGGCCAAGGCCCTCGACGGCTGGCGGGCCGAGGGCAGCGGGGCCGACGTACCCCGGGTCCCCGACCTGCCCCACGTGCCGCTGCTGCTCGTCGACCGGCCGGGCGCCGTGCAGTCCAACCTGCGCGTCGGCGGCTCGGCCCCTCGGCGTACCGACGACTGGTACGCCGCCGGGCAGCTGGCCAACGGCATCTATGGCGGCTCCTTCTCCTCGCGGCTGACGCAGAACATCCGCGAGGACAAGGGCTACACCTACAGCCCGCACAGCGGGATCCGGCACCTGCGTGGCGACTCGCGGGTGATCACCTCGGCCGAGGTGGCGACCGAGGTCACCGCTCCGGCGATGGTCGAGGTGCTCTACGAGCTCGGCCGGATCGCCGCGCTGCCGCCGAAGCCCGACGAGCTCGACGACACCGTGCAGTACCTCACCGGCACCCTCGCCCTCGGCACCGCCACCCAGACCGGCCTGGCCGACCTTCTCGTCGACCTGTTGTCCGACGGCAAGAGTGTCGACTGGCTGCAGGAGTACCCCGCCCGCCTCGCCGCCACCACGCCCGAGGAGGTCATGGAGGCCGGCGCCCGGATGTTCGCGCCGGCCTCGATGGTGTCGGTCGTCGTCGGTGACGCCGACGTCGTCGAGCCCGGGCTGGCGCTGCTGACGGAGGTCGCCCGCCGCTGACGCCAGGGTGGTTTCGAGGCTCGTCCCTTCGAGGCTCGCAAGCTCGCACCTCAGGACAAGCGCTTTGCTCCTCGCACCTCAACCAGCGAAAGCGCGGTCCTAGGCCGCCCCGGCGTACCGCAGCAGGTCGACGAACCCGAACTGGCCGGCCGCCGGGGCGACCGGTGGGACCGGCTTCCACGCGGCGTTGAGGTACAGGTAGGAGTTCGGGTCTCGCTGGAGCAGCCCGACGAGCACCTCGGCCACGATGCGGCCACCCACCGGACCGAGACGTTCGGCGTTGTACGGCGGCAGCTCGGCCTCCTTCAGGATGTAGTACCAGAGCGGGGCCTCGCTGTCCCCAGCCCGGGTCGTTGCTGAGTCCGAGGGTGGCGTTGGAGAGCACGGGGGCACGCATCGCCTTCGCGACCTGCTGACCGGACGGGATGCCCACGTGCTTGCCCCGCATGATGTTGCGCACCGCGAGGTTCATCATCGGGTCCGGGGGCGGTATGACGGAGGCGGGCAGCGCGCCCAGGGGGAGTGACAGGCGGGTGTCGATCTTGCGTGGCTTGCGTGCGGGGAAGCTCGGATCGACGGGGAGGATGTTCTTCCACTCCATGACCAGGTCAGCAGGGATGGGGCGCCCGCCGTTGAGGTTGAACCCCGCCTCGGCGCCGAAGACGGGCACGCCGCCCCGGTCGAGGGACGCCTGGTTGATGACGTAGAAGGGCCGGATCATGCTGTGGCCGAACCGGTAGGCGGCGACGGCGAACTCGACCGGCATGAATGGCCGGCCGTCCTTGTTGGTGGGCCGGTAGTAGCTCAGGTTGATCACCGGCGCCTTGCCGGCGACCTCCTTGTAGACGGAGCCCGCTGCTCCCACCAGCTGGTCGCCGACGATGCGTGGCAGGAAGTCGTGCGTCACGGCCCACTGGTAGTGCCAGCGCGTCAGCCGACGGGCGGTCTCGAACACCCACTCGCGCCGGATGCCCTGCGACCGGGCCAGATCGACGAGCTGGTTGTGGAACCGGGCCAGGGCCTGGTGCAGCTGGACGACGATGAGGTTCTCGTCGTTGCGCAGCTCCGGGATGACGGCTCGTCCTGCATCGTCGCGTGGCATGTCCAGGACGCCGTTGACGTTGGGCGTGAGCCAGAGCTTGTCGGGGTCCGCGGGGTCGTAGAACTGGGGTTCCTGCACCGGCCCGAGCCCGTAGATCGAGTCGAGGTCGTAGCGCGGTGTCCGGAAGTTCACGCGCGCATCCGGATCCACCTGCTGCAGCGCGAGGGGAGTGTTGTCGAAGGTGATGTCGTGGTCGATGAACTGGCCGATGAACGTGAACCCCGCGAAGAGCCTCGGGCTGGTGTTCAGGTTGTCGTCGTCCGGGATGGTCTGGTCCTCGACCATGGTCGAGGCAAGCCCCGTCAGCAGGTCGTCGCGCGGCGCGAACGCGGGCAGCTTCTTGAACATCGAGCCGAAGCGACCCTCTGCCAGCCGGTCCTTGCTCGTCAGGAACATGCCACGGAGCGGCACACCGTGCAGACCCGACCCGGGCTCGGCAGCGGCGGCGTAGGAGACCGCCGGTCTCCTGCCGGCGATCGCCCCCGCCGACACGCCTGCCACACCGGCAAGGAACCCGCGGCGGGGAAGGCCTCGGCCCTGCTCGCGCTCCTGTGCCCTGCGGTCCTGAGTACTCGCGTCCATGGCTCGTCCCCCAGTTCTTCCGGTCAGTCGACCTTGAGGTTGCCGCTCTCGAGCAGACCGGCCCGCGTGTAGAACACCGTCGCCGGGTCGAGCTCGGAGGTCGAGCGCGGTCGAGCCGGACAGCTTGATCGAGAACAAGTCCCCCTTCGACGGGCCACGACTGAGGTCGTTGTCCGCTGACGATGACCTCGAACCTGCACAAGGGCTTGGTGGCCGTCTCCTTGGCCGGGCACGACGAGGCGAAGCCGGCAGGTGCAGGTGACGGCGCCCGGTAGGTCCCCAGGAAGATCAGCTCGTTCGGGGTGGGCGGTGGGTTCTGACCGATGCAGAACATGGACTCCACCACCGGGTCGATGGTGTCCACCGTGCCGTGGACGGTGAAGCCCGAACCCAGGCGACTGGCGCCCTTCTCCGTGTAGGACAGCTGGATGCGCAGCCGGCCAGCAGGCGGGTTCGTGCTCGTGCTCTTGGACGACCGCTCACAGCTGAAGCTGAAGCCGAACGACGCCGAGCCGGTGAAGACCGGGTAGGCCGGTGCGAGCTGCCCACCGCCACGGCCCGTGCACCCCGCCAGCACGGTGACCACGATGACTGCTGCTCCAGCGAGGCAGCTCGACGCAGAAGAATGTTGCTCGCATTCCCATGGGGTCCCTCCCAACCCACCGGGCGCGCGGTCGACGACTTGGAGATCGCCTCCGCTCACGCCGCTCCGACCTGTGCGTTACCCGTCGCCGCCGAGAATACCTGACGATGCACAGTTCCGGGTCTTCCCCACGTCAGTCGTTTGGCGTACCCGTGCTACGTCCCCGAGGGCATGCCCGAGCCGTGGCGGCGGTTAGTTTCTAGGCCTCAAGCAGGTCTATCACCGACCGCCGGGGCCTGCGAGTGCTCAACACAGACTCGCGGTCCGGGGGAATCGGGATGTCCTACACGCGACCGACGCTGCGCGCTCTGACCGCAGCCCTGACTCTCACAGTCATGGCTGTCACGGTGACGCTGGCGCCGACGCACGCACGGCGACAGCGACAGCGACGCCGGCTGGTGGGCCGACGAACGGACCTGCGGCGGTGGCAGCCCGGCGCCAGTGGCCAAGGCGCCCACCACCACGGCCAGGCTCTCAACTGCGACGCTGGTCCGTAGCACGCTGCTCTCGCAGCTGAGCCCGCCCGCACCGGACTCCTCCGGGATCGTCTACCTGAGCGATGTCGACCGTCTCCTGGTCGTCGACTCGGAGGTCAACGAGATGCCGCTCTACCAGGGCGTCAACATGTGGCAGATCTCGCGAGATGGCACGGCGCAGTTCGACACCGGCACCACGCTGGGCTTCTCGAAGGAACCGACCGGCGTCTCCTACGACCCTGTCGGCAAGCGGCTCTTCATCAGCGACGACGACAAGGAGCGCGTCTCCGTGCTGACCGCGGGACCCGACCTCCGCTTCGGGACCGCCGACGACGTCGTGACCTTCTTCTCCTCGTCGGCGTTCGGGAACCTCGACATCGAGGACGTCGCCTACGACACCTCCACCGGAGACCTGTTCGTGACGGAGGGCAACGCGCAGGAGATCTGGCGGGTCTCGCCGGGCGCCAACGGTCTGTTCGACGGCGTGGCCCCGACCGGCGACGACTCGGTGAGCCACTTCGACGTCGCGGCCTTCGGCAGCATCGACGTGGAGGGCCTCGCCTACAGCCCCGTTCGCGACACCCTGTTCCTGGCCGACCGCAAGCTCAAGCAGATCCTGGAGGTCTCCAAGACCGGCGAGCTGATCCAGACGATCGACGTGACTGCCATCGGCATGCGCCACCCTGCCGGCATCACGCTGGCCCCCGCCTCGAACAACCCAGCGCGGACGAGCATGTACGTCGTCACGCGCGGTCGGGACAACAACTCCCACCCGGAGGAGAACGACGGCGCGATGTTCGAGCTGTCGGCTCCGGACCTCGGCCCGATCATCCAGGTCCCCAACAAGGCTCCGTCCGTGAGCGCCGGGCCGGACCGCGCCGTCAGGATGCCGACCTCGGCCGTGCTCGACGGAACCGTGACCGACGACGGGCAGCCCAAGCCGCCCGGGGCGACCACCATCAGCTGGAGCAAGGTCAGCGGGCCCGGCGACGTCGTCTTCGCCCACCCCAAGGACGCCGACACCACAGCGGCGTTCGACGCCGCGGGCACCTATGTGCTGCGCCTGACCGCGACCGACTCCCAGCTGACGGTGAAGGACGAGGTGACGGTCGTCGTGACCGGAAACCCAGCACCGGCGCTGGTCAGGTGCCAGGGCACGCCCGCGCGGGTCCAGATCGGCCCGAGCAGCGACGATGTGCTGCCCGGCACCAGAGCGGTCGACCTGATCCGCGGCGAGAAGGGGAACGACGTGCTCACGGGGCGTGGCGCCTCCGACTGCCTCGCCGGGGGCCCGGGCAGAGACGCCGTACGGGGCAACGGCGGTCGCGACGTGCTGAGGGGCAACGGCGGGAGCGACCGGCTGGACGGAGGGGCAGGGGCAGACCGGCTCAACCCCGGCCGGGGCAAGGACAAGGTCGACTCCGGCGGCGGTGACGACCGGGTCAACTCCGTCGACGGCAAGCGCGACACCATCGTGTGTGGTGCCGGTGCCGATCGAGTAGTGGCGGACCGCGAGGACAAGGTGGCTCGCAGCTGCGAGAAGGTTGTCCGCAGATCGACGAGGAGCTAGGGCGTCGGGCGCCTTGGGCACCGGCCTGTTCGCCTCCAGACGCGTCGCGGGGGTCTTCTGCGGGGACCGCCCTGCTGGGCGTCGGGCTGGTGGTTCTCGGGTTCAGGTCGGGGGGCTCGCCACCAGAGCCGGGCACGGTCGTCGACGTCGGGGAGCCGTCCTCACCTGTCGTGCACGCGCCTGTTCCGGACGAAGGGGAGCCCTCACGGCGGCACCAGGGGGTCGAGGACCTCATCACCGGCCCCGTCCTGCCCCACGCGGATCCAGTGAGCGTGGCGATCCCCCGCCTGCACATCGCCTCCCCGCTGGTGCAGCTCGGAATCGACGACCTGGGAGCGATGGAGGTGCCGGACGACCCCGCCGAAGCAGGCTGGTACCGCCTTGGTCCGCCGCCGGGGGCCCTGGGACCGGCTGTCATCGCCGGCCACGTCACCTGGAACCAGGTGCCGGCAGTCTTCTTCCGTCTCTCGGAGCTGCGACCCGGCGACGTGGTGGAGGTGACGAGGGCTGACGGCCGGCTCGCGGTGTTCGAGGTGACGGCAGTCCGCCTCTTCGACAAGACCGAGTTCCCGACCCGAGCGATCTTCGGCCCCGTCGACCACGCCGGCCTTCGCCTGATCACGTGCGGGGGCGAGTACGAGGACTCCGCCCATCGCTACCTGGGCAACGTCGTGGTGTTCGCGCGCCTCTCGTCGTCGCGCGGGACGTGACAGGAGCGCGGGTACGCCGTCACACCACCAGGAGCGTCAGGACCTGCGACCTGACGCCGGTCTCGGGGTCGACGAGGCGCAGTCGGTACTGCCCGGCGCCCAGCTCGACGTACGCGCGGAACTCCCCGGACGGCTGGGTGACGACCGGCAGGGGAAACCACATCCATCCGGCCGCTCGACGCATCTGCAGCCGCAGCCTCGCCGGGCCGTCGACCCCGACGTACGTGCCCGGGATCTGGATCGTCTCGAAGGGCTCACCGAAGTAGAACAGGTCGCTGGTGTCGATGCGCGGTTCCGACGCCGCAGTCGCAGTCGCGGTCGGGAGGCCGCGGGTCGTGCTGGTCGTGCTGGTCGAGCGCTGGCGGCTGGTCGCGGCTGCGTCGGGCCTGACGCAGGGTGCTGGCGGTCGCGTGACGGTGGGCTCGCGCGTCCCCCGCCTCGGTCGCGGTCGACCGGGAGTCGTTCGGATCCGTCGCAGGACCAGCGCCTCGCGAGCAGCAGCAACCCGAAGAGGCCGATCAGGGACGCCACGAGCGTCTTCATGGCACGCGTGCCCGCGATCACTCTCGGGCGCGGCCGCGCCTGGTGAGCCAGAGGATCGCCCACGGAACCCGTGAGCAGCAGGGCTCCCGAGGCCGACAACAGGTGCATCGACGACGAGACGGTCCCGCGTCACCGCCCCCGGTCTCCACGCCACCTTGGGGTGCCGTCGGCGCCATCGCGCCGGTGACCACTCCGCAGCTGGCCGGGTCCGTGGCCTCCTCCGGTACGTCGGGCACACCGAGGTTCTCGGCGAACGTGGAGACGCCGGCCCCCTCGATGTCGTACTCGCCGTTCCCGTTCACGTCGATGCCGTGCTGGACGACGTGGACGTGCTCCCAGCTGGTCGACCAGCCCGTCAGGGATCTCGTCCGCGGAGAAGGTCCTGTCGTAGTCGATGGTGCCCGCCGAGTCGGCGACGGGCATCCGGTCGATGGCCAGACCGCTCTCGGCCGATGCGTCGCCTTCGGTGGTCAGTGCCATGAAGACGTCGCCGTACTCGCCGGAGGCCTCTTCGTTGGTCAGCAGGCCGTCACCGTCGACGTCGGCTTCCATCGTGGGGCACATGTAGTGCCCCGCACCGCTCGTCGCCCCGGGATGTGCTGCGCATGCGGAACGCCCGGCACGTGACCCTCGGCGTGGATGACGACCCTCAGGTCCCCGTCGTCGGTGGCGGTCAAGGTGGCGGTGCCGCTGACGCCGCTGCCGTTGGACTCCTCGAGCTGGGCGGTCACCTTGGTGTCGGCGCTGGCGGGCACCGCCGACAACACGAGAAAGCCCCCGACAAGGAACGCAAGCAGCGAACTTCGCTCCAACACGTGGACCTCACTCCATTGGTCAGAGTGCCCGGACATCGGCCTTGGCTTGACAGACCGTGAGCAGGCCAAGAACGAGTCATCGGCCTCCGCAGCCCACCTCAACCAAACGGCGGAGGCGCCATCCGCCAAACGACCGTTCCGATCCGCACCCGTCGGCACTTAGGGAGGTTGTGTGGAGACATGTCGCCATGAACGGCTCGTCGTCGTGCTGACGTCGCGAGGACGCTGATGGCCCGACCGCGCCGTCCGAGCGCCTTCCAAACGTGCCCCGCGATGCTGCCGCCGGGGACGCACTTCCGGGGATCGGTGGAGACTGTCCGCCGACGGTCGACGGCGATGCGACCGTGACCCTGATCGCGGACGCCGATGCCGACGACGACATGGAGGTCGTCGACCCCGCCGAGCAACCGGTGCAGCCCGACCCGCCGAACGCACAGGTGGTCGACGACAGACGACCGAGCCGAAGCCAAGCGGAGGTACAAGCGCAAGCCGAAGTCCGCAACCCGAGCCCGAGCCCGAGCCCGGAGCCTGCGGAAGCGGCCGCCCTCCTGGATGAGTCGGTGGAGCTGCCCGCGACGGACGGACCTGACGACGCGGAACACCAGGAGCCGTCGAGGAACCGGTTGAGGAGCCCGTCGAGCACCGGTCGAGGAGCCCGTCGAGGAGCCGGTCGAGGAGCCGGTCGAGGAGCCCGTCGAGGAGCCCGTCCCGAGGAGCCGGTCGAGGAGCCGGTCGAGAGCCGGTCGAGGAGCCGGTCGAGGGCGACGCCGAAGTCCCTCCGACGGCGGATGACGCCGACGGCACGGCGGTCACCGAGCCACCGGAGAGGCCGAAGCCGGGACCCCTGAGCCGGAAGCGGAGCCGAAACCGGAGCGGAAGCCGGAGCCGAAAGCGGAGTCCGAGCCTGAGCCGGGATCCCGAGCCCGGACCGGAGCCCGCGGAAGTGGCCGCCGTCCAGGACCAGTTGGTGGAACTGCCCGCGACGGACGAGCCAGACGACGCGGAACACCAGGGCCTTAGCCCGTCAGGCCGGTCTCGAGGAGCCGGTCGAGGAGCCGGTCGAGGAGCCGGTCGAGGAGCCCGTCGATGCGCCCGTCGCCCAGGTGGCTCCGCCGCATGGGCACCCGTCTCCTGGTACGGGCGGCGAGTTCGCGTACCAGGCGCGGAAGCCGTCGGTGGACCCACAGGCATGTCCCGCTGTCGGGACACGGCGCAGCGCGCTGGTCATCGCCGGCCTCGTGCTCGTACTGATCGCGACGGCGTTCGTGGCGACTGACTCCTGGGGGCCAGACGACCCCGAACCCGACGACGCCGCTCCACGCGACTCGTCGGCACCGAACGAGCTCCCGTCCCAGAGCGCACCCAGTGGGGTGCCGGGGGACGGCACCCACAACGAGATCTGGGTGATGCCCACGGGAGACCTGGGCGGTGCGTCAGCCGATCCAGAGCACGACCCCGCTGTCCGGCGTCAGCCTCTCGGCGCCGACATACCCGTTCCTCGATGAATATCCATGCGTCTCCGACCTCGTCGTCGTTGTGGACGGGGTCGTGGTTGACGGTCCCGCTTCCTCGGCCGACTCCGTTCTCCTTCTCGGTGGCGGGAGCGCAGACGATCGCCCTCATGTACCGGGCTGTCGGGCGTGCTTGTTCGCTCCACCACACGGCCGGATCGAGCCCGGCGCGGACGATCTGGCTGGATCCAGCTACGAGCCCCGCAGAGGACCCACCACCGTCAGCTTCGAAGCAGCGATGGTGCTGGACATCGTCTGCACCGACGGTCTGCCAGGGAGGCCGCCGTGCCGTGCGGTCGGCGCACCGAGGGTGGTGTCTGGGAGGTTCAACCACCGAGTCCCGAGGACGACACCCGGGTGATGGCCATGGTCGAGCTTCCTTCATCGAGGTCCGATTGAGGGCGCCGCTCGAATGGTCCGCACGCCAACCCCAGCCCTTCATCTCCACGTCACCTGGGGTTAAGCCTTGGCAATCGGCCTTCGGGCCTTTAAGTTGTTAACACGGTCCGCTAACCGGGGGGTTTCTCAGCGTGAGCTGAGGTGGGGTTTGTTACCCCTCGGGCCGTACTTTGCGTGGCTTCGGGGGGATCCGCGTTGGACATCGACACGCGTTCATTTGACAGAGGAAACTCGCGTCGAGACCTGGTCTGGTCTCGATGACCTGTCCATGCGGGAGTTTCGTCACGATCTACGCCAGCCGTTGGCGACGGTCGGCCTTCTTGTCGACTCGGCTTGTCGACCATGGACCTGCCGCCGGAGGCGCTCGACATGCTCGGTCGCGTCCGGCAGCAGACCGACTGGATGGTCGAGCTGCTCCGCAGCACGGAGGGCGACGAACCCGAGATCTCGGTCGTCGACCTGGCCGATGCCGTCGAGGGCCCGTGCCTGGCGACGCCGGTCGGAGTGCCGTACGACGTCACCTTCGTCAAGGTGGACGGGACCGGCGTCCTCGTGGACCCCGTTGGGCTGAAACGGTCGGCGTGGAACCTCATGGACAACGCCAGGAGGGCGGTCGCCCGCGGCGGGACGGTCGAGGTGCGCGTCGGCAGGCACCATCGCGATGCCGTGCTGGAGGTCGCCGACAGCGGACCTGGTTTCGGCCGGCTGCCCACGCAGCAGGGCCATGGCCTGGTGGGCGTCCGGCGGTTCGCGAAGCGTTTCGGGGGAGACATCTGCGTCGGCGCGTCATCCCTCGGGGGCGCCCTGGTGACGCTCCGGCTACCACTCGCTCTCGGACACGCAGCGGGCGTCGGTCAGTAGCATGCGCATCGTCGTCTGCGACGACCACCGCCTGCTACTCGAGGCGCTGGCCCACGCTCTTGCCACGCAAGGCTTCACGGTCGAGGCAGCAACCTCCCACCCCGCGGAGGCGGTGGCGGCCGTCAAGCTCTACGACCCAGACCTGCTGTTGATCGACCTCTCGTTCCCCGAGGGGAACGGGCTCGACGCAGCGCGGGAGGTGATCGCGCAGCATCCCCGCACGCGCGTGGTGGTCCTCACCGGATCCGACGACGCGGCGGCTGCGCTCGAAGCTGCCCGGATCGGTGTGGCCGGCTTCATCCGGAAGGACCAGCGCCTGACCGCGATCGTGGCCGCGCTCGGACGTGCGGCCGCCGGGGAGTCCTGGATGGACGCCTCGCTCGCCAGGCGGCTGCGCTCGGCCCAGACGCCCTGTCCCCCTCCGCGAAGCCCGGTCGACGCGCTGACCCGACAGGAGCGCGCCGTCCTGGGGATGTTGCAGGAAGGCTTGAGCACCGCCGAGATCGTCGAGGAGATGGGGATCGGCAACAGCACGGTCCGCAGCCACATCCAGGCCATCTTGACCAAGCTGGGAGTGCACTCGCGTCTTCAGGCCGTGGCCATGTTGAGTCATGACCGGCCGGTGGAGCGCCACTGGGCAAGGGCTGAGCGACGTGGGCAGCCCGGGTGAACGGGTGGGGATCGCGTTGCTTCATCCGCAAGGAGCCTGGGTCGAGGCATTGGAGTCCCTGCTGCTGGCCAGACCCGACATCGAGGTGGTGATCGCGCACACCAGTCCTGACTGGGTTCGTGGGGCGCTCGACCGTGGCGTCGATGTGCTGGTCCTGGGGGTGTCCGAGGACGACGGGTTCCGACCCTCCGACATCGAGCGTCTCCGGGTTGAACGGCCAGGCCTGGGCGTCGTTGTCGTCAGCGACTCCGCCGACAGCGAGCTCTTCGTCGCTGCTTTCCGAGCGGGTGCTCGCGCGTGGCTGGAGCCCTCCGCCAGGGTCGACGAGCTGGTGAGGGCGATCCACGGCGTCTACCGCGGTGAGACGTGCGTACCGCCCGCGCTGCTCACCGTCCTCCTCGAGACGCTGCTGACGAGCGAGCGCACGAAGGAGCAGGCGCAGGACGCGCTCTCGGTCCTCTCGACCCGAGAGCGGCAGATCCTGGAGTGCTTGGCCCAAGGCATGACGCGAAAGCAGATCGCCGACCGTTTCACGCTGTCACCCCACACGGTGCGCACGCACATCAACCACGTGCTGACGAAGCTGGGGGTGCACACCACGCTGTCCGCCGTCTCGATCGCGCGCAAGGCCTTGCTCGAGTCCCCTCGACCGGTCCAGCGATAGCCGAGCACGCGCCGCGGCGCTCTCGCGCATCTGGCGTAGGTGAAGTCATCACGATGCCCGATCCGCGCGAGCGACAGCCTTCCTAGATTGCAGGAGCCGGCAACGGGCTCGGCACTGGTCGCGAGGGAGGTGGGCGATGGGAGCCGGCCATTCCTTCACCCGTGCGTCTCACGCCCGAGGCGCAGGCAGCGGCCCAGCGATCGCTTGCGTCAGGATGGCTGACGACGAGCACGAGTCCTTCGCGCACCCGATGATCCATCCTGGCGCCGAGGTCCAGTTCACCGGCATGCAGAAGCTTTCCCAGCCTGTACGAAGCCGCCTCGCGCAACGGCGCCGAGGCCGTGCGGTGCCATCTCCAGGCCCTGCTGCCTGACCACCATCCCCAGGTCCCGACGGCCCCGGCCCAGGTCGCGGTCCCGTACGCGGACGACTACTGATGCCCCCGGCAACGTACGCACCATGACAAGCGCTCGGGCACGCGCGGCCAGGTCGGAGATCCGGCCCCTCCAGGCCTTCCTCTCGGACGGACGGCTGGAGGTCATCGATGTGGCCAGAGGAGCCGCGCCCGGGACGAGACGCCTGGTCGTGGGGGACCCGACGACATCCCGCGCGAGCCACGTGGTGTCGGTCGCCGTCACGCCTGCCGGGGCAGCACAGGTCGAGGCGGAGGCCCGCCACCTCGACGAGCTTCGGCAGCTCGTGCGGCCCACCCTCAAAGGATCTGTGCCGGCGGTCGTGGAACGCGTCGAGGTCACCGGCCGGCCCGGGGTGGTGCTGTCGGCAGTAGCCGGGGTCGGGCCGCGCGCGGCCCCCGCGTTCTCGACGTCCACGGACGAGACCAGCCGCGTCCTCACGTGGCTGACCATGATCTGGTCGGACACGTCGAGCGAGGCGAGCCCGGTCGAGCTCGGGAGCCAGGCCTACGACTCGCTGCTGGCCCGGTTCGCGGGCTCGCGCCGAGCGGCGTCCACGCTGGGCGCGTTGCAGCGCTCGCGCGCCGCCTTGGCTGACAGGCAGACCGCACGGACGGTGAGCCACGGGTGCCTGTGCCCTCGCCACGTCCGGGTGGGTGACGAGGGCGCGGTCGGCGCCGACGACTGGGGGCTGGCGAGGTTCGACGCCGACCCGCTGCGCGACCTCGGGAGCTGGGCGGTCCGAGCGGCTGGAGGGGACATCGAAGGTGTCTTCGCCGGCCGGACCGGACACGGGCGGACCCTTCGGGACTTCGTGGCCAGCGGGCTGGCCTTCTGGGGCATCTCCTCTCGTCTGTGGCGCGACGTGCTCGTGCTGGCTCTGGCGGAGGCTGCCGTCGAGGGGCTCGAGGAGCAGGACGCGACGTCGATGGACCGGCTGGGCGCCGTCAGCCGTCGCCTCGCACCCACCACGACGACGAAAGGACGGACCCGTCAATGAAGGCGATCGTGACCGGAGCAGCCGGATTCATCGGCTCACACCTGTGCGCCAGCCTGCTGGACCAGGGCGACGAGGTGGTCGGCATCGACTGCTTCACCGACTACTACAGCCCGCGCCGCAAGGAGGCGAACGTCGCGCCGCTGCTCGACCGTCGAGGCTTCGTCCTCCACCGGCTCGACCTCGTGTCCGCACCGCTGGACCCCCTCCTGGAGTCCGTCGACGTGATCTACCACCTGGCCGGCCAGCCGGGCGTCAGGGCGTCGTGGGGCCAGGAGTTCGTGCCGTACGTCAAGCGCAACATCCTGGCGACCCAGCGCCTGCTCGAGGCGGCCCGGGAGGCGTCCTTGTGGAAGGTGGTCTACGCGTCCAGCTCATCGGTCTACGGGAACGCGGAGTGCTACCCGACCGTGGAGACGCTGCGGCCGCAACCGGTCTCGCCGTACGGCGTGACGAAGCTCGCCGCGGAACACCTCTGCGAGGTCTACCGCGAGGAAGGGCTGCCCACCGTGTCGCTGCGCTTCTTCACCGTCTACGGCCCGCGGCAGCGCCCGGACATGGCCTTCTCGCGGCTGGTCGACTGCGCGCTCAGCGGCGAGCCGTTCCTGCTCTACGGGGACGGCGAGCAAAGTCGTGACTTCACCTACGTGGCCGACGTCGTGAACGCCGTGCGCCTGGCGGCGCTGTCGCCGTGGACCGGCGTCGCGAACATCGGCGGCGGCAGCCGGACCACGATGAACAGGGTGATCGACCTGGTCTCGCGGCTGGCACGACCGGTGGACGTGGTGCGGCTGCCCGTGCAGCGCGGCGATGTGCGGCACACGGCAGCCGACACGACGGTGGCCCGGGAAGCCTTCGGTTACGCGCCCACCGTGCACGTCGAGGAAGGCCTGGCGAGGATGGTGGACGCGGCATCCGACCGCGTCCTCGAGGAGGTCTGACCCGATGTCGGAGCGCGCCCTGTGGCCGCCCCTGCCGCGCCGCAGAGTTCCCCTTGTACCGGCTGCCGAGGCAACCCGAGCTCAGCAAGGTGAAGGTCCTGCACGTGATCACGAGGTTCATCGCGGGGTCAGGCGGCAACACGCTCGCGTCGGCCACGGGCATGGATCCCGACCGCTACGAGGTGTGGGTGGCGGCCATGCCCGGCGGACCGCTGTGGGCCGAGGCGCGGGCGGCAGGAGTGCGGACGGTAGAGGTCCCGCACATGCGAGAGACGATCTCGCCTTGGGACGACGTGCGTGCGTGCCTGCAGCTCGCCGCGCTGATGCGGCGCGAGCGCTTCGCCGTCGTGCACACCCACTGCAGCAAGGCAGGGCTGATCGGCCGGGTCGCGGCTCGCCTGGCCGGGACTCCCGTGGTGATCCACACGTTCCACATCCTGGCGGCGCACGACGGCCTGTCCCCGATGCGGCGACGGACGTACCTGTTCCTCGAGAGGCGTGTGCGGTCCTACGCCCACCGGTACGTCGCGGTGGCGCCACGCCTGGCCCGCGAGGCGGTCGAGCAGCGCATCGCACCGCCGGGCCGGGTCGTCGTGGTCCCGTCGGCGGTCGACCTGGAGTCGATCCCCGTGCAGGCCGACCGCGCGACCAGGGCGGACCTCGGGATCGACGACCATGCGGAGGTCGTGGGGACGGTCGGCCGGATCGTGGCCCAGAAGGCGCCGCTCGACTTCGTCCGGATGTGCGCCCGCGTCAGGCGCGTCCGCCCGGACGTCGTCTTCGTCATGGTCGGGGACACGACCCTGGAGTCGAGTGGCCTCGAGGAGGAGACACGGCTCGAGGCCGAGCGGCTCGGGGTGCGCATCCTGTTCACCGGGTTCCGTGCCGACGCTCCGCGCGTGGCCGCGACCTTCGACGTCTACGTCGTGCCGTCGCGCTACGAGGGCCTCGGTCGGGCGTTGACCGAAGCCATGGCCTCGGGGCGACCCGTCGTGGCGAGCGCCGTGAACGGCGTACCGGACCTGGTCGAGCCCGGTGTCACCGGCCTGCTGGCCGGCGCCGGCGACGTGGACGCGATGGCGGACTCGGTGCTCTGGCTGCTGGACCACCCCGAGGAGGCCGCGATGATGGGAGAGCAGGCGCGCGAACGCGTCCGTTCCCACTTCGACACCGCGACCATGTGCCGCGGCCTCGACGAGCTGTACACCGAGCTCCTCGGGCTCCCGGCCCCGCCCGGCGAGCAGGACGCGGTGATCGAGGGGGCCGACGGGGTCGAGGCGCCCATGGACCTGGTCCGCCGTACGGCGTAGTCGGAATACGTCGCTCTGACGAATTGGACCGTTGATGGTCCCCCTAGATTCGGGACCAGTGAACCGCGTGGGGGACCGGCATGCTGGAGACCGACCAGGTCGTCGCGTCAGGATCGTTGGGGTACCCAGCGGACCGAACTTCGACGGACCTGCAACATGATCCGGCCGGGGGGCTGTCGGTCCTCCACGTGGTCGTCAAGGCCGGGCCCACCAACAGCCAGTACAACGAGCACTGCCTTCCCGTGATGCGGGAGCGGCGGGTCACGGTCTGCTCCCTCTTCCCGGCGGACGTCGAGCCGCCACCCGAGATCGTGCTCGTCCAGGGCGACGGCTCCCTGCGGGGCTGCTTCCGGGCTCTTCGGGAGGCCCTGGCGCTGGCGTCGTACGACGCGGTGCACGTGCACGCCGCCGGCAGCGGCATCCTCGCGCTGGCGGTCTACCTGCTCTCCCGCCGCTCGCGACGCGACCTGGTGTTCACCCTGCACACCTCGTGGCCGAACGTCCGGCTGCGCAACCGCTTGCTCCTCTTCGTCGTGGCCGCTCTGTTCCCCGTGTTCGTCGCGTGCGGCGAGGCCTCCGCGGCCTCGCTCCCGCCGACGCTGAAGCGGCTGGTCAGGCGGCTCGAGGTGATCCCCAACGGGGTCGACGTCGAGCGGATCGACCGTGTCCTGGACGGGGCGACCGTTCCGGCGCCGCCGTCCGGGCGAGCCGGGCTCGTCGTCTCGGTCGGCAGGCTGATCGGGATCAAGGACCCGGCCACGGTGGTGGCCGCTTTCGTGCGCGCGGCGCGACCGGAGGACCGGCTCGTCATGGTGGGGGAGGGCGAGCTCCGCCCGAGCCTCGAGCTCTACGCGCGCAGGCTCCCGGGAGAGGGAGGGGTCTTCTTCACCGGTCTGGTCCCGCGCGAGGAGGTCCACGAGACCCTGCACTGCGCCGACGTGTTCGTGTCGGCGTCGACGGTCGAGGGACTCCCGGTGGCCGTGCTGGAGGCGATGGTGTGCCGGTGCCTGGTCGTGCTCTCCGACATTCCCGCGCACCGCGAGATCGCGAGCCGTACGCCGTCCGCCCAGCTCGTCGCGCCGGGCGACGTGGCGGGGTTCGCCCGCGCGATCAGGCGCATCGCCGACATGCCACCCGCCGCGAGGTTGCGGGCCGGGGAGGAGCTGCGCAGCTGCGCGGTCCAGCACTACAGCGTTCGCAGGATGAACGTGGCCTACGGCCACGTGTACGCGTCGATCGCTCGCGGCAGGCCCGCGCGTCGCCGCGGCCCGGCAGAGCTGGCCGCGAGTGCCGTGGCGAGCCCGACGGTGCGCAAGGTCGCCTACGCCGGCACGTGCGCACTGCTGGGCGCCGGGGCGGCGTTCGGCTACGCCCGGTTGCACCCCCCGAGCTTCGAGGCCGGTGTCACCCTCTCTGTCGGCGACGCCTCGGAGCCGCTGACCGCGGAAGTCCTGGCGGACAGGACCGGTAGTGCCGCTGACATCGCCAACCTGGTCGATCGTCAGCCCGTGCTCCAACCGGTAGCAGAGAGGCTGGGCGTGGACGACTGGCGGTCGCTTCGTGCACGGGTCGAGACCACCACCGACACCGAGGATCCCCTGCTGGTCCACGTCACCGCTTCTGCCGGCTCGGCCGGCCGAGCCGAGCGGCTCGTCACCGCGGTCGCCGACGAGCTGGTCTCCGTGACAGGTGAGGGAGCCGGTGCCGAGCTCGACCGGGCGTTCGCCGAGCACGAGCTGGGCCGCATCCCGTTGGAGATCGCGGCCGCCCAGGAGGAACTCGCGAGCCTGTCCGTCGTCGGCGGCCGAACAGGACGCCGGTGACCTCGTGGCGCGCGAACGCCGGGAAGCCCGCCTCCGGTCCTTGCTCTCCGCCTTGCACACGGGTGAGAAGAGCATCCTCGAGTGGCGTTCGGAGGCCGGCCAGATCCGGGGCCTGGTCGTCACGGACCGGACAGCCGGCAGGGAAACACCACCGCTTCCCGAACCGCGGGTGCTGGCGGTCGCCGGGGCGGCCGCAGGCGCCTGCCTGTGGCTGGCGGGGTGGCTGCTGCTCCGCCGCGAGACCGAGGGAGAACCGTGGTGACCGCCTCGGTGCTGCCTGCAGCCGCTGGTTCGGTGCCGGCCGGGTCCCCGGCAACCACAGCCGGTGACCAGCTGCGCCTGGTCCTGTATCTCCGAGACGAGCTCCGCGCCAAGGCGGTCCGCTACTGCCACTGGAAGAGCAACGACATGCTCGCTCGCTCGAGTGAGCGGCGAGAACGACCTCGACCTGCTGGTGCACCGCGACGACGCCCGCAGGTTCCTGGCCGTCCTGTCGCGCCTGGGTTTCACCCGAGCCCTCGCGCCCGGTGGACGGGAACACCCCGGCGTGGAGCACTTCTACGGGCTCGACCGCCACACCGGCCGGCTCGTGCACGTGCACGCCCACTTCCAGCTGGTCCTCGGCGACGACACGACGAAGAACTACCGGCTCCCGCTCGAGACCGCCTACCTCTGCTCCGTGCGGCACGACGAGGTCCTGCCCGTGCCGGCCCCGGAGTTCGAGCTGGCCCTGTTCGTCGTCCGCATGATGCTCAAGCACGCCACGTGGGACGCCGTGGCCATGGGGATAGGCAACCTCTCGGAGGGCGAGCGACGCGAGCTCGCTGGCTGCGCGAACGCGCCGGAGAGGAGCAGACCCGTGTCGTGGTCGCCGAGCACCTCGCCGGCATCGGCGTCGAGCTCTGGGAACGCTGCCTCACGTCGTTGACCGACGGCACCGCACCCTGGCGCCGGGTCGCGCTGGGAGGCGAGCTGCTGTCGGCGCTCTCCCCGCACGGTCGCCGGTCGCGACCTGCCGACGCGGCGGTGCGGGTCCTACGGCGCGGCCACTGGGCCTCGGTCCGCTACGTCCTTCGCCGTCCCACCCGCAAACGCTTCGAGAGGACGGGCCTCACCGTCGCGGTGGTGGGCGGCGACGGTTCGGGCAAGACCACGGCGGTGGAGGGAGTCGCCACCTGGCTCGGGTCGACCTTCGACGTACGCCGCACCCACCTGGGAAAGCCGCGCCCTTCGCTGTTGACGCTCGCGGTCAAGGGACCGATGTACGTCGCGCGGGCAGCGGGCGCGCTGCCCAGCACCCGGCGCTCCGTGGACCCCCGCACGGCGACAGCCGGATGACGTGCCAGGAGCGGCGTGGGCGCTGTGGCACCTGCTCACGGCCCGCGACCGGCTGCGCGAGTACCACGCGCTGCGCAGGTTCACCGACGCGGGCGGAGTGGTCATCTCCGACCGGTGGCCCTTGCCGCAGCTGCACCTCATGGACGGGTCACGCGTGAGCTGGGTCCTTCAGGGGTCCGGCCCTCGGTCGCGAGTGGTGCGCCGGCTGGCGGAGGCGGAGCGTCGCATCTACGCCCACATCGGCATGCCCGACGTCCTGGTCGTCCTGCGGATCGACCCGGAGATCGCGGTCTCGCGTCGGCCCGAGGACGACGCCGACTACGTCCGGGCGCGCAACGGCGAGGTGTTCGAGACCGACTGGTCCACGACCCCGGCGGTCGTCCTCGACGCGACCCTGCCGACCGGAGCAGGTGCTCGCTCGCATCCGTGCCGCCATCTGGGAGCGGCTCTGAACCTCGTCGTGGAGTTCACCGGTCTGCCTGGCTCCGGCAAGACGACCCTGGCAACCCACACGCAGATCGCGCTGGTCGCACGCGGGATGCCGTGCACGGTCGCAGACGCCCGCATGTCAGCGGCCGTCACGCTCGCGGATGAGAGTCGCGCGACGGGTTGCCTGGGCCGCCGCCGAGCTCGGACGGCACCCGGGCCGGGGCGTCGAGGCCGCGCGCGGGGTACGCGCGAGCGTCCCTGCCTCCGTGCGAGACGGTGTCGCGGGGACCGTCCAGTGGCTCGCGATCCAGCGGGTCCTCACCCGGGCCGGGTCGGACGGTGGCGTCCAGCTGTTGGAGGAGGGTCCGACGCAGACCCTGTGGACGCTCGCGCTGCGCTCCGCGCAGTGGCGGACCGCAGGGGTGCTGCCGGTCCTTCCCAGCGGCTCGCGTCCCGACCTCCTCGTCCACGTCGAGGCACCGGTGGAGCTGCTCTCCGCTCGGCTGGGCTCCCGGCGTTCGGTCCACAGCCGGACTCAGCGGCTCCCTGAGCATGAGCGCAGGGCAGAGCTCGAACGCGGTCGTGAGCTGCTGGACCAGCTTCTCGCCAGACCTGGACCCGACCGTGTCGTCGTCGTCAACGACGGCCGACGGCGCCCGTCGGAGCTTGGTCGGAGCCTGGCGGAGTGGGTGCTCCGGGCCGTCTAGGTGTTCGGGGGTAACCGGCGGCCCGGAGCACGTATCGGGGTGGCGGGTAGGGCGGTGTCTAGGGCTGCCACTCGATGTGGAGGACCGGGGCGAAGGTGCCCTCGAAGGCTTCAGCAGTACGCCGCCCGGTGCCGGAGACCTGGATGGCCACGGCGTTGCCCGAGGCCCAGCCGGGTCGGCCGACCACTGCTGCGACGAGAGCGGAGATGTCGGGAGTCTGCTGCGCCGCGCCCCGTGCGCCGGCGGTGCTCCAGGCCGGCGGGCTCCACGCGACCGACGTCGAGCTCAACGGGCGGTTCAGGTTGCCGTTGGTCCCGAGGTAGGCGGGCGCGTTGTCCGCCGCCTCGGCGCGCAGGGTGAGCGTGGCGACGTCGGTGCTGACCTCGTCGGTCTGGAACTGGATCCAGGCGCGGGTGATCGTCGCGCCGGCCGGGATCTGGAGATTGGTGAAACGAAGCCCGACCCGCTGGACCTTGGTGCCGTCGGTGACCAGCTCCAAGTCGGAGCTGGACAGGTCGACCGAGCCCGTCGGGCCCTGCTCGGCGTCGTCCGAGCTGCTCGCCACCGACTTCTCGATCGTGGTGACCCCGCCGGTGCTGACCGGACGAACGGTCACGGTGACCGCATCCGCTGGCGCTGAGGACCGAGTCGGTGGCACTCAGCTGGAGGACGTAGGTGCCGTCGATGCTGAAGGTCGCGGTGGTGTCGACGGCGGCGGGGTTGCCGAAGGTGACGGTGCCGGGGCCGCTGACCTTCGACCAGGTGGCCGTCGTGGCGCCGGGTGGGTTGGGCAGGCCGTCGTCGGTGACGGTGCCGTCCAGGTTCGCCGACGCCGGCAGGGTCACCGTGAGGTCCGGACCAGCGGACACCGACGGTGCTGCGTTGGTCGGGGGCGTACCGCTGCTGGTGTACTCGACGTGGAGCAGCGGCGCGAAGGTCCCTTCGAACGCCTCTGCGGTACGCCGGCCGCTGCCGGTGACCTGCACCGCCAGGGCGTTGCCACGGACCCACCCCGGCCGGCTGACGACCGCCTGGACGAGTGCGGAGAGGTCAGGGGTCTGCTGGGCGGCGGTCCTGGCGCCGGCGGTGCTCCACGCCGGCGGGCTCCAGGCGACCGACGCGGCGGTCACCGGCCGGTTGCTGAGGTTGCTGTTGGTGGTCTGGTAGGTGGGGGCGTTGTCGGCGGACTCCGCGCGCAGGGTCAAGGCGGCTGCGTCGGTGCTGACCTCGTCGGTCTGGAACTGGATCCAGGCGCGGGTGACCGTCGCGCCGGCCGGTACCTGGAGGTTGCTGAAGCGGAGCCCGACCCGCTGGACCTTGGTGCCGTCGGTGACCAGCTCCAGGTCGGAGCTGGTCAGGTCGACCCCGCCTGCAGGGCCCTGCTCGGCGTCGTCGGACCCGCTGGCGACCGAGGTCTCCACCGTGGTCTGCGTACCGCTGCCGGCCGGATGCACGGTCACGGTGACCTCGCTGGCCCCGGTGGCCTGGCCATCGGAGGCCGTCAGGCGGAGCACGTAGGTGCCGGCCGCGGAGAAGGAGGCAGTGGTGTCCACAGCGCTCGGATTGCCGAAGGACACGTCCCCGAAGCCGCTCACCTTCGACCAGGTCACGGTCGTGGCTCCTGGCGGGTTCGGCAGGCCGTCGTCGGAGACGTTCCCGTCGAGGCTCGCCGACCCCGGCAGGGTCACCGTCTGGCCGGTTCCCGCTGAGACCAGGGGCGGCTGGTTCGTGGCCGGCCCCACCGGCGGGAAGTTCGCCGCCAGCTCGTGGAGCTGGCCGTCGTTCTCGTCGGGGCGGTTGTCGTTGTCGACACCGCGGTCGACGACGAAGTAGTTCCGGACGCCGGGGTTGGCCGAGCCCGGGGCGATCGCGACGTCGGCTGCGTTGCGCATGCCGGCGGCGGTCGTGTCACTGGTGTTGAGCAGCGCTCCGCTGCGGTCGAGCTCGTAGAACTTGTGGGAGACGTCGTCGCCGACGACCAGGGTGTCGCGGGCGGAGTCGTAGGCAATGCCTTCGGGATCCTGGGCGCCGTAGACGCCCACGTCGAAGTTGCTGCGCAGGTCGTCCGTCGTCCCGAAGTTGCCGTCGGGGCCGGGTCGATAGCGGTAGACCTGGGCGTTGACGCCGTCCGCGACCCAGACCGAGCCCGTGAGCGGGTCCCAGGTCACGCCCTCGGGATCGCCGTTGCCCCAGGCGGCCGTGTCGAAGTGGGTGACTGTGTCGTCGCTGCTGCCGTACCTGGTGTCCGGGCCTGGGGAGACCTGGTAGATCTCTCGGCTGCTGTCGTCGCTGACCAGCAGCTGACGGGTGGCCTGGATGTAGCCGACACCGGTCGGCTCGTTGGACCAGGGCTGGGAGACCCCGTTGCGGGTCTGCGTCCCTGCCCTGGTGGTCTCGAAGAGGTTGACCCCGGCGAAGATCGACATCTCCTCGACCTCACCGTCGCTGATCACGAACCGGTCGAGGTCCGGCAGGTAGCCGATGCCGGACGGGTCCGGGCTCGGGGGGGAGTATGCGGAGGTCGGCACCGAACGCACGAGCGTCGCCGTCACCGCTGCTACCGCGGCGGGAGGCGTGGCAGCCAAGGAGATCTCGACGAGCCGTCCCGACGTCCGGCCGCTGCCCGCGTCGGTCAGGTAGAGGCTCTTGGCGGATTTGTGGTCGGTGGTGTCGGCCGAGGGCGCGATGGCCAGGCCCGTGACGGCGCTCGCCCTCACCCGGCGCAGGTCGAAGCGCCGCACGACCCTGCCCTCGCGGCCGAAGCCCACGAGCATCCGGGTGTCGCGGTCGTAGGTGAACAGCACGTTGCGCCCGGGCCAGCTGGTCAGCCCGACGAGGTCGTGACCGGCCAGACCCCGCACCGCCGTGCGGACGTCGCGACCGTGCGCCCCACGGCGGACCACAGCGGAACCGTCGAGGACCACCAGCCTGCCCTGGACGTCGTAGGTGGCGCCGTTCACGTCCGCCACGGACATGCGCAGTGACGACCGGTGACCGGCCGGCCGGGCACGGCGCAGCGCTGTCGCGGCGTAGGTCACGAGGTCGGATCCGGCCAGGTATGACATCGCGCCGCCGCTGCCGACCGCCAGCGTGCTTCGTTGCGGTGCGCGCGTCACCCGCGAGACGCCCACGGCTCGCCCCTCGGCCCTCACCTGCAGCACGCGGCGACCCTCAGTGACGAGCAGGGTGCCCAGCCGAGGGCTCCAGGCGAGCCCGGACGGCCGCTCGACCCCGAACTCGGTCGCCGGCGTCGCCCGCACGACCCGCACCAGGACGGGCGGGCTCGGCGCGGCCGCCGGCGTGGTGCTCGACGCCGCCGGCGCGGTGCTCGACGCCGCTGGTGTGGACGGGAGGAGGCACAGCAGCGGAGCCGCAAGGGTGAGCGCGACAAGCTCAGGTCGGATCCTCATCGAGAAGCCTCCGATGGATGTCAGGGTCTGGGTTCTGGGTCTGGGTTCTGGGTCTGGGGGTCTGCACGCATGGTGAATCAGATCCGGCGGCGCCGCATCCGCCGAACTGCGTACTCGCTCCTGCGGCTTGGAGCGTGCGGCAGGCGTCCCACGGCACACGCTGGCGACGTACGCCGGCGGTTCATGCCCCCTGCCGTCGCACGACCTGGCCCACGGTCTTGGCCAGGATCCTCATGTCGAGCCAGAGCGACCAGTTCTCGATGTAGTAGTTGTCGAAGCGCGCCCGCTCCTCGATCGAGGTGTCACCCCGGAGGCCGTGCGCCTGGGCCCAGCCGGTGAGCCCGGCGGGCACCCGGTGCCGGGCGGGATAGCCGCGGAACTGCACGGAGAACAGGTCGACGAAGTACTGCCGCTCGGGGCGCGGCCCCACCAGGCTCATGTCCCCGCGTAGCACGTTCCACAGCTGCGGCAGCTCGTCGACCGAGCTGCGCCTGAGGAAGCGGCCGACCGGCCCCAGCCGGCAGTCCTGACTGACGTTCCAGGTCGTCTGGGACTCCTGCTCGTTGACCGGCCGCAACGACCGGAACTTCAGCAGCTCGAAGTCACGACCGTCCAGGCCCACCCGCCGCTGACGGAAGATCACGCCGGGCCCGACCTCCAGCCGCACGGCTACGGCGGCGGCCAACAGGACCGGCGCCAGCAGTACCAGGGCCGTCAACGACACGACGACGTCGAACGCCCGCTTGACGTGCCAGGAGGGGCGGCGCGGCCCGTGGCGACGGATCCACACCAGCGGCACCCCGCGCACGTCCTCGACGCCGTGGCGCGCCGAGTTGAGCTCGTAGAGCCTGGGGACCACGGCGACGTCGACGTCGAGACGGTCGACCGTGCGCAGGCCGTCGACCAGGTCCGCCTCGCCGCGTCCGCCGTAGGCGACGATCAAGCGGCTCACACGTTGCTCGCGGATCACCGGGATCAGGCGGTCATAGCATCCCAGGACGGGAACGGGCAGGCTTCCCGGACGCGAGGTCCGGGGCTCTGAGTCGAGGAAGCCGACGGGCTCCAGACCGTAGCTCGGGTGGTTCTGGAGCGACGACGCCAGGAGGGTGCCCACGTTGCCGGAGCCGAGGATCAGGGTCCTGTGCCGCTCGGTCACCCGGTGACGCCTGCGCCTCGCCGTGGAGTAGACACCTGCGCGGAAGGCAGCGACCACGATCACGAGCACGACCGCCTGCTCCACGAGAGCAAGCCCGGGAACCGCGGCGCCGGCCAGATCGCCGGCCACGATGCCTGCGGCGTACCCGACGAAGACGGCTGCCCCCAGGTACGGGAGGTCGTCGATGACCGACAGGTTCAACCGGACGCTGCTGTACCTCCCTGCCGACGCAAACACCGCCAGCATCACCCCGAGGACGACCAGCGCCAGCGCCGGCGCGGTGGGGGAGATGACCCACGAGGCGGCCAGCGCCGCGCAGTCCGCAGCTGCCAGCGGGGGGCCGAGCCGCCGCGGTGACCGGGCCGCACGCGCCCTGCTGGTGGTCCGACCGACCGGTGCTTCCGGCTGGGTCAGCTCGACCCGGCCCACCAGGGTCACGGCGGGTGTCGTGCGGTCGATGCGAATGCTGGTCAATGTTCCCCCCTCACGACCCAAGGCCCTGCGTGCCCGGTCGTCGTGCCCGCGCCAGACGTCTCGTCGGCGACATGAACGGCCACTCCCACGATGCGCACCGCGCACCTCCTCCTCGCACAGGAAAGCGTCAGCGCCGCACTTGGGCATCGGTCATAAGGCGTAGACGCCATCCGGCAGAAAGCGGGAGCCGGGGACCAGCGGGCCGTGCCAAAGTGCGACGACGGACGACCAAAGGGGCCTGAGCGTGCGGATCACAGTCGTGGGGTGCGGCTACCTCGGGGCGACCCATGCCGCGTGCATGGCCGAGCTCGGCTTCGAGGTGCTGGGTCTCGACGTGGACGAGGCGAAGGTCGCCACCTTGAACGAGGGCCGGACGCCGTTCTTCGAGCCCGGGCTGGAGCCCATGCTGCGCAAGCACGTCGAGACCGGGCGGCTGCGCTTCACCACCTCCTGCGAAGAGGTGGCCGCGTTCGGAGACGTGCACTTCCTCTGCGTCTCGACACCACAACGTCACGGTGACTACGCGGCGGACCTCTCGCACCTGGAGGCGGCCGTCAGCCGGCTCGGTCCCTTGCTCGAGCGCTCCTGCGTGGTCGTCGGCAAGTCGACCGTCCCGGTCGGGACGGCCGCCGGCGTCGCCCAGCGGCTGGTCGACCTCGCGCCCGCCGGCGTCGAGGTCCACCTGGCCTGGAATCCCGAGTTCCTGCGGGAGGGCCTGGCCATCGACGACACGCTTCGTCCGGGCCGGCTGGTGTTCGGTGTGGCGGACACCGATGGAAGCGGTCGCGCCGAGGAGGTGCTCCGTGAGGCCTACGCCGAGACGATCGCCGCCGGCACACCGGTCGTGGTCACCGACCTGGCCACCGCCGAGCTGACCAAGGTCGCCGCCAACGCCTTCTTGGCCACCAAGATCTCCTTCATCAACGCCATGTCGGAGGTCTGCGAGGCCTCGGGCGCCGACGTGACGATGCTCGCCGAGGGCATCGGACACGACCCACGGATCGGGCGCGGCTTCCTCAACGCCGGCCTGGGGTTCGGCGGCGGCTGCTTGCCCAAGGACATCAGGGCCTTCATCGCCCGTGCCGGGGAGCTCGGAGCCGGTCAGGCGCTCACCTTCCTGCGCGAGGTGGACGCCATCAACCAGCGGCGTCGTCAACGCGTGGTCGATCTCGCGGCCGAGCTGCTGAACCGACCCTGGCCCGGGGCCCGGGTGGCCGTGTTGGGGGCGGCCTTCAAGCCGAACTCCGACGACATCAGGGACTCGCCGGCGCTGAACGTGGCCGGACGC
The DNA here is from genome assembly GCA_963814935.1 of uncultured Actinomycetota bacterium. Lineage (GTDB taxonomy): Bacteria > Actinomycetota > Actinomycetes > Propionibacteriales > Nocardioidaceae > Nocardioides. The sequence goes on along the minus strand of CAWFEZ010000023.1, from coordinate 44,427 downwards.
CTGCACCTGTTCGGCGCGCACGTGACCGTCCACGACCCGCAGGCGATGGACAACGCGCGCCGGGACTGGCCGACCCTGTCGTACGCCGACAGCGTCAGCGAGGCGTGCCACGACGCCAGCCTCACGCTGGTGCTGACCGAGTGGCCGCAGTTCCGCGAGATGGACCCGGCGTCCCTGGACGACGTCGTCGCCGATCGTCGCGTCGTCGACGGCCGCAACTGCCTGGACCCGGTGCAGTGGCGAGCGGCGGGCTGGACCTACCGGGGGATGGGCCGCCCTTGAGCGGCGGACGCACCGCTCGTCGCGTCCCTCGAACGTCTGGCTCCGAACCTGTTCACGTAGCGCACGCCGTCCAGCGCCTCGATCCCACCGTCGGCTGTGTAGGTGTGCGTGCGGACCACACCCGGTAGCCAACCCGGCTCGACCGACCCCACGGGCGTCTCCTCGTAGTCGTCGGGAGTCAGGACGTCGATCCTGTTCAGGACGATGCGGCGACCGTAGGCGCCCGCTCCGTCCTGGGCAGGACGGATCAGCGAGCCGTCGATCTCCAGGACCCGTCCTGCTGGGTCGCGCCCTTCTGACGTCGGAGACCACCGGGTTGCGCGGATGCGGTCGCCAGGGGCCGTGGAGGTCCGGTGCGAAGTAGAGGCAGAGCTCGTCGGACGGCCTGGCGCCGGGGGCAGCCACGGCCACGAACAACCAGTAGAGGCCGTCGTGCCGCAGCAGCGTCGGGTCCCAGGCCCGCACGTCGGCCACGAGGATCTCGCAGGGCTCCCACCGCCATGGGAACTCCTGCGCGCGCAGCAGCTCGATCGAGCCGGTACCAGCGGTCTCGGGGAGCATGTACCAGCTGCCCTTGTCCTCGAAGACGAACGGGTAGGACAGGTGCGTCTTGCGCTCCAGGACCGCTCGGCCGGGCACCTGCTGGTTACCGTCCGGGTCGAGCGTCAGCACCGAGATCCGGGCCGGCCCGCCGTCGAGCGGACCATCCTCGACGAACACGTAGGCGCCGCCATCTGGTCGGGCGACCACGAAGGGGTCGGCGTAGAACCGGCCGGGTGGGGCGGCCAGCGCCCGGAAGCCGGTCGTGTCGAAACCGTGCCCGCCGGGCGCGGCCTCCCTCCCTGTCCGGACCGCCACGAACCAGCTCGGGCGTCGGCCGATCCTGCCGAGCTGCCTCTCGGAGTCCCCGTTGCACCATCGTGCGGAGCACCGACGTCGAGGAGGAGCGGCCCCCTGCCTGCTGCGCCGGCACCGGGCCCGAGGGCTCGTCGGCGGCGGCGCGGCCGCTGCTGGCGGCCGCCAGCGCCCGCGCCGGGAACTCGGCTGCCTTCCACCCCGCCTCGTTGAGGGCTCGGGCGGGCGTGAGAGGGTCCACCCCGCCCACCGAGCGGTACAGCACGCGGACCTGCTCGGCCGGGTCCTCCGTGTCGAGCTCGGCCACGAGCTCGCAGGTGCCCACGCCCGAACCCGACAGGTACTCCGGCTCGAAGGCGCCGGCGCCCAACCGACGCCGCTCGCGCCCGAACCGCAGGGACCAGACCCCGAGCGGCGGATGACCTCCTTCGCCGGGTGCGAGATCCGTCCGCCGTCAGGTCGAGCACGACGTCCGCGCCGGCGCCGAGCCCGGCCGGCGTCAGTCGACCGGTCGACGAGGTCGCCGTGGGAGAGCCGTAGGTCGATCGGAGCCAGCGCATCGAGCGTCGGCCGGTACACCGCCCGCTGGACGATGTCGGTCAGCGCAGCCAAGCCACCCTTCGCGACCAGGCGTGCCGGGCCGTCGACCGGACCCGCACGCACAGGCTTGCAGTGGACGCCTCGGACACCCGGTCGATGGCGCGCGCGGAGGCGGCGGGCACCACGAGGTCGTCGACGGCGGCGACGACGCGGAGCGGTGACGTCACTGGCGGACGATGGCGACGTCGTCGACGTAGAGGTCGGTGCCTGCAGGCGCGCCGGAGACGTAGACCTGGAGGTCGAGGTGCGAGGAACCCGGTGCTTGAGGACTCAGCGAGACCGACACCTGCTGCCACGTGGACGTCAGGGTCACCACGCTGGCGGCACTGCGGACCAGGGTGGCTCCCGTGTACTCGCGGACCCGTACGGTGGCCTTCCCGGTGCCCGTGTCCGAGCGGACCCACGCGGTAGCCGTGTAGGTCCCCGCAGCCGTGGTCGCCACCCAGTTGGGGTTGGCGTCGTTGAGCGTCAGGTTGCTCGCGGTCGCGTTGCCGTTGGTGAGCCGCGCGGCGTACGCGCCGGAGTGCCCGCCGGCCACCCGCTCGAGCGTGACGCCGGCGGTGCCGTTGTTGTTCCAGCCCGTGGTGCCCTCCTCGAAGCCCGGGTTGCCGACGAGGTTCGGGTCGGGCGCGGGTCCGCTCACGCTGAAGACGAAGACGGCGTGCGCGAGCGGGTCGCCGTCGGGCCGGAAGTCGTAGCCGTCGGAGACCCACAACCTGTCGTCGAAGACCTCGACCGCGCGGGCGTCCTTCACGCCGAACGCCGACAGGTCGAAGGTCCAGCCTGCTACCAGCTTCTTGGTGGCCCAGTCGACCCTGCTCACCTTGGTCAACGCGTGCGACACGTAGAGGTCCGCTCCACTGGGTGAGAACTGCAGGCCGGTGATCCGGGCCAGGTTGGGCACCCGGAAGGGGGCGCCCAGGGTGTTGCTGACGTAGTCGTAGGAGCGCAGGTCGGGACCTTCACCGAGGTACAGGCTTGCCGTCGGCCGGGCTCCAGGCCGCTCCGGTGAACTCGGTGCCTCCGGCAGCGACTGCCAGGACTCGAGCTGGAAGCTGCCTCCCGCGTCACGTCGTAAGCGGTAGGCCGTCGGGCAGCACGGACTCGGTGCAGCAGCTGCCCGAGAAGACGTACAAGGTGTCGTTCGCGCCGTCGTAGGCGATGGACTCCAGGTCGCGGTCGCGCCAGTACCCGGCCGCCTCCCCACCGCCGAACCGAGGGGTGGCGGTGAAGTCGGCGTCCTTGATCGTCCGCTTGAGGGCGCCCGTGACGGGGTTGACCTCGATAGATCCTGCGACCGTTGTCGTCCGCGAGCCACAGCGAGTGGTCCGCTGGGGACGTACGCCGAGCCCTCGTGGTCCTTCATCGACATGGTCGAACCGGCGAACGGCTCGGTGGTCAATCGTGCGCTCGAGGTTCACCTGCGGGTTGGGGGTGTCCGGGAACGCGGCGATCCGCTGCGGGGCCCGACCCCGACCGCGACCGTCGAGACCACACCAGCGGCGACGGCGACCGTAGCCAGCCGTCGGGTCCTCCAGAGCTTCATCCCGCATTCCTCCTGTGCGTGCACGCAGGCATCGAGACCCGACCCGGTCGTCACGAGCAGTAAAACGCGGTGCTCGGCCGCTGCGCCTCCTGCAGCAGGTGTAGCGGCGGTACGCCGGTCGCCCCCTCACTCGCGTGACGGGGCAGCCACCGGTCGCGCTCGCTTCCGAGGCGCGGGGACGTCCGGTTCGGGCTCTCGCGGCAAGGTCCCGCAGGCCACCATCAGCCCGAACATCAGCCAGGTCAGCTTGCGGTACTCCCAGTTGTGCAGCAGGGCCGTGAAGGTCCATGCGACGAGGATGGTGAGCCACAGCTCTCGGAGCGCCCGGGGCGCCGCCAGGACAGCTCGCGCGGAGACCCACATGATCATCAGGAAGAGCGCGAGCCCCACCACACCGATCTCGGCAAGCAGGGCGAGGACGAAGTTGTGTCCGACCTTGTTGATCGCGGTCGCGGCGGTCCTGAACGCCCCGGCGCCGACCCCCGCCCACGGGCTGTCTCCGATGATGCGGAACGCCTCCGCCCACACGTCCTGCCGCTGGTTGAGGTTGCCGTTGCTCACGTTGTTCCCGGTGTCGACGAGCCGCTGGACCGACCCTGGGGGCAGCAGTGGGAGCGCGGCGACGGCCATGGCGCCGAGGCCGACGAAGGTCACCACGGCGAGGCCCGGCCGGCTGCGGCCGAGCAGGCGCGCGGCGTACCACAACGCGGGCAGCAGCGCCACCACAGCCGCCCGGGAGCCGGTGGTCATGACCGCGACGAAACCCAACGGCAGGTAGGTGCCGGCGAGGAGCGTGACCTGCCGGCGGTAGCGTCCCCGCCAGGTCGCCAGCAGGTAACAAGCGACCGGCAGCCCGAGCGCCAAGATGGTGGCGGCGTCGTTGGGGTTGAAGTTGCCCAGCGTCACACGTCCGGCCTCCCCGGAAGCGCCGTGGACGACGTATCCGCCGATCATCATGACGGCGGCTGCGAAGCAACCGAGCAGGTAGGCGACGAGGACCTGCCGGACCGCCGTGCCGGTGCGGACGGTGTCCCACACGACCAGGAGCAGCACGAAGAGCTGCGCGTAGGTCTTGACCCGGACCTGGGTCGCGTCAGTGTCGATGGTCCACAACAGGCTGCTGGCGTTCCACACCACGAAGAGCAGAGCGACCAGGTGCAGCGTGTGGGGGGCGCGTAGCCCACCGCGTGCCAGCACCGCGATGCCCCAGGCGACCCCGGTGGCAAGGCCGAGAAGCTTGGTGACGCTGCCGGAGCCCGGGACCGAGTACACGTTCTCCAGGGGGACGCTGGCCACCAGGAGCACCAGCAGCCGATAGGTGAAGCGCATCATGGTCCCACCTCGAGCCGCCTTCTGGTCCGGCTCGGGTACCGCGCGAGCGAGAGGTACGGGCATCATCGCCCCACCACGCGCACAGCCCTGACGCGCAGCCGCCGGCGCTGGTCGGCATCCAGCCCGGCGGCGTAGGCGACCGCGACGGCCAGCACCGCGGTCAGCGACCCGAGGACCACCAGCGGTACCCACGAGGGTTGAGCGGTGTGGTCGCGCAGCTCCAGCGCGCCCCAGAACATGGCCGCGGAGACCACGGCGGGCCGCCAGACCGCTCCTAGGCGCAGCGCCGTACGCATCCGCAGCAGCCGGGCGATCAGCACGGGGTAGGCAATGCTGAGCGGGGCCCGACCGAGGATCATCGCCGCGACGATGCCCACGATGCCGAGCTCCGCCACCCCGACCAGGAGGACGCCGAGCCCCACCACCAGCGCGGCCGACATCAGCCCCAGCAGCACCTTGGCCCGCACCTGCAGCGTCACGTCGATGACGTTCGAGTCGACGCGGATGAGCACGAACTGCAGCACCATCACGCAGATCAGCAAGGTGGCGGTCGGACCCGCGTCGTAGCGGCTCCCGACCCACAGCCGGATGAAGTCAGGCAGCCAGACGATGACGGTCGCGCCCGCCGCGGCGGCGAGCAGCCAGCAGAGGGCCAGCGTCTCCGCCCGGACCCGGGCGGCACGCTTGAGCTCGCCGGCCCCGACGATGCCGCCCAGCCCCGGCATGGTCGCGGAGATCACCAGGAAGACGACGTCGCTCACCGCGTGCGGCACGAGCGAGGTGATGCTGTACGTCGCGACGAGCGCCGTGCCCGCCAGGGCGCCGAGGATGATGATGTCCGCACCCTTCATGACCTGCATGACGAGGTTCCACAGCAGGAACCACCAGCTCAGCCCGACGAACCCGCGGATCGCCCCGCGGGCGGGTCGGGCGATGCCCCACCACGAGATATGGCGGCGCACGATGTGCAGGAAGGTGACGCCGGACAGGAGGCTGCTGACGATCGTCGCCGCGGCCAGCCCGACCAGGCCCCAGCCCGCCCAGAGCGTCAGCGTGGCGACGGCGGCGCCGACGAAGAGGATCGCCGTGGAGAGGCCGAGCTTCCGGTAGCCCTGGTTCTCGCCCAGGAGCACCGACTGCGGGAGGTTCGACAGCCCCATCAGCACCAGGTTGGCCACCAGCAGGCCGGCGGCCGCCCGGACCACCCAGACCTCGTCGCCGCTCGCGTGGACGAGAGCCGGAGACACCCACGCCAGCCCCAGGCCCACCACCAGGACGAGCGGGGTGAACAACGCCCACACGGCCACCGCGGTGCCGACCTGCTGGCGCTTGCGCTCCACGTCGCTCAACGACTGCCCGTGCGCGACCACCCACTTGAGGGCCTCTCCGGGGCGTCCCCCGGCGGGCGTGGCGTGGCCCACCAGCTTCTGCAGCACCTGCCAGGTGCCGAAGCCGCCGGCGCCGAGGTAGCGGAGCACTATCGGGGCCAGCACGAGCTGGATGGCGATGCGCGCCGCATAGTCGACCATCGTCGCGAGTGCGTTCAGCGATGCCCGTCGACTCAGCCGGGGCGGCTCGGCGGCGAGCTGGGGTTCGACGCGGCTCATCGAGGGCTCCGGGCCGGCTCGTCGCGGATCGCGGCGAGGACGAGCTCGGCCAGCTGCCTGGGCCGATGGGCGGACGTGTCGACCTCGACGACGTGCGAGCCTTCCGCGGCCACCGCGTCGAGCGCCCGCCGGTAGGACGTTCGGTAGCGCGCCAGGAACTCCGTCGCCTCGTCCTGGTGCGCGCCACGGACCCGGTGTGCCCTCGGCCGCGCCTCGATCCTGCGCAGCAGCACGTCGTCGGGTGCGTCGAGGTACACCACCACGTCCAGCAACCGGCCCCAGTCCCGTGCCAGGCCCGTCCACCACCTGTCGAAGGTCCGCGAGCCCACCATCGGCGGCCCGAACGCGGACAGCTTCGCCAACCTGAAGACGGGGCCGTGGTCGAGCAGGAGCATCGTCTCGGAACCGTGGTGCTCGAGCACGGGACGCCGCCAGGCGCCCAGATAGGCGAGGGTGCGCAGCTCGTCGCGGGTCCACCAGCGGCCCGGAGCGAGCGCGCGAGCGGTCGCCAAGCGAGGTGCCCCCGCCAGGATCGCGGCAGCCAGCCGGGGGGCGCCGACCTGCACCCCGACAGTGGTGGTCGCCGGTCGCGACGCCTGGAGCTCGCGCACCAGTGTCGTCTTGCCGGCACCGGCCGGCCCGGCGAGCTCGACGACGACGCGGCTCACAGCCGTTCCCACACCGCCGCTCGGATGTCGGCCATCACGGCGGCGGCATCCTGTCCAGCGTCGACGACCACGACCTGCTCCTCCCAGGCGGCCTCCCACACCTCCGTGGAGCGCCGGCGGACGTAGTCAGAAGCCTCGTCCGTCTTGCGCCGCACCGCCACCTCGGGGTCGACGCGCAGCACGACCAGCACGTCAGGCCGTGCGAACACCTCGTACTGACGGGCCTCGTGGGCGATGAGCCACTTGGCCAGGCGGCTCTGGCCGGGCCGGTCGCGGAAGGCCTGCGTTCGCGGTCCGTCCATCGACCGGAGCTGGGCGAGGGGAAAGCGGTCGGAGACGACCACCCCGCCCTCTGCGGCCACGCGTCGGGCGCGGGTGTAGGCGCGGCGGCGGTTGCGCGCCGTACACACCTGCCACAGGAGCCAGCCCGCTGAGGGGTCGGCGGGAGGCACCGTCGGCGCGGCCAGGTCGGGAAACAGACCGGCGCGGCGGCTCACCGAGAGCGCGATCTTGACGGCCACGGTCGCGGCTGACTTGGGCGGACGCCCGAGGTGGACGCGCTCCACCGCGAAAGGACCGGAGAGCCAGCGGGCCGTCGCCTCGACGGCCGTGCTCTTCCCAGCACCGTCGCCCCCCGCGATGGCGACGACCGCACCCCCGCCGACCAGGCGCTTGCCGGCCGGCCCGCGCGCGAGGTGACGGTCGACCCGCCAGGTGACCCGACGCGTCACGCGCAGCGCAGTGTCCTTTGCCCGAGGCCTGCGGGCACAGGAGTCCAGCGCCCGGACCAGCCGGTCCGCTGCCCGCATCCGCTCGAAGCGGGAGCAGCCGCTCTCGATCGCGCGGCGACACCCGGGCCACACCTCGGCGAGGAAAGGAAGGTTGGTCGCGACGAAGGCGTCGGCGCGCTCCCAGTCGGTACGGAGCTGCAGCCACTCCAGCTCCCTCTTCTCGCTGGCGGAGAGCGTCCCGCGCCGCTGGAGCTGGGCATCCCAGGTCGAGTGCTTGAGCACCATGCGCAGCACCAGCACGGCGAGCTCGTGCTCGGGGGCCGGCACGGGCAGCAGGCCGTCCTGGGAGCGCGAGGCGAGGTACGCCGCCTCGACCGGCAACCAGAAGTTCTTGGTCGTGTCATCGCCCAGGACGAGCCGGAAGTGCGCGTGCACGTGGACGAGACGTCCGGAGGGCCGGTCGAGCCCGTAGTAGTGGCTCACCGCCGGGACCTCGCGGGAGCTGGGGAGCCGGGCCTCCTTGAAACCCAGGTGGGCGAGCACCTCCAGGAAGCGGGCCTGGTCGGCGCGCTCCACGAGCAGGTCGAGATCGTTCGTCGCCGGACAACGACCTGTCCAGCGCCTCGTTGCTCTTCCAGTGGCAGTAGGTGACCCTCGCGTCGGCCAACGCTGCGCACAGGGCCTCGACGAGCTCCAGGGTCACCGGCCGTGCGACGTCGCTGCCTTGGTCGGGGCCGGTGCGCTCAGCGGTGGTGGTCATTTCCTCGTTCGTCCCGTTCACCCGCTCGCTCGGACGCTCGCGCCGCGGCTGCGCGCGAGGCTCGGTCCGGCGGGGTGCGGCGCGTGGCAGCCGGCGGTTCGCGACGCTGGGGCTCGGCCGGACGACCAGGTTGACCGTCGGCGCCGCCGGCGCGGCCGCGACCGCCTCTTCCGGTCCTTCCGGCACGACGTCCCGGGCGCGCTTTCGCCTGTCCAGCAGCCACACCAGCACGAGTCCGACGACCGCGCCTGCCGCTGCACCGACCAGGGCGCCGGTGCTCGGCGAGGCGCGTCCGGCGTGGGTGACGCTGGCGACGTCGTCCAGCACCGCCAACCCGCCGGCGTCCGAGTCCGGCTCCAGCGACACCAGCTCGACGTAGGTCTGTCGCTGCTCGTTGAGCAGCTCCTGCCTGAGCGTGATCGATGCGCTCGAGCTCGGCACGCTCGGGCTCGCCGGTGGTCTGGGACAGCGTGGCCTGCATCTCCTCGATCTGGGCCTCGGAGACGCTGGATGGTGGTCTCCAGCGCGTCTACCTGTGCACCCACGAACTCAGGCGCCGTGGCACCGGTGGGCGCGGGACTCAGCGACACCAGCTCCGTCACGATCTCCGAGGCGATCGAGCGTGCCTCCTCCTCGCTGCCACTCTCGACGGTGACGACGACGACGCGCCGGTTCTCGTCCGGCACGGTGGCGCTGACGGAGGTGCGCAGCTGCTCCAGCGGCATCTCCAGCCCCAGCCGCTCTCGCACCGGGACGAGGACCAGTTCGCGACGGGCCAGGTCGGCGTAGAACGTGGCCAGGCTCTCGCTGGCGCGGAGGGTCGTGCTGCGGGTCACGGTGCTGTCCAAGGGCCCGACCAGGACCGTCCCCTGCGACCGATGCACCGGTGCCAGGCTGGTGGCGGCGTAGACACCCAGCAACGCACCCAGGACCGCGAGGACCACAGGTATCCACCAGCGGCGCCCCGTGATGTGGGCGATGTCCCGCCAGTCGAGCGTGTCGCTCACCGAACCCCCTCGGACGCCGCTACCCGCGACACGGCCAGGACACTCCCGACCCCTGCCAGCGTAGGAACCGGTCCGGCCGGGGACCTGCGCCGCGGGGCGTACGCGCCGTACGTCGAAAGGATGATCGAGGCGGTCCCCGTGAACGGAACAATGGTCGCGCATGACGGTCCACACCCGTGCCGTTGCGGTCGTGGCGGCGCTGCTCCTCCTCCTGCCGATGTGCGCGTGCGCGGAGCCGGCCGCGCAAGAGCCCGCCGCGTCGCTTGCGAAGGCTCCCGCCTGTCCGGCGGTGTCGCTGACCCGGACCGGCAGTCAGCACGCTGGGCTCGACCGGCCCAACAACCGCGGCACCTGGGACCTGCGCCGGGCGGTGTGGGACGAGAACACCCCGACGGAGGTCGAGTACCCCATCAGGTCGGACGAGTGGACGCAGGGCTGCGTGATCGGAGGCACCGTCCTGGGCAACATCCCCCGTACGTGGACCCGCGAGCAGTGGTACGACGGCGAGGGCGTCGACACTCCGCTGGGCAGGGATGCCTTCCGGCAGACCATGACCGACACACCTGGCAACTTCCTGGTGATCAAGGACGCCTATGTCGAGGACTTCGAGGACGCCTACGACCCCAACAGTCCGGCGGCGGAGTACACGACGTACCTGGTGCACGTGCACGCGAGGTTCATCCGAGATGACTGCGTCGAGAACGAGGACGTGCCGCACAACCTGGTGATCCGCAACAGCCTCTTCGACGGCTGCTTCGCCGCCTTCGCCCAACGCCCGGAGGACGAGAGCTCCGCACGCAACGGCATGGGCCCGCACTCCTTCACCCTCACCTCGTCCCTCGTGCATGTGATCCCGCAGCGGTTGGGGCCCGAGTACTGCGACGACGACAGGGAGGAGCAGGGGCGCTGCCGGCCGACCGCGGTGGAGGACGTGTGGCTCGGGGCCTACGGCATCTGGAAGTGGAGTGACGAGGCGGCGAGCAAGGTCACCGTGCGTGACACCATCTTCCGGCTGGACATGCCGTCGTACTCCTCCTGCTCCAGCCAGGAGTGGCCCGCCGGCACCTACGAGAACGTCACCCTCGTGTGGACCGGGCCGCAGCGGTACCGGACAGCGGGCGACTGCCACAACAGGCTCCCGAAGGGCGTTCGGCTCACCACTGACCTGGGCGTGTGGCGGACCGCCAAGAAGGCCTGGCTGGAGGATTGACAAGTGCTCGAGGCATGAACTGCGCGGTTTCGGGGGACCATGGTGATAGGCGGCTCCCGAGCGGTGGAGCGGACCGGGCCGGGAGCCGCCCCTGGCCGTCACCCGACGCGTGCGGCCACCCGCTCGTAGGTCGCCACCATGGACCGCGCCCGCTCGAGCAACAGCTCCCGCAGGCTCGCGGGTGAGAGCACCTCCACGTCGCCGGCATGGGGCAGGAGCTGGCGCGCGGCCACGTCGTCGTGCTCGACCGGCAGGTCGACGGTGGTCCATCCGTCAGCGCCAGGTGCGACTCCCTCGGCCGCCCGACGCAGCGCTGCGTCGGGGAGGTCGGGCAGCCGCCGGACGAGGTCGGGTGAGACCCGCACGACGGCGGTGCGCGAGAGCCGCCTGCGGTCGAACTCCTGGAGGTGCTCGACCCAGAAGTCGCCGAGGGCGAAGGAGGCTGGCCGCTCGAAGCGATCCGCGGTGGGGGTCAGCCGCAGGATGTTGCCGACCCGGTAGGTGCGGACCTGGCCGCCCGTCGTGGCGACCGGGGCTGCTGCGAGGTACCACGCGCCGTTCTTGAGGACCAGGCCGTACGGCGCCAGCCGGCGCTCGACCTCGCGCGGTGCCTCCCATCGTCGGTAGACGACCTCGACCACCCGGTCGTCGAGGACGGCATCAGCCAGGGCGGCGAGGTGGGGCGGCTCCTCGGCCGGGTGGTACCACGCCGAGACGTCGACCCGGAAGCGGTCGCGCAGCCGCCCGGCCCGCACCCGCTGGGCAGGTCCGAGGGCCGCCAGCAGCTTGCGCTCGGCCGACGCGGCCTCCTCGCCGAGCCCGAGCGCGGCGGCCGGCCCGGGCAGGCCGACCACGAACAGCGACTGCGCCTCGTCCTCGGTGAGGCCTGTCAGACGGGTGCGATAGCCGTCGACGAGGCGGTAGCCGCCCGCGCGGCCCTGCTCGGCGTAGACGGGGACACCCGCGGCGGACAGCGCCTCGACGTCGCGGTAGACCGTGCGCAACGAGACCTCCAGCTCGCCCGCCAGCTCGCGGGCCGTCACCAGAGGACGGGCCTGGAGCAGCATCAGGATCGAGAGCAGCCGGCTGGAGCGCACGCCCGGAAGGTACGGGAGACCGCCGACACCGCCCTTCGCTGGTTGAGGAGGGACGCTGGATCAAACGTCGGGCCCGTCTCGAAACCCCGTGAGCCGACCGCGAGCCCGTACCTGTGGTTTCGTGGCAGGCGCCGGTGCGCCTTCCTGAGCCAGCGATCGAGGGCCGAGAAAGACTGTCAGGAACTGTCAGGTATGACGTCCAGGCTGGCTGGATGACCTCCACCGACGCCGACGCCCGAAACCGCATCTCCACCGACTTCGACTTCCTCGTGGGCACCTGGGACGTCGAGCACCACCGGCTGGTGTCGCCGGCGAACGGCAGCCCCGAGTGGGTGACCAGCAGCGACAGCCAGCAGACGGCCCGCACCTACCTCGACGGCGCCGTCAGCGTCGACGAGATCACCTTCCCGGCCGTGGGAGCGTCCGGGATGTCCGTGCGTCTCTACTCCGCCGAGAACGACGAGTGGTCCATCCGCTGGGTCAGCAGCCGGGATGGTCTGGTCGGCCCACCGGTCGTCGGCCGCTGGGAGGGTGAGCCCGCCGACCGGCACTGCCGGCTGGTCGGTGACGAGGTGCCGCAGGACGGCCGGCCGACGCGGATGACCTACGAGTGGGACCGGATCACCGCCACCGACGCCCGCTGGCAGCAGGCCTACTCCTTCGACGACGAGCAGACCTGGGAGAAGAACTGGGAGATGCGCTTCCACCGCACCTGCGACGAACCAAGAGACCTCGCCCATGACCACCTCGAGAAGGTCACGTCCGACTTCGACTTCCTCACCGGCACCTGGCAGGTCAGGCACCGCAAGCTGCGCTCGCGGCTGGCCGGCTGCACCGACTGGGACGAGTTCGAGAGCGGCTTCGAGGCGCGCACCCACCTGGGCGGGCTGGTCAGCATCGACGAAGGCGCCCTCCTGTCCGCCGACCCGGCACACCCCTCGGCGTACCGCGGCATGACGTTCCGCACGTACGACGTGGCGGCCGGCGAGTGGGTGCTGCACTGGTTCGACAGCCGCACGCTGCAGTGGGACGAGACTCCGGTCCGGGGGCGGTTCGTCGACGGCGTGGGGGAGTTCGTGGCTGCCGACCACCACGGTGGTGTGCCCATCGTGTGCCGCTACCGGTGGACCGTGCACAGCGACGAGCGTGCCTCGTGGGAACAGGCCTTCTCGACCGACGACGGCAGCACCTGGGAGGTCAACTGGGTGATGGAGGAGACCCGGGTGGGGTGAGCCCGGATCGGTCGTCTCGGTGCGTGCCAGACTGGCGCCATGCGCACGCACGACCGTGACCGGGCCCTCGACCTGCGCGAGGCGATCCATCGCACGGGCTACTACCCCGACGTGGTCGCCGACGGTGTCGCCGGTGCCGTGGCGGGCGAGGACGTGGTGTCCTTCTACGTCCACCACGAGCCCACGTTCGACCGCGACGAGATCCGGCGCCACCTGACCGTCGTGGTGCTCACGCCCACCCGCCTGATCGTGGCCCACACCGACGAGCACGCCGCCGACGACCTGATCCCCGAGGCCTACACCTCGACCTCGACCGAGGCGATCGCGCTGTCCACGGTGCGCTCGGTGGTCGTCACCCGGATGGTCACCAACCCGTCCTCGGGCCCGGCTCCCGCGGCCGAGGCCGTGGTGACCATCGGCTGGGGCGGGGTCAGCCGGATCGACCTCGAGCCGGCCGGCTGCCAGGACCCCGACTGCGAGGCCGACCACGGCTACACCGGCGTGCTGGCCTCCGACGACTTCTCGATCCGGGCGTCGGCCACCGCCGACGGCACCGACGCCGTCGCCTCGCTGCTGGCGTTCGCCGAGTCGCTCTCGGCCCGCACCCACCGTGAGCGCGGGTGACCGACAGCGGCTTCGTCGAGCCGGCGTACGGGTCCCGCTCGCTGGTCGACGTCGTGCCCGCCGTCGGGGCGGCGATCGGGGTCAAGCACCGCTCGGGCGAGATCCAGCCGAGCGGTCTCGTCCTGCCGTCAGCCCCGGCGTACGTCGTGTTCCTCGTCGACGGTCTCGGCGCCCGGCTGCTGCAGCGTCACGCCGAGGACGCGCCGTACCTCTCCTCGCTGCTCTCGACCCAGGAGCCCGGCACGGCCGGTGTCCCCTCCACCACCGCGACCAGCCTGAGCTCGCTGGGCACGGCACTGCCGCCGGGGGCGCACGGCCTGGTCGGCTTCACCTCGCGGATCCCCGGCACCGACCGCCTCCTCGATGCCCTGAGGTGGGACAAGAACGTCGACCCCAAGGAGTGGCAGCCGCACGCCACGGCGTTCACCGGCCTGCGGCTCAACGGGGCTGCGGTCACGGTGATCAACAAGCGCGAGTTCCGCAACAGCGGGCTGACGATCGCCGCGCACCGGGGTGCCGACTTCGTGGGTGCCGACCGGGTGGGAGAGCGGATCGCGGCCGCGGTCGTCGCCTCGGCCGACCGGCCCAGCCTGACCTACCTCTACGACGGCGACCTCGACTGGACCGGGCACCGCTACGGCGTCGCGTCGGCCCAGTGGCTCCAACAGCTGGTGATGGTCGACGCCGAGGCCGAGCAGCTGCGCGAGTCGCTGCCGGCCGACGTGCGCCTGCTCGTCGTCGCCGACCACGGCATGGTCGACTCCCCGCCCTCGTCTCGCATCGACGTCGACCGTGAGCTGGTGCTGCGCGACGGGTTGGCGCTGATGGGTGGCGAGGCGCGGTTCCGTCACCTGTACTGCCGCAACGGAGCCGTGCCCGACGTCGCGGCGACCTGGCGCTCGGTCCTCGGCGACCGGGCCGACGTACTCACCCGAGAGGAGGCGATTGCCCGCGGCTGGTTCGGGCCGGTCGAGCCGCTGGTGCTGCCCCGCCTCGGGGACGTGGTCGTCGCCAGCCGCCGCGACCACGCGGTGGTCTCGAGCGCCGACTTCGCCTACGAGGCCACGCTCATCGGTCTGCACGGCTCGTTGAGTCCCGACGAGATGCTCATCCCGATGCTGGTCGACTGAGGAGTCCCGAACGCCCGGACCGAGGTGGTGGTGGTCGCGGTTAGCATGTCGCCATGCCGACCCAGGGAGCCGCGCCGCCTCGCTCGGCCGCCTCCAGGTCGCCCCGCCCGGAGGATCCCGATCTCCTCATCCCGGCGCCCGAGCACACAACGTCGCGAGAAGCCGGTCCCGTGACCGTGTCGCCGAAGCTGTTCGACGACCGGCCGCACACCCAGCTGCGCCTGCTCCCTACGTTGAAGGCCACTCGCGAGCTGGGCGAGGCACTGCGTGCCGAGGGACACAAGGTCGTGCTCACCAGTGGGTCGTTCGACCTCCTCCACGTCGGTCACGCGATGTACCTCGAGCAGGCGCGCCGCTTCGGAGACTTCTTGGTGGTGGGCATGGACAGCGACGAGAAGATCCGGGCGCGCAAAGGACCACAGAGGCCTTACGTCAACCAGGCCGTGCGCGCGAAGTTCCTGACCTACCAGCGCGGCGTGGGGGCCGTCTACATCAAGGAGCCCGAACGCCGGCGCTGGACGCTGATCCACAACCTGCGGCCCGACGTGCTGGTCGCCACTGTGGGGACCTACACCCACGACGAGGTCGTCGAGATCGAGAGGCAGTTCAAGTGCCGGGTGGTCGTCCTCGACCGGATGACGCCCACCAGCTCCAACGAGCGCGCCACGGCTCTGAGCTCGGGTGAGCCTCTGGGCCAGCAGCTGACCCTCTGGTGATCCGTGAGCCCGTGAAGCCCACCACCGCACTGCTCTACCTCCCGGTCGCTCCACGCCGGGTACGCCGCCTTCCTCTGCGATCCGGAGCCCGCGTTGGAGCGCGTGTTCGTGCTCGGGCACTCCTTCGAGGAGGAGTTCCCGGTGCTGCGCAAGGAGATCCGGGCCCTCGAGCCGGAGACGGCAGCGGCGCTCGTGCGCACGCTGCTTCCGAGCGCGGAGGTCAGCGTGGTGCAGCCGACGGATCTCGACGTGGTGTTCGCGGCACCGCTGCTGGTGCCCGACGAGGCGCTGATGCGTGAGCTCGTGGAGCAGCGGGCACCGGCCGAGCAAGACCTCGTGGTGTGGCGCCGTACCTTCCTGCGTTGGGACCGGGAGTGGAGCAAGCCCCAGGCGGTGGAGTCGCCGATGACGGAGGCGCCCGATGGTGGGCGGGACGCGATGAGGGCGGCCCGGCTGGAGGCCGGCCGGAGCTCGGACTGGTGGCGGCAGGTGGGCGCCGTCCTCCGGCTCCAGGACGGTCGGGAGCTCACCGGCCACAACCATCACCACCCGAGCGACTACACGCCGTACGTCGACGGAGACCCGCGCAACGACTACTCCCGAGGGGTCAGGGCGGACCTGTCCACGGCTGCGCACGCCGAGGCGTCCGTCCTCGCGGCCGCGGCGCGCGCGGGCGCGAGCACCGAAGGCTCCACCATGTTCGTGACGACCTTTCCGTGCCCTGCCTGCGCGCGCCTGATCGCGATGAGCGGCGTCGCCGACTGCTATTTCGAGGCCGACTACGCCGACCTCGCCGGCGAGCAGGTCCTGCGGTCCGCCGGCGTCGCCCTGCACCGGGTGGCCTGGGGCGACTGACCTGGCGACTGGGCTGTCAGTCGTCGCCCGGCCCGAAGCGCATGCGCACCTTCGACCCCGGCAGCGGCTCGAAGAGATGCACGTGCAGGTGAGCGATGCTGGCCGCCGTCATCGTCGGGTCGCCGTTGCGGATCCCGACGCCGTAGTCGCAGAGCCCGTCGCGCTCGACCACGAGGTCGAGGGTCTCGAAGAAGCCCGCCCGGGCAGCGGGCGAGAGCTCGTGCATGGCGCGCACGTGCTCGGCCGGGACCAGCAGCTGATGGGTCTTCGTCCCGACGTAGGGGTACCGGTTGGCCACGACGGACCAGTGGGTGCCGACGTACGACACCGACTGCAGCGGGTCGTCCAGCAGCACCGGCCGGCAGAACAGACAGACCCCGCGGTCCTCCAGCGACTCCATGTAGGCGAGCTGCTCGTCGTCGCGGGCTGCGTGGAAGTTGTACAGCGACATGCTGGGCCCTCAGACGGCGACGGGGATTCTGAGCCCCGGGTTGGGGTCGTAGGCGCTGAGCTCGAAGTGCTCGGCCCGGAAGTCGTGGATGTCGGTGACCGACCTGCCCTCGTCGGTGAGCCGGATGTAGCCGAGCGGCTTGCTCGGCCGCTCCAGCAGGACGCGGACCTTCTCGACCTGGTTCTCGTAGATGTGGGCGTCGGAGATGGTGTGGTAGTAGACGGCGGCCTGGAACCCGGTCAGCGACTCCAGCATGAGCATCAGCGCGGAGTACTGGATCATGTTCGACGGTACGCCGATAGGGACGTCGCCCGATCTCTGGAACAGGTGCAGGTGCAGCCTGTCGTTGAGCACCCGCACGTGCACCCATCCGTGGCACGGCGCGATGGTGGCCTGAGGGGTGCGCCCCTCCGCCCGGGACAGCAGGCCGGGTATCCAGGGGCTGACGAAGTGGGTGCGGATGTGGCGGTGCTCGACCAGCTGGGGGACGAGGGCGCCGAACTGGTCGAACGACGTCCCGTCGCCGTTCGGGAAGTCGTGGAAGGCGCCGCCGTACGACGCCGGGCCCAGGTCGCCGGCCTCGAGGCCGCGCCGTCCGCTCTTCTCCTCCGTCGCCCAGGCATCCCACCAGTCGCAGCCGAACGAGCTCGAGCTCCTCGGTGGTCCTGGCGCCGTTGATGAAGGCGCACAGCTCGCCGATCGCCTTGCGCCAGAAGGCCGAGACGTCGCGTTCGGTGATGACCGGGAACCCGGCGGCCAGGTCGAAGCGCATCGTCTGCTGCATCAGGGTCTGAGCCTGCGGCCCTTGCCGGGTCTCGGACAGCTCGCCGAGGTCCAGGATGCGCTGCAACATGTCGCGGTACTGGGTGTCCACGGCAGGCGTCGACGTCTCGGGAGGGGTCACTTGGCTACCTCTATCAGGTCGAGGATCCGGGCGCCGAGTGGCTCGCCCAGCTCGTCGCAGATGGCGAGCAGCTCGGCCAGGCTCGGGTTGAACGTCTGCAGGTCGCGGTCGCTCCACGGTGCGGAACCCCCGGAGTCCGGAGCGATGCTGTGGACCACCCGACGGCGCTCGGCGGGCCGGCCCGCGAGCCTCCTGGCCAGCGCGTCGCCGATCAGCCGGAGCTCGTCGTCGCGGGCTGAGCGCAGCGAGGGCACGATGTCGGCTCGCAACTTGTCGAGGACGTCGGTCAGCGGCTCCGGGATGTCCTCGGGCTCGTCGTAGCGGACGACGGCGGTCAGACCCGGGTGAGCCGGTCAGCATGCGGCTCAGCGGCATGTCCCGATGCGCGACCAGCACGACCGGGACCACCCGTGCCTGAGCGATCGTGACCTCCTGCCCGACGCCGAAGCTGGGGCGGTCGGCGATGCAGACCAGCACGTCGGACTGGCTGATGCGGGCCCGGTCGGTCGCGTAGACCTCGGCGGCGGGCACGTCGGGATGCTGGTCCGGAGACGTCGAGTCGCGCGGGTCGTAGACCGCGAAGCCGGCGGCCTCGCAGGCAGCGCCGGCGTGGTCGGCCGCCTGGCCGATGGCCGCCAGCTCGGACTCCGAGAGTCCCGTCATGGGAGTGGCCAGGTACGCACGAGCGTGCTCGGGGACCGACGCCATCACGTGCCGCCGAACGGCAGAGCCGTGTCGTGGTTGAGAAGGTGTGCCGCTCGACGCGCGGTCATCCCTCGGCGGTGGTGCTGCCGGCACACCACCTCGTAGGCGACGGTGGGCACGGGCTCGTCGGGGTCGTCGATGACGTCGCCCACCATCAGCACGTCGCCCTCGGTCACCATCTCCCCGTCGATGGTCCGGATGTTGTGGGTGGCCAGGCGCCCGCACCAGCACAAGGCCCTGACCTGGAGGTTCTCGACGGTGTCGGCCAGCGCCACCAGCCGAGCACTGCCCTCGAACAGCTCGGTCCTGAAGTCGGTGAGGATGCCGAAGGTGAACACGTCGATCTGCAGGTCGTCGACGATCCTGGCCAGCTGCTCGACCTGGTCGACCGACAGGAACTGGGCCTCGTCGCAGATCAGGTAGTCGATCCGGCCGCCGTGGGTGAGGGTGTCGACGACGTAGCGCCAGAAGTTGAAGTCGGGCTCCACCTCGATGGCGTCGTGCTGCAGGCCCAGGCGGCTGGAGAGGATCGACTCGCCCGCCCGGTCATGAGTGGTGAAGATGCGGCCGACCCGGCCGCGCGCGGCGTGGTTGTGGTTGGTCTGGAGCGCCAGGGTGCTCTTGCCGGAGTCCATCGTGCCGGTGAAGAACTGGAGCTCAGCCACGGGTCGTGATCCTGTCACACCGCCTCGCAGGCCAGGATGCTCCTATGACGTCCCCCCTCGTCTCCGCTCGCGACCTGGCGGCCCAGCTGGCCGACGGTCCGGGCCCGGTTGACCGTCCTGGACATCCGCTACCAGACAGGCCTGGCCGACGGCAGGCCGGCGTACGAGTCGGGGCACGTCCCGGGCGCGGTGTACGTCGACGTGGACGACGACCTCGCCGCACCGCCCGCGCCGCCGGGAGAGCCGGGCGGTCGTCACCCCCTGCCGGCGACGGCCGCCTTCGAGTCGGCGATGCGGCGGGCGGGCGTGCGCGGCGACCGCCCGGTCGTGGTGTACGACGACTGGGGCGGCCGTGCGGCCGCGCGGGCGTGGTGGCTGTTGCGCTACCACGGACACGCTGAGGTGCGGGTCCTCGACGGCGGCTGGGCCGCGTGGCTGGACGCCGGCGGTGCGCGCGAGGAGGGCCTGGTCACCCCGGAGCCCGGCGACTTCGAAGCCAACCCCGGTCACCTGCCCGTGGTGGAGCCCGAGGACGTGCTGGCCGTGGAGGTCCTCGTCGACGCTCGGGCACCCCAGCGGTACGCCGGCGAGCACGAGCCGATCGACCCGGTCGCCGGGCACGTGCCCGGCGCGGTCAACGTGCCGACGGCCGAGAACCTCGGCGCCGACGGCCGGTTCAAGAGCCCCGACGAGCTGCGCCGCATCTACGCAGCGGTGGGCGCCGTCCCCGGCGCCGACGTCGCGGCGTACTGCGGCTCCGGCGTGACGGCGTGCCACGACCTGCTGGCGCTGGCCGTCGCACGGGTGCCCGCGGCGCTCTACGCCGGGTCGTGGAGCGACTGGGTCAGCGACCCGGCGCGGCCGGTGGCCGGTCCACCAGCCTGACCAGCTTCTGCGGCGCCAGCCGGCAGTAGCTCTCGGTGACCAGCTCGCGCACCTCGTCCCAGTCGACGTCGTCGTCGATGACCACGCCACCGACGTCGTGTCCCCAGCGGGCCTTGAAGTAGCGCGGCCCGGACCGGACGATCGCCTCGAGCTCCTCGGGCTCGGCGCGGAACGTCAGCACGACATGAGGCCCGTCGCTGCCGACCGCGTCGGAGTAGGCGCGCGGCCGGCCGGGCTCGACCGCCAGGACGTGGGCGAAGGTGCGCCCGCGCACCCGCCACCGCTCGCCGACCCACGCCTCCTCCTGATAGGCGTCGGGCAGCGCCAACGCGACGGAGGCCAGGCGAGCGACCCACAGCTCCGGCACCAGCACGTCGCTGGTCGTCCTGCCACCCATGGACCCGACGCTAGCCCCGACCACCGACAGGGGACGCGGCGAACAGGCGAGCGGAGCGAGCCCAAACTAATCGTGCTTGCCGCCGCCGAACATGATCTCGTCCCAGCTCGGCACCGAGGCCCGTCCCTTGCGCTTGGCCGGCCGGCCGGCGGGTTCGTCGCTGCGGTGGTCGTCGCCGGAGTCGTCGTGAGGGTCGTCGCGAGGGTCGTCGGGGTCGTCGTCGACCCGGTCGAGCTCGGAGGTGCGGGTCAGCGGGTCCGGCTCGTCGAGGTAGGCCTCCACCGGCGCCTCGGCGCCCAAGGAGTCAGCCGCCGACGTGTCGTCACGGTGCTCGTCGCGGGTGGTCGTCGGCGACCAGGTCGATGGCGTCCTCGCCGAGCGGCAGCTCGTCGGCGGGTACGGCGGCGAGTCGGCGCCGGCGGACGCCGGCCAGGTCGTCCTGGCCCGTGCTGTGACCCGTGCCCTGACCAGCGGCTGGGCGCTGCGGGGCCGGGCCGGCGACCGTGTCGCCGATCAGCCAGCGGGCGTCGTCGTCGTCGGCGGAGACGTAGTTGCCGGGGGCGTCGAAGGTGAAGGCCGCCTGCCCCTCGCGGGCCTCGGCCCGGAACACCGCCGTCAGCGTCCAGCGGCCGTCCTCGCGGCGCCAGGCGTCCCAGTCGACCGCGCCGGGGTCGACGTTCTGGGCGCGGAGGTGTCCGGCCACCGCGTCGCCGAGGGTGCGGCTGCCGGTCGGTGCGCCCCCGGACGGGGCCGGACGCCGGATCGAGGCACGCTGGGCGCGCTGGGTGACGTGCTCGCGCTCGGCGAGCACCGGCGCGGCGTACGGCATGATCTTCTCGACCGCCGTCTGGGCCGCGGCGGCCACGCTCTCGGGGGTCTCGCCGGCGCGAATACGCGCCTGGATGTCACGGGGTCGCAGGACGCTGTCCATCTTGATCTCCAACTGGCCGAGGCGGGCCCTAGCGTGACTGTCGCCGCGCAGGACGGCCCTGAGTTTGGGCTCGATGTCGAGGGTGAACTCGACTCCGGCGTCGGACACGAGCAGCAGGCGCTTCCCGTCCTCGCTGAGACCCGCGAGGGTGAGGTGCACCATCTGCTCGTCGTTCTCCTTCCGCCCCGGACCAGCCTCCGTGGTCGGGGGCTGTCGGGCCGGGCTCCGGTCTGCTCCGATGACTGCTTCGATGAGGCGGAGCCTACGCCTGGGCGACCCCCCACCAGCCCTAACCTGTCCGGGTGTCGTCCACAACCCTGCTGGTCGTCGTCGACCTCGTCGGCATCTTCGTGTTCGCGATCTCCGGCGCCCTGGTCGCCGTCCGCCGCGACCTCGACCTCTTCGGGGCGCTGGTGCTCGCCGGCACCACGGGTCTCGGAGGCGGCTTCCTGCGTGACGTCCTCATCGGCGCCACCCCACCCGCGGCGCTGGCCGACTGGCGCTACCTCATCGTCCCGGTGGCGGCGGGGCTGCTCACCTTCGCCTTCCACCCGGTGGTCGGCCGGGTCGAGCGGATGGTCGTCGTCTTCGACGCCTTCGGCATCGCCCTGTTCTGCGTCACCGGCGCACTCAAGGCGCTCGAGTACGGCCTCGAGCCGGTGCCCGCCGCCCTGATGGGCTTGGTCACCGCGATCGGCGGCGGCATCGCCCGGGACCTGCTGGCCGGCCGCGTTCCCGAGGTCTTCCGCGGCGAGCTGTACGCCTCGCCCGCTCTGGCCGGGGCGGCCGTGGTGGTCGTCCTCGACCAGCTCGGACAACCGACGATCATCGTGGCGGTCGCCGGTGCGGGGGTGTGCCTGGTCTGGCGGCTGCTCGCCCTGCGCCTGCACTGGCGGGCGCCGATGCCGGCGGGTCCGGCCAACGTGTAGCCCACCGTCGTTCCGCCGCCACAACCCGGACCGGCCGTGAGCGTGGCACCGTCACGGCACGTTGAACCGGTGCCGGGCACGGCGACCCGGATCGCGGTAGCGGGGTCTTGCGTCGGACAGGCCCGCTGCGCGCCTTGCCTCAACCAGCGAGCGATCGAGGCCGCGGCAGGGTCTGGGCGGCCAGGGCGGCGATCACGCCGGCCCCCGCGGAGACGAGGTACGCCGGTGAGGCGCCGGCAGCGTCGACCACCACGCCGCTGAGGGCCGCGCCAGGGGCCAGCCCGGCGGCCAGGCCGGTGTGGATGAAGGCCATCCCCTCGGTCAGCCGCGCCGACGGCACCGACTGCTCCACCAGGGACATGGTGGCGATCAGCGACGGCGCGATCGCGAAGCCGGCCACGAACAGCGCCGCCGCCATCAGCCAGACCGCGTCGATCAGGCCGAGGGGAGCCATGCTGGCGGCGAGCGCGGCGGTGCCGACCTTGAGCCGGGTCGACGGGCCCTTCGTCCAGTGGATCGCTCCGGTGATCACGCCGGCGAGCAGGCTGCCGAGCGCCCAGAAGGCGAGCAGGACGCCGGTCAGGCCCGGGACGCCGTGCTCCTCGGCGAAGGCCACCGTCGTCACCTCGGCCGCCCCGAACAACGAGCCGAGCGCGAGCGCGACCACGGCCAGAGGGAGGACGGTCCGCCACGGCATCCGCGGCCCGACGGGCTGCCCGTCGACGACCGCAGCTCGGGGGTGGCCGGGTGGCTCGGTGGCGCGCTGGGCCGACAGGAACAGCGTGCCCCCTACGCCGGCCAGTATCGCGGCCGCGAGGCCGGCGACGGGGTCCCAGGCCGTGGCCAGCGCGGTGACCAGGATCGGGCCGGTGATGAACACGGCCTCGTCGACCACCGACTCCAGGGCGTAGGCCGTCTGCACCTGCCGTGGCACGTCGAGGACGTGCGACCACCGTGCGCGCACGCAGGTGCCGACGGGCGGCAGCATGGCGCCCGCGACGACGGCGAACCCGAACGCCGTCCAGCTCGGCCACTCGCCGTGCACCGACGCGATGAGCAGGGCCAGCGCCGACGCCCCAGGTCAGGATCAGCGCGGGCAGGAGCCTGCTCTGCCCCAGCTGGTCGAGGTA
The DNA here is from genome assembly GCA_963814935.1 of uncultured Actinomycetota bacterium. Classification (GTDB taxonomy): domain Bacteria; phylum Actinomycetota; class Actinomycetes; order Propionibacteriales; family Nocardioidaceae; genus Nocardioides. The sequence goes on along the minus strand of CAWFEZ010000023.1, from coordinate 21,178 downwards.
CCTGCCCTGGAGGATCGCCGCACCGGCGTTCGCGATGGTCGTCGCCCCGGCGACGGCTCCGGCATAGCCGTAGGAGCCGGTCACGTCCACGACCAGCAGCACGATGCCGAGCCCTTGCATGGAGATGGGCAGGCGGCCCACGAGGCCGGTGGCGCTGAACCGCAGCGCGCCCGGCACGGCCAGGATCCGGCGGTAGGCGGTGAGCATCGACCCAGACAGTAGGGCCCGCGTCCCTACGATGGGCCCATGGTCCCCGACGTCAGCCCGTACGACGCCCTGCTGCTGGTGTCGTTCGGAGGGCCGGAGCGCCCTGACGACGTCATCCCCTTCCTCGAGAACGTCACCCGCGGTCGCGGCGTCCCGCGCGAGCGGCTCGAGGAGGTCGGCGAGCACTACCACCTCTTCGGCGGCCGGTCACCGATCAACGACCAGAACCGCGCCCTGCTGGCCGCGATCAGGGAGGACCTCACCGGTGCGGGTCTCGACCTCCCGGTCTACTGGGGCAACCGCAACTGGGACCCCTACCTCGCCGAGGCGGTCACCCAGATGCGCGACGACGGGGTGAGGCGCGCCGCGTGCTTCTTGACCTCCGCCTACTCGTCGTACTCCTCGTGCCGCCAGTACCGCGAGAACCTCGCCGCGGCCGCCGCCGCCGTGCCGGGCGCGCCACGGCTCGACAGGCTGCGGGCCTACTTCAACCACCCGCGCTTCGTCGAGCCGGTCGTCGACGCCACGCTGGCCGCTCTCGCCGAGCTGCCCGACGACGTCCGCAACGGCGCCCATCTCATCTTCGTCACCCACTCCATCCCGGTCGACATGAACGAGCGCAGCGGTCCGTGGGGCCGCGCCTACCTCGGCCAGCACCGCTCGGCAGCCACCGTCGTGGCCGAGCGGGTCCGCCAGGAGGTCGCTCGCAAGCACCCGTCGCGGCTGGTGTTCTGCTCGAGGTCCGGGCCGCCGCAGGTGCCGTGGCTCGAGCCCGACGTCAACGACTACCTCGAGGAGCTCGCCAAGGACGGCGCCAGCGCCGCCGTGGTCGTGCCCATCGGCTTCGTCTCCGACCACATGGAGGTCCTCTACGACCTCGACACCGAGGCGAGGGCCACCGCCGACCGGCTGTCCTTCCCGGTGAGCCGGGCCGCGACGCCGGGCCTCGACCCACGCTTCGTCGGCCTGCCGCGCGAGCTGCTCGTCGAGCGGGCGGCGACCGAGCGTGGCGAGGAGGTGCCGCGGGTCGCCGTCGGCGGCCTGATGGCGGCTCCCGACCTGTGCGCGGCCGGCTGCTGCCCCAACCCCCGCGGGGAGCAGCCGGTGATCGGGGGACCGCAGTCGCCCCCGAGACTGGTGCCATGAGACTGGTCACGTGACAGGTCACCCGACTGGCGCCTCGCGCCTGCCGGCAGAGCCGGCCGGATCCGATCCACACAGCCTGCGCGACCTCGCGCTCGAGGCCGCCCGCGCCGCGGCAGCCCACATCCGTGAGCGGCGTACCCATGGGGTGCAGGTCGCCGACACCAAGTCGAGCGACGTCGACGTGGTCACCCAGCCCGACCGTGAGAGCGAGGCGCTGATCCGGCGGCTGGTGCTCGAGCGGCGGCCCGGCGACGCGTTCCTGGGCGAGGAGACCGGTGCCGCGGCAGGGTCCTCGGGCGTGCGCTGGGTCGTCGACCCCATCGACGGCACCGTCAACTACCTCTACGGCCTGCCGGAGTACTCCGTCTCGATCGCGGCCGAGGTCGACGGCGAGGTGGTCGCGGGCGTCGTCGTCAACGCCGCCACCGGGGTCGAGTACGTCGCCACGGCGGGCGACGCCCGGCGCGACGGAGTGCCTCTGGGTGTCCGAGGTCCGGCGCCGCTCCACCAGCGCCTGGTGATCACCGGCTTCGGCTACGACGCCGACAAGCGCGCCGTCCAGGCGGCGGCCGTCGCGCGGCTGCTACCCCTCGTGCGCGACATCCGCCGGCTCGGATCGTGCGCCCTGGACCTCTGCCACCTCGCCGAGGGGAGCGCCGACGCCTACGTCGAGGAGGGCGTGAACCTGTGGGACTACGCCGCCGGCGCCTTCATCGCTGCGCAGGCCGGCGCCCGCTGGGAGCTGCACCCCGGGGCCTACGGCACCCCCGCCCTGGTCGCCGCTCCGGCGCACGGATTCGAGGAGTTCCTGCGACGCCGTCCGGGGCGCCGGGTTCCTCGCATCCGGGGCGTCCCTTGAGAACGGCACGACTCACCCCGTAGACAGGGGGCCCCGGAGCCGGGCGGAGAGGCGGGAATACCCGGCGTCCGGGCCGCGTTCGGTACCCGTCCGTGAGACACGGGTGATACCGGATACCGCGATCAGTGGTCGATGGTGCACAATCTGGCGCGCCGCAGAGCCGCGGACCCCCAACCGCACCCCCCCAGGGCACACAGGAGTTACGAGAAGAAGATGGCAACCGACTACGACGCACCTCGCAAGAGCGAGGAGGACCAGTCAGAGGAGAGCATCGAGGAGCTCAAGGCTCGCCGGCACGACAAGAACTCCGGCAAGGTCGACGAGGACGAGGCCGAGGCGGCCGAGTCGTTCGAGCTCCCCGGCGCCGACCTGTCCCACGAGGAGCTGGCGGTCGAGGTGATGCCGCGCCAGGACGACGAGTTCACCTGCATGAGCTGCTTCCTGGTCCACCACCGCAGCCAGCTCGCCGACGAGAAGAAGCTGATCTGCAGCGACTGCGCAGCGTAATTGGCTCGCTGCGTTCGCAGGACGGCGCGCTAGACCCTGTCACCGACCAACTCGCTCGCAGCGCACGCTCGCTCGCGCGCAGACCGAGGGCGCGCGGCGGACGATGCCGCGTACCGAGGTCGTCGCGACGGCCTGACGGCCCTCGTCGACAGCGGTCTACGTAGTGGTTGCGGGGACCTCGTCGCCGTGCTGGAGCTGCGGGGGCAGCTCACCCACGGAGCGCCTTGTAGTAGCTGGCGGCCTTGCGCTGGGCCAGCATCCGGGCCAGGCCGACGATGGTGCCGCTGATCGCCGCCCACAAGCACGGCCTCCCAGACGTCGACGTCGGGGTCGGCGGGGTTCTCGGGTGGGTTCTTGCCCGTCGCCGCACGCCAGGACGTGTTGAGCGTCTTCTTCGCCACCGCCGCGGCGGTCAGCGCTGCGACCAGCGAGAACACCGTCCAGATCTTCGAACCACCTGATGCCATGCTCACCACCCTAGTGCGCGCGCCGCGAGCGGCCCGCCTCACCCCGGGAGCGGGGTTGCGGCCGGACCGATGGGTCGCACGTTGAGTGCCGCGGCGAGGGCGTCGGGGTGTCGCGAGCCGACGAGCCAGTACGGCGTCGGGTCGGCGGGGTCGGTCACCGGGACGCGCACCGCGCGCTTGAGGTAGGGACGCATCACCAAGAACGCGCGCGCGTCGGCGCCGGGCCCCATCGCCAGGCGGGTCGCCTCGGCGTCGAGCGCCTCGGCCGGCCCGAGGTGGTCGAGCGCGATGTGGGCGCGGGCGGCCCGGAACTCGCCGTCTGCCACCGCCAGCCGGGCCGAGCCGTAGGACGCCAGCGCCAGCACGAGCAGCAGCCCCAGCACACCGGTGATGCACCCACGGCAGGGCACCGGGGATCGCGACCACGAACGCGAGCCAGAAGGTCGCCAGCAGCATCACCCCCTGCGCCCACCACCGCAGCGGGACGGCCAGCCGTTCGGCGTACGTCGGCTCGTACATCGGCTGGTACATCGGCTGGGCCACAAGCGCAAGGGTAGGGTCCGGGCCGTGCCCGACCCCGACCAGCCTCTCGAGGCACCAGCCGATGCTGCCGTCGATGTTGCCGTGCTCCGGCTCGACCCGGAGCTCCCGTTGCCGGCGTACGCCCACCCGGGCGACGCGGGCGCCGACCTCGTCACCGCCGTCGACGTCACCCTGGCGCCCGGGGAGCGGGCCCTGGTGCCGACGGGCATCGCGCTGGCCCTTCCCGCGGGCTACGTCGCGTTCGTGCACCCGCGGTCCGGCCTCGCTGCCCGGCACGGGCTCTCGATCGTGAACACGCCCGGCACCATCGACGCGGGCTACCGCGGCGAGATCAGCGTGCTGCTGGTCAACCACGACCCGCACCAGCCCGTCGAGCTGCGGCGCGGCGACCGCGTCGCCCAGCTGGTGGTGCAACGGTTCGAGACCGCCCGCTTCGTCGCGGTCGACGAACTGCCCGGGTCGGCGCGAGGCGCCGGGGGATACGGTTCTACCGGGGGTTTCGGCCCCCGAGAGACCGACCACCCGCAAGGCAACCCGGCTGGCAGCCCGACCGTCAGCCCGGAAGGACGCCAGTGAAGTTCCGCCGCAAGGCAGCCGACGACATCGACGAGCCGGTCGACGGAGAGCTCGACCAGTCGGTCGACCCCGCGGACGAGTCGCCGACGACGCGTCGACGCGGGCCGACGGCCCGTTCGACGCCGAGGAGCTCGACGACACCGACGGCCGTGTCGACCTCGGCGCGCTGGTGCTGCTCCCGGTGCCCGGCACCGAGCTCCAGCTGCAGGTCGACGAGGCCTCGGGCAGTGTCCAGTCGGTGATGTTCGCCGGGCCCGAAGGAGCGCTCGAGCTGCGGGTGTTCGCGGCCCCGCGCCACGGCGACCTCTGGAGCGAGGTACGCCCCCAGATCGCCGCCGACCTGGGCCGCCGCGGGGGCACCGCCACCGAGCGCGAGGGCCGGTTCGGCACCGAGCTGGTCTGCCAGATGCCGATCACGCGGCCCGACGGCAAGTCGGCGATGCAGCCTTCCAGGGTGATCGGCATCAACGGCACGCGCTGGCTGCTGCGCGCCACCCTGCTCGGCAAGCCCGCGGTCGAGCCGGAGGCGGGCGCCGACTTCGAGGAGGCGCTGACCACCGTCGCCGTCAGGCGCGGCGACCACGCCATGCCGGTCGGTGACCCGCTGGCGCTGACCCTGCCGCCGGATGCCCGCCGGACCGGGGGCTGAGCGGTGTCCAAGCTCCGGCGCACCCTGAGCCGGTGGGCCAACAGCACCGACCAGCACGCCCGTGAGCTGCGCCAGACCGTGAAGGAGTCCGGCCTGGTCCCGATCGACGAGGCGCCCGACCGCACCCGCGTCAGGCTCAGCGGCACGCTGCGCACGGTGACGCTCCGGCCCCGTGGCGGCGTGCCCGCCCTCGAGGCGGAGCTGTACGACGGCTCCGGCGCGATCACCCTGGTCTGGCTGGGACGTCGTCAGATCACCGGCATCGGTCCCGGACGCCAGCTCGAGGTCGAGGGCCGGATCGGCGTCCAGGACGGCGTGCGCGTCATGTACAACCCCCGCTACGAGCTGCGCGCCCGATGAGCGAGCAGCAGCACGGCCCCGGGCCGCACACCGACCCCGCCGAGCCTGTCGAGTCGGTCGAGCCTGTCGAGTCGGTCGACACGGTCGAGTCGGTCGAGGCCGTCGTACGCCGCCAGCTGGCGACCGCCCTCGGCGGCCGGCGGGGCATGGTCGAGGCGGCCGTGCCGACGTTGCTGTTCACCGTCACCTGGCTGACCCAGCGCGACCTGTCGCTGGCCCTGATGATCAGCGTCGGCGCCGCGCTGGTGCTGCTCGTCGTGCGGCTGGTGCAGCGCTCGACGCCCCAGTTCGTGCTCAACGCGCTGTTCGGCATCGGCATCGGCTGGGTCTTCGTGCGGATCGCCGCCAGCCGTGGCGGCGACGAGGACGCCCAGGCGCTGGCCTACTTCCTTCCCGGCATCCTCTACAACGGCGGCTACGCGCTCCTGTTCGCCTTCACCTGCCTGATCGGCTGGCCCGTGGTCGGCTTCATGGTGGGCAGCGTCACCGGCGACCCCACGGCCTGGCACGCGGACAAGCAGGTGGTCCGCCTGTGCACCCGGCTGACCTGGCTGCTGGCACTGCCGTGCGTGGTCCGCGTGCTCGTGCAGGCGCCGGTGTGGCTGGCCGGCAACGCCGGCACCATCGAGGCCGACACCGCGATCGCGGCCCTCGGCGTGCTCAAGATCGCTCTGGGCTGGCCCCTCCAGCTCGCGGCCCTCGGAGCGATGGTGTGGCTGCTCGGCCGCAACCACACGCCGATCTCCCGGCTCCGACCGCACCGCGACTGCCCGGAACCCGCCTAGGCTCGGGCGCTCGCTCGGCGGGGGCGTGGCTCACCAGCCCGACGGTGTTGCCCTCGGAGTCGGTGACGAAGGCCATCCACTCGTCGGTGCCGGCCGGCCCCAGGGCGTCGTCCTCGTGGCGGAAGATGACGTGTGGCTCCGACTCGACGGGCACCCCGCGCTCCACGCAGCGCTCCACGGTCCGCCGTACGTCGTCCACCCGCAGGTAGACCAGGGCGGACGGCGCGACCCGGTCGAGCAGCAGTCGCGTCGCGCCGACCTGGAAGAACAGCAGGCCGGGCGGGTCGAAGAGGCCGGTCGGCTCCGACTCGAGCAGCCAGGAGTAGAACTCGCGGGCCCGGTCGAGGTCGACCGCGCGCTGGGCCACCTGGAAGACGTCCACGTGCGCTCCGATCAGTAGGGACACTATCGATCGGTAGGAATGCTAACGTTTTCGCATGGCGACGGGCAAGCGCGACGACCGACGACCACCGCCCGCGACCTCAACTCGGGCGCCATCCACCTGCTGCGGGCCATGGGCCGGGTCGACGCCGAGGCGGGGCTGACACCGGCGCGGCTGAGCGCGCTGTCCGTCCTGGTCTTCGGCGGACCGGTGCCGCTCGGACGGCTCGCACGGATCGAAGGAGTGACCAGCCCGACCATGACGCGGTTGGTCGACGCGCTCGAGGAGGCCGGGCTGGCGTCGCGCGAGGAGCACCCCGACAGCGACCGGATGGTGCTGGTCAGCGCCGACCGAGGCAGGCCGGAGCCTGATGCTCGGCGCCGCCGAGCGCCGGGCCGACGTCATCGTCGCGGCCCTGCGCGGCCTGCCGGCCGACGAGCGACGCGCCCTGCGCGCAGGCAGCACCGGTCCTGAAGCGGCTGGCCGCCGGTGTAGGCGTCAGGCGGCCGGCGTCACTCGTCAGGCTCCGAGTACGCGTAGACCTGCTCGCCCTCGATGAACACCCGCTGAGCGCGCTGCATCACGTCGAGCGGGTCGCCCGACCAGACCACGAGGTCGCCGAGCTTGCCGACCTCGAGGGTCCCGAGCCGGTCGTCGAGACCGAGCACCCTGGCCGGGTTGATGGTGATCGCGCGCAGCGCGGTCTCACGGTCGAGGCCGTCCCTGACGGCCAACGTGGCCTGGAGCACCAGGTGGCCGATCGGGCAGACCGGGTGGTCGGTGATGATCGAGATCTCGACGCCGGCCTTGGCCAGCAGGCCAGGGTTGACGGTCGAGCGGTTGCGGACCTCCACCTTGCTGCGGCTGACGATGAGGGGCCCGATCAGCACCGGGATGCCCTTGGCGGCGATCAGGTCGGCGATCAGGTGGGCCTCGGTGCCGTGGTCGATGACCAGCTCGTAGCCGAACTCCTCGGCGATCCGCATCGCGGTCGCGATGTCGTCGGCCCGGTGGGAGTGCTGGCGCCAGGGGATCTCGCGGTCGAGCACCATCGCCAGCGCCTCGAGCTTGAGGTCGCGGGCGTCGAAGGGCTTCTTCTCCTTCTTGGCCGCCGCCCGCTTGGCCTGGTAGTTCTGGGCCGCCACGAAGCTCTCGCGCAGCACTGCCGCGGTGCCGAGCCGGGTCGAGGGCGTCTTCTTCAGGTCGCCGTACACGCGCTTGGGGTTCTCGCCCAGCGCCGACTTCAGGCCGGCGGGGGAGCGCAGCACCATCTCGTCGACCGTGCGGCCGTGGGTGTGCACCGCCACGCAGTGGCCGCCGATCACGTTGCCGGAGCCGGGGTTGACGCAGACCGTCGTGATGCCGCCGGCCAGGGCGTCGGTGAAGCCCAGGTCGCCGGGGTAGATCGCGTCGAGCGCGCGCACCTGGGCGGTGACCGGGTCGGTCATCTCGTTGGTGTCCTGGCCCGACCACCCCTCGCCCTCGTTCCAGACCCCGACGTGGGTGTGCGCGTCGACGAACCCCGGCAGCACCCAACCGCCCTCGGCGTCGACGACCTCGGCCTTCCGCGGAGCCTTGGCCCTGGGCCCGACGGCGCTGATCCGTCCGTCGGTGACGACGACCGTGCCGTCGTACGGGCTCGCCCTCGACGGGGACGACGTGGGCGTTGGTGATCGCGATTGAGGCTGGCCACCGGGTCACTGTAGGACGGTGGTGCGCTGGCCAGTTCTCTGACTAGAGTCAGAGAATGGTCGGGACCACACCGATCGTCAGCGACCGACGCTCCGGCTGCACCGCCACGACGCACGACGAGTCGGTGCGTGCGCCGGTTCAACCGCACCTACACCCAGCGCATCGGGGCCCTCGACGAGTCGTTCCTCGGGACGGGCCGCTCGCTCGGGCCGTCGCGGCTGCTGTTCGAGATCGGCGACGCGGGGTGCGACCGTGCGTGAGCTGCGCGACCGCCTGGGCCTCGACTCCGGCTACCTGAGCCGGCTGCTGCGCTCGCTCGAGACCGACGGCCTGGTCGTCGTGCGGCCCGACCCCGACGACCGCCGGAGACGTCGGGTGACCCTGACCCGCCGTGGCCGCACGGCGTGGCGCCGGCTCGACGAGAGGTCGGAGGCGCTGGCGCGCGACCTGGTCGCGCCGCTCAGCTCACGTCAGCGTCAGCGGCTGACCGAGGCGCTGGCCACCGCCGACCTGCTGGTCCGGGCCGCAACCGTGCGGTTCGACGAGACCACCCCGACCGACCCCCGGGCCGTGGCCGCGATGGCGGCGTACTTCGCCGAGATCGGCGAGCGGTTCGGCTTCGAGCCCGGCGACGCTTGGCAGCAGGACGCCGAGTCGATGGTCGGCGCCCGACGGCTTCTTCGTGGTGGCCATGAGCGACGGCGAGCCGGTGGCGTGCGGGGGAGTGCAGCGGCTGCCGGACGGTGCGGCCGAGATCAAGCGGATGTGGGTCGCACGACAGCTGGCGCGGCGCCGGGCTGGGCGCACGGCTGCTGCGGCACCTCGAGGACCTCGCCCGCGACCGCGGCCACACCGTCGTCCGCCTGGACACCAACGACACCCTTCACGAGGCGATCGCGATGTACGAGCGGGCGGGCTACCGGCCGATCGAGCGCTACAACGACAACCCGTGGGCGCGGTGCTGGTTCGAGAAGGAGCTCTGATGCGCGACCTCAGCCGCCGTGGGCGCTCGGAGCGAGCATCCTCTCGAAAGCGTCCTCGACCTCGGCGCCGGCGACGAAGAGCAGCTCGTCGCCGGACTCGATGGGCTGGTCGGCGTCGGGGGTGTAGACCTGGCCGTCGCGCAGGATCGAGACCAGGGCGCAGTTCTCGGGGAACGGGATCAGCCCGGCCGGCTTGCCGACGTACGGCGAGTCGTCGGGGAGGGTGAGCTCGACCAGGTTGGCGTTGCCCTGGCGGAAGGTGAACAGGCGGACCAGGTCGCCGACCGTGACGGCCTCCTCGACCAGCGCAGACATGATGCGCGGCGTCGACACGCTGACGTCGACGCCCCACGCCTCGGTGAAGAGCCACTCGTTGTTGGGGTGGTTGACCCGGCCGACGGTGCGGGGCACCCCGAACTCGGTCTTGGCCAGCAGCGAGGTGACCAGGTTGACCTTGTCGTCACCGGTGGCGGCGATGACGACGTCGCACTGGTCGAGCCGGGCCTCCTCGAGCGAGGACATCTCGCACGAGTCGGCGAGCAGCCACTCGGCCTCCGGGACCCGTTCGGGCTTGATGGACACGGGGTCCTTGTCGATGAGCAGCACCTGGTGGCCGTTGGTGATCAGCTCCTGGGCGACCGAGCGGCCGACGGCCCCGGCCCCGGCGATGGCGACTCTCATGGAGACCTCAGTGCTCCCCCTTCAGTGCTCTTTCTGGTCCCTTGGTGATCACCGCGAAGACCTCGGCGGCCTCGGCCTCGCGCATCACCAGGTGGAGCAGGTCGCCCTCCTGGATCACCGACTCGCGGCTCGGCAGGATCCCCTCGCCGAGCCGGTCGATCCAGGCGATCCGGCTGCCGGACTGCACCTGGAAGTCGTAGGTCTTGTGCCCGATCCACACGTCGGGCACGGGCACCTGGTCCACGCGGATGCTGCCGGACGGGTCACGGAAGTCGGGTTCGGCGCCGGCGGGCAGGATCCGCCGCAGCACCTGGTCGGCGGTCCACTTCACCGTGGCGACCGTGGTGATCCCGAGACGTTGGTAGACCTCGGCACGGCCGGGGTCGTAGATGCGCGCGACGACCTGCTGGATGCCGAAGGTCTCGCGCGCGACACGCGCGGCGATGATGTTGGAGTTGTCGCCGCTCGAGACCGCCGCGAACGCGTCGGCGCGGCGGATGCCGGCCTTCTCCAGCACGATCTGCTCGAAGCCGTAGCCGGTGATCTTGTCGCCGTTGAAGGCGGGACCCAGGCGACGGAATGCGTCGGGGTCGCTGTCGATGATCGAGACGGTGTGGTTGCGGTCCTCGAGACTGCGCGCCAAGGTCGACCCGACGCGGCCGCATCCCATGATCACCACATGCACGGTTGAACCGTATCCTGTTGGCTCGTGGGTGTCGGAGACGTCGCCAAGCGGGTCCTGCTCGGCCGGAAGCTCCGAAGCTCCCAGCTGGGCGAGACGCTGTTGCCCAAGCGCATCGCCCTCCCGGTCTTCGCCAGCGACGCCCTCTCGTCGGTCGCCTACGCCCCCGACGAGATCTTCATCATGCTGTCGCTGGCCGGCGCGTCGGCGTACGTCTGGTCGTGGAAGATCGGCATCGCCGTCTGCCTGGTGATGGCGGTCGTGGTGGCGTCCTACCGGCAGAACGTGCACGCCTATCCTTCCGGCGGCGGCGACTACGAGGTGGCCACGGTCAACCTCGGGGCGGCCGCCGGCACGACGGTCGCCAGCGCGCTGCTCGTCGACTACGTCCTCACCGTGGCCGTGTCGATCTCGTCAGGTGCGCAGTACGCCGCCTCCGCGGTCGGCGCCCTGAGCGGCCATGAGGCGACGTTCGCGACCGCCCTCGTCATCCTGCTCGCGGCCATGAACCTGCGCGGCATCCGCGAGTCCGGGACCTTCTTCGCACTCCCGACCTACGCGTTCATGGTTGCCCTCCTGGGCATGTGTGCCTTCGGGCTGATCCAGCTGGCGGCGGGCGACCTGCCGAAGGTCGAGAGCGCCGACCTGGACATCGATCCCGCGCCGGGCTTGGAGGGATCCCTGACGACGTTCGCGCTGTTGTTCCTGCTTGCCCGCGCGTTCTCGTCCGGCTGTGCGGCGCTGACCGGCGTCGAGGCGATCTCCAACGGGGTGCCGGCGTTCAGGCGCCCGAAGAGCAAGAACGCCGCCACCACGCTGCTGATGCTGGGCGCGATCGCCATCACGATGATGCTCAGCGTGATCGCTCTCGCGAACGAGATGGGGATCAAGTACGTCGATCCGCACGACCTCGACCGGCTCACCCTCGACGGACAGCCGCTGCCCGCCGACTACGACCAGCACACCGTGATCGCGCAGATCGCCCGAAGGCGGTGTTCATCGACTTCTCGCCCGGCTTCTACTTCGTCGTCACCGTCACCGGCGTCATCTTGGTGCTGGCGGCCAACACGGCGTTCAACGGCTTCCCGGTCCTGGGCTCGATCCTGGCCCAGGACGGCTATGCGCCCCGAGCCCTGGGCTCGCGCGGCGACCGGCTGGCCTACAGCAACGGCATCGTCTTCCTGGCCCTGATGGCGATCATCCTGATCCAGGTCTTCGACGCCCAGGTCACCCGGCTGATCCAGCTCTACATCGTCGGCGTCTTCGTCTCGTTCAACCTGAGCCAGCTCGGGCATGATCCGGCACTGGACCCGGCTGCTGAAGGACGAGCGGGATCCCGCGGAGCGCCGCCGGATGATGCGCTCGCGGGTCATCAACGCGATCGGGCTCTCCTTCACGGCCGTGGTCCTCGTGATCGTGCTCATCACCAAGTTCTTCGCCGGGGCCTGGATCGCGATCCTGGCGATGGTCATCTTCTTCGTGATCATGCGCTCGATCCGGCGCCACTACGACAACGTCGAGCTGGAGCTCGCGGCCGAGGAGGAGGACAAGGTGATGCCCACCCGGGTGCACGCCATCGTCCTGGTCTCCAAGCTGCACAAGCCGACGTTGCGGGCGCTGGCCTTCGCCAAGGCGACCCGGCCCAACGTGCTCGAAGGCGTCTACGTCGCCGCCGACGCCGAGTCGACCGACCGGCTGCTGCAGGAGTGGGACGAGCGCAACCTCGGCGTTCCGCTCAAGGTGCTGTTCTCGCCCTACCGCGAGGTCGTCAAGCCGATCGTCGACTACGCCACCCAGATCCGGAAGGCCAACCCGCGAGGCGTGGTGGCGGTCTACATCCCGGAGTACGTCGTGGGCCGCTGGTGGGAGCAGTTCCTCCACAACCAGACCGCGTTGCGGCTCAAGGGCCGGCTGCTCTTCTCGCCGGGGGTGATGGTGACCTCGGTGCCCTACCAGCTGCGCTCGAGCGAGCTGGCCCGCGAGCGCGAGGAGCGAGAGTCCACGCGGGTCCGCGCGGGCGACCTGAGGCGCGGCCGCGTCGAGAGCGACCGCGCCTCCTCGGACCGTCAGGTCCAGCGGTAGGCGGCTACGCCGGCTGCAGGTCCGCGGTTTCGCGACGGGAACGCCTTCGTGCGGCGAAGCGGTGCCCGGCCTCGACGAGGCCGAAGCCGACGACGAAGATCGCCAGCGCGACCAGCCCGTAGGACAGCGGGAACTCGCTGGGCTCGAAGGCGGGGCTGGCGCTCGTGCCGCGGGCCTCAGTCGGTGACCGGGACGACGAGCTCGGCCTGGTGCGCGCACTGCGCCAGCAGGCGACCGGGCTGCGCACGCGTGACGGTCGGCCGCTGACCGTGCGTCTCGACGTACCAGCAGAGCTGCCGCCCTTGACCGCTGCGGTCGAGGTGGCGGCGTACCGGATCGTGTCGGAGGCCCTGGCGAACGTCGCCCGGCACGCCTCGGGGACGATGGCGACCGTGACGATGCGCGTCGAACCCCTGGGACTGACCCTCGAGGTCGCCGACGACGGTGACCCAGGAGGTCCCTGGCCGGCCGGGGTCGGCACCGCGTCGATGCGCGAGCGCGCCGCCGAGCTGGGCGGCACCTTGGCGACCGGGTCCACCGAGCGCGGTGGCCGGGTGTCCGCCGTGCTCCCGTCGGGGTCCGGCGGATGACCCGCCGGCCGCGGCAACGGGTGGCGCGGGGCGCCTCGCACGTGGGGGAGCGGCACACCGCGCAGGTCGGTCCGATCGCCCATGGCGGTCACTGCGTGGCGCGGCTGCCGGACGGGCGGGTGGTGTTCGTGCGCCACGCGGTCCCTGGCGAGGAGGTCGTCCTGGAGGTGACCGAGGGAACCGACGGAGACCGCTTCTGGCGCGCCGACGCCGTCGAGGTGGTCGCCCCCTCGCCCGACCGGGTCGTGGCGCCGTGCCCGGTGGCCGGACCGGGCCTGTGTGGCGGCTGCGACTTCCAGCACGTGTCGCTGGCCCGGCAGCGCGCGCTCAAGGCCGAGGTGGTTGCCGAGCAGCTCCGGCGGCTGGCCGGAATCGAGGTCCCCGTCCTGGTGGAGGCAGTGCCCGGCGACGCCGACGGGCTTCGCTGGCGCACCCGCGCCCGCTTCGCCCACCTCCCCGACGGACGCCCGGCGATGCGCAAGCACCGCTCCCACGAGCTGGTGCCCGTCGGCGACTGCCTGATCGCCGCGGCCGGTGCCGAGTCGCCGTCCCCGCTCGAGACGGTCGCTGCCGCCGGCTCGAGCCACGACTTCGCCGTCGCCGAGGACGGCTTCTGGCAGGTCCACCCGGGTGCCCCGCGGGTGCTCGTCGAGACCGTGCTCGACCTCCTCGACCCCCAGCCGGGGGAGCGGGTGCTCGACCTCTACGCCGGCGTCGGGCTCTTCGCGGCCTTCCTCGCCGACCTGGTCGGACCCGAGCGCGTCGTCGCTGTCGAGGGTCACCCAGGCGCCGCTCGGGACGCCGCAGCGAACCTGCCCCACGGCGTCCGGGTGCTGCGCGGCGACGTCGGCCGGGTGCTGGCCACGGCCCTGGACGAGCCCTTCGACCTCGTCGTCCTCGACCCGCCACGCGAGGGCGCACGTGGCAAGGTCGTCTCCCAGGTCGCCGACCGTTCCCCGCGCGCGGTCGCGTACGTCGCCTGCGACCCCGCCGCCCTGGCCCGTGACGTCGCGACGTTCGCCGGCCTCGGCTACTCGCTGACCGCCCTGCGGGCCTTCGACCTCTTCCCGATGACCGGTCATGTGGAGTGCGTCGCGCTTCTGGAGAGAACCGACTCTGATGCGATGTAGGAGCGGGGCCTCCGCTCCTCGCGCGTCCCCGGCGGATGCTGGGGGTGTACTCACGTCTACGACGAAGGAGGCCCCTCATGTCAGAGTACGCAGGGCATCAGTTCGTTGGTATCGATCTTCACCGGCGGCGCACCGTGTTGGTGCGGACCACCGATGCCGGTGAGGTGTTGGAGTCGGTGCGGATCCCCAACGACATCGACTCGTTGAACCGGGTGTTGGCTCGGGCCGGGGTGGATCCGGAGGTCGTCTTGGAGGCGACCTACGGCTGGTACTGGGCGGTCGACGCCCTCCAAGCGGCGGGCGCTCGGGTGCATCTGGCGCACCCGTTGGGGGTCAAGGCCTTCGAGTACCGGCGGGTCAAGAACGACGAGCGGGACGCCAAGGACCTGGCCGACCTGTTGCGGATGGGTCGGCTTCCGGAGGCGTGGATCGCGCCGCCGGAGACTCGCGAGCTACGCGAGTTGGTCCGGCACCGCGCCAAGCTGGTGGGGTTGCGTTCGCACTGCAAGGCCGAGGTGCACGCGGTGCTGGCCAAGTGCGGGGTCCCGGTCTCGCTGAGCGACCTGTTCGGGGTCGCCGGCACCGAGGTGCTGGACCGGCTCGTCGACGGCGGGCGGCTGCCCGGCCCCTATGTGGCCCGGGTCCGTTCGCTGCGGCGGGTGATCGAGGACCTGGACTTCGAGATCGACCTGTTCGCCGGCATCGTCCGCGGTCGGCTGGCCCGCGACCCTGGATATCTGGCGGTCCAGCAGATCCCGGGGATCGGTCCGGTCCTGGGCGCGGTGTTCGTCGCCGAGGTCGGCGACGTCACCCGGTTCAACACCGCCGCTCAGCTGGCCTGCTGGGCCGGGCTGACCCCCAAGCACCGCGAGTCCGACACCCACGTCCACCGGGGTCGGATCACCAAGCAGGGCTCCCGGCTGGTCCGCTGGGCCGCGGTGGAGTCGGTGCAGCTTCTGCCCGCCCACACCAAGGTGGGTGCGGTCCGAGAACGTGTCGCTGCCCGACGGGGCCGCAACATCGGTGTCGTGGCCGCCGCCCGCACCCAGATCGAGCTGGTCTACTACGCGCTGCGCGACCACCACGTCCGAGCACTCCACCACCCGCCGCGGGAGGCGGCATGAACCACCAGATCACTCGGTCGGCGCGGGTCGTGCAGGTCATGACCCCCGCCGAACATCTCCTTCGCGGCGAGGTCGCGCGTTCTGATTGACCCCGACCGACCGAGTCCCTCACGACGGCGCGCACCCCATCATGCGACCCCCGCCCCGCACCCGCGGGCTGGGCGTCGCGAAGGGATGACCGAGCGGCACCACGCCTGCTCCCACCGGAGACGCCGGCCCTGATGCGAGCCACGCCCCACCCCTTCGACAACAACAAGGACCACCCAGCCCACGCGACAGCTAAACAGACTGCGCCGAACGGGATCGGCGTCAAGGCCCTCCGGCCGCTGCGCGGTCGGACTACGTCCGAGCCTTGACCCCGACCCCTCATCGGCGCGCCAGCAAGGACGTCGCGGGGCAAGAAGAAGGACTGGCCAACCCTCTTGACCGGCCCCGCTCCTACAGGGATGACCTGCAAGGGAGCGATTCGCGCTGATCGCCTTGGGGCGCCAGGTCTCGTAATGGCGCACTTTGGGCGCGCTTTGCGTCACGGTATGCCCGATTTGCGCTCCGAACCCGCGCGTCAGGCGTCGTGTAGCGTGAGGGCGTGCGGGAGCGCCCGTAGACGGGCGCGTAGCTCGTCGGTGGACTTGGGGGTTGGTGGAGAGTTCGGAGACGGGAGTGATGGATCAGCCCTTGGCTGGCCAGTCGGTCGCGGTACATGCGTACCGCCCTGTCACGGAACTACTCGTCGTACTCCCCTTGGTGCTGACACGATCTCATTCTTCTTGCTAGATCAGCACCCTCCGGAGAGCCGGGCGATTCAACTCCGCACCACCACCGGTGGATCAGGGTTCAAGAGGCGATGCGCGGAACCTCGACTGTGCCGAGCTCGACGATGTCGCGTCGGAACACCACTGAGAGCAGGCCGTCACTGAGGATCCGGAGCCGTCGTGACCACAGTGGTACCGCGCTGAGATGGTAGGCCCGAGTGATCAGCGCGGCCGGACGGCCCCGGAAATGGAGACCAAAGACGCGCGCAATGCCCTTGTCGCGGCCAAGCGTGGCTCCCTCCCCAATGCTTCGATAGGCGTAAGGCTGCGTGCCGCCACGGAGGGACCGGGTGAGTGCACGTGCCTGGCGCAGGGCATGCTGACAGGTGGGCGGATCGGGCCGCCCCGGAGTCGCTGCGTTGGGCACTCGAGCGCCGTCACCGAGCGCCCAGATGTTGCTGCGGCCTTCGACGCGGAGTGACGAATCGACGATGATCCGGCCACGGTCATCAAGCGGCAGGCCGAGTTCTTGTAGGAGGGGGTTCGCAACGACGCCGGCAGTCCAGACGAGGGTGTCGGTGTCGATGTGTCGCCCGTCGGAGAGTGTGACGGCGTGGGCATCGACCGATGCCACCGTCGACGAGTTCAGAATCTCGACACCGCGCCGTCGCAACTGCCTCGCCGTGTAATCGGCGAGTCTCGACGGAACTTCGGCGAGGATTCTGGGGCCTGCGTTCACGAGGACCCAGCGTTGCGGGACGTCGCGCAGCCGCGGGTAGTGGCGCATCGCGTCGTGAACGAGCTGCATCGTCTCCGCGAGCGCCTCGACGCCGGCATAGCCTGCGCCTGCAAAGACGAATGTGAGAGAGCGCGCCGCCATGGCAGGGTCGGTCTCGGCGAGATCGAGCTTGCGGATGACCCGGTTGCGCAAGTGAATCGCATCGGCGAGGTTCTTGAACGCGATGGAATGCTCGGCAAGTCCCGGGATCGGCAGCATGCGCGCGGTTGATCCCAGCGCGATCACCAGCCGTTCGTATTCCACGTCGACCATGCCGACATCGGTGGCGACGGAGACGGTGCGGGCAGCTTCGTCCAAACTCACTGCTCGCCCGCGTAGGAGCTCGGCACCCGGGCACATCATCCGCAAAGGCACGAACACGTGGCGCGGCTCGATCGCGCCTGCGGCGACCTCAGGGAGCAGGGGCGTGTAGAGCATTGAACTCTCTGGACTGACGATGGTGGCGCCGCTAGCGCCCAAGAGGCGCGCAACGTGGGCGCCACCAAAGCCTCCACCGAGGATCAGCGTCCCGTTCTTGGCGAAACGGACATCGTTCGTTCTCTGGACTGTCACGAGGGTTGACCTGTCTTCGATGTGGGATGCGTTACGCGGCGGGCCGAGCGAGACCCTCATAGTCCAAGCCCTGCTCGGCGGCGTAGGCGAACGGGTGGTGATACGCGTAGGAGGCGCGGTCATGGCTTACCGCCATCTCAAAGCACTCTTCCGCGAAAAGGTCGACGACCTTGACGGTGACGCAGTCGTCCTGAGGGGACCACGACAACGTGACCTCGAGGCCGGCACCCGTCCGCTGGGCGAGTTCCTGCGCTTGTTGGTGGTGGGTGGTGTCGTACACGGTCTTCTCCTTGGCTCGATCTGTGCGGGTCTGGAAGGACCCTCCACACGCTAGGAAGGGATCATGGATCTCGAATCCGCGACGTCACTGGTCAGGTCACTGGTGACGTGCGGGATGTCGCGCAGCCGCACTGACCAGCATGCTGATGCCCAGTCCTTGACGCAGGTCACCACTCCCACTCCAGTGGCCCGTGCGTGTCCTCTCCAGGCTGGTAGCCGATCCGCAGCTTGTCGAAGGACACCGATCCGCCTGCGACGCGATCTGGGCTGGAGCGAAACACCAGGAGGCGACCACGAGAAGGATGTGAAAAGCACGCGACTGATGGCTACCACGGTGAGCTCGCAAACTGACGGCCAACTCAACACGGGTCGGGTGGCGGATTGCGGGCCGCGCGCCGATCAGGTCAGCTGGCTGGGCGGATTGCTGTCGTGGCCACGGCTGCTGGGACGGAGTGGAAATGGGCGCGGGTGACGAGCCGGCGCCGAATCCACCAGGCTGCGAGAATGGTCGTCCCTAGGATGACGGCGCCGTTGTCCCCGGCGAGGTACTCCTCGACGACCACTGGGTGCGAGGTCAGCGTGAAGGCACCCAGCAAGGCCCAGGCGGCGTTGTGCACGGCGTGGGCTACGGTTGCGGGCCAGATACTTCCGGTGGCTAGGCGCAGATAGCCGAATGCATAGCTGGCGGCGACGAGCGTCCCTATGAAGAGCGGCAGCACCAGTAGCCTGTTGCCGTCGGAGTGGTAGAGCGTCGTGAGAAAGATCAGCGGCAGATGCCAGGTCGCGTGCACCAGTCCCACCGCGAGGAGGGAACGGTTCCGCCCGATCACTCGAAGCCGGGGAAGCATGTACCCCCTCCAACCCAGCTCCTCGCCCAGCACGATCGTGAGCGCCATCAACACCACGTTGATCACGAAGTTGATCAGCTCATCGACGGCCGCGTCCGGAGCGTGGAAACCCGCCAGGGGTGTGATCCATACGGCGGCAGACGCCAGCAGGCTTGCCAAGAAGGCCGTCCCCACGGCGAGCGGCCAAGTACGTCGACGAGAGCGCCGCAGACCGAGCTTCTTCCACCCGGACCTCGACCAACCGTCCCGCGTGACGACCAGGAGCATCACGACAGCGGCAAGCGTGGGCGTGGACATGTAGATCAATGCGCCGACGAACTCCGAGGTCACGTCGAGCACCCGGATCGCCAGGCCCGCCACCAATGCGAGTGTGCAGGCTAGACCGGCGAAGACCCAGGCCTTGCTGGTCTCGGACAGGTTCGTGAACATCAGTTGCTCCTCAGGTGGGACGGCTGAGACGGAGACGTGGGACGCAAGGCCGGCGGGGCAGGGCTTCCCTTGCGTGCGGCGTATCCGTCGGGGTCGTGAAACGCGTCTGGGGCTTCGGTGGACTCGGCCAGAAGGGCGAAGAAGTCACGGATCGGGCATCGCTGACGGAGACCAGCGGGCGTTCGCGATCCTGGTTCCCGAAGGATGCGACGTCGACGCCGCTGTTGGGAGGGTGGTCGAGTTCGCGCAGCGACGTGGTTTGTGCGGTGATGACCGACATCGTGGATTCCTCTGTGCTGGATGTTGATTGCGGGGGACCCGGGATTGGGGCAGCGCCAGACCGGATGCCGGGCGCTGCCCCCCGAGGCCCCCAGGGGGTCGGGGAGCAGCGCCAGACCGGATGCCGGGCGCTGCCCCCCGAGGCCCTCAGGCGGTTCCTGCGTGAACGGGTTCTGCGGTCGGAGCTGTCGGCAACTCGTCGCCGGTGACGAGGTTCTCGCCCTCGATATCGACGTTGGGAAGCCGTCGATCGAGCCAGCGCGGCAGCCACCAGGTCCAGCGGCCGAACAGGGCCATGACTGCGGGCACGAGCGTCATCCGGACGACGAAGGCGTCCACCAGTACTCCGAAGGCAAGGGCCAGGCCGATCGACTTGGTGATCGGGTCGTCGGAGAGCACGAAGCTCCCGAACACGCCGATCATGATGAGCGCGGCTGCGGCGACCACCCGTCCGCTCTGGCCGAACCCGGTGACGATGGACTCGCGCGGTTCTCCTGTGTGCACGAACCGCTCCCGCATGCGCGAGACCAGGAACACCTCGTAGTCCATGGCCAGCCCGAACAAGCACGCCGATCAGCAGCACGGGCAGGAAGCTGGCAAGCGGACCTTCCTTGGAGACGTCGAACAGGTTGGCGAGGTGCCCGTCCTGGAAGACCGCCACGACGAGCCCGAGGGACGCCGCGATGCTCAGCAGGAATCCGAGGGCGGCCTTGATCGGGACAAGGATCGACCGGAACACGATCATCAGCAGCAGAAGCGCCAGGCCGACGACGACCAGGGCGTACAGCGGCAGGGCGCTGGCCAGCCGGTCGGCGGTGTCGATGTTGATGGCCGTCTGACCGGTGACAAGGACCTCGATGCCGGTGTCGTCCTCGACCTGCTCGGCCCGGTCGCGGATCTCGCCGACGAGGTCCTTGGTCTCGCTGGAGGCGGGGCTGCTGTCGGGGTCACCGACAGGATGGTGATGCTGCCGTCGGGGTTCTGCGCGGGCGGCGCGACCGCCGCCACCCCGGGGAACGACTGCAGGCCCTCGCGGTGCGTTCAGCGACCTCGGCCTGCTGCTCCTTGGTCAGCCCGGGGCCATCGACCACGATGGTCAGTGGACCGTTGAACCCGGGCCCGAAGCCGTCCGCGAGCAGGTCGTATGCCCGGCGCTCGGTCGACGTCGCCGGGTCGGAGCCCGCGTCCGGCAGTCCGAGCTCGAGGTGTGTCGCCGGGCCGGCAATGGCGATCAGGCCGACGAAGCCGCCGGCCAGGACCATCGCGGGACGCTTGGTGACGAAGGTGACCCACCGGACACTCATCGTGGGCTGACCCGGGGGACGACGGCGCAGACGCCAGGCGAGGAAACGGTTGGTGCGCGCCAGGCGGTGCCCGCGAAGCCGAGAAGCGCCGGCAACAGGGTGAGAGACACAGGACGGCGATGGTCACCGTGCCGGCGGCCGCGAGGCCCATGACGGTCAGGAACGGGATGTTGACGATCATCAGTCCGACCAGGGCGATCACCACGGTCAGGCCGGCGAACACGACTGCGCTTCCCGCCGTCGCCGTGGCACGCGCGGCGGCCTCGCGAGGTTCCAGACCCTCTGCGAGGTTTTGTCGGTGCCGGGCCAGGATGAACAGCGTGTAGTCGATGCCGACCGCGAGGCCGAGCATGGTGGCCAGAGTCGGTGCGACCGCGGACACCGTGATCGCGTCGGACAGGGCCGTGATGGCTGGTCAACCCGAGCACCACGCTCAGCACCGCGATGATCAGCGGCAGCACTGCCGCCAGCACCGAGGCCAGGGCAAGGGC
>CAWFEZ010000022.1:0-38642 GCA_963814935.1 uncultured Actinomycetota bacterium | reverse complement strand
ACGTGGGGCAGGCCGCCCGCTGTCCGCTGGTTGAGGAAGGCGCGCTAGCGCCTGTCACGAAACCAGCGGAAGCCGAGGGAACAGCAGCAACCAAGGCAGCTGCGACAGCAATGACGATGCGGGGGGTGCGCATCCCCGGAAACTACCGCTTGCGCTTCTCGCGCGGGCGCTGGTTGACCACGATCGGCGTGCCCACGAAGCCGAACTGCTCGCGCAGACGGCGCTCGATGTAGCGCTCGTACGACGCCTCCAGCTTGCCGGTGGTGAACAGCACGAACGTCGGCGGCGCCGTCGAGGACTGGGTGCCGAACAGGATCCTGGGCTGCTTGCCGCCGCGCACGGGGTGCGGGTGCTCGGCGACCAGGCGGCCCAGGAACGTGTTGAGCGCGCCCGTCGGGATCCGCGTCTCCCAGCCTTCCAGCGCCTTGTCGAGCGCCGGCACCAGCCGGTCGACGTGCCAGCCGGTGCGGGCAGTGACGTTGATCCGCGGCGCCCACTGCACCTGCACGAGGTCGCGCTCGATCTCGCGGTCGAGGTAGTAGCGGCGCTCCTCGTCGACCAGGTCCCACTTGTTGAAGGCGATCACCAGCGCCCGGCCGGACTCGCGCACCGTCTGCAGGATCCGCACGTCCTGCTCGGAGACCGACTGGCTGCCGTCGAGCACGAGCACCGCGACCTCGGCGCGGTCGATCGCGGTCGACGTACGCAACGAGGCGTAGTACTCGTGACCCGAGGCCTCCTTGACGCGCTTGCGGATCCCCGCGGTGTCGATGAACCGCCAGGTCCGGCCGCCCAGCTCGACCAGCTCGTCGACCGGGTCGACCGTGGTGCCGGCGACGTTGTCGACGACGGCACGCTCCTCGCCCGCGAGCCGGTTGAGCAGGGAGGACTTGCCGACGTTCGGCTTGCCGACGATGGCCACGCGGCGCGGGCCACGGACGTCCTCGAAGGTGTCCTGTGGCGCCTCCGGGAGAGCAGCCAGGATGGCGTCGAGCATGTCGCCGGAGCCGCGGCCGTGCAGCGCCGAGACGGGGTAGGGCTCCCCCAGCCCGAGGTTCCACAGTCCGTAGGCCTCGGCCTCGGCGCGCGCGTCGTCGACCTTGTTGGCCGCCAGGATCACCGGCTTCTGGGACCGCCGCAGGACGCGTACGACGGCCTCGTCGGCGTCGGTGATGCCGATCGTCGCGTCGACCACGAACAGCACGGCGTCGGCCAGGCTGACGGCGATCTCGGCCTGGGCGCGGATGCGTTCGGCGAGCCCGCGGGCGTCGGGGTCCCAGCCGCCGGTGTCGACGACGGTGAAGGTACGGCCGTTCCAGATGGCGTCGTAGGAGATGCGGTCGCGGGTCACGCCCGGGACGTCCTCGACCACGGCCTCACGACGACCGATGATCCGGTTGACCAGGGTGGACTTCCCGACGTTGGGCCGGCCGACGACGGCCAGCACCGGGGACGGCCCTGCGCTGGTTTCTGGCTCGGTCGTGGGGTCGGTCGCGTCGTCGGTCAAGGGGTTCCTCCAGTGTTCGCGCCAGGGGTGACGCCGGTGGGCGGGTCGGCATCGGTTCGGCCGGTGAGCGTGCGAGCGGCGTCCAGCGCGACCAGCATGTGCACGCGCAGGTCGAACGAGGTGACCTCGACGAGCTTCTTGGTCCGCGGCCAGGGGGTCGCGCCGGTGCGGTACGGCGCGCCGTACACGATGTCGACGCGGCCTCCGCGCGGTGCCGCGCCATGGGTGTCGGCGCCCGGCTCACGCGCCCAGAGGATGGTCACCGGGACGACGGGGGCTCCGGACACCATCGCGAGGTACGCCGCGCCGCGAGGGAAGCGCGACACCTCGCCTCCGCGAGTGCCGTCAGGGAGGACGCCGACCGCATGGCCGTCGGCGAGCACCCGCAGGTGCGTCCTCACGGCCCCGGGGTCGGTGGGCACGTGCACCCGACGCGGGCCGAACAGCCCCAGAAGCGGACCGCCGGCCATGCCGATGTGGTTGGCCGCGAGGATGACCGGGCCGTCGGCCGGCACGTTCTCGGCGCCGTGCTCGGCCACGTCGAATCGGCGGCGGATCACGAACCGTCCGAACCAGCGGTGGGGGTAGGACGGCCAGGTGGCCGGGTGACGCACCCCCGAGACGTCGGGGAGTGCGGTCACTGCACGCGCTCCCCCACGGCCGCGCCTGAGGCGGCCTTCTCGACAAGGGCCACGACCAGGCCGACCACCTCGTCCAGCGTGTACGCCGTCCCGTCGACGTGCACGGCTCCCTCAGCCATCACGAGCGGTGAGGCCTCGCGCCCGGAGTCGATCTCGTCACGGGCGAGCAGTGACTCCCGGGTGGCGTCGAGGTCGGTGCCGCCCTCCTCGAGAGCCCGGCGGTGGGCGCGGGCAGCGGCGTCGGCGGTGAGGTAGACCTTGACCTCGGCGTCGGGGGCGACCACCGAGCCGATGTCGCGACCCTCGACCACGATCCCGCCGGCGCCGATGATCTCGCGCTGGACCTCCAGCAACCTTCGGCGGACCTCCGGCACGGCCGCGACGGGCGACACCGCGGCGTTCACCTCGTCGGAGCGGATGGCCATCCCGACGTCGATCCCGTCGACCAGGATCGTCGGGCCGAGCGGGTCGGTGCCGGAGAGGATCTCGGGCTCCTCGACGCGGGCCGCGACGGCCGAGGGGTCGTGGACGTCGACGCCCTGACGGAGCATCCACCAGGTCATCGCGCGGTACATCGCGCCGGTGTCGAGGTAGCGCAGGCCGAGACGGTCGGCGACGCCGCGCGACGTGCTCGACTTTCCCGATCCCGAGGGACCGTCGATCGCCACGACGAAGTGGTCCCAGAGGTAGCTCACGGGGGCCAAGGCTACCGGTGGGTCACCCATCCCCGAGATTCGAGAGAGGCCAGCAGATGCTCTCCGCTGTCCTCTGCGACCACGAGCTCGAACAGACCGGTCGGCCGTCCGACGTCATGGTCGATGTGCACGTCCTCGATGCTGACCCCAGCGGCGCCGACGTCGGCGAACAGCCGGGCCATCTCGCCCGCCCGGTCGGGCACGGAGACGAACACCGAGGCCGTCGCCCTCAGCGGACCGCCGTGCTTGCCCGGGATGGCCAGCGTGCCGGCCACGCCCTGAGCCAGGATCTCGGTCAGCTCCGCGCGGCGGCCCTTCGACACGGCCGCGATGAGGGCGTCGAGCTGGTCGCGGACCTCGCCGAGGAGGTGCACCAGCGCCGGGGCGTTCGCGCTGATGATCTGTTCCCACAGCTGGGGGTCGCCGGCAGCCACGCGGGTCACGTCGCGGACGCCCTGCCCGGAGAGCGCCAGGTGGCCGGGCGGCGCCTCCGCCAGTCGCCCCGCGACCAGGCTCGCGAGCAGGTGCGGCAGGTGGGAGGTGCGGGCCACCGCACGGTCGTGCTCGTCGGGCGACATCCGCACGGGGGTAGCCCCGACGGCGGCCACCAGCTCGAGGACCAGGTCGACGGCCGCCGCCGCGGAGTCCTGGTTGGGGGTGACGGCCCACGGACGCCCGTCGAACAGTGCCGCGCTGGCGGCCAGCGGACCGGACTGCTCGCTGCCCGCCATCGGGTGGCCGCCGACGTAGCGAGACAGCCCGGCGAGGCCGTAGGCCCGGAGCTGCTCCAGAGGCCCGGTCTTGATGCTGCCGACGTCGGTGACGATGGCCTTCTGGTGGTGGGTCAGCGCCCAGCGCAGGGTCTCGCCGATCACATCGGGCGGCACCGCGACGACCACCAGCTGCGGGGGTGGGGCGATGTCGGGGGCGAGCTGGCCGGCGCCCAGGCCCATGGCGGTGCGCAGGTTGTGCGGCGAGACGTCGCGCAGCCACACCGGGATGCCGCGGCGGCTCAGCGCCAGTCCGAGAGAGGTGCCGAGCAGGCCCGCGCCGACGATCAGCACCGGGCCGCGGAGAGTCGCCCGCTCAGCCATCCGACCCCCCCTCGTCGGGCACCGAGCGCACCCGGGTCAGGTCCTTGCGCAGCGCGGCGGCGCCGTGGAGGTAGACGTGGGTCACCTCGGCGCGCGGCAGGTCGGTCTCGACATGGGCCAGCATCCGCACGACGCGCGGCATCGATCCCGCGATCTCGAGCTCGCGGGCGCACAGCAGCGGTATCTCGCCGAAGCCGAGCCGGCGGGCGGCGTACGCAGGGAACTCCGCCACCAGGTCGGAGGTCGCGGTGAAGATGACCGAGATGAAGTCGTCGACGACCAGGCCGTTGGACCGCATCACGTCGAGCACCATCTCGGCGACCCGCTCGAGCATGTGGTCGCGGTCATCGGTCTCGAGCTGGGTGGCGCCGCGCACCGCTCGGACAGCCACGTGGTCCTTCCCTCCTCCGGCCGCGAGGAGACAGCCGAGAAGGAAACCGTATCCGTCGCCGTCAGCCCTGGGGCCGGAAGTGGTGCAGTCGAGACGTCAGGACCCCTCGCCCCGGGTCACCTCGGGCAGCATCAGCGTCAGCCGGTGCACCTGGTCGGCCGGCACAACAAGCGAGAACCATGCCCTAGGTCGAATCCGCGACGTACCTGGTGCATCGGAACTTCGAGCTCGAGGTGACACAGCCCTGCGGTTGAGGGGTGCGCGGCGCCCGCCCCGGAAGCTCCGGCGGTTCGTCAGAGCTGGGCGGCGTCGAGCAGCTCGCCGAGCTCCTCGCGGGTCAGGTCGCGGAGCTCGCCCTGGCCCAGGCGCCCCAGCACCACGGGGCCGATGGCGGTGCGGGTCAGCCGGCGGACGGGGTGGCCGACGTGGTCGAGCAGCCGCCGCACGATCCGGTTGCGGCCCTCGTGGATCACCAGCTCGACGATCGACCGCTCCCCCTGCACCGACACCAGCCTGGCCGAGGACACGGTGACGGGCCCGTCGTCCAGCGTCACGCCGGCGCGCAGCTGCGCCAGCACGGCCTTGGCGAGACGGCCGTCGACCTCGGCGACGTAGGTCTTGTCCACCTCGTACGACGGGTGGGCGAGGCGCTGGGCGAAGTCGCCGTCGTTGGTGAGCAGGATCAGGCCGTCTGTGTCGGTGTCGAGCCGGCCCACGTGGAAGAGCCGTTCGGGCCGGTCGGCGACGAGGTCCTGCAGGGTGCGCCGACCCTCCGGGTCGCTCATCGTGGAGACCACGCCGCGCGGCTTGTTCAGGGCGAGGTAGACGTGGGCGGAGACCGGCGGCAGTCGCTTGCCCTCGACCCTGATGACGGCCGTGCGCGGGTCGACCTTGGTGCCCAGCCGGGTCACCACCTCGCCATCGACGACCACGACCCCGGCCAGCATCAGCTCCTCGCACTTGCGGCGGGAGGCGACGCCGGACTGGGCCAGCAGCTTCTGCAGTCGGATCAGCCCGTCCTCGTCGGTCTGGATGCCGGGGTCGATCACCCTGTCATCATGCCCGGATCGTCGGTGGGGCCATCATGCCGTGGCGGACTCGTCCATCAGCTCAGAGGCCAGCTCGTCGACCAGGTCGTCCATCGCCGGCAGGTACGGCGCGAGCTCGGGCAGGTCGTCGATCGAGGTGACGCCGATGCGCTCGAGGAAGAAGCCGGTGGTGCGGTAGAGGTGCGCACCGGACGCGTGGTCCTGCCCGGCCTCCTCGACCAGGCCGCGGGTGACGAGGGTGCGGATCACCCCGTCGACGTTGACGCCACGGATGGCGGAGACCCGCGCCCGGGACACGGGCTGCTTGTAGGCCACCACCGCCAGCGTCTCCAGCGCCGCCTGGGTGAGCCGCGCCTGCTGGCCCTCGAGCACGAACCCCTCGACGACGGCGGCGTGCTCCTCGCGGGTGTAGTAGCGCCACCCGCCGGCCACGTTGCGCAGCTCGAAGCCGCGTCCCTGCTCGTCGTACTCGGAGGCGAGCTCGGCCAGTCCTGCGACGACCGCATCGACCGGGTGACCCACGGCGCTGGCCAGGCTGACCGGGTCGAGCGGCTGGTCGGCCACCATCAGCAGCGCCTCCAGGGAGGGCTTGAGATCGCCCGGACGTTCAGCGACCTCGAGGTGGTCCTGTTCGTCGGTCATGAAGGCTGCTCCTCGGGTACGTCGTGGGGCTGGGTCGACGGCTGGGCGGCTCGGGCACACCCTCGAACTCGTCGATGCGGAAGTCCTCGGCGTCGATGTCGTGGGAGTCGCCGGTCCACCGGACGGTGAGCTCGCCGAGCGGCGTGACCTGCTCGAACCCCACCGCCCCCTCACGGAACAGCTCCAGCAGCGCGAGGAACCGCGCGACCGTCGTGAGGGTGTCAGGCGAGTCACGACACAGGGCGCGGAAGGTCATCGCGCCACCGCGACGCAGCCGCTCGACGACGAGCGCGGCCTGCTCGCGCACGCTGACCCGGGTGGCGTGGATGTGCTGCAGCGAGAGCTCGGGCGCGGCCTTGGGCTCCAGGGCCCTGGCCGCCAGCGCGGCGAACTGGTCGAGCCCGATGCCGATGAGCACCTCGGGCAGCAAGGTGGCGAAGCGCTCCTCCAGCCCGACGGCGCGCGGGTGGCGCCGGGACTCCCCCGCCAGCCGCGTCTGCAGCACCCCCGCGACCTGCTTGAACGCCTTGTACTGCAGCAACCGCGCGAAGAGCAGGTCACGCGCCTCGAGCAGCGCGAGGTCCTCCTCGTCCTCGACGTCGCCCTGCGGCAGCAACCGCGCGGCCTTGAGGTCGAGCAAGGTCGCCGCGACCAGCAGGAACGACGTCGTCTGCTCGAGGTCCCACTGTGCCGGACTCTCGGGGGAGCCGCCGGCCTTGACGTGGGCGATGAACTCGTCGGTGACCGTGGACAGCGACACCTCGGTGATGTCCATCTTGTGCTTGGAGATGAGGCTGAGCAGCAGGTCGAAGGGGCCTTCGAAGTTGTCGAGGCTGACTTCGAACGCCGGGGCCTCCGAGGGCGCGTCGGTGTCGGGCCCGCCCACGGTGAGCGTCATCGGCTCACCGCTCGGTCAGGCGCTGCACGAGCAAGCTGTCGACGCCGTTCTCGTCGAGGTCGGCCAGCACCAGGGCCACCGCCTCGCGCACCATCCGCCCACGGTCCACGGCCAGCCCGTGGTCGCGGCGCAGCGCGAGACGGGCATGCTCGAGGTCGAGCAGCTCGTCGGCGGTGACGTAGACGGTCATCTTCTCGTCGTGCTTGACGCGGCCGCTGGGGCGTCGTCGAGGGCCCCGGTCGATGTCACGGTCGGCGTCACCGTCTGCACCGGCCGCATCGGGCACGGCCCTGACAGGCTGGGCGTGGGCTTCGGCGGCCAGCTCCTCCGCGGTCGGGTCGGTCGGCCGGAACAGGTCGTCGGCGGCCGGCAGGCTCACGCGTCGTGGAGCGGTTCGGGCCACCGGGCGAGCACCTCCTTGGCGAGCTGGCGGTAGGCCTCGGCGCCGGCGGAGGCCGATGCGTAGGACGTGATCGGCTCACCGGCGACGGTCGAGTCGGAGAACTTCACGGTGCGGCGGATCACGGTGTGGAAGACGCGGTCGCCCCAGGCCTGGACCAGGCGCTCCATGACCTCGCGGCCGTGCAGGGTCCGGCCGTCGAACATGGTGCCGAGAACACCGTCGATCTCCAGCTTGGGGTTGAGCCGCTCGCGGACCTTGTCGATGGTGGTCTTGAGCAGCGCGACGCCGCGCAGCGCGAAGTACTCGCACTCCAGCGGCACGATCACGCCGTCGGACGCCGTCAGCGCGTTGACCGTGAGCAGACCGAGCGAGGGCTGGCAGTCGATCAGGATGACGTCGTACTTCTCGATCGCCGGCGCCAGCACCCGCTGGAGCGTCTGCTCGCGGGCCACCTCGTGGACCAGCTGGACCTCGGCGGCCGACAGGTCGATGTTGGAGGGCAGCAGGTCCATGCCGGGTACGCCGGTGGGCACGACGACGTCCTCGATGCCGACGTCGCGCTGCATCAGCAGGTTGTAGATCGTCAGCTCCATGTCGTGGGGGTTCAGACCCAGGCCGACCGACAGCGAACCCTGCGGGTCGAAGTCGACGAGCAGCACCTTCCGCCCGTACTCCGCCAACGAGGCACCCAGGTTGATCGTCGTCGTCGTCTTGCCGACGCCGCCCTTCTGGTTGGTCATCGACACCACCCGGGCCGGGCCGTGCTCGGTGAGGACCGTGGGCTCGGGCAGGAACGGCATCGGGCGGCCGGTCGGGCCCACGACCGAGCCGATCATGGTCTGGCCCGCGCCCTCCTCCTCCCGCCTGGCGCGCTCGAACTGCTCGACGAGCGACTCGGTGGCAGGGTCGAGCTCGGAGCGGTCGGGGGCCAGCCCGTCGACCAGCTCCTCCTCGGTCCTGACGTCCGGGACCGTCGTACGTTGGAAGGGCACCGGCTCGGACACGGCGGCGTCTCCTGACGGGATCGGCGGCATGGACGGCGGTATCTCCGGTGCGCTGCTCCCCGAGCTCCCTGTGTGGCCCGGTGACCAACCCCCGTAGGGACCGCCTTGGCTCATGCTGCGCTCCTCGTCCGACCCAGGTGACCGCGACGCGCCGGGACCCAGGAGATTTGTCGACACACCGACATGTGCGTCGTACGACGGGCGCGACTCTAGGAGTGCCGGGAGGCCCCCACAACACGATCCGGGGATACCCCCAGGCCCACTTCAAATCTGTTGAGGGACTGTGCACTCGGCCCCGCTCCGCTGCACAGGTGAGTGCCTGCCTGTGGACGAGGTGTGGAGGAACGGCGAGGTCCGCCGCGCGTCCTGCTCCTGCACGACGAGCGCATGCGAGCGCAGCGACCGAGCGAGGAGGAAGGAGCGAGGTGATAGCGCGGCGGACAGGCGAGCTCCGCTCGCCCATTGATCAGCGGGCGGCGGCGGCGGTCTTGGTGAGCTGCTCGAGGGCGAACTCGGTGACCCGGACGAGCGCCGTCTTGGCAGAGTCCCGGTCGCGGGCGTCGACGGCCATGATCGGGACCTCCTCGCGCAGCGCGAGAGCCTCGCGGATCTCCGGCATCGGGTACTTCTGGGTGCCCTCGAACTCGTTGACGCACACGATGAACGGGATGCCCTTGGCCTCGAAGTAGTCCAGCGGCGAGAACGCCTCGTTCAGCCGAGCGGTGTCGACCAGCACGATCGCGCCGATGGCGCCCCGGCACAGGTCGTCCCACATGAACCAGAAGCGGCGCTGACCCGGGGTGCCGAAGAGGTAGAGGACGAGGTCCTCGGCCAGCGTGATGCGGCCGAAGTCCATGGCGACGGTGGTCGTCGCCTTGGAGGGGGTGGCGTCGAGGTCGTCGACACCCTCCGACTCGTTGGTGACCAGGGCCTCGGTGCGCAGCGGCTTGATCTCCGACACCGAGCCCACCAGGGTCGTCTTGCCGACGCCGAAGCCGCCCGCGACGACGATCTTCGTCGACGCGGTGGCACGTCCGCCGGCGTTAGAACGCGCGTAGTCCACGGAGGGTCCTTTCGATCAGATCCAGTCGCTCGTCACGAGACGAGCTGTCGTTCAAGGTGGCTTGTACCCCCACGTAGCCCTGTTCCACGAGGTCGCCCAGCAGGACGCGGACGACGCCGATGGGCATCTTCACCGCCGCCGAGACCTCGGCCACCGACTTGCGGTCGCAGACCTCGACGATGCGACCCTGCAGGTCGCTCCCCCACTCGTGCTCGTGCGCGGCCGGCTCCAGCACCAAGGTGGCCTCCATGGGGAG
This sequence comes from uncultured Actinomycetota bacterium, assembly GCA_963814935.1. GTDB lineage: Bacteria > Actinomycetota > Actinomycetes > Propionibacteriales > Nocardioidaceae > Nocardioides. The sequence goes on along the minus strand of CAWFEZ010000022.1, from coordinate 28,999 downwards.
GTCGACCTTGCTGCGGGTGCGCCCTGCGGTGATCGTGTAGGGCCGGACGATCCGCGCGGCGGGCTCCTCGTCGGAGTACCTCCCCCACGGGTCCGGTTCAGTCAGGCTCATGAGAGTTCACCTCACACGCCGGTGAGGTTGCGGGCCTGGGCCTGGATCATCCGTCCGACGCGCTCGACCAGCAAAGCCATCTCGTAGCCCACCTGACCGATGTCGGCGGTGTCCTGGGTGAGCACTGCGAGGTGTGAGCCGTCACCGACGCTCATCAGGAGCAGGTAGCCCCGCTCCATCTCGATGGCGGTCTGCATCACCGCGCCGCCCTCGAACAGGCGGGCAGCACCGACGGCCAGACTCGCCAGGCCGGACGCGACAGCCGCGACCTGCTCGGCGCGCTCGCCAGGCAGGCGGGCACTGGCGGCCATCAGCAGCCCGTCGGCCGACACCAGGACCGCGTGGGCGGCGCCAGGGGCGTCGTCGACGAACTTGGTGACCACCCAGTCGAGCTCGCGCTCGGCGGCGTTGGGGATGGGGGCTCCGAACTGGAGACTCTCGGTCATGCGGGGTCCGCTTCCTGTGTGGAGGGATTGGGAACGCTGGCCGCGTTGCGGCCGCGGGAGACGCCGGCGGCATGGGCCGCCAGCCGCGCCCGGATGGCCTCCGGGTCACGGACGGTCTGCACGGGCGCTGGGGCGGACAGGCCACCCGGGATGAGCCGGTTGCCGGGACGGCGCATGGGCAGCCCCGTCTCGGTACGCCGCGTGGGCGGCGTGGCCTCGACCCGGTCCGCCGCATCCCAGCCGGCGTCGACCTCGGAGTCCGCCCAGGGGCGCTCACCGGTGTCGGAGCTGAGCCAGTTGGAGCGCAGCGAACGGAAGATCGGGGTCTCGTCCTCGTCCATCGAGGCCGGCGTGCGCGCCGCCCCGTTGGGGTGGGCGACCAGAGGGCCGACGAGCGGGTGGACCTCGCTGGGCCCGTTGGCCGTCGCGTTGCCCAACCCGTCAGCCAGGTCGGAGTTCCAGGCGGCGGCCGGCTCGGCGACCGGCTCGGCAACCGGCTCGGCGACCGGCTCGGCGCCGGCTCGGCGACCGGCTCGGCGGCCGGCTCGGCGACCGGCTCGGCGAGCTCCGCGGCAGGAACGTCGTGGCCGGCATCACCGTCGTCGGTCGGGTCCATCGCGTCGCTGCCGTTGCGGGCCGCTGCGGCGAGGCTGTGCAGCCGAGCAGCGAGACCGTTGCCGTGGCCGTTGGTGCGCTCGGCGACGGCCGGGGCCTCGAAGGGCACCGACGGCTGGAGCGGCAAGGTGGCCAACACCGGCGCCAGCCGGTCGTCGTCAGCACCGTCCAGGTCGGGCTCGTCGTCCTCCACGTCCTGGTCGACGTCCTCAACGTCCTGGTCAACGTCCTGGTCACGTCTTGGTCATCGTCCTGGGCGTCGTCCTGGTTCTCCTGGGCGTCGTCCTGGTCGTCGTCCTGGATCTCCTGGTCGTCCTCGGCCACGTGCTCCAGGGTCTCGACGGGCTCCTCGGCCTCCTCGGACGCCTCGGCCTCCTCGGCCTCCTCGACGTCGTCGGACTCCTCGACGTCGTCGGACTCCTCGTCGACGACCTCGGTCACCGGGCCGAGGGCGATCGGCGCGCGCTCCTCCTCCTCGGGCGCGTCGACCGCCTCGGCGACGATCTCGTGGTCCTCGTCGCCCAAGACGGCGTCCACGACGTCGGTGTCGGCGTCCATGACCGGGGCGGTCAGTGCGGGCAGCTCGTCTTGCGGCTCGACCCGCTCGAACAAGCTGCCGCCCAGCGCGACGGGCTCCAGGTCACCCTGGCCGGCGCCGCTGGCGCCCGGACGGCGTTGCGGGAGGCCGTAGGCGTTGATCGCCGCGGCGATCGGGTCGTAGGCCTGCTCCAGCTCGGGCTCGGGTTCCGGCCGGCGGTAGGCGACGACGTCGGCGTCGACGTCGTACTCCTCGTGCTCCTCCTCGGTCGCGTTCACCGCGGCGCCGAGCTCGATCACCTGGGCGCCCCCCGACCCGGCCTCGAGCCGTGCCGTGTCCGAGAGCACGCTGGTGGGCAGGAAGACGGTGGCGGTGATGCCCATCCGGTCGTTCTGGTCGAGCTGGACGCTGAGGCCGTGACGCTGCGCGAGACGGCTGGTCACGAACAGGCCCATGCGGCGGGCGGTGTCGGGTGTGACCTCGCCACCGGAGCGCAGCTTCTCGTTGATCTCGGCCAGGGCGTCCTCGGCGATGCCGAGCCCGCCGTCGGTGACCTGCACGATGACCCCGCCCCGGGTGAACGAGGAGGTGACCAGCACCCGCGAGCTCGGCGGCGAGTACGACAGCGCGTTGTCGACCAGCTCCGCGAGGAGGTGGACGACGTCTGCGGCGGCCTCGCCGCTGACCCGCTGCGCGGGCGCGGCGTCGAGCTGGACACGGCGGTAGTCCTGCACACCCGCGATGGCTGCCTGCAAGACGTCGGTCAGCGAAAGGTCGTCGTGCTCGGTGGCCCGCGTCGGGGCGCCCGAGAGGATCACCAGGCTCTCCGCGTTGCGGCGCATCCGCGAGGCCAGGTGGTCGAGGCGGAACAGGCTCTCGAGGCGCTGCGGGTCCTCCTCGTCGCTCTCCAGGTTCTCGATCAGGCCGAGCTGCTGGTTGATCAGGGAGGTGTTGCGGCGGGAGAGCGTGACGAACATGTCGCCGACCTGCTCACGGAGGGCGGCCTCACCCGAGGCCAGCTTGACGGCCTGGCGGTGCAGGTCGTCCACCGCGCGGGCGAGCTGTCCGGTCTCCTCGTGCGTGGTGACGCCGATCGGCACGATCTCGCCGGGGTCCTCGCCGGCGCGGATCTTGGCGACCGCCTCGGGAAGCCGCTCGTGGGCGACCTCGAGGGCGCCGGAACGCACGCGGCGGATCGGGTTGAGCACCAGGCGCGAGACCAGCAGAGCCAGGATGATCGCGGCCAGGAGGGCGCCGCCGATGATGATGGAGTCGACCCAGGTCAGCACCTTCGCGTTGCGCGCGGCAGCGGCCAGGTTGTCGTCGATCTCGGTCAGCAGGTCGTCGATCAGGACGTCGTACGCCTCGTAGCTGGCTGCGGAGATCTTGGTGTTGCCGCCGCGGGCGTTGACGATGCGCTGGGCGTTGGCCTGCCGGATCGCGAGCACGCGCGGGTCGGTCTGCCCCATCGCGACGGCGAGGCGGTCGATGGCGCCCAGCTCGACGCCGAACTCGGTGTACAGCTCGACCGGGTTGGCCGGGATCGTCTTGCTGTTGGCGACCTGGATCTCCTGCAGCGCCACCGACAGGCGGCCGTCCATCGCCTGCGCGAGCATCAGCAGCGCGGGCTCGGGCTTGGTCTGCTCGTCGATGATCGTGCTGATCACCTGGGTCAGGCCCCGCTCGAGCTGGCGCACCTGCGACACCGACGAGGTGAGGCTGACGTAGGCCATGCCGTTGCGCATCTGCTCGCTCAACGAGATCACGTCGTTGACCTGGCGCAGCTGGGCCGGCGTCAGGTCGGCTCGGTCACGGGCCTCGACGAGCTTGGCGCCGGCCTCGACGACGTCCTGCTGCGCCTCTTCGAGCTTGGGGTCGTTGATGCCCACGGCCCGCGCGACGACCGCCGCGCGCTCGGCGGCGGTGAGGTAGTCGACAGCCGGGCCGAGGACGGTCACCTGGGACGCGCTGGCGGCGTAGTTGTCAGCCAGCTGCCGCTCGGTGTTCACCCGGAGACCGCCGAACGCCGCGGCCACGATGACCGGCACCGCGAGCACCAGGACGATCTTGCGACGCAGCGACCACTCGGACAGGTCCCACTTCGAGGGCTCCTCGCCGGGCGCGTACACCGGCTTGTCCCAGGCCCGCTCGGAAGTCTTCTCGCTCTTCTTGGAGAACAAGCGCCTGCTGGCGACCTGGTCGGTGGCAGCGGCCGCCGCGGCGCGTGCGGCCGCGATTCGGTCGGCCTTGCCGAGCCTGCTGGCCATCGGCGAAGAAGCCTTGCCGGAAGTCTTCTTGGAAGCCTTCGCTTGGAAGCCTTCGCGATCGCCTTCTCTGCCGCCCTCGCGGTTCGCTTGGCCGCGCGCTGGTCGGCGCGAGCGGCCTTGTCGGCCTTCGCCTTGTTCGTGCTGGCAGCCATGGGTGCAGCAACCTTCTGGGCAGCCTTCGAGGAGGTCGCCTCGCTGCGACGCTTGGAGAACATCTGGCCCCCGGGGGGTAGAGACACAGTTCGGGCACCACTGGCAGCCGGTGGGCTGGCCTGTGGTCAGGGGCACGTGGTATGTCCCGTCCGCAACACGCTAGGGACTTCCTGGCCTCCCTGTTCACGGTTCGGCGGAAGTGACACCATCGGGTGGTCTGTTCTGGTCCGTTCGGACTATTCCCCGGGCTCTTCGCCGGGCTGTTCACCGGGCTGTTCACCGGTTTGGCCGGTCAGCGATCGCAGGGCCGTGGCGGCGAGCACCAGCTCCCCCGCGTCGTCGGTCGCGTCGAGATCGGCCACGGCCTCGATCACCCAGTCCCGGTGGCCGGCCGGATCCGCGACCGTCTGACGTACCCGCCGCAGCCGGGCCGTCGTACCCTCCGGGGCCCCTGCCGGCTCACCCGACTCCTCGGGACCCATCCAGAAGTACGCCGGCCCCCGCGCGTCGGCGTCGGTGCCGATGGTCTGGTGCTCGGCGTAGTAGTCCTCGAGCGCAGCGTCCCAGCGCGATCGCGTCATCGCGACCTCGCGCGGCGGCTCGAACCGGTCGGCCGCAGCACGCTCGAGCCTGAGCAGCGCGTCGAGGTCGTCGCGCGCGCACGCGGCCACCCGGGCGAACATGGCGTTGCGCACCATCACCGTCAGCACGCGCTCCTGGGCCGACAGCGGCCGCGGTGGTGGCGGCGGCTCGTCCCGGTGGCCCAGCAGGTGTTCGAGCGCCTCGTCGGGGTGGCTGAGCGCCTCCCACTCGTCGATCAGCGAGGAGTCGGTCTGGCGGATGGTCTCCCCCAGCCACTCGACGAGCGACTCGAGGTCCGGGGAGCGGTGTGCATCGGGCACCGTCTGGCGCAGCGTGCGGTAGGCGTCGCTGAGGTAGCGCAGCACCAGTCCCTCCGACCTGGCGAGCTGGTAGCGGCGTACGAAGTCGGTGAACCCCATCGCCTGCTCCCACATCTCGCGCAGCACCGACTTGGGGCCCAACGCGTCCTCGCGGAGCCACGGATGCGTCTGGCGGTACATCGCGTAGGTCGCCTCGAGCAGCTCCGCGAGCGGCTGCGGCCAGGTGACCTGGTCCAGCAGGGCCATCCGTTCCTCGTACTCGACCCCGTCGGCCTTGAGCTCCGCCACCGCCTCGCCGCGAGCGGCGTACTGCTGGGCCATCAGCACCTGTCGCGGCGCCTCGAGCACCGCCTCGACGACGCTGACGATGTCGAGGACGTAGGTCGGCGCCTCGACGTCGAGCACGTCGAACGCCGCCAGCGCGAAGTGTGCCAAAGGCTGGTTGAGGGCGAAGTCCTCGGGCAGGTCGACGGTGAGCACGTACCTGCGGCCGTGCTCGTCGGGCTCGTCGCGGCGGGTGACCGTGCCGGAGCGGACGAGCGACCTGGTCAGCCGCACCGCCCGCCGCGCCAGCCGCAGCTGCTGGCGGCGAGGCTCGTGGTTGTCGGTGAGCAGCCGGCGCAGGACGGGGAAGGCGTCCTCGGGCCGCGCCAGGACGTTGACGAGCATGGCGTTGTCGACGCGCATTCGAGAGGTCAGGCGCTCGGGCTCGCCGGCCACCAGCTTGTCGAAGGTCTGCTCGGTCCACACGACCGTGCCCTCCGGCGGCTTCTTGAGGTTCGGCTTGGACTTCTTCTTCGCCCTCTTCTCCGGGCTGAGTGCCTCGTTCTTCGCGTCGGACTTCGCCTTCGCCTTCTCGTTCTCGATCACGTGCTCGGGCGCCTGGACGACGACGAAACCGGACGTGTCGTAGCCCGCCCGGCCGGCGCGCCCGGCGATCTGCAGGAACTCCCGGGTCCGCAGGACGCGCTGGCGGTTGCCGTCGAACTTCGCCAGGCCGGTGAACAGCACCGTGCGGATCGGCACGTTGATACCGACGCCGAGGGTGTCGGTGCCGCAGATGACGGTGAGCAGCCCAGCCTGGGCAAGGGTCTCCACGAGGCGGCGGTACTTCGGCAGCATGCCCGCGTGGTGCACGCCGATGCCCGCCTTCACCAGGCGTTGCAGGATCTTGCCGAAGCCGGCGCCGAACCGGAAGGCGCCGATCTTCTCCGCGATGGCGTCCTTCTGCTCCCGGCTGATCTTGTCGAGGCCGCCCGCGAGCAGTCTGGTCGCGTGCTCGACCGCGGCCGCCTGGGTGAAGTGCACGACGTACGCCGGTGCCTGGCCGGTCGTGACCAGCTCCTCCACGGTCTCGTCGAGCGGATCGAGCGACCAGCTGAAGCTGAGCGGGACCGGCCGCTCGGCGTCCGCGACGACGGCGGTCTCGCGACCGGTACGCGCGGACAGGTCGGCCGCGATCTCCGAGATGTCGCCGAGCGTCGCCGACATCAGCACGAACTGGGCGTGGGGTAGCTCGAGCAGCGGCACCTGCCAGGCCCAGCCGCGGTCGGGCTCGCCGTAGTAGTGGAACTCGTCCATGACCACGAGCCCTACGTCGGCCTGCGCCCCCTCCCGCAGGGCGATGTTGGCCAGTACCTCAGCGGTGCAGGCGATGATCGGGGCGTCCGCGTTGACCGCGGCGTCGCCGGTCAGCATCCCGACGTCGTCTGCCCCGAAGACCTCGCACAGCGCGAAGAACTTCTCGCTCACCAGCGCCTTGATCGGTGCGGTGTAGAACGACACCCGGCCGTCGGCCAGCGCTGCGAGGTGCGCGCCCGTCGCGACCAGCGACTTGCCCGACCCCGTCGGCGTCGCCAGCACCACGTTGTTCCCGCTGAGCACCTCCAGCAGCGCCTCGTCCTGGTGCGGGTAGAGCGTCAGCCCCTGCTCCCCCGCCCACTCGGCCAGCGTCAGGTACAAGGTGTCCGCGTCGTGCTCGTCCGGTACGACAAGACGGGGCACAGGCGCTGACACTCGCCCCATTCAACAGCAGGCGTTCGGTGGTTGAGGTGCGAGGAGCCCCAGCGACGAGCCGCGAAACCACCCTGCCCGACCCTCGACGCAGGGGGTTTCGCCGGCTCGACCTGCCGGATGTCGCACCTCAACCACCGACAGCTAGCCCCGCGCCCGGGGATGCGCGGTCGCGAACACCTCACGCAGGTTGTCGACGGTGACCAGCGTGTAGACCTGGGTCGTCGTCACCGAAGCGTGCCCGAGCAGCTCCTGGACGACGCGCACGTCGGCGCCCCCGTCGAGCAGGTGGGTGGCGAAGGAGTGGCGCAGGGTGTGGGGTGACACGTCGGTGGTCACACCGGCGCGTTCGGCCGCCTTCACCAGGACCGTCCACGCGCTCTGGCGTGACAGCCGTCCGCCGCGGGCGTTGAGGAACAACGCCGGCGTACCCTTCCCGGCCGCCACGAGGTCGGGACGCGCGCGGGTGAGGTAGTCGGCGACGGCGTCGACGGCGTACGAGCCCACCGGCACGATCCGCTCCTTGCCGCCCTTGCCGCGCAGCAGGACCGTGCGGTCGACGGTGTCGAGGTCGTCGACGTCGAGGCCGACGGCCTCCGAGATCCGCGCGCCGGTGCCGTAGAGCACCTCCAGCAGTGCCCGGTCGCGCATCGCCAGCGTCGTGCCGGCCGACCCCGCTGCCGAGAGGATCGCCTCCACGTCGGCCAAGGGCAGCGCCTTGGGCAGCCGCTTGGCGGGCGACGGAGGTCGTACGCCGGCCGCGGGGTCGGCCGTAGCCAGCCCGTCGCTCACGGCGAACTTGTGGAACCCCCGGACCGCCACGACCGTGCGCGCCGCCGATGTCGGGCTCAGCGGCGGGTGGTCCGCATCCCCCTCTCGCAGCCGCACCAGGAACGCCGTCACCGTCGCCTCGTCGACCCGGTCCAGGTCGTCGATCTCACGCTGGGCGAGGAACAGCTGGTAGCGCCGCAGGTCGCGCCGGTACGACGTCAGCGTGTTGACCGCGAGCCCGCGCTCGATGGTGAGGTGGTCGAGGTAGGTGCGGACGGCAACCGTGATTCCGCCCTGCCCGTCGCGCACGCGCCCACCCTAGTCGGCGACGCGCTCCCCCGCCGCCGAGGAAGGCGCGCAACGTCCCCGCTGGTTGAGGAAGGCGCGCTAGCGCCTGTCACGAAACCCCGCAACCCGCGCTCTGCCTGTCCCCTCACCGGGCCTCGTGACGGTCGCTGCGCGACCTCCTCGACCAGCGATTCAGCGACGCCCGGCTCAGCCGATCGCGTCGTCGAGGTCGACGGCTTCGATGTCGACGGCTTGGCCGACCGGGGTGTTGGTGAGCTGGCCGGCGTGGGTGTTGAGGCCCAGGGCCAGGCTGTGGTCCTCGCGGCAGGCTTGTTGCCAGCCCTTGTCGGCCAGCGCGACGGCATACGGCATGGTGGCGTTGGTCAGCGCGTAGGTCGAGGTGTTCGGCACCGCCCCGGGCATGTTGGCCACGCAGTAGAAGATCGAGCCGTGCACCGGGTAGGTGGGCTCGGCGTGGGTGGTGGCGCGGGTGTCGGCGAAGCAGCCACCCTGGTCCACGGCGATGTCGACCAGCACACTGCCGGGCTTCATCCGCGAGACCAGCTCGTTGCTCACCAGCTTCGGAGCCGCGGCACCGGGGATCAGCACCGCCCCGATCACCATGTCGGCCTCCATCACCTGCTGCTCGATCGCCAGCCGGGAGGAGGCGATGCCATGCACCCGGTTGTTGTACCGCCAAAACGACATCCGCAGCTTGTCCAGGTCGGTGTCCAACAAGGTCACATCGGCCCCCATCCCCAACGCGATGTTCGCGGCGTTCTGCCCCGAGACACCAGCGCCGATGATCACCACCTTGGCGTTGGCCACCCCACCGACCCCACCCATCAACACCCCACGGCCACCCTGGGCCTTCAACAACGCATGCGCACCGACCTGCGGCGCCAGGCACCCCGCCACCTCCGACATCGGATACAGCAGCGGCAGCCCACCCGAGGGCAGCTGCACCGTCTCATAGGCGATCGCGGTCACCTTGCGGTCGATCAGCTCGGTGGTCAACGGCTTGTCGGCCGCCAGGTGCAGAAAGGTGAACAGCGTCAGCCCCTCCCGCATCCGCGGGTACTCCTCGGCCACCGGCTCCTTGACCTTCAACACCAGATCGACCCCACCACCGGTACCCCAGGCATCCTCCGCAGTGGGCACCATCCTCGCCCCCGCCCCGACGTACTCCTCATCATCGATCGAGGACCCCACCCCCGCACCCCGCTCGATGAACACCTCATGACCATGACTGCACAGCTCATGCACCCCGATCGGCGTGATCGCCACCCGGTACTCATGGTTCTTGACTTCCTTCGGAACACCGACCTTCACCTGGGCTCACGCTCCTCGTCGAATGTAGGGCCGGGACGACCATATCCACGCCGAGCCCTAGGATCACCGCGTGGCGGAGTACTTGCGGATCGGTGAGGTCGCCCAGGCCGTCGGCGTCAGCGTCGACACCTTGCGTCGTTGGGAGGCCAACGGCACCGTCGAGTTCGAGCGTCGTGGCAACCAACGGGTGCTCCGGGCCGACCGGCTCGCCGCTCTCACGGCGTCCGCCAGTGGCCCGGACAGGACGTCCAGTGCCCGCAACCGCTTCCACGGCGTGGTCGTCGGCATCACCCGCGACCGCGTGATGGCCCAGGTCGAGATGGTGTGCGGCGAGTTCCGAGTGGTCTCGCTGATGAGCCGCGAGGCGGCCGACGAGCTCGGCCTCGAGGTCGGCAAGCACGCCACCGCCGTGATCAAGTCGACCAACGTGATCGTCGAGGTCTGAGCCGGCGATGAGTGTCTCGGGCACCGTCGCCGAGTGGTACGACGAGGACGGCTGGGGGGTGCTCCACAGCGACGCCACGCCAGGCGGCTGCTGGGTGCACATCTCGGACGTCCGCGGTCCCCTCGGACCCCTCGCGGTGGGCTCGACCGTTGAGTTCGACTTCGAGGCGGCCGACCAGGACGGCTTCCGCTTCCGTGCCCTCGTGGTCGTCCCCGAGGGCGTAGATCCTGATGACGACAGGACCGTGCACGGCAGGCCCGGGGACGCCTACTCCTCGTCGCTCACGATCACCTTCGAGGACCCCGAGCTGCCGGCCACCTGAAACTCGACGCCACCTAGGTATTACCTAGGCAATGTGGTTCGATACGGCTCATGGGACGACCCCGCTTCGGCACCCTCGCTGCCGTATCGCTCGCCATCGCCCTGCTCGCCGGCTGCGGAGGCGACGACAGCGACTCCGACGGCGACGGGGACAGCGACGGCACCACCATCACCGTGTACGCCGCCGCGTCGCTCACCAGGACGTTCGAAGCCATCGGCGCCGAGTTCGAGGAAGCCCACGACGGTGTGACCGTCGAGTTCAGCTTCGGGGGCTCCTCCGACCTGGTGGCGCAGATCCAGGAGGGTGCGCCGGCCGACGTCTTCGCCTCGGCCGACACCGCCAACATGGACAAGCTCACCGCCGAGGACCTCCAGGCCACCGATCCGCAGAACTTCGCCAGCAACACCCTCGAGATCGCCGTGCCGCCGGACAACCCGGCCGGCGTCGCATCGTTCGCCGACCTGGCCAAGGACGGCGTCAACGTCGTCGTGTGCGCCCCCGAAGTGCCCTGCGGCGCCGCGGCGGTGAAGGTCGAGGAGGCCACGGGCGTCGACATCGAGCCGGTCAGCGAGGAGCAGTCGGTCACCGACGTACTTGCCAAGGTCACCTCGGGCGAGGCCGACGCCGGGCTGGTCTACGTGACCGACGTGATCGCCGCTGGCGACGACGTGCACGGCATCCCGTTCCCGGAGTCGGCCGAGGCCGTGAACACCTACCCGATCGTGGCGCTGAAGGACGCCGCCGCCGGCGACCTCGCGCAAGAGTTCGTCGACCTGGTCCTCGGCGACACGGGTCAGACCATCCTGCAGGATGCCGGGTTCGCGTCCGCGAGTTGAGTGGGCCCAGTGAAAGGCAGGGCCGGGTGAGCGGACAGGCGACCAGACAGCGGCCGGTCGACCTGCCGCGGTGGGTGTACGTGCCGGCTCTGCTCGGCGCGGCGTTCGTGCTGCTGCCCCTGGTCGCGGTGGTGGCGAAGGTCGACTGGCCGCACTTCTTCGAGCTCATCACGTCCGAGGACTCCCGGGCAGCGCTGTGGCTGAGCCTGCGCACCTGCGTGGCGAGCACCTTGGCGTGCATCGTGGTCGGGGTGCCGATGGCGATGGTGCTGGCCAGGTCGGAGTTCCGGTTCCTCGGAGTGCTGCGCTCCTTGGTCCTGCTCCCGCTCGTGCTGCCTCCGGTCGTCGGGGGCTTGGCGCTGCTGTACACCTTCGGCCGACGTGGGCTCCTCGGCGAGTCGCTCGACGCGCTCGGTGTCCAGATCGCGTTCTCGACGATCGCGGTGGTGATGGCCCAGACCTTCGTCGCGCTGCCCTTCCTCGTCGTCAGCCTCGAGGGCGCGCTGCGCACCGCCGGCGACCGCTACGAGGTCGCGGCCGCATCGCTGGGAGCCTCGCCCACCACCGTGTTCCGCCGGATCACGCTGCCCCTGGTGATGCCGGGCCTGATCTCCGGCTCGGTGCTCGCCTTCGCGCGTGCGCTGGGCGAGTTCGGCGCCACCATCACCTTCGCCGGCAGCCTCCAGGGCCGCACGCGCACCCTCCCCCTCGAGATCTACCTGCAGCGCGAGACCGACGCCGACGCCGCCGTCGCTCTCGCCCTGGTCCTGCTCGTCGTCGCGGTCATGGTGATCGGCTTCGCCCGCCAGGGACGAGGTGTCCTGTGACCATCCACCTCAGCGCGAGCGTGCCCGAGCGCGACGTCGAGGTGGCCATCGAGGTCGCGGGCGGCGAGACCCTCGCCCTGCTCGGTCCCAACGGTTCGGGCAAGTCCACGCTGCTGGGCATCCTTGCCGGGTTGGTGCGCCCTGCCACCGGCCGGGTGGTGCTCGACGGCGAGGCGCTCACCGATGTCGGCCCCGGTCGCCCCGGCACGATGGTCGCCCCGCACGCCCGGCGTACGGCGCTGCTCGGCCAGGACGCCTTGCTCTTCCCCCACCTCGACGCACTGGAGAACGTCGCGTTCGGGCCACGCAGCAGCGGCACTTCCCGGAGTGCAGCACGCGCGGACGCCCAGCGCTGGCTCGACGAGGTCGGAGTCGGCGACCTCGCGCACCGGCGGCCTCGACAGCTCTCCGGCGGCCAGGCCCAACGGGTGGCGGTTGCCCGCGCCCTGGCGGCGGACCCTCGGGTGCTCCTGCTCGACGAGCCCATGGCGGCGCTCGACGTCGCCGTGCAGCCCGCACTTCGCCAGGTGCTCCGGCGGGTGCTGGCCGACCGCACTGCCATCGTGGTCACCCACGACCCGCTCGACGCGCTGCTGCTCGCCGACCGGGTGGTCGTGCTGGAGTCGGGCCGGGTGGTCGAGAACGGTCCGAGCCGCGACGTGCTGGCGCACCCGCGCAGCGCCTTCGCCGGCCGGCTGGCGGGGCTGAACCTGGTGCGGGGCACGTGGCTCGACGACGCGGTCCGGTCGGAACGGCTCGTGGTGCACGGCCTCGTCGAGGGCGACGCGCCCGCCGAGGGCGAGCCGGCCATCGCAGCGTTCCGTCCGCAGGCCGTCGCCGTCTACCGCCAGGAGGTGCACGGCAGCCCGCGCAACGCCTTCTCCGTCACGGTGACCGAGGTCGAACCGCGAGGGGACCTCGTTCGAGTTCACGCCGGCGACCTGGCCGCCGACGTCACGGTCCAGGCGGCCGCCGACCTCGAGCTCGCCGCCGGCAGCCGCGTCACCTTCACCGTCAAAGCCACCGAAATTTCGGTCTACGGCCTCTGAGCGTGAACTCTCGACACAGCTGCGGGTAAGAACCGTTCGTGAGCAACGACGAGGACGACGGCGCGGTCATCGCGCCTCGGTGGACGACCCCGACCGCTTCGCCGGTTACTCCCGCGCCGTCGTCGACCACGCCGGCGACACGCGCTAACCGGAATGTGCGACGTCCTCCACGTTGCGCATCACCCGCAGCACGTTGCGACACGTCAGCTTGCCGAGGTCCTCGGCCGACCAGCGACGGTCGGCGAGGGCCTCGAGCAGGTTCGGGTAGCGGCTGACGTCCTCCAGCCCCTCAGGCAACGTGGTCACGCCGTCGTAGTCGCCCCCGAGCCCGACATGGTCGATCCCAGCCACGTCGCGGACGTGCTCGACGTGGGCGACCACGTCGGCGAGCGTCGCCGCCGGCGGCGGGTCGACGCGCTCCAGGTCGTCGAGGAACGGCTCGAACCGCGCCAGCTCCTTCGGCTCGATCCCCGCGTCCCGTGCGGCGTCCTCGGCCGCGAGGGCCCAGTCGCGGTTGGCCTGGGACACGAACCGGGGCACGAACGACACCATGCAGAGCCCGCCGCCGCGCGCCATGGTCGTCAGCACGTCGTCGGGAACGTTCCGTGGGTGGTCGACCAGTGCGTACGCCGAGGAGTGGGAGAAGATGACCGGCGCCGACGAGACGTCCAGCGCGTCGCGCATGGTCTCCGCGCTCACGTGCGACAGGTCGACCATCATCCCGAGCCGGTTCATCTCGGCGACCACGCCCCGGCCCACGTCGTTGAGCCCGCCCAGGACCCGCTCGTCGGTGGCCGAGTCGGCCCAGGCCACGTTGTCGTTGTGGGTCAGGGTCAGGTACCTCACCCCGAGCCGGTGGTACATCCGCAGCACCGCGAGCGACCCGTCGATCTGGTGGCCACCCTCCGCGCCCAGCAGCGAGGCCACCCTCCCGAGCTGCCAGGCCGCCTCGACCTCGTCGGCCGTCGTCGCCAAAGCCATCCGGTCGGCGTACCGCTCGATCATGCGGTACGCCGCGTCCACCTGCTCGAGGGTCGTGCTGACCGCCTCGGGTCCCATCGTGGAGGGCACGTAGACCGACCAGAACTGCGCGCCCACTCCACCCTCGCGCAGTCGCGGCAGGTCGGTGTGGACGAGGCCGTCCTGTCGCTCGCCGATGTCGACCGCGTCGAAGTCGTAGTTGTGCCGGTGACGGAGCGCCCAGAGCAGGTCGTTGTGCCCGTCGACCACGGGATGGTCCCGCAGCAGGTCCGGGACGGAGGCCCTCACACCGGGGTCCCCGCGGAGTTGTTCGGCGGAGGAGCGAAGCGGGGGAGCGAAGAACTCCGTGGGGTGGTCATAGTTGGTCCCGTCTTCGCAGGGCGTCGTAGGCCAGCACGGCGACCGCGATCGGCTCCTCGGTGACCCGGCCGTCGAGGACCGCCTCGACGAGGTCGTCGACGGGCACCCACAGCATCTCCATCGCGGCCTCCTCGTGCTCGAGCGCGAAGTCGCCGCGCGACGCTGCGCTCAGCCCTCGGGCCAGGAAGAACACGTGCCGCTCGGCCGTGATGCCGGCCGACGGCCAGAGCGCGAACAGCTGCCGCCAGTCCGAGGCCTCGAGCTCGACCTCCTCGAGCAGCTCGCGCTTGGCCGTCTCGAGCGGGTCCTCGCCATCGGCGTCGCGCAGGCCGGCCGGCAGCTCGAGATAGGTGCCGGAGGCCGGATGGCGGTACTGGCGCACGCACGCCACCCGCTCGTCGTCGTCGACGGCCAGGACGATCACGGCGCCGGGGTGCTCGAAGACCCACCGGTCGAAGGTGTCGGCATCGGGTGCGCCGGGGGCACGGATCGAGTCCTTGCGGAGCGCCACGATCCAGTCGTCGCGGTAGAGGTCCGCGCTGGCCACCACCGGCCACGAGCCCGCTGTGTCGGGTGGCAGATCGGACCGCCTGGGTCATGCGCGGACGCTACCGTGGCCAACGTGACCGCCCCAGCCGACTCCCGACGCACTGGCCAGCCTGACGCGCGAAGAGGCCGAGGAGCGTGCCGCGCTGATCGAGGTCGACCGCTACGACGTGGCGATCGACCTCCGGGGCCTCTTCGAGGGTGAGATCCTGGAGGCCACGTCGACGGTCACCTTCCGCTGCCGCCCGCCCGGCTCGAGCACCTTCGTCGACTGCACGGCGGAGATCCGCCACGCAACCCTGAACGGCGTGCCCCTCGACCCCGCGACGGCCCAGCGCGGTCGGCTGCCGCTGCCCGAGCTCCAGGCCGACAACGTCCTCGTCGTCGCGTCGGCACAGTCCGACACCGGCACCGCCCACGGCATCAAGCGCACCGTCGACCCCAGCGACAAGAACGTCTACCTCTGGACCAGCTTCGAGCCCGACATGGCCCGCCGCGCCTTCGCCAACTTCGACCAGCCCGACCTCAAGGCCGTCCACGGCTTCACGGTCAGCGCACCCGAGACCTGGACGGTGCTCAGCAACTCGCGACACACGTCGATCGACGCCCTCGCCGACGGCGGGCGGTTGTGGACCTTCGAGGACACCCCGCGCCTGTCGACCTACGTCACCGTTGTGAACGCCGGCCCCTTCTACGAGCTGCGCGACCAGCGCGGCGGCTACGACCTGGGGCTCTTCTGCCGCCAGTCGCTCAAGGCCCAGCTCGACCGCGACGCCCCCGAGCTGTTCCTGCTCACCGAGCAGGGCCTGGCCTGGTTCGGCGAGAAGTTCGGGGCGCCGTTCGCCCAGGACAAGTACGACCAGGTCTTCGTGCCCGACATGGGTGGCGCGATGGAGAACTGGGGCTGCGTCACCTGGGGCGACGGCGTGCTGCTGCGCGGCACCCCGACCTATGACCAGCGCCGCCGGATCGCGCTGATCCTCCTGCACGAGATGGCCCACATGTGGTTCGGCGACCTGGTCACCATGAAGTGGTGGGACGACCTCTGGCTCAACGAGGCGTTCGCCTCATGGGCCGCCACCTGGGCTGCCGTGGGGGCAACCCGACATACACCGACTGCTGGGCCGGCTACCTCGCGGCCGACAAGCAGGAGGGTTACCGCGTCGACCTCGGGCCCGCCAGCCACCCGATCCGCGGCGACGTCCCCGACGTCTCGCAGGCGATGGCCAACTTCGACGCGATCTCCTACCACAAGGGCCAGGCGGTGCTACGCCAGCTGAGCGCGTACGCCGGCGACGACGCGTTCGTGGAAGGCCTCCGGGCCTACTTCCGCGACCACGCGTGGGGCAACACCCGGCTCGAGGACCTCACCGGCGCGATCGGCGCCGCCTGCGGCGAGGACCTCACCGGCTGGCAGAAGGACTGGCTCGACCGCGCCGGCACCGACACCTTGACCCTGACGGGCGCCCCGGGCCAGTGGCGGCTCCGGGCGGAGGGCCCCCACGGTGAGAGCGCGAGGTCCCACCGTCTCGACATCGGCTGCTACGCCGTCGACGGCGACTCCCTGCGACACGTGGGCGACGTCGCGGTCCGCACCTCCGGCGGGGACACCGAGGTCGACCTGCCGGCCTGCGACCTGCGTCTGGTCAACGACCACGACCTGACGTTCGCAGCCGCCCGGCCCGACCCGGCCTCCCTCGAGCTGATGCTCACGCACGCCGGTCGGCTCCCCGACGCCGTCTCCCGTTCGCTGGCGGTCGCCACTGCCTACGACATGCTGGTCAAGGGCGAGCTCAGCGCCGAGGAGACCCTGACCTGCATCCTGGGGGTGCTCGAGACCGAGCAGGTCGCGGGCGTCGTCGAGCCCTTCCTCCGGCTCGCCGGACTGGTCGCGGGCAAGTACACCCCCATCGACAAGATCCTCGAACGCCGCCACCAGGTCGCCGACCGCGCCGCCGTGCTCGCGGCCAACCCCGACCTGCGCTCCGGAGCGCTGCAGTCGCTCGCGGCGAACGCCGTCACCGCCGAGCACTTCGCGCAGCTCGACGAGGCGGCCGCACGACGACTTCGCCCTGGCCTGGCGGGTCCAGGCGACCCGCGCCGCCCGCGGCGGCTACGACCCCGAGGCCGTCGAGCAGCTGCTCGAGCGCGACCCCGACCCCGACGCCGCCGTCAACGCCCTCATCGTCCGCGCCTCCCGCAACCTGCCCGAGGCCAAGGAGGAGGCCTGGCACGCGCTGTACGTCGACCAGTCGGTGCCCGGCGGCCCGTCCATGGGACAGATGATCGGCGCCTTCTGGCGGCCCGAGCAGCGCGACGTGCTGCTGCCCTTCACCTACCGCTACCTCGAGGAGATCCCCGCCCTCGCCGGCGGCGGCATGCTCAAGGTCTTCGCGCTGGTGCTCGGCATGTTCCCCGAGGTCGGCACCCCCGACTTCCTGGAAAGGGCTCAGACGATGGCCCGCGCCGACGGCACCGACCCGATGGTCCGTGCAGCCCTGCTCGGCGGCGTCGACACCCTGGTCCGCGAGCTGCGGGCCCGCGGCGAGCTCGACTGAGGCCCGATACCCCCTCGGACGCTCAGTCCTTGCCTGGCCCGGAGGCCTTGCGTCCCCAGGCGGAGATCGTCATGAAGGCCACGTCCACCGTGTCGTTGGCCACCACCCAGGAGGTGAGCTCGTCGAAGTCCTGTTCGCTGGCGAGCCCTCCGCGGAGCACCCCTGGCCTGAGCTGCGCCATCGAGTGGCCCACGAACGTTTCTGCGGGACCCCGCCTCCCACCGGGTGTCCACGGTAGGTGGCGTCGACCTCGTCGATGACGATCCAGCCGCCCGTTCTGACCCACTCGACTGCCTTCGACACCACGACAGCGGTCACATTGCTCAGTCCTCCGGTCAGGATGCCTTCTGGCCCCAGGCGGAGACGGTCATCAAGGCGATGTCCACCACGTCGTTGGAACTCATCCAAGCGTCGAGCTCGGCGAGCTCCTTGTCGGTAGTGAGCCCGCTCCGGACCATCGCCGGCCCCAGCTGCACCATCGACTCTCGGAAGGTCTCCGGTAGCGGGCCACCGCCTCCTACAGGGTGCCCACGGTAGGTCGCGCGCACCCGCGAGAGGCCGACCTCCTTGAGAAGCATCGGGAGCTGGCGGCCGAAGTCGTTGTCGGTGCCGATGAACTGACTCAAGGCGTCCATGATCAGGGCACCGGTGCGTCGCAACTCCGCAAGTGGCGACGTGCGAGACGGTGCAAAGTCGACCTCGTCGATCACGAGCCAGCCGCCCGGCCTGAGCCAATCGTTGATCCTCAACACGACTTCGCGGCCGTGAGGAAGGTGCTCGAGCACAGCTCGCGCATGGATCAGGTCGAACGAGCCGGGCGTGAACTCGCCGGTCCGCACGTCGTGCTCGAGCGGGTGGAGATTCTCGATGTCGGCCGGCAGGTAGGCGATATTGAGATCGGTGGCGACGACCTCACCATCGGGCACACGACCGGCCAGCCAGCGTGCCACGGACCCAGCACCGGCGCCGATCTCCAGGCAGCGCCACTCCGGAGAGATCTCCAGGGCGTCGAGAGTTGCCAAGGTGTGCTGGTCGCACACGCTCTGCACGAGCTCCAAGCGGCGCCGGCCGTGTTCGAGAGCGTCGAGCCCACTGCTGGTGTACCCCTTCTCACCGGCCCGATCGGTCACGATGCCCCCTCGCCGCGCCCAGCAGTCGTCTGTTGCGGTTGTGGGGATGGTAAGCGCCCGTGGCATTGGTAACAAGGGCACCCGAGGTCGCCGTCAAGCTCGGTACTGGATCGAGACGCTGCTGACGACCTGCGTGCTGGATGCGCTGGAGCGCAGTTGGCCGCCCGACTCGAGTCAGCCCGCGGCTTCTCGCTCTTTGGCGTCGAGGTTGGCCGCGATCTCCTCGTGGACGTACTCGTCGTCGGCGCCCACGGGATCGGCAGCGAGCTCGCGCATCAGCGCCAGCGCCTCGTCGTACCTGCCCAGCGTGCGCAGCGTGCGCCCCACGCACCAGCGGGCCACCAGCCAGGCGGTGTGGTCGTCCGCCTCAGCCCGCACCTCGACGGCCCGCTCGAAGACCGCCAGGGCCTGCTCGGGGTGCCCGGAGTCGTGGAGGTCCCACCCGAGGTTGTTGAGGATCGACCCGAGCCAACGACGCACCTGCGGGTCGTCGGACGCCTCGACCTCGGCCAGAGCGCGCTCGTCGATCGCCCTGAGCGGCGTCGGGTCCGTCGACGGCACCGGCGGCGATCGCCTGCATGTGCAGCGCGTCGACAGCCAGCCCGCCGACGCCGGCTTCGGTGGCCAGCCGGTGGGCTTCGACGAAGTACGGCGCCGCGCCGGCCGGGTCGCCGGTGGAGCTCAGCACCCGGCCGCGCTCGATGGCCAGCCGGGCCTGCGCGTGACGGCATCCCGTCGAGCCCGGCCGAGGCCACCTCGTCGAGCACGCGGCTCGCAGCGTCGAAGTCGCCCGCCAATCCGGTCGCGCGGGCCTGCTGGGTGCGCAGCACCGCCGACTCGCCCGCGTCGGCCGCTTCGTCGGCGGCGCTCGCGGAAGCGCTCCGCGGTGGCGGCCGGGTCGGCGAAGTCCCAGGTGTCGAGGATCGACTGCTCGACCTCGCGCGGAGTGGACACGTGACGGGTCACGTCAGTCGTCCACCGGCTCGCGCCGCAGCCCCGTCTCGTCGATCGGGAAGCGCTCGGCCTTCTGCCGCTCCAGCGCGGCGCCGACGAGTCCCGCGAACAGCGGGTGCGGCCGGGTCGGCCTCGACCGGAGCTCGGGGTGCGCCTGCGTCGAGACGTAGTACGGGTGCACCTCGCGCGGCAGCTCCGCGAACTCCACCAGGTCGAGGTCGGGGTTGGTGCCCGAGAACACCAGGCCCGCGGCCTGGAGCTGCTCGCGGTAGTGGTTGTTGACCTCGTAGCGGTGGCGGTGTCGCTCGTCGACGCGCGCCTGCCCGTAGGCGTTGCGCACGATCGTCCCCGCCTGCAGCTCGGCGGGGTAGAGGCCGAGCCTCATCGTGCCGCCGAGGTCACCGGCGCCCGTCGACGTACGCCTTCTGCTGCTCCATCGTCGCGATCACCGGCTCGGGGCAGTCGGGGTCGAACTCCGTCGAGGCGGCCTTCTCCAGGCCGGCGACGTTGCGGGCGTACTCGATCACCATGCACTGCAGCCCCAGGCAGAGCCCGAGCGTCGGGATGCCCTGGGTGCGCGCGTAGGTCAGCGCGCCGATCTTGCCGTCGAGGCCGCGGACGCCGAAGCCACCTGGCACGCAGATGGCGTCCACGTCGTGCAGCATCCGGTGGGCGCCCGCCGGCTCGGCGCACTCGTCGGAGGCGACCCAGCGGATGTGGACCTTGGTGTCGTGGGCGAAGCCTCCGGCGTTGAGTGCCTCGGCCACCGAGAGGTAGGCGTCGTGGAGGTCGACGTACTTGCCGACCAGCGCGACCGTGACGTCCTCCTTCGGGTGGTGGACCTTGCGCAGCAGGTCGTCCCAGGTCGTCCAGTCGACGTCGCGGAACGGTAGGTCGAGGCGGCGGACGAGGTAGGCGTCGAGACCCTCGCGGTGCAGCACCTTGGGGATGTCGTAGATGGACGGCGCGTCGGCCGCGGTGACCACGGCCTCCTCGTCGACGTCGCACATCAGCGAGATCTTGCGCTTGATGCCGTCGGGGATCTCCCGGTCGGCGCGGCAGACGATCGCGTCGGGCTGGATGCCGATCGAGCGCAGCGCCGCCACGGAGTGCTGGGTCGGCTTGGTCTTCAGCTCACCGGACGGGCCGATGTAGGGCACCAGCGAGACGTGCAGGAAGAAGCAGTTGTCGCGGCCGATGTCGTGGCGGACCTGGCGGGCCGCCTCGAGGAACGGCAGCGACTCGATGTCGCCGACCGTGCCGCCGATCTCGGTGATCACCACGTCGACGTCGGGCGAGCCCATCGCCCGGATGCGGTCCTTGATCTCGTTGGTGATGTGGGGGATCACCTGGACGGTGTCACCGAGGTAGTCGCCGCGGCGCTCCTTGGCGATCACGCTGGAGTAGACCTGCCCGGTGGTGACGTTGGCGATCTGGCTCAGGTCGGTGTCGAGGAACCGCTCGTAGTGGCCGATGTCGAGGTCGGTCTCGGCGCCGTCGTTGGTGACGAACACCTCGCCGTGCTGGAACGGGTTCATCGTCCCGGGGTCGACGTTGAGGTAGGGATCGAGCTTCTGCATGGTGACCCTGAGGCCACGCGAACGCAGCAGGCGCCCGAGAGAGGAGGCCGTGAGGCCCTTGCCGAGAGACGAGGCGACGCCCCCGGTCACGAACACGTGCTTGGTGGGCGCTTGCTTCACGGAGTTCCATCCTACCCGAGAGGTATCGCGCCATCGGCGCCCGACGCTCCGAACGAACCGCCGGGTGTCGACATGGCCTGCACGAGCGCCAAGATGGCGGCCACCCGTCCGGCCGGTGTGTCGGTGCCGTCGACCGTGGTCACGGCCCGCAGCGGCGGCTCGGCGCGCAGTGCGGCGATGCTCTCGTCGCCCGTGGGCCCGGCCACCACCACGCCTCGCGCGACGGCCGCGAGACCGGCGACGATGCCGCTCAGCACGGGCTGCTCGACGTCTGACCCGGCGACCACGAGGACCATCGGCGCGACGTTGGGGTCGCCTTCGGCCTGGTCATCTGTCTGGTCATCTGCCACCCTGGGCCATCATGCCGGCGCCCTGGAGGCTGGCGCGCAGCGAGGCGACCTTGGCCGGCTCCATGGCGGTCGACCGCTCCTTCGCCGCGACCGCCTTGCCGATCAGCTGGCCGATGCGGTCGTAGGTCGTCGCGTCGGGCGTCACGACGTCAGCGCCGAGCTGTTCGACCAGCTGGAGGCCCAGGGTGTCGACGAGCGACTTGTCGCCGGCGTCGACGAGCGAGCGCTTCAGCGCGTACGTCGCCAGGACCTGAGTGCCGGCCGCGCGGACCTCGACCTCGAGAGCCTCCACCACGTCAGGGTCGGCGCCCGGAAGCGTCAGCAGCGAGACCGCGTGACCGTGCAGCCGACCGGCGTAGAGGGTGGGTGCTGCGCTCCCGGCGAACGCGTCGGCGTACGCCGCTCTGGCCAGCGCCTGCGGGTCGACGTCGGGCTTCTCCGGAGGTGGGGCGGCCTGCGACGGGGTGCGCCCGATGTCGCTGAGCGGGCCACCGCCGAGTGCGATGCCGGCCGCCAGCGCCGTCACGATCGCCACGAACGTGATGAGGAGCCGACGGATCACGACACCCGCCCCTGCAGGCTCTCGAAGGCGTCCTGCAGCCACGCCCAGATGTCCTGCGCCCACTCCTGCCCCACCGGCGTCGACGCGATGGCCGCGGCCACGGCGACCACGCACACCAGCAGGGCGAGCAGTACGTGGCGAGGCCGTACGCGGCCGGAGTACAGCATCGGGACGGCGCCGGCGTCGACCATCCGGGACCCGACCTTGAGCCGGGTGAGGTAGGTGCTCGCCAGACCTGAGCGGCCACGGTCGAGGAACTCCTCGAGCGTGGCTCGCGAGCCGACCGACACGATCACCCGGGCGTCGGCCGCGTCGGCGAGGAGCAGCGCGGCGTCCTCGGCGGAAGCGGTGGTCTCGAGGCGAAGAGGACGCGCGCCGAGGCGTTCGAGCCGTTCGACGGCGTCGCGCGCCGCCCCTGGTTCGACGACCATCACCACGTCTCGCGCGGCCTTGACCGCCTTGGCGCTCGGGAGGTCGACCGCGGCCGACACGACCACGACGTGCGGCTTGAAGCCGGCGGCGACCAGGGCGTCCGCTCCCGCGTCCACCCCGATGAGGACGGGGTCCTGCTCGTTGATGAACGGCTTGAGGCTCTTGCGGCGGGCGGCGAGCTCGCGCGGGTCGCTGACGACCACCACCGGCCGACCGGTCATCGTCGTCTGCAGGGTCGGCAGACCGGAGCCGTGGAGCAGCAGGTCCTGCTCGCGGCGCAGGAACTCGCTGCTGTTGTGGGTGAAGCTCTGCAGCTGGCTCACCATGCCGCGCCGGGCGGCGCTCCATCTCGACCGCGATCGCCGCGGCGTCGAGCACGCGGCCCGTGGCGACGGCGCGCTCGCCGAGGTACAGCGTCCCTTCGTGCACGCGGACGGCAGCGCCGTCCTTCACGGCCGCCATGTCCTCAGCGCCGATGCGATCGACGAGGAGGATGCCCGCCGCGGCGAGCACGTCGGGCCCGAGGTTGGGGTAGCGCCCCGAGATCAGGTCGCTGGCGTCGACGACCGCCGCGACACGGGCCTCCACCAGCGACTGGGCGAGCGCCTTGTCGAGGTCGAGGACGTCGAGGACCGCCACATCGCCGGGGCGCAGTCGCGGCAGCAACGTGGCGATACGGCGGTCAACGCGGGCGGTTCCGTGGACGCCGGGCAGCACCTCTGAGGGACGTCGGCGAGAAGGGCGGGTCGTGGTCTTCATCCCGGCCCATGCTGTCAAGCGGGAACGTGATGTCACGGCAGCGTCCCCGGCGAGCCGCACCGAATTCAGGCCAGGGCGCGGCTCGGCGCCGCGGACTCCAGCAGCTCGCGGGCGTGAGCCAACCCGGTGTCGGAGGAGTCCAGGCCGGCGAACATCCGCGACAGCTCGCGCTCCCGGGCGTCCGGTTCCAACACGGTCAGGCCCGACGTGGTGACGCTGCCGTCGCTGGACTTCTCCACCACGACGTGCCGGTCGGCGTACGCCGCCACCTGAGGCAGGTGGGTGACGACCAGCACCTGCGCACTCTTGGCGAGCTCGGCCAGCCGCCGGCCGATCTCCACCGCGGCCCGGCCACCGACCCCGGCGTCCACCTCGTCGAACACGAACGTCGGCACCGGGCTGGTCCCGGCCAGCGCGACCTCGACCGCCAGCATCACGCGGGACAGCTCGCCGCCGGACGCACCCTTGGCGAGGGGCCGCGCCGGAGATCCGGTGTTGGCAGCGAGCCGGAGCTCGACCTCGTCCACACCGGCGGTCCCGAACCGCAGCCACTGCTTGCCGATCCTCAGAGCTCCGGGCGAGTCGGCGTCCACCTCGTGCTGCCGCACCTCGACGGTCAACCGGGCGTCGGGCATCGCCAGCTGGGTCAGCTCCCCGGACACCTGGGCGCCGAGTGCCTTCGCCGCAGCCACGCGAGCCCTGGTCAACGCCGAGGCCGCAGCGGCCAGGTCGACCCGCAGCCCCGCGGCCTCCGTGCGCAGCCGTTCGATCCGTCCGTCGGTGTCGTCGAGGTCGAGCAGCCTGGCGGCCGACTGCTCCGCCCAGGCCAGCACGTCAGAGATGGTGTCGCCGTACTTGCGGGTCAGCGCCGTCAGCGACGCCCGCCGCTCCGACACCGTCGCCATCCGGGCCGGATCGGACTCCAGGCGCGAGGCGTACGACGCGACATCGGCCGCCAGGTCGGACAGCAGGTAGGTGAGCTCGGCGAGCCGATCGGCCAGCTCTCCCGCCTCGCCGTCGTGCTCGACGCACCGACTCCAGCGCCGACCGGGCCGCGGCCGCTGCGGCGAGCGCGTCGGGCTCTCCCTGCTCGCTCGACAAGGCCTCACGGGCCTGCTCGGCGGCGGACCGGAGGGTGTCGGCGGATCCCAGCCTGGCCTCCTCGGCCGCAAGCTCGGTGTCCTCGCCGGGAAGCGGCGCGACCTCGGCGATCTCGTCGAGCCCGAACCGGAGCAGGTCGGCCTCGCGCGCCCGCTCCCGGGCCGCGCTGGTCACCACGACCAGCTCGGCCTCCACCTCCAGCAGGCGGGCGCGCAGCTCGACATAGCGCGTCAGTGGCCGCTGCACGTCGTCGCCCGCGAAGCGGTCCACGGCCTCGCGCTGGGTGCGGGGCGACAGCAGCCGGTGCTGGTCGGCCTGGCCGTGCACGGCGACCAGGGGCACGGCCAGGTCGGCGAGCACGGAGACCGGCACGGTCGCGCCGCCCGCAAAGGCTCGCGAGCGCCCTTCCGCGGAGACGTTGCGAGCCAGCACGACGTGGTCGTCCTCGACCGAACCGCCCGCCTCCTCGACCGCTGATGCGAACCACGGGAGATCGGTGACGCGCACCAGTCCCTCGACCCGGGCCGCCTTGGCTCCGGTGCGCACCGTGCCAGTGTCGGCCCGCCCACCGAGCAGCAGCCCCAGCGCCGTGACGAGCATGGTCTTGCCGGCGCCGGTCTCGCCTGTGATGACCGTCAGGCCCGGGCCGAGCTCGAGCGTCGAGGACTCGATCACCCCCAGGGAGCCGATGCGGATCTCCTCAAGCACCGGGGCCACCGCGGCGCCGGTCGGACGCTCCTCGCCAGCCCTGCACCGGCAGCCCGAACTTCGCCACGAGCCGGTCGGTGAACGGCGCCTCGTGCAGGCGCACGAAACGAACGGGTTGTGCACCCCGGCGTACCTCGATCCTGGCTCCGGGTGGCAGGTCCACGGTGCGCCGGCCGTCGCACCAGAGCACGCCCACCCCCTCCGTGCGCGCCAGCACCTCGACGGCCAGCACGGACGAGGGCGCGACCACCAGTGGCCGGGCGAACAGCGCGTGTGCGCTGATCGGCACCATCAGCAGGGCCTCGACGCTGGGCCAGACGACCGGCCCGCCCGCCGAGAAGTTGTAGGCGGTCGATCCCGTCGGGGTCGCGCAGACCACGCCGTCGCAGCCGAACCTCGACAGCGGGCGCCCGTCGATCTCCACGACGACCTCGAGCATCCGCTGCCGGGCGGCCTTCTCGACGCTCGCCTCGTTGAGGGCGAAGGTGCTGGCGACCAGCTCGCCGTCGCGGAAGACGGATACGTCGACGGTCAGCCGCTCCTCGGAGGTGTAGCGCCGCTCGACTATCGCGCCCACCGTCGACTCGACCGCGTCGGGCTCGGCCTCCGCGAGGAAGCCGACGTGGCCGAGGTTGACCCCCAGCAGCGGAATGCCGTGGTCATGGGTGATCTCGGCGGCACGCAGGACAGTGCCGTCACCGCCGATCACGATCGCGAGCTCGCAGTCGTCGGCGGCGCTGGTCTCGTCGTCGGTGACCTCGAGGTCGTCGGGGGCCAGTCCCAGGTCGGCGGCCTCGCTGGCCAGCGCGCGCACCCTGATCTCGTTGCTCGCGAGGGCCTTGACGAAGGCACGCGCCACCTCGCGAGCCTCCTCCCGGCCGGTGTGGGCCAGCAGCAGGACCCGCCTCACCGGTGGAGGCACCGGGGTGGACTGCTCGCTCATGGCTCCACCTTCTCACCCGGGCCCCCCGGAGCCGTGGCCTCCCACACCGAACGGCGGATGTCCTCCTCCCCCACGCTCGGTGGGCCGTGTCTCAGCCACAAGAAGAACTCCAGGTTCCCCGAGGGGCCCGGAAGCGGGCTGACGGTCACCGCCCGCGCACCCCAGCCGCGCTGCGCGGACGCGTCCGCCACCGCACGCACGGCCTCCTCGCGCAGCTGCGGTTCGCGGACGACCCCGCCCTTGCCGACCCGCCCCTTGCCGACCTCGAACTGCGGCTTGACCATCAGGACCAGGTCGCCGTCCGGAGCGGTGATGCCCACCAAGGAATCAAGGACGAGCTCGAGGCTGATGAACGACAGGTCGCCCACGACCAGGTCCACCGACCCTCCCGTCAGCACCAGATCCAGGTCACGGACGTTGGTTCGGTCGAGGACCAAGACCCGCTCATCGCTCTGGAGCTGCCAGGCCAGCTGGCCGTAGCCGACGTCCACCGCGACCACCTCCCGGGCGCCGTGTCGCAGCAGCACGTCGGTGAACCCGCCGGTCGAGGCGCCGGCGTCGAGGCAACGCCGCCCGTCGACCCGCAGGCCGGACGGCACGAACACCTCCAGCGCTCCGGCCAGCTTGTGACCTCCTCGCGAGACGTAGTCCGGTCGGCCGGCGTCCTCGCGCACCACGATCGCCACGTCCGTGGTGACCGCCGTTGCGGCCTTGCCGGCGACCGCGCCGGCGACGCTGACGCGGCCTGCCGCGATCAGCTCGGAGGCATGGTCTCGGGACCGAGCGAGCCCTCGGCGGACCAGCTCGGCGTCCAGGCGCAGGCGACGCGGCACGGTCGGGCCCTCACTCGGGTGGTCCGGGCGAGCTCAGGCCGACTCGCGGTCCGGCTCCAGCGCTGCTCGAAGCTGCTCGTGTGCCCGCTCGAAGACCGCGGCGTGCTCGCGCACGTGACGGTCGTCGAGACCAGTCAGCGAGTCGAGTACGGCGTCCGCGCGCGCGTCACCGGTGCGCACGAGGTCGCCCTGTGCCCAGCTGTCCGCGTCGTCGGCCAGCCGCCCCTCGACCCCCTGGTCGTCCGACCCGCCGGACTCGTCGTCGTCCGGGAAGTCGGGGTACACGTCGGGAGCCTCGGTCATGGCCGGAACCCTACCCGTCCGACGCCCTCGCAGATGGGCTCGGAGGCTCGAGCCCCGTCGTGTCCACCTGGCCCTCTCGCCCGTCCGTCCAGTCCCAGGCCGCCGCTGCCACCACTCGCCACCAGTCACCCGGCGAGCCGTCACCTGAGACAGTCATGCGGCCCCCCTCGATCGTGGCGCGCCAGCCGCCCAGCTCGGCGCCGTCGCGGGTCGGTTCGGGCACCGGATGGGCCTCCAGGAGGCCACCCAGGTCGGGCGCGACGTAGGTCGGCCGACGGCCAGCCGGCACCCCCACCAGCTGCTCGAGGTCGGTCACCCCGGTCATCACCAGAAGGCTGTCGCATCCGGCGTTGACCGCCCCGTCGATATCGGTGTCGAGTCGGTCACCGACCATCAGCGGACGGCGACCGCCGACTCGCCGTACGGTCTCGTCGAGCAGCGGACGCTCGGGCTTCCCGGCGACCTCGGGCCGCACCCCGCCGAACTCGCTCAGCAGACCCACGAGCACGCCGTGACCGGGCGCGGTGCCGTAGGCCGTAGGGATCGTCAGGTCGGTGTTGCTGGCCACCCACGGGAGTCCGTCGCGCACGAGGACGGCTGCGTGCATGACATCGCGCCACAACACGTCGGGCCCGTAGCCGGAGACCAGCGCGACCGCCTGGTGGCCCACCGCTACCGGAACGAGCTCCTCGGCCCTGAGCGCAGCATCGAGGCCGCGGCCACCGAGCAATGCCACGGCGGCGCCCGCGCCGAACCTCTCGCGCAACACACGCGCGGCCGCCTGGGCCGAGGTGACCACGTCTGCCGCAGCGGCGTCGACACCCAGCTTGCGGAGGTGAGCCGCGACGTCGTCGGGCGGGCGCGAGGCGTTGTTGGTGACGAAGGCGAGCCTCTGGCCGGCGGCCCGGGCCTCGGCCAGCCTGCTGGCAGCCCCCGGGACGGCCTCGCCTCCGATGTAGACGACGCCGTCGAGATCGAGCATCGCCAAGTCGTAGGCGAGCACCAACGGGTCGACTGAGGCACCCAGACGCCGCCCGTCGGCCACTGGCGCCATCCCCCTACGATGCTCCGATGGAATTGAGCCCGGTGGTCGGCCCACCCTCGGTGGGGCGGCCGCTGCGGCTCCTGCCCTTCCGGGGCTGGCGCCTGACACCAGGCAGGGTCGGCGACCCGGCCACTGCTCGACTGTTCGCGAGACCATACCGCGACGTCGCCGAACGGCTGGACCGCTGGCGAGCAGACGGACAGCTGCTGCAGGAGACCGAGCCGGCGGTCTACGTGCACGAGTACACCGCCGCCGGGCTCACGGTCCGCGGGCTCGTCGGAGCCCTCGACATCGCGCACCGCGCGACGAGCCCCGACGATCGCGCGGTCGTCCCGCACGAGGGCATCCATCCAGAGCAGGTGACAGAGCTCGCCGACCGAATGAGCACGTGGGAGCTCAACCCCGCCCCGATCCTGCTGGTCCATCGCGGCCCCCCGGCGATCCGCGAGCTTGTGGAACGAAGTCTCGCGACGCCGCCGTTGCACGAGTACGTCGACCGGGTCGACCAGAGGCACCGAGTCTGGGCCTTGCGCGACGCGGAGGACATCGATGGTGTCGACGCGGCGCTGGCCGGCTCGCGTGCCCTGATCGCCGACGGGCACCACCGCTATGCCGCGTATCTCCGGATGCAGCAGCAGGCTCCCGGAGGGGCGTCCGACCGCGGACTGGCCATGCTGGTCGACCAGGCGGACACTCCTCTGTTCCTGGGTGCCATTCACCGGGTCCTCCTCGACACGTCGCTCGAGGAGCTCGGTCGAGCCTGTCCCGACTCGGCGGCGTTCGCCCCGATCGCCGCCGCGGACGCCTTCGCAGCACTTG
>CAWFEZ010000021.1:0-209272 GCA_963814935.1 uncultured Actinomycetota bacterium | reverse complement strand
GACCAGGTCGTGGTCGTGGCCGGCCAGATCATCCCGGGCGACGGCGACGTCGTCGAGGGCGTCGCCAGCGTCGACGAGTCGGCCATCACCGGCGAGTCCGCCCCGGTCATCCGCGAGTCCGGGCGGCGACCGGAGCTCGGTCACCGGCGGCACCAAGGTCCTCTCCGACCGGATCGTCGTCGAGATCACCGCCAAGCCCGGGCGAGAGCTTCATCGACCGGATGATCGCCCTCGTCGAGGGCGCCAGCCGGCAGAAGACGCCCAACGAGATCGCGCTGAACATCCTGCTCGCGAGCCTGACCATCGTCTTCCTGGCCGCCACCGCGACCCTGCAGCCGTTCGCGGCCTTCTCCGGGGCCGAGCAGCCGATCGTCGTACTCGTCGCGCTGCTGGTCTGCCTGATCCCGACCACGATCGGCGCGCTGCTGTCGGCCATCGGCATCGCCGGCATGGACCGGCTGGTGCAGCACAACGTGCTGGCGATGTCCGGGCGCGCGGTCGAGGCCGCCGGCGACGTGAACACGCTGCTGCTCGACAAGACCGGCACGATCACCCTCGGCAACCGCCAGGCGGCCGAGTTCATCCCGGTGGAGGGCTGCGGACCGCACGCTCTCGCGGATGCGGCGCAGCTGTCCAGCCTCGCCGACGAGACCCCGGAGGGCCGCTCGATCGTGGTCCTGGCCAAGAACGAGCACGGCCTGCGCGAGCGCTCGGCCGGCGAGCTCACCACCGCCGACTTCGTCGCCTTCACCGCCCAGACCCGGATGTCCGGGGTCGACCTCGACGGCGGCCGCCAGATCCGCAAGGGCGCGGCGGCGGCCGTCATGAAGTGGGTGCGCGACAACGGCGGCCACCCGACCGCCGAGGTCGGCGCCATCGTCGACGCCGTCTCCACCAGCGGTGGCACGCCGCTGGTCGTGGCCGAGAACGCCGGACGGCCAGGCGGCGAGCGCGCTGGGCGTGATCCACCTCAAGGACGTCGTCAAGGAGGGCATGCGCGAGCGCTTCGAGGAGATGCGGCGCATGGGCATCCGCACCGTCATGATCACCGGCGACAACCCGCTGACCGCACGCGCCATCGCCGAGGAGGCCGGCGTCGACGACTTCCTCGCCGAGGCCACGCCCGAGGACAAGATGGCGCTGATCCGCAAGGAGCAGGAGGGCGGCCGGCTGGTCGCGATGACCGGCGACGGCACCAACGACGCCCCCGCGCTGGCCCAGGCCGACGTGGGCGTGGCGATGAACACGCGGCACGTCGTCGGCCAAGGAGGCCGGCAACATGGTCGACCTCGACTCCAACCCGACCAAGCTGATCGAGATCGTCGAGATCGGCAAGCAGCTGCTGATCACCCGCGGCTCGCTGACGACCTTCTCCATCGCCAACGACGTCGCGAAGTACTTCGCGATCATCCCGGCGATGTTCGCCGGCGTGTACGCCGGGCTGGACAAGCTCAACATCATGGGGCTGGCCAGCCCCGAGTCGGCGATCCTCTCGGCGGTGATCTTCAACGCGCTGATCATCATCGCGCTGGTCCCGCTGGCCCTGCGCGGCGTGCAGTACACCCCGT
This sequence comes from uncultured Actinomycetota bacterium, assembly GCA_963814935.1. Taxonomy (GTDB): domain Bacteria; phylum Actinomycetota; class Actinomycetes; order Propionibacteriales; family Nocardioidaceae; genus Nocardioides. Next base: position 207,704 of record CAWFEZ010000021.1, on the reverse strand, counting down.
CGTCCGCCGCGTCGATGCTGCGCCGCAACCTCGCCATCTACGGCCTCGGCGGCATCGTCGCCCCGTTCATCGGCATCAAGCTCATCGACCTGCTGGTGTCCCAGATCCCCGGCATCGGCTGAAAGGCAGCACCTCATGTCCACCCCACTCGTCCAGCCCGCCGCCCGCCAGCTGTGGGCCGCCCTGCGGATGCTGCATCGTGATGACCGTGCTCGTCGGGCTCGCCTACCCGCTCGTGATGACCGGCTTCGCCCAGGTGGTCTTCCCCGGCCGCGCGGACGGGTCCATCGTCGAGCAGCGACGGCAAGGTCGGTCGGCTCGTCGCTGATCGGCCAGTCCTTCGACGGCAAGCCGGAGTACTTCCAGAGCCGTCCGTCCGCGGCCGGTGACGGCTACGACCCGCTCGCCTCCTCGGCCTCCAACCTCGGCCCCGAGAACGAGGACCTGATCGCGGCGATCGAGGAGCGGCGGCAGGCCGCCGCCGAGCTCGACGGCACCGACCCCGCCGAGGTCGCGCCCGACGCGCTGCTGGCCAGCGGCTCCGGCCTCGACCCGCACATCAGCCCCGAGTACGCCGAGCAGCAGGTCGCCCGGATCGCCCGCGAGCGCGGCCTCGTCCGAGGACGCCGTACGCGCAGCTCGTCGACGAGAACACCGACGGGCGCCTGCTCGGCTTCCTCGGTGAGCCGCACGTGAACGTGCTGCTGCTCAACCTGGCCCTCGACGAGGCCGCGGGCGGGCAGACTAGGCGCGTGGGTACCCGCGGCAAGCTCAGGGTCTACCTCGGCGCGGCGCCGGGGGTGGGCAAGACCTACGCCATGCTCGGCGAGGGACACCGGCGCGCCGAGCGCGGCACCGACGTGGTCGGTCGGGTTCGTCGAGACCCACGGCCGCCAGCACACCGCGGAGATGGTCGACGGGCCTCGAGGTCGTCCCCCGCCGCACGCATCGCCTACCGCGGGACCACGTTCGACGGAGATGGACGTCGACGCCGTGCTCGCCCGGCGCCCGAAGGTCGCGCTGGTCGACGAGCTCGCCCACACCAACGTCCCGGGGTCGCGCAACGCCAAGCGCTGGCAGGACATCGAGGAGCTGCTGGCCGCCGGCATCGACGTCATCACCACCGTCAACATCCAGCACCTGGAGTCGGTCAACGACGTGGTCGAGAAGATCACCGGCGTACCGCAACGGGAGACGGTCCCCGACGCCGTGGTCCGGGCCGCCGACCAGATCGAGCTGGAGGACATGACCGCCGAGGCGCTGCGGCGGCGCCTGGCGCACGGCAACGTCTACGCGCCCGAGAAGGTCGACGCCGCCCTGTCGAACTACTTCCGGGCCGGCAACCTCAACGCGCTGCGCGAGCTGGCGCTGCTGTGGACCGCCGACCGGGTCGACGACGCCCTCCAGCAGTACCGCGAGAAGCACGACATCACCGGGACCTGGGAGGCCCGGGAGCGGGTCGTCGTCGCGCTCACCGGCGGCCCCGAGGGCGAGACGCTGATCCGCCGCGCGGCCCGCATCGCGGCCCGGTCCAGCGGCGGCGACCTGCTCGCCGTCCACGTCGCCCGCTCCGACGGGCTGTCCGGGGCCAGCCAGGGCGCGCTGGCCGTCGCAGCGACTGCTCGTCGAGTCCCTCGGCGGCACCTACCACCAGGTGCTCGGCGACGACGTCCCCGAGGCCCTGCTCGCCTTCGCCCGCGCGGAGAACGCCACCCAGCTCGTGCTCGGCGACAGCCGCCGGCCGGCGTGGGCACGCCTGCTCAGCCCCGGCACGGCCGCGCACACCGTCGCGCGAGTCCGGCGACATCGACGTCCACATCGTCACGCACGCCCACACCGGCCGCGGCGTCTCGCTGCCCCACGGCCGCGGCAGCCTCAGCACGCGGCGCAAGGTCCGCGGCTACGTGCTCGCCGTCGTGCTGCCCCCGCTGCTGACCGTGGCGCTGACGCCGTTCCGCGACGAGCTGAACCTCGTCAGCGACATGCTCCTCTTCCTCCTGATGACGGTCGTGGTGGCGCTCGTCGGCGGCCTGGTGCCGGCCCTGATCGCCGCCGTCGCCGGGTCCGTGCTGCTCAACTACTACTTCACCCCGCCGCTGCACACGCTGACCATCAGCGAGACCAACAACACCCTCGCGCTGCTGGTCTTCGTGCTGGTGGCGACGCTGGTCAGCTCGACGGTCGACCTCGCCGCGCGGCGTACCCGGCAAGCGGCGCGCGCGGCCGCGGAGGCGCGCACGCTGGCCAACCTCGCCGGCAGCGTGCTCGGCGGCGAGGACGCGCTGTCGGAGATGCTGCAGCGCGTCCGGGAGACCTTCGCGCTCACCTCGGTCACGCTGCTCGAGCGCACCGACGGCGGCTGGGTGCCGGTCGCGAGCGCCGGACCGGCGGTCACCCGGCCCGGCGACGCGGACACCGAGGTGCCGGCGGGCGACGGGCTCACCCTCGCCCTGTGCGGACGGCTGCTGCGAGGCCGAGGACCAGCGCCTGATCGGCGCGTTCGCGGCCCAGGCCGCGGTCGTGCTCGACCACATCCGACTCAGCCGGGCCGCCGCCGAGGCCGCGCCGCTCGCCGAGGCCAACAAGGTCCGCGCCGCACTGCTGGCCGCCGTCGGACACGACTTCCGGACGCCGCTCGCCGCGGCCAAGGCGTCCGTCTCGACGCTGCTCAGCTTCGACATCGACCTCGATGCCGACGACCGCCGCGAGCTGCTCCAGCGCCGCCGACACCTCCCTGGACCGGCTGGCCGCGCTGGTCGACAACCTGCTCGACATGAGCCGCCTGCAGGCCGGCGCGATGTCGATCGACGTGCAGCCGACCGCTGTCGACGAGGTCGTCGCGCGGGCCCTCGACGACCTCGGCGAGCGACGGGCCGCCGCATCGTCATCGACACGCGCCGACGACCTCCCCCTGGTGCAGGCCGACCCCGGGCTGCTGGAGCGGGTGCTGGCGAACCTCGGCGCCAACGCGCTGCGCTACTCGCCCGCCGAGACGCCCCCGCACCTCACCAGCAGCCGGCTCGGCGACCGGGTCGAGATCCGGGTCATCGACCGAGGGCCCGGCATCCCCCCGGACGACTGGGACCGGGTCTTCCTGCCGTTCCAGCGCCTCGGCGACACCGACAACACCACCGGCATCGGGCTCGGCCTCGCCCTGTCCCGCGGCCTGACCGAGGCCATGGGCGGATCCCTCGAGCCCGAGGAGACCCCCGGCGGCGGTCTCACCATGGTCGTCTCCCTGCCGGCGGTCACCGACATGACCGCGGCCGCTCCAGGGCTGCGCGAACGAGACGAGGCCGCCCGATGACCCGCGTGCTCGTCGTCGACGACGAGCCCCAGCTGCTCCGTGCGCTGAGCATCAACCTGCGCGCCCGCCACTACGAGGTGCGCACCGCCGCCAACGGGACCGAGGCGCTCAAGGTGGCCGCGGCCCATCCCCCCGACGTCGTCATCCTCGACCTCGGCCTGCCGGACATGGACGGCACCGAGGTGATCGCCGGCCTGCGCGGCTGGACCGACGTACCCGATCCTGGTGCTCTCGGGCCGGTCCGACAGCATCGACAAGGTCGAGGCCCTCGACGCCGGCGCCGACGACTACGTGACCAAGCCGTTCGGCATGGACGAGCTCCTCGCCCGCCTCCGCGCCATGACCCGCCGCAGCGGCGACAAGGAGGCGCAGCCCGTCGTCGAGTTCGGCCGACGCCACCGTCGACCTCGCAGCCCGCCGAGTCACCGTGGACGGGCACGACGTCCGGCTCACCCCGACCGAGTGGCACCTCCTCGAGGTGCTGCTCCGCCACCCGGGCAAGCTCCTCAGCCAACGTCAGCTACTTGCCGAGGTGTGGGGGCCGGGCTACGAGACAGCCCAGGGAAACCTGCGGGTCTACATGGCTCAGCTGCGCCGCAAGCTCGAGGCCGACCCGTCGCGACCGCGACACCTGCTCACCGAGCCCGGCATGGGCTACCGCTTCGAACCCTGACAGGAGAGCCCGACCATGCTCCAGCTTCGCGTAACGGCATCCAGCGAGCTGGCCGAACAGGTCATCCGGCGGCTCGAGGGCGACCCGGCGGTCAGCGGCCTGGTCGTCCTGCCCGGGGCCTCGGTCAAACCGCACGGCGATCTGGTACTTGCCGAGGTGGCCCGCGAGGGCGCCAACGAGGTCGTCGACGAGCTGCGCTCGCTCGGGGTTCACCACGAAGGCAGCGTGCACCTCGAACCCGTACGGACCTGGATCTCCCAGTCGGGCTTCGACGCCGAACGCCGGACACCCGGCAGCAGTGCCGACGCCGTCGTCTGGGCCGAGGTCACCCAACGCGCCTACGAGGAGTCCGAGCTCAACTGGACCTACATCTCCTTCATGACCATGGCCACGGTCATCGCCGGCATCGCGATCGTGCTCGACTCCCAGATCCTCGTGATCGGAGCGATGGTCCTCGGCCCCGAGTTCGTCGCCGTCGCGGCCCTGGGACTCGGCCTGGTCCGCCGCCGCTTCTCACTCTCCTACCTCGCCCTCAGAACGCTGTTGCTCGGATTCTTCGTCGCGATCGCCATCACCGCGCTGGCGGCGCTGGCCGCCCGCGCCGCGGGGTGGGTCGTCGTCGAGGACATCACCGGGCCGCGACCGCAGACGGCATTCATCTACACACCCGACAAGTGGTCGTTCATCGTGGCGGTCATCGCCGCCGCCGCCGGAGTCCTGTCCCTGACCTCGGCCAAGCTCGGCGGCTTGTCGGGGGTGTTCATCTCCGTGACGACCGTCCCCGCCGCCGGGAACGTCGCCCTCGGCCTGGCCTTCGGACTGGGCTCCGAGGTCCGGGGCAGTGCACTGCAGCTGGTCGTGAACCTGACCGGGATGGCGGTCGCGGGGTGGCTCACGCTCGCTTTCCAGCAGGCCGTGTGGGGGCGGATGTCAGCTCGTCGGGAGCGGCTGATGCTCCGATTCGGCAAGACGAAGGGAGTGCCATGACCGAGGCCGCCATCGCCTTCGGTGCACTCATCGTCTTCTGCCTGCTCACGTTTGGGGCCGCCTGGGTCATGGCCACCTGGATGGGCGCACCACCCGGCAGCTGGCGCACCACCCGGCAGGGCAACCGCCGCCGCTCCCGCAGACAACGGTGAAGGCAGAGCGGGTCGGTCGCTGTCGCGCTCACGCGGGTTGAGACTCGACCCGAGGGACTCCCGTCCGGGACGGAGCGGTGCCCGGTCCGGCACCGCCGGATCATCCCTGCTTACTCCCCTCGGCCCGCGCCGCTGGAAGGGGAGGCGTCTCTGGAGAGTGCCGTCCACGGCGGGCCTGGTGCACCAACTCCCTTCGCCCACGTGGGCGAGACGGAGCGGAAGCATGGCGTGCCTGCTCTAATGCCGATGGGAGCGCTATGGCGGACTGATCCGCTCGAGCTTGGTCCATCCCCGCCAGCCGCGTTCCTCGAGTAGCTCCATGAGCCGATGGGCGATTGGCATCGAGTCGAGGAAGACTGAGTCGAGGAGCTCGGCAAGCTCGTCGGTCATCTCCCCGTCGTGGCTGTCCCATCCCTCGGCTTCGGCGGAGTCGAGAAGGGCGACGAGGCGGTCCCTCATAGCCACCAGTCGCGGGTCGTCGGCCTCCCAGGCGATGGCCTCGGCGATGTCGCGGTAGAGCTCGACGGTCGCCGGGTCGTCGAGCTGCTGCTGCTTCGTCTTCATGTAGAACGACATCTGCTCCGGCAGCTGTGCGGCTACCAGGATCCAGGCGTCCCTCTCGCCCTCGACGAGCAGCTCCGGCAGCTCGAGCTCGCGCAGTCGGTCGAGATACGCCACTGCTTCGGGCGGCAGGGCCAGGCTGTCCCCGGCTGCCAGCTGCGCGATCCGCTCGCGGTGCCTGCTGCCGCTCCCTGATCTCCGCGCGCAGGCGCCGGTCGATGTCGGCGACGGCCTCGTTGAACTCCTCCTCGCTGGCACCCAGCAGCTCGCGGACGCGGGCGAGCGGGACGCCGGCGTCGGCGAGGGTACGGATCTTGATGAGCTCGACGACGGCGTGGGCGTCGTAGCGCCGGTAGCCGGAGTGGTCGCGCTCCGGCTCCGGCAGGAGACCCTTGGCGTGGTAGTGCCGCACCGCGCGGACGGTGACGCCGGCATACGAGGCCAGCTGGCCGATCGTGAGCACCGCGCCAGTCTTCTACTTCTCGGGCACGCGGAGGAACAGCCGGCGCGACCAGAGGTAGCCGGCCAGCGAGATCAGCACGCACCAGCCGATCGCGAGCCACAGGTCGGACCCCGTCGGAGCGCCGGTGAGGAGTGCCCGCAGGGTCTCGATGATGGGCGTGAACGGCTGGTGTTCGGCGAACCAGGCCAGCCCGGCCGGCATCGCCTCGGTCGGCACGAAGGCGCTGCTGATGAACGGCAGGATCATCAGGAACAGCGGGGTGTTGCTGGCCGTCTCGACGCTGTCGGCCGCCAGCCCCATGCCGACGGTCAGCCAGGTGAGCGAGAACGCGGTGAGGATCAGCAGCCCGATCGCGCCGAGCCAGCCGGCCGGACCGGCGTCGGAGCGGAACCCCAGCAGGAACACGAACGCCGTCACGATCACCACGGCGAATCCGGTCTTGATGACCGCGCCCAGCACGTGGCCGGTGAGCACCGAGACCCGCGCGATGTCCATGGTGCGGAACCGGGCGATGATCCCGGTGGTCATGTCGCTCGCGGTCGAGATGGCGGTGCCGAGCGCGACACTGGCCACGGTCATGATGAGGATGCCTGGCGCGATGTAGACCAGGTAGTCGCTGCGGTCTCCGGCGCCCTCCTGGCCGGGCAGTCCGGCGCCCATGGTCCCGCCGAAGACGTACACGAACAGCAGCAGGAACAGGATCGGCTGTGCGACCAGCATGATCGACAACGAGGGGTAGCGGCGGATGTGCAGCAGGTTGCGCCGCAGCATCGTGGCCGAGTCTTTGACAGCGTAGGTGGCGCTCATGCGGAGATCTCCTCAGATACGGGCGCCTCGGCTGCGTGGCCGGTGAGCGCGAGGAACACGTCGTCGAGGTCGGCGGACTCGACCGTCAGGCCGGCGACGCCGTCGGCGTCGAGGCCGTCGAGGACGCGGCGCAGCCCAGCGATGCTGCCGTCGTTGGGCACCTGCAGGGTGAGCGCCTCGGCGTCGGGGGTGGCGTCCGGGTGTGCGGCTGCGGCCGCGGCCAGCCTTGCGGCGTCGGTGAACTGCACCGACACGTGCCCGCCAGGAACCCGCCGTTTCAGCTCCGCAGCCGTGCCCTCGGCGACCAGCCGGCCACCGTCGAGGACCCCGATCCGGTGGGCCAGGTGGTCGGCCTCGTCGAGGTACTGGGTGGTCAGCAGCACCGTCACGCCGTCGGCGACCTGCTCGCGCACGATCGCCCACAGCTCGCGACGGCTGCGCGGGTCGAGGCCGGCTGTGGGCTCGTCGAGGAAGATCAGCCGGGGCCGGCCGATGAGCGTCATCGCCAGGTCCAGCCGCCGTTTCATGCCGCCGGAGTAGGTCTGGGCCCGCCGGTCGGCCGCGTCGAGGAGGTCGAAGCGCTCCAGCATCACGGTCACGGTGGTGCTCGCGGTCGCGCGGTCCAGGTGCGCCAGGTCGGCCATCAGTCGCAGGTTCTCGCGGCCGGTGAGCAGCTCGTCGATCGCCGAGAACTGCCCGGTCAGCACCGATCGCGGCGCGCACTCCAGCGGGCTCGCGACGTACGTCGAAGCCGGCGACGCGGATCTCGCCGTCATCGGGGGTCAGCAGGGTGGAAAGGATGTTGATGATGGTCGTCTTGCCGGCGCCGTTGGGTCCGAGGAGTGCGTAGACAGTGCCCTCAGGGACGGTCAGGTCGACGCCGTCCAGCACGGTGTGGTCGCCGTAGGACTTGGTGAGTCCGGCGACCTCGATCGCAGGGTTGGTAGCAGTCATGCGTCCATGTTGGAACCCTGACGCAGGGTCAAGGTCAAGCCAACGCGAACAGGAAGCCTTCCCGGGCAACTCGATGAGATCGATCTCGGGCTCCAGGCCTACCGAACCGCACGCCCACGTGAGCCGCCAGAGGGGGCAGCAACGAGTTCGTCCTCGTTCGCGGCATCCTGACTCGGCGGCGGTCCTGGATCAGGTGCAACGCATCTTGACGCTGACGTCGCGCGTCAGGTCCCGGTGGCCGGCGGCCAGTGCCTCGGCCTCGCGACGCGGCAGGAACCCGGAATCGAGCCGGCAGTCATGGCACACGGTGACCGCTCTGCGTCCCAGGTGCACGACCTCCACCACGTGAGGGTGACAGTCATCCGCGCGCGAGACTGTGCTGGTGGTCGCGTCGATGGGCGGCAGCCATCGTGCACGCGGCCACTTCGGTGACTCGGGTTATCTGGTTTTGCTCCACGGTCGCCCCCCGGCGCTTTTCCTGGCGTCACCCCACGCTGCGGTGTGGACCGCCGTCAACCTCTCCATCCATTGAAGCCCCCGAGGGCGGAGATTCCCCGGAAATGCACACGGCGTGGCCAAACGGTGACCTTTCACTCCGTCGGAGACTCTCCGTGCCCTACCCAATCAGGACCACGTGGGGACGTCCCAGATACGACCTGGCACGCCGCAGATGGGCGTGCGGGGTCGTGCCCCGTCGTCGCCCGTCTACACCAGCGTAGGCACCAAACGGGCGGCCTGGTCGCCGAGCCCGAGTTGGCCGTGGGTGTTATCTCCCCAGCACCACAGGGTGCCGTGGTCGCCGACTGATCTCCCCTCCGACCGCTGAGATCCCTCGGCGGCGCGCCTCCCCGCGACGATCGACTTGGCCGTCAGCTCTTGTTCAGGTCCTCGGCGAGCATCACGAGGATGCCGCTGGGGCCGCGGACATAGGTGAGCTTGTAGACGTCCTCGTAGGTCGCCACGCCGCGCAGCGGGTGGCAGCCGTGCCTCGCGGCGATCTCGAGGGCCTCGTCGATGTCGTCGACCGAGAAGGCGACGCGGTGCATGCCGATCTCGTTGGGTCGGGTGGGCTCGGTCTCGATCGCGTCGGGGTGGATGTACTCGAAGAGCTCGAGGCGACCGTTGCCGTCTGGTGTCTGGAGCATGGCGATGTTGGCGTGGTTGCCGTCGAGGCCGACGGCGGTGTCGGTCCACTCGCCACTGACGGTGTCACGGCCGAGGACGGTCAGTCCGAGGTCGGTGAAGAAGGCGATCGTGGCTTCGAGGTCGCGGACGGCGATGCCGACGTTCTCGAGTTTGATTGGCATGCGTGGCACGTTACCGAGTCGCGGCGATCGGTTCAGGACCGCGCCGACCGGCTCAGCTCGTCGCCTCTGCGGCGACTTCCGAGGAGACGGAGGCGTGCGGCCTGGACTGCCACAGGGCCCAGTCGACGCTCACGTCACCGGCCGCTCGCAGGAGGTGAGGCAGGTGCTGGTCCAGCAGCTTGTCGGTCGTGGTCTCGGCCGCGTGGACGGTGACGTTCATCGCGGCTCGGACTACCCCGGCCCCGTCACGGACAGGAACGGCCACCGAGCGCACGCCGGGGGCCAGCTCCTCGTCGGCGAGCGCCCAGCCTCGGGCGCGAACGCGGACGAGCTCCTGGTCGAGCTCGGAGCGAGTCCGACCGATGTAGGTCGGGAGCCCGGATCGCGACGGGATGGCAAGGGCGGCGTTCAGCTCCTCGGGAGTGAGCGCAGCAAGGAGCACCTTGCCCTGGGACGTCTGCTGCGCGGGAAAGAGCGTGCCGATGTCGACACGGAGGGCGATGATCTTGGGCACCGACACCCGCGCGACGTAGACGATGTCGCTCCCGTCGAGCTGGGCCATCGACGACGACTCACCCGTCGTGCGGACCAGCGTCTCGAGATGAGGACGCGCGAGCTCCCAGAGACCGAGGGACGCGACGTACGCCGTGCCGAGCGTGATCACCTTCGGCGTCAGCTCGAACGCCCCGCCGTCCGAGCGCACGAAGCCGAGCTCCTCGAGCGTCAGCAGCAGTCGCCGGGCCGTCGGTCTCGCCAGGCCGGTCGCGGTCGCCACCTCGGCGAGCGACAGGGCACGGTGGTGGGCGTCGAACGCCTGCAGCACGTCGAGCCCGCGCGCGAGCGACTCGACGAAGTCGGGTCCCGAGCCGCGTCCTGCCATGGGCCGCTGCCTCAGGAGCCGGAGTCCGGGTCGCCGAACATGGTGCCGCGGGCGCCGTGCGTGGCCTCGGACTGGTAGTCGGTGTACTGGTAGGGGTTGTCGAGGACCTTCCCGTCCTCCGGCATCTCGGGGTGCATCCCGGCGTCCCAGACGTCGTCGCCCATGGCGGCTTTCAGGTGCTCGACCGTGGCGTCGACGCCACGACGTACGGCGGCCGCGTCGAAGCCCACCAGCTTGCCGTTCTCCTTGACGATCCGACCGTCCACGATCACCGTGTGCACGTCGCCCCGCTGCGCCTGGAAGGCGACCTGGCCATAGGGGTTCAGCAGCGGGAACGAGACGGGGGAGTCGTCGTTCTTGATCAGGACCACGTCGGCCTTGGCCCCGGGGGTGAGCCGGCCGAGGTCGTCTCGACCAAGGGCCGCGGCGCCGCCGCGCGTCGCCCACTCGACGACGTGCTCGGCGCGCAGTGACAGCGCGGTGACGGTGTCGCCCTTGACATGGGCCTCCAGGTGCTCGCGCGACCGGTCGGCCCCCAGCGTCGTCCGCATGGCCGAGAAGAGGTCGCCGCTCCACCAGACGCTGGTGTCCATCGAGAGCGACACCGGGATGCCGTACTGCCGCACCTGCCAGGTCGGGGGGTAGCCCTGGCCGGCGCTCTGCTCCGACTCCGTCGACACCGAGATCGATCCACCGCTCGCGGCGATGCGCTGGTAGGAGTCGGCGCTGAGCGTTGCCGCATGGACGTAGATGTGGTCCGGGGAGGCGAACCCGTTCTCGTGGATCAGCCGGATGCCGTCGTCGTTCGTGGCGCCCCAGACGCCGGCGTGAGTGGTGACCGGCAGGCCGAGATCGCGGGCCGCCTCGAACGCCGCCTTCTCGGGGAACGACGGGTCACCGGTGACGTCGAAGGCCAGCTGGAAGTCGAGCATGTCGCCCGCTCCGGTGCGACGACGCTCGAAGAACGCACGGACGGCCGGGTCCGCGGTCCACTCCCACGGACCGGCCTGGATGTTGCCGTAGGCCAGCACGAACCGGCCCGGCACCGCCTGCAGCGCATCGACCGCCGCGTCGGCATGGTCGACCGTCTGCAACCCGTGCGACCAGTCGACGGTCGTGGTGACCCCCGCCTCCAGCGACTCCCACCCCGACAGCACGTTGCCCGCGTGGATGTCCTCGGGACGGAACGTCTTGCCGTGCTCCAGGTAGTACCAGACGAAGTACTGGGTCAGCGTCCAGTCCGCGCCGTAGGCGCGCATCGCCGTCTGCCACATGTGCCTGTGGGTGTCGATCATCCCGGGCATCACGATGCCGGCGGACGCGTCGATCTCCTGCGTGCCCTCGGGAACCTCGAGGCTCGCACCGACCGCCTCGATCCGGTCGCCGACGACCAGCACGTCGCCGGTCTCGTGGACGGTGTGGCTGTCGTCCATCGTCAGCACGGTCCCTCCCCGCAGGACGATCGCTCCGCTGTCGGCCATGGGACCTCTCCTTCGGCTCACCGCTGGTGGTGTCGAGACGGGCGCCGGGGGCCCCACCTCCACCTGCGGACCGCGTGCGTACGTACGTCCGCCAGGCGGTCAGGGTCTGTTCGTCGCCACTGTGGTCCCGTGCAGATCAGGCTGTCAAGAGGGTCCTTGACAGCGCTCCCTGACGGCTCTGAGACTGGGGACCACCTTGCCGGACATGTGTCCGCTCGTGAGTAAAGGAACGCCGTGGCCGACCAGTCGTCCGGACCTCTTGCCGGGCTGCTGGTCGCCGACTTCTCGCGGATCCTGGCCGGCCCGTACGCCTCGATGTTGCTGGCCGACCTCGGCGCCGAGGTGGTCAAGGTCGAGTCGCCGGCCGGCGACGACACGCGTTCCTGGCAGCCGCCGGTACGCGACGGCGTGGCGACCTACTACCTCGGCGTGAACCGCAACAAGCGCTCGGTCGCCCTCGACCTCAAGGACCCCGGCGACCTCGCCCTCGCGCAGGAGCTTGCGGTCCGCGCCGACATCATGCTGGAGAACTTCCGTCCCGGCGGACTCACCCGCTTCGGTCTCGACTACGACACGGTCGCCTTGGCCAACCCGGGCGTCGTGTATGCCTCGATCAGCGGCTTCGGTACGACGGAGCAGGGCCGCGTGCTGCCCGGCTACGACCTCATCGTTCAGGCGATGTCGGGCCTGATGAGCCTGACCGGCAGCCCCGACACCGAGCCGTTCCGCTCCGGCATCTCGGTCTTCGACGTGATGGCCGGTCTGCACGCCACCATCGGCATCCTCGCCGCCCTGCACGCCCGCGACCAGAACGGCCGCGGCCAGCACGTCGAGGTCAACCTGCTCGCCTCCGCGATGTCGGGAATGGTCAACCAGACCAGCGCCTACGTCGCCGGCGGTGTCACGCCGCAACGGATGGGCAACAGTCACCCCAGCCTGTTCCCCTACGAGCCGCTGCAGTGCGCGGACGGCGAGCTGATCATCACCGCCGGCAACAACGGGCAGTTCCGCAAGCTGGTCGAGGTACTCGGAGTCCCCGGGCTTGCCGATGACCCGCGCTTCGCACGCAACGAGGACCGCACCGTCAACCGCGACGAGCTCCGCCCGCTCCTCGTCGAGCGGCTGATGACCCGACCGAAGATGGACTGGTTCCGCGAGATCATCGACGCCGGGGTGCCCTGCGGACCGATCAACGACGTCGGCGGTGGAGTCTCGTTCGCCGAGGAGCTCGGTCTCGACCCGGTCGTCGAGGTCGGCGAGGGCGACGCGATGGTGCCGTCGATCCGGAACCCGATCACGTTCTCCGAGACCCCCGCCGACTATCGACTGCCGCCGCCGGGGCTCGACGAGCACGGCGACGACATCCGAGCGTGGCTGAAGGGATCGCCATGAGTGAGCGGGAGTTCCCGACGTCTCTGGGAACGTCGACGGCCGAGGAGATCAGCCTGCTCGGGCAGAGCCTTGCGGACGACCTGATGGGCAAGGTCGGGTTCGGCGAGCTGGCCTTCTGGTTGGTAGCGCTGCGGCGGCCGACGCCCGGCGAGACCCGGGTGTTCGAGGCGGTCCTGGTCGCCCTCGCCGACCACGGCTTCACGCCGACCGCGATCGCTGCCCGGCTCACCTACCTCTCCGCGCCCGACTCCCTGCAAGGCGCGATGGCGGCCGGCCTGCTCGGGGGCGGGTCGCGGTTCCTCGGCGTCACGGAGGACTGCGGCAGCTACCTGCACGCCGTGCTGGAGGAGGAGCGTGACGCGGATCTGCCCTCTGATGACGCCGGCTGGGACGTGCTCGCGCTGGATGCCGTACGACGCACTCGAGAGCAGGGCAGGTACGTCCCGGGGCTGGGGCACCCGGTCCACAAGGTGGAGGACCCGCGCACACCGCGACTGATCCAGATCGCCGACCAGGAGGGCCTGCGCGGCCCACACCTGCGGCTCTTCGAGGCGATCGGTCGGACCCATGAGCAGGTCCTCGGCCGCAGGCTTCCGCTCAACGGCGCCGGTGTCTGCGGCGCAGCGCTCGCCGACCTCGGCCTCCCTGTCGAGCTGCTGCGTGGGTTCGCGCTGCTCGCGCGCGCCGCCGGCCTGCTCGGGCAGATCGCGGAGGAGCGTCGGCGCCCGATCGCGATGGACGCCTACCTGACCATCGACCGCAACGCGGTGTACGTGGACCCCACCGAAGCCTGAGAAGAGAGGAGCGAGCATGGCCACCGTCGCCGCGGTCATCGCCTCGACGCACCACCCCTTCTACCTGAAGGCCAGCACGGCCACCGGGGCCGAGCGGCCGCCGTTCGCCGACCAGTGGGTCTCGAAGATCGAGGCGTTCCGCGAGACGCTGACGCGTGCCGAGCCCGACGTCCTGGTGATGGTCGGCAGCGACCACTTCCACCAGCTGTGGCTGGACAACATGCCGCAGTTCCTGGTCGGCAAGGCGCCGCACTACGACGCGAACTGGTACAACGAGGAGCGCGAGTTCGGCCTGCCCCGCTTCCGGCTCGATGGCGACGAAGACCTTTCGTCGCACATCTTGCGCGGCGGTCTCGACCGAGACTTCGACCTGGCGTTCAGCAACGAGCTCCGGATAGACCACAGCATCACCTGCCCGATCATCACGCTACGGCCGCAGGCCGACCTGCCGATCGTGCCGATCTACACCAACATCTTCGCGCCCCCTCTGCCGCAGCCGAAGCGGTTCGTCCAGCTGGGCAAGGCGATCCGGGAGATGGTCGAGTCGTGGGAGAGCGACAAACGGGTGGCGATCATCGGGACCGGGCATCTGTCGCTCGAGCTCGGCGGTCCACGCCAGTTCGGTGAGCACGGGCCCGACCCCGACTTCGACCGCAGGGCCGTCGAGTGGATCGCGACCGGCGACATCGAAGGCTGCTGCGGCGAAGTGAGCCTGGAGAGCCTGCACCTGCCGGGGAACGCCACCCATGGCTTCATGGACTTCATGCTGATGATGGGGGTCGCCGGCGAAGGCGTGAAGGCGGACCACGTCGACTCGCTCGACCTCTTCCACACGATGGAGGCCTACTTCACCTGGTACCCGGAGGGGGCGCTGCGATGAGCAAGTACCTGCTCGACAAGTTCCTCTACACCGTCGACCGTGACCCAGAGCTCGTCGAGCGCTATCGCGACGACCCCGAGGGCACCGTCGAGTGGTGGGAGAAGGAGATGGCCAACTCGATCCTCAACTCTCACGCCGGCGAGAGGTCGACCTGGCTGTCTTTCACCGACGACGAGCGCGAGGCGCTGACGCGTCAGGACCACGTCGCCTTGTTCGGGATGGGCGCCCACCCATTCCTCACGCTGACGCTGTTCATCGCGATGTTCGAGCGCGACCACGGCCCGCTGGAGTACCAGATCGCCTACGGCCAAGCCATGAAGCACCTCACTCTTCCGTACCCGGACATCGCCACATGAAGGCCGCGGTCCTGCACACACCCGGGCTGGCTCCCGTGTACGGCGAGCACCCGGAGCCCGAGGGCGGCGAGGGGATGACCGTTGTTCACGTGACGGCTGCGCCAGTGGTGCCGCTCGACCTGTTGTGCGCGAGCGGTACGTCGTACTTCGGCGTCCCACGGACGCCGTACGTACCGGGTGGTCAGGGCGTCGGCACGGTGAAGTCGTCGGCCACCTTCGAGCCCGGGAGCCGGGTGTGGTTCTTCGCGACGGCCGGCATGAAGCCTGGCGACGGCTCTCTCGCCGAACTGTGCGCAGTCCCGGATGTCGACGTCGTCCCCATCGCCGCAGACGTCTCGGACCCACTGGCCGCGGCACTCGGACTCTCGGGGGTCGCCGCGTGGATGGCACTGACCTGGAGGGCACGGCTCGCAGCAGGCGAGCGAGTGCTGGTGCTCGGCGGTGGTGGCGCAGTAGGACAGGCCGGGATCGGGGTCGCGCGGGTGCTTGGTGCCGGGGAGGTGATCGCGCTGGCTCGACCGTCTTCCGTGGCCCGAGCGCGGGCCGCAGGAGCAGACGTCGTGCTCACTCTGGAGACCTCCGACGTCGACGCGCTGGCGACCGTCTTGGCGGCCCACGGGCCGTACGACGTCATCCTCGACCCGGTCTTCGGCATCCCGGCCACCGCGGCCGCCAGAGAGCTGGCCGTCGGCGGGCGGCTGGTGAACCTCGGCGGCGCGTCCGGGGACACTGCCGAGTTCTCCTCGGCCTCCCTTCGCAGCAAGACGGCCGCCGTACTCGGCTACACCAACAACGCACTCAGCGCACAACAGCGGCGGGATGCGGTCGCCTCAGTGCTCGAACACGCGGCAGCGGGTCGGATCCGCATCGAGGTCGAGGAGCACCACCTGCGAGACGTGGAGTCCACCTGGTCGCGAGTCGCTGCCGGCACGAACGGTGCCCGCTGCGTGCTCGTCCCCTGAGCCCAGCGAGGTGAAAGGAGTGGGGGAGTGAGTGACCTCGATGGTCCCAGTCCGCCGATGTCGGCTGCGGGCGCGGACCCCACTGTCGAGCAGGTTCGGCGCGAGGACGAGCTGGTCTCGCGCGTCGTCGACAGCTTCGTCAGCTGCCAGGACCCGCGCCTGCGGCTGCTGATGCAAGCTCTCGCGCGACACCTGCATGCCTTCATCCGAGAGGTCCGGCTGACGGAGGACGAGCTGTACGCAGCGATCCAGTTCCTCACCGACGCCGGACACATCACCGATGACGAACGTCAGGAGTTCATCCTGCTCTCGGACGTCCTGGGTGCGTCCATGCAGACGATCACCGTCAACAACCAGGCGTTCGGCACTGCCACGGAGGCAACCGTCCTCGGCCCGTTCCACACCGAGCAGGCTCCGGAGATCGAGCAGAGCGGCGACCTCGCGGGCATGGCCTCGGGGATGCCTTGCTGGGTCGAAGGCGTCGTCACGGACGTCGACGGGCATGCGGTTCCCCACGCTCGCATCGAGATCTGGGAAGCCGACGACCAGGGCTACTACGACGTGCAGTACGGCGACGGCCGGGTGGCGGGGCGCGCTTGCCTGACGGCCGACAGTGCCGGCGCGTACAGATTCTGGGCATTGAAGCCCACTCCGTACCCGATCCCGGCTGACGGACCCGTGGGGGTGATGCTCCACGCAGCCGGGCGATCCCCCCTTCGTGCGGCCCACCTGCACTTCATGGTCACGGCGCCCGGATACCGCCGCCTCGTCACGCACATCTTCGTCGAGGGAGACCACCAGCTCATCCTGGGAGACTCGGTGTTCGGTGTCAGGGACTCGCTGATCAAGAGGTTCGAGGACCAAGAGGGCGGCACGCCAGGTCCCGATGGCCGCGACCTGGGTGGACGGCCATGGACTCGTACGCGCTTCGACATCGTGCTCGCGCCGGAGGAGTGATCCCCGCCAGCTCTACGGTGCCCCGATCGGCCTGGGCCGCGAGCTGCGCATGGCACCGCGAGCACGGAGGGCTGCTGGCCCGCGTGCCGCGCTAGACAGGCGGAAGATCCAGCCCCCCGGCCCTTGCGCCGCCGAGGGCCGTCGCACAGCATGACGACCACGCTCACAGAGCTCGAGGGGGGTGCTCGGTGACCAAGGTCGTGTCCGTGCTTGCATGCGTCGCCACCGTGCTGGCCGTGGGGCCGGCCACGATCCTGGCGGTGGTCGGGTCGGCCGACGCATCGGCGGCCCCGGCCTCCGGCCCACCACAAGCGGCCGGGTCACCGACCGGCCCGAGGGCCGGGGATCCGGCGGCGCGCCACGACGACACGGTGGTCCCACGAGCGGTGTCGTGGCTGCCCCCGGTCTCCAGGTCGGCCGCCGTGCCGGGGCGGACCCGGGTGCTGGCGCTGCGGATCTACTGGTCGTCCAAGCCCCCGTCGTACCCCGACGACGCCACCATGCGGGGCCTGTTGAAGGACACCGCCAAATGGTTCGCGCACGCCTCGCGGGGCCGGCACCACCTGTCCGGCAAGGTCACCCCGTGGCTCAAGGTCGGCGGCGGCAACAGCAACTGCGGCCTGTACGACCCGGCCAAGCGAGCCCTCGCGGCCGCCCGCAAGCGCGGCATCGGGCCCGGGGACTTCAACCGCTTCATGATCATCGCGCCACAGTGCGGCACCAACTCCCAGGGCGAGATGCCCGGCCGGATGACCTGGATTCGCGAGGCGAAGCCCTACCTCGGCGTGCTCGTCCACGAGCTCGGCCACAACCTCGGTCTCGACCACGCCAACTCCCTCATCTGCACCAAGTCCTCACGGCGCGTTCCTCAGGCGGGCAAGTGCTACACCGAGGAGTACGGCGACGTGTGGGACGCCATGGGGATCAGCAGCCAGCAGTACTCGGTGCCCGTGCTGCGCAGGCTCGGTTGGGCCGGTCGGATCGCCTCCGCCGCCAAGTCGGATACCTGGACCCTGCGCGACGCCGCCCACAGCGGAAGCGGGATCCAGGCGCTTCGAGTCCCCTCCGGCGGGTCGACGTACTGGTTGGAGTACCGCACCGATCCGCACGCCATGACGAAGTCACCAGGTACGTTCGCCGTCACGGGAGTCCCGGGGCTGCAGATCCGGCTGGACACCGGGGCCAGGTCCCTGCGCATCCTGGACGCCGCTCCCGGCAACCCCGACGCGAACCTGACTTATCCCGACCCCGACCTCGTCAGCCCGGCCCTGCCCGAAGGCAGCAGCTTCACCACGCCCCAGAAGGTCCGGATCACGCTGGTGTCCCAGACGGACACCTCGGCGACGGTGCGAATCACCCGCGGCGTCGCCGCTCAGCCGCCGGACGCTCCGACGATCACCAGCGCGGTGAGCTCGCCGGCGTCGGGCGAGATCGAGCTCACGGTGCAGCCTGGGAAGGACAACGGCCAGGTGGTGCTCGGGTACCTGCTGTCGAAGTACCCCGGAGGAAAGTCGGAGTACGTCTCGAGCCCGGGCGGGACTATCACCACGCTGTCGGTGTATGCGACCAACGATGGCGCCCCTGGTGAGTGGACCGCCCGGGCGGTCAACCAGGTCGGCACCTCGAACGAGTCCGCCAAGACAAGCGTGCATGTGATCGCTCCGACTGTGGCCATCACGTCCCCCGCCCCTGGAGCCACGGTGCCGGGCCCGAACTTCGCGGTCACGGTGAGCGCGTCGCCCGACCCGATCGGTCAAGCGGCTGTCGAGTACGTGCAGGTCTGCGTGGTGGGTGCATGGTGCGACGTCGACGAGACCGCGCCGTACGCGTTCACCGTCTCCGCATCGTCGGGGCCGACGACGCTGCGGGCCACCGCCTTCGACGTCGCGGGTGGACGCGCCACGGTCGACGTCCCTGTGACCGTCGTCGACACCCCGCCGTCGGTGCAGATCACCACCCCGACGCCAGGCTCGCAGGTCTCCACCGGTGAGTCGTTCGCCGTCACTGCCTCGGCCTCGCCGAACCCATCGTCGGGATCACCGGTGCAGTACGTCACCTTCGAACTGCGAGACTCCGGCGGCAACGTCGTCGACTTCGCCGAGGACTTCGAGGCCCCGTTCTCCGTGCCGATGACCACCTACTTCGACGGGACACACTTCGTCTCGGCGACGGCCACCGACGCCAACGGCCTCAGCTCGACAACGGCGACCGTCCAGGTGACCGCGGTGACACCCGCACCGGTGTTGCCGGCCGGGAGATTCGCCATACCCGGCGGATGAGCCCGCGTGACCGATGGAAGTCGGGCGTCGTCTATCAGGGCCACCCCCGCAACTTCGCCGACAGCGATGGCAACGCGTCGGGGACCACGGCGGGATCATCGCCCACCGTCTAGCCTGGCGAACCGGTTCGGTGGGCGCGCAGGGCTCGGCGGTAGGACACCCGCGGGACGACGCCCGAGCCGTCGCGCTCCGCGGGCACCAGGGCGCCAGGCCGTATCTCGTCCCACCAGGCGGGGCCGGTGATCTGGGCGTTGACCATGAGGCGACGTCGGCGGCCACGCCGCGAGAGCTCGTGATCGACGATCTCGTCGAGGCTGCCGCCGTCGAGGCGCCGGAGGAACTCCTCCTCCTGGGTCGCAGGGATGACCGCGTACAGCGCCCGCTGGCCGCGGTGGAAGCCCCAGACGACGTGCGCCCAGGACACCCAGGTGGTCTCCGCGACCACGTCTCTCGGCCGCTGTCGAAACGTGGTGTCGTAGCCGAGTGCTGGTGGGTCGTCCACGGGGACCGGCAGTACGGTGCAGGTCTCTGCTGGGACCGTGCCCTGCAGCCGCCAGTGTCCTCCGGCAGCCAACCGGTCGCAGGCGCCGGGATCGAGGCCTTGAGCGAGGCAGAACGGTCTGGCCCACCGCCACGTGTCCTCGAACAGCTCCTTGGCCGTCATCACGCTGGTACCCACCGACAGGGCGGCCGTCGGTCCATCGGCGAGCAGCGCGGCGTACGGACCCTCCGGTGGCAGGTGCCACCCGTACTTCTCCCTCGACGGTACGACGACCGGCGCCGGTCCGCGCGGAGGGACCGAGCCCGCCACCAGGGCGCCGACAGCCGATCCGACGAAGGTGACCAGCGCGACGAGGTCCTCGCCCTCGGCGTACTCGCCACCGATCTCCAGACGGAACCGACGCGGGCGCACGAGCAGACCTGCGCTCTGCCGGGGTTCGGCGGCGATGACAGTGCAGAGAGCTGCGTGACGGACGAACTGGCGGCCGATCTCGACCACGCGGTCGTCGGGGACCGAGATGTTCACGTGCGTGGAGAAGCCGGTGAGTCGCGGGACACCCTGGGCGGCGAGCTCGACGGCCAGCTCGGTGCGTTGTGTCGCCAGCAGTGCATCGAGGTGCTGGGGGGCTCCTGGCCCGACCGGGAGAGGGGGTGTGGCGATCTCGGCTTCCCACCCGTCCGCCGTGAGCGCGCAACCCGAGGGCAGCCGCCTGGCGCGAGGGTCACCCGGGTCAAGAGCGCGCAGGTCTCCGGCGACCGCGGGCAACAGGGTCCGAAAGTCCTGTTGGACGGCGCCGTCCCACGCGGCGTACTCGTGCTCGACACCCGCCAGGACGCAGGAGTTCGGCATGCCCAGGTCCAGGGGCAGTCCGCGGCGACCCGAGTTCCAGACCAGTGCGGACTGGGGTGTTGACATCGGTAGTGACCCCCCCAACAGTCATCGGCAAGACGAACTCTGGGGGGAGAGTCTCATGGGGGAGAAGGGAAACGTCACGTCCGAGGAGCTGGTGTCCGCAACCGCCGGTGTCGGCGCCGTGGTCGCCGGAACGGGAACGCAGGTCACCGCGGTGTTCCAGGACGCGGCCGAGGACATCAAGGACAAGGTGGTCGACAAGGCTGCTGACGCCGGGATCGGCGCCGCCACCGAGAAGTGGAAGCAACGCGACGGGGGCACGGACCCCTCCGAGTCGACGCCGGGCTGACCCGGTCATGGCGTGGAAGGACGCGCGCGCCACGACTCGCACCGTCGTCGCCACTGCGCGTACCGTCGCGCACGCCGATGACGCGAAGTCGCGGGCGCACGAGGCGAGCGCGCTGACAGGTCGGGGCTTTCCGACGAAGCTGATCGCTGGTGGAGCCGCCGTTGGGCTGGCCGTCGTGGGTTTCGTCGTATTCAGCAGTCGCGACGATGACCAGCGGGACAAGGCGGCCCTCGCCACCGCCGCGGGCCCGTCAGCCTCCTCGTCCCCGGCGGACCAGGAGCCCTCGCCCGCCGAGGTGCTCGCCGAGTCGCAGCCGGGCGGAACATGGCGGGCCCAGACCCTCGGCAGGTCCTTGGTGACTCGAGGAGGCGCCACGCAACCGCAGACCTACAAGAACAAGCCCGTCACGTGGACGTTCACGTCGACCTCGTGTGCCGCAGACCAGTGCCGTGGTGCGATCAGCAGCAGCACCGGCAACACCTTCGACTACCGATGGAACGGACGCACGCTGAAGGTGACGGCCACGGAGTCGTCGTGGAAGGACCCCAAGGCGGCCTGCATCGACCGGGTCACCGGTCAGCCGGTGCCGATCGAGACGTCCGCGGTCGTCTTGTCGTACCACCAGCGGATGGGGCCCTTGACCGGCTCCGCGGCCAAGATGACGGGCTCCCTCGTGACCACGGTCCATTACCAGTTCTTCGGCACGTGCGAGCCCGGGGACGAGGATGCCGTCAAGTACGTCGAGGAGCTCGTGATCAGCCCTGCCGGGTAGGTCGTCATGAGCAGTTGGCCATGAGTCTGTCGGACAGTCAGCCACCTCAAAGGCCATGCTCGCCCAGCTCGAGAACCGCCGGCCGGGGGGTTCGACGCGCGGAGCCGCGTCCACTCATCGGCCACGAGCGAGCGGAACGCGGCAGATCCGGGCGCCGGGGATCTCCTACCCAAGACCACCTGGGTCCACGAAGCGGTCTCCCGCGGTATTGGTACTCCCTGCGTCGTCCTTGCCGCACCTGCGGCAGCGTCGGTACCGCTGGTTGTCATCGTTCCACACGACGACGAACTCGTGGATGCCGAAGCGGCAGCGCCAAGGCTTGCTGCTCATGGTCGCCTCCTGTGAGTGTTGCGGATCGGTGGACCTGCGGTCAGCCGCTTCCTGGGAGCGCGGATAAACGCTACGCCCGTAGCGGCCGGGCTCGAAAGGTCCAGCGCGACGGCATCAAGTAGCGATGAACTGAATCTGGAGTCGCTCTCAATCGGCTGGAAATGGCTACAAAGAGTGGCCCCAACGCGGGAATCAGAAAGTCCCCTGCCCACGTTTCGCACGTCAGGGGTTCGTACGCCATCAGCGACATGAACTCCGAACCCGCTCTTGCCGGGTGACGGCGAGACCTTGATCAAAGGCCTGCCTTGTCCGCCCATCGCAACTGGTATGACCAGCGGATCGGACATCTGCCGCGTTGGCCGGACAAGTCGCCAGCACACGGCGCAGCCGGCGCCAGACGGATCTCTCTGATATTCGAAACCTGCGGTCCCCTATCGCTGTGGTGTGCCACGGCAGTGCCCCCTGGCCGCTGGACACGGCGCCAAACGCTGTAGAAGTCCACAAGGCCGGCGTCTGCGGGCGGACGCCGACGCCGCATCCGGCGACGCCCAGGCTCGGGCGTCTGATGATGCCCGTTGGCCCCCTGACGGGCCGGCCCGAACTGCGACTGCACCGCAAGGTCGAGAGTTGTGCAACCCGATGAGCCGGAGGCTCTTCCGGCCTACCGCACTTTCCGATGCGGGTGCGAGGATGACCCCGGCGGCCCTGTGGCTGCGTGCGGATCGCGTGGACGTGCGCTCGGTCGCACCCACGAAGGGTGAAGTGCTGTGCCCCATCCCGACACACTTCTCGACAGCCTGGAGCGGTTCGCCGCGGCCCTGACAAGCGGCTACGGCATCGGTGATGTTCTCCATAACCTGACCGAAGAGATGGCTGAGGTGCTCGGCCTGAGAGGAGCCGGCGTGACGTTGGTTCACGACGGCCAGCTGCGCTTCGTCACCGCCGCCGTTGAAGCGATTGCCACCCTCGAGCGTGTGCAGGAGAACTCTCAAAAGGGCCCGTGTGTCGACGCCGTCGCATCGTCAACCCCAGTCGCGGTGCCGGACATCGCCTCGGGAGACGCCAGCACTCGCTGGCCGGACTACACGATCGCAGCCAAGAACACGGGGATCCAGGCCGTCGCCGGCATTCCGATGCTCGCCGAAGAGTCAGCCATCGGGGCGGTCAACCTGTATGACAGCCAACCGCGCAACTGGTCAGTCGAGGATCTACGAGTCGCCACGATCTTCGCCAGGATTGCCACTGGCTACCTTGTCCACGCTTCGTCCGCACAGCAGCAACAGCGCACCGCCGAGCAACTGCAACAGGCGCTGAATACCCGGCTCACAATCGAGCAGGCCAAGGGCGTGCTCGCCACCCAGCGAGAGACCACTGTCGACGAGGCGTTCGACAGACTCCGCAAGTACGCCCGAGAACACAATGCCCGCATCCATGACGTTTCACATGCCGTAGTGACGGGCGACCTTCTCCTTTAGAACCACCTTCGCGCAGATTGCTTCGACAGAATCCGGCAGACTGATCGTCTCCCAGGCTCGCCGCAAGTTCGCACGTGCTGGAGTTCTACGGCCGTTGGTCCCACACCCACGTCGGCTGATCCGGTCGTCCAGGCCATACGCAAGGGGTGCGTCTCTCCGCGTTTCGGCGCTGGCTCGCCCACACGCACACCCACACCCTTGTCCACGGACTCCTACGCCGACCTGATGAGGCCAAGGAGCTTCGCGCCGCGGCGGTCCGGGATCCGTGCTCGTCTCCATCGGAACCCGCGAGCGTGAAGGTCGAGGGCGCCCAACCGGCTCCGAGCACCCTTTGGTCAGCCGCGCGCCATTGCGTCGACGCAGACCGTGATGGCCAGGAGGAGCGCCACGTCCTGGCCTTCGGCCATCTGGACCCCGTAGGAATCGCGGACGCGGAACCACTTCTTCGACACCGTCGCAACGGTGTCGCCGTCACGTTCGATCTCGTACTCGTGGTCAACGATGTTGCCGTGGGCCTTGAGGTCCTCGCCACCGTCGACCTCGATGATGTAGTGGTCGCGGATGCCCAGGAGGCGCTTGTGCACCGTCGCCTTGGTGTTGCCTCGCTCGATCGTCATCTTGTCGCGGACGCTGAGCTTCTTCTCCTGGATCTTCGACAGCTCGTTTCCGCTCGCATCCTCGAGGATGAACGTGTCGCGCATCCGGGCGGCCTTGCCGTTGACCTTGAAGACCTTGTTGCCGTCGTCGTCCTCGATCCAGTAGTCGTCGCCGATCGCCATGATCTTTTCGCGCATCTGGAACTTAGGGCCGTCAAGGCCCCGGTTGCGCAATCCCATCGTGGTTCCCTCTCCTAGTCGCTGAAGGCCCTACCGACGTGGGGCTCCGTGCTCCCGTAACTGGGACCGACCATGTGAGCAGGCCGTGTCGCAGCTCCTGGTCTGATCCAATAGGAAAGGGACAGCGATCGCATCACGCGGATGACGTGAAGCGACCCACCGTCCCGATTCGGCCCTGCGACGCCCCGAGCTCGCGGCGCTCACCCTGGCCGACCTCGAGACCAGACCACGGGCCGGCCGAAGCCGCAGGGCTCTACGCCGAGCGGATCACCGGCCACTCGCTCCGAGCCGGGCACGCCACCACCACCGCGGGCGTGGGGATGGACCGGATCGCCTCCCACGCCCGGTACCGGCGCGCATCTCCACTTCGTCGAGCCCGACACCTGACCACTGGGAGCACTACAGGTGACCTCAAGCCGCGACCTCGGCCTGTGAGCGCGACCTGACCGACGGTCGACGGGTACCCCTTCCAGTTCAGGGTTGCTCGGCCAGCCATCTTTCGGCGTGGTGGTAGGCGTCGAGGCTGGCTTCGCCGAGGGTGTCGGTGGCCTGGAAGAGTCGTACGTCGCCGGCGGTCTCGACGGTGCGGTTGCGCTGTACTTGGGCGAGGACCTCGGGGTCGAGTCCCGTCAGGTAGAGGCGGCCGCCGGCTGTGGCGATGCGGGCTGCGTAGTCCGACAGCACGGCGTACGACGTGGCGCCGAGCAGGGCGCGGCCGCGCAGGCGGATCACGACCGCCGGGCTGGTGGAGCCTTCGGGATCGGGAAGGTGTGCTTGCAGGGTTCGTGCGCCCGCGTAGTAGAGGCTGCCGTAGATGTCGAGCAGGAGAGCATGGTTGGACTTCAGGTGCGAAGGTGCTGGCTTCTCGAGGAAAGAGCCTGTCCCGGTGGGAACCAGCTCGACGATGCGGAGGTCGAGCGCCTCACGGTTGAGCTGCATCAGCAGGGCGAAGACGACGCCGAGGCCGACGGCAGCGGCTACCGGTAGCAGGAGGGTGGCCACGAACGTGGCGCACACGGCGATCTGAGAGATGCGCGAGGTCCGCATGATCGCCCGGACCTGCCCGGTTCGCAGGGATCCGATGGCGGCGACGATGAGCACGGCCGCGAGGGTAGGCATGACGACGGCGCCCACAAGGCCGGAGAAGGCCAGCAGGATGATCGCCATCCAGATGCCGGCGAAGATGGCCGCCCAGCGGCTGCGAGCACCCGCCGCGACGCTCAACGCTGTCTGGCCGACGGAGCCGCCGACGGGTTGCCCGCGGAAGAGGCCGGACAGCACGTTGCCGACACCTTGGGCCAGGAAGTCGCGGTTCGGCTCGGCCCTCGACCCGTCGGGGTTCGGTGCCGACTCGCTGACACCCGCGCCCTGGATCAGGACCAGTGCCGCGACCGCGAATGCGCCCGAGACAAGGTCGACGGACAGCTCGCTCAGATGAGGAAACGCCGGCAGCGGCAGGCCCTGAGGGATCTCGCCCACGTCTCGGACGCGCTGGACAGTGTCCGACCCCAAGGCGATCACCGCCGCGGTGGGGATTGCTAGCGCGATGAGTGACGAGTAGGCCCCCAGCCTGGTGCGGCCGAGCATCACCAGGATGAGCATGGCCGACACTCCGGCGATCAGCGAGGCGGGGTCGATGCTGCCCAGGTCGAGCAGCAGGTGCCAGGCCTTGGCCAAGGCGATGTCACCGGAGACGTCGGAGCCCACCAGGTCGGGCAGCTGTCCCAGGACGATGTTGACGGCAACGCCCGTAAGGAACCCGATCATCACCGAGTGCGGCACGAACCGGGTGAAGCGCCCCATTCGAAGCACGGCGGCCACGACCATGAGCGCACCCGCGATGAGGGTCAGGAGGAACAGCGCCTCCGACCGCCGGTCGGCCGGAACTCCGGCGACGGCGGAGCCCGCAGCGAGCGCGGCGGCGCTCGTGGTGGTGATGACCATCAGCTTGCTGCTCGAGGTGAGCCCACCGCCGACGGGGCCGAAGATGCTGGCGTAGAGCCCGTGCACAGGGTTGACCCCGGCCAGCACACCTGCGGCCATCCCGTCCGGGACGCTGCTGATCGCCCCCGGAATGCCCGCGACCAGGTCCTGCTTGAGGGTGGCGCGCTCGGGAGCGAGGTCAGTCAACCAGCGAGGCACAGGCGTGACGGCTCTGTCTTTGATGCCCATCGGCTCTCTTCAGTCGTGGCGGGGTGAGTCCCCTGGCAGGAACGGTTCTCCTCGGATGCATGGCGTGGATCCCGAGCTCCCGCCACCGAAGACCACCCAGACGACGTGGCGACGAGGTTGCAGGATGTCGAGACCCTGGTTTCCGAGGCAGGAGGTCACGACAGCGCCAGGCGACTGCCTAGATTCGCCGGCGACGGCGCCCGGGCGTGACGGCGGCAGCCACGACGGCGGTCTTCGCCACCGGTGATGGACCGGGTGTGACGGCCTTTGCGACGACGGCGGTCTTGGCCACTGGGTGGCCGATGACGCCGGCTCTTCCTACGCGAGCTGCCCTGAGAGGCATGTCAGTCTCCTTCGGTCGTATTGTCGTCATCGGCCTCGATCGAGGCGATGATCGCCTGGATGGGAATCCGTCCGTCGGCGATGAGCTGTCCACCCGAGCGCCGCGCGGCGGAGGCGAACGGTGCCGCCCAGAGGTTCTCCCAGATGAGGACTCCGGCGGTGCTTCCCGGGTCCATGGCCTCGGCGAGGTCGGCCACGTCGTCCGCGGCCAACAGCTCGGCAAGTTCGGTCTCGATCTGTTGGAGCGGGCCGAGGTCGGGGACGTCGGAGAGCTCCATGGCCTCGACCGAGCCGTCCTTGTCCTTCGTCAGGATCAGTACGTCGATCACCCGGATGGTTCCGGAGTCGACCAGGGCGACGAGTTCTTTCGCCATGTCGCCGGTGAAGTTGCTAGCTCCTGCGGGGAACTCGACGACGATGTAGTCGACGGGGCCCAGCTGGTCTAGCGATGTGTCTGTCATCGCTCGTTCTCACTTCCTGTGTGGAGGTCGACCCGCTTCCCGGATGGGGCGCTGTCAGACCGTTTGATGTGGCTGGTCGAGCTTGCCGAGGCCCGATGCATCAGCGTGCGGGACCCAGTCCGCCTACTGGCGGGCCATGGCGATCCGGAGGCGTTCCTCGGGGTCGATGAAGTGGTCGTTGTCGTCGTTCGCCGAGGTCGATCTGCACCCAGTTGATCCGGCCGGTGAACCGACTGGTGGCCGGGGTGTAGTCGGGGGTGACCGTGGTGCCGGACTCGTATCCGATGTCGGTGGTCTCGTCGGCGGAGAAGACCATCGGCTGGGTTATCTGGACTCGGCCGGTCCCGACGCCGGCTCCGTCGTAGTACAGGGTGACGTCGCCTCCCTTGGCCAGCCCGCCGCCGTCGTAGGCGAACTCCATGCGGACCTGGTGGGTGCCCGCCGGGAGGGGCGTCTCGGCCCCGGTGGTGAACTCGTGGATGCCGAGGACGTTGTAGACGAACTTGGCCTTGCCCTCCTTGAGATAGAGCGCCCAGCCGCCGAAGCGGCCGCCCTGGGCGATGATCACCCCCTCGACCCCACCGTCCGGGACCTCGACCTCGGCGGTGACCGAGAACGACTTGTTCTTGATGTTCACCACACTGTTCTCCGACAACCGACCCATCCCGGAGAAGAACAGCTGGGAGTTCCCACGGATCAGGGTCGGGCGTCCAGCACTTTCGGCCACCGCCCGTTCCATGCTCCGGTCGTCGAGGGGCAACACGTTGTACTTGGTGGCCTCGATCAGCCAGAGCCGCTGCAGCTGGGCCAGCTTCTCGGGGTTGTCGGCCGCCAGGTTGCGGGCTTGGCTGTAGTCGCTGGTGCCGTCGTAGAGCTCCCACACGTCGTCGTCGAACGTCGGCAGGACGCCACCGACCATGACCCAGGGGGTCTTGTGCTTGGTGACCGCGCTCCAGCCCTGGTGGTAGATGCCGCGGTTTCCGAACATCTCGAAGTACTGCAGGTCGTGGCGCTCCGGGGCGTCGCCCTCGTTGAAGCTGTACAGCATGCTGGTGCCCTCCATCGGCGACTGCAGCACACCGTTGACCATGGTCGGCTCCGGAAGCCCGGCCGCCTCCAGGATGGTCGGCGCCAGGTCGATGACGTGGGTGAACTGGGAGCGCACGCCGCCGGGCTGCTGGATCCCGTGGGGCCAGTGCACGATGGTCCCGTTGCGGGTGCCGCCCCAGTGCGAGGCCACCTGCTTGGTCCACTGGAACGGTGTGTCGTTCGCCCAGGCCCACCCGACCGAGTAGTGGTTGTAGGAGTCGGGCCCGCCGAAGTCGTCCATCTTGCTGAGCATGAACTCGGGGGTCTCGAGTGCGGCCATGCCGTTGAAGTTGGCCAGCTCGTTGAAGGCGCCGTTCATCGTGCCCTCGGCCGAGGCGCCGTTGTCGCCGATGATGTAGTAGACGATCGTGTCGTCCAGGACCTCCAGGTCGGCAAGGGTGTCGATCAAACGGCCGACGTGGTGGTCGGTGTGCTCGAGGAAGCCGGCGTAGACCTCCATCTGCCGGGCCAGCACCGGCTTGAGCTTCTCGGGCATGTCGTCCCACGCGGGGATCTCATCGTGCCGTGCGGTCAGCTCGGCGTCTTCCGGGATGACCCCGAGTTCCTTCTGGCGGGCGAAGGTGGTCTCGCGCAAGGCGTCCCAGCCGTCGTCGAACTCGCCCTGGTAGCGGTCGGCCCACTCCTTCGGGACGTGGTGCGGGGCGTGGGTGGCGCCGGGGGCGAAGTAGATGAAGAACGGCCGGTCCGGCATCAACGCCTTCTGCTGGCGCACCCAGCCGATGGCGTGGTCGGTGAGGTCCTCGGTCAGGTGGTAGCCCTCCTCGGCGGTGGCCGGTGGCTCGATCGGCGTGGTGCCGCTGTACAGCGCGGGGTCCCATTGGTTGTTCTCGCCGCCGATGAAGCCGTAGAAAGACTCGAAGCCGCCTCCGCCCGTGGGCCAAGCGTCAAAGGGCCCCATCGGGGAGGTCTGCCACACCGGCACCTCGTGGCACTTGCCGAACTGTGCGGTCGAGTAGCCGTTGAGCTTCAAGGTGGTCGCCAGCGGAGCCTTGGTGTTCGGGCGGAGCGAGTTGTTGCCCGGTGAGGATGTCGCGAGCTCGGTGATACTGCCCATGCCGACCGAATGGTGGTTGCGGCCGGTGAGCAGCGCCTGCCGCGTCGGGGCGCACAGCGCAGTGGTGTGGAACCGGTTGTAGCGCAGCCCATCGGCAGCAAGACGGTCGGCGGTGGGTGTCCGACAGGGCCCGCCGAATGTCGTCGAGGCCCCGAAGCCCACGTCGTCCAGCAGCACGACCAGAACGTTCGGTGCCCCGGGAGGCGGTAGCAGCGGCTCGATCGGCGGGAACGCGGTGTTCGGATCCTTCGCGTCGTAGGTCGTCAGACCCTGCAGGGGGCGGTCAGGGATCGGCAGGATCGCTCGCGCATGCCGCTCGGAACTCATCACTTTCCTCCTGTTGATGGAGCCGCCCGCAGTCCGGTCGTCCGGCTTCAAGCGACTCTGCAGGCCGGCCCGCTGCGCAGCGAACGTACGGCCCCCAGCGGTTGCCGGTCATCGCGCAGATCGCGTGAAACCGCGACGTCCAACGCGCGCCCCGCCGTACCGGCCGGGGCTCCGGCAGGTGGATGAATGGTTGAGCCAGCCGGTGATTGGTCCCATGCTCAGACCGTGACCGACGATGTGCGTGACCAAGCGCCGGCCGCGATGGAGGTCGACCGGCTGCTTCTCGACGCCAAGCTCTCGGTTCCGCAGCCTCGCCGGGGTTCGGTGAGTCGCTCCGGGCTCATCGAGGCGGCCAGAGCGAGCGGCTGCCGTGTCGTCGGGATCACCGCTCCCGCGGGGTACGGCAAGTCGACGCTGCTGTCTCAATGGGCGCTGGCCGAGGATCGTCGGGTCGCTTGGGCGTCCCTCAACGGCTTCGACGACGACCCCGCGGGCCTGCTCACCCTGCTGGCCTCCGCCTACGCTCGCGTCTCGCCGGGCAACGACGACCTGGTCGCCGACATGGGCGGTCTGGGCGTGTCCGCGTTGGGACGCTCCGCGCCGCTCCTGGCCGCGGTGCTCAGCACAAGCCAAGCCCCGTTCGTACTCATGTTGGACGACCTCCACGAGCTCCGGTCACCGGCCTGCCACGATGTCCTGGGAGTAGTCATCTCGGGGATACCTCGCGGGTCTCAGCTCGCGGCAGCGAGTCGCTCAGAGCAGCCCCACGTCCCGCGGCTACGAGCGGCCGGTGACGCGTGGGAGCTCGGGGCGAGCGACCTCGCCCTGGACGTGGACGCGGCCGAGCAGATCTTCGAGCAAGCACACGTCAGCATCTCTCGCGGGGCGGCGGCCGCCGTCACGGAGCGGACAGAAGGCTGGCCTGCCGGCCTCTACCTCGCGGCCATGATCGCCCGAGCCAGCGACGGCGAGGGTCCGACGGTTTCTGGTGACGATCGCTTCGTGGCCGACTACCTCTACCGTGAGTCGCTGAGCCAGCTCCCTGAGAACACGCAGCGATTCCTACGACGCACCGCGGTGCTCGACCAACTCTGTGCGCCACTGTGCGACGCCCTCCTCGACGATGCAAGTAGCCAAGATCGCCTCCGCGAGCTCGAGGCCTCGAACTCGTTCCTGATCCCGCTGGATCGTCGACGAGAGTGGTACCGCTACCACGCACTGTTCCGGGAGTTCCTGCTCGGCGAGCTTCATCGCGCCGAGCCCGACGTGATCACGACCCTGCATCTACGTGCCGCCGACTGGTATGAGGCAAACGGATCTCCCGCGCTTGCCCTCGAGCACCTGCTGAGCACCACCACCCAGCGAGACCGATGCGTCCTCCTGGTGACGCAGCTCGCCATACCGACGTACAAGGCTGGCCACATGTCAACCGTGCGACGGTGGCTGTCGGCGCTTGGCGACCCAGCGATCGAGGACTTCCCCCCACTGGCCGTGATTGCCGGCTGGGTCGCGGCGCTGACCGGGCAGACCGCCGAAGCGCAGCGGTGGGCCGCGCTCCTCGACGCCGCTTCGTCAGATCCGGCGCCCGTGGAGGGCACGTCGTTCGAGTCTGCCCGGAGGATGTTGCGGGCCGTCATGTGTGCCGCGGGTCCCGAGCAGATGATGAGCGAGGCGAGCATCGCGGTGGCCCAGGAGCCGCCCTGGAGCCCGTGGCGCGATACCGCGCTCTACCTGAACGCCGAAGCGCATCTGCTCACCGGGGACGTCGACCAGGCGTGTGCCCTGTTCGCGGAGGCCTCCTCGGTCGCAGCCACGAATTCCAATGCCGATTGCCTCGTGCTCAGCGAAGCCGAGCTCGCACTGGTGGCGATGGATCGTGGGCGATGGAAAGAGGCTGCCGAGCGCCTCGAACGTGGCCTCGCCGTTGTCGATGAGCATCGAATGCACGACTACGCCACCAGCGTCCTCGTCGTCGCCGTGGCGGCGCGGCACGCGGTGCACCGCGGCGACCTGGAGCAGGCGGACCGCCTGATCGCGCGGGCGATGCGGGCACGCCCGTCATGCACGTTCGCGATGCCATTCATGGCCGTGGGTGTCCGCCTACAGCTCGCCAAGGTGCACTTGGCAAGGGGGAACATCTCGACCGCGCGTCACCTGCTGCGTGAGATCGACGACATCCTGCTCCATCGACCAGATCTTGGCGCCCTCGTCGACCAGGTCTCCGCGCTGCGTGGACTCCTCACCTCGAGCACGCAGGGTGAACCCGGCGGCGCGCCGCCCCTGACCGCGGCAGAGCTCCGGCTGCTGCCGTACCTCCAGACGCATCTCACTTTGGCCGAGATCGGAGAGCGGCTGTTCGTCTCACGCAACACCGTGGGTTCGGAGGTCACCTCGATCTATCGGAAGCTGGGCGTCTCCTCACGCGCTGACGCGGTGCGGCAGGCGACCGCGGTCGGGCTGCTCGGCGGGTAGCCGTGGTTCTCGTCCGAGACCCGCAGCGTTCCCCGGACAGTCCTGGATCGTCTACCTGAACTGATCCAAGGCTTCGTCGGAGTCGTAGCCCAAAGCCAGCGCGAGCTTCGGGGCCGCCGCTACGACACACGGGATCCCGACGACCGGAACGACGCCGACCAGCACGTCGACCATCTCGGCTGCGCTTGCGCCGGCATCGACCGCGGCATCGGCCTGAGATCCGTAGGACGAAACGGCGCCACCGACCGCGGCCAAGGCTGCCAGCCGCACCAGCGCCAGCGTCCTGGGATCCAGCGCACGGTCGGGCTGCGGGGTGTCCCCCTCGTCCCCTGCGGCGCCGAGGAGTTCGTCGAGCAGGTGTTCGTCGTTGATGGCAAGACGGCGCAAGATTTCGATGTGGTCCAAGGCTCACCCCATCCTTCCGTGCCGATGACAGCCGACGACGTCACCACGATGCTGAGTGGCGCGCCACACGTGTCCCGGGATCTGTTCCCCACACACTGAGCGACAGGGCAGAGATCTGCATCACGCAGATCACGTGAACGGTCCAGCGACCCGTGACCGGAAAGAGGAGCCAACTTCACGTGTTCTGCGTGACGACACCCCACGCATCCCGGCCTGATGATCACCGTGGGACTGCTGGCGCTGTGTGCCAGCTTCGCCGCCCTGGCCGGTCAGACGGGGTCAGGCGTGTGGCATCGCGTCGGCGGTCATGAGCGCCCTGGCCAATTCGTCGGCGCCCTGCGCGAGGAGGACGTACCAATGACGAGCTGGACGGCTGAGGTCGAGTGGCATGAAGACGTGAGGGGACGCGGGCACCGCCGACTCCTGGCCATCCGGGGACAGGATTGGGGCAGCTTCTACGTGGACTCCGTGACAGGGACCGTGACCGCGACCGTGACCATGGACGCGCCGGATCTCCTCCTTGCCCTGGACGCCGTGCTGCTCCTCGTGAGAGGCCTCGCCGGACAACCGGTGACGGTGAACCGCATCACCGCCACGGATGCGTTCTACAACGAGTCCGCACTCTCCGGTGCCTGATGACGACGGATGGGCTCTTGGACCACACAGCGAGAACGGAGGGCACATGAGCACCGGGGATGAGTCGGCCGTCGCAGCGGAGTCAGCGGCCGATCCTCACTCCGGTCAGATCGACCCGAGCGCCCTGATGCGGAGCAGAGGGTATCGACGCCTCCTCGTCGGTGCCGCGGTTATCGGCCTCGTGGTTTCCTGCGTTTCGTGGGCATTTCTCGAACTGACGCACCTGTTGCAGCACTGGGTCTACGTGGATCTTCCCGAAGGTGTCGGTTTCGATGAGGTGCCGTGGTGGTGGCCGCTACCCGTGCTGTTGGTTGCGGGGCTTCTCGTCGCATTTGCGGTCGTCCGGCTGCCCGGTCGCGGGGGCCACGAGCCCTCGGACGGGCTGACGACGGGCACGCTCACGACACCCGCTGAGGTGCCAGGTGTGGCTATCGCTGCGGTGGCCACCATCGGTCTTGGCCTGGTGCTCGGGCCGGAGGCGCCGCTGATGGCACTGGCCGGCGGCGTGGCCGTATTCCTCATCCGGTTGTCCCGCAGACAGGTCCCTGGCCAGGCCACCCAGGTGCTCGGGGCCGCGGCGAGCTTCGCGGCACTGTCCACCGTCTTCGGTTCACCGATCATCGGAGCGGTGATCGTGCTGGAGGCCGCCGGGCTTGCCGGCGCAACCATGACTGTGGTCATGCTGCCTGGCCTTGTCGCCGCAGGCGTCGGATCTCTGGTCTTCGTGGGCCTCGGTTCGCTGACCGGGCTGAGCACCGAGGCGTACGCCATGCCACCACTCCACCTGCCCGCCTACGGTGCGCCGACCATCGTCGACTTCCTGTGGACGATCCCGTTCGCGCTGGCCGCGGCGATCGTGGTGTTCGCCGTGTTCGGGGTCGCAAGACTCACCAAACGTCTCGTCACTCAGCGGCCATTCCTTCTCTTCCCGGCGGCCGCGTTGCTCGTGGGGGCGGTGGCCATCGTCTTCGAGCGGGCAAGCGGGGAAAGTTCCGCGGTCGTGCTGTTCTCGGGCGAACACGCGATGGCCGACGTCTTCGAGCAAGCGGAAGGCGTGTCCCTCGGCGTGCTCGCCTTGCTGGTCGGCTGCAAAGCCGTGGCGTGGGCGATCTCCCTGGGTGCCGCCCGCGGCGGCCCCACGTTCCCGGCGATCTTCCTCGGCCTGGTCGGCGGGGTCATGGCCTCGCACATCCCCCACGTCGCGCAGGCGCCCGCCATCGCCGTACTCGTCGGCGCCGCCGTGGTCTCGGTGCTCAGACTTCCGTTGGCCTCGATCGTGCTGGCCGTGCTGATGACCCAGGCCGGCGTCGGAGTGACTCCCCTCATCATCGTCGGCGTCGTCGTCGCCCACATCGCGACGCTCGGGTTGTCCTCGCGTGCGCGACGAGGCGCTCAGACCCAGGCGGCCGAACCGTTGAGGTGAGACCCGGCGGCGGAGCCATGGAGCCGATGACCCCATCACTGCCTCGCGACGGTCGGGTTCGGCGACATATCGCGATGTGACGCGCGCTTGCGTGGTCACGGATGCTGATCGGCACGCTTGACTGGAGGAGTGTCCATGGCCGCTGCAGCCGCGCCGCTGCCGATTGTCGGAACCTCCATCGACCCAGCGCCGCGCGAGGTCCCCCGGTACGCCGAGAGGCTGGATCGGACGGCTGCAGGCGGCATCGCGTTTCGCGCCATGCGGCGCTACGCGTACGCGCACGTGGGCCTGCTGTCGTCTGGCACGGCCTACTACTTGTTCCTCTCCCTGTTCTCGCTGCTGACCGTGGCATACGGCGTTTTCGCGATCGTGGAAGCGGATCGTCTCGCGAAGGTTCTCAATGATGCGCTGGGCAATGCGCTGCCGGGGCTGGTCGGGGACGACGGGATCGACGCCGACCAGCTTCGTTCGACCGGGAGCACGGCCGGCCTGGTCGGCCTGGTGTTCCTGCTCTACTCGGGGCTCGGCGCGATCGGTGGCGCGAGCATCTCGATGCACGTGATCTTCGGTGCACCGCCCGATCCGCGGAGCTTCGTCAAGGCGAAGGCCCGTCAGCTGCTGGTGCTGATCATGGTCGCGCCTCTGGTCGTCGTGTCGTTCGGATCAGCGAGCCTGACCTCGAGCCTCATCCGGCCGGCTCTCGAGGCGATCGGTTGGGACCCCGCGCCCACCCGTGCAGCGCTGACCTCGGTAGGCCTGGCGGTTGGATTCGTCGTGGACGTGTGGATCATCTGGATCTTGCTGGGTCGACTTGGCGGAATCCGCCCCCATCGACGTCCGCGTCTGATCGCCAGCCTCATCGGTGCGGTGGCCATCGGGGCGGTCAAGCTACTGCTGGAGGTCATCGTCGCGTGGTGTCTGGACAAGCCGCAATACGGTGCGTTCGCCGCACCACTGGCCATCCTCTTCATCCTGTCCCTGTTGACGACCGTGCTGTATGCGTCTGCGGCGCTCGCAGGGGGCATCAGTGACAGACAGGTTCCAATTGCGGACCTCCAGCCCACACCGAACGATGTCGTCACGTGAAGGATGACGCCGTCGGCGATTTCTCAGACCTGCTGGCCGAGGTCTGGCGGCGTTACGGCTAAGCGGGGCCGCCCGAGCGCAGAGCGGTGCCCGGCGCGTTCAGCCGCCCCTCCACTCCGAGGGATCGTCGAGCAAGTCGTCCATGTTGGTCTCGACGGGTTCGGGCAATGCCTCGGCGACCTGGACACACGGGCCCCCGTCGAGGTACTGGCTGGCGTCCAGCGAGGCCACGACGCCGTTCGGCGCGACCAGTGTGAAGGTCACTCCCTCGTGAAGGATGGTCACGCTCAGCCCGACCAGGTCCGGCACCAGACTCCGCGCCCGCCGACTGAGCTAGCAGTCGCCTGGGCGCTCGCTCACGGCTTCGCCTCGCACGCGGGTGAACTCGACCCACACCAGGGGCACTGACCCACCACGGTCTCACGGGATAGGTGCCATCCGCGGCTTGGGCATTGGCCTCGACACTGAGCTCGACCTCGTCGTCCTGGGGCTGGGCATCAGGTGATCCTCGGCGCCGTGCAGCGAGGACGGGCGAACGGAGAACCGCGTGTGTCAGCCGGCCTGAGCCTCGATCGCTCCTGAGTCCTCCGGAGCCCGACGGACATCGCGACCGGCGCCGACGAGGAACTGGATGGCGGCCAACCCCACGACGACGGTCGCCAGGGACCACCACAGCCGTTCCATCGAGATCTGGTTGCCCCAGAGCAGGACCACCGCGCCGAGGACGACGGCGACGACCCGCAGCCACCCGCGGTTGGCCGCCACCCAGCGGCCGGCAGCGCCGACCTGACCGTCACCGACGCGAGCACCCATGCTCGCGAGGCCCGAGGCCACGGTCGTGCGGACGGCGGTGCCGTACCTGTTCTCCCCGGCGAACCACCCCGCGAGCACGAACGCCACGCCGACCCCGAGAAGGACGTCCTGTCCCCGCTCGAGGTAGGCGAGCAGGGTGTCGTAGAAGACCCTGCTCGCCGGTCCGAACACGGTGCCCTCGAGCTGGTTGACGAACAGCTGACGCCCGACCGACAGGAACAGGGCGAGCAGCACTGCGTTGGCCGCCAACAGTGCCCCGATGACCACGCCCATCATCGGGCGGCGCCGGGCCAGCACGAAAGCGACGAGGTACAGCGCAGCGACCAGCGGAAGCATCCATTTGGCCACCGGGTTGCCGAAGGCGTAGATCGTGCGCAGCTGCTCGAGCTCGTCGGACTCGAGCAGCACGATCTGCCGGTCGGTCTCGGGGATGGGAACGTTCTCGACCAGGGTGAGCCCCCGTGCGACGAGGCGCTCCTTGACGACCTTGATGACCTCGTCCACGTCGAGGACCACCTGGTTGCCCTGGACCGAGACGGCCCCCGACCCCTCCCCTGTCAGGATCCTGTGCAGCGCCTGTTGTGCCCGGGTGTTGATGCGCAACCACAGGTCGGCGAACTCGTCCGAGGCGATGAAGGCGCGGACCTCCCGGTCGATCAGACCGTTGATCGCCGCGGCCAGCGGCCCGACCAGCCGCTCCAGACGGGGCCGGTCGGTGATCACCCCGGCGAAGACATCGTTGAGGATGGCCTCGATGTCGACCTGCTTCTCGATCGCGGCGGTCACCCTGGTGGCGATGACGTCCTGCACCTCGGGCGAGGCTACGAGCGGGTCTACGGTGGCGACGTAGCGCTCCGTGTCGTTCAGCGTGCGCTGGCCCCAGTAAGCCACCGCCGCGGGCGTGGTCAGGAGGCCGGCCAGCACCACGCAGATGACCACGGCGGTCGTGCGGCCACGTGACGGTCGCTCTGTTGCGGGTCCTTCTTCGGTGGGCGCCGTTGAGGTGTCCAAGGGTGCGGGCTCCGACATGGCTTCTCCGTCAGCAGTCTTGAGGAGGCGTCCGGGGCTCCGGCGCCTCGCCCAGACTGGCGCACCTGGACCGCCGGCACATCGCACAGAACGGATGAAGTATTGAGGCGCGCCCACCTTTCAGTTCTCATCGACCGTTTCCGTGACTTCGCCGACCGACCGCGCTTGCCGTATCCAGGCGCCAAAGGCTCCCGTGTCGGTCGCGATGACCCTCCCGAGGACGAACGTGGCCAGGAAGCAGAGCGCCCCGACGTACAGGATGGCGATGTAGGTGAACGCAACGCCCATGGACCAGTAAAGATCGGAGCTGGAGTCCAGCGCACGCGGTAGCCACGCTGCAGCAACGGGGCGGGCCGCCAGCATCAGGAGCGCGAAGAGCGTCGCTCCGGGTGCCAGCAGCCGCGGGTGTACCGCCCCGGCCAGGAGGACCCACGGCACGAACAGCGCCACCGCGATGTCACAGCCGAACGAGACCACCAAGGGCCACAGGTCTCGCGGTGGCAGCACCTTCGCCGGCTCGCTGGCGACGGCCACGATGGTCAGCGACACGGCCAGCACCAGGGCCACGGCCAGCCACCGCCACGCGGACTCGAGCTTGGTCCGGGGTCGGGGGAGGACCCAGATCGCCGCAAACGCACGGGTCAGCGCCCGGGACAGACTGGTTGCCGACCCAGGACGATCAGGCTGCCTGCGACCCCGAGGCAACCACCTCGTCGAGGAGGCGCTCGACGCTGCCGTCGGAGGCGACCTCGAGCCGGTTGAACGGCTCCTTGACGCGGTGACGGCGCCCTTCGTCGAGCGGTCCGGTCTCGAGCGCTATGCCGAGCCTGCCCCGCAGGACTTCGGCACCTTCCGCACGTACTGTGGGACGTGAGTCCCGCGCGGCGTCACGCCTGCGTGGCTGCCGCACCTTCGAGGAGCGCGTCGACGTTGTCGATCCCCCACGCCTCGAGAGCTTCGCGGGTGTCTCCCCCAGGTGCGCTGGGGCCCGTGGTGAGGGTCGCTTCGGTCCGTGAGAACCGCGGGGCGGGAGCCGGCTGGAGCTGTCCGTCCTTCGTCACGAAGACCTCGCGTGCCCGCATGTGCGGGTGCTCGGCGGCCTCGGTGAGGGGGAGGATGGCGGTGACACAGGCGTCGGAATGCTCGAAGACGGCCGCCCACTCCGCCTGGGTCCTGGACCGGAAGGTCGCGGTGAGTGCTTCTCCCAGCAGGGCCGGATCCGCGGCGAACGCTGGGTCGATCTCGGCGAGGCGGAGCAGCTCGGCGCAGAACTGCGGCTCCAGCGGGCCGACCGCCAGGTGCTTGGCGTCGGAGGTCTCGTAGATCGTGTAGTTCGGGATTCCCCCGTCCAGGAGGTTGACGGCTCGTTGCTCGACGGCGCTGCCACCTGCGAGCATCGAGGCCCACATCATGTTCAGGTGGGCGGTCCCGTCGACGATGGCCGCGTCGACGACCTGGCCGCGGCCGCTGACCCGGGACTCGATGAGAGCCGCCAGCAGCCCGATCACGAGGTACGTCGACCCGCCGCCGAAGTCTCCCACCAGGTTGCTCGCGAAGTGCGGCCTGGACGGGTCCTGACCGGAGCCGTGCAGGGCCCCGGCGATCGCCACGTAGTTGATGTCATGGCCGGCGACCTTGGCCAGGGGTCCCGTCTGGCCCCAGCCCGTCATCCGGCCGTACACCAGCCCAGGGTTGCGTGCGAGGCAGTCGTCGGGTCCTATACCCATCCGCTCGGTGACTCCGGGACGCATCCCCTCGATGAGCACATCTGCGCTCTCGACGAGGGTGAGCACGCACGCCACGGCGTCGGGGTTCTTCAGGTCCAGCGCGACACTCGGCCGACCGCGGGTGAGGAAGTCCGACGTCCGTGGTCCCGCACTCGGAGCTCCGCCGGGGCGTTCGACCCGCATCACGTCGGCGCCGAGGTCGGCGAGGATCGTCGCGGCATGCGGCGCCGGACCGACGCCGGCGATCTCGATGATCTTCAGGCCCCGGAGTGGGCCTGTCCCGTGGCCGAGTACGTAGGTCATGGGGCGATCATGTACGTCTGCCGACGACAGAAGCGAGTGTCCAGCAAGTGAGCCCAGATGGTCGCGGGGTCGGAACCTCTTCATCGGGCCGCACTCGGGCGGTGAGGCGGTGTGGCGGTCAGCCGTTGGGAAGCGAGAGCCGCAACACCTTGTGCCAGGCGGATGCGACCTGCCGCGGCATCGACCTGGCGTGGTACCGCAGGCCGTAGCGTTCGGAGACGGCTCGCACCTCCGGAGCGATCTCCGCGTAGCGGTTGCTGGGCAGGTCGGGGAACAGGTGGTGCTCGATCTGGTGGCTGAGATTGCCGGCGAGCACGTGGAGAAGCGGAGGGCCGGTGATGTTGGCCGAGCCCAGCATCTGGCGTAGGTACCACTCGCCGCGGGTCTCGTCGGGGTGGAACGTCTCCTGCTCGAAGGTCTCGACTCCCTCCGGGAAGTGCCCGCACATGATGACCGAGTGGCTCCAGACGTTGCGGACGAGGTTGGCGATCACGTTCGCAGCCAGGGTCCGACGCCACGAGCGGCCGGCGAACAAGGGGAACAGCACGTAGTCCTTGGTGGCCTGGCGTCGAACCTTGCGCAGCGTGAGCCGCAGGTCCTCGCGGAAACGGGGAGACCGCGTGGTCTCACCCCGGTGGAGCCGGCCCAGCTCCAGGTCGTAGGCCGCGATGCCGTACTCGAAGACCAGCGCGTTC
Source organism: uncultured Actinomycetota bacterium (assembly GCA_963814935.1). GTDB lineage: Bacteria > Actinomycetota > Actinomycetes > Propionibacteriales > Nocardioidaceae > Nocardioides. Next base: position 167,341 of record CAWFEZ010000021.1, on the reverse strand, counting down.
AGCAGGTTGACGACGGGCTGGACGAGGTGCCGGGGCCGCCAGGGCTGCGCCTCGTCCACGCGCATGATCCCGTAGCCCAGGTCGTTGTCCAGGCCGACGATGTTGGTGTAGACGTGGTGACCCTCGTTGTGCGACCGCTTCCACAGTGCTGCCGGCGTCGAGTAGTCCCACTCCCAGGTGGAGGAGTGGATCCGCGGATCGCGCATCCAGTCCCACTGTCCGTGCAGCACGTTGTGCCCGATCTCCATGTTGTCCAGGATCTTCGCGGTCGAGAGGGCGATCGTGCCCGCGACCAACGCGGTGCGCCTCGACGACGCCTGCAGCAGGATCCGCCCGCCCAGCTCGAGACCGCGCTGGATGGTGATGACGCGGCGGATGTAGGCGGCGTCGCGTGCACCTCGAGTATCGAGAACCCGCTGTCGGATGGAGTCGAGGTCGTCGCCGAGGGCGACGATCTGGCCCTCGGTGAGCTGGCTCGGCGCAACGCCGAGCACGTGCGTGGTCACTCCGACTCCCCGCTTCCTATCGGCGAGGTCGACGGGCGAGGTGGTACCCGGTCCCATGGCTGCCCTCCGTGCTGCGGTGGATGCCATCGGGGTCTCGGATGGTGACGTCGCGTGACGCCCGCAAGGACGACATTAGTCCGAAGTGAGCGAGCCAGAGACGGTTTCGGCCCTAGGTGGCGAATCCCCGGCATCAGGTGCCGGGGATCCGCCATTTGCTTGCCTCATTCGCCGAAACCGGCCGACCCGGTCAGACCAGCTCCGGGACTCTCAGGTGATGGATGGCGAGCTCGCACTCCAGGATGTCCATGAACTCGATCCCGGTCTCCTGAGCCATCTTGGCCCGCTGGTCGGCGGCGAACTGCGTGGTGGCCTCGAGGGTGGCCATGCTCTCGAAGCTGACCGTGCCGCACAGCATCCCGGAGTCCCGGTTGATCAGCATGCTCGCGCTGCAGAACCCGTCCTGGCCTTCCAGCATCGGCATGACGGTGGTCTTGAACGCATCCACCGCGGCGTCCAGCTGACCTGCCGGCGGGCGGGCCCAGGTCACCCGAGCGCAGGCCCCGGCAGGTGACTCGTGGTCACGGTGCAGGATGGCGATCTGCCACTCCTGGACCTCCGGGCTGGCCCCGCCCAGGGTGTCGACCAGGCGCTGGCGGATCGGCTGGACCTGGGCGCTGCTGGCGCGCATGGCCTCGTCGGACTCCCACGAGGTCGTCGCGATGCAGCGGCCGCTCGAGCGGTCGACCAGCAAGGACACGCCCAGGTAGCCGTCGATGTCGGTCATCATCGGCATCAGCTCGTCGTTGATCAGGGCGATGCCGTCATCGATGCGGTCGGGCTGGGCCATGATCGTCGTGGAACGTGCTCGTGCGTCCACGCGGCCCACCTCCTTCAGGACAGAGGCGACGCCCCGGCGGCGTCGCCGGCAACTTCTCATCTTTGACCCGGATCCCTCACCCCGCAACCCCACGCTGGCGCGCTCCGCCCCAGGCGGGGCCTTCACTGTGTTGATGCGACCCACTGTGTCGATCCGACCACTGTGTTGATCCGACCCGCCGTGACGTCACTGGCCGGGACCGACCATGCGTGGCAGGTTCGTCTGTTGGAGGGGCTCGGTCCCACCAGATCAGGTTCAGGAAAGGCCGTGTCGGAGGTGCTGAAGGTGTTTTCGCGCATTGCGATCGCGAACCGTGGTGAGGCTGCGATGCGCCTCGTTCACGCAGTGAGAGACATCAATGCAGCCGGCGACGGCCGCATCGAGACGGTCGCGCTGCACACGGCGAACGAGGCCCGGGCGATGTTCGTGCGCGAGGCCGACCTGTCCTACGACCTGGGGCCGGCCGCGGCCCGGCCGTACCTCGACCTGGCCGTGCTCGAACGCGCCCTGACCGAGACGGGCGCCGACGCGGTGTGGCCGGGTTGGGGCTTCATGGCCGAGGACCCCACCTTCGTGGACCTGTGCGAGCGTCTGGGCATCGCCTTCATCGGCCCGAGCGCCGAGGCCATGCGCCGGCTGGGCGACAAGATCGGCTCGAAGCTGCTCGCCGAGGAGGTCGGTGTCCCCGTGGCACCCTGGAGCCGCGGCGCGGTCGACACCCTCGAGAGCGCGCTGGCCAGTGCTGACGAGGTCGGATACCCGTTGATGCTCAAGGCGACCGCGGGGGGCGGCGGCCGCGGCATCCGGATGGTGGCCTCAGCCGACGACCTGGAGGACGCCTTCCAGCGCACCAGCGACGAGGCGCTCCGGGCATTCGGGAACGGAACGGTCTTCCTGGAGCGTCTGGTCACCGGTGCCCGGCACGTCGAGGTCCAGCTGATCGCTGACGGGCACGGCACTGCGTGGGCCTTGGGCGTGCGCGACTGCTCGATCCAGCGGCGCAACCAGAAGGTGATCGAGGAGTCTGCCTCGCCGTTGCTCGTCCCCGAGCAGGCCGAGGAGGTCAAGGCGTCGGCCGAGCGCCTCGCCCTGGCCGTGGGGTACGTCGGCGCCGGCACCGTGGAGTTCCTCTACAGCCCCGGCGACAGGTCGTTCGCCTTCCTCGAGGTCAACACGCGCCTGCAGGTCGAGCACTCGATCACCGAGGCGACCACCGATGTCGACCTCGTGAAGGCGCAGATCTTCGTCGCGGGCGGGGGTCGTCTCACCGACCTGTACGCCGCCAAGCCGGGCGAGTCCGGGCACGCGGTCGAGGCCCGGCTCAACGCCGAGGACCCCGACCGCGACTTCGCTCCGGCCCCCGGCCGCATCGTCCGGCTCGAGCTGCCCGCGGGACCCGGCGTACGCGTCGACACCGGGGTCGCCGAGGGCGACACGATCCCCCCTGACTTCGACTCGATGATCGCCAAGATCATTGCGGTCGGCCGTACTCGCGAGGAGGCCCTGGCTCGGTTGCGACGGGCCATGGGCGAGACCACCGTCGTGATCGAGGGTGGTGCCTGCAACAAGAGCTTCGTGCTGGACCTGCTCGCCCAGCCCGAGGTCGTCGACGGCTCGGGTGGATGGGCCGACACGGGATGGATCGACCGCGTGCGTGCCGAGGGACGCCTCGTCGCGCACGCGCATGCCGGGGTGGCGATCGTCGCTGCCGCCATCGAGGCGTACGCCGACGAGGTCGAGCTGGAGGTCACCCGGCTGCTGGAGACCGCGCACGGCGGTCGACCGCAGGCCCAGCACCGGGCCGGCCGTCCCGTCGAGGTCAAGCTGCGTGGCACGGCCTACCAGGTCTCGACGCTCAGCACCGGTCCGTCGCGCTACCAGGTGACGGTCGCGGCCGGCGGCGGCGGCACCACGACCGTCGAGGCCGAGCTGGACCGCCTCGACGAGTTCCATCGACGGCTGGTGGTCGGTGGGCAGCGGCATCACGTGGTCACGTCCACCCACGGCCCGACGACCCTGGTCGAGGTCGACGGCGTCGCCCACCGCGTCACCCGGGACGAGGGTGGCGTGCAACGTTCGCCGGCCCCGGCCCTGGTCGTCGCCACTCCTGTCGGCGTCGGCGACCTGGTCGAGGCGGGCGCGCCGGTGATCGTGCTCGAGTCGATGAAGATGGAGACCGTCCTGCACGCGCCGTTCCCGGCCCGGGTCAAGGAGCTGCTCGTGACCACCGGCAGCCAGGTCGAGACCGGGACGCCGCTGGTCCGCCTCGAGCAGGTCGGCGACGAGGACCCGGCCGCGGAGGCGACCTCAGCGGGACCGTCGATCGAGCTTCCGCAACCGTCCGAGGGCCGGCCGCCCGCTGAGCGTCTGTCCCGGGCACGCAGCGACCTCACGGCTGTCGTCCTCGGCTTCGACGTGCCCCCTGCCGCCCAGGACGACGCACTGTCGCGTTACCTGGCGGTCCGGGAGGAGGTGCGGGCGGCGGGCGAGTCGGTCCTCGAGGACGAGCTCGAGCTGCTCGGCACCTTCGCCGACCTCGCCGAGCTCAGTCGCAACCAGCCCGCCGACGAGGAGCGCCACACGGAGCTCCGCGTGCACAGCTCTCGCGAGCACTTCCACACCTACCTCCAGAGCCTCGACGTCGAGCGCGGCGGCCTGCCGGGGCACTTCAGCGACCGGCTGGCCAGAGTGCTGCGGCACTACGGGGTCCTGGACCTCGAGCGCACCCCCCAGCTGGAGGAGGCGGTCTTCAGGATCTTCCTCGCCCAGCAGCGGTCGGCGCCGGAGGTGACGATCGCCACCGCACTGCTCGGTTGCTGGATCGCCGAGCCGGCGCCGACCGGCGACCTGGCCACTCGATCGCGCCGGCTCCTGGAACGGCTCGGCCGCGCGACGCAGCTGCGGTTCCCCGTGATCGGGGACCTCGCCCGCAGCGTCCGGTTCCGCTGGTTCGACCAGCCCCAGGTCGACGCCGAGCGCACCGACGTGCTGGCTGGGGTCCGGGACGAGCTCACCACCCTCGCTGCCGACGGCGGACTCACCGACCGGACGGAACGCATCGAGGCGCTCGCGCTCATCCCCGAGCAGATCGTCAGGTTCCTCGCCGAGCGGATGGCCGACGGGCTCCCCGAGCGGGAGCCGATGCTCGAGGTGCTGGCCAGGCGCCACTACCGCGAGTACGACCTCCACGACCTTCGCTCGATCGATGGGGTCGACGGGGTCGATGGCGGGGGCCGCCCGCGGGTTGTCGCCGACTACACCCTCGACGAACGCCCTACCCGCCTGGTCTCCACGATCGGCACGTACGCCGAGCTGGCCGATCCGCACGGCGAGCTGGCGTCGGCGATCAGCGCCCACGTGGCCGGCCGGGACGAGGGCCACGACGCCGTCGTCGACCTCTACCTCCATTGGCCTGACGCGCCCGATGACGCCGACGAGACCAGTCGTGACCTGGGTCCGCTCGTGGCAGCGCTGCCCTTCTCCCACGACGTACGACGTTCTCCGTCGCCGTGTGCGCCGGTCCCGGGCGTCCGGTCGGCTACTACGCGTTCCGTCCTGATGGTTCCGGCGGCCCTGGCGGGATGGTCGAGGACACCCTCACCCGTGGCGTGCATCCGATGGTCGGTCGGCGGCTGAACCTCTGGCGGCTGCGAGAGTTCGACGTCACCCGGATCGAGGCGCCCGAGGACGTGCTGCTCTACGAGTGCGTGGCCCGCGAGAACCCCGCCGACCGGCGGCTGGTTGCTCTGGCCCAGGTGCGCCAGCTGGCCGTCGTCCGCGACGAGCACGGCCGCGTGAGCGGCCTCCCGCACGCCGAGCGGGCGGTGGAGAACTGCCTGGAGGCGATCCGACGGACGCGCGTGGCTCGTGGTGCTGCGGGCAGCAGGCTCGACATGAACCACGTGTGGGTCCAGGTGTGGCCCGTCGTCGAGATCGACAGCGACGGACTGGCCGCGCTCGGCAACAAGATCCGCCCGCTCACCGATGGCGCCGGGATCGAAGAGGTGGTCGCCCAAGGTCGTGTCCTCGGGCCCGACGGCACGCCGGTGCCGGTGTGCGTGCGGTTCGGCGCCCAGCCCGGGGCGGGGGTGGTGACCTCGGTCGAGGAGCCGCCGACCGACGTGCTCAAGCCGCTCGACGACTACGCAGCCAAGGTCCTCCGGGCCCGCCGCCGCGGGCTGGTCTACCCCTACGAGCTGGCGCCGATGCTCGCCGGCCCCGGTGGCTCCCTGGTCGAGCACGACCTCGACGACACGGGCGCGCTGGTGCCCGTCGAGCGACCACGCGGGCAGAACAAGGCGGGCATCATCGCGGCAGTCGTCACGACACCCACGCGCCTGCACCCCGAAGGCGTCACCCGCGTCGTGCTCTGCGGGGACCCGACGAAGTCCCTCGGCTCTGTCGCCGAGGCCGAGTGCAGGCGGATCATCGCTGCGTGTGACCTGGCTGAGCGGATGCAGGTGCCGGTCGAGTGGTTCGCGCTGTCAGCGGGCGCCCGGATCTCGATGGACTCCGGCACCGAGAACATGGACTGGGTTGCCGCGGCACTGCGCCGGATCGTGGAGTTCACCCAGGACGGCGGGGAGATCAACGTCGTCGTCGCCGGCATCAACGTGGGTGCGCAGCCGTACTGGAACGCCGAGGCCACGATGCTCATGCACACCAAGGGCATCCTGGTGATGACGCCGGACAGCGCGATGGTGCTGACCGGCAAGCAGTCGCTCGACTTCTCCGGCGGAGTCTCCGCAGAGGACAACTTCGGCATCGGCGGCTACGACCGGGTCATGGGGCCGAACGGGCAGGCGCAGTACTGGGCGCCCGACCTGGCAGGCGCCTTCGGGGTGCTGATGGCCCACTACGAGCACACCTACGTCGCACCCGGCGAGACCCGACCCCGTCGGGCGTCCACCAGCGATCCCGACGACCGCGACATCTCGGCGTACCCGCACGAGGTCGAGGGCAGTGACTTCAAGACCGTCGGCGAGATCTTCTCCGCGGCCACCAACCCCGAGCGCAAGAAGGCCTTCGACATCCGCACCGTCATGCGGGCGGTCGCCGACCAGGACCTCCCGACGTTGGAGCGCTGGGCGGGCATGGCGGACGCCGACACCGCGGTGGTCCAGGACGCCTACATCGGCGGGCACTCGGTCTGCATGCTGGGGATCGAGTCCAAGCCCGTACGCCGGCATGGCTTCCCGCCCACCGACGGTCCGGACATCTACACCGCCGGCACCCTCTTCCCGCGGTCGTCCAAGAAGGCGGCGCGTTCGATCAACGCGGCCAGCGGCAACCGTCCACTGGTGGTGCTGGCCAACCTGTCCGGGTTCGACGGGTCGCCGGACTCCATGCGCAACCTCCAGCTCGAGTACGGCGCGGAGATCGGGCGCGCCATCGTGAACTTCCGCGGCCCGATCGTGTTCTGCGTGGTCTCGCGCTACCACGGCGGCGCATTCGTCGTCTTCTCCAAGGCGCTCAACCCGCGCATGACGGTGCTGGCGCTCGAAGGTTCGTTCGCCTCGGTGATCGGCGGCGCGCCCGCCGCGGCCGTGGTGTTCACCAACGAGGTCGAGAAGCGCGCAGCCGCCAGCCCTGCGGTCCGAGACCTCGAAGCCCGGATCCGTGAGACCACCGGCGCGGACCGAAGCCAGCTGGTGATCGAGCTCGCCGACGTGCGAGCCTCGGCCCGAGCGGAGAAGATCGGCGAGGTCGCCGCCGAGTTCGACGGCATCCACAACATCTACCGTGCAGTCGAGGTCGGCTCTGTCGACGCAGTCATCAAGGCATCGCGGCTGCGTCCGGAGATCATCGAGGCGATCGAGCGATAGCCGGGTAGTCCGCGGACGCGTTCCACGGTGCGATGTGGCGCCGGCTGTTCGAGCCTGCCTTCCGAAGACCCTCCTTCCCGGAGGCTACTTCTCCCGGCTGAGCCCACCGTTCTCGCGTGCTGGCGCGGGCTTGGCCAGTGAGCGCACCACCCGGTCCAACGCATCGAGGGCCCGGTCGACATCGTCGTTGCTCGTGTACGCCGCGAAGCTGAGCCGGCAGCTCCCCCGTGGGGTCACTCCCAGCTCGTAGTGAGCCAGCGTCGCGCAGTGGCAGCCAGCGCGAGCCTCGATCCCGCGGCCGTTCAAAGCATCTGCGACCACTCGGGGGTCGAGCCGGCGGATGTTGAACGCCATCAACGGCGATCTCGGCACGCCGGGTCGGGGTCCGTAGACGTGTAGTCCCGGGATCTTCTGCGCCCGGTCGAGCGCGTGGTCAGTCAGGCCGCGCACGTGCTGCTGCACCAGGCTCATGGCCGACTCCACGTCCGCCCGGGGGAGTTGCTGCGGGTTGCCGAACCATGGCACCGCGGGGTCCAGCGCCAGGTCGACAAGCAGCCGGAGCGCCTGGGCAGAGGCGATCACTCCCAGCACGTTCGGGGTGCCGGCGGTGTACTTCCAGGGGAGCTCGTTGTACTCCACGCGCCCCGGCGAGACCTTGCCCTCCGCGATCATGTCGCCGCCGTACAAGAACGGCAGGGACCGCTCGAGGAGCGTCTCGCGCCCGTAGAGCACTCCCACGCCGAACGGCGCGAGCACCTTGTGGAAGGAGAAGGCCAGGTAGTCCACGTCCAGCGCGGCCACGTCGATGACGCTGGTCGGCGCGAGCTGGGCTGCGTCTACGAGCAGGAGCGAGCCTGTCGTCCCGTCCGGCCGTCGGTAGCCGCTGTCGTCGGCGACCTGACGGACCCGGCCAAGCGGAGGCTTGGTGCCGAGGAAGTTCGACGCCCCGGTCACGCACACGAGCTTGGTGCGGTGGTCGACGAGCTCGGCGAGATGGGCGAGGTCGAGCTCGCCGGTGTCGTGGTCGAATCGCGCGAGCCGGCACTCGACTCGACGGCCGAGGCGGGGCAGTACCTCCTGGGTCAAGGCGTGCCACGGCACGAAGTTGGAGTTGTGCTCCATCAAGGTGGTGACCACGTTGTCGCCGTCGCGGAACTCCGTGAGCAGCGAGTACATCACGGCGTTGATCGCCTCGGTGGTGTTGCGGTAGGTGGCGATGCAGCGGCGGCTCGGCGCGTTGACCCAGGTGGCGATGGTGTCGAACGACTCCTCGAACTGTGCCGACATCTGTCGCGACGCGGCCGACTGGCCACGATGGACGGCCTCGTACCACGGGGACAGCCGGCGGAAGAGCTCGATGAGCTCGCGCGGGGTCTGCGACGTGGCCGCGTTGTTGGTGACCACCCGGCCGGTGCCCGGGAAGTCGAAGTGGCTGCGGACCCGCTCCACGTCGAGTCGCTGGGGAGGGCGGTCGTTCGGCGCGCTCCGCGGCCGGCGCAGCCGGGGCGGGGACAGCCACCTCGACAGCAGCTGCTCGCTCACGTACCCGTAGTGGCTCATCCCACAGCTCCTCCCTCCGACACCCCTCAGCCCGTGAACTCAGGACCCGCACCTACCGGGCCCGGCTGCCACGCCCGGATCTGGCGTTCGTCGAGCCCTGTCCGGCCACGCTGTGGCTCGATACAGTCGAACGGTGGCTCGGCGCCCCCTACATCCCGCCGGCTCAGGGCAGCGTGACCGCGACCTGGTCGCTGAAGAAGGCTCCCGCCTCCGGCAGGTTCGGCTCCAGGTCGCACCGCACCTTGAGCTCGTCGCTCGCGTTCGCGTCCTCGTCGGCGGTGGCGCGGGGGATCTCGAACACGTCGGTGAACTCCACTTCGTCGTCGACCACGTCGGGGTGGCTGGCGTCCACACTGGCGTCCCTGGCCGGCTCGAAGGTGGCCAGCTCGTCGAAGAGATCGAGGCCACCGTCCTCGATCGGCCCGGGACGCGGACGCCACCGGGGCCGGTTGCCCGGGCGGCTGCACGATGGTGTCGACGCCGAGCAGCGCGTAGCTGCGGCGGTAGTTGAGCAGGGTCAAGCGGTCGAACTCGTTGAACCCGAGACGGGTCTTGATCCTGACCTTGATGGTCTCGAGCGAGTCGCCCGGCACGATCGTGAACCTCAGGTCCTTGACAGTAGCCATGACGGCACCTCTCCTTCGGATGATGGCGACCCCCCGCCAACTGCGGAGGTACATGCCGTCGAGCGTGGTCGAGGGCCCGTGTAGGGCGCTGGCATGAACCTGGAATCCGCAGGTCAGCCCGCCGTGAGCGAGGCCGAGCTGCGGCTGCTCGGGCCGGTGGAAGTGGGCCTCGAGGGACGGTTGATCGACGTCGGCCACGCCCGCCAGCTGGTCGTGCTGGCGGCACTCGCGGTCGAGGTAACCAGCCGACCCCGCCCGACCGGCTGGTCGACCGGGTATGGGGGAACCGCCCGCCGCAGCGGGCGCGCGAGGCCCTGCAGAGCTACCTTTCCCGGCTGCGCAAGGCGCTGCGACCCACGGGCATGGTCATCGCCCATCGGCCCACCGGCTACGTGCTCGAGGCTGAGCCGATGGCCGTCGACCTGCACCGGTTCAGGGCGTTGGTGGAGCAGGCCGGCCCCGTCGACGACATCGAGGCGTACCCGCTGCTGGACCAGGCCCAGGCGTTGTGGCGCGGGCCGGTCCTCGAGACGGCCGACACCCCGTGGGCCGACCAGGTGCGCCACGCCCTCGAAGGCGAGCGGTTCGCCGCCCAGCTACGGCGTACCGACGTGGGACTGCGGTTGGGCCTGCACGCGGACCTGGTGGCCGCACTGGTCGCCGCCGGCGCGGAGCACCCGTGGGACGAGCGGCTCGCCTCCCAGACGATGCTGGCGCTCTACCGGTGTGGGCGTGTCGCCGATGCACTCGAGTGCTACCGCGGGTTCCGGGCCCGGCTGGCCGACGAGCTGGGCTCCGAGCCGGGGGTGACGTTGCGCGACCTTCACCAGCGCATGCTCGAGGCCGATCCGATGCTCGACCTGACGGCCCCCCGCATGGAGGCGACGTCCCCTGACGCCCCTCGGGTGGTGCCGCGTCAGCTACTGGCGCCGGCCACGACCTTCGCGGGCCGCGCCGCCGAGCTCGCCGAGCTCACCAGCATGATGGCGGCTGAGAGCCCGGACCAGCCGACGATCGTCGCGATCAGTGCCGGCGGTGGCATGGGCAAGACGTGGCTGGCCCGGGAGTGGGCCGGCCGGCACGCCTCTGGCTACCCGGACGGTCAGCTGTACGTCGACCTCCACGGGTTCGACCCCGTCAGCGAGCCGACGACGGCGGCTGCTGCCCTCCGGTGGTTCCTGAACGCGCTGGACGTGCCGGAGGCCGACGTCCCGGCCGAGGTCGACGCCCAGGCTGCCCTGTATCGAACCAGGCTCGCCGATCGCCGGATGCTGGTCGTCCTCGACAATGCCCCGGACTCCAGCACCGTGGCCCCCCTGCTGCCCGGCGGCGCCGGGTGCTCGGTCCTGGTCACCAGTCGGCGGCGGTTGACCGGGCTGGCGGTCACCCACAGTCTGCGCACCCTCACCCTCGACGTGATGCCCGCCGATCAGGCGCGTGAGGTCGTGGCCGGACATCTCGGCCGCGCACGCGTGGCCGCCGAGGAGGCCGCGGTGCGCGAGCTCGTGGAACGGTGTTCCGGCTTGCCGCTGGCCCTCGGCATCGCCGGGGCACGAGCCGCGTCCCTTCCGTCCGCCGCGGCCCTGGCGGACTACGTGGCCGAGCTGCATGCGACCGCCACCCGGCTCGACGCCCTGGACGCGGGCGAGCTCACGGTCAGCCTTCGCGCCGTTCTGGCCTGCTCGGTCCGGGCGCTCTCGCGCGACGCCACCCGGGTCTTCCGCCTCATGGGTCGGGCTCCGGGGCCGGACCTCGGCCTGACCGCCGTCTCCAGTCTCACGGCCCTACCGGCTCGCTCGTTGCGGCCGCTGCTGGCCGAGCTCGAGGGGGCGCACCTAGTACTCCAGAGCGGCCTGGGGCGGTTCGGGATGCACGACCTGGTCCGGCTCCAGGCCGCCGAGCTCGGTCGGGACGACCCGGAGCGACCGCTTCGGAGCGGCGGCTGCTCGACCACCTCCTGCACACCTCCCAGGCGGCGTCGCAGCTTCTCTCGCCCCACCAGGACGCGGAGCCTGTCCCTGCGCCATCGGCAGGGGTGCTGGTCGAGCCGCTCGCCGATACCGCGGAGGCGTTGGCCTGGTTCGAGCGGGAGGACCAGGTGCTGGTGGCCAACATCCAGCACGCGGGTGAGGCGGGCTTCGACGATCACGCGGTCCGCTTGCCCCGCACCCTTGCCACCTACTACGACCGTCGGGGCCACTGGCAGGAGTGGGCACTCGTGCAGGAGGTCGCGGTCGCGGCGGCGGAACGGATGGACGATCCGCGCGCGCGTGCCGAGAACCGTCGGCTGCTCGGCAACGCCTACTCGACCCAGCGTCGGTACGACGACGCCGTCCCCATGCTCCGCGGCGCTCTGGCGGACTACGAGGGGCTCAGCGACGCCGACGGTTGCGCCCACGTGCACTTCGACCTCGCGCTCCTGTACGACCGGGCCGGCCGTCCCGCCGAGGCTCTCCCGCACGCACGGGAAGCGCTCACCTGGTACCGCGCCGTGCCCTACCCCCTGGGCGAGGCCGTCGCGCTCAACGCGCTCGGTTGGTACCACGCCGAGCTGGGCGAGTTCCGGGAGGCCGTCGAGCGCTGTTCCGCGTCGCTCGCGCTGGCGACGGAGATCGACTCCGACTACGCGCGGTCGAATGCGCTCGACAGCCTCGGCTACGCACACCACCAGCTAGGCGAGGACGCCGAGGCCGCCGGCTGCTACCAGCAGGCGATCGTGTTGTTCGGCACCATGGGCGACAGGCACGGCGAGGCCATCGCGCGCGACCACTTGGGCGACAGCCTCTTGGCGTCCGGGGACGAGGCCGGGGCGCACGCGGCCTGGCAGGCCTCCGCCGCGGCCCTGACCGAGCTCGGTCACCCCGACGCCGACGCCGTACGGTCCAAGCTCGGGAGCCCCCGAGCCTCCCACTAGCCGGTGTCCCTGGCTGCATCATCCTTCTTTCGCCCACTGAGAAGCTCCGGATGGCAGTGATCTGCATCGCGATGCCGGTTGTCCGGCCACCCCACATGACGAGGCAATATGGCCCGCATGTCTCTGCCCACCCCCACGCTGCACACTGCTCGCCTGCGACTGCGCGCCTTCACCGCTGCAGACGCGGACGCCCTCTTCGCGCTGCACAGCAGCGCCTACGTGCTGCGCTACTGGGACGCGCCGCCCTGGAACGACCGTGTGCGCGCCGAGCGCTTCATCGCGGCTTGCCTGCAGATGTCGGAGGAAGGCAGCGGGGCGCGGCTTGCCATGGACCGCATTTCCGACGGGGCGTTCATCGGCTGGTGCAGCCTGACCCGGTGGAACCCGGACTATCGCAGCGCGTCGCTGGGCTACTGCCTCGCCGACGCGGCATGGGGTCAGGGCTACGCGACGGAGGCCGCTCGCGCCTTGCTGCAGTGGGCGTTCGACACGCTGGACCTGAATCGAGTCCAGGCCGAGACCGATACCCGCAACGCGTCTTCTGCCCGTGTACTGGAGAAGCTCGGATTCGTTCGTGAAGGGACGTTGCGGGAAGACTGCGTCGTGAACGGCGAGGTGTCGGACTCGTGGGTATACGGGCTGATCAGGCGGGACTGGCGGCCGTCGTCCGAGCCGGTTCCCGCCCGCTGAGCCCACGACTAGCGTCGTGCCCATGGCAGCCCTCTCCGGTCCCCGTATCCGGCACAGCGTCGCGTTCACCATGCACCACGCGGAAGGGAGCGCCGAGGAGGCGAGGTTCCTCGACTCCCTCCGCGCCCTCGCCGCGATCCCCGGCGTCGAGGCGTTCGAGGTGGTGGCCGAGATCAGCGGGAAGAACACCTACCGGCACGGCGTCTCGATGGAGTTCGCCGATCGCACGGCGTACGACGCGTACAACGCTCACCCCGACCACATCGTGTTCGTGACCGAGCGGTGGACGAGCGAGGTGGCCGACTTCCTCGAGATCGACTTCGCCGCCACGGCGCGAGGTTGAGTGCCTTGGACAACGTCATACGTTCCGGTCGTGATGGCGACCAGTTCGTATGACGTCTGGCCGACTGCCTTCAGGGCTCTCGGCGTCAGCGGTCGCGGCGGGGCTGCACCAGGCCGTGGTCGAACGCGAAGACAACCGCAGCGGCCCGGTCGCGGACGTCGAGCTTGGCGAAGATGTGGCCGACGTGGGTCTTGACGGTCCCTTCGCCGAGCACCAGGTGGCCGGCGATCTCGGTGTTGGTGAGGCCCGCGCCGATCAGCGACAGCACCTCGCGCTCGCGTGGAGTGAGCACCTCGAGCTCGGGGCCGAGCAGGGCTGGCGCGACACCTTCGCGATACGTGGCGAGCACCCGACCGGTGACGCCGGGGTCGAGCCAGGAGTCGCCGGCCGCGACCGCCCGGACGGCGCGTTGGAGGTCCTCGGCGGGGACTCCCTTGAGCAGGAAGCCGGCGGCCCCGGCGCGGAGGGCGCCGGCCAGGATCTCCTCGTCCTCGAACGTGGTCAGCACGAGCACCGGCGGCGATCCGGGTACGTCGCTCAGCAGGCGGGTGGCCGTGACACCGTCGACCTTGGGCATGCGGATGTCCATGACGACGACGTCGGGGCGCAGCCGCGCGACGGTCTCGACGATCCGCTCGCCGCTGTCGAGCTCGCCGACGATGTCGAAGCCGAACCGTGGCCGCAGGATGCCTCGCAGACCCTGTGCGCACCAGCTCCTGGTCGTCGACCAGCAGTACCCGCACGGCGTCGTCCATCAGGGCAGCACTGCCTCGACGAGCCACCCGTCGTCGGTGGGCCCCGCGTCCAGGTGGCCGCCGAGGCTTTCGGCCCGTTCCCTCATCCCGCGGAGCCCGGCGCCGGGGGTGGCCGCAGGGGTAGGTGGCCCGTCGTTGCGGACGGTCACGGTCGTACCCTCCTGCGTCGGACCGACCCGCACCACGACCGGATGGCCGGGTGCGTGCTTGGTGGCATTGGTCAGCGCCTCCTGGACGATCCGGTACGCCGCCAGTCCCCGCGTGGCTCCGAGCGCTCCGAGGTGGTCGTCGACATGGAGCTCCACGTCCGAGCCGGCGCGCCGGAACGACTCGACGAGCGCGGGGAGATCGCCTGCGCCTGGGAGCGGAGCCCGGCGGTCAGGGAAGTCGGTGTGCATCAGGCCGACGGTGGCACGCACCTCCTCGAGGCTGTCCCGGGTCAGACGCTCGGCCTCCACCAGCGAACGACGCGCCTCCTGGGGGTCTTCGTCCAGGGCGAGCCGGGCGCCGCTGATGTGCAGCAGGGACACCGTCAGCGCGTGGCCGATGACGTCGTGCACCTCGGCGGCGATCCGGTTGCGCTCCTCGGCTCGGGACCGTTCGGCCAGCTCGTCCTGTGCCGCCCTCAACTGGATCATGGCGAGCCGCAACCGACGCGCGAAGACCGTCAAGGCGGTCGTGAACGAGATCCCGACGCACCAGGCGCCCCACCCCGGCTCGGCGGTGTCCATGGCCCACTCGACGACCGGCACCACGGCAAGGACCGCGCCCGCGGCGACGGCCACTGGGGTCGCGGACGTCAAGGCGACCCAGGCCGTGACGACGCACAGTCCCATCCAGCACAGGTTCGACGACTGCTCGTGTCCGAGGAACACCAGCGCGCCGGAGGCGACCGCCAGGCCGGCAATCATCGGCCAGCCCGTGATGCGTCGCCACGCCAGCACGATGCCGATGCCGGTCGCCGACACGGCCGCGGCGACCGCCGCCGATGTCGCCCGGTCGGTCATCAGCGCGCCGAGGACGGCGAACAGCGCGAGCGCGGCTGGTGCCACGACCCGCGCCGTCCGTTCCGTCATGGGCTCGAGCGTAGGTGGCGGCGAAGGGTGCCTCACAGAGCCGTACGTCGTGCGGCGAGAGCCGTGGCCACGCACAGCGATCGCGGCGGTCGTCAGCAGCGCACCGGTGGCGTTGCCGATCCCGAGCCAGGGCTCGCGGATCGCCTGGTTGGCCAGGGCGAGCGGAAGCCGGTCAGCAATCTCGCGCAACGCGTCCGACATCACCGCCGGAGGCGGCCCACCGACACCCAGCAGGAACGACGGGAAGAAGAGCAGCAGCCCGATCGCCTGTGCGGCCCGAGCGGACGGGAGCAGGGTCCCGAGCAGGACGCCGATGCTGACGAAGGCGACCGAGCCCACCGCGATCCCAGCGGCGACGCGGACCGGGCTCTCGACGTTCGGGACGCCGTACACCGGCGCCGCGACAGCGAGGAGCAGGAGGCCCGCGATCGCGATCGCGGACAGGCCGATCGCGAGCTGAGCGACGGCGAAGGACCATCGCGGGAAGCCCGACGCGGCGAACCGGCGCAGCACACCCCGCTCGCGGTACGACGCGATGTGGACCGGCAGCATGATCAGGCCGGTGGCGCCGATGACGACGGTGAAGTAGGACGCGACGTACCAGTGCGACGGGTTCACCGGGAACGCCTCGTCCGGTTCGGTCCCGAACGACCCGCCGATGATCAGCATGGTCACGATCGGGAACACCAGGACGAAGGTGAGGGTGAGCGGGTCCCGGCCGAGCAACCGGAGCTCGGTGGTGAGCAGTCGGCGGGTCGTCGAACGGTAGCGGCGCCGTTGCGTCTGCGTCTCGACGGCGCCTGGGGCGGCGGCAGGGGAGTGGTGGATGGTCGAGGTCATGATGCAACTCCTGTCTGGAGCTGATCCTGGTCTGTGGGCTGGTCGAGCAGGGTGAGCAGTGCCGCTTCGAGGTCGGGGATGTCGACGCGAAGGTCCGGCGGAATCGGCCGCTGCGAGGACACGAGCCACGCGCCCACATGGGCAATCACCTCGCGGGTGCCGCGGACGGCGACCTGATCGTCGCTGTGCGCGACGTGGGCAGCGCCGGGCAGCCGGTTGAGCTGCTGGAGCGAGTCCGCGGTGGCAGCGACGCCCTCGTGCGGCAGCGTGAACCGAACCGTTGCGTCGCCGGCGTGCCGGGCGACCAGCTCGGCAGGGGTCCCGTGGTCGAGCACCCGCCCGTCGCGCATCGCAACGACCCGGTCGCACAACGCCTGTGCCTCGTCGAGCTCGTGCGTGACCAGCAGCACCGTCGTACCGGCGGCGTGGAGCTGCGAGATCGCCGACCAGACCTCGCGCCGGGCGGCCGGGTCGAGGCCCTGGGTGAGCTCGTCGAGGATCACCAGACGGGGACGGTTGAGCAGCGCCAGCACCAGGAACAGCCGCTGCCGCTCGCCGCCGCTCAGGCCCGCGAACGGGGACCGGCGTCGGTGCGCCAACCCGAACTGCTCCAGCAGCAGGTCGCCGTCGGTCGCCCGGCGACCGGAGAACAGGTCGACCGCCTCGGCGACCCGTAGCCGGTCGGGCAGCCCGGAGCTCTGCAGCTGGCTGCCGACCTGTTGTCGCACCCGGTCGGCGTCCCGCACCGGGTCGAGGCCCAACACCCGGACGTCACCCGAGTCCTGGCGCCGCAGTCCCTGGAGGATCTCGACCGTCGTCGTCTTGCCGGCACCGTTCGCGCCGATGAGACCGAGGACCTCGCCGTCATGGACGGTGAGGTCGAGGTGGTCGACGACGGTCCGGCCGTCGTAAGCCTTCGTGAGCCCGCGAACGGCGACGACTGGCTCGGCCGAGCTGGGCAGATCTGGGATGTTCATGGCCTCATTCGACCGCTGAGCAGCCTCGTCGCACATCGACCGGGAGTCAGAACCTCGCCTACCCCCGTGGGTAGAGCCCGAGTGTCACAGGCGGGTATCGGGCTGGGGTCTGTCCTGCGGCGCTCGCCTCCGGTCAGCCGCCTTGTCCTGCGATCAGCCGTTCGAGTCGCTCGACGTCCTCCCGGTCCAGCCACGTCTCTTCGAGCGCCCTGCCGCCGGCCCGGTCGATCGCCTCGCGCAGCGGCGTCGCCCAGAGGTGCTCGATGAGCGCGACCGCGGCGGAGGTGCCGACCGGGATGGCGTCAGCCAGGGACCAGGTCGAGCCGTCCAACGGCTCGGCAGCACTCGGTGAGTCGGAGTCCGAAGCGCCGAGGATGCTGGCCGCCAGGCTGCCCAGACCGGGCGGTGCCCCTGCGGGGACGGGCAGCGTGTGCAGCGTGCCGTCGTCGGCTCGCTCGACCAGCAGGACATCAAGCAACCGAGCGGTCCCGGCCTCGCGGAGCCGATCGAGCTCCCTCATCACCTCACCCGAGAACGTGAACCGGTCGAAGCCGACGACCAGGACCTGGACCGGCCCGGTCACCGGCTGGTCCGCGTCAGCAGGTCGTCGTACTCCTCGCTGGTGAGCACCCCGGAATCGCGCAGGTGCCGGAGCGCTGCCTGCGTATCGGCGTGCGGGGTCTCGGAAGACTCGGCTCGCGGTGCGGGCGCAGGGGCGCCTCGACCGGAGACCTGCTGGGCACCGGGCGGTCCGCGGGCCGTGCGGAGGGATGTGAGGCTGCGTAGGCCTGGCCCGGCGTGAACCGACCGCCGTAGTAGGGAACGCTGCCGGTCATCCCGGAGCGCAGCAACTGCCTCGGCACGAGCAGCATCTGGCCTCCTCTGAGCAACGGTCCTCACTATAGGGACCGCCCCGTGTGGTGGTCGTGAGACGATCCGGCCGTGGTGACCGACGTGGGTTGGGTGACGGAGCAGCTGCTGGTCGACGGGAAGCTCATCCACCTCCGGCGCAGCACGGGGAGGGCGGGCGTACCGATCGTCCACGTCCACGGCTTCGCGATCTCCGGCGCGTACCTGATGCCTACGGCGCGCGGACTCGCCAGGCGGTGGGTCAACGTGGTGCCGGACCTGCCCGGGTACGGGCGCAGCCAGCGCCGCGACCGTGTCCTGGACATTCCCGCCCTGGCTGAGGCCCTGGTGGCGGTCCTCGACGCGCTCGACATCGACAAGGCCGTCCTGGTCGGGAACTCGATGGGCTGCCCCATCAGTCTCGAGGTGGCGCACACGGCGCCCGAGCGCGTGCACCGCATCGTGCTGGTCTCGCCTGCGGGTGGCGTGCAGAACCAGCCCCTGCTCCGCGCGCTCGGCCAGCTGGCGAAGGACGGGATCCGGGAGAGCCCGAGGATGCTTCCCGTCGCGGTTCCGGACTACGTCAGGTTCGGGCCGCTGAACGGGCTGCGTCTGTTCCGCGCGATGACCCTCTACCCGTCGCTGGAGCGCCTGTTGCGCACCCCCGTCCCGACCCTGGCCGTCCTGGGTGGCCGCGACCCGCTCATCGCGTCGCCGGCCCGCGTCCGCGAGGTCGCTCGGCTATCTCCCGAACACGTGTCGGTCGCGCTCATCGAGAAGGCCGCTCACGCACTGAACTTCAGCCACCCGGAGGAGCTGGCGGGCGCCATCGAGCTGTGGCTGGACGATGCGCTCGTCGAGGGCGCCCGTCTCCCGGCTGGCGTGCGCCTGGTCATCCCGCGTGGCGGCGCCGGCCGCTGACCCCGAGCGTGGCGGCGCGGGGCTCTGGCTGCAGGCCCGCCTCACCCCACGCGGATGAGGTGGTCCTCGCTCCGACAGGAGAGGTTGACGACAGCGGCCCGGCGAGAGGAGGAGCGATCGGATGAGGCACCTCCTGGCGTGCAGGGTCGTGGCTCTGGCTGCCGTGTTGTCGGCCATGTTGTCGGTGGGCGTCACCGCGGGTCCGGCCAGCGCCGCCGGCGGAGCCCAGATCGGCAGCGCGGCCGATGACGCCGAGCAGGCCCTGGCCGAGAAGTTCGCGCCGGTGGTCCGGCTGGTCCACCAGGACGTCGAGTGCGGCCCCGGGGAGCCCTTCGAACCCAGCGACGTCGAGCTCGTCCTGGGTGACGCGAGCGTGGCGTTGCGAGGTGCCTGGGCAGAGGACGACCTGATCCAGGCCGGCCCGACGGCCGAGGACCTCGGCGAAGGCCTCTTCGGCTACCACCTGGACTATCCCGGCAACCCGCTCGAGGCGGGGTGCGACTACGAGGAGTGGGCCCGGGTCGTGGCTGCGGGCACGCCGGCGACGACGTACGCGCATGTGGCGACCGAGGTCGGCCGGGACGACCGGCTGGCCGTGCAGTACTGGTTCTTCTACCCGTTCAACGACTACACCAACAAGCACGAGGGTGACTGGGAGATGATCCAGCTCGTCTTCGCCGCCGGCGACGCGGCGCAGGCGATCGACCAGACCCCGCTCGAGATCGGCTACAGCCAGCACGAAGGCCTCGAGGTCTCGGCGTGGGACGACCCGAAGCTCGAGATCGTCGACGGCACCCATCCGGTCGTGCATCCTGCCGCAGGCTCGCACGCCAACTTCTTCGTGGATGCGCTCTACCTCGGCACGTCCGCCGAGCAGGGCTTCGGCTGCGACGACACCCGCGACCCGGACGACGACCTGAGCCTCACCCTGGCCGTGATCCCCAGCGACCCGGCTGCCGCGCAAGCCGAGTTCCCGTGGATCGCCTTCCAGGGACGCTGGGGACAACGCGAGGAGTCCTTCTACAACGGGCCGACCGGCCCGAACACCAAGGAGAGCTGGACCCACCCGATCAGCTACCAGGAGCAGAAGGGACGCGACGTCAGCTACGCCGTTCCCGTCGGCGGCCTCTTCGGCACCTCCGCGACCGACTTCTTCTGCAGCACGGTCTCCGGTGGGTCGGAGGTCGTCCGCAAGCTCGCCGACGATCCGGCGCGTCTGCTCCTGATCCTGGCCCTGATCGCGCTGTTCGCGACCTGGCTCCTGCGCCGTACCACCTGGACACCGGTCACACCGCTGCGCATCGCCCGACGCAGGGAGGGCGGGCAGCTGATCCGCGCCGCGGGGCGGATGTACCGGTCGCGGTGGCGCTTGTTCATCGGGATCGGGTTCCTGACGGTGCCGGCCTCCCTCGTCGTGGCCCTGCTGCAGAGCCTGATCCTCGGGACCCCCGAGGTCGCCGGCGTCTCGGAGGGAGGTGAGGGAGGCGGCTTCCGCGTCATCCTGGCTGCGTTGGTGAGCTTCTTCGTGCTGGGGACGAGCATGCTGCTGGTGCTGGCGGCCACTTCCCACGCCCTCGGCGAGATCGATCGCGACGCCGAGGTCGACGTACGGCGGGCCTACCGCCTCGCGCTGGCGCGCTGGAGGCCGCTGCTGGGCGCCTTCCTGATCGCCTCCGCGCTGGTGGGTCTCCTCACCGTGACCGTGGTGCTGTCTCCGCTCGCCGTTGCTGCGATCGTGCTGTTCGCGCTGTTCGTGCCCGTGATCGCGTTCGAAGGGCCATCGGCACTCGCCTCGCTCCGGCGCAGTGCCACCCTGGTCAGGCAGCGGATCCTCAAGACCGCCGTCCTCCTGGCCACGTCGATCCTGTTGGCCGGAGCTGTGGGTCCGCTTCTCGGCGCGATCCTCATCCTGGTCACCGGTGCACCCTTCCCGGTCGCCAACATCGTCGCCGGAGTCACCTATGCCGTGCTGATCCCCTACGTCGGGCTGACCATGGCCTACCTCTACTTCGACGCGCGCATCCGCGCCCAGATGGCGCACGACGACGTTGGCATCCGGGACATCCTGCCCGCGGAGATACCAGTTCCTTGAGGGTCGTCGTGGCCGCGCCGCAGAGCGCGGCCCGTCCTGGTCCGCCAGAACAGGTCGCGCCCAGGCAGGGCATCGAGATCGAGGGTCGTGTGCCTGAGAACGCGCTAGAGCGCTGCGTCAGGCACACGACTCGATGCCCGCGGATCATCCGGCTGCCGGAAGATCTTCCTGCGCCCCGACGACGAGGTGCCATGCGCCGTTCCCAGGAGAACCTCGGTGTAGCGATCGACCACGGTGTCCATCTCGAACGGCCGCCAGCTCTCACGGGGCGGCCGTGCAAGCTCCCCCGGAAAGCGCCGACTCCAAGGCCCTGGCCAGCGCGTTCGGGTCGCCGACCGGGACGAGCCGCCCGTAGCGCCCGTCGGCGAGGATCTCTCGTGAACCGCCAGGACAGTCCGTCGAGACCGTCGGCACGCCGCAGAACAGGGCCTCGATCAGCACTCCGGGGAGCCCTTCCCAGCGGGAGGACAGGACGAACACCGCTCCGCGCGCCATGTACGCGTAGGGGTTTGCGACGAAACCGGGCATCTGCACGTCCGGCTCCACCCCGCACCGAGCGACGAGCGCCTCGATCTCCACGCGCTCTGGTCCTTCGCCGAGTATCAGCAGCCGAGCCGGCCTCCGGCGTCGCAGCTGGGCGAAGGCCTCGACCATGGTCCTGTAGTCCTTCTGGCGCCTGAGCCCGCCGACCGCGACCACCACCGGGGGTTGACCGGGCCGGAACCAGGGGTGGTCGAGCGGCTCTTGGACCATGCGTACGACCTCGGGCGTGACAACCGGGTTGTAGATCACCTCGATCCGGTCGCGGGACAGGCCGGTCGTGGCAGTCAGGTCGTCGGCAACCGACTTCGAGACGGCCACGATCGCGTCCGCCCACGGGTAGAACCTCCGCAGCAGTCCGGGCATGAGCTTGTCGCGGCGCCTGGTGCGATGACGGTGGGCCGTCGACAGGTGGTTGCGTTCGCTGACCACCAGCCTGGTCTGCCCCCCGGCGAGCCGTCGTGACCACAAGGCGACGATGTTGACGTAGTCCAGGGCAGAGAGCATGGCGACCGGACGTTCGTGGCGCAGGTAACGCACCAAGGCGGGAACGCTGGCCGCGACGCGCGGAGCGCCGAGGTCGACGACGCGCACCGCCGGCGACACCTCCGCGAGAAACGCACCTCGGGCCTGGGTGAGGACCAGGTCCACCGGGTACCCCCGCTCCGCCAGCCCGCCGGCGAGCTTGAGCATGGCCCGCTGGGCACCACCGTCTTCCATGTGGGAAGTCAGCAGGGCCAGTCGCTCCGACCGTTCGGGCATCCCTCACCTCCCACCGTGCGGCAAGACGTCATCCCAGTCGTCTCCGCGCTAGCGGGACAAGCAACTTCCCCACCACGTTCGTGGGAAGGACGCCGTTGTACTCGATCAGCATCTTCCCGCCGAACTCGAGCTTGAAGCGGGCGATGTCGTTCTTCTCCTGGTCAGAGGAGTCGAGGGGAATTCCTCCGAGGTCGTAGAGCTCGAAGCCCAGGTCCTTGAGGGTGAGGATCTCGTGCCAGTGGAGGAGGCGGTTGGCTCGTCCTATCTTGTTCCGCTCTCCACTGTCACTCGCTGGCGCGGAAGTGCGACGCGGAGTAGAGGAGACGGACCCGGCCGGACGAGGAGTCTTTGACGTAGGCGTGTGCGGACAACACATTGCCGTCCGGGTCTGTGACTGAGGACAGCAGAAGGGCTGACGACGCCACAAGTGCTTCGAGCTTCGTTCGGTTGCACGGCGGCAGCCCTTTGTGTTGCGCAAACGTGTCGTAGTAGTCCGCATACTGCCGTCCGTCTTCGACGGTCGGGTCCATCACGAGTCGTGGGGTCAGTCCCTCGCGCTCGGCGCGTCGGATCTTGTAGTGCGTGTTCTTGGAGATAGGCGCAGAGATGTCGTCGATCGGGGCGGTGAGGTCGATCACCGACGTCTGGACAGGTCTGAGTCGGCGGTCTTGGTTCGCGGTCTGCTGAAACACGCAGAGCGGAGTTCGAGGAAAGCTCCCGTGGACGCTGTCGGCAAAGAAGATGTCGCTGATGGGCAGGCCGTACTTGGATCGAGTGATTGCTATCACGGCACTTGTGTTCCCTCCCGCCGCCACAGCAGCCCTCGTCCGCACCCGCTCGGGCCGGACGTGTTCCTATGCTGCTGCCGCCTCCCGGGACGGTCCTCCACCAAAAGGCGTAGGCCGTGCGCCAGTTCAGCCCTTGACTCGGACCGAGGCAGGTACGATGGTGACGACCTGGGTCGCGGTGCCGTCGGCAAACCGGGTCCACGCCTTCGTGCCCGTGGGCGAGCTGCAGCCCTGAGCAAGCGAGAGACCCCCTCGAACGACAGGTCGAGAGGGCCTCCGGCGTCCGCGAGCCGTCAGCTCCGGTAGGTCTGCCACGCGAACTGCATGCGCGCGGCCTGTTCCTGCGGTGAACTCCGTCAGGCAGGAGTCGAACGAGTAGTCCATGAAGTTGTTGACCGGGTCGAGGCCCAGCTCAGTCGGGCAGGTGTCGCGCGGCTCGTCCCCGGGCTCGGGGCAGAAGAAGTTCGGCGACGCCTCGGTCGGTGTGTCGGAGATCTGGTCCCCGCCGTCGTCGCTGTCGTCGCAGCCGCCCTGGAAGGTGTGGTAGAGCTCGAGCCAGTGGCCGACCTCGTGGGTCAGCGTGTCGCCCTGCTCGTAGGTGCCGTCCGGGAAGACCCGAGTGTCGCCCTCGGTGTTGCCCGCCGGCTGCGGCACGCTGCGGAAGTCGATGACCACGCCGTCCAGGTAGCTGGGGAGGGGCGCGGGGTACGAGGTCGCCTCGCTGAAGTCGGAGGGGAAGGTGGCCCAGCCGAGCAGGTGCTGGCCCAGCGACGCCGAGTAGACGTCGAGGGTCGCCTGGTCATTATCGGTCAGGAAGCGCTTCATGCTGACATCCTTGCCGCCTCCCCGGATGGTGCTCATGTCGGAGCCGTAGGCGCCGACGAGGTTCCACCACTCGGGCTGGACGGTCTCGGTGTTCTGCACGAGCTCGAACTGGAAGCCGGTGCCCGCGTAGCCAGCGTTCAGTGCGTCGATCTGCGCGGCGATGCGGGCGTCGGAGAGGTCGCCGCCGCCGTTGCCGTTGGTCTTGAGGATCTCGTGGAAGCGCACCGGCACGGTGACCGAGAAGGTGGGGTCGGGCTCGGTGGGGATCGCCGCCGCGGATGGTCCCTGGACGCCGCTCGGCTTGGCCGCTCTTGCCGCCTTGGCGGCCGCGAGCTTGAGCGGGTCCTGCTTCACGACATGGCTGTCGTCACGTGGGATGGCGCCCTTGGGCGCCTTGGGGATCGCGCCGTAGTCGATGCAGTCGACGCGTTCCTTGACCGGCTTCATCGCCTGCGCCGGTGTCGCCGTGACCCCGATGGCCAGGCCGAGCGCCACTCCGGCGACGCCTGCCCGCCGGGCCAGGTTGCTTGTAGCAGTCATGCTTTTCCCCTCGACGAAAGTTAGTTGGCTGGGAAGGTATCCCTGGACCAGTCCTCAGAGGAAGACCTCCTGTGCCATCGGAGGACGGTCCCGTTGCCGACTTGTGACCTCGAACGGCGGCCGCACGCGGAAACGAGACCGCCTCGTGACCTTGACGAGCAGGCCTGGCCGGGAAACCTCGTGGCGCGTCGCGCCGGCTGCTGCCTACCGTGGACGACGTGCACGTGTCCTACGTCCGCACCGGGAAGCGGCGCTACGCCGTCCACGTCCACCGCGAGAACGCGGCTGACGTCGTCATGGACCCCGCGCCGGGCTACGACGACCACATCCCGCACGACCTGGTCCACCTCTTCGTCGAGACACACTGGGGCCTGCGCGACGGGATCTTCGGTCAGCTGGCTGTCGGGGGCGATGCGCAGACGTTCATCGACCCCGTGGGCAGCATGCGCGAGCGCAGACGCATGAAGGCCAAGAACAGGCTGAGTGGTTCGGAGATCGGGAGGTCGGAGCTGCTGGCGGGGCTCGTGCAGCATGCCTGGCAGCTTCGGCACGGCAGCGCGGTGACGCCGCTGCCCCCAGATGCGGCCCAGCGGGCGGGGGTCGGCGCCGACGAAGTGGTGACCGCGGTAGAGGCCCTCGACCGGCTCGCCCGGAGCTGGCACGCGCTTCCTGTCGGCGGCCGGCTGCGGCTCGCCTGGCCGTGGCCAGAACGCCGTGCCCGCCCTGCGTCGTGACGGTAGTCGTCCGGCCTTGTCGTCAGGGCGTTGCGCAGTGGACTCTCCTGCTGTGACTACGCCTTGCAGGGGGCGAGATCAAATAGAAGCTGGGCGCTCAGCCCAGGGGCGAGCCCTCGCAGCACGGCACGATGTGGCCGCAGTGGTCGCACCGCTGGTGCGAGGTCTCCCACCGCATGGCGGCGCCGCAGTTGTCGCACGGCGGCAGTCCACCCCTCGGGGGAACGGCGCAGGACTGTGCCGCGGTGGGGCCGGTGGCAAGCGTCGTGGCGGTCGTGGTCACGCCGCCCACCGTACGGTCAGGAACCGACGACGTTGCGGAACACGCCGCGTACGTCGGCCAGTCGCCGCAGCGCCAGACTGGTGCCCGCTCGGAACACCGCAGGTGCGCGCAGCTCGTCGAGGACCGGGGCGCGCATGCGGGTCCACTGCTCGTCGCTCGGCAGCGGCGCCTCGGCGACGTCCGGGCCGTGTCGTCCGAGCGAGCGGGCCAGAGCCTCCTCGACGCCGAGCATCGCCGCGCCGTCGGGCTCCCACAGGTGGCCGGGGCGGCACACCATGTCGTGACGAAGGCTCTCGACCAGTGCCGTGACGGTCCGAAACGGCGCTCCGACCAGGAGGGCCGTCGAGAGCCCGACAGCGGTGACCGGTGCGACCAGGGCCGGCACGCGCAGGCGGGAGAGGCCCGCCGCGCGGGAGTACGCCGCGAGCAGCTCCGGATAGCGCACGACGTCGGGCCCGCCCAGGTCGACGTCGCCGTCCGGCGCGTCCGCCTCGAACGCGGCGACCAGCGCCCGGATCACGTCGGTCACCGCGACGGGCTGCACCTTGGCCCGCATCCACGTCGGGACGGGCTGGACGAGCAGCAGCGACGCCAGCTGGCGCACCACCTCGTAGGACGTCGAGCCCGCGCCGATGACCAAGCCCGCGCGCACGCTGAGGGTCGAGCAGTCCGACTGGGACAGGATCTGCTCGACCTCGAGACGCGAGGCGAGATGGGGTGAGAGCACCTGGCCGCGGTCGAGTCGTGGCACCAGCCCGGAGAGGTAGACGATGCGGCGCACCCCGGCCGTCGTGGCCGCGTCGCGGACGTGGGCCGCCCCGACCCGGTCGCGATCGGCGAAGCCGCGCCGGCTCAGGTGGTGCACCAGGTAGCACACGCCTTCGGCGTCGCGCAGCGCCCGGTCGACGGCTTCGTCGTCGGCGACGTCGCACTGGCGCCAGGTCACCTGATGGCCCCACGCGAACCGGTCGGGGTCGACCGGCGACGACGACGCGGCGATCACGTCGTGGCCGGCCGAGAGCAGCGCCGGCACCAGACGCGACCCGACGTACCCGGTCGCGCCCAGGACCAGGATCCGCATCAGGCCCCTCGCTCGAGGTGGCGGACGAAGTTGTGTGCGAACCGCGAGCCCATGGTGGCGACCACCGCGCGCATCGCCGCGTGCACGGCGGGCCGGGCGATCTTCGGGAACGGCAGGTCGACGGTGATCGCCAGGCCGATGCTGAGGTGGGTGCCGTCGCGGGTCTCCTTCAGCACGTAGCGTCCCTCCACGCCGGCCTTCTCGTCGGTGCGCGTGGGGTCGTGCACGAAGTCGATCCGTGACGGCTCGTCGAAGGTCATCACCTCGGTGAACGACGGCGACACCATCGAGCCGAGCAGGGGGATGTGCATCAGGTGCCAGGTCCAGCGGTCGCCGTCGGCGTCGATCCTGCGCAGGTACGGCGTCAGTCGAGCCAGCAGCTCGGGGTCGGTGAGGGCGGCCCACACCTGCGTGACGGTCGCTGGGGACCGTCTCCTCCGAAGCGGTCGAGACGGTGAACGTCGTCACCGCGACTCGGTCCAGAGCGTCATCTTCTTCAGCAGCCTGTTGAGCTGTGCCCGCTCTCGACCGGACAGCACGCCGACCATCTCCTCCTCCTGTGAGCCGCGCAGCGCCATCGCCCGGCGCCAGACCTCGGCTCCGGACTTGGTGATCTCGACGACCACGCGGCGACGGTCGTCGGGAGACGAGGTGCGCTGTACCCATCCGGCCCGCTCCAAGCCGTCGAGCCGTCCGGTCATGCCCGCTCCCGAGACACCCAGGTCGTCCGCGAGGTCGGTGGGGGAGGCCGTGCCAGGGGTGTCGCGGATCATCAACGAGTGCAGGGTCTGGTACTCGAACTCCTGCAGCCCGACCTCGGCGACGGCGGTCTCCATGGTCTTCTTCAGGAAGCGTCCTAGCCGGCCGATGCGCACCACGATGCCCTCCACCTCGTCGTCGAAGTGGACGTCGATCCAGTGGTCGCGCCACCGCGCCACGTGCCGGTCGGTCCAGTCGGTGTCGCTCACGTGACCAGAATAGTGCTTCGCCAGCTATTAGTTCGTTGACGAATACTTCGCTAGCGAATTATATTCCTTGCTGTGAACGGCTTCTTCGGTCTGATCCGCCACCGCAACTTCCGCTTCCTCGTCCTCGGAGGCAGCGTCAGCAGTCTCGGCAGCTCCATCGCCCCGGTGGCCCTGGCCTTCGCGGTGCTCGACCTGGGCGGCTCCGCGGCAGAGCTCGGGCTCGTGGTGGCGGCGTACGCGCTGGCCGAGGTGGTCACCGTGCTGTTCGGTGGAGTCCTCGGGGACCGCCTGCCTCGTCAGGTGATGATGCAGGGCTCGTCCGCAGCGGCGTTCCTCACCCAGGGCGTTGCTGCCGTCGCGCTGATCGGCGGTTGGGCCTCCATCCCGCTGCTGACCGTCATCGGCATCGCCAACGGCTGTCTCGGGGCCCTCGCCGGACCCTCGTCGTCGGCAATGACCCGCCAGACCGTGCCCGAGGCGGACCTGCCGACGGCGGTCGCCGGTCGTCGCCTCGCCCAGAACGCCGCCCAGGTGCTGGGCTTCTCCGCGGCGGGCGTGCTCGTGGCGGCGTTCGGGTCGGGCTGGGCCATCGCGATCGACGCGGCCACCTTCGCCGTCGCGGCCGTGTGCTTCGGCGCCATCCGGGTCCCAGCGATGCCGGCGCGCGAGTTGCGTCCCTCGATGCTCGGCGACCTGCGAGACGGCGCCGCCGAGGTGTTCCGCCACACCTGGCTGTGGCTGCTGATCGGCCAGGCCCTGCTCTACCACCTGTTCTTCGGCGGGGCCCAGGCCGTGCTCGGTCCCATCGTGGTCGGCGACGGCCTCGGCCGCTCCGCCTGGGGCTGGGCGCTGGGCGCCTTGATGGTCGGCTTCATGGTCGGTGGCCTGGTCTCGCTGCGCTGGCGGCCGCGTCATGGCCTGTACGCCGGCACCGCGCTGCTGTCGCTGACGGCAGCCTTCCCGCTGGCCATGGCGTTGTCCGACCAGCTGGCCGTGTTGCTGCTCGGCGCCTTCCTGCACGGCTTCGGCCTCGAGCTGTTCAGCGTCAACTGGGACCTGTCGATCCAGCAGAACGTGGCCGAGGACAAGCTCGCCCGCGTCTACTCCTTCGATCTCGTCGGCTCGTTCGTCGCGCGCCCCCTCGGACTCGCGCTCACCGGACCTGTCGCCGCCGGCGTCGGCTTCGACCGCTGGCTGGTGGTCGTGGCACTCGTGATGGGTGGTTCATCGCTGCTGGCGCTGCTGTCGCCCGACGTACGCCGCCTCGAACGGCGTCCCCCGCTGGTTGAGGAAGGCGCGCTCGCGCCCGTCACCACGGCTGGTTGAGGAAGGCGCGCAACCCGTCGCGTTGGTTGAGGAAGGCGCGCAGCGCCTGTCACGAAACAGTGAGGAGTCGGCGCTCCGGTACCGGGGTTCTCGTGACGGGCCTGGCGGCCCTCCTCACACCGAGCGGCTACGCCCGCAGCCCCGCTGGTTGAGGAAGGCGCGCTAGCGCCTGTCACGAAACCCCGCAACCCGTCCTCGGCCAGCTCACCGGGCCTCGTGACGGTCGCTGCGCGACCTCCTCGACCAACGATTCAGCGACGCCCGGGCTCAGCCGATCGCGTCGTCGAGGTCGACGGCTTCGATGTCGACGGCTTGGCCGACGGGGGTGTTGGTGAGCTGGCCGGCGTGGGTGTTGAGGCCCAGGGCCAGGCTGTGGTCCTCGCGGCAGGCTTGTTGCCAGCCCTTGTCGGCCAGGGCGACGGCATACGGCATGGTGGCGTTGGTCAGCGCGTAGGTCGAGGTGTTGGGCACCGCCCCGGGCATGTTGGCCACGCAGTAGAAGATCGAGCCGTGCACCGGGTAGGTGGGCTCGGCGTGGGTGGTGGCGCGGGTGTCGGCGAAGCAGCCACCCTGGTCCACGGCGATGTCGACCAGCACACTGCCGGGCTTCATCCGCGAGACCAGCTCGTTGCTCACCAGCTTCGGAGCCGCGGCACCGGGGATCAGCACCGCCCCGATCACCATGTCGGCCTCCATCACCTGCTGCTCGATCGCCAGCCGGGAGGAGGCGATGCCATGCACCCGGTTGTTGTACCGCCAAAACGACATCCGCAGCTTGTCCAGGTCGGTGTCCAACAAGGTCACATCGGCCCCCATCCCCAACGCGATGTTCGCGGCGTTCTGCCCCGAGACACCAGCGCCGATGATGACCACCTTGGCGTTGGCCACCCCACCGACCCCACCCATCAACACCCCACGGCCACCCTGGGCCTTCAACAACGCATGCGCACCGACCTGCGGCGCCAGGCACCCCGCCACCTCCGACATCGGATACAGCAGCGGCAGCCCACCCGAGGGCAGCTGCACCGTCTCATAGGCGATCGCGGTCACCTTGCGGTCGATCAGCTCGGTGGTCAACGGCTTGTCGGCCGCCAGGTGCAGAAAGGTGAACAGCGTCAGCCCCTCCCGCATCCGCGGGTACTCCTCGGCCACCGGCTCCTTGACCTTCAACACCAGATCGACCCCACCACCGGTACCCCAGGCATCCTCCGCAGTGGGCACCATCCTCGCCCCCGCCCCGACGTACTCCTCATCATCGATCGAGGACCCCACCCCCGCACCCCGCTCGATGAACACCTCATGACCATGACTGCACAGCTCATGCACCCCGATCGGCGTGATCGCCACCCGGTACTCATGGTTCTTGACTTCCTTCGGAACACCGATCTTCATGAGCGTAGGATTGCGCAAACATTCGGTTGACGTCCATCCGACGGATGATCATTCGGTACGATCGTTCCATGTCAGCCAGAAATGTGGCCAGATCCCCTTCTGCGGCCACTCCGGCGAACAATCTGCGGCCGCCCGAGGTGACGCTCGACGACGTCGACCTGGCGATCCTCGAGGCGCTGGCCGACGACGCGCGGATGCCCAACAACGCCCTGGCCGACCGCGTCGGCATCGCCCCGTCGACCTGCCTGGCACGGGTCCGCAGCCTGCGTGAGCGGCAAGTGGTCCGCGGCTTCCACGCCGACATCGACCCCGGCCTCACCGGTCGTCCGATCCAGGCCATCGTGGCCGTACGCATCCAGGGCGAGGCGCGCACCCGACTGGGCGACCTCCTCGAGGACCTCGCCCGCCTCCCCGGCGTGCTCAACGTCTACCTGCTCGGCGGTGCCCACGACTTCTTCGTGCACGTCGCGGCGCCGTCCACCGAGAGCCTGCGCCACTTCGTCCTCGACAACCTGAGCGGCACCGCCGACGTGGCCGTGACCGAGACCAACCTGATCTTCCAGCACGTCCAGTCCCACCGCGTCGGCTAGGGCGCCAGCGTGACCCCGTCGGCGGCCGCATTGCACGTGAACGTGGTCACCTGACACCTGTTCTCGGTGGCCTTGCCCACGACCAGCCCCCGTCCTCTGCGCGACACAGCGAAAACGGCTTTCACCCCCGTGACCGGCACTCTGTGGGACAGCCTGGACGTGGAGGGATATGCTGGGCGAAGCAACAGGTCGGACCGCGCCCGCGGTCCTCGTCCGCCGGCCGCCCAGGCCTGCCGGACCGTCTCCCGACCCGGAGGTCGTCGTTTCCCGGAGCCCAGCGGCTCCTGGGGTGGCCATCCGCGGAGGGTACGGCGACCTGCTTGCACGACGGCCCGGAGACCTCCGGGCCGGTGGGAGGAGAGCAGTGGCTCGGAGTCGTCAGCGCCAAACGTCGCGTCGTACCAACTCACGCGGCCAGGGGCGCACCCGGCCCCTCGACAACGAGGGCCTGATCCCGATCCTGGCGCGCGCCGTGCGCGAGATCGAGTCCGCCGTGGAGCGCGGCCAGGGCGTGTCGGTGCGCTCGCGGTTCCAGGCCGTGGCCCTGCTCGCCCGCGAGGAGCGCACCCGCGTGAGGAGCGACACCACCCTCACCGAGGCCAAGCGTGACGGGGAGCTGAAGCGGCTCGACGGCATCGCCACCATCCTGGCCCAGACCGCTGCCCGCGAGCCCTCGCTGTTCTCCCTCCTGGCCGAGGACGCCAAGGTCTCCGACCAGGCCGCCGACCTGCGCAGGGCGATGCTCGAGCGCGCCGGCGTCGAGTTCGCGGAGGAGGAGCCCGAGCAGTCCGACGAGCTCCCCGCCGTCACCGAGCGTCGGGTGATCCCGCAGTCGGTGCTGGCCCGCCAGCTGGCCAACCCGTTCCTGGTGCCCGACTTCAGCGCCGCCTCGCAGAGCCGCGGCGAGGCCCGGCGCCTGGCCGGGTGGGAGCTGCTCGGTCCGCTGTTCCGGTCCTTCGAGGAGGTCGGCAACGGCGCCTCGACGACCATGCCCCTGCCCGATGCGCGCGAGGTGATGGTGCCGGGCGTGCTGCAGCTGATGAAGCACCAGGCCGAGGTCGTCGCCGCGGCGGCCGACGGTCACCGCACCTTCCTGCTCGCCGACGAGCCCGGTCTCGGCAAGACGGCGCAGGCTCTGCTCGCCGCCGAGGCGACCGACGCGTTCCCGCTGCTCGCGGTGGTGCCCAACGTGGTGAAGATGAACTGGGCCCGCGAGGCCGGCATGTGGGTGCCGCACCGGATGTCCACGGTGATCCACGGCGACGGCCAGGACATCAACGGCTTCGCCGACATCGTGGTCGTCAACTACGAGGTGCTCGACCGCCACGTCGGCTGGCTGGGCGACTTCGGGTTCCGCTCGATGGTCGTCGACGAGGCCCACTTCATCAAGAACAAGACCTCGCAGCGCTCACAGAACGTGCTCCAGCTCTCCGAGCGCATCCGCGCCCGCACGGGCCGGCCGCTGCTGTTCGCGCTGACCGGCACGCCCCTGATCAACGACATCGAGGACTTCCGGGCGATCTGGCAGTACCTCGGCTGGATCGACGACAAGAAGCCACTCGGCAAGCTCATGGACGAGCTCGAGGAGACCGGGCTGACGCCGGCCGACCCGGGCTTCTACCCGGCCGCGCGCACGTGCGTCGTCGACCAGGGCATCGTCCGGCGCCGCAAGGTCGACGTCGCCAAGGACATCCCGGCCCGCCGGGTCGCCGACCTCCCCGTCGAGCTCGACGACGAGATGGGGCGCTCCATCCGCGAGGCCGAGGCGGAGCTCGCCCGGCGTCTCGTGGCGAGGTACGAGTCGGCGCTGGCCACCCGGCGTACCGAGGCCACCTGGACGACGACGGCATCGACCGAGAGCTCGTACGCCGGGTCGCCACGTGGGAGCGCGAGGACTCCTCCGACGAGTCGAGCGGCGAGAACGTCTTCGGCATGATGCGCCGGATCGGCCAGGCCAAGGCGGGGCTCGCAGCCGACTACGCCGCCCAGCTCGCCCGCAGCGTCGGCAAGGTCGTGTTCTTCGCCAAGCACATCGACGTGATGGACGCCGCCCAGGACACCTTCGAGAAGCGCGGCCTGCGCTACTCCACGATCCGCGGCGACCAGACCCGAGCGGCCCGCGAGCGCAGCATCAAGGCGTTCGTCGAGGACCCCGACGTGGCGGTCATCGTGTGCTCGCTGAGCGCAGCCGGCGTGGGCATCAACCTGCAGGTCGCCTCCAACCTGGTCCTCGCCGAGCTGTCCTGGACCGACGCCGAGCAGACCCAGGCGATCGACCGCGTGCACCGCATCGGACAGGACGAGCCCGTCACGGCGTGGCGGATCATCGCCGCTCAGACGATCGACACCAAGGTCGCCGAGCTGATCGACAGCAAGGCCGGGCTGGCCGCCCGGGCGCTCGACGGACAGGACATCGAGGCATCCTCGGTCGACGTCCAGGTCGAGGCCCTGGTGGCGCTGCTGACCGACGCCCTCAGGGCGCGCCGTACGCCGTTCGCCTCCTGAGCTGTCCGGTGGTTGAGGTGTGAGGAGCGCTAGCGACGAGCCTCGAAACCATCTCTCACGGATCGGTGGTTTCGAGGCTCAGGCCGCTGAGACGGCCTTCGCGCCTCAACCAGCGACGATCGTCCCGACTAGCCGCAGTTGTCGCAGACGCCGGACCGGGGGATCGCCATGAAGCACGTCGGGCAGATCTCCGGCGGCCGGTCGGCCGGCTTGGTCGGCCGCTTCACCGCGGGCGGCCCGCAGGCGCCGCGGCCTTCCTGGTCCTGGGTGCCGCAGCCACCTTCGGCATGGCCACGGAGCCGCCATCGGCCGGTAGACCGACCGCGTCGAAGAAGCGGTAGCACTCCAGGCGCTCCTTGGCGGCGTGCGCGTTGGGGTTCTCCGGCTTGTCGCCGTACGCCGCCTGCACCGCCACGGCGTAGCCATCGCCCGCGCGCTCGTCGTCGGCGACGGCCAACGAGCACAGCAGCGGCTCGTCGCGCTCGACGTTGACCAGGGCTGTGCGGCCGAGCACCTCGTCGATCCACAGGTGCATCAGCTGCTTGGTGCGGATGCCGCTGCGACGCTGCACCTCGATGGCGAGATTCTTGTAGGTCACCGTCGCCCGGTACCTGCGGGCGGCCTCCAGCAGCACCTCTCGGGCCGCCTCCGCCCAGGCCTCACGAGTCGCATCGACGCCGACGTCGCTGATCTCGCGCCATGACCCGGTGACGGGCACGACGGCGTCGGGGTCGTCGCCGGCCAGCACGCGGAAGCCGAGCTCCCGCAGGATCCGTGCCGCCTGGTCCTTGCTCGACCAGTCGTGGTCGGGCACGGCCGTCCCGGTCGCCTTCTGGTGGGCCGCGCTGAGCACCGCCCGGGCGCCGTACGCCTGCCCACCGTGCATCAGCACGAACTCCTCGCGGTCGAGGGCGTCGTTGTCTTCGAGGGCGCTGGTCACGTGATGGCGGGAGACAGCTGCGAATCGCGGCACACTCGCGACGATACGGCAGGGTCCGGCGGGTGGCCCTCGGCAGTCCTGCGCCGCTTCCGGGTCTGCACGCCCCGGAACTCCGACTCACGGACAGTTTCCGGCACCTGGTGCCGGAAACTGTCCAGGGCTTCGAGCTCAGGGCTCGCAGAGCTCCGCAATCCGCTGCAGCACGTCCCGGCCGCCCAGCTCGTTCCTCGCGGCGATCACCACAGGGGCGCCCAGGTTGTCCTCGACGAGGCCACGCAGGGCACGCTGCTCGGCCAGCGGTCGCGTCTCGTCGGCGAAGCCGACCGACAACCGGGAGCCCAGGGGCAGGCGGAGGTGCTGCAACGGCCGGTAGTAGGCCCCCTCGTCGGGGATCCGGTCCGCACTCTCGAGCGCGAGGTGCGCCAGGTCGAGCGGGCGGTCGTCCGGCCAGCCCCCGGCGATCGCGTTGATCAGCAGGACCAGCGGGTTGACGTCGCGCAGCGAGCCCACGCGGAGGTTGCGAACTCCGCTCAGGCGAACGTGTACGGCGAACCGGGTGCCGGGCGCCGAACCCGCCGCGAGACCGATGACCGGGCGGGCCAGCACCCTGGCCATCGCCGGGCGCACCTGGGGCGGCATCCCGGCGAGCAGCGCGGGCTCCGCGCGCAGGTCGACGGCGAAGAGGGTGTCCGGTCCAGTGGTCGCGGAGATCTCACGGATCTCCCTCCAGATCGCCTCGGTGAACCGTCCGGCGGCTGCGCAGCGCGCCGGCCGGCCCGTGGCTCGTCACGACCATGTCGAGGTCGCCGGTCAGCGCGTGCTGCCATGCCAAGCCGGGCACTCCGGCAGCCGCTCGGGCCTCCACGAACGCCGGATAGCCCTCGGGTTCGGTGGGCAGGGACCGCAGTCGGGGACCGAGGAGCTCCAGCGCGACCAGGATGTCGTCAGACGCGGTCGAGCCGGGCAGACCTTCGACCAGGTGGGCCTCCCGCTCGGCCATGGTCGCCAACCTACGCCGAGGCGAACTTCAGGCCACTGACCCCGTCAGCCCTCGCTCGACCGTCGCGATCAGCTTCTCGAGCACCGCGTCGCGCTCCTCGGGGCCCAGGTCGCGCAGCGCGCCGTCGAGCAGGAGCACCGACAGGCCGTGCACGGCCGACCAGCAGACGACGTCGGCGCCCAGCCGGCCGTCGGGGGAGAGGGCGCCGGTCTCGACGAGCTCGTCGAGCACCTGACCGAGCAGGACGTAGGGCGCGGCCTCCTCGCGCGCGCTCTCCTCCGCGTCGGTCGGGCAGAAGGCGACGTTGAAGAGTCCCGGCTCGGCCACGGCGAACTCGACGTACGCCCGACCCGTCGCGCGCAGGCGTGCCCGGGCGCGCTTGGCCGGGTCGGTCTCGGTGATGCCGTCGAGCCGGCGCTGCATGGCCTGCTCGAGCTGGTCGTTGGCCACGTGACGCGATCTCGGAGAGCAGCTCGTCGCGGTCGGCGAAGTGGCGGTACGCCGCGTTGTGCGAGACGCCGGTACGGCGCGCCACCTCGCGCAGCACCACGCCCTCGGGCCCCTGGGCCCGCGCCAGCTCGGCACCGGCGTCGACGAGGGCGGCACGCAGGTTGCCGTGGTGGTACGGCTTCGCGGCGGTGGGCACGGGCCCATCATACGCATCGATGTTGACAGTGGTTACATTCCGTGGCACCGTGATGTTGTCACTGTCCACATGCTCGTCGGAAGAGAACGCGATGCGATCCAAGCTCCCCGTCCTGCTCACGGTCTGTGCGGCCGTGCTCGCCATCAACCTCGACACCACGATCGTCAACGTCGCGCTGCCGAGCATCTCCACGGATCTCGACGCCGGCACCCGCTCGCTGCAGTGGATCGTCGACGGCTACAACCTGGCCTTCGCCGCGCTCGTGCTCGCCGCCGGCAGCCTCTCCGACCGCTACGGCCGTCGGCCGGCGCTGATCCTCGGTCTGGTCGGTTTCGCCGCGGCCAGCATGGTCGGCGCCGTGGTCGACTCGGCGGGAGCGCTGATCGCGGCCCGGTTCGCGATGGGAGCGGCCGCCGCAGTGATCTTCCCGACCACGTTGTCGATCATCAGCAACACCTTCCGCGAGCGCCGCGAGCGCGCGGCCGCGCTCGGCGTCTGGGGCGCCGTGGTCGGCATCGGCGTCGCGGCCGGACCGGTGGTCGGTGGGCTGCTGCTCGAGCACTTCGCGTGGGGCAGCGTCTTCTGGGCGCTGGCGCCGCTCGCCCTGCTCACGGCCGGGGCGGCGTACGTGCTCGTGCCCGAGTCGCGCGACCCGTCGGTGCCGCCGCTCGACCTGCCGGGGCTGGGCCTGTCGGTGGCGATGCTCTTCGCGCTCGTCTACACGATCATCGAGGCGCCCGAGCACGGCTGGACGTCCACGTGGACCCTCGTCGGGTTCGCTGTGAGCGCGCTGCTGCATCCTCGTCTTCGTCGCTGGTCGAGCGTCGGGTCGCGCACCCGATGCTCGACCTCAGCCTGTTCCGCGACC
This sequence comes from uncultured Actinomycetota bacterium, assembly GCA_963814935.1. Classification (GTDB taxonomy): domain Bacteria; phylum Actinomycetota; class Actinomycetes; order Propionibacteriales; family Nocardioidaceae; genus Nocardioides. The sequence goes on along the minus strand of CAWFEZ010000021.1, from coordinate 130,702 downwards.
GGCGCTTCAGCGCGGCCAGCGGGGCGGTGACGGTGACGTTCTTCGCGCTGTTCGGCTTCATCTTCCTGATCACGCAGTACTTCCAGTTCGTGCGCGGGTACGGCGCCCTGTCGACCGGCGCGCGGATCCTCCCTGTGGCACTGAGCATCGCGGTCGCCTCGGTGGTCGGCGCCATGCTGGCGCCGCGGATCGGCACGAAGGCGGTGGTCACGTCACGGGCTGCTGCTGTTCGGGCTGTCGTTCCTGTGGATCTCCACCGTGGCCGTCGACGCGTCGTACGCGACCGTGATCGTGCCCCAGATGGTGATGATGGGTCTCGGCATGGGCTTCATCAGCACGCCGGCCACGGAGTCGATCCTGCTGGTCCTGCCGCCCGCGCGTGCTGGAGTCGGCTCCGCCGTGAACGACGCCACCCGCGAGCTCGGCGGCACGCTCGGAGTCGCGGTCGTGGGGTCGGTGTTCTCCAGCATCTACGCCGCCCACCTCGCCGACGGCGTCTGGTCCCAGGCCTCTCCCGGCGTCCTCGAGCAGGCCCAGGACTCCGTGGGTGCCGCGACGGCCGTCGCCGCGAGCCAGCCACAGCTCGCCCAGGCTCTCCAGGACGCCTTCATGACCGGTCTGCACACCTCGAGCCTGATGGTCGGCCTGCTGTGCCTGGTGGCCGCCGCCATCGGCGCCGTGGCGCTCCCCGGTCGCGGTACGCACGTGCCCGACGAGTCGCCGGCCATCCCCGAGCCGGTCGCCGCCTGAGCTCGGGATCCTCGTGGCGGGATACCCGGTCAGCCGGGTATCGCGTCACTTGTGACGCGAGCGGACGTGTTCCGGGTTGCTGCCGGCGTCCGTTGGGGTCACAAGTCGAGCGATCCTCGGGCTGGGGTCCAGAAGGGGTCGCGGCCGATCAGGCCGAGCAGCCTGGTCTGGGCGTCGGCATCGTCGGGCACCGGCACGCGCTCGCCGTACTGCCCCGAGGCGGCGAGCACGTCGGCCATCGGCTCCATGCCGGCGAGCATCTCCGCGCAGGTGTCTGCGTCGAGTCGGTCGTCGAGACCAGCACTCCGGGCCAGGTCCCAGGTGTGCATGAACACGTCCGAGGTGTAGAAGGTGTCGATCGCCTCCGGGAGCGGTACGTCGCCGGTGTGCCGGTTGCTCAGCAGCTTGTCGGCGCTCGCCGGGTCGTCCAGAAGCGCCTGGACGGCGTCGCTGTGCACCTGCCAGGCGGCCACCGGGTCCTCGTCGGCGTCCGGGCCACGGGGAAGCGTGATGCCCGCGCCGTTCTCCAGGAAGGACGGGAACCACTCCACGAGATGCCGGACCACGTCGCGCGCCGACCATTCGGCGACGGGGGAGGGGGAGTCCCAGTCGGTCACTGCGACAACTCGGGCCGTGAAGCCCGCGGCAATCTCGCGGTGCCGAGACGGTGGGTCAGCAGGCAGGGTCATGACCCCGAACGCTAGCGCCCGTAGCTGCCGGTCAGCACGCCCCAGGCGACGACGTGGCCGTCGAGGGCGGCGAGCGCGTCCTCCAGGGACGACCCCTCGGGAAGTCCGCGCGGAGCCCGCTACTCGAGTCGTGTGTCTGAGAGAGCGCTACAGCGCACTCTCAGCCACACGACCCTCGATGTCGCGCGCACCGGAGCTAGCCAGCGGTGCTGTTGCTCTCCTGGACAGGAGCTACGCCTGAGGTGCCTGAGCAGCCCACCAAAGTGGCCGAACCGGTGTCACGAGGCACAGATTTCGTTGCCGTCGGCGGGGGCGCAGGTCGAACGTTCCCACCATGCGAACCCCTGGAAAGAAGTTCTGTTGGTCCGATCCGCTTGCTGCAGTCGCGACGCTGCTGGCCCGACGGGATCCCGCCCAGGCAGCCGGGCCGAGGGTGGGGCAACGGTTGAGACGCCTTGTCCTCGCGGCGGTGGGGCTTCTGCTGGCGATGGCGGGGACTGCCTCGCTGTCGCCCACTCCGGCGCAAGCCGGTGAGGCCGGGGACAACGGCAGGCTGATCGCGGCCGTCTACAACGACTCGCCGTTCCCCATGGAGTACGTCGGCGGGTGGTCGCAGTACGGGTTCTACGAGGCGCCGACCAGCGTGCCGTCGAGGGCCGTTCCCAGTTCCAGATCAAGGGTTCGACCGTCACGAGGACAGGCTCGTGGCCTGCTACTACTTCCAGCAACACCTACAACGGCTGGTTCACCTACAAGGTGACCGTGCCCCACACGGGCGGCGCGGTCGAGTACGTCACGATGTCGTTCCACGGCGACAGAGCGAAGTCGGACAACGTTGGGTGCTGAGAGAGCTGCAGCCCGCGTTCGACGTCTGGCAGACCTCGACGCCCCCGCCGTCGACCTGGAGACACACCGCCGGCGCCCCGCCCAACGTGCATCGCCAACCCGCAGTTCAGCGCCCAGAAGAACACGCCGTACCTGTTCGACCTGACCCTCGCGTGGGACGGCGAGGGACCAGGAGAGGGCGTGCCCACGATCGTGTCCCTCGGCGACTCCACGATCTCCGGAGAGGGCGGCCGGTGGGCCGGGAACACCAACGTGAACAACGGCCGGGACGACGCCGGAGCAACGTGGTACTGGGACACCCCCACCGGCGAGTCGATCACCGACTGCCACCGCTCGAAGTCCGCCTTGGTGCACATCGGGGAGAAGTTCAGAAGTCACAACTTCGCCTGCTCAGCCGCCATGACCTACTCCTACGACTGGGACTATCCCCAGGGCTGGCGCTTCAAACCCGGCGTCGACCTGGTGTGCGGGCAACAGATCGGGGTTCTCGACTGTCCGGGCGGCCGCATGGGGCAGCTGAACCAGCTGTACCACTACGCGCGGACGCACAATGTGACGCACGTCGTTCTCGCGGTCGGCGCCAACGACTTCGACTTCAGCGGCGTCGTCAAGGAGTGCGTGGAGATCTACGAGGTGGCAACACTGTCTGGGACAGCGGCGAGCGCTGCTACAACTCCGGCCTTATCCAGGACAGCGATCTCCCTGAGAACCGGACGAGGATCGAAGACGACATCTACGGGTCAGCTCCATGCCCTGGTCAAGACAATGGAGCAGCGCCGGCTACCACTCGACCGACTACACCGTGATCCTGCAGAACTACTGGTCGGCCATCCCGAGCGACAAGGACATCCGGATCCACGACGACGGCTACGACCGTCAGGTGGAATGTGGGCTTCCCATTCTCGATCGGAGATGCGACCGCGCTCAACGAGGTTCTGCTTCCGGCGATCAACGGCAGCGTGCTCAACGTCGCCAAGAGGTTCCGGGACTAAGTACCACATCCGCGATCAAGTTCATGGACGTGTCGGAGGCACTCAAGGGACACCGGCTGTGCGAGAAGGGGGTCGGGCTGATCGAGGACATTCCCAACTTCACTGGCAACGGGACCAACCCCGCCGTGGCCGACAAGCTCGAATGGGTCACCGAGGCCCGCACTGCCACGGTCTTCGGTACCAACTACACCCTGGCCGAGGGTGGGCACGCGAACTACTGGGGTCAGCTGGCGCAGCGCAACTGCCTGCGTCAGCTGGTCAACAACCAGCAATTCTCGGGAGGGAAGTGTGTCCCTGCCCTCCACGGCGGAGTGGACCCCAGGGGGGAGCCCAACATGACCCTGACCAACCTCCAATGGTGAGCTGACAGCTCGGGTCGTGTGCCTGAGAGCGCGCTATGGCGCTGCCTCAGGCACACGACCCGACTCGAGTAGGGCTCAGAACAGCTTCGGGACGAACGTCTGCTCGTGCATCGGCGGTCGCACGTACGGCAGCTCCTTCATCACCGGGAGCTCGACGACGTCGGGTGCGACGTCGACGTAGTCGAACTGGCTCAGCAGGTGGTTGATGCAGTTGAGCCGGGCGGCCTTCTTGTCGTCGGAGGGGACGACGTACCAGGGTGCCTGCTTGATGTCGGTGTACTGGAAGGTGGTGTCCTTGGCCATCGAGTACTTCACGTACAGCTCGTGCTCGGCGAGGTCCATGTCGCTGAGCTTCCAGCGCTTGAGCGGCTCGGCGTTGCGGGCCTCGAAGCGCTTGCGCTGCTCCTCGAAGCTCACCGAGAACCAGTACTTGATCACCGTGATGCCGGACCTGACGAGCATCCGCTCGAACTCGGGGCACGAGCGCAGGAACTCCTGGTGCTCCTCCTGCGAGCAGTAGTCCATCACCCACTCGACGTTCGAGCGGTTGTACCAGGACCGGTCGAACATCACCATCTCGCCTGCGGCCGGCAGGTGCTCGACGTACCTCTGGAAGTACCACTGCGTGCGCTGCCGCTCGGTGGGCTTGGGCAGCGCGACGACCCTGACCGTCCGCGGCGAGGTGCGCTCGGTGATCCGCTTGATCACCCCGCCCTTGCCTGCGGAGCCGCGGCCCTCGAAGATCACCAGCACCTTCAGGCCCTGCGACTGGATCCAGTACTGCAACAGCACCAGCTGCTCTTGGAGTCGCTCCATCTCCTCTTCGTACGCCGCGGTCTTCAGCTTGCCCTTCTTGGTGTACGCCGAGGAGCTGTGGTCGCCGTCGATCAGGCCGACGTCGTCAGCACCTTCCGGCAGCAGTGCGGTCATGCCTCAGCGTCCGGTGGTTGAGGATGGCCGTCAAGGCCCGTCACCAAACCACCCGCTGCCAGCTGGCTTCGTGGCGGGCCAACTCATGGAGCAGGGCGTCCCTCCTCAACCACCAGCGCGCCGGCGGTACCGCCCGTCGAAGGCGACCTCCCAGGTCTTCCCGTCGTCGCTCGAGGTCTCCCAGACCTGGCGCAGGCCGTCGCCCCCAGGTGTCCAGGTGATCCGCTGGCGGTCGACAGGGTCCAGGCCGTCCTCTCCCGTGGCGCCCCAACCCTCCATCACCATCGCGCCGTCACGCATCCCGCCGTCGAGCATGAGCACGCCGCCAGTGGAGTCCATCCAGGTCTGGTGCCAGCAGCCCCGCGAGGCGTCGTAGGCGTTGATGCTGCGACCCTCGACGCCACCGTTGCCGTGCCAGTGCTCGTGGACCATGCCCCCCGACTGCCCGGCGAACATCGGCGTGATCGTGTTGCGGCCGACCTGCTTGCCCTGCGGACCGAACACGTCCCAGTCGCCGATCCAGAAGTCGAAGTCGTGCACACCCATGGCCAGAACCTAGGGACGCGCGCGTCACCGATCCAGGGGTGACACCGATCGTGACCGCACCGCAACCGATCGCAACGGATCCGTGACCCGCTCGCTCGCGTAGAGGCGGAACAGCAGGTACGCCGCCACCGCGCAGAGCAGGTGCCAAGCGGCGTGACCCTGCAGCCAGGAGGTCGGGTCGCACCAAGGTCCCTGGGCGAGGTTCCAGATCACGAAGGCCACGACCAGGGCGGCCACCGCGCCGCCGCCCCACCGCAGGTCGGTCCGAGCGGCGGCCGGGCGGCTCGGAGCGCGTCGCCAGAGCACCACCTCGATGGCGATCGCGGTGACCAGCAGCACGCCGAAGGCGAGGTTGCCGGCGATGTGCACGACGGGCACGTCGGCGTCGATGGTGCCCACCAGCTCGCAGGCCGCGACCAGCAACGAGAACACCTGGAAGAAGAACAGCGCGCCCTGGCCGACCAGCCGCATCAACGCGTACGCCGCCGCGAACGACGCGACCAGGTACATGCTCAGCAGGTCGAGGTGGCCGCCCAGCTCCGAGCCGGTCGCGTGCATCGCGGCACTGGCCGGGCCGAGCAGCACCGTGACGACGGCGTACGCCGTGGGCAGACCCACGTAGGCGGGGCAGCACGTCGCCGAGCAGCCAGGGCTTGCCCGCCCGCCACGCCACCGCCAAGCCGGCGACCACGAAGCCCAGGTTGGACAGGCTGTTCGCGGGCTGGACCCAGTCACCGAAGGGGCCGTCGACGTCGTGGGGCACCTCGCAGAAGACATCGCCCCGGCCCACGTCGGCGCCGAGCCAGTCACCGGCGACCGCGAGCACCAGCAGGCCGACCGAGGCCACCGCCACGGTGGCGGTGACGACGATCGGCGTAAACGACTGAGTGGTCAGCGGCGTTTGATGACCGACGCGCTGAACTCGTAGCGCTGGCCCCTGAAGCTGCGGCCGTCGTCGATGGGGAGGCCCGAGCACGAGTAGGGGTACTTCCTCCCGCACTTGAACCGCGTGGAGGCGTTGACGAGCGAGATGTAGACGGACTTCACCTGCTTGCGGCCGAACGGCACGACCACCTGGCCGTTGCCCTTGCCGTTGAGCCGGACGAAGTGCTTCTCGGTCCCCTTGCGCTTGACCACGAGCACGTAGGCGGCCGGCATGCGGTACGACCCGGGGCCGTCGATCTTCACCTTGAGCCGCCACTTCTTGCTGGCCAGCGAGGAGGACGACTTCACCTCGTAGCTCAGCGAGCTCATGTGGAGCAGCCCACTCCCGTGCTTGCCCGTACGTCGGTCAGCCTTGGACAGCGTGTAGGTGTTGCCCAGCAACGTGGACGGCCAGGCCTGCCCCTCGGGGTAGAACTTGGCGGGCAGCAGGTTGGCCGAGACGAACCGGCTGTAGACCTTCTTGAACCCGCCCTTCGGCTTCAGGACCTGGTTGATGGCCTGGGTGGAGTAGTAGTCGGGGCGCTTGAACGCTGACGCCTTGTTCCAGATCTTCTTGACCACGCCGTTGCCGAAGTTCTTGCTGAGGAACTCGAAGAACACCCAGTTGCCGTAGGCCTGGCTCTCGCCGGAGGTGAAGAAGTCGAGCGGGGTGACGGGAGTCGTAGACCTGGCCCGCCGGGAGGTACTGGCGGTTGTCGTTGACGTCGTCGAAGATCCGCTCCTCCATCCAGGTGGCGGTCGCCTCGAGCAACCAGACGTCCTCGCCGTAGTCGTATCCGAACTGGATCGCGTGGAAGAACTCGTGCGCCGCGGTCACCCGAGCGCTGTCGATCGGGGAGTTGTAGGCAGTGAACTCCGCCATGTCGTTGTCGAGCACGCAGTAGCCGTCGGCCACCCAGTCGAAGCCGGGCTTCTTCCGCTCGGGCGAGCAGTAGCCGTAGAAGCCCTCGTCGCCGATCTGCGCGAGGTAGACGTCGAACTTGTTGCTGCCGCCGCGGCCCCGGTCGGAGACCGGTGGGCGGTAGCCGAGCTTCTTGACTTCCTTCTTCCAGACCTTGTTCATCAGGCGCAGCATCTGGTTGACCCAGGTCTGGCTGGGCGGCGCGTCCTCGGTCGAGGTCACCCAGTGGATGCAGAAGTTGCCCTTGCACTTCTTCACCGACGGCACGACGTAGCCGTCGTTGAACGGGTCCCTCGGGCCGTCAGTGGGCCGGGCCAGGATCGACCTGGCCACCTTGCGCTCGGCGGGGGACAGGTCGTCGAGGACGCTGAACAGGTCGCGCATCACGATGGTCGCGTCGAGGCTCGGGCGCGGGACACGGTCACCGCCGTCTCGGTCGGCGGCCGCCCTGCCGGAGGGCGACGCCTTGCCGGAGAACAACGCCTTGGCCCGCTCGAGGGCAGCCGTCGCACGCTCCCGGTCGGTCGACCCGGCAGCGCGGGCCTGCGGGGCGACGGCGGACGTGCCGTCGTCGGCCGCGGAGCCCAGGGCCGGGGCCGCGGCCGGTGCCAAGCTCAGAGCCAAGCCCCCGACCATGACCGCAGCCACCAGGGTGGCGGAGGGCGTTCGGCGCATCTGTGTAGTCCCATCGTCGAGGGGGGTTCGGCCCGGGTCGTCGTCAGGCCGTCGGCGGGCGCGACCGAGTACAGGTCACGGACAACCCTAGACCGGTAGATGCAAGCCCGAGGCGAAAGGTTCGATCAGTCGCCGGACGAGATCTTCTCGATCAGGGCAGTGGTCGAGATGGCCGGCGTACGCGGCAGGTAGACCACCTCGCAGATGTCCGCGAACTCGTCGAAGCGGCCCTCCCAGTCGTCGCCCATGACGAGCACGTCGGCGGCGTACTGCTCGATGTAGTGGCGCTTGAGCTCCAGGCTCTCCTCCACGAAGACCTCGTCGACCGGCTTGAGGGCGGCGACGATCGCCAGCCGCTCGTCCTGCGCGAACACCGGCTCGCGGCCCTTCTTGCTCAGGTTCAGCGCGTCGGCCGACACGCCCACCACCAGACGGTCGCCCAGGGCGGCCGCCCGCATGATCATGCGCAGGTGCCCGACATGGAAGACGTCGTAGGTCCCGAAGGTGATGACCGTGCGGGGCCCCGGGGTGGACATGCCGCGATTCTGGCAGCCACCCGGGCGTACGGGAGAATCGAGTCGTGGCAATCGACCAGAGCGTGATCTCCATGATCACCCCCGACCCCGCGGCCGACGAGGCCCGGCGTCGGGGTCTGCGCCGGATGCGCACGATCGCGGTCGGGCTGCTGGTGCTGGCGGCGGTGGTCTACGTCGCCACGCGGGGTCAGGACGGCTGGCTCGGGTTCGTGAACGCCGGCGCCGAGGCCTCGATGGTCGGCGCGATGGCCGACTGGTTCGCGGTCACGGCGCTGTTCAAGCACCCGCTCGGCCTGCCGATCCCGCACACCGCGCTGATCCCCAAGCGCAAGGACGAGCTGGGCCGCGGGCTGCAGGAGTTCGTCGGCGAGAACTTCCTCCAGGAGGACATCATCCGCGACCGGGTCGCGGCGGCGACCATCTCGCTGCGCGTGGGCCGGTGGCTCGATGACCCCGTCAACGTACGTCGGGTCGTCGACGAGGCCGCCGAGCTGCTGAGGATCGCGGTCGGCAAGGTGACCGACGAGCACGTCGCCGGCTTCGTCCAGGACGCGTTGGTGCCTCGGTTCCACGAGGAGCCCATCTCGCCGATGCTCGGCGGGCTGCTCGACGAGGTGGTGCGCGACGACCTCCACCACGGCTTGGTCGACCTCGCGATCGACGAGGTGGCGTCGTGGCTGGTGGAGAACCCCGGCAGCTTCGCGGAGGTGCTGGGGGAGCGGGCGCCGTGGTGGGCGCCGCCGCGGCTCAACGACGCCGTCACCCGGCGCCTGCACCGCGAGCTCGTCGACTGGCTGCTCGACATCCGTCACGACCCCACGCACCACGCTCGGCAGGCGCTCGACTCGATGCTGCGCCAGCTGGCCCACGACCTCCAGCACGACGCCGACACCCAGGCCCGCACCGAGAAGCTCAAGGACCGGCTCCTCGACCACCCGCAGGTGCTCGCCTCGAGCGTGGACCTCTGGAACGCGCTCCGCAGGGCCCTGCAGGCATCGCTCGTCGACCCCGAGGGTGCGGTCCGCACGCGCATGCTCGTCGAGCTGACGGCGTTCGCGAAGCGGCTCGTCGACGACTCAGACCTGCGCAAGCGGCTCGACCTGCTGGCCGCCGACGCGGCGGTGTTCGCGATCGACCGCTACGGCGCCGAGCTCACCGCCGTCATCACCCACACGATCGAGCGCTGGGACGGCAAGGAGGCCGCACGGCGCATCGAGCTGCACGTCGGCCGCGACCTGCAGTTCATCAGGATCAACGGCACCATCGTCGGTGGCCTTGTCGGCGTCGTCATCCACGCCTTCGCGGTCGTCGCTGGTTGAGGAGGGCGGCGCACGTCCGCTGGTCGAGACGGCCGTCAGGCCGCTCGACCTCGGTCATCGCTGGTTGCGGAGAGCCGTCAGGCCCGTCTCGAAACCCCGCAAGCCCAACAGTTTGCCTGTCCACTCACCGGGTTTCGTGACTCAACGAGCGGCGACGACGCGCACTGATCTCTGGGCGAGGGACACCACGTCGCCGGGGACGAGCTGGCGACCGCGACGGGTCTCCACCTCGTCGTTGACGCGGACCATCCCGGCGGCCAGCAGGGGCTTGGCCTCGGATCCGGAGTCGACGAGGTCGGCCAGCTTGAGGAACTGGCCGAGCTTGATCGACTCGTCGCTGATGCGGACGTCGGTCGTCAGCGGGCTCTCGGTCACCCGATGATCATCCCAGCCGGGACGGTTGCGGCGGAAATCGGCTCAGCTCACGTCGAGCAGGTCCACCACGAAGATCAGCGTCTCACCGGGCTTGATGACGCCGCCGGCGCCGCGGTCGCCGTAGCCGAGGTGGGGCGGGATGACCAGCTGGCGCCGACCGCCGACCTTCATGCCCTCGACCCCTTGGTCCCAGCCCTGGATGACCTGGCCGGTGCCGAGCCGGAACTGGAGCGGGGTGCCGCGGTTGTAGGACGCGTCGAACTCCTCGCCCGTCGAGTGTGCGACGCCGACGTAGTGGACCGACACGGCGGAGCCGGACGTCGCCTCGGCGCCGTCACCTTCCGTCACGTCGGAGATGACCAGGTCTGCGGGCGGCTCGTCGCCGGGGAAGTCGATCTCGGGCTTCTCCATGGCACTTGTCTATCAGGCGTCTCCGCCGTGGTGGTTTCGAGGCTCAGGCCTGGCGGCCTTCACACCTCAACCACCGATCGTTCGGTGGTTGAGGTGCGAGGAGCGCTAGCGACGAGCCTCGAAACCACCACGGGCTCAGGTCTGGTGCAGGTAGGTGTCGAGCTGGTCGCGCTCGAACTCCAGCTGGTCCATCGCGGCCTTGACGACGTCGCCGATGGAGACGATGCCGGTGAGCCGGCCGTCCGACACCACGGGCACGTGGCGGATCCGGCGTTCGGTCATCAGGGCTCGCATCTCGTCGAGGCTGGTGGTCGGCTCGGCGGTCGCCACATCGACGGTCATGATCGCCGACACCGCTCCGTCGAGGAAGTCGTCGGAGTCGAGCAGGTGACGCACGACGTCGCGCTCGCTGACGATCCCGTCGACCGCGCCGCTGTCACCGCTGACGATCAGGGCGCCGACGTTGTGCTCGGAGAGGAGCCGGATCAGGTCGCGTACGGTCGCGTCCGGCGAGATGGTGATGACGTCCTTGCTGGACTTCGAGCCGATGACGTCGCTGATCCGCATCTCAGGGGCCTCCGTGGTCTCCAGGGGTGAGGCGTTCAACGGTAGCCGCCCCGACGCCGATTCGTCTGCGAGCCCGAGCGGTGGAACTTGCAGTGATCCGCAGACGAATCAAGAGTGGTCAGTCGCGGTCGCGGTGGGAGCGCAGGTCGTGGACCGAGCCGGGGCCCTGGGTGGGGAACTCCGGGTCGTCGTGGTCGTCGGGCAGTGACCCCAGGAACGCGAGCACGGCCTCGTGGAGGTGTCCGTTGGTGGCCAGGGCGTTGCCGCCGAACGGGCCATCGGTCCCGTCGAGCGAGGAGAAGCGGCCGCCGGCCTCCCGCACGATCACGTCGAGGGCGGCCATGTCGTACAGCTCGAGCTCGGGCTCCGCAGCGATGTCGACGGCCCCCTCGGCCAGGAGCATGTAGGACCAGAAGTCGCTGTAGGCGCGGCTGCGCCAGCAGCGACGCATCAGCGAGAGGAAGTCGTCGAGGCGCTCGCGCTCCTCCCACCCGTGGAGGGAGGAGTAGGACAGCGAGGCGTCCTCGAGGCGCCGGACGTCGGAGACCGTGCAGCGCGTCGCCTTCAGCAGGGAACGGCCGGTCCACGCGCCGGCGCCGTTGGAGGCCCACCAGCGACGCTGCAGCGATGGCGCGGAGACCACGCCGAGGACGACCTCGCCGTCGACGACCAGCGCGATCAGGGTGGCCCAGACGGGCACGCCGCGGACGAAGTTCTTGGTGCCGTCGATGGGGTCGATGACCCACTGGCGTTGGCTGTGGCCGGTCGAGCCGTGCTCCTCGCCGAGCACGGCGTCGCGCGACCGGACCCGCCCGAGCGTACGGCGGATGGCCTGCTCGACGGCCTGGTCGGCGTCGGTGACCGGCGTCAGGTCAGGCTTGCTCATCACGTGCAGGTCGAGCGCCTTGAACCGGTCGACGCGTGATCGAGTCGGCGTCGTCGGCGAGCACGTGGGCCAGGCGCAGGTCGTCGGTGAAGTCGACCTCTGGAGCCCGACGCGGGCCCGGAGATCGGCATGGGCCTCAGACTAAGGTGCGCCGAACCGAACTCCCGGTCCATCCGTACGATGAGGCGTGACTGTCTCCGCTGGCCCAGCCGAATTGTCCGCCCTGCTGTCGGCAATGGAATGGTCGGTCACCGGCCTTCCGCTCCACATCCTGGTCATCCACGCGGCGGTGGTGTTCGGACCGCTGGCCGCGTTGAGCGCACTCGCGTACGTCGCTCTGCCGCGCTACCGCGACCTGCTGCGCTGGCCGACGCTGGTGCTGGCGCTGGTCGCGTTCGGGTCCATCTGGGCCGCCTACCTCACGGGGCAGAACTTCTTCGACAGCGACCGGTTCGCGAACTTCTCGGGCGAGGCCCTGGAGAACATCGAGACCCACGAGGACTACGCCAAGACACTGCGCTGGATCGCCTCGGGTTTCGGGATCGTCACCGTGGCGACGACCTACTACTTCCACGACCGCGCGGGCACCGCGCGCACAGTCCTGTTGGCACTGGTCGCCATCAGCGCCGTGGCGACGCTGGTGTGGGTGGGGCTGACCGGCGACGCCGGCTCCCGCGCCGTCTGGAGCTAGCGTCCGCTAGATCGGGACAAAGCCCGCCGGCTCGCTGACCAGGAAGCCGCGCCCGCCGGTCAGCTCCGGCAGCCCACGCTCCACCGCGTGAACGGAGCGGGTCGGGATCGTTCCGTTGACCGTGCAGCGACCGGCGGAGAACACCGGCAGGTCCGGCGTGGCGCCCGCCGCCGTCAGCACGTGCAGCACCGCTGTGAACGACTCCTCCGGTACCTCGACCTCGAAGGCGCTGACCGGCTCGCACTCGCACGTACCCGCCTCGCGCAGGGCCCGCCGCAGCGCCGTCTCGGTGAGGTCGCGGTAGTACCCGGCGGGAGGTATCGGCGCGCTGAACCGCGCGTTGGTGAGCGTCACCACCCAGTCCACGACCCGCCAACCCCGCAGCCCGGAGGCCATCACCCGCGGCACGGCCTCCTCGATGGCGCGGTGGTGGGACGGCAAGATGTACCCGCGCTCGGTGCCCATCACGTACCTCTCCCCGGATCCCGGCGGCCCGGACTCGACCCGGTAGGCCACGCTGGCGTTGCCGGTCCGGACCTCGAGCGCCCACTCGCCGACCCCGGCGACCCGCTCGACGAGCACGGTCCGCGACTCGAGGACGTCGGCCGCGATCCCGAACTCCTCGGCCAGCCGCGCGGTGAGCACCTCGCGCTGCACCTCGCCGTAGAGGCTCACGGTCAGCTCGTGGTCCGCGCCGTCGAGGCGGGCGTCGATGAGCGGGTCCTGGGCGCTGAGCCGCTGGACGGCCTCGAACAGCCGTCCGCGGTCGGCCGGGTCCTGTGCCACGACGACGGACTCGAGCCCGGGTGGCGGGAAGACGCGGAGCCCGTACGCCGGGTCCCAGCGCCCGAGCTGGTCCCCGATCTCGGCGTCGGGCAGCCCGACGACGGTGGCGATGTCGCCGGCGACGGCGGTCGTGTCGGTGGTGGCGGCACCGGCGGCGTACGTCGCCACCCGTTGCGCACGTCCCGCGACCGGCGTCACTGCGCCGTCCCGCCCGCGGTGGTGGCGGACCACGTCGTCGCGAGAGGTGAGCGTGCCGCCGCGCATCCGGAGGTACGCGAGCGGGTGGCCCCCGGCGTCCTGCTCGATCTTGAAGACGCTCGCGTGCAGGGGATCGTCGGGCGAGCCGCCGGCCGGGGGCAGGTACGTCGCCACGGCCGCGAGCACGTCGCGTACGCCGACCCCGGTCAGGGCCGCGCCGAAGACGACTGGGTGCATGCGGCCGGCGGCCGTCGCCCGCGCCAGGGACGCGAGCAGGTCGCACTCGGGGGCGGCGACCCCTCGACGTACGCGCGGACGACGTCGTCGTCGAAGACCGACAGCCGGTCGGCCAGCTCGTCTGCGAAGTCCGTACCGCGACGAGCCGTCACCGACGCCGACCTCGAGCCGATGGCGGCCGGATCATTGAGGGCGATCGCGTCACCGGCCAGCGCCTCGCGCAGCGCGGCCAGCGTGCCGTCCATCGGAGGCGCCGCTGCGGTCGATCTTGTTGGCGAACACCAGGAACGGGATGCCGAGCCGCTCCATGATCCGGATCAGCGCGCGGGTCTGGGCCTGGATGCCCTCGACGTGCCGAGACCACCAGGACGGCCCCGTCGAGGACGGCCAGGGCGCGTTCGACCTCGGCCACGAAGTCCGCGTGGCCGGGGGTGTCGACGAGGTTGACCTTGAGGTCGTCGACCGTGAACGCGACGACGGCCGAGCGGATGGTGATGCCGCGGCGGCGTTCGATGGCGTCGGCGTCGGTGACGGTGTCACCGTGGTCGACGCGGCCGAGGTGGGTGCTGACGCCGGTCTCGTAGAGGAGGCGCTCGGTCAGCGTGGTCTTGCCGGCGTCGACGTGGGCGACGATGCCGAGGTTGAGCCGGGGTTGGTGCAGGTGCACAGCGTGACCGCCTTGGAAGGTTCGAGGGAGGCAAGGGCACGCTGGGTCCTCATCTCGAGCCTCCTTCCTGCGGTCGTCGGTGCGGCCACGCTAGGCACCGCGGCCGGCCGGCGCCAGCCGAGTATTCAGTAGACCGGCAGCGACCGAGCCGCGAGCAGCCGCCGGAACGACTCCACCCGGACCGGGTCGGCCTCGCCGCGCTCGACGGCCTCGTCGAGCCCGCACTCGGGCTCGTCGGTGCCGTGGGTGCAGCCGCGGGGGCAGTCCTCGGTCATCTCGTCGAGGTCGGGGAACGCCTCGATCAGGTGCTCCGGCTGCACGTGCGCGAGCCCGAAGGAGCGGATGCCCGGGGTGTCGATGATCCAGCCGGCGGCGTCCGGGCAGCGGCAGCATGATCGCCGATGTCGAGGTGTGCCGGCCGCGCCCGGTGACGGCGTTGACGTGGCCGATCTCGCGGTCGGCGTCGGGCACCAGCGCGTTGACGAGGGTGGACTTGCCGACGCCGCTGTGGCCGAGCAGCACGCTGGTCCGCTCGTGCAGGCGGTCGCGCAGCTCGGTGAGGTCGCCACCCTTGCGGGTCACCACCCATGGCACGCCCAGCGGCCGGTAGGTCACCAGCAGCGTCTCCGGGTCGGCCAGGTCGGCCTTCGTGAGGCACAGCAGTGGCTTCATGCCCGCGACGAACGCCGCCACGAGGGCACGGTCGATGAGGCCGGTCCGCGGCTCGGGATCGGCGAGGGCGCTGACGATGACCAGCTGGTCGGCGTTCGCGACGATCACCCGCTCGACGGCGTCGTCGTCGTCGGCGCTGCGGCGCAGCACCGTCGAGCGGTCGGCGACCTCGACGATGCGAGCCAGGCTGCCCTCGTCGCCGGAGACGTCACCGACCACGCGCACGCGGTCGCCGACCACCACGGCCTTGCGGCCCAGCGGGCGCGCCTTCATCGCGGTCACGGCCACGTCGTCGACGACCACGCCGTAGCGACCGCGGTCGACCGTGAGCACCAGGCCGTCGCTGCGCGTCGTCGTACGACGGCCGCTCCTTGGTGCGCGGGCGGGTGTGGCGGCGGGGCCGGTCGTAGTGCTCCTGGTCGTGCTCGCCGTAGCGACGTTGGCCCGGGAGTCACAGCAGGCGCTCCCACGCGTCGGGGAACCCGGGGAACGTCTTGCCGGTGGTGCGCGACGTCCTCGACCAGCACGTCGTCGACGGCCGTCCCGACGACCACGGCGGCGTGAGCCATCCGGTGGTCGGCGTAGGTGTGGAACAGCCCGCCGTGCAGGGCAGCGGGCCGGAAGGCGAGGCCGTCCTCGGTCTCGGCGACGTCGGCGCCGAGGCCGCCGAGCTCGCGGGCGAGCGCGGCCAGCCGGTCGGTCTCGTGGCCGCGGATGTGGGCGATGCCGCGCAGCACCGACGGCGACTCGGCGAGCGCGCACAGCGCCGCGACGACGGGAGTGAGCTCGCCGACGTCGTGGAGGTCGGCGTCGATGCCCTCGAGTCCGGCCGGTACCGCGCGACCGTCAGGCCGTCGTCGTCCGAGGTCGACCTCGCAGCCCATCCGGGCGAGCAGGTCGCGCAGCGCGTCGCCCGGCTGCGTGGTCTCACTCGGCCAGCCGGGCACCGTGACGGTGCCGCCAGCGGTCGCCGCCAGGGCCAGGAACGGCGCGGCGTTGGACAGGTCGGGCTCGATCGTGGTGTCCCTGGCGGCGACCGTGCCGGGAGCAACGCGCCAGCGGTTGGGCTCGGAGTCGTCGACGTCGACGCCGTGGCGACGCAGCAGCGCGACGGTCATCTCGATGTGCGGCATCGACGGCACGGGCTTGCCGTCGTGCAGCACGTCCACGCCCTTGTCGTAGCTAGCGCCCGCGAGCAGCAGCGCCGAGACGAACTGCGAGGACGCCGACGCGTCGATCACGACCTGCCCGCCCGGCACGTGCGCCGTCGCCCCGGACGACGAACGGCAGCGCGCCGCGGCCGTCGTCGTCGACCGTCACGCCGAGACCGCGCAGCGCGGAGAGCACGTCGCCGACCGGACGGCTGGCGCATGTGCGGGTCGCCGTCGAAGGTCACCGCCCCGGTGGACAGCGACGCGACCGGCGGCACGAACCTCAGCACCGTGCCGGCCAGTCCGCAGTCGATCTCCGCGTCGCGGTCGAACGGCCGCGGCTCACCGCCCAGTCGTCGCCGGAGGTGTCGACCTCGGCCCCGAGCGCGGCAGCGCCGTCGCCATCAGCACGGTGTCGCGCGACCGCAGGGCCCGGCGTACGACGGAAGGTCCGTCGGCCAGGGCGGCGATCACCAGCGCTCGGTTGGTCAGGGACTTGCTGCCGGGCAGCGAGACCGTCGACGTCGACCGGGCCGCGCGCGCGAGGCGCCGGCCACGGGTCGAGGTACGTCGTCATCACCCGGCGCAGCCTAGTCGGCTGATTTCGGTGGTTGAGGTGCGAGGAGCGCCACGAGGCCCGAACCACGCCCTGTCACCGGGTTTCGAGGCTGCGCTCGCACCTCAACCACCGAGCGAGTGGCTACGAGCGGGGGCGCTTCTTCTCCGTGTCGTAGATCGGCAGCACGTCGACCGTTGCGGAGACGATCCCGTCGCCGACGGCCACGCCCAGCGTGTTCCCCACGCTCGCCTGCGCGCTCTCGATCACGGCGAGCCCGATCTTGCCGAACCTCGGGCTGTCGGTCGGGCTCGTGAGGACTCCGACCTCCTCGCCGTCCTTGGTGACCGCCGCGCCGTACTCGGGGAGCGCGTCGGCCTCGTAGCGCAGCGTGACGAAGCGGTTGGGCGGGTCCGCAGCCACGGCGCGCAGCGCGTCCTCGCCGGCGAAACCGAGCCCCTGGCCGAGCCGCACCATCCGGTCGAGGTTGAAGTCGAACGGCGTGCGCTCGTGCGGCTCGTAGTCGTAGTCGGTCACGATCAGCCCGGCCTCGACCCGGGCGACCTCGATCGCGTCGGTGCCGATCGGCGTCACGCCCGCGCCGACGACCGCGTTCCAGAGGGTCTCGGCGTCGGCGGGGTCGAGCAGGAACAGCTCGAACCCGAGCTCGCCGCCGTACCCGGTCCGCGACAGGTGCACGTCCACGCCGGCGACCTTGACGGGCCGCGGGATGAACCGGAAGTACCTCAGCGACCCGAGGTCCTCGTCCGTGAGCTTCTGGACGACCTCGCGCGAGCGCGGACCGATCACGCCGAGGTGCGGCATCGACGGCGTGATCCACTCGACCTGCGCGTCGAGGCCCGACAGCAGCTCCCCGAAGTACTCCTCGTGGTCCCTGCCGTTGGTCATCACCCAGCAGTGGTCCTCCCGCCCATGTCTGCCGGTGTTGAACACGGTCCCGTCGTCCACCATCAGCCCGTCGGCGTCGAGGAACGCGCCGTAGCGCACCTGCCCGACCTCGAGCCCGAGCGCGTCGTTGCTGAACGCCCGCTGGGCGCCCCTGCAGCGCGTCGGGTCCGCGGAACTCCCACTTGTTCAGCGGCGAGACGTCCCACACCGCCACGTCGTCGCGGATCGCGGCGTACTCCTTCGGCAGGTCGCCGAACCCCTCGAGCCACGTCCACCCGCCGTCCTCGTAGTGCGAACCGCCCTGCGCGGCGGTCACCTCGTGGAACGCGGTCTTGATCGCCTCGTCTCGCTCATCGGGCCTCCGGTCGATGGAGCCGCATCCTCCCACGACTTTGACTGACCGTTCAAGCAGGAGCGATTCCGGCTGGTGAGGAGGCCGTCAGGCGTCGAGCCTCGGAGCTGCGCCCGGTCAGCGAGCCTTGGCCGTCTGGTGGCGGGCGTCCTTGGCCAGCTGCCGGGCCTCGCGGCGTACGTCGGACGCGGCGCGGCGGGCGCGCCAGGCGACGCCCGGCTTGCCCTCGGTGTCGACGGCGGCCAGCAGCAGGCCGCCGAGCATGGAGGCGTTCTTGAAGAAGTGGATGCGCTGCATGGCCTTCTTCTGCGGGTCCTGTCTCCTCCCAGAACCGGTGGCCGGCGGCGGTGGTCGGCACCAGCGAGGCAGCCAGGACGGCCGCCGAGAGCCGCGGCATGCGTCCGGTGGCCAGCATGAACGCGGCCGCCATCTGCGCGGCTCCGTTGATGCGGACCAAGGACTTGGGGTCCTCAGGCAGCTGCGGGACGTACTTGCGCAGCAGCGGCGCGAGCTTGTCGGTCACCGGCTCGGCGGCGTCTGCACTCTTGCCGGCGTTCCGGACGGCGTCGAGGCCGCCGACGAAGAACATCGAGGCGAGCATCGGGCGGGCGGCGAGCCGGACGAGCGTCATGTCTTCCTTCCTACACCAACCGCTCATGGCTGGTCGTCGCCCGACGGGGTGGGTCGGTGGCAGGCCCTACCCTGGCCGCATGTGCGGTCGATACGCCTCCAGCCGCAAGCCCGAGGACCTCATCGAGGAGTTCGAGGTCGTCGACAACCGCGTGCCCACGGCCCTCAAGGCCGACTACAACGTCGCCCCGACCAAGGAGGTGTACGCCGTCGTCGAGCGGCCCCAAAATGGCCAGTCCAAGGAGGAGGGCGAGCAGGGCGTCCCAGCCGATCGTCAGCTCCGCGCGCTGACGTGGGGGCTGATCCCGTCGTGGGCCAAGGACCCCAAGATCGGCAGCCGGATGATCAACGCCCGGATGGAGACCGTCGCGGAGAAGCCGGCGTTCCGGCGGGCCTTCTCCTCGCGGCGCTGCCTGCTGCCGGCCGACGGCTACTACGAGTGGTACCCCACCTCGGAGCTGGGCAAGTCCGGCAAGCCGCTCAAGCAGCCCTTCTTCATCCGGCCCAAGGACCACGGCGTGCTCGCGATGGCGGGCCTCTACGAGATCTGGCGCGACCCCGAGAAGGCGGAAGACGACCCCGACCGCTTCCGGTGGACCTGCACCGTGATCACCACCGACGCCGAGGACGACGTGGGCCACATCCACGACCGGATGCCCCTGATGGTCGAGAAGGACCGCTGGTCGAGCTGGCTCGACCCGACCACCAAGGACAAGGACGCCCTGCTGGCCCTGCTGGTCCCGGCCGCACCCGGCACCCTCGAGGCCTACCCGGTCTCCAAGGCCGTGAGCAACGTGCGCAACAACGGCCCCGAGCTGATGGAGCCGCTGCCGCTGGACGACGTTCCCGAGCTGGCCTGACAGACTGCGCGCCATGCCCACCGAGCAGCGCATCGGTACGCCGCACGGCGACGGCCGCCTGGTCAGCTACCGTGCCCGACGCCCGGTGGCCACGCTGCTGCTCAGCCACGGCGCCGGGCGCGGCATCGACACCCGCGACCTCGAGGCCCTCGCCGCGACGCTGCCCCGCCAGGGCATCAGCGTGCAGCTGTTCGAGCAGCCGTGGCGGGTGGCCGGCCGCAAGGTCGCCAGCCCTCCCGCCACTCTCGACGCCGGTTTCATCGCCGCCGCCAGCGCGCTGCGCACCCGCACCCCGCTCGTCGTCGGCGGCCGCTCGGCCGGGGCTCGGTCGGCGGCGCGGACCGCCCGGACCCTCGGCGCGGCCGGCTGCCTCGCGCTGGCCTTCCCGCTGCACCCGCCCGGCCGGCCCGAGAAGTCACGGCTCGACGAGCTGCTGGGCGCAGGTGTGACCACGCTCGTCGTGCAGGGCGAGAACGACACCTTCGGGCGGCCCGACGAGTTCCCCGACCACCTCGACCTGGCCGTCGTACCGTCGGCCGACCACGGGTTCGCGACCCCCAAGCGGAGCGGTGTCACCGAGGAGGACGCGATGGCCGTCGTGGTCGAGTCGACCCTGGAGTGGATCGTCCGCGAGGTCGCCGGAAATAGCTGAGGGAATCCCTGAGCCGGCGCGGATGTTCCATGTCACGTGCTCGCCGTGCTGGATCGTCCCGCCTCCCCAGTAGATTGGGAGGCGATGACTGACCTACCCGAAGACTTCCGCCGAGGTCGAGGTCGTGGACCTCGCGACCGAGACCGAGGCCGAGCGCACCGCTCGTTTCGAGCGCGACGCGCTGCCATTCCTCGACCAGCTCTACTCCGCGGCCATGCGGATGACCCGCAACCCCGCCGACGCCGAAGACCTCGTGCAGGAGACCTTCGCCAAGGCCTACGGCTCGTTCCACCAGTTCAAGCCGGGCACCAACCTCAAGGCCTGGCTCTACCGCATCCTCACCAACACCTTCATCAACACCTACCGCAAGAAGCAGCGCCAGCCGCAGCAGTCGATGTCCGAGGACGTCGAGGACTGGCAGCTCGCCCGGGCCGAGTCGCACTCCTCGACCGGCCTGAGGTCCGCCGAGATGGAGGCGCTGGAGCACCTGCCCGACTCCCAGGTCAAGGACGCCCTCCAGCGGCTGCCCGAGGAGTTCCGCCTCGCCGTCTATCTCGCCGACGTGGAGGGCTTTGCCTACAAGGAGATCGCGGAGATCATGGAGACGCCGATCGGCACCGTGATGTCCCGGCTGCACCGCGGTCGCCGGCAGCTGCGGGAGATGTTGTCCGACTACGTCCGGACCAACGACCTGATCCGTGTGGGACAGGAGGGTGACTCATGACGCGCGAGACCGGCGACCACGAGTCCTGCGCCGACTTCCTCGACCGCATCGTCTACCTGCTCGACAACGAGCTCGACGCGACCGAGGTCGCGGTGGTCAAGGTGCACCTCGAGGAGTGCGCACCGTGCTTCGAGAGGTACGACGTCCAGCGCACGATCAAGACGATCGTGGCGCGGTCGTGCAGCGAGACCGCCCCCGACGCCCTGCGTGACCGGGTCCGCGTCCGGCTCCAGGAGATCTCGATCCAGATGCACGAGGGCTGAGCGGCCCGGACGCCCAGCGTTCTCCGAACAGCGACGAGCCCCCGACCGGTAGTCCGGCGGGGGCTCGATGCTGTCGGCAGAGGGCGAACCGTCAGGCGTTGGGACGCTTGCCGTGGTTCGCGGCCTTCTTCTTGCGCGCGCGGCGCTTGCGACCGGTCTTGCCCATGGTGTTCCTCCTCGAAGTTACGTCGACCCAGCAGTCTCCCAGGGGTGGTGCCTGTGGACGAAATCGCCGAGCGCCCGGGCGTTGGCGAGCTTGCGAGCCCGGACGGGATACAGCGCAGGGACCGTCTCGGAACCAAGGTCAGAGGCGGTTCGAGGAACTGGCGCAGTCCACGACCAGGCGGGTGATCTCGGCGGTGGCGACGACCTTCTCGGCGCCGTCGACGGTGTGGCGGGCGACGACGGTGAAGCGGTGCAGGCGGCCGTCGACGTACGACGTCGAGGCGGTCACCTCGACCGTCGCACCCACCGGGCTCGCGGCGCGGTGCTCGAGCTCGACGCGGGTGCCGACGCTGGTGGAGCCCTCGGCGAGGGTCGGGTCGATGGCGGCACAGGTGGCGGCCTCGCACCAGGCCAGCAGCCGCGGCGTACCGAGGACCGGCAGGCTGCCCGAGCCGACCGCCGCCGCGGTGTCGGCGTCGGTGACGGTGAACCTCAGCGGAGCGCCTCCATCACAGCTCCTTGGTCCAGGCCCTCAGGTGGACGTCGGGAAGGATGTCGGGCACCGGGTCCCAGTCGCGCGAGGGCTCGGGGTGGTAGCCGAGCCGCGCGTAGACCCGCTGCGCGTGGGTCATCTCGTCGAGCGTCGCGAGCCACATCCGACTCGCCCCGGCCGCCGCGGCGCGCTCCTCGCACTGCCGCACCAGCGCCTCCCCGACGCCGCGACCGCGCGCGGACGGCGACACCGCGAGCATCCGGAACTCGCCCTCGCCGTCGACCGAGAGCTCTCGCCACGGCGATCCCGGCGGGAGCGAGGTGACGCTGCCCAGCAGGGACCCGTCGTCGTCCACCGCCACCCACAGCTCGGCCTCACGGTCGCGCCGCTCGGCGTCGCGCAGGAACGCGCGGTAGTAGTCGTCGGGACCCTCGAGGAAGTCCTCGTACGCCGCCTCGGTGATCTCCCCGACCGTCTCGTAGTCCTCGGGCGCAGCCCGGCGGATCAGCACCGCGTCAGATCCCGAAGGTGTTGCGGGGGTAGGTCGCGTCGACGTCGGTGATCACGTTGACGAGGTACGGCGCCCCCGCGGCGAAGGCGCGGTCGAGCGCGGGCCCGATCTCCTTCGGGTCCGTCACGGTCTCGCCGGCGCCACCGAGCGCCTTGACCACCTCGTCGTAGCGGGTGCGGTGGGCGAGGTCGGCGACCACGTCGTAGCCGTAGAGCATCTGCATCGGGCCCTTCTCCAGGCCCCACGCGGAGTTGTTGCCCATCACCATCACGACCGGCAGGTCGTGGCGGACCAGGGTGTCGACGTCCATCAGCGAGAAGCCGGCGGCGCCGTCGCCGAGCAGCAGCACCACCTGGGAGGACGGCCGCGCGATCCGGGCGGCGATCGCCGAACCCAGCCCGGCGCCCAGGCAGCCGTAGGGCCCCGGGTCGAGCCACCCGCCGGGACGCTTCGGCTCGACGTACTTGCCGGCGAAGCTCACGAAGTCGCCGCCGTCGCCGATCACGACCGAGTCGTCGGCCAGGCGCGGCACCAGCTCGCCGTAGATGCGAGCGGGGTGGATCGGGTCGGCCTCGGCCCCGAGCAGCTCGGCGTCGCGCTCGGCGGCGGCGCGCACGCCCGTCTGGAGGTCGCCCACCCACCCGGACCAGTCGGGCCTGCCCAGCTTGTCGAGCACGTCGCGGACCCCCGTCAGGAGGGCCGTCAGGTCGCCGGACGCCGACGCGGCGAGCTCGGCGTGCTGCGCCACCTGGCCGGGGGAGTCGGCGAGGTGGACGACGCGCGCCGGGGTGGCGCCGTCCTTGCCGCCGAAGACGCCGTAGCCGAGGCGGAAGTCGAGCGGGGTGCCGGCCACGACCACCAGGTCGGCGCCCGCCAGCGCCTGACCGCGGGCCTTGGTCACGAGCAACGGGTGACCACCGGGGATCACGCCGCGTCCCATGCCGTTGGTGATCGCCGGGAGCCCGGCGCTCTCCACGAGCTCGAGGGCCGCCTCCTCGGCGCCGTCGGCCCAGACGTCGGTGCCGAGGATCAGCACCGGGCGCTCGGCCGCGGCGAGCAGGGCGGCGACGGCTTCGACGGCCTCGGGGTCCGGGTCGGCCCCGCGCGAGGCGGACACCGTCGGCAGCGTGCCGGTGCCCTGGTTGAAGAACTCGTCCATCGGCACGTCGACGAACACCGGCCCTCGGTGCGACGACCCTGCGGCCGTGAAGGCCTCGTGCATGCCCGCCGCAACCTCGCCGGCGGTCGGGATGGTGCGCGCGAGCTTGGCGATCGGGGCGATGATCGGCGGCTGGTCGAGCTCTTGGAGGCTGCCGCTGCCCCAGCGGTTCTGCGGGGCTCGACCGCCGACCACGACCATCGGCGAGCCCGCGAACTGGGCCTGGGCGATGGCGCTGATCCCGTTGGTCACGCCGGGCCCGGCGGTCAGCACGGCGAGCCCGGGCCGGCGGGTCAGCTTGCCGGTCGCCTCGGCGGCGAACGTCGCCGTCTGCTCGTGCCTGACGTCGAGCAGCCGCATCGGGGGATCGGCCTTGACCGCGCCGTCGTACATCGGGAAGACATGGGCGCCGGACAGGGTGAACATCGTCTCCACGCCGTGGGCACGCGCCACCGCGACGGCCAGCTCGCCCGCGTGGCCGGAGAGTTCCTGGGTCATGGCCGCACGTTACCGGCCGAGCGGTGGTCGTCAGGTGAGGTACGACGGGTTGGTCGACCGCAGCGCGGACATCACGACGAGCAGCAGGTCGGGGCGTACGTCGGGTGAGTTCGGCGCGATGGCCAGCTGGAGGTGGAGCGCCCGCAGGAACGCCTCGGCGTTGGCGGTCGGCAGGAACGGGTCGGTCTCGCCGTCGTAGGCGAGCTCGGCGCCCGCGGTGATCCGGGCGACCCACGGCTCGACGACCGACAGCGGCACCAGGTTGCGGCGCAGCACCGTCATCGTGGCCATCGCCATCCGGTCCGGCTCGCCGTGGCCGTACGGCGCGTCGACCGGCGCGAGCACCCGGTCGCCGATGACGTCGAGGAGGACCGTGAGCTCGTTGCGGCCGAAGTGCGGCGAACGCGCCAGCACGCCGATCGCGTCGGCGCCGTGGGCGACGGCGTGAGCCCAGCCCTTGCCGGGCACGAAGCCGCGCACGTCGCGCTCGCGGAGGTACCAGGAGGCGATGTGGTCGCCCCACTCGAGCAGCTTCAGGGCGGGCATCAGGCCCTGCTCGTTGTCGCGGTCGATGCATTCGGCGAGCACCAGCACCGAGAAGGCACGGCGGAAGACCGAGTCGGTGTCCTGCTCGCCCAGGCCCACGGTGAGGCCGGCGCACATGCCGTCGCCCAGGCCCGCGATCAGGTCGTCGTAGACGCCGCGGTCGACCCAGGTGGCCAGCGTGGGATAGGCCAGCCCGTCGCGCATGTGTGGGTCGGGCGAGCCGAGCATCGTGGTCAGCTCGGTGGTCAGGTCGGCGAGCGGGCGATCTTCGGGCACGGCCAGGCCGGAGGCCTTCACGTTGCTCCAGTAGGCCCGAGTCATGGGGGACATGGTGCCATGGGCGGTCGGGCGAAAGCGTGTAGCCCACTGGTGAGAGGCTGTGCGAGTAGCCCGAGGGTCGTGCGCCGACCCTCACCCCGCGCCAGACACGGCCCTCCTCACCGCCGTGGGCAGCGTGCCGTCCCTGACCGACCTGGTGCGCAGCCACACCGACCTCGACGACGAGGACGTGAAGTGGCTCCAGCTGCTGATGGCGGACTGGCAGATCATCGCCGACCTCTCCTTCGCCGACCTGGTGCTGTGGCTGCCCGACCGCGAGGGCCGAGGCTTCTGGGCGGCCGGCCAGATGCGCCCGACGACGGGCCCGACCGCCCTGGTCGACGACGTGCTGGGCACCTTCGTGCCGGCTGGGCGCCGGCCGCTGCTGGACGCGGCGTACGAGCGCGGGCGGCCGATGCGCGACGGCGACCCCGAGTGGCGCGACGACGTCCCGGTGCGAGCGGAGGCGATCCCGGTACGACGGGAGGACCGGATCGTCGCGGTGGTGGCGCGCAACACCAACCTGCTGGGGATCCGCACCCCCAGCCGGCTGGAGCTGTCCTACCTCCAGACGGCGGCCGACCTGACCCAGATGATCGCGTCGGGCCACTTCCCCAACCCCGGCCAGCGCAGCGACCACGCCGACTCACCGCGGGTCGGCGACGGGTTCCTGCGGATCGACGTGGACGGGCGGGTTGCCTACGCCAGCCCCAACGCGCTGTCGGTCTACCGCCGGCTCGGGCACAGCGGCGACCTCACCGGGCTCGAGCTGGCGTCGTTGACCCGGGCGCTGGTGCCGCCGCTGCACCGCACCGACGAGGAGACGCTCAGCACCGTGCTGCTGGGCCGCGCACCCCGCGACACCGAGGTCGGCACCGACGACGTGGTGCTCATCGTGCGCGCGATCCCGCTGCGGCCCGAAGGCGAGCGGATCGGGGCGTTGATCCTGCTGCGCGACGTCACCGACCTGCGACGGCGCGACCGCGAGCTGGTGACCAAGGAGGCCACCATCCGCGAGATCCACCACCGCGTGAAGAACAACCTCCAGACCGTCGCGGCGCTGCTGCGGCTGCAGGCCCGGCGGATCGAGGCGCCGGACGCCAAGGCGGCCCTCGAGGAGGCCGTACGCCGCGTGGGCACGATCGCGATCGTGCACGAGACGCTCAGCCAGTCACCCGAGGAGCACGTCGCGTTCGACGAGATCGCCGACCGGCTGGGCCGGATGGTCACCGAGGTCAGCGCGCTGGGGGAGCGCGTCCGGGTCCGGCGTACGGGCTCCTTCGGGATCCTGCCCTCCGAGGCCGCCACGGCGCTGGCGATGGTGCTCACCGAGGTGCTGCAGAACGCCGTCGAGCACGGCTACGACGCCGGACGCGGCGGCGCCGGGGGTGATCGTGGTCAGTGCCCGCCGGCTGGTCGGACGGCTGCACGTCGTCGTCGAGGACGACGGTCGCGGGCTGCCCGACGACTTCGACACTCGACCGGAGCACCCACCTGGGCCTGTCGATCGTGCGCACGCTGGTGGAGTCGGAGCTCGGCGGGCTGCTCGAGATCGGCCCGGCGCACGGCCAGGCCGGCGCGCGGGTGTCGGTGGACCTACCCCAGGACTGACTGCGTCAGGCGGAGGTGCGCACGCGGGCGCGGGCGTTGCGGCGCTTGAGAGCGCGCCGCTCGTCCTCGCTGAGCCCACCCCAGACGCCGTGGTCCTGACCAGCCTCGAGCGCCCACGCCAGACACTGCTCGCGCACCTCGCAGCGACGGCACACCTGCTTGGCCTCCTCGATCTGGAGGATGGCCGGACCGGTGTTGCCGATCGGGAAGAACAGCTCCGGGTCCTCGTCGAGGCACGCGGAACGGTTGCGCCAATCCATGGCTGAGGGGTCCTCTTTCCGTACGACATCGGGTCAGGGCATTGCGCCCGGGGGCCTGGGGCAGGTGGGGCTGCAGGGAGTTCGCGGGCACGGTGAAGTGAACGCGTTCACGAGCGCCACCCCCCAGACTGGCAACTATTGGAACGTGAAACAAGCCCCTGTTCCCGTAGGCTGCATCACAGCGCCTGTACCCGAGGCGCCCCCAGCCAGACCACCTAGGGTGGGTCGCGTGCCCGCCCTGAGCCGAACCGATGCTCCCGCGCCCTTGGTCGTCGCGGCCTCGCTGGCGGCTGCTGGAAGGCCTGGTCATCGCCGTTCTCGGCCTCCTCGAGCTGCTGAACCTGAGCTCGGGGCGCGTCACCATGGGCCTGACCACGGCCGGGTTCTTCGCGGCGTACGGCGCGCTGCTGGTGTTCTGCGGCTGGCAGCTGATTCGGTGTACGCCGTGGGCGAGGGCGCCGGTGCTGCTGGCCCAGCTCATCCAGCTCGGCCTGGCGTGGGGGTTCCGCGACGGTGACACGCTCCCGCTCGCCATCGGGCTCGCGGCCGTGGCCGCCGTGGTGCTCGTCGGCCTGTTCCACCCCGCGAGCATGCGGGCGCTCGACCACGACGACGCCGCCGGTTGAGGTGCGAGGAGCGCCAGCGACGAGCCTCGAAACCTCCGATCTGGACGTGTGGTTTCGAGGCTCGGGCCCGGGGGCCCTCGCACCTCAACCACCGAATTGGACCTATTGCGCCAGGTAGCCCCCGTCGACCGGCAGCACCGCACCGGTGACGAACGACGCCGCGTCGGAGGCCAGGAACGCGATCACCTCGGCCACCTCGCGCGGCTCGCCGAGCCGGCCGATCGGGTGCCGGCCCTCGATCTCCTCGACGTAGGACTGGCCCTCGGGGGTCTCGAGCAGCGCCACGACGGCGTCGGTGCGGATGGTGCCGGGCGCCACGGCGTTGACGCGGATCCCGCGGGCGGCCCACTCGATCGCCAAATGGTGGGTGAGACCGGTGGCGACGTACTTGGCCGGTCCGTACGCCGCCTGGCCGACCTGGCCGCGCATGCCCGGAGATCGAGGACAGCAGCACGATCGGCTCCCGAGCCCTGCTCGGCCATCTGCTCGATGGCGAACTTGCAGGTCAGGAACAGGCCGCGGCCGTCGACCGCCATCACGTGGTCCCAGTCGGCCACCGAGGTCTGGTCGATGGTGCTCAACGGGATCACCCCGGCGTTGCCCACCAGCACGTCGAGCCGGCCGAACGACGATACGGCGGCGTCCACCATCGCGCGGGCGTCGTCCTCCACCGACACGTCGCCGACGACGGTGACGATGTCGCCGTCCAGCGCACGGGCGGTCTCGGCGAGCGCCGATGCGTCGAGGTCGGTGGCCACGACGCGAGCCCCCTCGGCGAGGAAGACCTCGACGGTCGCGCGGCCGATGCCGCGGGCGGCGCCGGTGACGACGGCGACCTTTCCGTCGAGCCGCCCCGTCACGACTGCTGCTCCAATGACGAGCGCAGCTGCTCGAGGGTGCGGCTGAGCAACCGGGACACGTGCATCTGTGACACTCCGATCTCCTCGGCGATCTGGGTCTGCGTCCTGTTCTTGAAGAACCGCAGCAGCAGGATCTTCTTCTCCCGCGGCTCGAGGGCGTCGAGCAGGGGCTTGAGCGACTCGCGGATCTCGACGTGCTCGAGGTTCTCGTCCTCGACGCCGATGGCATCGAGCATCGAGCCGCCCATCTCGTCACCGTCGTCGCTGGCGTCCAGCGAGAGGGTGGAGTAGGCGTTGCTCGACTCGATGCCCTCGATGATCTCCTCGACCGAGCACCCGATCGCCTCGGCCAGCTCGCGCGGCGTGGGGGAGCGGCCCAGGCTCTGGGTCAGCTCGGCGGTCGTCGCGCCGATCTGCATCCGCAGCTCCTGGAGTCGCCGGGGCACGCGGATCGCCCAGCCCTTGTCGCGGAAGTAGCGCTTGATCTCGCCGATGATCGTCGGTGTCGCGTACGTCGAGAACTCCACGCCGCGGTCGGAGTCGAACCGGTCGATCGACTTCAGCAGCCCGATGGTGCCGACCTGCACGAGGTCCTCGAACGGCTCGCCGCGGTTGCGGAACCGGCGCGCGCAGTGCTCGACCAGTGGCAGGTGGAGGTGCACGAGGTCGTCGCGGGCCGTTCGCCGGGCGGACTGGCCGGTGTCGTCGCCGTTCAGCTCGGCGAACAGCTCGGCGCTGCGGAGCTTGCTCGCCTCGAAGCCCCGGCTCGGAGAGCCGTCCGGCGGGCCGGGAGCCGAGTCCTCCGCCGGGTTGTCGGTGGTCTCAGGCATGCGTCAGCTGCCGGCTCCGGGTACTCCGGACTCCATCGTCAACCGGACGGCGAACCGCCCGCCGGAGGCGTCGGCCTCGGCGCGGGTGGCCATGGTGCTGAGCACCTGCCAGGCGAAGGAGTCGTACTCGGGCCCCTCGGGTGAGGAGGCGGTCACCGCCACCTCGACCGTGAGCCGCCCGGGGGCGAGGTAGTAGCTGCAGACCAGGTCGGACTCGAGGTCGGCCTCGGGAAGCACCATCGCGCAGGCCTCGCCGACCGCGATGCGAAGGTCCTCGATGTCGTCGATGAGGAAGTCGAGCCGGGCGGCGAGCCCTGCCGTGGTGGTGCGCACGACCGAGACGTAGACGCCGTCGGCGGGCAGCCGCAGCTCGACGTCCGCTCGGGGGCTGGCGCTGCGCTCCGGGGGTTGTGACATCGGTGGTCCTATCGGCGACGTGCGACGGGAAGGTGGCACCACGCTAACGGGGCCGCGTTGCCTGGGCCACGCCGTTGGTCGAGGAAGGCGCGCTGGGCCACGCCGTTGGTTGAGGAAGGCGCACTAGCGCCTGTCACGAAACCCGGTGAGACAACCGCGGTCCGGCGCGAGGAGTTTGTGACGGGACTCGGGTCGCCGTTTGCAGAACCGCCTTCCCCGCTGGCGCGTGGAAGGCGGTTCGTCGGACCCGAAGGGCTGAGCTCCGCTCAGGCCTTCTTCGTCGCCCAGAAGATCTCGGCGATCTCGTCGATCTTCCCCAGCAGCTCGTCGGCGGTCGAGGCGTCCATGGAGCCCTTGGTGCCGGTGGCACCGGCGAGCTTGGTGGCCTCGTTGACCAGGGTGTGCAGCTGCGGGTACTTCTCGAAGTGCGGCGGCTTGAAGTAGTCGGTCCACAGCACCCACAGGTGGTGCTTGACCAGCTCGGAGCGCTGCTCCTTGATGATCACCGCGCGGGTGCGGAAGTCAGGGTCGTCGTTGTCGGCGAGCTTGCCGATGATGCCCTTGATCGACTCGGCCTCGATGCGCGCCTGGGCGGGGTCGTAGACGCCGCACGGGAGGTCGCAGTGGGCCGATGCCTCGACGGTGGGGGCGAAGAGTCGCGCGAACATGCACAGTCCTTTCGACGTCAGCGAGAAGTGGAACCTCCTGCGACACTACTCGGCGTGTCGGACGCGACTACGCCCGGATGGGTGGGTGTGGCCACGGTCCGTGGCGACTCCATGCGGCCGACGTTGCGCCCCGGCGACCGGCTGTTGGTGAGGTACGGCGCCCGCGTGCGGCCGGGCCGTCTGGTCCTGGCTCGCTTCGCCGACGGCACGCTGACCGTCAAGCGGGCGGCGGAGCGCCGTACGACCTCCTCGGGCAGCCCAGGCTGGTGGCTGACCAGCGACAACTCGGTCGCGGGGGTCGACTCCCGGCACCGCGGACCGGTGTCCGACGCCGACGTGCTCGCCGTGGTGCTGGCCCGGCTGTGGCCTTGGCCACGTCCATGGCGGACCTCCCGAGCGACAGCGGCAGATGAGACCTGAGAGCCTGACCCCATGACCCACCCGTTCGCGGGCGACTCTGTCTTCGACCTCCACGTCGGCGGCAAGATGGAGCTCCGCTCGACCGTGAGCCTCGACAGCCGCGACGACCTGTCCCTGGCCTACACGCCGGGCGTGGCCCGGGTCTGCGAGGCGATCGCCGCCGACCCGAGCATGACCCGTCACTACACGTGGGTCCCCAACGTGGTCGCGGTGGTCACCGACGGCACCGCCGTGCTCGGGCTGGGCGACATCGGGCCGGCCGCCGCGATGCCGGTGATGGAGGGCAAGGCGGTGCTGTTCAAGCAGTTCGGCGGCGTCGACGCCGTCCCCATCTGCCTGGCCACCACCGACGTGGAGGAGATCATCGAGACCGTCGTCCGGCTCGCCCCGAGCTTCGGCGGCATCAACCTCGAGGACATCTCGGCGCCGCGCTGCTTCGAGATCGAGCGACGGCTCAAGGACCTCCTCGACATCCCCGTCTTCCACGACGACCAGCACGGCACCGCCGTCGTCGCCCTGGCCGCCCTGCAGAACGCCCTGCGGCTCACCGGCCGATCACCGTCCGGGACCCGCGTCGTCATCCAGGGCGCCGGAGCCGCGGGGGTCGCGGTCGCGCGGATCCTGCTCGAGGCGGGGGTCCGCGACCTCGCCGTCCTCGACCGGCAGGGCGTGCTGCACTCCGGCCGTCACGACCTCACCCCGGTGAAGCGGGCGCTGGCCGTCCAGACCGCCGACGTCTTCGGTCGCAGCGGCGGGCTCGCCGACGTGATGGCCGGGGCCGACGTCTACATCGGGGTCTCCGGCGGCACCGTGCCCGAGGAGATCGTGGCGTCGATGGCCGACGAGGCGATCATCTTCGGCCTGGCCAACCCGAACCCCGAGGTGCACCCCGACGTCGCCCACCGCCACGCCCGCGTGGTCGCCACCGGGCGCTCCGACTTCCCCAACCAGATCAACAACGTGCTGGCCTTCCCCGGGATCTTCCGCGGAGCGTTCGACGTCGGCGCCACCTCCATCACCGAGGGCATGAAGGTCGCCGCTGCGAGCGCCCTGGCGGCCCTGGTCGGCGACGACCTGACCGAGGACCTGATCGTGCCCTCACCGTTCGACCCGCGAGTCGGACCCGCCGTCGCATCCGCCGTCGCCGAGGCCGCCCGTGCCGACGGGGTCGCCACCCGCTGACCCGTCGTCAGTGACGGAAAGCACCATCCTCGCGCGTCCCCACCCTGCTTTGCGTCACGGACGACGTGCTCACCCGTCGCGCAGGTCGGCGGTGGCGCCCGTTGCGACGAGTTGTGACGCGAGCGGACGCTGATCAGGCCCTTGGGACCATCCGTACGCGTCACAACTCACGGTTTCCCCGGTCGACCGGGGAAACCTCCGCCGGGGCGAGCACCGCACCGAGGCGACGCACCCGTCGATAGGGTCGCCACCATGTTCGCCGTGTACGCCGAGTCGTTCTCGTCCGACGATCCGCTCGGGGGGCTGGTGGTGGGGGAGCGGCCCGAGCCGGAGGTCCCCGACGGGTGGACGACCGTCACGGTGAAGGCGGCGAGCCTCAACCACCACGACCTGTGGACGCTGCGCGGCGTCGGCATCAAGCAGGAGCAGCTGCCCATGATCGTGGGCTGCGACGCAGCCGGGATCGACGAGGACGGCAGGGAGGTCGTGGTCCACGCGGTGATCAGCGACCCGGGCTTCGCCGGCGGCGACGAGACGCTCGACCCGAAGCGGTCGCTGCTCAGCGAGCGTCACCAAGGCACCTTCGCCGACAAGGTGACCGTCCCCCGGGCGAACGTCATAGCGAAACCCGAGAGCCTCAGCTTCGAGGAGGCCAGCTGCCTGCCGACGTCCTGGCTGACGGCTTACCGGATGCTCTACGTGCAGGGTGGATGCAGGCCCGGGGACACCGTGCTCGTCCAGGGTGCCGGCGGCGGGGTCGCGACGGCCCTCATCGCGTTGGCCCGGGCCGGCGGTCTCAAGGTGCTCGCGACCAGTCGCGACGAGTCCAAGCGCCAGCGGGCGCTGGAGCTCGGCGCCCACGAGGTCTACGAGACCGGCGAGCGGCTGCCCGTGACCGTCGACGCGGTGATGGAGACCGTCGGCCAGGCCACCTGGCTCCACTCCATCCGGTCGCTGCGCGTCGGCGGCACCCTCGTCACCAGCGGCGCGACCTCAGGCAACGCGCCCGCAGACATGGGCCTCACGCGCATCTTCTTCCTCCAGCTCAAGGTCGTCGGCTCGACGATGGGCACCCGCAGCGAGCTGGCCTCGCTGACCTCGATGCTCGACGCCACCGGCGTGCGACCGGTGATCGACCGCGTCCTGCCGATGGAGGAGGCACGCGAGGGGTTCGCCGCCATGCAGGACGGCGACCTCTTCGGCAAGGTCGTCTTCACCCGATGAAGCATCTGATCACCGGTGCCGGCTCCGGCATCGGCCAGGCGGTCGCCGACGTGCTGCACGCGCGTGGCGACGACCTGGTGCTGCTGGCCCGCAACGAGCAGCGCGTCGCCGACCTCGCCGAGCGCTACGCCGGCGCCGATCTTCGAGTGGCCGACCTGGCGGTGCCCGCCACCCTGGCCGGAGTCGTCGCCGACATCGACCGACTCGACGCCGTCGTCCACGCGGCGGGGGTCATCGAGCTCGGGCCCGTGGCCGATCTCCGGCTCGAGGACCTGACCGGCCAGCTCCAGGTCAACCTGGTCGCCCCCACCGAGCTGACTCGCGCCCTGCTGCCGGCACTGCGGGCCTGCCGTGGTCAGGTGCTCTTCCTCAACTCCTCCGCAGGTCTGGTGGCCAACGCGGACTGGGGTGCCTACGCCGCCACCAAGTTCGGCCTGAAGGCGATCGCCGACTCCTTGCGCGCGGAGGAGGCCGAGGCCGGCGTCCGGGTCACCTCGGTCTACCTCGGTCGCGTCTCGACCCCGATGCAGGCGAAGGTGCGCGAGCAGGAGGGCAAGCCGTACGACGCCGCCGACTGGGCCAGCCCCGAGTCCGCCGCCGCCACGATCGTGCACCTGCTCGACCTGCCGTCCGACTCGACGGTTCCCGACATCAGGTTCCGCCCGGCTCCACCCGGGTGACGTGCGGTCGCCGGCCGCCGTACCAGTCCACCCGATGCGCGAGGCCGACGGCGGCGAGCTGGGATGACACTTCGAGCTTGGCGAGGATCGACTTCACCTGGGTGCGCACGGTCGCCTCCGACACCACGTCGCTGGCCGCGATGTCGTGGACGCTGTGGCCTTCCACGAGATCACCCAGCACCTGTCGCTCGCGGTGGGTCAGTCGTGAGAAGCGGCTGCGAAGCATCTCGTCCGCCTGGCGTCCGCGGCGCCACTCCTCGAGCAGGGCATCTCGCTCGATGCGGCTGAGCACCGGCAGTCCGAGGAACAGCCGTCGCACGGTCGCGGTCATCGTCTCCAGCGGGGCGTTCTTGCAGAGCACCGCGCGCGCCCCCCAGTGCAGGCAGCCGCCCCACTCCGCCCGGTCGACCGACGCCGTCACCACCACCACGTCCGTGCCGTCGCGGGTGAGCGGCGCGATCAGGCGGGTGCCGTCCCCGTACTCGCCGAGGTCCAGGTCGACCAGCGCGACGCGCGGACGCAGCCGCTCGGCGAGAGCGAGCAGGTCGAGCTCCCGGGTCAGGGTGGGACGCCGTACGTCGTAACCCTCCAGGCGAAGGGTGATGGCCAAGGTCTCAGCGAACAGCGCGTGGTCCTCGACGACGAGGACGGTGCCGTCACCCGGAGCGGTCGGCATGCGCCACCTCCGCGACGGGAAGGGAGATCACCACGCGGGTGCCCACGTCGCCGTCGGACTCGATCCGCAGAACCCCGCCCATGCCGGTCACCAGACGCTGAGCCACGTTCAACCCGATGCCCTGGCCGGACGACGCTGCTCCACGCGTGCCCCACTCCAGGACCGTGGCCGCGATCTCGGGTGGGATGCCCGGACCCTGGTCCTCGACCGCCACGTCCACCTCCGACCCCCGTCTATCGACCGTCATCGCGAGGATCTGGCCCTGCGCGTGCCGGGCGGCGTTGTCCAGCAACAGGTCGAGCACCTCGACGAGCTGGTCGCGGCCGGCCCACACGTGGTGTCCGGTCGGGTGCCAGGCGATGATGCGGCCACGGATCCCGTGTGCGAACAGCAGCGGCCCGATCAAGGCATCGAGGTCCACGTCCACGATCTGGTCGCTGGTCGTCTCCACCTTGGAGCTGGCGAGCAGCCGATCCACGCGAGCGGCCTCGGAGATCAGCAGCTTCTCGAGCTGCTGACGTTCGGCCGGTGCCAGCCGCGCATCAACCGACAGCAACCGGGTTGCCGCGGTGATGCCGGCGACGCTGCCCGCCACCTCGTGCAGCAGGGTCCGGTCCTCGCGCAGGTGCGCCTCGAGCTCACGTACCTGTTCCTCGGCCCGGTCCGTGCGAGCCGTCGCTGTGCGCACCAGCTCCAGCGACGCCACCGCCAGCAGGGTCGCGCCGGCGACGGCGAGCACCACCGCCAGGAGGCTGCGCCAGTCCTCTTGCGGAAGCGGGTAGGTCAGGACATGGGCGAGGCCGAGCAGGCCCACCACGGCAGCCAGTCGCCATCCTGTCGACGTCGGGATCGGCACGCGTCGGACGAGCAGTGCGCCCACCACGCCGTACAGGAGCAGCACCGCGACTGCCAGCACCGGCTCGAGGTCGCGCAGCACCGGGGGCGGCTCGACGCCGTCGACCAGGACGAGCCGGGCGCCCGAGATGACGAGCGCGACCGAGAGCCCGAGCACGATCGGGTCCACCGGCACGCGTAGGCGGCCCGACGCCGCCAGGATCAGTCCGAGGAGAAGGGCGACCGCTACCTGGGAGACCAGCATCCACGTGGGCCGCGCACGAACGTCGTCCTCCATCGCCACGCGCATCGCGGAGTAGGCGAGCCCCTGGGCGCTCCCGAAGACCGCCGCGACCGCAAGCCAGGCGCCTTCGTCGCCCGGCGCCACCCGGAAGTAGATGTACAACAGCGCCGCGGCCGCCAGGAGCACCGGGTACGTCGCCAGCTCGGCGACCTGGGCGGCGTGCGTGTAGATGTGGTTGGGCGGGAGCAGCCATGCGGCCGCCACGACGTGACCGACCAGGAGCGCGGCCAGCAGGCCGCGCACCACCCAACTTTTCACCCCCGTGGAAGGTCTGACGACCACCACTACCCCCAGCGCCCAGCCCGGATCGTCGGTTACAACAACGGACGGACTGGGGGGAAGGCCCGGCCTGCGTTCCGATTGTGGTCCTGCCGCACTGGTGTGACAAGGGTCCGGGCAACAGACGACGGCCCCGTCGTATCTCGGGGTTTCGACGGGGCCGCCGACTGGGTCTGTTCAGTTGTGCTTCCTGATGCGCTGGACCCCGCCCGCACCCCGTCGCGGGCGGGGGCCCACCCCCGAGGTCCCGCCCCCCGCGCCCGTGCGCCGGAACCACGCGCATTTCACCTCGATGCTGGTGGACACCGGGGCTCGCCCGCATACCGCAAATGGGGTATGTCGGTCGGTCGCCTACGCAGCAAGTTGCCCGGTGCGCGACCGGTGGACCAGCGCGAGGACCGCCGACACCGGGACCAGCCAGGCCCACGGCATGTAGATCATGGCCGTCTCGAGGCCGCCGGCGAAGCTGTTGCCCGGGAGGTCGTGCCGCAGGTCGCGGGTGGCTGCCTCGAGCCGGGCGTTCACCAGGAGCGCCGCGAGCAGCCCCGTCGCCACCCAGCACCACCACCGCAGCCACGTGGGCGCC
Organism: uncultured Actinomycetota bacterium; assembly: GCA_963814935.1. GTDB lineage: Bacteria > Actinomycetota > Actinomycetes > Propionibacteriales > Nocardioidaceae > Nocardioides. The sequence continues at coordinate 94,477 of CAWFEZ010000021.1, read as the reverse complement.
CCCGCCAGCCACGCGACCAGGCTGGCCAGTCCCAGCCACACCAGCCCGCCGGCGTACAGGCCGGAGGCCTCGAGGTAGTCCGCACGGTCGGGCTGCTCACCGAACAGCTGGAACCAGACGGTGAGCCAGGCCCAGAACAGGATCGAGACGGTCGTCGAGATCGCCCCGAGCGACAGCACGATGAGGTCCCAGCGGCGAGGACGGCGATCAGCGGTCATGGCCTGATCGTCGGGGTTGGTGCCTTGTCCCGCCTGAGCACCGGGACTCACGGTCTAGTCGGGCTCACTCGTCGTCCGGGTCGTCGAGACGCGCGAGCCAGGTGGCGAACCGCTCCACGGCGGTCTCGAACTCGGGATAGGTGTCGGTGAACTCCTGGAGCCGCTCGGCGACCCACGCCAAGGTGACGTCCTCGTCACCTCGACGCTTGTCGAGCTCCTCGATCCCGCGGTCGGTGAAGTACATCAGCGCTCCTTGCCTGGGATGCGAGGCTCGTCGCTGGCGCTCCTCGCACCCAACCACCGAGAACGTGATCGGTGGTTGAGGTGTGAGGGCCGCCAGGCCCGAGCCTCGAAACCCCTCGTCTCGGGTGGTCAGTAGTGGTGCTCCTCGTCGGTCCCGACGTGCTCGGCGGGGTCGTCGAACGCAGCCGAGATCAGCGACTTCTGCTCCTCGGTGTGTCGCTTGGCCGTGCCGACGGACGGCGAGGAGAGGGATGGGCGCGTGATCGGCTCGACCCTGCCGACCCCGGTCGACAGGTAGGGCCACACGTTGAGCTGGTAGTGGGGCCACGGGCCCATGTTCTTGGGCTCGTCCTGCACCCAGCGCACCGCCTTGAGGTTGGGGTAGCGCCCCAGCTCGGCCAAGATCTCGTCGACGGGCTCGGGGTAGAGCTCCTCGATCCGGGCGATGGCGAACCGCTCGGCGTCCTCACGCTTGGCGCGCTCGACCATCAGGTCCCAGGTGATCCGACCGGAGCACAGCAGCAGCGTCTCGACCTTTTCGGCGTCGGCTGTGGCGTCGCTCACGAAGGGCCGGAACTGGCCGCTGGTGAAGTCGCCGGGCTGCGAGGCGGCCTCCTTGCGCTTGAGCATCGACTTCGGCGTGAAGACGATCAGCGGACGATGCTCCTCGCCGAGCGAGTGGCGGCGCAGCAGGTGGAAGTACGACGCCGGGGTCGACGGCTGCGCGACCGTCATCGCCTCGTCGGCACACAGCTGCAGGAACCGCTCGATCCGGGCCGAGGAGTGGTCGGGGCCCTGGCCTTCGTAGCCGTGGGGGAGCAGCAGCACCACGCCGGACTGCTGGCGCCACTTGGTCTCACCGGAGGAGATGAACTCGTCGGTGATCGTCTGGGCGCCGTTGACGAAGTCGCCGAACTGCGCCTCCCAGATCACCAGCGCCTCCGGCCGGGCCACGGAGTAGCCGTACTCGAAGCCGAGGGCGGCGTACTCGCTGAGCAGCGAGTCGTAGATGTGGAACTTCGCCTGGTCCTCGGTCAGCGACGACAACGGCGTCCACTCGTCGGCGTTGATGCGGTCGATGATCGTGGCGAACCTCGACACGAAGGTGCCGCGGCGAGAGTCCTGGCCGGACATCCGGACCGGCCGACCCTCCATCAGCAACGAGCCGAGGGCGAGGATCTCGCCGGTGCCCCAGTCGATCGGTCCGTCGGTGATCGCCTGTGAGCGGCGCTGCAGCTGCGGCATCACCTTGGCGTGCACCGTGAAGCCGTCGGGTGGCGTGACGTAGGAGTCGGCGATGCGCTTCATCACCTCGGGGGTCACCGCGGTGGTCGCCTCGCCGACCGGCTTGTCGGGGTAGTCGGGGACGGTGGTCCACTCCGAGGGCTGCGAGTCGGCCTCGCGCACCTCGGTGAACACCCGCTCGAGCTGCTGCTGGTAGTCGGCCAGCACCTGCTCGGCCTCCTCGATCGTGATGTCACCACGGCCGATGAGGGACTCGGTGTAGAGCTTGCGGACCGACCTCTTCTGCTCGATCAGGTCGTACATCAAGGGCTGGGTGTACGACGGGTCGTCGCCCTCGTTGTGGCCCCGCCGGCGGTAGCAGACCAGGTCGATGACGACGTCCTTGTTGAACGCCTGGCGGTACTCGAACGCCAGTCGTGCCACGCGGATGCACGCCTCGGGGTCGTCGCCGTTCACGTGGAAGATCGGCGCCTGCACCATGCGCGCGACGTCGGTGCAGTAGAGGCTGGACCGTGACGCGCCGGGCGAGGTGGTGAAGCCGACCTGGTTGTTGACGACCACGTGGATGGTGCCGCCGGTGCGGTAGCCGCGCAGCTGCGAGAGGTTGAGCGTCTCGGCGACCACGCCCTGGCCGGCGAACGCCGCGTCGCCGTGCACCAGCAACGGGAGCACGGGGTACTCGGCGCCCCGGTCGAGGACGTCCTGCTTGGCGCGGGCGATGCCCTCGAGCACCGGGTCGACGGCCTCGAGGTGGGACGGGTTCGCGGCCACGGAGACCTTGATCCGGTCGCCGAGCCCGGAGAGGAACTCGCCCTCGGCGCCGAGGTGGTACTTCACGTCGCCGGAGCCCTGGACCGTGCGCGGGTCGATGTTGCCCTCGAACTCGCGGAAGATCTGCGAGTAGCTCTTGCCGACGATGTTGGCCAGCACGTTGAGGCGGCCGCGGTGGGCCATGCCGATGCAGACCTCGTCGAGGTCGGCCTCGGCGGCGGCCTCGCAGATCTCGTCGATCAGCGGGATCGTGGTCTCGCCGCCCTCGAGGCTGAACCGCTTCTGGCCCACGAACTTGGTCTGCAGGAACGTCTCGAACGCCTCGGCCTGGTTGAGCTTGAGCAGGATGCGCAGCTGCTCCTGGCGCGGCGGCTTGCTGTGCGGCTGCTCGACGCGCTCCTGGATCCAGCGCCGTTGCTCGGGATCCATGATGTGCATGTACTCGATGCCGGTGGTGCGGCAGTAGGAGTCACGCAGGATGCCCAGGATCGTGCGCAGCTTCATGAACCGCCGGCCCTCGCCGCCGAACGAGCCTGTCGGGAACTCGCGGTCGAGGTCCCACATCGTCAGCCCGTGGGACTCCACGGCCAGGTCGGGGTGGCTGCGCTGGCGGTACTCCAGCGGGTCGGTGTCGGCCATCAGGTGGCCTCGCACGCGGTAGGCGTGGATCAGCTCGAGGGTGCGGGCCTGCTTGCCGATCTCGTCGTCGTGGGAGGCGGCGACGTCCTTGGCCCAGCGGATGGGCTCGTAGGGGATGCGCAGCGCGGCGAAGATCTCGTCGTAGAAGTCGTCCTCGCCCAGCAGCAGCGCGTGCATGCGGCGCAGGAAGTCGCCGGACTGGGCGCCCTGGATGACCCGGTGGTCGTAGGTGGAGGTGAGGGTCATCACCTTGCTGATCGCGTTGCGGGCGATGGTCTCCTCGGACGCGCCCTGGTACTCGGCGGGGTACTCCATCGCGCCCACGCCGATGATCGCGCCCTGGCCCTTCATCAGCCGCGGCACCGAGTGGTTGGTGCCGATCGTGCCGGGGTTGGTCAGGGAGATGGTGGTGCCCTGGAAGTCCTCGACCGTGAGCTTGTTGTCGCGGGTGCGGCGGACGATGTCCTCGTAGGCCGTCCAGAACGACGCGAAGTCCATCTTCTCGGCGGCCTTGATGCTCGGCACCAGCAGCTGTCGGGTGCCGTCGGCCTTCTGCACGTCGATCGCCAGGCCGAGGTTGATGTGGGCCGGCGTGATCAGGTTGGGCTTGGCGTCGACGACGTCGAAGCCGACGTTCATCTCCGGCATCGCCTTGAGCGCCCTGACCAGCGCGTAGCCGATCAGGTGGGTGAACGACACCTTGCCGCCGCGGGCGCGGGAGAGGTGGTTGTTGATGACGATGCGGTTGTCCCACAGCAGCTTGACCGGCACCGAGCGGACGCTGGTGGCCGTCGGCACGGTCAGCGACGAGTCCATGTTCTGCGCCGTGCGGGCCGGGGCCCCGCGCAGCACGGTGTAGGTCGCCTCGTCCTTCGCCGGCGGCCGCTCCGCGGGCTTGGACTCCTTCGGCACCGGGCTGGTGGTGCCCTTGGCCGGCTCGGCGGCCTTCGCCTCCGGGCGCGGCGTCGCGACGGGCGCCGCAGCCTTGGGTGCCTCGGTCGCCTTGCTGCTCGGCAGTCTGTGCAGCGGCACCACCGCCGGTCGAGCTTGTCGAGACCTGACCCGCAGGCGCGCCGTTGGACGACGAGGCCGCTGCGGGGGCCGGCGCGGGGGCCGGCGCCGGAGCGGGGGAGGGGGCGGGCTTCGGGCGGCCGTCGCGGTCGTCGTACGGTTGTCCGATGCCTGAGCCGCTGGCGCCGCCGCGACGCCACCGCCGGGGGGCGAGTTCTTGAAGTACGCGACCCAGACCGCGTCCACGCTCTGCGGGTCACGTTGGTACTGGTCGAACATCTCCTCGACCAGCCACTCGTTGGCCCCGAGGTCGGTCGAAGGGCTGAGCTGTCGAATGGTCGGACTGGCTGCCAGAAGGCTGCGGCACGGCTAGGTTCGCCTCTTCCTCACGTGCGTGCGAATGAAAGTTGATCCGAACCTGAAGGTTAGTCCCCGACACGGGCAAATGCAGACCCGCGGCCCCGCCGTCAGGCACGGTTGGCTGTGACGTTCATCCAAGGAGTCCCCTGACCGTGAAATCGACTGGGCGAACCCCCGCCTCCCGAGCCGTCCGGCGCACGCACGCGCTTGCCGAGGCCGGGCGTCGTACTGATCCTCGCTCTCGCCCTCACGCTGGCTGCGTGCAGCGGCGACTCGAGCGAACCGTCGGCCGATCCTGACGACGCCGGCCCGAGCGCTTCCGAGGCCACCGAGGCGCCCCCGCCGCTCGAGACCACGGCCAGCCTCGGCAAGGTGACCGGCAAGCTGCCGAAGGCCAAGCGCAGCAAGGTCCGCCAGCAGGTCGCCAGGGCCGTCGACGCCTGGCTCGACGCGGCGTACGTCGGCGGTGACTACCCGCGCAACGACTTCGACGACCGCCTGGCCGGGTTTCACGACGGGCGCCAAGGTCGACGCGAAGGCCGACAAGGCCCTGATGAGCAACCAGGACATCGGCGCCCAGATCGATGCCGTCGAGGCGACCACCCGCAAGGTCACCGTCGACGTGCTCGCGGTCAAGGGCCACGCCGCCGGGGCAACGGCCCGGGTCGTCCTGAGGTTCCAGACCGACGGCGACGTGCAGCGCAAGGTGGAGGTACGGGGCCGCCTGTTCCTCACGCCGACCCCCGACGGCTGGCGCATCTTCGGCTACGACGTCACGAAGGGTCGTGGGGCGTGATGAGCACGTCTCGCGCTGGTACGTCGCGTGGTCACCCTCGCCGCGGTGCTCGCGGTCGCCGCGCTCGTCGTACCCGACTCCGCGGTCAAGCCGACCCAGATGGAGCTGGTGAAGATCAACCGCGCCACGGGCGTCGACTACCCCGAGGGCAACAAGGACATCGTCTGGATCCTCGCCGTCGGCTCCGACGCGCGGCCCGGCGAGGACATGACGCGGGCGCGCGGCGACGCCCTCCAGCTCGTCGGCATGAACCTGCGCACCGGCGCCGCGACCGCGATCGGCGTCCCCCGCGACTCGTGGGTGTCGATCCCGGGCTACGGCTCCAACAAGATCAACGCGGCCCTCTACTTCGGCGGCCCGCAGGCGCTCGGAGAGGCTGTCGGCGGCCTCGTCGGGATCCAGCCCGACTACGTGTTCGTCAGCCGGTTCAAGTTCTTCCAGGCCCTGATCGGGAGCATCGGCGGCATCGAGGTCACCAATCCCCGTCGGTTCGCGACCCCTACCTCAAGCCGGAGGGCTTCGACGCCGGACGCCTGCACCTCGGCCCCTACGACGCCATGGTGTTCTCGCGGATCCGCTACGGCCTGGCCAGCGGCGACTTCGACCGATCGGCCAACCAGCAGCGCGTGCTGCGCGGCATCCAGGCCAAGGTCCGGGCCCGTGCGCACGAGGCCGGGCTTCCTGGAGAACGGCGTCCTGCACGTGATGCAGTACCTCCACACCGACCTGCCGCCGTCCGAGCTCTTCCAGCTCGCCCAGGCGATGGCCCAGGTCGACCCGGCGAAGATCACCAGCTGCGTCGTCCAGGGCGGCATCGGCAACGTCGGCGGCGCCAGCGTGGTGCTGCCCTACACCGACCAGGCCCGCCGCCTCGGCGACCGCGCCCGCGACGACGCCACCCTGGAGTCCTGCTCGTGACCACGTCGTGGTTGAGCGAGGAGCGCCCCGAGTCGAACCCCGACCGTGCCTGGTCGGCTCGGGCCTCGGCCACACCTCAACCATCGAGACTGCTAGTTCACGTACTTCTGCCAGTCCTCGCGGAACCCGGTCCTCGGGGCCGGGGACGTCCTGGGCGACGGGGTGGTGCTGGGGGTCGGCGAGCCGAGGTCCGGCGACGGCGTCTCCAGGACGTAGTCCCAGAACCAGTCCTCGCCCGGCTCGAACGACTGGACGACGGGGTGCCCGGTCTCGACGTGGGCCGGGTGGCGTGCTGCATCGGAGAGGTGTCGCAGCAGCCGACGTGTCCGCACTGGGCGCACCGCCGCAGGTGCACCCACCACCCCTGCTCCGCCTCGCACTCGACGCACCCCGGCCCGCTCGGCGGCACGGTCGGATCGATCCCGGAGTACGACGTCATGACCCGAACGGCTCGTAGCAGTCGTAGGTCTGGTGCTCGGCGATCATGCCGTCGCGGACCGTGATGAACCCCGCCATGTGGGCGACCAGCTCGTCGCCCGGCTTGAGCGAGCCGGCCTCGATGCCGACCGTGCCCCGCCACGTGGACCGCGTCGCCACTCGTTCACCCACGACGAGGACGTCGTGCACCTCGATGCTCTGGGCCGAGAGCAGCGCTTTGCCGGACTGGAAGCCGGCGACCGTCTCGTCCGCCGTACGCCGGTGTCCGGAGGGCGAGATCGAGTTGGGCCACTCGACGAGCTCGGCGTCCGGAGCGAGCATTGCTCGCAGGTCGTCCTCGGTGCTGGCGAGATCGGCCACTACGGCGAAGTAGCGGCGGACGACGTCTTCGGCGTCGCTGTCGGGTCCGGTCATGCGGCCAACCTAGCCGCGCTTCGTAGCCGAACAGGCACAACCTCAGCTGCGGACGAGAGGACACGCGTGGACCTCCCGGCTGGGCGACTTGTGCCTGTCCGACTACGAGCTTGCCGGGCTCGACGGGCCTCTGGACACGCCAGCCGTATGGTCTCTTCGAACTACTTCATCGGGCCCGGAACGGCCGTACGATGTCGGCGGTGCGTCCACCGCCACCGACTCAGCTCGAGCCGCCCGGAGTTGAAGCCATGAGCAAGCCATCGTTCGCAGGTCGCACCCTGATCAGGGGTTTCACCCGTCTCAACCGGCGGCGCGTGTGGCACCGGCTGCCGCTCCCGGCCGCCCTGGTCAACCTGATCGCCCTGCGCATCGAGCTCCGCCAGCACAACCTCACCGACACGCGCACCCCCGACCCGAGCACCCGGCGAGGGCCGGTCACTCTCGAGCAGTGCCCACACCTCGGCGGGAAGTACCGCACCCCGGACGGCTCGTACAACGCCCTCGACGACCCGGACATGGGGATGACCGGCACCCGGTTCGGCCGCAACGTCGCGCTCGACAAGGCCTTTCCCGAGCCGATGCCCGGGCTGATGGAGCCAAACCCCCACACGATCAGCCGCACGCTGATGCGGCGTACCGACTTCACGCCGGCCACCTCCCTCAACCTCTTGGCAGCGGCCTGGATCCAGTTCCAGACCCATGACTGGTTCGCCCACGACCGTGAGACGGACGACCACCTCGAGATCTCCTTGCCGGAGGGACATTCCTGGCACGAGGACCCGATGCGGATCCCGCGCACGCGCGCCGATCACACCCGCACCGAGCGCGACCAGCAGCTACCTCCGACCTATGTCAACCGGGTCTCCCACTGGTGGGACTCGTCCGGGATCTACGGCAGCTCGCCGGAGCAGCGTGACCGGGTCCGCACGTTCACCGACGGCAAGCTCAACGTGAAGGACGGCCGGCTGCCGCTCGACGCCAAGACAGGTACGGCGATCACCGGCTTCAGCGAGAACTGGTGGATCGGTCTGGGGATGCTGCACACCGTCTTCACCCTCGAGCACAACGCGGTCTGCGACGAGCTGTTGAAGAAGCATCCCCAGATGACCGACGACGAGCTGTTCGGCACGGCGCAGCTGGTGATCTCGGCACTGATCGCCAAGATCCACACCGTCGAGTGGACACCGGCGATCGTGGCCCACCCGGCTCTCAAGATCGGCATGCGCGCCAACTGGTGGGGTCTGCTGGGTGAGCGGCTGCACCGCCTCGTCGGCCGGATCGGCAGCAACGAGGAGCTGAGCGGCATCCCGGGCTCGCCGGCCGACCACCACGGCGCGCCGTACCAGCTGACCGAGGAGTTCACCTCCGTCTACCGCCTGCACCCGCTGCTGCCCGACGAGCTCGAGGTGCACTCGCTGGCCGACCACTCGCTGATCGACACGATGGCGTTCGAGGAGATCATCCTGCGCAACGCCGAGAAGGTGCTCGCCAGCGGTGTCAAGGCCGCCGACCTCTTCTACTCCTTCGGCGTCCAGCACCCCGGTGCCGTGTGCCTGCACAACTACCCGCGCTGGATGCAGGACCTCACGCTGCCCGACGGCGTACGCCTCGACCTCGGGGCGGTCGACATCATGCGTGACCGCGAGCGCGGGGTGCCGCGCTACAACGAGTTCCGCCGCCAGCTGCACCTGACGCCCGCCACCTCGTTCGCCGACCTCACCGACAACCCGGTCTGGGCCAAGGAGCTGGAGGAGACGTACGGCGACATCGAGCGCGTCGACCTCCAGATCGGGATGCACGCCGAGACGCCGCCGAAGGGCTTCGGCTTCAGCGACACGGCGTTCAGGGTGTTCATCCTGATGGCGTCGCGGCGGATCAAGAGCGACCGGTTCCTCACCGACTGCTTCACCGAGGAGTACTACACCAAGACCGGGCTGAACTGGATCGCCGACAACACCATGGTGACGGTGCTGAGGCGGCACTATCCCGACCTGGCCACGGCGCTCGATGGTGTCGGCAACGCATTCGCGCCGTGGAAGAAGAGCATGGCCACCAAGGGCACCGTGCCCACGAACCCCGGGGTCGTCGCGGCAGCGGCGTCCCCTGCCGAATGAGCGGGAGATCGACTCGCATGACCCAGCTGGACGTCGAGCGTGACCGCCAGGCCCGCATCGACCTGATCAAGACCTACTGGGACGCTCTGATGGCGGCCGACATGGAGGCCTTCCGCACCCTGCTGGCGCCGGACGCGGTGATCCACTACCCCGGTCAGAACTACCTGTCGGGCGACTACAAGACGACCGACGACATCGTCGAGCTCTACCGCAAGCTCTCGAAGTTCATCACCGACGGCTTCTTCAAGGGCGAGGTGCTCGACATCACCGTCGGGGAGATCTACACGACCGTGATCTTGAAGTACGAGCTGCACACGCCGATGAAAGTGCTGCCCGGCCGGGCCACCGGGGTGTTCATCCTCGACGAGAACTACCTGATCAAGGAGTACTGGCTGCACGAGTGGAACCAGGTGATGATCAACCGGGTGCTGCGGGCCTCGCACCTCTCCGAGCCGGTGATGGGCCTCGTCCATCGCTTCGAGAAGGGCAAGCACCAGTGACCAACGCACCACTGCCGCCAGGGCGGCTCGGCCTCCCGTGGATCGGCGAGACGATGCCTCTCTCGCGCAACAACCACAAGTTCTACCGAGACCACTTCGCCAAGTACGGCCCGATCTTCAAGACCCGCCTGTTCGGCTTCAACTTCGTCATCGTGTCCGGCCACGAGGCCTTCCACCAGTTCGCGACCGACCCCCGGGTCGAGCGCGGTGGCACCGACCCGATCTCCGTCGAGCAGATGTTCTTCCGGTCGCTGGCTCTGGTCGACGGCCCGGAGCACCACTCGCGCAAGGACGTCATGCTGCACGCCGTCCGCACCGACGAGGCGATGGCGGCGTACCTCGAGCGGATGCAGCGGGTGTGGTCGGCCCACGTCGACCGGTGGGCCGAGGCCGGCACCACGACCGTGCGACCCGACCTCCAGCTCGCGTCGGCCCAGATCACGGCTGCGCTCTACACCGGCGACGAGTCGAAGGCCCACGTCCAGGAGCTCCACGACATCCTCGCGGCGATGCGCTACTCCCTGCAGATCCTCCCGATACCGATCCCGGGGACGCCGTACGCGAAGGCCCTCAAGGGGCGCAAGCGCCTCGACGTGCTGATCGCGGAGGCGATCAAGCGGCACCAGGACCACCCCGAGCAGTACGACGACATCGTCTCCCGCATGCTCGCCGCGGCGCCGGAGCACGGCGTACCCGTGGAGAAGCTGCACGGCGACGTCCGCCACCTGATCTTCGCCGGGCAGGCCGGGTTCTTCGTGCCGTTCACCCTGCTGACGATGGTGCTCGGTCAGCGCCCCGACCTGCGGGAGCGGGCCCGCGAGGAGGTGCTGGCCGTCTCGCCGGAGGGCCAGATCACCCCGGAACAGCTGGCGCGGATGGACTACCTCGGTCAGCTGTCGAAGGAGGTCCGTCGTCTCTTCGCGATGAACTCCGCGACGTTCTTCGGCAAGGCCATCGAGGACCTCGAGATCGGCGGCTACCACGTCCCGAAGGGCTGGGGCATGATCGGCGCGATCCACATCAACATGCGCAACCCCGACGTCTTCGACGACCCCGACGCCTTCGACCCCGAGCGGTTCACCGCCGAGCGGGAGGCGGCGCTGCCGCCCGGCAGCTTCGTGGCCCACGGCGCAGGCGAGCGCAACCACCACCGCTGCCCTGGCGAGGACATGGTGACGATCGCGGTGAAGATCTACCTCACCCTGTTGCTGCGAAAGCTCGACTGGACCATTCCCGCCCAGGACCTCACCTTCACCAACGAGCTGTTCCCGCTTCCGGTCTCGGGGCTCAAGGTCAGCTTCACGCGCCTAGGAGCGAAGGTCGGCTCGTGAAGGCCCCGCGCCTGATGGTGCTGACGAAGCTGATGGTCGTCGGCGCGCGCCTGCCCGTCACCCGGACGCCGGCGGAGGCCGGTCTGGCCTTCGAGGACGTCGCCTTCGCCTCCACCGACGGCGTGGACCTGAAGGGCTGGTTCATCCCGGCCGCGTCCGGCGGTGGCGCGGCGCCGACGGTGCTGTTCGTGCACGGCTGGCTGTGGAACCGGATGGGCAACGTCGCCGGCCACGTGCCGTTCACCGACCGCGACGTCGACTTCCTGCCCCCGACCAAGGCCCTGCACGACGCCGGCTTCAACGTCCTGCTCTTCGACCTCAGCAACCACGGCGAGAGCGGCCGCCGGCTGCCCTTGACGTTCGGGCCGTTGGAGGCCCGCGACTTCGTCGGCGCGGTGCAGCTACCTGCGCACCCGCCCGGACGTCGACGGCGACCGCATCGGCGTGGTCGGCACGTCGATGGGCGGCAACATTGCCCTGATCGGTTCGGGGGAGTGCCTGCCCATCAAGGCGATGCTGCTGGTCCAGCCGACCAAGCCCTACAGCTTCTCCGCCTCCTTCGCCGCCGACGTGATGGGCAAGATCGGCTCGAGCAGCCTGCCGATGATCGACTTCGCCTACCTTGCTGCCCGGGCCCCGCGGCCGAGCACCATCGACCCGGGCGTGTACGCCGCCCGGCTCACCGACACCCAGCAGAAGTACGTCCAGGGAACGGGCGACCCGTGGGGTTCGATGGACATCGTCCAGTCGTTCGTCGACCGGTCCCCGAAGGTGCTGCCGCTGGTGAAGTACCCGTCCACCGGAAGGTACGAGGGGTATCGCTACGTCACCGAGCAGGCCGACGACGTCGCGGCGTTCTTCACCGAGTACCTGTAGCTCCGTCGGCGTCGGGGCGATCGCAGCTGAGGGGTTTCGGACACTTTCCGGCACCAGGTGCCGGAAAGTGCTCCAGCTCCGGTGATCCCCGATGTCAGCTCGGATCAGCACCGCCAGGCCAGCGGCCATCGACTCGGGCGAGCTGTATGTCTTCCTCAGCCAGTCGAACTCGAAGGTCTCATCGCGTGGCCCGATTCGAGCACGGACGTCATCCGAAGCACGCTCCCTGAGGACGATGAGCGTCGTGTCAACCGCTCGCCGATACTGATGCGGACGGTGACGCAGACTTCTGATGGCTGATTCCGACGTCAACCGTCATATGCGGTTTGTGTATCACTTGTGGTCGGACGGTACTCACCGGTGCCTTGCACGCACGCGTGAACTGCTTGTCGCGGGAGTTGCGCTAACGACCGTCACGTGACCGGTCAGTGAAAATGGCGCGTCCTGTGTCACGGGGTCTCGTGACAGGCGCTAGCGCGCCTTCCTCGACCAACGGTTTGTCAGGGGTGCCAGAGGCCGTCGTGGGCGGCTTGGCGGGTGTACTGGGAGGGGTCGAAGAAGCGGTCGTAGTACTCCATCTCCAGGTGGGAGAACTGCAGCCACATGCCGCCGGAGTAGAACGCGTCGACGTGGGCGGGGAAGCGGCCGTAGGTCTCGTAGAGGTAGTTGCAGGCGTCCTTGACGTACTGCACCTGCCTGTCGCCGATCTTGGTGCCCTTCGCGACGTAGGCCTGCGCGTCGGCCTTGTTGCGGTAGGGGCTCGACCAGACCTCTTCATTGCCGTACGCCGTGCCCGACGCGCCGTACTTCATCTCCATCACCTTGTCGACGGCCTCGTCCATCGACTTCACGTACGGCGGGGTGAGGCCCTCGAGGACGCCGTCGATGCCGACGGGGTTGGGCTGGGAGGCCGGCACCGGCGCCCACGGCGACAGGGTCTTGGGCTCCTCCATCCGGAAGCCGAGGCCGTGCCAGTCCTTCGCCGGCTCCTTCTGCCACATGTACGGGGTGAACACAGCGCCGTGGATCCACCCGCCCAGGCCCATCGCCTGGCCGAGCAGCATCAGGTTCTGGAAGTAGAAGAAGCTCTCGTAGTCGGTGCGCAGGGTGTGCCCGAAGCCCAGCGGCACCACGTTGTCCTTGGAGACGAACTTGTTGCGCACGTACTTCAGCCCGCCGACCGGCTGGTAGGGGATCTTCTCCATCAGGTGGACCGTGCCGCCGATCTTGGCCATCCACTCCACGAAGCCCTTGGGGTGGAAGGGGCGCCAGTCGTCGATGAACATCGAACGCTTGCCGTCCGGCTCGTTGGCGATGATCAGCAGGGCGTTGATGTACTGCCAGGTGCAGTCGATGACGGGGTAGAACAGCGTGGTGCCGGCGACGTTGGAGGCCTGGGCGTTCCAGCCGAGGTAGTAGGGCCACTCGCGCGGGAAGCTCACCCGCTTGTCGGAGATGCGCACCTTGCACTGCTCGGCGTAGGACAGCCAGTCGTCGTCGGTCCACTCCGCCCAGTTGCGCGGCCGGGCGTTCAGCGCCTCGAGAGCCGCGTTGCCGGTGGGGTGCTTGAGCAGGAAGATCCCGTCGTCGTTGATCATGAAGAAGTGGGTCGCCTGGCAGTTGTCGGCGCTGCTGCCCGTGCGCGCGAGGACGTTGAGGAACGGCGTGCCGAGCTCGTCTGCGCCGTTGGCCTTGGTCAGCGGCCCGTCGTGCGTGGTGATGCCGACGATCCCCGTGATGCAGGTGACGAGGATGGCCTCCTCGAGTGGCGTCAGCGGCGCGGGGTCGTTGTGGCTCTCGTGCGTGAGCGACCCCGCGTTGACCGTGAACCCGCGCGGGATGCGGCGGGTACGACGCTCGGTCAGTGCCGACATCAGCGGGTAGGAGAACAGGTCCTCCATCGAGGGGTGCGTCATCGTGCTCCCAAGTGGTTCGTGCGGGTGGGGGTCAGTGGGGTGCGGAGGGTGGGACTGAATTGAATCTGTCGAGCTCGGCCGTGATCACCGGGTAGACGTCGCGAGCGGCGTCCTTGCCGATGAACAGGTCCATGTGCGAGTAGCCGGGGATGACCGTCCGCGTGTAGAGGTCAGGGCCGTTGGCTTCGGTGAGGTAGTCGTAGGTCAGCTGGCTGCCCTCGGGCTTGAACAGCCGGTTGTTCTCGCCGTGGAGGAACGAGATGGGCACCCGCAGGTTGTCGGTCGCGGGCAGGTAGAGGTCGGCGCCGTCGGCCGCCACGACGTGGCCCTCGCGGAGGGCGAGGGAGATCTGCTTGAGCGTCGTCAGGTTCGCGATGCCGAACGCCTCGTGGATGTGCTCGTGGGTGGCGTCGTTGAGCTGGTCGTGGTCGTAGGTCTCGCCGTACATGAACATCACCCGCCGGCAGAACGGCAGCCCGCACGGCTCGTCGCCCTGCGGGTAGAGCTGCAGTGCCCGGTCGTAGAGCCGTTCGGACCACGAGGGGTCGTCGCGGTCGGTCGTCAGGGTGTCGATGCCCAGCGACTGCATGACGTTCCCGGCGTAGATGCCCGAGCGCATCTCGTTGAGCACCCCGGCGCGGGGGTGCAGCGTCACCTGCGAGGCGACGGAGTGGCGTACGCCCTCCAGGCCGAGGGCCAGCGACATCAGCAGGGTCGCCGAACCGACGCAGTGGGCCATCACCTGCACGGACTCGGCGGCAGAGACCTCGCGCACCTTCTCGACCGCGGCCGGGTAGTCGTACTTGGCGATGTCGTCGAGAGTGAACTGCGTCGAGCCCGAGGCGAGCGAGGGGCTGGCACGGTAGTCGAGCACCCACACGTCGTAGCCGTGCTCGTAGAGGTACTCGGGGTAGTTCGTCTCGGTGGTGTCGATGAGATAGGCGTACGACGACGTCCCGAAGCCAGGCGACAGGATCACCGGCCCCTTGGGGCCACCGTTGAAGCGCGTGAGCCGCAGCTCGACGCCGTCCTCGGTGGTGAAGAAGTGGACGTCGGCCGGACCGGTGCGCAGCGGACGGTGCTCGCGCGGGGGAGCGTCGGGGTTGAACGCGCTGGGGTTGGCGAAGACGCCACCGAAGGTCTCGTTGAGCGAGCCGGCGAACATCCGGCCGAACTTCGCCATCGCGCCGAGCTGGTCGAGCCGGCCGTCGCCGCCGATGCCCTTCATCGTGGTCAGCTGCTTGGCGAAGTCGGCCAGGTGGATCGTGATGATGCCCTTGGCTGCGACGGGGCCTTCGCGGTCGCCCTCGTGGACCGTGACGTAGAGGGTGGTGGTGTCCTTCCAGAGGTCGAGTCCGTCGTCGTCGATGATCTGCTTGTAGCCCTCGAAGAAGAACCGGCGCCCGTCGTCGGCGACGAGCGGCATCGAGTAGAGCATCTGGCGCGCGGCGGCGTGCTCCTCGTCGCGGACCAGCAGGTTGAATCGTCCGCCCTCGACCTTCAGCGGCGTGGGGGAGAGCGCAGGCGCGGTCACCGTACCGGTCAGCTCGGCCTCGTGCTCGCGGTCGTCGACGAGCCGGTCGACGTCGTCGGCCTTCACCGTCACCGTGAACTCGAGAGGCGAGTCGTCGGCCTTGCCGCGCTCGAACCCCGCTGCGAAGTCGTCGAGCTCCGAGGTGGATGCGAACCCCCGCATCGTCTCGGTGAACTGAACCCCGGAGCCGCTCATCGTCACCCGCCGTTCTTCGGGCACCCGAAGCCGGCTCGGGTGCCTACCCTCGGCGCAGACTAACCGCGTTTCGCGGCCCGTGGGAGCACGCGCACGGGCGGGATTTCGTCAATGGCCAATTCGGGCCGGCGAATCCTTGCGGGCAACACGCTCACCTGGGCGAACGATGGTCACCGACAGCCTGGCTCCGGTAGCGTCCCGGTTCGGTGGTCGAGCCGAGCCAGCCCCTGGGCCAGCCCGTGTCGAGACCCGGCAAGAAGACATCGACGTCGTCAATCGGGGGCCCCACACCATGGCCGAGAACACCTCGACCGAGACGGTCGACGCTGTTGTCGTTGGTTCGGGTTTCGGCGGTTCGGTGGCGGCCTACCGCCTGGCCGAAGCCGGCCGCTCGGTCGTCGTCCTCGAGCGAGGCCGCGCCTACCCGCCCGGCAGCTTCGCGCGTACGCCGAGTGCCACCGCACGGAACTTCTGGGAGCCGGCCGAGGGCCGCCACGGACTCTTCGACGTCTGGAGCTTCGAGGGCATCGACGGCCTGGTCTCCAGCGGCCTGGGCGGTGGCTCGCTGATCTACGCCAACGTGCTCCTGCGCAAGGACGAGAAGTGGTTCGTCCACGAGCAGCCGGTGCCGGGCGGTGGCTACGAGCACTGGCCCGTCTCCCGCGCCGATCTCGAGCCCCACTACGACGCGGTCGAGTCGATGATCGGCGTCACGCGGTATCCCTACGACGACACTCCCAAGACGATGGCGATCGAGGAGGCCGCCGAGGCGGCCGGCCTGTCGCTGCAGCGCCCGCCGCTGGCCATCAGCTTCTCGCGCCGGCCGGGGGAGGAGCCGGTGCGGCAGGGCGAGATCGAGCCCCCGCCGTACGGCAACATCCACGGCGTGCCGCGCGTCACGTGCACCCTCACCGGAGAATGCGACGTGGGCTGCAACAACGGCGCCAAGAACACCCTCGACCACACCTACCTGTCGGCCGCCAAGCACGCCGGCGCCGACATCCGCACCCGTCACGAGGTCAAGGGCTTCAGGCCGCTGGGCAGTGACGAGGGCGGAGGTTACGAGGTCACCTACGTCGTGCACACCGGCGCCGACGGCGAGCCCGCGGTCGACCTGCCCGTGCGCACCATCCGCGCACGGCGGCTGGTGCTGGCCGCGGGCACCTTCGGCACGACGTACCTGTTGCTGCGCAACCGGCTGGCCCTGCCCGGCCTGAGCGGCGCCCTGGGCACTCGCTTCTCCGGCAACGGCGACCTGCTGGGCCTCGTCATGGACTCCTCGCGCGACGGCTTGGCCCGCGACCTGGGCGCCAACACCGGCCCTGTCATCACCACTGCGATCCGGATCGCCGACGAGGCCGACGGCGACGGCACCGTCGGTCGGGGTCACTACCTGGAGGACGCCGGCTACCCGGCGTTCGCCGCCTGGCTGGCCGAGACGGGCAAGGGCCTGGGCACGCTGGCTCGGGCGTTCCAGTTCGGCTACCGGCGGGCGGTCGAGGACATGCTCGACACGGGCGACTCCACCGTCGGCGCCGACCTCGCCGACATGATCGGGCCGGGCAACCTCTCCGCGACCTCACTGCCCCTGCTCGGCATGGGCCGCGACATCCCCGACGGCGTGATGCGCCTGGTCGGCGGCCGGCTCGAGGTCGACTGGACGGTCGAGACCTCGATCGACTACTTCGAGGGCGTGCGCAACACGATGCGGACCTTGGCCGGTCAGCTCGGCGGCACCTACTACGACAACCCGGTCTGGTGGGCCAAGCGCGTCATCACCGTGCACCCCCTCGGCGGCGCGCCGATGGGACGTCACCCGGGTGAGGGTCTGTGCGACGAGTACGGCGAGGTGTACGGCCACCCGGGCCTCTACGTCCTGGACGGAGCGCTGCTGCCCGGCCCCGTCGGCGCCAACCCGTCGCTGACCATCGCCGCCGTCGCCGACCGTGCCTGCACCCACCTGCTCGAGCAACCTTCGTCATCGCTGGTCGAGGAAGGACGAAGTCCTGTCACGAGACCCGGTGAGCAGTCCGCTGACCAGTCACCGGGTTTCGTGACAGGCCTTGACGGCCTTCCTCAACCAGCGGACGACGGACCTCCTCAACCAACGGAGGCAGCGAGCGGGCTGATGTTCACCGAGCAGATGAAGGGCTTCGTGGCGCTCGGGGTCGACGACCCCCAGACCGGGCACGAGCAGGGTCGTTCGAACAAGGACAGGATGATGTTCGAGCTGACCATCTCGGTCGACGACGTCGACCGGTTCGTGGCCGAGGCGGGCCACCAGGGGTCGGCGACGGGCTACGTCGACGCCGACCTCCTCGGCGGCCGGCTCGACGTCGAGCGGGGCTGGTTCAACCTGTTCGTGCAGGACGACGACCCCGACCAGCGCCAGATGCGCTACCGCCTCTGGTTGCGCGGACCAGGTGGCAACCCGATGACCTTCACCGGCGTCAAGGAGGTGCGCGACGAGGCCGGTCTCGACGTGTGGCGCGACACCTCGACGCTCTACGTCAAGATCCTCGACGGGCACCACGAGCCCCCGGCTGATGGATCGGACGACGACGCACCCGTGCTCGCCGCGGGCGTGATCACGATCCACATCCCCGACTTCATGAAGCAGCTGACCACCTTCCGCACCTGGGGCGAGAGCGGAGTCGGTGCGATGGAGGGCTTCGGGCGGTTGTTCCTCGGGCAGCTGTGGGACGTCTACGGCCGGTTCTTCCGCGACAGCGACGACGACGAGGGGAGGTCCGAGTGAAGCGCCACGAGCTGGCCGAGCACTTCATCGAGCTCAACTTCATGCCGAAGGACGCGTGCCGTTGGCTGTCGCCGAGCGAGCTGCGCACCTTCGCGGCGCAGACCTTGTCGATGATCTTCGGCAACTACGCCGACAAGCGCGAGCTGCAGAAGGTCTTCGACAGCAACCTCATCGTGATGCCCCCTGCCGACCAGCCGCTGCCCGAGGGTGCGGACTTCTGGTTCGACTACACCGCCGATATCGGCGACGGCTTCGAGGCGACGTACACGGTCGCCGCGCTGCTGGGGCAAGATCAGCTCAGCGTCGAGGGTCTCGATGCGCCGATCCCGCGGGGGCAGATGCTGGTGCTCGGCGGCGACCAGGTCTACCCGACGGCCTCGTCGAAGGCCTACGAGGACCGCACGGTCGGCCCCTACCGCTCGGCCATGCCGGAGGCGAGCCCCCAGCCGCTGATGGTGGCGCTTCCCGGCAACCACGACTGGTACGACGGCCTCACGGCGTTCCTGCGCCTGTTCACCCAGGACCGCATGATCGGCGGCTGGCGCACCGAGCAGAAGCGCAGCTACTTCACCGTCCAGCTGCCGCACCGCTGGTGGCTGGTCGGGCTCGACAGCCAGCTGGACACCTACTTCGACGAGCCACAGCTGAAGTACTTCGAGGAGTCGTTGACGGCCAACCTCCAGCCCGGCGACAGCGTGATCGTCTGTTGCGCGACGCCGGCCTGGGTCAAGGCGTGGTCGGGGCACCCGGACGCGTTCAACGGGCTGGAGTGGTTCGAGCGCAACTTCGTCACCTCCCGACGGGTGCCGGGCACCAACAAGCTCGAGCCGACCGGCGCCCAGGCCCGGCTGTGGCTCAGCGGCGACAAGCACCACTACATCCGCTACGAGGAGCGCCTGGAGGACCCGGCCGCACCCGAGGGCACCGCGCGGCAGATGGTGACCGCCGGTATCGGTGGTGCCTATCTCGACGTGACCCACGGGATGGCGCCCGAGGTGAAGCTGTTGCCGCAGGCCTCGCGCAACTGGCGCGAGGGCGACAACGACGCGACGTTCGTGCAGCAGCCGGTGACCTACCCGAGCTTGGACGACTCGCGCGCGTGGGTGTCGCGCCTGGCGCAGCCGTGGCGCAAGGAGTGGATCGTGCGGCGCAACCCGGGCGTCTTCACGGCCCACGCGATCACGCACTTCATCTTGTTCCTGGTGCTCCTGCTCATCTTCTGGCAGGGCGTCCGCGCCTCCGAGACCGGCGCCATCATCGACGCCTACCTCTCGGCGACCCCTCGCGAGCTCTTCCGCTTCGCCGGCGGCCTGCTTGCGGTCGTCCTGCTGGCCTTCGTGATCTGCCTGCTGCCGATGGTGCGAAGACGACCACCCCTGCTGGCGGTCAAGGCGATGATGCTGATCCTCAGCCAGCTGGTCACGGCTTGCGCCTGCTTCGTCGGTTTCGGGCTGCTGCCCCTGGGCACGCTGCCTTTCCTGGCCGCCTGGATCAAGTTCTTCATCGTGATCGTGTGCATCTCAGCCGTCGGCGGTGTCGTCGGCGCGTTCTTCCTCGGCGTCTGGATCGTCGTCTACATGCACCAGGGCATGGAGTCCTGGGCGATGATGGGTCAGGCCGTCGAGGAGGGGAAGGGGTTCCTCCGCCTGCGCCTCAGCGCCGATGGCGCCCTCACGGTCTACTCCGTGATCACCGAGGAGCTGGTCACCGACTTCGAGATCACCACGGCCGCGGTGATGACCTCCAGCGGGCGTACGACGAAGATCCCCGTCCCCGCCGGCCCGCTGCCCGTCCCACGGACCATCGAGGAGCCCTTCAAGATCCTGCCGACCCAGCACGTCGCCGGTTCGGCACCGGCCGGTCCGTTCGCCGGTTGAGCAGTCAGCGCTTCGTTGGGGCGGCGGTGAGCGTGGCACCGTTCGCGGCGGCTGAACGGTGCCAGGCTCACCGCTGATCGGGGTGGTCTAGGTCGCGCAACACCTGTCCGACGGTCTCGATCGACTCGGCGTCGATCGGGTCCAGCACCAGCTGCACGTGGGTCGCGCCGACCTCGGCCAACCCGCGGACGTGGTCAGCCAGGTTGTCCGGCGTCACCGTGGTGACCTTGGCGTCGTACTTCGTCCCCATCAGGCGACCGTCACCCTGCGGCAGCGTGACGAGTACGGCGGCCGTCGCTTCCACCTCGCGTCCCTCTGGCATCGCCGCGTCGACCCCGGCCCTGATCTCCGCGAACCGCTCGACCGAGTTGTCGTAGATCGACCACCACACGTTCCACGAGTCCACGACCGGAAGCCCGATGCTCAGCATCCGTGGGCTGTTCGAGCCGAGCATGATCGGCGGCCCGCCCTCGCGCACCGGCCGCGGGTCGAGCACGCAGTCGTCGACCTCGTAGAACTGTCCCGAGAACGACGTCCGGCCCTCGCGCAGCAGCGGCACGATGATCGCCAGCGCCTCCTCGAACCGCGAGACCCGCTTGTCGTAGGCGAACCCGAACGCGTCGTACTCCCGCTTGTTCCATCCCGCCCCGAGCCCGACGATCAGGCGACCGCCCGAGATCGCGTCGACGGTCGCCGCCTGCTTGGCCAGCATCGCCGGCGCGTGGAACGACGTCGATGCGACGAGAGGCCCGATCTCGACGCGCTCCGTCACCGCCGCGATCGCCGCCAGCGTCGTCCACGCCTCGTAGGGCCCGCGCGTCGAGCCGTCCGGCAGGTCGTAGAGCAGGTGGTCGCCCACCCAGATCGAGTCGAAACCCGCGTCCTCCGCCCTCCGTGCCATGTCGGCGTACTCCGGCCACGGCACGAACCGCTCGACCTCGGGCAGCTGGACGCCGATCTTGCAGGGACGGGGCATGGGCGGGACCTTAGCCGCGGCCGCACGCCAACCAGCAAGATGACGCCATGGACGACCACCCAGCCCTCGCCGTGGCGCGTCGATACTTCGACGTCTACGCCTCCGGCGACCACGACGCCATCGCCGCCTGCCTGACCGACGACGTGGTGTGGGTGATCCACGGTCACACGCGGGTCGAGGGCAAGTCTGCCTATCTCGCCGAGGTCGACCGCACCGGGCCCGACGTCAGGCTCGAGGTCACCGCCGATCGCTACCTCCGCGACGGCGACGACGTGGTCGTCCTCGGCCGGGTCGCGGCCACGCCGTCCGACGGCGAGGTCGTGCGCCTCGCCTTCGCCGACGTGGTGCACACGCGTGCCGGCCTCATCCGGCAGCTCGACTCCTACGTCGTCCCTCTGGGTTCCACGGACTCGTGATGTCCGAGTCTGGCGCGCACCAGGTGCGCCAGACTCGGACATCACGACATGACGCGCCCCACATGCCGCGGGCGCGACCGAGTCACCCCGTTGCGTTGACGGCGTCGACGGGGGCGCCGACCATCACCTCGTGCTGGCGCACGATCAGCCCGTCGGCCAGGTCGACGAGCACGTTGGCGACGACGACGTGGTTGCCCGGGAACTCACAGTCGAAGGTGAACGCCGCACCCTCGTCACCGACGACGGCCTTGCGCACGCTGACCTTGGCGCCTGCACTCACCGCGTGCCCCCACATCATCCGGAGCGGCTCCTTGCCGCGGTGGGTGAGCGGGCGACCAGGCGGGTTGTCCGGCGTCACCATGGTCAGCTCGACGTCGTCGGCGTAGTGCGCCAGCAGCGCCGGGATGTCCCAGTCGTCGAACCCCCGCGCGTACGCCTCGGCGTCGAACCGGATCCCTGTGTGTGTCTGTGCGTCGATCGTCATCTCTTCTCCTTCATCTTCAATGTCGGACGGCAGTACCGTGGCGGTTGAAGCGCGCTTGAAGGCAAGGCCTGAAGGCAAGGCCTAGGCAAGGACTGCGATGAGCCCAGTTTCCGGACTGACGATCGGTGAGGTCGCTCACCGCTCTGGTGTCGCGCCGAGCGCGATCCGCTACTACGAGTCGCTCGGCCTGATCCCCGCACCGCCGCGCCTTCACAACGAGCGCCGCTACCCCGACGAGGTGTTCGCGTCCTTGGCCTTCGTCGCGGTCGCCCAAGCGGCCGGCTTCACGCTGCGGGAGATCCAGGTGCTGGTGGCGCACTCCGACAGCGGCTCCGGCCTCGCGGAGAACATGCGGCTGATGGCCGAGCAGAAGCTGGCCGAGGTCGAGTCGACGCTGGCCCGCGCAACGGCGATGAAGGAGTGGCTCGAGGTGGCTCGTGGCTGCGGCTGCTCGGACCCGTCCGAGTGCAACTTGTTCCTGAGCGACGACGACCTGGCCACCATGGGGCGCACGAGCCTGCCGGTCATCGTCTCCGACGCCGACGGCTGCCGCCGCTGAGTTCTTACAATGTAAGGTTTACGGTGTAAGGTGGCCGGCATGACGCTTGCCACTGACCGCCGCTCCGCCCTCGTCGCCGGGCTCGCCCTGCTCCTGATGTCGGTGCTCGCCGCGGTCGCGATCCTCGGGGTGATCGACCCGATCGTCGCGAGCGACGACATCGAGGCCTCGATCGACGATGCCGGCGCGAGCTTCGGCTGGGCTGTCGCCGGACTCGTCGCGATCGCGCTGCTCGACCTCGTCATCGCGTACGCCTTGTGGCGCCTGTTCACGCCCGTAGACCGCGGGCTGGCCGTGCTCGCCGGCGCTGCGCGGGCGGCGTACGCGCTGGTCTACCTCGTCGCCATCGGGTTCCTGGCCACGGCCGAGCCGGCGAACGTCGAGCGGTACCAGGAGCTCTGGGACCTCGGGCTCCTTGTCTTCGGCGTGCATCTCGTGCTTGTCGGCGTGCTCTGCTGGCGCTCGGGGTTCGTCCCTCGAGTCATCGGTGTCCTCGTCGTGCTCGCCGGCGCGGCCTACGCGGTCGACTCGATCGGCGTGCTGGTGTCGGAGTCGTACGACGTCGAACTTGCGGCGTTCTTGTTCGTCGGCGAGGTCGCGCTGATGGTGTGGCTGATCTGGTGGGGCCTGCGTGGAGGCGTGGTTTCGAGGCTCGGGCCTGGCGGCCCTCACACCTCAACCACCGAAAGGCTCGGTGGTTGAGGTGCGAAACCACCACCCGTCAGCCCGTAGCGCCGAACTGCTCGACCCGGATCGCAGCGGCGTCGACGCCGCACTCGAGCAGCAACCCCTCGGCGTACTCGGCGAAACGCGACGAGCCGCAGACATACGCCAGCTCGGCTTCGCCCAGCAGGGGCGCGAGCTCGGCAGCGGTCAGCGGACCGGCAGCCCTGCCGGAGCTCGAGGCTCGGGTGAAGGCCAGCATCGCCCCTGCGCGCGCCAGCTCGTCGGCGTAGGGGAGTGCCTCGCGGTCTCGCCCGACCGCCACCACACGGAGCAGGTTGCCGCGGCCCAGTCGGCGGGCGGCCCGGGTCATGGCGACGGCGGGTACGACGCCCGTGCCGCCGACCAGGCAGAGTGCGGGCGTCCGCGTGTCCCAGGTGAACCAGCGCCCGATCGGCCCACGCATCTCCAGCACGTCGCCGACCTCGGCCACGTCGGCGAGGAACTCCGAGACCTCCCCGCCAGGGAGCTTCTCGACCAGGAACTCGACGAGCGGGTCGTCGTCGTCGGAGGCCACGGAGTAGGACCGCTGCGCGGTGTAGTCATCGGGCGCGCGCAGCCGGATCAGGTAGTGCTGGCCCGGCCAGTGCCGCTGCCTGTCCTCCACGTGCATCCGCAGCCGCACCATGTCCGGGTGGGGCAGCTCCTTCTCGATGATCCGGCCGGTCGTCCAGGTCGTCGGCCGTGGGGTGACGTCGTCGATCCCGGTCGATGAGGTAGTCACGCGTCGCCCTGGTAGCGCTGCTCGCGCCACGGGTCGCCACGGTCGTGATAGCCGTTGCGCTCCCAGAACCCCGGCCGGTCCTCGGCGATCAGCTCGAGCCGGTTCACCCACTTCGCCGACTTCCAGAAGTAGAGGTGTGGCACCAGCAGTCGCACCGGCCCGCCGTGCTCCCGAGGCAGCGGCTGGCCGCCGTACTCCCACACCACCCACGCCTTGCCGTCCGTGAGGTCGACCAGCGGGATGTTCGTGGTGTAGCCGGTGGTGGAGTGCGCCATCACGAACCGAGCATCGCCGGTGGGTCCGGCCGCCTCCAGCAGGACGTCGACGCTGACGCCCTTGAACGTCACGTCGAACTTCGACCACGTCGTCACGCAGTGGATGTCGCCCGTGTACGCCGACCGCGGAAGCGCGTGGATCTGGTCCCAGGTCCACGTCGTCGGCCGCTCGACCAGACCGTCCACGGTCATCGTCCACGTCGCCGTGTCGACCCGCGGTGTCACCTCGGCGGTCAGCACCGGCCAGCCGGCACCGGTGTCGTACTGACCCGGCGGCAGCCGTCCTTCCGGACCTTGGGTTCGCTTGCGGAAGAAACCGCGGGTGACGGGCATGCACAGGATCGTAGGCCCGCGCTGATACCTCCCAAACGCGTCATTGTCGCGCGTCGAGATTGAGCCCAGGCTGGCCGGTCTGACCGCCCAGGAGGTACCCATGCCCTACACCGTCAACCTCGCGCCCATCGACGTCGGCGGGTTCGTCGGACTTGGTCCTGCGCTCGGCGGCACGTTCGCCAACGTGAGTCCGACGCCCGCGACCGCCACGACGACGGCAACGGCAGCGGCGGCCTTCACCTTGAGGTTCCCGAGCGCAACGGCACCGCCTCCCGGCGTGGTGACCATCCACGTCACCAACTCCGGACCGACGGGCGACCTGTTCCGCTCCGGTCTGCTCACCGGGCTGCCACCTGACCCGGGAACGGTGTCGCTGCTCAGCTTCCCGACCTCCGTGACGAGGCTGTCGTCGTCCGCGATCGCCGCCATGGCGGTGGGGGCGGTGAGCGGAGTCTCGCTCACGCCGCCTGCGTGGGTGGTCGGCCTGGTGGGTGCGGCCACGCTGGGCACCTACATCCCGCTGGGCGGGGCGATCACCGGGATCGTGCCGACGCTCAACTCCCCTCCGGGTTCGGTGACGTTGACCGTGACCGGCTTCTTCACCTTCCGCACGTACTACTTCTGGACCGACACCATCAGCTTCACCGGCACGCTCGTGGTCAGGCCCGCACCCTCGGGGGACCCCACGCGACCGGGCCGCATCCTGAGCCTGACCGGTGCGACGACGTCGCTGTCGACCACCACCACAGGACCTTCCCCGACCCTCGCTGTCGCCGGATGGTTCCTGTCCCTGGTGGCTCCGATGGTGGGCGCGATCGTCCAACCGGTTCTCGAGGACAAGGTCAACCAGGCGATCGAATCTCTCGTCGCCCCGGGACTCGCCTCGCTCGGCTTCAGACGCAGCCCGTCGAGCGTGGTGTCCGCGCGCAACGTGGTGGTCAGCGGTCCGGGATCGCGATGTCGCTGGTGCTCGCCGACCTGTTCGGACCTGCCTTCAGCCCGTTGCCGGGCACGCTTCGCGCCGAGGTGTCACCCACACCCCGGGCGAACACGCCGCTCTCCTACACGGTCACGGTGACCAACTCGGCCACCGGCACGCCGGTGCCGCAGGCGAGTGTGGTGATCCACAACTTCACCAGCACTGGCGTCCAGAACCTCGGGCCTTTCCCGACGGACGCGATGGGGAAGACGCAGCCGTTCACCGCCACCCTGCGCCCCAGGATCAGCTTCCGGGTCGACCCCGTCACCCACGAGCGCGAGCGCATCTTCGTCTCGCCGACGCTGACGGTCTCGGCCGACGGGTTCACACCGATCACGCTCACGCTGTTGCAGGACACCTCTGACCGCTAGAGCTCGCAGCCGACGCGTACCTCAGCGACGCATCGATCCAGGCCTCTCTTGCCGTACGCCGTGTCGTTGCCGAGGCCGCCGAACAGGCGGTCCGCGCGGTTCCCACCCACCAGGAAGTCGGACCCTCGCCCGCCGAAGATCGTGACTCCTTTGCCGGGGCCACGGAGCCTGTCGTCGCCGCGGCCTCCCACCACCTGGGTCTTGCGGAACCCCAGGGCGTAGACGCGGTCGGCGCCCGGCCCGCTTCGGACCAGGACGAACCTGGCATAGGCACGGATGCGATCTGCCGCGTCGCTGCCTTGCACGGTGAGGCCGTCCTTGGTGCTGCCGAGGAAGTTCTCGATGCCCGCGAGCGCGGTCGACACCTCACCCTGGTCGTGGGTGATGCACTCTGCGGAGACGTCGAGCGCGACGTAGGCCCGGTAGCAGGCCCGGTAGCCCAGATAGTCGTAGCCGTCGCCGGCGTCCACCTCGCTCGGCAGGTAGTTCTCGAGATTGACGCTGTCGTCACCACCGCCGGTCGCGATGCCCGTCGGCGCGGTGACGTCGCGGACGGTGCCCGCGATGACGAGCAGCTCGTCGGCGTCTGACCCGGTGAACGTGACGAAGCTGCCCGGGACCGCACGCATCTCGAAGCTGTCGACCGCGGTCCAGGTCAGAACCGTGCTGGCGCCGATGGTGGCCTTCCGCTGGACGTTGTCGACGTTGAGATCACCGGCCCACTCGTCGACGACGACGAGCCAGTCGGGGCTGGACCCGTTGTCGATGGCGCCACCTGCCAGGCCGCCGTACCCGATGGCGTCGTGGCCGTCGCCGGTGGAGATGACGTCGTGGTTCGGGAACCCCGGCGTTCCGGAGACGACCTGGTCGTCACCGCCCCTGGTGTCGATGACGTCGACCTCTGTGTCGTCCGTGTTGGCGAGCCCGTAGGGGTTCGCGGTGAAGACAGACTCGGCGTAGGCGGCGCCGACGAAGCTGTCGGACCCCGTGCCCAGCGCGACCCGGATCGGGGGCGCGACGGCCGCCTCGTTGACCACGGAGTCGTTGCCCGCCCCGGCCCGGACGATCACGAACGGGTCGCGGCTGGTGCTCGGAGGTCCGTCCACCAGGCAGATCGTGTCGTTGCCCCCGAGCCCCTGCACGGTGCTGTTGGGGCCGAGCGGCGCCACGATCACGTCGTCGTCCTCCGTGCCGGTCGTGTCCTGACCGTTGGTCGGTCCGACGACCGTCGCGGTCAGCCCTTGGCAGGTCACGACCCGGGCCTGCGCCGCTGATCCGACGCCGACGCCGACGGCACCGGTGACGATCACGATGGAGAAGGCCGCGGCCAGCAGCGAGCGCGGCCCAGGGCGCGTCGTCGAGCGATCCATGCTCGTACGACGCGCCCCAGCGCTGGATTGTTCAGCCGACCGGCTCGAGCTCCCTCTCCGACGTCGACGCGACCGGCGTACGAGCCGGCTCCGGTGCCTCGACCTGCACCCGCGGCAGGATCCGGTCGAGCCACGCCGGCAGCCACCAGTTGCGCTCGCCGAGCAGGGTCATCGTCGCTGGCACCAGGATCATCCGGACCAAGGTGGCGTCGAGGAAGATGGCGGTGGCCATCCCGAACCCGATCATCTTGATCACCACGCCGTCCTCGGTGACGAACCCGAGGAAGACCGCCACCATGATCGCCGCCGCGGCGGTGATCACCCGGCTGGTCGACGCGAGGCCACGCGCCACGCTGCCGCGCGCGTCGCCGGTGCGCTCGTAGTCCTCGCGGATCCGCGAGAGCAGGAACACCTCGTAGTCCATCGACAGGCCGAACAAGATGGCGAACATCAAGATCGGCAGCCACGTCGACACCGGCATGGCGTGGTCGAGGCCGAGCAGCTGCTGGCCCCAGCCCCACTGGAAGACCGCGGTCAGCACGCCGTACGCCGCCAGGACGGACAGCAGGTTCATCGCGGCCGCCTTGAGCGGGATCACCACCGAGCGGAACATCACCATCAGCAGCAGCACCGAGATGCCGACGACGAAGCCGATCACCAGCCAGATCCGGGTCGCCAGGATGTCGGCGATGTCGCTGAACAGCACGGACGACCCGGTCAGCTCGACGCCGGTGGGAAGCTCGGCCCGCAGGTCGGCGATCTGCCCGGCCACCCGCTCGTCGCTGTCGCGCAGCACGGACTCGGCCGTGACGAGTGCGATGGCGCCGTCCGGAGAGACCACGGCGGGGCTGACGTTGACGATGTCCGAGCGAGCCTCGAGGCTCGCGGCCAGCTGGTCGATCCCTGCGTCGCCGACGACGTCGCGGGCGGCGACGAACATCAGGGGCGTGTTGGCGCCCGGCCCGTACTCCTCGGAGATCAGGTCGAACGACTCACGCAGAGGCGTCCCGGCGACCTCGTCGCCGCCGCTGCCCGGCCAGGTACGCATGTCCAGCACCGGGGCGGCCAGCAGCACCATCACGGTCGCGGCGCCGATCAGCCACGGCAGCGGCCGGCCGGCAACTCGCCGTGCCCAACGCTCACTCCTGGACTGGTCGAGGAGGGACGCTGAGTCATCTCGAGGGCCCGTCACGAGACCGTGAGCCTTTCCGGCGAGCTTGCGCGCACGTCGTACGGCGCGCGGCTCGACCCAGCGGTGGGTGAGGGCGAAGAGCGCAGGCACCAGCAGCAGTGCGGTGACCATGACGGCGACGACGGTGATCGCGGTGGCGAACCCGAACGCGCCGAAGGTCGACAGTCCGGACAGGCGCAGGCCGAGCAGCGAGACCAGCACGGTGGTGCCGGCCAGGACGACCGAGCGACCAGCGGTGACACTGGAGGCGGCGGCCGCGTCGACGACGCCGAAGCCGGCCCGGCGGTACTCCAGCGCCCGGACGAGGATCAGCAGCGCGTAGTCGATGCCCACGCCCAGGCCGACCATGGTGGCGACGGTGGGCGCGAACGGGCTGACCGACATCACGCCACACAGGATCGTGATGCCCGCGGCGCCGACGGCCAGTCCGGCGACCGCCACGACTACGGGCAGACCGGCTGCGACGACCGAGCGGAACATCAGCAGCAGGATGACCAGCGCCACCACGATGCCGATGAGCTCGCCCGTGCCCTTCATCGCGCCGCTGGCGGTGCTCGGCAGCTCACCGCCGAGCACGACCTGCGCCCCGGCCTCCTGGGTCGGCTCGATCGCCTGCTCAAGCGGCTCGGCGTGGCCGTACAGGTCGCGATGCGTGACGGGAACGTCGTACTGCACGGTGATCAGCGCGGTGTCGCCGTCGGCCGACATCCGTGGCGGGGTGACGGTGAGGACGTGGTCGAGGCCGGCCAGCCGGTCGGTGAGAGCAGTCAGCTCGGAGTCGGCCAGCGGGTCGTCGTCGTGGACGACGACCTGTGCGGAGGTGTTGCCCGAGGCGGGCAGGTGCTCCCGGAGCAGGTCGAGGCCTTGCTGAGCGGGAGCGGCCGGGACGTCCCAGTCCTCCTGGGTCTGGCCGCCGACCGCTCCGGCGACGCCGAAGACGGCGACGGCCAGGACCAGCCAGACGGCGAACGTGCGCCACGGGTGGGTGGCGGCGAACCGGCCGAGCCGGTCGAGGGTGCGGTTCATCATGGTCTCCTTCAGAAGGTCGGTGAGGAGACCGTCCCGCGCGCCCGCTTGCGCTGTGCTTGCGACCGACTTGGACGTCGCTTGTGGCCAGGACGTCATACGTTCTGGTTGCTATAGCGACCAGAACGTATGACGTCTTGATCAAATGTCCGCTGCAGGCGTTGCCGCTTGTTCAGTGGCTAGAACCCCATCCGCTCGCGGTGCCCCTGCAGCCAGTCGTGGTACGCCGTGAACCCCCACTCGTCGGCCATCGCGAGCGCCGCGTCGGCGCGCTCGGCGGCCTCGTCCCGCTCTCCGATCGCCGCGAGCGCGAGCGCGAGATAGCCGTCGAGCGGCCCGATCACCGCGCTGATCCCGGCGACGCCGATCCGGCCGCCGTACGGGCCGTAGCATCTCCACCGCCCGGGTCGCGAGGGGCAGGTGGCCCGAGACTGCTGCCGCCTCGGCCTCGTCGGCCCAGTCGGTGAGGGTCGACCAGTACGTCGGGGGCTCGTCCGGCATCGGGCTGCGGTCGAGCAGCGGCGGTACCTCGTCGGACCGCCCCGCCCGGGTCAGCAGCAGGTGGGTGGTGGTGGCCGTGCCGTAGTGGTCGCGGAGAGCGTCCAGGGTCTCGTCGGCCATCGCCGCCAGGGCCTCGGCGTCCCACAGCGACGCGAACATCGCGGCCGCCGGTGCGTGCACGTCCTGCATGGGTACGGCGACCAGAGGCGCCGTCTCGGAGAGCATCTCGTGGTGGCGCGTCACCGCCTCCCGGTCGCCGCGCAGGCTGGCCAGGCACATCCACATCCAGTGCAGGCCGAGGTGCACGTACGGCAGCCGGAGCCGGTCCGCCAGCCGCCCAGCCTCCTCGCTGGCGGCCAGCCAGTCGTCGCGGCGGCCGAGCTCGAGGGAGTCGACGGCGAGCGAGGTGAGCAGCACCGCCTGGGCGGCCTGGTCGCCCACTTCTCGGGCCGCGGCCAGCCCCTCGTTGACCCAGGCGATCCGCTGCTCGGTCAGCTGCGGAGTCCACCCGGCCATCCACGCCGCGCGCGACGCCCACCACAGCAGGTGCGGGTCGCCGAGCCGGCGGGCCATGGCCATCCCGGTGTCGAGCAGCGCCTGCCGCTCGGCCTCGGTGCCGGGCACGTAGTAGAGCTCGATCGCCAGCGCCAGCTGGAGCCGGGTGCGCGTCGCCTGGTCGCCGGGATCACCCGTGAGGCTCGAGTCCAGGTGGGCGAGGGCCCAGCGCAGGTCGTCGATGACGTCCTCGTAGACCTGCTCGGGGGCGTGCGGCTGCCACACGCAGTACGTCGCCATCGTGGCCGCAGCCTCGGCCACCCGCGCCGACGAGCCCAGCGCTCGGCCGAGCACCATCGCCTCCATGCAGGCCGACTCGACGTCGGGCCAGCGGGCGGCGTACGCAGCGTCCAGGCCGAGCTCGAGGAGCAGCTCGAAGAGCACGTCATCCTTGCCGTCTGCGCTGCGGCGCTGGGCGGCCACCGCGGCCCCGCGCAGGTCGAGCGCCTCGCGCCACGCCGAGAGACCCCGGGCCTGGTCGGCTGCAGCCCTGGCCGCGCGCCAGGCCTTGTCGAGGTGGCTCGGTCCGGCCGCCAGCCAGTGCCGGGCCAGCTCGGCGGTGAGCTCGTCGGCGGCGAGGAGGCGGCGTACGGCGGGATCGCTCTCGAACGCGTTGGCGACCTGGGCGTGCAGCCGCGAACGCCGGGTCGACGGGACCGACCTGTACACCGAGTCGCGGGTCAGGGCGTGGGCGAAGGAGTAGTCGCCGGAGCTCTCCTCGACCACGAGGCCGGCCGCGCGGGCGGTCTCCAGGTCGTCGAGCACGTCGTCCAGCTCCGCGGCGGCAGCGGCGGCCACCGTCACCGCCTGGAACCGCCGGCCCGCGACGGCTGCCAGCCTCAACGTGTCGAGGGGCCGGTCGTCGAGCACGGCCAGCCGGCGCGTCACGACGTCGCGCACCGTGGCGGGGACCTCGGCCACGTCCTCCTCGTCCAGCCGGGCCAGCTCGACGAGGAAGAACGGGTTGCCGGCGGCTCGGTGGTGCCAGGCATCGGCCGTGGCGTCCGGGATCTCGGGGCCGGCGACAGACCGCACCAACATCCGCGCCTCGTGCGCACCGAGACCGTCGAGGTCGAGCCGGAGCGCGTGGCGGCGGGCGAAAGCCTCGCCGACCTCGGCCAGCGCACCCGTCGGCTCGGGGTGGGCGCGCCGGGTGGCGACGGCGACGAGGCGGGCGTCCGCCGGGGTCGTGGCGAGCACGTGCCGCAACGTGCGCAGGGTCGCGTCGTCGGACCAGTGGAGGTCGTCGAGGACCACCAGGACCGGCGTCCGCTCGGCCACCGCGAACAGGGCCCTCGCGATCCGGTCGGAGGTCTGGAAGGCCTGGCTCGCCGCACTCGTGTCGGCAGCCTGGTCGACAAGGCCGGCCAGGCCCGCGAGGTCGGAGTCGTCGTCGGGCCGCAGTGCGTGGAGCACGCCGAGCCACGGCCACAGCGGCGGGGCGCCGTCGTCCTGCGAGCACGCCCCGCGCGCGACGACGTACCCCTTCCTCGTTGCCTCCTCGGCGAGCTGGTCGGTCAGCCAGGTCTTGCCGATGCCGGGCTCGCCCACCAGCAGGGCGGTCCCGGCGGGTGCGTCCAGGAGAGCGGTGAGGCGAGCCCGCTCCTCGACCCTGCCCACGGCTTCGGTCGCACCCTTGTCGCCGGTCGAGGTGCGCAGGCCGTCAAGGCCCGAGCCTCGAGACCCCGCTACCGGCTCCAGCCCAGCACCCAGCCACGACTCCTGCCGCAGGATCGCCCGCTCCAGGTCGCGCAGCTCCGGTCCGGGGTCGAGGCCCAGCTCCTCGCCCAGCAGGTTGCGGACCTGCCGCAAGGCCTCGAGGGCCTCGGCCTGCCGGCCGACTCGGGTCAGCGCCAGTGCGTGCAGCGCCCACCAGCGCTCCTGGAGCTGGTTGCTGGCGACCCGGGCCTCGGTCGTGGCCAGCGCGCTCGCCGGCTCGCCCAGTGCCAGCAACCCCAGCAGTCGGCACTGCTCGGCCGCCGTACGCACCTGCTCGAGCGCCGCGCGCTCCGCCACCACGTCCGGATGCTCGAGGAGGTCGGCGTACGGCGTCCCGGTCCAGGTCGCCAGCACGGCGTCGAGCTCGTCGAGCGACGCGAGCACCGTGCCACGGTCTGGCCAGTCGTTCCGGTCTCCGGAGGTCAGCTGGGTCGCCAGTGGGGCGAGCACCCGCTCGATGCGACGAACGTCGCGGACGAAGCGGTGCGCGTCTACGTCGTCGGCCTCGACCCGCAGCAGGTAGCCGTGGTCGGTGGTCTCCAGCACCGACTCCACCGAGCGCGTGGTGCGATCGGGGTCGAGCGACTTGCGCACCCCGGAGATGTAGGCGTGCAGGGCGCCGTGCGCCGCGCGCGGTGGCTCGCCCGCCCACACCAGGTCGGCCAGCACGTCCGCGCTCACCGGACGGCCGGCGTGCAGCGCGAGCGCCGCCAGCACGGACCGCGGCTTGCGCGCGCCGACCTCCTGCCACGTCGGCCCGTCCCCCGTCGGCTCGCCCCGGCTCACCCGGGCGGCGCCGAACACCGCCACCTGCACGGGCCGCAATCTATGTCAGGTCGCCGTCGGTCGGAGGTCGAGGTGCGAGGAGCGCCAGCGACGAGCCTCGAAACCACCTCGTCTCAGCGAGGTCGGTAGACGTGGGCGCGGTGAGCCACGCGGTGCAGGATCACGACCCGGGCTTCCTCGTCGAGGCGAAGTAGGACGCGGTAGTCGCCGCGGCGGGCCGATCGGTAGCCGTGCAGGCTTCCGGTCAAGGGTTCGCTCATCCGCGCTGGGTTGTCCGGAAGGACAGAGGTCACGAACTCGACGACGGCGGACGCCACGCGGGGAGGCAGGCGGTCGAGATCGCGTTGGAATCGACTGGTTGCCGAGACACCCCAGGGCCCTGCACCTTCAGAAGCACTCACAGAGGCGGCAGTCCAAACCGTGCTCGGAGCTCCTCACCGCTGAGAGTCTCCCCGGCCTCGTGCTCACCCTCTCCGTCCAGCAAGTCTTCACGGATGCCGGGCTGCTGGAGCCAGAACAAGGTCTCTCTCAGTGACTCGAGGTCGTCCGCCGACATGAGAACGGCCGCGGGCCGGCCATGCTTGGTGATCTGGACGATCTCGTGCGTGGTGTCAGCCTCGTCGACAAGGGCGGACAGCTTGTCCTTGGCTTCGCTGAGGGGAACCGTCTTCATGGTCATCAGAATAGCCTTAGTTCTAGCCTGTGACTAGCGACAATAATGGCCGAGTCGCGATCTGTTCTGAAGCATCCGGTCCATCGGGCGCGGACTGGTCGCGTTCGCTGCGCGAGTCGAACTCGTCGCCGTCGGCTGAGGGTGTTCGCGGGGGGTGCTGCGGGACTACAGTGCATCGCCCCCCACTTCGCCGAGGGAGGCACGCCATGACCCAGACCGCGAACGCTCCGATCTCCGAGCTCCGCAGCTCCCTGCGCGGCGAGGTCGTCGAGGCAGGTGATGCGGCGTACGACGACGCTCGCCGGGTCTGGAACGCCGCCATCGACCGCCGCCCGCTCGCCGTCGCCATGTGCGCCGACGAGTCGGACGTGCAGGCGGCGGTCCGGTTCGCTGCCGCTCACGGCGTCGAGGTGGCCGTGCGTTGCGGTGCCCACAGCATGTCGGGCTCGTGCGTCGTCGACGACGGCCTGGTGATCGACCTGAGCCGGATCAACCACGTCAACGTCGACCCAGACGCCCGGCGGGCGAAGGTGGGCGGCGGGACGCTGCTGGGCGCCCTCGACGCGGCCACGCAGGAGCACGGCCTCGCCGTACCTGTCGGCCTGGTCAGCCACACCGGCATCGGTGGCCTGACCCTCGGCGGCGGGATGGGCTGGCTCAGCCGCAAGCATGGGCTCGCGATCGACAACCTCGTCTCCGCGCGCTGCGTGACCGCAGCTGGCGACATGGTGACGGCCTCGGAGCATGAGAACCCGGACCTCTTCTGGGCCCTGCGCGGCGGCGGCGGCAACTTCGCGATCGTGACGGAGTTCGAGTTCGAGCTCCACGAGGCCGGCCCGATGATCCAGTTCGGCTTCGTGTTCTGGACTCTCGACCAGGGCGCCGAGGCCCTGCGCCACGCGCGCACGGTCATCGCCTCGCTCCCGCCCGACGTCAACGTGGTCGTCGGCGGCCTCAACGCACCCCCGGCCCCCTTCGTCCCCGAGCAGCATCAGCTCCAGCCCGGCTACGCGATGGTCATCGTCGGCTTCGGCTCGGCCGAGGAGCACGCCGCGGTCGTCGAGCAGGCAGGTTCCTCGGTGCCGCCGGCGTTCTCCTTCGTCACCCCGATGCCCTACGTCGCGCTCCAGCAGATGCTCGACGAGGCGAACGGCTGGGGCCTCTACTGCTACGACAAGGGCTGCTACGTCGAGGAGCTCTCCGACGGCGTCATCGACGCTCTCGTCGAGCACTTCCCGAAGAAGACCTCGCCACTCTCGATCACGCTCTTCTACCGCCTCGA
The DNA here is from genome assembly GCA_963814935.1 of uncultured Actinomycetota bacterium. Taxonomy (GTDB): domain Bacteria; phylum Actinomycetota; class Actinomycetes; order Propionibacteriales; family Nocardioidaceae; genus Nocardioides. The sequence goes on along the minus strand of CAWFEZ010000021.1, from coordinate 59,379 downwards.
CAACGCCTACTCCGCCGTACCCGAGGACGCGGACGCCTTCAGCGGCGGCCGCTCACCCCGCTTCGGCGTCTTCATCATCGGCGGAGCCCCGGTACCCGAGATGTTCGCCGCGGAGCGCGACTGGGTGCGCTCGATGGGCGAGGCGATGCGCCCGTACGCCGCCAGCGACGGCTCCTACGTCAACGGCTCCTCGGAGTTCGACGCCGTGGTCGACGCCTACGGCGCCGCCAAGCTCCCGCGCCTCGTCGAGCTGAAGGCGAAGTACGACCCGACTGACCTGCTCCACGGCAACGCCCGGGTTGCTCCGCTCGGCTGAACGGCGCTGTACCTCGGCGTGGCCGGAAGTCCCGGGGCGGCGGTGAGCCTGGCACCGTTCCAGCGCCCACAGCGGTGCCAGGCTCACCGCTGTTGGAGGCAGTTCAGCGAGAAGGGGCGGCGCCCGTCTGGGCGCCGCCCCTCGCGCGACGAAGCAACCCCCCGGCTTCGTCGCAGTCCGGCCGCGTCTCCCCCGTGACGCGGACGGGGTCGGTCAGGCCGCCGGCGGAGCGAAGAACTCCAGCGCGATGCCGTCCGGGTCGCGGAACGAGAGCCCGGACCCGTAGTGCGCGTCGACGATCTCGCCGTGGGCGACGCCGAGCTCGTCCAGCCGGCTGCTCCACATCTCGAGCTCGCCCCGGTCGCCGCAGCCGAACGAGACGTGGTCGAGTCCTGGGCTGCGCTCGTCGAACGCCGCCGACCCTGACTCCACGTGCGTGTGCAGGCCGAAGAGGTTGCCGCCGCCGAGCGCGAACACCGTGTGGTGGAAGCCGCCGGCCTCGACGTCCTCGTCGAGGACTGGCGAGGTGCCGAAGAGGTCGGCGTACCAGGCGGTGCTGCGGGCCAGGTCGCTGACGGTGACGGCGACGTGGGCGATGCCGGGGAACCCTGGCATGGACTGGGTCATGGTGATCTCCTTGGTGATGTTGGTTTGTCGTTGGTCGAGGAAGGCCGAAGCCTGTCACGAAACCTCGTGATCGATCACTCGTCCGCCCCGAGGTCGGCCCGGATGTCGAGCAGGGCACGTGCTTGGTCACTGACCGTGACCTGGTCGTTGCCGCCCGACGTGTTGATGCGGAGTACGTCGGTGGCGTCGCCGCCGGTGATGCTGGTCGTGGCAGCCAGTCCCGCCACCTCGACCGCGCCGCCGTCCGCCGTGACGTCGACCTGGTCGGACCCGGCCGATCCGTTCACCTGGACGGTGTCGATCCGCGCGTCCGCACCACCGGTGGTGGCGGCCAGGTCGATCTCCGCCGCCGTGACCTCGGTGCCGCTGACGTCGTCGATCGTCACGGTGTCCGCGCCGCCGAAGGTCGCGAGGTCCAGCCGCTCCACGCCGTCGAGGTCCATCCGGATGTTTCCTTGGACGCGGAGGAAGACCGCGCTCCGGCCGTTGGCCGACAGGGACATCTGCTCGTCGCCGTCGGCGCCGTTGAAGGCCAAGGTGTCCCGGCCGAGGCCGCCGTCGATCGCGTCGTTGCCCTCACCCGGGTTCCAGGCCGCGGTGTCGTCGCCGTTCCCGAGCACCTCGACGTCGGTGCCGACGCCGCCGTTGACGAAGTCGGCCCCGTTGCCACCGACCACGAGGTCCGTCCCCGCCCCGCCGAGGAGAAGGTCTTCACCGTTGCCGCCGCTCAGGACGTCGCTCCCTGCGCCGGCAATGGCGACGTCGTTGCCGTTGCCGGTCTCGACGGTCATCGGCACATCGGCGAGAGCCCCGCCGCTGATCGTCCGGAAGTCGTCGCCGCCCGCCCGCAGGTCCACGGACGCCGAGTGGAAGCTGCCCGCTGCGAAGCGTCGCGTTCCGTTGCCGGCGCCGAGGTCCACGACGACCGAGTCCAACGCCGTGAAGTCGATGGTGATCTGGTCGCCGGCGTTCGTGCCGGTGACGACGAGGACATCGTCGACGACGACTGCCGAGGCCCGTGCGGGGGTGGCGTGCGCCGGTAGGCCTGCCAGCGTCGTGGTCGCCACGATCGCGGTCGCCGCTGCTGCGGCAGCACTCCGAGTCCTGTTGTTGTTCATCTTCATCGCCTGTTCTTCTCGTCCGTGGGGTCGGCCCCTGCCGACCTCTGGCGCTTCTACGGCGACTTCTCGACCTCGGTTCCCTGCGAACCGATCCGCGACGGCCTGCGTAGTCAGGCAGTGGGATGTACCGCGGCCACTTCCGAAGTGACTTCGGAGCGTCCGAAGACAAGGGAGTCGGGAACTGAACGGTGGGCTAGCGTGACGACCGTGGCCATGGACGACGCCGGACTGGCGTCGCGGTTCGCGACCGGAGATGCGGACTCCGTCCGGGTCGTCTACCAGACCTACGGCCGGCTGGTGTTCTCCATCGCGTACAGGGTCCTCGGAGACACCGGGCTCGCGGAGGACGCCACCCAGCAGACGTTCGTGCAGGCCTGGCGAGCCTCCGGCAGCTTCGACCCGAGCCGCCCACTGGGGGCCTGGCTCACCACGATCGCCAAGCGCGTCGCCATCGACGTCTACCGGCGTGAGCGGCGGCATCGCAACCTTGCCGACATCGACACCGCTGACAGCTCCTCGCTCATCACGCTGCCACCGTCGATCGACCAGATGGACGACGTGGCCGAGGTACGACGGGCGCTCGACGAGCTGCCGACGACGGACCGCGACCTGATCCGCATGCAGCACTTCGACGAGCTGAGCCACGCCGAGATCGCCCGCGAGCTCGAGATCCCGCTCGGCACCGTGAAGTCCCGAACCTTCCGGGCGCACCGGCGCCTGGCGGGCATCCTGGCCCACCTGCGTGCTGAGCCGGGAGAATCGTCACCGGCCGCTGGGAGGGGAGGTGGTTCCCATGGATGACTCCGACCTGACTGAGGCTGAGCGTGCCGAGATCGAGCGCGTGCAGAACGCGCTCGCAGACCCGGCGGTGTGGACGGAGCCGCCCCCACATCTCCAGGAGGCGGTGGTCGCCGCCATCGCCGAAGAGGCCGGTGCTGGACGGCGGCGGCGCCGGATGCGGGTTGTCGTCGCCGGCGTTGCCGCAGCGGTGCTGCTGGCGGTGGGTGTGACCGTGGGCGTGCAGCTGAACCGTGAGCAGCCACTCGAGTTCTCGGCATCCCTCAGCGGCACCGAGCTCGCACCAGAAGCCACCGGCGACGTCACCCTCACCAAGACGCCAAGCGGATGGGACATCCGGCTGCACGCCACCGGTCTTCCCCGTCGCGAGGACGGGGAGTTCTACGCGGCATGGCTGAAGGACGACGCCGGCCTGCTCGTGCCGATCGGCACGTTCAACGACGGCCGCGACGTCATTCTCTGGGCAGGTGTGCCCCCGAGCACCTTCTCGACCCTGACCGTCACCCAGGAGGTCGCCGACGGCGACCAGAACTCATCGGGCCTGGTCGTGCTCATCGGTGAGGCGGAGGAGTCCTGATCGGAAACCTCCGAGACAAGTGATGGTCACCGCGTCATGAGCGCCCCTACGGTGGCCCGATGGAGTCCGTTGCCAGCCTGACCCAGACCGAGGCGGAGGAGCGCGCGGCGCTCATCGCGGTCACCCGCTACGACATCGCCGTCGACCTCCGTGGCCTCTTCGAGGGGGAGGTGCTCGACGCGACCTCCACCATCACCTTCACCTGCCGTGAGCCCGGCGCCGCCACGTTCGTCGACTGCGTCGCCGACATCCGCTCCGCGACGCTCAACGGCGTCGCGCTCGACCCGGCGACCGCGGAACGGGGCCGGCTGCCCCTGCCCGACCTCCTCGCCGAGAACGTCCTGGTGGTCGCGTCGTCGCAGTCCGACACCGCGAGCGCCCACGGGATCCAGCGGACCGTCGACCCCAGCGACAAGCTCGTCTACCTCTGGACCAGCTTGGAGTGCGACTTCGCCCGGATGCTCTGGGCGAACTTCGACCAGCCCGACCTCAAGGCGGTGCACGGCTTCACGGTGACGGCCCCCGAGACCTGGACGGTGCTCAGCAACTCGGCCAGCACCTCGGTGGAGGACCTGGCCGAGGGCGGGCGCCTCTGGACGTTCGAGGACACCCCGCCGTTGTCGACGTACGTCACGGTGGTCAACGCGGGGCCGTTCTACGAGCTGCGGTCCCGGCGGGGCGGCTACGACCTCGGCCTGTACTGCCGGCAGTCGCTGAAGGACCTGCTCGACCGGGACGCCGAGGAGCTGTTCGAGCTCACCGAGCAGGGGCTCGCGTGGTTCGGCGAGCACTTCGGGATCCCCTTCGGCCAGGAGCGCTACGACCACGTGTTCGTGCCCGACCTCGGTGGGGCGATGGAGAACTGGGGCTGCGTCACCTGCGGCGACTGGGCCCTGCCGCGCAGCGTGCCGACGTACGACGAGCGCCGCGAGATCGCCGAGGTGGTGCTGCACGAGATGGCCCACATGTGGTTCGGCGACCTGGTCACGATGCGGTGGTGGGACGACCTGTGGCTGAACGAGGCGTTCGCCTCGTGGGCGGCCTGCTGGGCGGCGGAGGGCGCTACCCGCTACCGCGACGGCTGGGCCCAGTTCCTCGTCAGCCTCAAGCAGGAGGGCTATCGCCTCGACATGGGACCGGCCACCCATCCGATCCGGGGCGACGTCCCCGACGTGGCGCAGGCGATGGCGAACTTCGACCACATCTCCTACTCCAAGGGCCAGGCCGTGCTCAAGCAGCTCGGTGCGTACGCCGGCGACGACGCGTTCCTGGAAGGCCTGCGTGCCTACTTCCGTGACCACGCCTGGGGCAACACGACGCTCCAGGACCTCATCGGTGCCGTCTCCGCGGCGAGCGGACAGGACCTCGATGAGTGGGAGGAGGCGTGGCTCGACCACGCGGGCACCGACACGCTCGTGCTCTCCGGCGACACGCTGACCGTCGTCGGACCCGACGGCCCCGACGGCCCAGCGCCGCGGTCGCACCGGCTCGACATCGGCTGCTACGCGGACGAGGGTGACGGCCTTCGACACGTGGCCGACGTCCCGGTGCAGACGACGCGGGAGCTCCACAGAGGTCGAGCTGCCGGACTGCGACCTGCGGCTGGTCAACGACCACGACCTGACCTTCGCCGCCGCCCGGACCGACCAGCAGTCGCTCGACCTTCTGCTGCGCCGCGCTGGCCAGCTACCTGACGTCGTCTCTCGAGCGCTGGCCGTGACGACGGCCTACGACATGCTCGTCAAGGGCGAGCTGGGTGCCGACGAGACGCTGACCTGCGCGCTGGGCGTGCTCGAGACCGAACGCCTGGCCGGCGTCGTCGAGCCGTTCCTGCAGCTCGCCGGCAGGGTCGCGGGCAGGTACACGCCGGTCGGCCGGATCGACGACCAACGCAGCAGGGTCGCCGACGTGGCCGCCGTACTCGCGAGGGAGCCGGAGCTCGCCAAGGGTGCCCTCCAGGAGCTGGCGAACAACGCGGTCACCGCCGAGCACTTCGCCCAGGTCGACGAGGCAGCCGCTGACGACCTCGGTCTCGCGTGGCGGATCGCGACGACCCGCGCCGCGCGGGGGGAGTACGACGAGGACGCGGTGGAGCGGCTGCTCGAGCGGGACCCCGACCCCGACGCGCCGTACAGCGCCCTGACCGTGCGTACGGCGCGCCCGCTCGCGGAGGCCAAGGAGGAGGCCTGGCACGCCTTCTACGTCGAGCAGTCGGTGCCGTCCGGGCTGAGCATGTACTGGATGGTCCAGGCGTTCTGGCGACCCGAGCAGCGCGAGGTGCTGCTGCCGTTCACCTGGCGCTACCTCGAGGAGGTCCCCAAGCTCGCCGGCGGTCTGATGCTCAAGGTGGGGAGCCTGATCGGCGGCATGTTCCCAGACGTGGGCGACCAGGCGTTCCTCGATGCGGCGTTGGCCATGGCGCACGCCGACGGCACCGACCCCACCGTCCGGAGCGGCCTGCTTGGCGGGAGCGACAACCTGGTGCGACGCCTGCGAGCCCGGGGCGAGCTCGACTGAGCTGGCGGGACGCCCCGGCGCCGTACGGCTCAGGCGGGCCCGAACCGGGAGACGACGGCGTCCTCGACGATCGCCAGCATCACGCTCTCGTCGATGCCGCGACTCGTGACGTCGGCCTGGCGCACCTCCGCGACCGTGACGACGACGAGGTCGCGGCTGGGAACGACGACGACCAGCTGGCCGCCGAACCCCATCGCCTGGTACGACGGCACGCCGTCGAGATCGCCCGTCCACCACTGGTAGCCGTAGCCGACTGAGGAGTCCACCTCGATCTGCTGGCTGGTCGCCTCCTCCACCCACTCCTCCGAGACGAGCTGCTGGCCCTCCCACCGGCCGTGGTCCAGGAAGAGCTGGCCGATCTTCAGCAGATCTTCCGGCCGCAGCCTCAGCCCGAACCAGCCGGTGCTCGTGCCCTGGGGATCCACGGGCCAGGCGAATCCCGCCCGGTCCAACGCCTCCAGGTTCTCCGGCGTGGGCACCCGCCGGAAGGCGGGGGTGGTGTCGATGCCCAACGGTCCGAAGAGGCGGGACCGGGCGTAGGCAAGGGCCGAGGTCCCCGTCGCCTCCTCGACGATCGCTGCCAGCAGGTGCGAGGTGCCGTTGGAGTAGACGAAGCCTTGGCCGGGTGGCGTCTCGGGGTCGGCGAGGATCTCGCGCACCAAGTGCTTGCCCTGCCCGGACTCCGAGCCGGTCGCCGCAAACTGCGCGAGGAACCCGGCGTTCATGGTCAGCAGCTGACGGAGCGTCGTGGCCTGCACGGCCGGCGACATCACGTCCACGTGCTGGGGAAGCAGCTGCTCGAGCGTGTCGTCCACGCTGCCGATGAGCCCTTCGTCGAGGGCGATCCCGACCAGGGTGGAGACCACGCTCTTGGTGACGGACTGGATGCCCCAGTAGGCGTCCGCGTCGGTGCCGAAGTACTGCTGGTGCACGATCTCGTCGCCCCGGGCGACCAGGATCGCGCGCACCTGGTCGAAGTCGCTGATGAGCGCGGCGTGCTCCTCGATGGCCGTCGCCAACTCGGGGCTGCTCGGTGTCGTCGACTTCTTCGTGCTCGGGTCTGCGTCCTGGCTGCAGCACGTCATCAGCAGGCAGGTGAACGCGACACCGAGGCCGAGACGGAGGCGGGAGAGATTCGGCATGGCAGGAGCTCCTTGTGGGGATCATCCTGGCCCACTTTCGTGGTCAAGGCTCCCACCGCGTGCGAAGGTAAAGACCTCGCGGAGGCCGGGGGTATCCATGAAGCTCGTTCGGGGAAGTGCGGCGCGCGCTGTCGCTCTCGTGCTGACGCTGTCCGCGGGCTCGGCGGCGATCGCTGCGACCGGCGCGTCCAGTGCCGTCGCCGTCGACCAGGCCGTGACGATCACGCTGCTGCCCCCCGTCTCGCAGCCCGGCACCAGGCCGGCCAACACATCAGGGGCTCTGACAGCGGTCGCGGTGTCCGTGACCCCCTCCGCGGTAGGCCGGACTGTCCGCCTCGACCGCCTGAGTGGCCGGTCCTGGAGACAGGTGGCTCTGGCACCTCTGGACAGTCGTGGGCTGGCGGAGTTTCGCGTCGCTACCTACGCAAGCGGCTCGCCCGTGACCTACCGGGCCACGGCCCTGGCGCACGAAGGCCTGCCGGCGATCACGTCGGCAACCGCCGTGTCGAACCGGTGGGGCCCGGCCGACTTCGTCGACGAGTTCGGGGGTACGGCGCTCAGCGCCTCGTGGAGCCATCGCGGACCCGACTACAACCCGGCGGGCCTGCGTCGGTGCTCGAAGGGATCGCCCCAGGCCGTCCAGGTCTCTGGCGGTGCCGTGCGGCTGAGCGTGATGCGCGACCCTGCGAGGTCAGAGCTGTGCACGGCGTACCGGGCCAATGGTGAGGTCATCGGGCAGTTCAACTACCGGCTCAACGGCCACATCTCCACCGCAGGCCGACACGACCTGACGTACGGCGTCGTGGCAGCCCGGGTGCGCTTCCAGCAGCCGCCCGGCCAGCACGGTGCCTTCTGGCTGCAGCCGAGCGTCCCCGTCCCGGGCGCCACCAGCGCGGCCGAGGGAGGCGCTGAGATCGACGTGATCGAGTGGTTCGGCGCCGGCCTCCCCAGTGGCGGCCTGTCGGGCTCGGTCTACTACCCGACCAGCAGCGGGCAGGTGAAGGCAGGCGGGTGGATCACCGACCCCGGCTCCTACCTCAGCGGCAAGAACGACGCGTGGTGGTCGAGCTACCACGTCTTCAGCGCGGAGTGGAGCCCCGGAGGCTACGTCTTCCGCATCGACGGCCGGGAGACCTGGCGCACCAGTGCCGGGGTGTCCGAGCGGCCGGAGTACCTGATCCTGAGCCTGCTCTCCTCCGACTACGAGCTGCCCACCCTGGGCGGCGAGGACCGCCTGCCACAGCACATGTACGTCGACTGGGTGCAGTTCTGGCGCAGCGCCGACTAGAGGACGCACAGCATGCAGATGACACGAGCAGGCCTGCGCTTCTGTGCGGCCATCGCCCTGGCAGCGGCCATCTCGTTGACCCTGGCCGACGGCAACGCTTCCCCACCGCGCGTCGCCGACGTGCGCGGCCCTGCTGCGAAGCCACCTCTGAACCCGTGGAAGCTGGTCTCGGCGGAGACCTTCGGGTCGCTCGACGCCGTGGCCAAGGCTGCCTGGGTCCGGGACCCGCACGGTGACGTCAGCCCGTGGCACGTGGACCACCTCGACGACGACGGGCAGTTCTTCGACGTCCAGGGCGGCCCCGACTTCCGCCGCCAGCTGGCGGCAGCGCCGGTCGTGCGCAAGCGCGTGACGTTCGGCAAGAACGGGTGGCTCACCGCCGAGCTCGCCGCCCGCGACGCCAACGGGGACGGCGTACCGGAGAACCCGCCGACCCTGCGCACGGTCAACCTGGGCCGTGAAGCCACCGGACGTCTCGACGTACCGAGCCACGACGGAGGCCTCGTCATCCGCAACACTCGGGCGCTGCCGCCGCGGTACCGGATCGAGTACACCTTGCGGACGCTGGACTTCGGCGGCAAGCGCGCCGGCTCCTGGACCTACGGCGGCAAGGTCAACGGCTACGGCTCGGCCGGCTGCAAGACGAGCTGGCCGTGGAAGCGGTCGGGATCGTTCACCGGTCCCGCCGAACCGTGCAACGCCAACTTCGGCGACGTCCGCGCCGAGAACGGCTTCTACTTCCTGGCGATCATGGACTACGCCAACCCCGCACCCCACAACAACGTGTTCATCCACCACCACCGCAAGGTGGGCATGGACAGCTACAACGTGAGTGGCGGTTGGGCCTCGGCGTACGCCGTCTGCAACCCCGCCACCGGTGCGCTCGAGGAGTACCTGAGCTCCACGACCAACGCGATCAACTCCATCTTCTTCGACGGCTCGCGCTTCCGCGCCCCCGAGATCGGCTACCACGAGTTCGTGATGCCGACCGCGTGCGGCGTGCGCGACGGCTCCGACCCCGAGGCCACGATCGTCTCGGCGGCGGAGATGAGACCGGAGCTGATGCCGGGCCAGTCCTACGCCTTCGCGATCGAACGCACCGCGACCGGCTACACGACCGAGATGTCCGGACCCTTCCGGCACATCGGCCAGGCGACGCTGCGCTACCACCGCGACTTCGTCCAGGACGGCCGCCCGATCTGGCACTACAACCAGACACCGGGGGAGTACGACGGCGGGTTCAACAGCACCCTGACGTTCAGCGGCCCGTTCGGCAGCTACACCAAGGAGCAGTGGCCGGCCGGCTCGGCGTACCCGGACTTCTTCGTCATCGGTGACCCGCACCTGAACTTCTACGAGGGGTCGGCCACCGTCGACGACCTCCGGATGTACGTGCCGTCCTGATGCGCCGCAGGGGTCGCGCGCGTGAGGGGAAGTTGCTAGCGTGAATCAGTTTTGGCGTGAGGCAACCAGTTCGGGGGTGCCATGGACGATTCACGAGACGATGGCTACGACAACGAGCCATCGCCGAGGCCGTCGAGGCCCAGACACGAACGCGAGGTCGCGGCACCGCCAGCACGGGCCGAGGACGTCGCAAACGCAGCGCCGCCCTCGCGGAGCCGCTACACAGCCAAGTCGCCTCGCCGCGTGGCGCTCGACGCAGCGTTCCGGAGTGAGGCGGACCTGCGGGCGGGGCTCACCGAGAACCTGAGCCAGGCGCGCACCGAGAGCGACAAGGTGGACGAACGGGTCCGGCGGGCCTTCCGGAACTTCGACGCCGCCGGCCCGACGAACGGTGAGCGGCCGGCACGAGCCAACCACGTGGACCCGGATGTCGCTGCGTTCGAGGCGACGAGTCGGGTCATGCGCGAACGCCTCGACGCCCTCGATGCCGCGCCGCCCGGCAAGGGCATGGCCGTTCGCGTGGACAACTCTCTCATCGAGTGGGAGGGGCGTGACCACGCACCTGGTCGTACCCGAAGAGGCAGCATCGATCTCGGCAAGCTCCTCGACGCCCTGGCCGAGGGCGACGTCTCCACCTTGAGCGTTCCGGCGGCGGTGACAGCGTGCGAGGCCGAACGCCGGGCAAAGGCGTTGGTGGCGGAGATCGACAACGCAGCGACCAGGGGTGACGACGAGTCGGATGGCGAGACCACCGGCACGGACGACGTCGGCGGCGACGGCGATGGCGATGGCGATGGCGGCGGAGACGTCACGGTTGGCGGTTCGGAGACGGTTGGCGAGTTCGTCGAGCGGTCCGTCACCGACCAGATGGGGACGGCGACTTCCCCCGAGGCACGACTGGAGTACGGGCTGATTCCCAACAGCGCCGACAGCAACGAGGCCCAGGCGCACCTGCTCACCACGTTCCAGCTGCGACCCGGTCCCACCGACGTCATCTCCTACCACGACTTCAACACGCTCCAGATCGCGTTCGAGGACGTGTGGACGAGGATCTTCGACGGTGAGCTCGAGGCACTCGGACGTCAGGTGTACCGCGAGTACGTCGGGCTCCTGGACTTCCTCGGCTATGACCCGGACACCGCTGACCCACCGATCAGCTCGCTCGACGATCTCGCCTGGCTGATCGGCGAGATCCGTGCGCTGAGCCGGATCACGGAGACCAGCCTGCCGGGCCGGGACGGCGGCGGCGTGGGCACGAGCCACGGCGGCCCCAAGGATGCGAAGAACCTCGGCGAGGAAGCCGGTGACTGGTTGGACAAGAACCTTCCCGGCGGCCGGGCGGTGCTCGCGGGAGGGACGCTCGGGATCAGCGAGCTCGTGCTGTGGATCATGCGGGAGGCCGCGAGCTTGGGGAGAAAGGATCCGCTGATCTGGGACGACCTGCTGCACGACAGGGTGCTTCCGCGACGTGACCGCATCGAGGGCTCGGTCGAACCAGCCGCGGTTGCGCCCGGAAACATCGACCTCGTGCTGTGGACCGACATCTCCCACAAGAAGGAGATCGCCTTCCAGGTCTGGGACGAGGCCTCGCAGAAACCCCGCAACGAGGTCAGGGTCGCCAACTGGGCCGGCGAGACGGTCAACCACAGCATCACGGGAGTACCTACCTGGTACAAGGACCACAAGCTGGTCCCCACCACGCTGTTGACCAGCCGGTCCGTGCTCGAGTTCGCCTCCGAGGAGACATCGACGGTGAACCTGGGTCGATACGTGCTCGGCGACCTGGACAAGATCGTGGCCGATGGCGGGCGGCTGGTCTTCTACTGGAAGGACAGCTGACATGCCCACCGACTCGACGGAAGCGATGGCCAGGACCGCAGACGCAACCGAGGCGAACCCGCTCGGCGGCACCAACCGGTTGGCGTACCTGCTCGACAAGCTGGAGAAGAAGCTCGCCGAGCGTTACGCCTTCGACGTCTTCAAGCCCGGAGCGATCAACTTCGGCGTGATGATCACCTATCGCCAGAAGTGGGAGCCGCAGCGATACCAGGTTGCTGACCTCGTCAAGACGATCCCGCTGGCTCCCAAGGAGGTCCGGCGCTACACGACCCGAGCGGTCACGAAGAAGACGCGGGCGGACAAGGAGCTGGAGGACAACGTCACCACCCAGCGAAGTGAGTCGACCGACACCACACGTGCCTCAGAAGACATCGTCAGCAAGGCGATCAAGAAGACGAACTTCAACGTCAGTGCCAAGGAGACCTTCGGGCAGGAGGGGTCCTGGTCCGTGACGGCGACCCAGGCCGCGGGCGGCAGCTCGGTGAACGACTCGACCAAGACCAAGAAGGACTTCCGCGAGGCCGTGCTGAAAAGCGCCAGGGAGTATCGCGAACAGCACCGGGTGGAGGTCGACGTCTCCGAGTCCTCCGAGGCGGAGACGACCTCGTTCCACGAGATCCAGAACCCCAACGACGAGCTCGCCGTCACCTACCTCTTCTACGAGCTGGAGCGCACCTACCGGATCAGCGAGAAGCTGCACCGGCTCACGCCGGTCATCCTCGTTGCGAACGAGGTCCCGGCACCGAACGAGATCGACGACGCCTGGCTCATCGAGCACGACTGGATCCTGAACCGTGCCATCCTCGACGACTCCTTCCGCCCGGCGCTCGACTACCTGGCGAAGAGCTTCACGGGCGCTGAGGTCAACATCAAGATCCTGCAGGCGAACGCCCAGGCGAACAAGGAGCTCGTTGACAGGCTGAACCAACAGCTGCAGCTCCAGCTCAACATCCTGGCCGCCAACCAACGAGGCCTCGACGAAGCCGTCGGCGGCATGATCCAGAGCACCCAGACACAGGGTCAGCTCAACTTCGTCAAGGGCATCTTCGATCCCATCGGCATCACCGGGGATGCGGACACCGGTGCGGTCGACGCGGCGGAGCTGATGGTCGACTACGCGCGAGAGACCGTCAACCGGGCCGAGCGCGAGCGCGCACGGCTGATCTCCCAGCTGGAGGCCGCGGCGACGGCCTTGCAAGTCGCGGTCGACAAGTTCGCGACCGCCGTCAAGGAGCACTACGACCAGGTTGCCGGCGTCGACCGCCTGCGCTTGCACGTGAAGGAGAACATCCTCTATTACATGCAGGCGATCTGGCGCCAGGAGCCGCCTGACCAGCGCTACTTCCGCCTGTACGACCTCGAGGTACCCGACCTCGAGATCGACACCACCGGGCAGCTGGCCTCCGTCACAGTTGCCGAGGACCCGTTCCACCAGCTTCTCGAAGCACTGTTCGGTGAGGAGTTCGCCAACGCCCACTTCCCGGCCCCGAGCTACCAGATCACCAAGAAGAAGCTGGTCGAGGTCGCCGACATCGACAATGTCCTGGCCTACAAGGGCAACTACATGGTCTTCGCGCTGAAGCGGAACAACTACCTCACGTGGCACATGATGCAGGACTACCTCGACCTCGGAAACGGGCTCGGCATCCAGGACCCCGACGAGAAGGGCCGACACTCCGTCGACGAGCTGCGCGAGCTGGCTGCCTGCGTGGCCCGGGACCATCCAGACACCTGGAGCGACATCAAGCAGGACTTCGAAAAGCTGTTGATCGACCGGCTGACCTCTCCCCACACGGACGGCGAGCTCGTGATCGTTCCGACGCAGTCGCTGTACATCGAGTGCCTCGTCGGCACCCACCCCCTGCTGGAGGACTTCAAGCTGATCCACCGTGCGCTCGACGTCAAGCGCGTCCAAGCTGACGTGCGGCACACCGAGCTGGAGAACATCCGGCTCGCTGCGCGAGCGCTACGTGGCAACGACGCGGATCCCGACATCGAGAAGACCATCCTCGTCCAGGGGTTGGACCCAGCAGTGACGATTGACCCGGACGCTTGACCGGAGAGCCGACCCCGGCCGAGCGCTCGGTGCACAGCCGAGAGCTGGAGGATCGCGGCATCCCGTCGCGCCCGGGCAATGCGGGCACCTACCTCGGCGAGGTCGACGTCGAAGGTCGGCGGTACGCGAAGTTCAGCGCGGAGCCCGGTACCTGGGTGTCGTCGTCGATGAAGACGATGGGCTACGACCAGGTGTACCCGGCGAAGGACGGCTACGGGGCCTACCGCGGGCTGGTGCTCGGTCCGAACGGCAAGCCGCTCGCCGATCCGGACCGGATCGCTCCTGGGGACCAGTACCTCGTGCCGGAGCGGACGGCGCCGACGGCACCAGTGCGGGCGACTGACACCCCGGCCCGGACGGAGCCCGTCGCCGAGCGCCCACGCGCCAGCCGGAAGGATGCCGAGCTGGCGACGCCCAAGCGGCTCAACCTGCGCCCAGCCCCGGAGACCGAGCCGCAGTCGGCGGGAGGGCGCCGTGCGCGCATTGCCGACGACGTCGTGCTCGCACCGGAGGAACGCGAGGAGCTCGAACAGCTCGTCGGTACTTCCGAGGACGTCAAGCTCGATCCGAAGGAGCGCGACGAGCTCGAACGGATCCTCAACGACCCCTCCTCCGAGGCCTTGATCGCAGAGGAGCTTCGCCATCTCGCCCTCGACGGCATCGACGAGGCGATGGCGGGACGCGCCGAGCAGGAGGCGTTCGGCAGCGGCGACAACACGGCGTACGCGTTCGTCAACGACTGGGTGAGCAACCGCTACGCGCCACACATCGCTGCTTGGCACAACTCGGCGATGCTGTTCCGCCGGATGCTGGAGCACGTGGAGTCGGGCAACCTCGACGATGCCCTGCGCACCGGCCAAGACGGCTACACGAGCCTCGCCGACACCCAGGACGCCTGGGACGCCTACACCGGGGAGGCTTTGCGTCTTGGCGAGCAGATGATCGGCACCGTCGAAGAGATCCGCCGCACCGGCACGGCCGGCAACCTGAGGCTCGCCGGAGTGGGAACGGCCGGCGGCGTGATCGGCGCGGGCAAGCGGCTCTCAGAGTTCGCGGCCGGCGTGATCGCGCTCCTTGTCAATCCCGGGCGCGCGACCTACGACTTCTTCAAGTCCGTTCAGAAGGTGGTCGATGCGGCCTTCCGGTACGGGCGGATGTACGCCAAGGACCCCGCCGAGTTCATGCCGAAGGTCATCGACGCGCTGTCGCGTCAGTCGAGCGAGTCCCTCGAGCGGTTGAGCAAGCTGCCTCCCGACCAGCAGGCCTGGGCCGTCGGACAGTTTTTCGGTGAGATCGAGGGCGACCTCATCCCCCTGGCGGCGGCGGGCTCGATCGGCGGCTCACTGCGCGCGGGAGCCACGGTCGCGACCGGCCTCGAGGGGTCCCGGATCCTCCAGGGCGCGCGCGGACTCGCGTTCGCCGAAGCGCCGGTGGTGGTCGGCGGCGCGGCGGCGGCGACGCTCGCGGTCGCCGACACGGTGCAGGCCGCCGGGTTCCTGTCCGCGTTCGCGGTCGCAGGGGGCGGCAGGGGTGGCGGCCAGACGGGAAAGTTGCTCGAAGGGCAGATCGCCAAGTACGGCGAGTTCAAGAAGCGCGCCCGCGGCACGGGTCTCGCGGGCCACGAGGTGATCCCGCACAGCCTGCTCAAGGAGCTCAAGCTCGCGATCCGGCGCGGAGTCGGTGCGGCATCCCGGAACAACCCCGCTATCGCGCTGTCGCCCGAGGTGCACGCGATGGTCGGCCGCTTCCAGCGCTATTTCGGGGTCTTCTACCGCAGCCAGCGCGCTGGCAAGTCGGTCGCGAAGATCATCTCCCTCAACATCAAGGCGCTGCGCGCCGCGGGGGTGCCGGAGAGCGTGGTCCTCGACATCTCCCGCCAGGTGCTCGCCCATGCGGTGAACCTGAAGATCATCCCCTAGCCCCGGCGTGGCGTAGCGCTCACTTGGCGTGCGCGACGGAGAAGCCGTCGAACTCGCACGTCGCCGTGTCGCCGACGGTGTCGAGGCCCGCCTCGGTGATCGGCCCGAGGTCGACGGCCTCCACGACCGCCACGCGGCGCTGGCCGGATGACAGCACGAGTACGTCGCCATCGCGCGAGAGCGTGATCGGCCCTGAGCCCGCTGGCTCGATCGGGAACTGGCGCTCCTGAGGGGTCCGCCCGCCGACATGCCGGTCGATCCCGGCGATGGTGCCCGCCCCGTTCACGACGGCGGTGTAGGTGGTCACGCCGTCACCGACCATCACCCCGCAGAACCCGTCGGCCCGGGCGACCCGGGTCGTCACCGACCACAGGTCCGAGATGGCGGCGAGCTCGACGAAGTTCCAGGAGTCCCATCCCGCCCCGATCCCGCTGACGCCGACGCGGTAGGCACCCCTGCGCACCTCGCGCGTCATGACGCCGTCGTTGACCGGCAGGTCGCCCACGCCGAACGGCCCGGGCCCGTCCTGGAACGACTCCTCCGCGACGAGCACCGACTCTGCCGGCGCGGTCGGCGTGCCGGTCGACTCGCTGGGGGTCGGAGTCGCCGTGGGTTCATCCCGCGCAGAGTCCGAGCTGTCGTCCGAGCCGAGCACCTTCACCCCCAGCCCGACACCGAGGACGACGATCACCGCCACCCCGATGGCCGCCACCACCGCGACGCGCCGAGAACGTGGTCTGGTCGGCACCGACGCCGACCTGCGTGGCCGCTGCGGCGGGCTCGCCGGCGGCGTACGCGGAGTCGCGCTGCCCGGCGACCGTGCGGCGCAGCGCGGCCACCAGCTCCGCCTCCCACTCGGCCTGCGCTCGCCCAGCGACGTCCAGCCACTGCGCCGTGCCGATGAAGTAGCGCAGCGAGGGCGAGGGTTCGACGGCCTCCAGTCGCACGGGGACGATCCGCGTCGCGCTGCCGACCGCGGTCTCCAGCTCGCGCACGACGTGCGGCGACCTGTCAGCCGCCGCCGAGAACACGAGAACCAGGGCGGGAGCAGCCTTGAGCGCCTCGAGGATCGCCTGGGTGTAGGCCTCGCCCACCTCGATGTCCCGGGGAGCGATCCAGCACCCCACGCCGGCGCTCTCCAGCGCCCCCACGATCTGCCGCGCCGTCTCCGCATCCTCGGATGCGTGGCAGATGAACACCCCTCCCCGCACGGGATGAACCCTAGGGCCGCCGACGGACCGCGGTCATGGGATATGCCCCAACGATCGCCATCGGGTCGATCCCCTAGCTCGCTGAGGACTGGACTTTTCGCCTCCGTGTCCGGTCGCCCCTCGCGTTCGGAGCTCAGGGGGACGGCGACGCCCTCGATCCGCACCGGCCCCAGCGTGGGGTCGAGCTCGACGGACTGGTCGACGCCGGCCGGGGTGATCACGTCCATCGCCTTCGGCGCGGTGCCGGGGTCGATGCCGCAGATCGGGCTGACGACACCCGGGGATGCGCACAGCCCGAACTGGAACGGCTGCGGCGTGGGCTGGAACCCGCGGGCCTGGTCGGAGCTGAACCCGTCCTGGCCGTGCAGCACGACGGTGAACTTCCACCCTGGTCCGGGCGTGCCGAGCGCGGCGAGTGGCACGATCATCGTGATGTACCGCGAGGCCTGGCTGGCCTGCACCGACACGGTGCCCAGCGACTGCCCCGCGGCGTCGACGAAGACCGGGCTGGCGAAGCCCTGGACCTCGATCCGACTGCTCCACGCCGAGCCGTCGGCGATCGCGTAGTTGCGGCTCGCGAACGGCGCGGCGGTGGAGGTCGTGGCGGCGCCGGGTGTGTGCACGAAGACGTCGACCAGCTGCGCACCCAAGGGGGAGCCGAACGTGGGGGACAGGTCCCGGGTGCGCAGGCGCAGCAGGGCGCTGTCACCGGAGACGATCACCTGGAACCGCTCGATGTCGAAGGCGCCGGCGTGGAAGTTGTCGGACGTCGGGTAGGCGTAGGTGCCGGGCCCGGTGTCGTCCCCGGACGGATCGGTCACGTCGAGCACCGTCGTACCCGTGATGAAGTCGGAGACGACGGTGCGCCGGGCGTACCCGGTCGCGCCGCCGGCGGTCGTCACCGCGACCGTGATCACCGAGGTGCCGAACGGCGCGGGCACGGTCGCCGAGAAGCGCGCCGCCCGCGTCGGCGTGCACCGTCACCACGCGTGGTCGCGCCCCCGGTGTCGGTGGCGGTGGAGGCGATGTCCACCGTCGCCCCTGGCGTGGTGGTCCCCGTGACGTCGACCGTCGCCGTGGTCACCGTGGCCCCGTCGGCCGGAGCGGTGACGTCGACCGGCGCCGCGGGGGCGGCGTCGGCTGGTAGCGCTTCCGGACGATCCGCGGCTGCTCGACCGGCCGGGACCGCCCCAGGCTCTGGGTGAGCCGCACCTGCTGGGCCTGCGCCCAGGTGAGCGGTGAGGCGGAGCCGGCCGCGCCGCCGTTCTCGAACCCGATGGACGCGGTCTCGGGGTTGGTGCCGAAGGGGGAGGCCGGCAGGTCCGGGTTCTCCCAGGCCTGCTCGGGGACCAGCCCGATCCCGGACGCGAAGCGCTGCATGCCGAGCAGCAGGCGGGCGGCCGTCGCGGCCTCGCCGGTCTGCAGGTGCTGCTCGGCGCGCTCGCCGTTGAGCACCGGCCACACGTGCCCGGAGCCCGAGTTGCCCGTGGGCCACGGCTTGCCGTTGGGCGAGCAGTTGGTGGCGTCCGGCTCGTAGCAGTCGCCGTACCCGTCCTCGGTGCCCGGGGTGGCGGTGCCGTAGCGGTAGAAGCCGGGCCCGCTGTCCGTGTCACGGCGGATGGTGTCGTCCACGACGGGCAGTGACCGCTGCACATCGGCGTCGTCGGCGGGGAGGATGCCGAGCCGGGTCAGCTCGAGGAACCCGGCATCGATGACCGCCCGCTGGTCGGCGTCGGGACCTCCGTTGCCGAGGTTGTAGGTGACCGCCTCGTTGGGGTCGCCGTTCTTGGCGAGCCGGATGAAGTAGCGGCCGGCGGCGTAGGGCCCGGTCGTGGTGACCGTCCAGCCCTTGATGCTGCGCTGGAAGTGGTCGGCCGTGGCCCGGTAGACCCGCGCTCGCGCGTGGTCGCCGTTGACGTCGGCGATCCGGCCGGCCGCGACCAGCCCCGCGATCTCGGCGGCGATGGTCGACGGTGAGTAGCCGCTCTGCTCCTCCCACCGCTCCGAGCCGAACGAGGGACCGTGCGCCACCACGAAGTCCGCGGCCTTCCGGACGTGGTCGGCCCACAGGCTGCCGTCGTGCTTCAGCCCGGCCTGGTAGGCCATCAGGATCGGGTACGCCGTCTCGTCGAGCTGGTCGCCCCCGGTGTCGGGCGCCTGCTTGCCGTTGACGAGGGAGTTGCGTGGGAACCGGCCGTCGGCCAGCTGCTGGCGCTCGAACAGGAAGCGCACGGTGGCTCGTGCGGTGCTCAGGTCGCCGGCCGCCATCAGACCCGGTGAACGACTCGTAGAGGTCGCGGGCGAACACCTCGCGGTAGGAGCCGAAGTAGACGGGCTTGCCACCCGGTGTGTCGCCCGCGCTGACCGCCTGCCCCCACGGGCTGGCGAGGGAGGCGACCACGGCGCCGGGGAAGGTCTTGTCCTCGCTGGCCTTCAGCACGTTGGCCGACAGCCAGTACGCCGACCGGAGCCGGTCGGCCTCCTGCTTGGTCAGTCCGGGGAAGGTCTTCGGGGGCTTGTTGAGCCCCTTGTCGTACTTCCGCCAGGTCTTCTCGTACGCCTTCTTGGTCTCGTCGAAGGATGCGTGCGCCGACCTGCCGGCGACGTCGATCGCCTGGCGCCTTGGTCGTGCCGAAGCCGAGCGCGAGCGTGAACCGCGCCGTCCTTCCCGACGTCGACCTGCCCCGTCTGCACGACGTTGCCGTCGAGCGCCTCGTCGTACGTCGTGGCCAGCGTGCGGTCGGCGTCGAGCTGGGCCAACCCGTCGCTGGCGGTGCCGGCGTACCCGCTGCTGGCCTTGAGGAACGGCCGGTCGGCGCGCAGCGCGCCGTACAGCGGGACGGCGTAGTCACGGTTCGCGGCGTTCGTCTCGGTGTCGGGGTCGGAGCTGACGAGGGCCGTGGTGGCGGCGTCCACCACGGCGTCATCCGCGCCACCGTTGCTCGACCCGCCCCCGCCGTTGCCGTTGATCGTGGCGTCGTACCGGACGTACACCTTCAGGTCCTGCGTGCCCTTGGCCGGCTCCAGCCTCGTGCTTGCGACGACGGCGTCCCTGTCGGGGTCGGTGACGTAGTCAGTGACCAGCCGGTACTTGCCGCTCTTCGCGGTGCTGGTGACCCGGCACGACATCCCGCTCTCGTCGGTCGACCGCACGGTGTACGTCATGTCCCGGCTCTGCAGGTCGGTGAACGTCCGCCCGTCGGTGACGACGTACTGCAGGGTCTCCACGTTGGTGTTGTCGATGGTGGGGGAGTAGACGTCGGACAGCACACCGCCGGCGACGGTGTACCAGACCTTCGAGCGGGAGTTGCGGGCCGTGCCCAGGCAGTCCTTGCGGGCGAGGTCGAAGTGCGACAGCGCCCCTGGCCCGCCCGGGGCGGCCTCGGCTGCGGTCGCTACCGCCGTGGGCGGTGCGCTTGTCGGCGCGAGGAGCGCCAGCGCCACCGCCAGCACGGAGAAGGACAACATACCACGAGATCACGCTTCCCGAGCATGACTACAGCCTCCATGACCGTTCCGCACCTTGTCTACCCTCGCGACCATCTAGGTCATTCGCTGCCGACGCGACCCAACGCGCTGCGAATCGAGTTCCGATCGGCCATGCGGCGAGTGTTGCCTCGTGTCACACCTTGCGAGGGTCCGGGAAGCCGAGGCTGACGTAGCCGGGAGCGCGCTTCCGCAGCGACGCGGCAAGCACTGGCGTCTCGATGTCGTGGTAGTCGTGCACCTCGGCGGTCTGTTTGCCCGGGTACGCGCGCATCACGCGCCCGACGTACTGCACGAGACGCCCCTTGAAGGAGACGGGGGACACCAGGAAGAGAGTGTCGAGCGCCGGGCAGTCGAAGCCCTCACCGACGAAGTGGCCGGTGGCGACGGCGAGTAGCGGCGAGTTCGTGGAGGGGTCGAGTCGTTCCATGGCGACCTTCCGAGCGCGGGCCCCCAACCCGCCTTTCAGGACCACCGGATCGAACCCCGCCGCGGTCAGGTGCTTGGCCAGGAGGTCGACGTGGGCCGTGCGCTGCGCGAGGACGAGGCAGTGGCGCCCGCGGGCGAGTGCCTCGACCACGTCGGTCAGGATCTGCTCGTTGCGGGCGTCGTCCTCGGCGATCTCCCGATACACCGCCGCCATGGCACCCGGCGCGGACAGGTCGCGGTCACTCACGTGTCGGAAGGTCGTCGGGTGGACGCGGAGGACCGGCGTGGGGCGGTCATGGCTCGACGACTCGAGCGTGCCGGCCTCGGGCGGCTCGAACGAGTGCCGTACCGGCCCGAGCTGGAACGCGATCAGGTCGTCGAGTCGGTCGCGTCGGTACGGCGTGGCGGTGAGCCCCAGCCACCAGCGGGCCGGGATCGTGCGGGCGGCCGCCTCGAATGCGGCCGCCGGGATGTGGTGGCACTCGTCGACGACGACCTGGCCGTAGCCGCTGAGCGCCTCAGCGAGGTTGTCGCGCCTGGCCAGTGTCTGAAGAGTGGCGACATCGACGATCCCGGTGAGCTTGCTCCTTCCTCCGCCGAGCTGCCCGGGCTTGATGCCGAGCAGGCCCTGGATCTGCTGGCGCCACTGATCGGCGAGCGTCTTGCGGTCGACGAGCACCAGGGTCGAGGTCTTCCGGTCCGCGATGACGGAGCACGCCATCACGGTCTTGCCCGACCCGGGCGGAGCGACGAGCAGTCCCAGGTCGTGGGGGAGGACATCGCGAACGGCGGAGAGCTGGGCAGTGCTGAGCTCGGCGTCGAGTCTGAAGTCGTGGCGCGACCCGACGGTCCGCTTGTCCTCGACGTCGACCTTGCTGCCTGCCTCGCCGGCGAGTCGGGTGACGACGTCGAGCAGGCCCCGTGGCAGGACCAGGTGACCATCGAGCGTCTCGTCGAAGGACTGGATGAAGCGCGGGATGTTCCATGTGGACTGTCGGCGACGTTGCCGGTCGTAGAACTCGGGATTCGAGATCGACGCGGCGTGTTTGAGCGTCGCGTACAGCGACGGGCTCAGCTCGTCGCCGCGAAGGCGGACCCCGCCGTCCAGTGACACGTGGAGGATCGGCGCCGGACGCGGCTGGGTGCGGGTCGAGCTTGCGCGGTGCACGCGCGCGACCGCCGTGCCGGACGCGGGCTCACGCACTGCGCCGCCAGCTTGGCGACCTGTCGCGGAGTCAGTCGTTCCAGGGTCGACAGGTAGTCCCACTGGTCCTCGTGCGGCTCCAGTGTGGCGAGGTCGAGGAACACGGTCGTCCCGTCCCGCCGGCACCTGCCGTGCAGGGGTGCGGCGATCAGGTTGCCCGATGCCGCCGACGGGCAGCGTGTCCTGAGACGGGAACAGGCGGTCGTAGGACGCGCAGATCCATGCGGCCTCGGATCGCGATCGCCTCGCGCACCAGTCCCGTCCCGAGCTGCCGTGCGAGGGCGGCTGGCACCGGCTCGGTGAAGAAGACCCAGACATGTGCCCCGACGCCGGAACGTGAGATCTCCAGTGCGGCGGGAGCCCCGATCGCGCGGGCTGCCTTGAGGTAGGCGAGCGCGTCCAGCATGGCCGCCTGGCCGTCGAAGTCGGCCGCGAGCCAGCACGTCTTGTCGCCAGGCAGCAGCGGATACAGACCGATGTGGTGGTCTGCCGGTGAGGTGCGCGGTCAGCACCTCGGCGGTCAGCGGGCAGATAGCGCTGATCCACCGGCCTCGCGCCCTTGCGCCATCCTCCCTCGACGGCGGGCATCCACCCCGCCTTCCCCGAGCGGGTGTTCTCCCACCGCACGGCGTAGACGTCGCGGCGCGCCCCGAACAGCGCGCCGAAGAAGGCGACCTTCGCGTCCGGCGCGGACTCGCTCGTGACCGAGCCCGGTGCCTGGTCGAACCAGGCGGTCTCTGGGAACCCTTCGTCGGTTGTGCTTCGCTCTTCGGTCAACTGGAGAAGACGGGTGAGCCGTGCGTTCTGATTGCCTCAGCTCGCCTAGCTCGCGTTCGAGCGCCAGGATGCGCTCGCTCTCGTTCAAGTCGTGGCCTCCCGCCTATCGCGTTGTCGCTTCTTCATGTCCGCCTCTCGGTGCCTCAGGATCCGCGATACACGTCGCGCCTGTGTTCGATGCGGAGGACTACGACCTCGAGCTGGCTGTCATTGATGCGGTACAGCACCCGGTAAGTGCCCCGCCGGGCCGAGTAGATGCCAGCAAGGTCACCACGCAGCGGCTTGCCGACGCGTTGCGGGTTGTCGATCAGGGCGCCGGTGAGGAACTCGACGACGGCAGTGGCGACGGCCTGTGGCAGGTTGTGCTGAATTGCTCGCACCGCGGGCGGAGTCAGGACGAGCTCGTAGGCCCCGGCTGGGGTCACGTGCGCAGAGACTTCACGGCGTCGATGCCACGCACGACGTCACCTTCGCGGTAGGCGGCGTCCGCTTCGCGGATGTCGGCGAGAGCTTCGGCATCGCTGAGGATCTCCAGGGTCTCCTCGAGCTGAGCGAGGTCATCGGGGCTGAGGATGACCGCCGCTGGGCGACCGTTGCGCGTGACGGTGACGCGATCGTGTTCATGCTCAACCCGGTCGACGACTTCGCTGAAGTGGTCCCGGACCTCGCGAAGCGACTCAGTACTCATGACCACAATTGTGGCGCGCTTGCGATCACCACGCAAGCGTTCTCCCGCTCGGGCCGGCCATCGCGGATGGTCGTCCGTACATATCCTGAACCCAGGCCCTGTATTGCCGACGACTGACATCTGCGCGTCAGGGGTCCATTCGGCAGGGGAGTCCAAGGCCTTCCGGTTCACATCGCACCAGAAGCATAACCGCAGGTCAGAAGCCTAAAAGGACGGCGCCCCCGGTAGGATTCGAACCTACGCTCCCGCCTCCGGAGGGCGGTGCTCTATCCCCTGAGCTACGGGGGCTCAGGTGCGGGGTCGACCTTACCGGCGGGGTCGAGTACGCGAGAAACCGGTGAGGCGAGGCGGGTTCGAGGCTCGTGGCTTGGCTCTCCTCGCACCTCAACCACGGTAACAGGCGTCGGACACGGCGCTTTTGCTGACGACGCGCTGGTCGCGACCGGCTCGACCGGCGGTGAGTTGCGGCGGTCTGACGACTCACCGGGTCTCGAGACGGTCGCTGCGCGACCTACTCGACCAACGGCGGGCGTCGATCCAGCGGGCGATATCGGGTCCGAGGCGGGCGACCAGCGCGGATAGCCTTGGGCGGGTGACTCCGGAGCAGGTCTCAGATGCGGTGGTGAGCGCGCTTCAGGCGCTCGCTGACCGCGGTGAGCTGACGCTGCCAGACGGGGTTCCCAGGTCTGTGACTGTGGAGCGGCCGCGGCAGGAGGGGCATGGGGACTATGCGACGAACATTGCGCTTCAACTGGCGAAGAGGGCTGGCACCAATCCGGGCGATCTGGCCGCTCAGATCGCCGAGCGGCTGGGCGTTGCCGAGGGGATCGCGAAGGTCGAGGTAGCCGGGCCCGGGTTTCTGAACATCACGGTCGATGCCGGGACCCAAGGGCAGATCGCGGCGGACATCGTGGCTGCCGGGGCGGCGTACGGGCGGTCTGAGGTTCTCCAGGGCGAGCGGATCAATGTCGAGTTCATCTCGGCGAACCCGACGGGGCCGTTGCACCTGGGGCACACGCGGTGGGCTGCGGTTGGCGACGCCCTCGCACGGGTGCTCGAGGCCGCTGGTGCCGAGGTGGCGCGGGAGTTCTACATCAACGACCGCGGGTCGCAGATGGACAAGTTCGGGGACTCGATCCTCGCGCGGGCACTGGGGGACGAGCCTCCGGAGGACGGCTACCAGGGTGAGTACGTCCACGACCTCGCCCAGCAGGTGCTCGCGGACAACCCGGGGATCCTCGAGCTGCCGGAGGACGAGCGACGGGTGGCCTTCCGGGAGGAGGGGTACCGCATCCAGCTCGCGAACCAGCAGTCGGAACTGGCGGAGTTCCACACGACGTTCGACGTCTGGTTCAGCGAGCGGGGGCTGCACGGTGACGGCGACGGCGGCGTGGTCGAAACACTGGAGAAGCTGCGGGGGGAGGGGCATCTGTACGACGCGGACGGGGCGCTGTGGATGCGGACCACCGACTTCGGGGACGACAAGGACCGGGTGCTGATCCGGTCGAACGGGGAGCTGACGTACTTCGCCAGCGACACGGCGTACTACCTCGACAAGCGAGGGCGTGGGTTCGACCGGTGCGTCTACCTGCTGGGTGCTGACCACCACGGGTACGTCGGGCGGTTGCGGGCGATGGCGGCGTGTGCGGGGGATGACCCGGACGCCAACATCGAGGTGCTGATCGGGCAGCTGGTCAAGATCATGCAGGGTGGCGAGGAGCTCAAGCTGTCCAAGCGGGCCGGGACATTGGTGACGCTGCGCGAGCTGATCGACCTGATCGGGGTGGATGCGCTGAGGTACACGCTGGCGCGGTATCCGGCTGACTCGCCGTTGACGCTGGATGCGGCGGAGATGACGCGGCAGGCGTCGGACAATCCTGTGTTTTACGTGCAGTACGCGCATGCGCGCGTCTCTTCGATTCTGCGGAATGCGGAGGAGCTGGGGTTGGGTGGTTTCGAGGCTCGGGCCCGGGGGGCCCTCGCACCTCAACCAACGAATGATGGTGACGGGGGTTTCGTGACGGGACTTCGTCCCTCCTCAACCAGCGACGGGGAGAGGGTCTCGACAAGCTCGACCGGCGTTGGGTTACTCACCCATCCGAGAGAAGGGGAGTTGTTGCGGGCTCTTGCGGAGTTTCCGCGGGTGGTGCAGGGGGCGGCGAGGTTGCGGGAGCCGCACCGGGTGGCGCGGTACCTCGAGGAGACCGCGGCGGCGTACCACCGGTTCTACGACTCCTGCCGCGTCCTCCCCATGGGGGACGAGGAGCCGAACGACCTGCACCGTGCGCGGCTGATGCTCGTCGACGCGACGCGGGTCGTGCTGGCCAACGGGCTTACCCTGCTGGGCGTGAGTGCACCGGAACGGATGTGACCACGCACGAGGCCGGGTGGGCCCATGCTGCCGGCGCGCTCGACGGGCCGTCGTGGCTGCGGCTGCCCGACGACGTCAACGCGCTGCATCCGCTGCTGTGGAGCAGTACGGCGCGGCGTACCGATGACGGGGGGCTCGAGGTCGGCGGGGTCGACGTCCGCGACCTGCTGGCGGAGCACAACTCGCCGGCGTACGTGCTCGACGAGGCGGACTTTCGTCAACGGGCTAAGGGGTTCCGGGATGCGTTCAAGGACTACGACGTCTTCTATGCGGGCAAGGCGTTCCTCTGTACGACCGTTGCGCGGTGGGTGCAGGAGGAGGGGCTGAACCTCGATGTCTGTTCGCCTGGCGAGCTGACTGTTGCGCTGCGGGCGGGGGTCGAGCCGGGGCGGATCGGGTATCACGGGAACAACAAGACGTACCCGGAGCTGCGGCGGGCGGTGCATGAGGGTGTCGGGCGGATCATCGTGGATTCGTTCCAGGAGATCGAGCGGCTGAGCGAGATTGTTCGTGACGGGGGTTTCGTGACAGGCGCTAGCGCGCCTTCCTCAACCACCGGGGGTGCGCCTTCCTCAACCACCGGGGGTGGCGTCAATGTGATGGTGCGGGTGACGGCGGGGGTGGAGGCGCACACGCACGAGTACATCGCGACGGCGCACGAGGACCAGAAGTTCGGGTTCTCGATCACCAACGGGGACGCGTGGCGGGCGGTGCAGATGGTGCTGGAGGCGGAGGGGCTGAACCTCCTCGGCCTCCACTCCCACATCGGCAGCCAGATCTTCGACTCCTCCGGCTTCGAGGTCGCAGCGAGGCGAGTGCTGGCGCTGCACCATCGCGTCAGCGAGGAGCTCGGCGTGACGCTGCCAGAGCTCGACCTCGGTGGCGGGTTCGGCATCGCGTACACCACCCAGGACGACCCGTCGGACCCTGCGCAGCTGGCGACCGAGATGACCAAGATCGTCGAGCACGAGTGCCGCGCGCTCGGCATCCCCGAACCGCGGCTCAGCATCGAGCCGGGCCGCGCGATCGTGGGGCCGTCGGTGTGCACCGTCTACACCGTCGGCACCGTCAAGCAGGTCGCGCTCGACGGGGGAGCGGTGCGCACCTACGTCAGCGTCGACGGCGGGATGAGCGACAACATCCGTACGGCGCTGTACGGCGCCGACTACTCGTGCACGCTCGCCAACCGCGAGAGCGAGGCGCCGCCCGTGATCTCCCGCGTGGTCGGCAAGCACTGCGAGGCGGGCGACATCGTGGTGATGGACGAGTTCCTGCCCGCCGACGTGAGTCCGGGGGATCTGATCGCGGTGCCGGGCACCGGCGCCTACTGTCGCTCGATGGCCTCCAACTACAACCACGCGCTGCGGCCACCGGTCATCGCGGTGCGCGACGGCGAGACCAGTGTCCTGCTGCGACGCGAGACCGAGGATGATCTGCTCGCAACGGACATGGGCGTGGAGGAGCAAGCATGAAGGTGGCCGTCCTCGGCTGCGGATCGGTCGGCTCGCAGGTCGTGCGACTCCTGCTCGAGCAGGCCGACGACCTCGAGGCGCGCGTCGGCGCGTCGATCGAGCTCGCCGGGATCGCCGTACGACGCATCGACGCGCCGCGCGAGGTCGCCGTACCCGACGGGCTGCTGACCACCGACTCCGCCGGCCTCGTCGCCCGCGACGACGTCGACCTCGTCATCGAGACCATCGGCGGCATCGAGCCCGCGCGCACGCTGATCCTCTCGGCGCTGGAGCACGGCAAGTCGGTCGTCACCGCCAACAAGGCGCTGCTCGCCGAGGACGGGCCGACGCTCTTCGACGCTGCCGACAAGGCCGGGCGGGACCTCTACTACGAGGCCGCGGTGGCCGGCGCGATCCCGATCCTGCGGCCGCTGCGCGAGTCGCTGGCCGGCGACAAGGTCACCCGCGTGATCGGCATCGTCAACGGCACCACCAACTTCATCCTCGACAAGATGGACAGCTCGGGCGCCGGGTTCAACGAGGCGCTGGAGGAGGCGCAGGCGCTCGGGTACGCCGAGGCCGACCCGACCGCCGACATCGAGGGGTTCGACGCGGCCGCGAAGATCGCGATCCTGGCGAGCCTGGCGTTCCACACGCGGGTCACCGCGGCCGACGTGCACCGCGAGGGGATCACCGAGGTCACCGCGTCCGACGTGCGGTCGGCGGCGGAGATGGGCTCGGTCGTGAAGCTGCTCGGCGATCGCGGAGCTGGTCCCTTCCGGGGTTTCGTGACAGGCGCTAGCGCGCCTTCCTCAACCAGCGGTGCGCGGTGAGGCGGTGGCGCGTGCGCGGTGCACCCGGCGATGATCCCGAGGTCTCACCCGCTCGCATCGGTGCGCGAGGCGTTCAACGCGGTGTTCGTGGAGTCGGAGGCAGCGGGGCAGCTGATGTTCTACGGCCCCGGAGCCGGCGGCGCGCCGACCGCGAGCGCAGTGCTCGGCGACCTCGTCACCGTGGCCCGCAACCGCCTGGCCGACACCCGCGGCGCGGGCGAGTCGGCGTACGCCGACCGGCGGGTGCTGCCGATGGGCGAGACGATCACGCGCTACCACGTGGCGATCGACGTCGACGACCGCGCGGGTGTGCTGGCCGCCGTCGCGACGGCGTTCGCCGACCATGGCGTCTCGATCCAGACCGTGCGGCAGGAGGGTCGCGGCGAGGACGCGCAGCTCGTCGTGGTCAGCCACGCGGCCACCGACGCCCAGCTGTCGGCGACGGTCGCGGCCCTGCGGGAGATGGACATCGTCCGCGAGGTCACCTCGGTGATGCGCGTCGAAGGCGGCGACGAGTGAGGCCCGCGCCGCATCAGTGGCGAGGGGTCATCGAGGAGTACCGCGAGCTGCTCGACATCCCTGACGGCGTCCCCGCGATCACCCTGCGCGAGGGCGGTACGCCGCTGGTGCCGTCGTCGTGGCTGTCCGGGCTGACCGGCGGCGAGGTCTGGCTCAAGGTCGAGGGCGACAACCCGACCGGCTCCTTCAAGGACCGCGGCATGACCACCGCGATCTCGTGCGCGCTCGCCGAGGGTGCCGAGGCCGTGGTCTGCGCGTCGACCGGCAACACCTCGGCGTCGATGGCTGCGTACGCCGCCCGCGCCGGCCTCAAGCCGCTCGTGCTCGTGCCCGAGGGCAAGATCGCCGCGGGCAAGATGGCGCAGGCGCTGATGCACGGCGCGCAGGTGATCATGGTCCGCGGCAACTTCGACGACTGCCTGCGGATGGCGCGCGAGATGGCCTGGCACTACCCGGTGGCGCTGGTGAACTCCGTCAACCCGATCCGGCTCGAGGGCCAGAAGACCGCGGCGTTCGAGATCGTCGACTTCCTCGGCGACGCCCCCGACTACCACCTGCTGCCGGTCGGCAACGCCGGCAACATCTCGGCGTACTGGCTGGGTTACCGGCAGTACAAGGAGATCGGCCGCGCCACCAGGCTGCCGGTCATGCGCGGGTTCCAGGCCGAGGGCGCGGCGCCGCTGGTGACCGGCGAGCCGTTCCCCGACCCGGAGACCAAGGCCACCGCGATCCGCATCGGCAACCCCGCCTCGTGGAAGCTCGCCGACGAGGCGCGCGACGAGTCCGGCGGCCGCTTCGAGTCGGTCTCCGACGCGCAGATCCTGGCCGCGCAGAAGCAGCTCGCCTCCCGCGACGGCGTCTTCGTCGAGCCCGCGTCGGCGGCCGGCATCGCCGGGCTGCTGCTGGACCTCGGCAAGCGTGACTCGTACGTCGGCTCGACGGTCGTCGTGACCGTCACCGGCCACGGGCTCAAGGACACCGCGACCGCGCTGGAGGGCTTCGGCTCGGTCGTCGACGTCGTGGTCGACGCCGACGTCGCCGCCGCTGCCGAGGCGGCGGGGCTCGAGCGGATCTCGAATGCCCAGCGTGAGCTTCGTCGCCGGCCCGGTGCGGGTCGCCGTACCGGCCACGTCGGCGAACCTCGGCCCGGGCTTCGACTCGCTCGGGCTCGCGCTCGACCTGCACGACGAGCTCACCGCGTCGGTGACCGACGAGGGACTGGTCGTCGAGGTCGAGGGGGAGGGCGCCGGCACGCTCGCGCTCGACGAGAGCCACCTGGTGGTGCGGTCGATGTGGGCGGGGTTCGCGGCGATGGGCGTCGCGCCGCCGGGCATCCGGCTGCAGTGCCGCAACGCGATCCCGCACGCCCGCGGACTCGGGTCGTCGTCCGCGGCGATCGTGGGCGGGCTCGCGCTGGCGCGTTCGCTGGTCACCGATGGTGCTGCGGTGCTGCCCGATGCCGACCTGGTCTCA
This sequence comes from uncultured Actinomycetota bacterium, assembly GCA_963814935.1. Classification (GTDB taxonomy): domain Bacteria; phylum Actinomycetota; class Actinomycetes; order Propionibacteriales; family Nocardioidaceae; genus Nocardioides. Next base: position 29,333 of record CAWFEZ010000021.1, on the reverse strand, counting down.
CTGGCCGCCGACCTCGAGGGCCACCCCGACAACGTCGCGCCGGCGGCATCTCGGGGGCTTCACGATCTCCGGCCGCGAGGGCGACCGCTGGTACGCCGTCGCGGCGCCCGTCGACGCCCGCGTGCGGGCGGTCGTGTTCGTGCCGCCGTTCGCGCTGTCGACCGAGCTCGCGCGCGGGTTGCTGCCGGAGTCCGTCCCGCATGCCGACGCTGCGGCCGACGCCGGCCGGACGGCCCTGCTCGTCGCCGCGCTGGGCGGTGCTCCGGAGCACCTGCTGGCGGCGACCCGCGACTACCTGCACCAGTCCTACCGCCGCGCGGCGATGCCCGACTCGCTCGCGCTGGTCGACGCGCTGCGGGCCGACGGGGTGCCGGCGGTCGTCTCCGGCGCCGGCCCGACGGTGCTCGCGTTCGTCGCGGACGGCGTACCAGGGCTGGCGTCTGCCGACTCGCTCGTGGCTCGTTGTCCCGGAGGCTGGGTGACCCACGCGCTCGGCGTCGACCGGGTCGGCGTACGCGTGCTGACCTGAGCGGCGGTGAGCTGGCACCGTCCGCGGCCGAAACGGTGCCAGCTCACCGCTGCCCGCGGTGATCGGCCGGGCGGCCGGTGAGCCTGGCACCGTCGCGCCGGCCCAGAACGGTGGCAAGCCCACCGCTGCCCCGGGAACCGCAGGGTGTGTGGGGGAGATGCCACGCCGCCCCCGGGCTGGTGCTAGGGTTGGCGCCGCGTCCGAGAGACCGGTCATTCGCTGACCCGGACTCGACGCACTCTCATCTCTTTCGCGCCGGATCCCCGGCGCACGCCGACGGCGTCTGCCGGACGGCTGATACGTGGGAAGGACCTCACGTGACGGAAACCATCGAACCCACCGGCTCCGCTGCCGACGCCCCCACGGGCGCGGCGAAGAAGCGCAGCGGTGGGCTCAGCACCATGCTCGTCGCCGACCTCAAGGCGATGGCGAGCGGCCTGGGCATCAGCGGTGCCGGCTCCATGAAGAAGCCGCAGCTGATCCAGGCGATCAAGGACGCCCAATCGGGTGGCCAGTCGATGGCCAAACGGGAGGCAAGTCGGACAAGAAGGACAAGAAGGCCGACAAGCCCGACCAGCCCGAGAAGGCCGAGAAGCAGCGCCGAGCCGGAGGCCGACCGGAGCAGCCGCGCGAGGAGCGCGAGCAGTCCCATCAGCAGTCGGGCCAGCAGGACCGTCGGCAGGACCGGCAGCAGACCGCGACGACCGCAAGGACGACCGCGGCCAGCAGGACCAGGGCCAGACCCGCCAGCAGAACCAGCAGCAGCCCAGCAACAGGCCCAAGCAACAGGCCAAGCAGCAGAGCGAGCAGCAGGCCAAGCAGCAGAACGAGCAGCAGAGCGACCAGCAGGGCGAGCAGGACCAGCAGGACGCGGAGGGCGGCAGCCGCCGCAACCGTCGCCGCCGGGGCCGCGACCGGGACCGCACGCCGCAGACCGGGCAGCAGCCCGCGCAGGGCGGGCAGCAGAGCCAGCAACAGGGCCAGCAGCAGGGCCGCAGCCCGCGCAACGAGCCCGACACCACGATCCTCGACGACGACATCCTGGTGCCGGCGGCCGGCATCCTCGACGTACTCGACAACTACGCCTTCGTCCGGACCAGCGGCTACCTGCCCGGCACCGAGGACGTCTACGTCTCGCTGTCGATGGTGCGCAAGTACGGCCTGCGCCGCGGCGACGCGATCGTCGGCCAGGTGCGCCAGCCCCGCGAGGGCGAGCGCCGCGAGAAGTTCAACCCGATGGTGCGCATCGACGCCGTGAACGGCGCCGACCCCGACTCCTCCAAGCACCGGGTGGAGTTCTCCAAGCTCACCCCGCTGTACCCGACCGAGCGGCTGCGCCTGGAGACCGGGCCCGACAACCTGATCGGGCGGGTCATCGACATCGCCGCCCCGATCGGCAAGGGCCAGCGCGGCCTGATCGTGTCGCCCGCCAAGGCCGGCAAGACGATGGTGCTGAAGTCGATCGCCAACTCGATCACCGCCAACAACCCCGAGTGCCACCTGATGGTCGTGCTCGTGGACGAGCGGCCCGAGGAGGTCACCGACTTCGAGCGCTCGGTCAAGGGCGAGGTCATCTCCTCGACCTTCGACCGCCCGGCCGCCGACCACACCAGCGTCGCGGAGCTCGCCATCGAGCGGGCCAAGCGGCTGGTCGAGCTCGGCCACGACGTGGTCGTGCTGCTCGACGGCATCACCCGCCTGGGCCGCGCGTACAACCTCGCCACCCCGCCGTCCGGCCGGATCCTCTCCGGCGGCGTCGACTCGGCCGCGCTCTACCCGCCGAAGAAGTTCTTCGGCGCCGCGCGCAACATCGAGAACGGCGGCTCGCTGACCATCCTCGCCACCGCGCTCATCGAGAGCGGCTCGCGGATGGACGAGGTGATCTTCGAGGAGTTCAAGGGCACCGGGAACATGGAGATCCGGCTGCGCCGCGAGTTCGCCGACAAGCGGCTCTTCCCGTCCATCGACGCGGTCCAGAGCGGCACCCGCCGCGAGGAGATGCTGATGGGCTCCGAAGAGCTGGAGATCGTCTGGAAGCTGCGCCGGGTGCTGTCGGGGCTCGAGCCTGAGAAGGCGCTCGAGCTGCTGCTCGGCCGGCTGAAGAAGTCGCAGACGAACATCGAGTTCCTGCGGCAGGTTCAGCAGACGACGCCGACGGCTGACTAGGACGTTGCACTGTCGAGACGGGCCCGAGGCTGAGGTCCTTCGCGAGGCGCGGACTTCGTCCCTCCTCAACCAGCGGAGTGACCGGTGGTGGGAATCCCACGATTGGCCTGGGCGTTAGGACCGAGTGGCAAACTCTGCCTGTTCGGTTCCGGTTCACGTCTCCCTCAGCCGAGGGTGGCGACCCGGCGCCCCTTGAAAGGACATCCATGAAGAAGGACATCCACCCGGACTACCTGTTGACCGAGGTGACGTGCACCTGCGGCAACACGTTCCAGACGCGGAGCACGGCGAAGAACGGCATCATCCACGCCGACGTGTGCTCCAACTGCCACCCGTTCTACACCGGCAAGCAGAAGATCCTCGACACCGGCGGCCGTGTGGCCCGGTTCGAGGCCCGCTACGCCAAGAAGGCCACGGACACCCCCAACCAGGGCTCCAAGTAGCTCCTCCACGACGCCGGCCACCGCTCAGCGGGGCCGGCGTCGTTCGTTTGTCAGCAGCCCGACCCACCCGGAGGAGGGCGCGTGTTCGAAGCAGTGGCCACGCTGGTCGCCGAGCACGCCGCTCTGGAGGGTCAGCTCTCGCAGCCGGAGACCCACGCCGACGCGCGGCTGGCCAAGAGGCTCAACCAGCGGTACGCCGAGCTGACCGCGATCGTGACCACCTGGCGGGAGTGGCAGCAGGCCGGCGAGGACATCCAGGCCGCGCGCGAGCTCGACGACCCCGACCTCAACGCCGAGGCCGACCGCCTGGAATCCCACCGCGAGGAGCTCGCCGAGAGGCTCCGCCGGCTGCTCGTGCCGCGTGACGCCACCGACGACAAGGACGCGATCGTCGAGGTGAAGTCGGGGGAGGGCGGCGAGGAGTCGGCGCTGTTCGCCGGCGACCTGCTCCGCATGTACCAGCGGTACGCCGACCGCAGGGGCTGGACGACCGAGGTGCTCGACGCCACCGAGTCCGACCTCGGCGGCTTCAAGTCGGTGACCGTCGCGGTCAAGGCCAAGGGCGCGAGCGAGCCGGGCCAGGCGCCGTACGCGCTGCTGAAGTTCGAGGGCGGCGTCCACCGCGTGCAGCGTGTGCCGGTCACCGAGTCGCAGGGCCGCGTCCACACCAGCGCCGCCGGTGTGACGGTGATGCCCGAGGCCGAGGAGGTCGACGTGCAGGTCGACGACAACGACCTGCGCATCGACGTCTTCCGCTCCAGCGGCCCGGGCGGCCAGAGCGTCAACACCACCGACTCCGCGGTCCGGATCACCCACCTGCCGACCGGCATCGTGGTCAGCTGCCAGAACGAGAAGAGCCAGCTTCAGAACAAGCGAGCAGGCGCTGCGCATCCTCCGCGCGCGGCTGCTGGCGATGGCCCAGGAGGAGGCCGACGCCGCTGCCGGTGAGGCCCGCCGAAGCCAGGTCCGCACCGTCGACCGTTCCGAGCGCATCCGCACCTACAACTACGCCGAGAACCGCATCTCCGACCACCGCACCGGCTACAAGGCCTACAACCTCGACGTGGTGCTCGACGGCGACCTCCAGCCGGTCATCGACTCGGCCGTCGAGGCCGACCTCGAGGCGCGTCTGGCGGCGGTCGCCCATGAGTGATTGACGTGAGGCGCCGCGACCTGCTGACCGAGGCCGTACGCCGTCTCGCCGACGCCGGCGTCGCCAGCCCGGCGGCCGACGCCGAGACCCTGCTGGCCCACGTGCTCGGCACCGACCGCGGCCGGCTCGTGCTCGTCGACGACGTCGGCGACGAGCAGGCCCAGGCGTACGACGCCCTGGTCGCCCGGCGGGCCGCCCGCGAGCCGCTGCAGCACCTGACCGGCAAGGCGCACTTCCGCCATGTCGACCTGGTCGTGGGGCCGGGCGTCTTCGTGCCGCGACCCGAGACCGAGCTGCTCGCCGGCTGGGCGGTCGAGGAGGCGAGCGCGCTCGACCAGCCAGTGGTCGTCGACCTCGGCACCGGCTCGGGCACCATCGCCAAGGCCGTCGCCGACGAGGTGCCCGCCGCGCGGGTGCACGCGGTCGAGATGGACGACCGCGCCTACGGCTACGCGACGGTCAACCTCGCCGGTACCGGCGTCGACCTGCGGCTCGGCGACCTGGGCGCAGCGTTCGACGACCTGGCCGGCACCGTCGACGTCGTCGTCAGCAACCCGCCGTACATCCCGCTCGAGGCCTGGGAGTCGGTCGCCGTCGAGGCTCGTGACCACGACCCCGCGCTCGCGCTGTGGAGCGGCGACGACGGGCTCGACGCGATCCGTGTGGTCGAGATGCGTGCGGCCCTGCTGCTCGGGCCCGGAGGCGTCGTCGGCGTCGAGCACGCCGACGTGCAGGGGGAGTCCGCGCCGGCGGTGTTCGCGGCCACGGGTCGCTGGACCGACGTCCGCGACCACGTCGACCTGGCAGGTCGGCCGCGATTTGTCACCGCGCGACTGGCACGATGAACGCCGTGCCAATGAATGGGCCGATGAATGGGCCAGGAGAAGAGCCCGACGCCCTCGCCGAGGACGAGCCGGACGACCAGCCGGACGACCAGCCGGACGACGAGCCGGACGACGAGCCGGACGACGAGCCGGACGACGAGCCGGACGACGAGCCGGACGACCGCCGACGACCAGCCGGAGCAGGACGCCGCCCAACGACTCGGCACCACCTCCGACGACGACCGTGAGACCGCACTGGCGACCGCCAGCCTGGCCGTGCAGCGTGGTGAGCTGGTCGTGCTGCCGACCGACACGGTCTACGGCATCGGCGCCGACGCCTTCGACGCGGACGCCGTCCGGGCCCTGCTCGACGCCAAGGGCCGCGGCCGCGAGATGCCCCCACCCGTGCTCATCAGCTCGCCGACCACGCTCGACGCCCTCGCGACCGGCGTGCCGGAGTACGCCCGCCTGCTCATCGACCGCTTCTGGCCGGGTCCGCTGACCATCGTGTGCTTCCAGCAGCCCTCGCTGCAGTGGGACCTCGGTGACGCTCGCGGCACCGTCGCCATCCGGATGCCCGACCACCGGCTGGCCCTCGACCTGCTCGAGCGCACCGGCCCGATGGCCGTCAGCTCGGCCAACCTCACCGGTCACCCGGCCGCCACGGACGCCGACCAGGCCGAGGAGATGCTCGGCGACCAGGTCGCGGTGATCATCGACGACGGCCCGTCGCCGGGCGGCGCGGCCTCGACGATCATCGACGTGCGCGGGCTCAACGGCAAGGTGCTGCGCACCGGCGCGATCTCGCTCGAGGACCTCAACGACGCCCTCAGCGATCTCAAGGCGACGATCGAGGACGAGGACTAGGCGGCGCCACTTGCGCGAATACGTCCTGGTCTTCCTGGTGGCGGCCACCGTCACCTACCTGCTGACGGTGGTGGCGCGCGAGATCGCGCTGCGCACCGGCGCCGTGGCCAAGGTCCGCGACCGCGACGTGCATGCCGAGCCGATCCCCTACCTCGGCGGCCTGGCCATGCTCGGCGGCCTCGTGGCGGCGTACGTCGTGGCCCGCGAGCTGCCCGTTCCTGTCCAGCCGCAGCGACCCGTTCGTCTTCCGCGACGCGGGCATCGTGCTCATCGCGGGCGCGATGATCTGCGCGATCGGCGTCCTCGACGACCTCTTCGAGCTCGACGCCCTCACCAAGCTCGGCGGGCAGATCCTGGCGGCCGGCTTCCTGGTCTTCCAGAACGTGCAGTACCTGTTCTTCACCGGCACCAACGACGTCCAGATCGCCTACGACCCGGCGCAGGGTGCCCTCCTGACCGTCTTCATCGTGGTCGCGACGGTCAACGCGGTGAACTTCGTCGACGGCCTCGACGGTCTGGCGGCCGGCGTGGTCTGCATCGGCGCGCATGGCGTTCTTCGTCTTCTGCTACCAGGTCTCGCGCTTCAACGACCAGTCCCTGGCGACCACCGGCGCGCTGCTCTCGGCCATGCTCGCCGGCGCGTGCATCGGCTTCCTGCCCCACAACTTCAATCCCGCGCGACTCTTCATGGGCGACAGCGGGTCGATGCTGATCGGGCTGGTGCTCTCGGCCAGCGCGATCACGCTGACGGGCCAGTTCGACCCTGGCGACATCAGCAAGGGCGCGATGGGCACCCAGGCCAGCTTCCTGGTCACCTTGCTGCCGGTCCTGCTCCCGCTGGCGATCCTGGTCGTGCCGCTCGCCGACCTGGTCCTGGCCGTCGTACGCCGCACCCGCGCCGGCCGGTCCCCGATGGCGCCCGACAAGCAGCACCTGCACCACCGGCTGCTGGAGATCGGCCACTCCCAGCGCCGCGCGGTGCTGATCATGTGGATGTGGGCCGCTCTCATCGCCTTCGGCATGGTGCTCGTCAGCCTCTACACCGGCTTGTGGATGTGGATCTCCCTGCTCGTCATGTCGGCGCTCACCGTGCTGATGACGTTCGTGCTGCCGAGACTGCGCAAGCCCGCGATGCTCGACCGCGAGGCCACCGAAGCCACCCCCTGACCCCGCGAGTCGGCGCGTCTTCCGGTCGTACGCCGGTCGAGTCGGCGCGTCTTCCGGTCGTACGCCGGTCGAGTCGGCGCGTCTTCCGGTCGTACGCCGGTCGAGTCGAACTGCAGAGCCGCTGCCTAGAATCGCGCCGACTCGGCGCCGTACAGAAGTGCAGACGCGCCGACTCGGCGCCGTACAGAAGTGCAAACGCGCCGACTCGGCACCCTGGCGTCGCGCCCCACCGGCCAGTCTGAAAGGGTGGGGAGGACCCCGAGTCACCCACCTCCGGGACTTTGTGCTAACTTTCACAAGCACCCCGACCGACGACCGATTGGCCGCCGACCGATGATGACGAACCCCCGTTGCCGCCCCCTTTCGGGCGAGGTCGGGGTACCCCTGCGCTGTGGTACTTTCGCGCAGTCGCCGGGCTTCGGGGGAATGTCTGCCAGCGGCACCGAAATCCCCGACGGAAGCGATCTGGGTGGATGGCCGATGACGGCTCGCGTGAGGTGCTGCGGGGCCGCGACCTCATCGGGCTCGGCGGTCTTCTTGCCGGCTCGGTCATCGTCTGCACCGCCCTCGGCTACCTGCTCGACCAGGCCCTCGACTCGACTCCGGTCTTCACGCTCATCGGGATCGCCCTGGGCATGTTCGCCGGTGCGGTCGGCTTCTGGGCGCGGGTCCGCTCCGCACTCCGAGACCCGGGCTCGTCATGAGGTGGTCCGATGCACGAGCCTCTGAACATGACCGAGGGCGTGACCGAGGTGACGGCTGAGCCGGGCCCGGCCAGCGCGCCCCAGAAGGCCAGCATGCTGCGCGTCCTGCGCGACCAGAAGAAGACCATCGCGGTGGCCGCGGTCATGGTGATCGCGACGTACTGGATCGCCGGGCAGTTCGGTGAGTGGGAGCTCGCCGGCTGCATCTCCGCTGGTGTGCTGCTCGGCCTGGTCAACCACCTGATGACCGAGCGCTGGCTGCTGGGGATCATCACGCTCGGGCGCCCAGCCCACGCGCAGCCAGATGATCGCCTCGACGTTGACCCGCCTCGGATTGCTCACCGTGGTCGCCGTCGGCGCGGCCATCGCCTTCTGGCCCAACGGCATCGGCCTGCTGCTCGGCCTGGCCATCTTCCGCTTGATCGCCCTGGTGATGACGGGGCTGCCCCTGCTGAAGGAGTTGAAGCAAGGATGATCAACGCGCTCGTGCTCCCGCACCTGCTGGCCGGGCTCCGCCTCGCCGAGGGCGGCGAGGAAGGCGGCGGCAGCGACATCGAGATCGGTCACCACGTCCAGCGTGAGTTCGCCGGGATGACGTTCAACATCGACACGATCTTCTCGACCCTCGTCGCCGGCGCGATCGTGCTGATCCTCGGGCTTCATCCTGCGCGGGCGGCTGGCCAAGCCCGACACCGACCACGTCCCGTCCCGGCTCCAGCTGATCTGGGAGAGCGTCGTCGGCGAGGTCAACCGCCAGGTCGAGGACAACCTCGGCCGGGTGCACCCCTACGTCGCCCCGCTGGCGATCTCGCTGTTCTTCTTCATCCTGATCGCCAACTGGCTCGAGCTGGTCCCCAGCCGGCCCAACGACGACGCGCCGCACCTGCTGGCGGCCCCGACGGCCGACACCAACCTCACCTACGCGCTGGCCGCGGTGACGATCGTCAGCGTCTGGACCTACGGCATCCGCACCAAGGGCTGGAAGGGCTACTTCAGCCACTTCCTGGAGCCGTTCCCGGTGCTGCTGCCGCTGAACATCCTCGAGGAGCTGGTCAAGCCGATCACGCTGGCCCTTCGTCTCTTCGGCAACATCTTCGCCGGCGGCATCATGCTGGCGCTGATCGGGCTGATCCCGCTCTGGGCCGGCTGGCTGCCCAACCTCGCTCTGGAAGGCCTTCGACATGTTCATCGGAGGGATCCAGGCGTTCATCTTCGCGCTGCTGACCGTCTTGTACTTCGCCATGGCCGGAGCCGGCCACGACGAGCACGAGGACGAGCACGCGGACGAAGGTGCTCACGACGAGCACGACGACGAAGCCGCCCCTCGTGGAGGGTGAGAAGGCCCCGGCACTCGCGCGCTGAGCGCGGGTGCGACAACGTAGTACGACCAACAGAAGACAAGTGGAGAGGCAGTTCCCATGGCAGTAAGTGATGAGGCCGTCCAGCTCGCCGGTGCCTTCGTCGGCGGCGGCATCGCCCTCGCCGGTGGCGCGATCGGTGCCGGTGTCGGTGACGGTCTGGCCGGTTCGTCCTACATCCAGGGCGTGGCGCGTCAGCCGGAGGCGCAGGGCCGTCTCCAGACGATCTTCTTCCTGACGGTCGGTCTGGTGGAGGCGATGTTCTTCATCAACCTCGCCTTCATGGCGATGTTCGTCTTCGTCCTTTCCTGACCAGCACGACCTCGTCGCACAGGACCTCCAGACAAAGGATCCGAAGTATCCAGGATGACAGGCGTTGTGGTTCACATCGTCCCGATGGCCGAGACCGAGTGCAACTTCCTCGTGCCCAACGCCACGTTCCTGGTCGAGCTCGCGGCGTTCGCGCTGCTGTTCTACCTGCTGGCGAAGTACGTCATCCCGCCGATCAACAGGGCGATGACCAACCGCCAGGACGCGATCCGCAAGGAGTTCGCGGACCTCGAGAAGGCCCGAGCCGACGCCAACGCCGCCGAGGCGGAGTTCAAGGCGCAGATCGCCGACGCCCGCCACGAGGCGGCGCGGATCCGCGAGGAGGCTCGCGAGCAGGGCGCCCAGATCGTCGCGGAGATGCGTGAGCAGGGCGAGAGCCGAGAAGGCACGCATCATCGAGAACGGCAAGGCGCAGATCGCCGCCGAGCGTCAGCAGGCCGTGGCCTCGCTGCGCGCGGAGGTCGGCACGCTGGCCACGACGCTCGCCGGGCCGGATCGTGGGCGAGAGCCTCGACGACGACGAGCGCAGCGGCCGCGTGGTCGACCGCTTCCTGGCCGACCTCGACGCCCTCGAGACGTCCAAGGCCGCGGCCGCCCGCTCGCCAGAACGGGGCCGGCTGATGCTCCGAGGCGCCTCAGCGGAGGCCCGCGCCGAGCTGGCGTCGAAGGTCGGCCTCCGGCACCCTCGAGGACACCGCGACGCTGGGCGACCAGCTGCTCGCGGTGGCCGGCGTGCTGAGGTCCGAGCCGGCGCTGCGGCGGGTCTTCACCGACGCTTCCGTGGAGGGCGAGGCCAAGGCGGGCCTGGCCGGCAACGTGTTCGACGGCAAGGTCGGCGACCCGCGCTCGACCTGGTCAAGGAGGCCGTCCAGCAGCGCTGGACGAGCTCCCGCGACCTTGCCGGCGTGCTCGAGGAGCTCGGCATCCAGGCGCTGGTCCGCTCGGCCGGCGCGCAAGGCCCGCGGGTCAGCGACGAGCTGTTCGCGGTGGGCCAGCTCATCGACGCCAACCCCGACCTGCGCGGCACCCTGTCCGACCCGGCGCGCAGCCCCGACGACAAGGCGGCGCTTCGCTCGGTGCCTCGACGGCAAGGTGCTGCCGGCCACGCAGCGGCTGGTCGCCCAGGCCGCCCGGGGTGGCGAGTCGTTCGGTCGCTCGCTGGACTCGATCCAGCGCGTCGCCGCCGACGTCCAGGACGAGCTGCTGGCCGTCGTGCACACCGCGCGGCCGCTCGGCACCACCGAGATCACCCGGCTCACCCAGGCGCTCGGCAGGGCCTACGACGCCACCGTGCACCTGCACGTCGTCGAGGACCCCGACCTGATCGGGGGCTTGAGGGTCGAGATCGGCGACGACGTGATCGACGGCAGCGTCTCGGCCAAGCTCGACAACGCCCGCCGGCGCATCGCCGGTTGACCCACGGAGCACCGCACCCAAGACCACAGCACCCGCAACATCACCAGGGAAGAGGCAACAGAGATGACGGAGCTCTCCATTCGTCCGGAGGAGATCCGCGACGCGCTCCAGAAGTACGTCGACGACTACAAGCCGTCGGCGGCCAGCCGCGAAGAGGTCGGCACGGTCGCCGAGTGCGCCGACGGCATCGCGCGCGTTGCCGGCCTGCCCTCGGCGATGGCCAACGAGCTGCTGGAGTTCGAGGACGGCACCCTCGGCATCGCGCTGAACCTCGACACCCGCGAGATCGGCGTCGTGGTCCTCGGTGACTTCGACAAGATCGAGGAGGGCCAGACGGTCCGCCGTACCGGCGAGATCCTCTCGGTCCCCGTGGGCGACGGCTTCATGGGCCGGGTCATCGACCCGCTCGGCACGCCCATCGACGGCCTCGGCGAGATCGCGTCCGACGACCGCCGTGCCCTCGAGCTCCAGGCGCCCGGCGTGATGCACCGCAAGTCGGTGCACGAGCCGCTGGCCACCGGCATCAAGGCCATCGACTCGATGACCCCGATCGGCCGCGGCCAGCGCCAGCTGATCATCGGCGACCGCTCGACCGGCAAGACCACGATCGCGATCGACACGATCATCAACCAGAAGCAGAACTGGGAGACCGGCGACCCGGAGAAGCAGGTCCGCTGCATCTACGTCGCGATCGGCCAGAAGGGCTCGACCATCGCCGCGGTGCGCGGCGCCCTCGAGGAGGCCGGCGCGCTGGAGTACACCACCATCGTGGCGTCACCGGCGTCCGACAGCGCGGGCTTCAAGTACCTCGCCCCCTACACCGGCTCGGCCATCGGCCAGCACTGGATGTACGACGGCAAGCACGTCCTGATCATCTTCGACGACCTCACCAAGCAGGCCGAGGCCTACCGCGCGGTGTCGCTGCTGCTGCGCCGCCCGCCGGGCCGCGAGGCCTACCCGGGCGACGTGTTCTACCTGCACAGCCGCCTGCTCGAGCGCTGCGCCAAGCTGTCCGACGCCCTGGGCGCCGGCTCGATGACCGGCCTGCCGATCATCGAGACCAAGGCCAACGACGTGTCGGCGTACATCCCGACCAACGTCATCTCGATCACCGACGGCCAGATCTTCCTGCAGTCCGACCTGTTCGCGGCCAACCAGCGTCCGGCGATCGACGTCGGCGTGTCGGTCTCGCGCGTGGGCGGCAACGCGATGACCAAGGCCATGAAGTCGGTGACCGGCTCGCTGAAGGTCGACCTGGCGCAGTTCCGCGCGATGGAGGCGTTCGCGATGTTCGCCTCCGACCTCGACGCGGCCTCCCGCCAGCAGCTCGACCGGGGCCAGCGCCTGATGGCGCTGCTCAAGCAGCCGCAGTACTCGCCGTACCCGCTCGAGGAGATGGTGATCTCGCTCTGGCTGGGGACGACCGGCAAGCTCGACCGCGTGCCGACCGGCGACGTGCTGCGCTTCGAGAACGAGTTCCTCGACTTCCTGCGCCGCTCGCACGCCGACCTGCTCGACGGCATCCGCGAGTCGCAGAAGTTCGAGGACGACGCCGCCTCCAAGGCGGAGTCGGCGTACGACAAGTTCCTCGACCAGTTCGAGACCTCGGAGGGCGAGTCCATCAAGGTCGGCCACGAGGCGCCGGCCGAGGCCCTGCCCGACGAGGAGCTCGAGCAGGAGACGATCGTCAAGCAGAAGCGGGGCTGAGCCGCACATGGCCGTATCGCTGCGCGAGTACCGCGCGCGGATCAAGTCGGTGGAGTCCACCAAGAAGATCACGCGCGCCATGGAGCTCATCGCTGCGTCCCGCATCATCAAGGCGCAGCAGCGGGCCCAGCAGGCCGCTCCCTACGCTCGTGAGCTCACGCGCGCGGTCTCGGCGCTGGTCACCTACTCCAACGTCAAGCACCCGCTGACCACGGAGCCGGAGAACCCGCGCCGGGCCGCCGTGCTGATCGTGACCAGCGACCGCGGTCTCGCGGGTGCCTACTCCTCGAGCGTGCTCAAGGAGGCCGAGCGGCTCGCCGAGCGGCTGCGCGCGGAGGGCAAGGAGGTCGTCACCTTCATCACGGGTCGCAAGGGCGAGGCGTACTACCGCTTCCGCAACCGGCCGGTCCGCGAGACCTGGACGGGCTTCTCCGACCAGCCGCGCTACGAGAACGCCCGGGCCATCGGCGAGGCGCTGATCGGCGCGTTCGTGGCCGACACCGACACCGAGGACGGCGTCGACGAGGTCCACCTCGTCTACACGCAGTTCCGCTCGATGCTGGTGCAGGAGCCGCACACCGTGCGGATGCTGCCGCTCGAGGTCGTCGAGGGCGAGTCGAAGCCCGAGGACGACGAGGTGCTGCCGCTCTACGAGTTCGAGCCGTCGCCGCAGAGCGTGCTCGACGAGCTGCTGCCGAAGTACGTCCAGAGCCGCATCTTCTTCGCCCTGCTGCAGGCCTCGGCGTCCGAGCTGGCCGCCCGCCAGAAGGCGATGAAGTCGGCGACCGACAACGCCGAAGAGCTGATCAAGAAGTACACCCAGATCGCCAACCAGGCCCGCCAGGCCGGCATCACCCAGGAGATCAGCGAGATCGTCGGTGGCGTGAACGCGCTGGCCGACGCCAACGCCGCCGCCGACTAGCCACGGAAGAGTTGAGAAGACATGACTGCCACTGTTGAAGACACCCAGACCCAGTCGGGCACCGGGAGCACCGGCCGGATCGCCCGCGTCATCGGCCCGGTCGTGGACATCGAGTTCCCGTCCGACTCGATGCCCGAGATGTACAACCTGCTCGAGACCGAGCTGACGATCCTCGGCGAGACCAAGACCCTCTCGCTCGAGGTCGCCCAGCACATCGGCGACGGCATGGTCCGGGCGATCTCCCTGCAGCCGACCGACGGCCTGGTCCGCGGCGCGCTGGTGACCGACACCGGCGGCCCGATCACGGTCCCCGTCGGCGACGCCACCCTCGGCCGGGTGTTCAACACCCTCGGCGAGTGCCTCAACCTCGAGGAGGGCGAGACGCTCGACGTCAAGGAGCGCTGGGGCATCCACCGCAAGGCGCCGGCGTTCGACCAGCTCGAGTCGAAGACCGAGATGTTCGAGACCGGCATCAAGGTCATCGACCTGCTGACCCCCTACGTGCAGGGCGGCAAGATCGGCCTGTTCGGCGGCGCCGGCGTGGGCAAGACCGTGCTGATCCAGGAGATGATCGCGCGCGTCGCCCGTGACCACGGTGGTGTGTCGGTGTTCGCCGGGGTCGGCGAGCGCACCCGCGAGGGCAACGACCTGATCGTGGAGATGGAGGAGGCCGGCGTCATCGGGCAGACCGCCCTGGTGTTCGGCCAGATGGACGAGCCGCCGGGCACCCGGCTGCGGGTGGCGCTCTCGGCGCTGACGATGGCGGAGTACTTCCGCGACGTGCAGAACCAGGACGTGCTGCTGTTCATCGACAACATCTTCCGGTTCACCCAGGCCGGCTCCGAGGTCTCGACCCTGCTCGGCCGGATGCCGTCCGCGGTGGGCTACCAGCCCAACCTGGCCGACGAGATGGGCACGCTCCAGGAGCGGATCACCTCGACGCGTGGTCACTCGATCACCTCGCTCCAGGCGATCTACGTGCCGGCCGACGACTACACCGACCCGGCGCCGGCGACGACGTTCGCCCACCTCGACGCGACGACCGAGCTCTCCCGAGAGATCGCGTCGCTCGGCATCTACCCGGCCGTGGACCCGCTGACGTCGACCTCGCGGATCCTCGACGCCCAGTACATCGGCGCCGACCACTACAACTGCGCGATCCGCATCAAGCAGATCCTCCAGCGCAACAAGGAGCTCCAGGACATCATCGCGATCCTCGGTGTCGACGAGCTCTCCGAGGAGGACAAGATCATCGTGTCGCGGGCGCGCCGCATCCAGCGGTTCCTCTCGCAGAACACCTACGTCGCCAAGCAGTTCACCGGCCTCGAGGGCTCGACGGTCCCCGTGGCGGAGACCGTCGAGGCGTTCAACAAGATCGCCGACGGCGACTACGACCACGTGGCCGAGCAGGCGTTCTTCATGTGCGGCGGTCTCGACGACGTCGAGCGCAAGTGGGACGAGATCCAGAAGGGCCTCTGAGCGATGGCGAACACGATGCAGGTATCCCTCGTCGCGGCCGACCGTGAGGTCTGGTCCGGCGAGGCGACCGTGGTCAACGCCCGGACCCTCGCCGGCGAGATCGGGATCATGGCCAACCACCAGCCGATCATGTCGGTGCTGGCGGCCGGCCAGGTCGACGTACGCACGGTCGACGACGGTCACTGGGTGGCCGCCGTCGACGGCGGGTTCCTCTCGGTGGCCAACAACCAGGTCCGTCTGCTCTGCGAGTACGCCGAGCTCTCCCACGAGAGCTCGTACGAGGAGGCCAAGCGCCTGCTCGAGGAGCGCAAGGCACGCGACGAGGGCGCGGACGGCGGGTCCTGAACCCGTCACGATGAGGCCTGCGAGGCTCTCCGGAAAGGTCGACGATGCCGGTCTGGCAGTTGCTGCTCGACGCGGCTGGGATTGTGCTGGGCATCGTCCTCCTCTACGGCATCGCCCTGATCGTGCGCCGCAGGGTGCTCGCCCGCCGTGGCGGCACCTTCGAGCTCAGCCACCGCGCCCGGACCGCCAAGGTCGGGCGCGGTTGGGTTCTGGGCCTCGGCCGCTACACGAGCTCGACGCTGGAGTGGTTCCGGATCTTCTCGCTCAACCCGCGCCCGCACCAGGTCTGGCAACGCGGCGACCTCACGTACGTCGACCGGCGCGAGCCCGGAGGGGTCGAGCAGCTCTCGCTGTACCCCGACCACGTCGTGATCCGCTGCACCTCCAGCGCCGGTGACGTCGAGCTCGCGATGAGCCAGGAGGCCCTGATGGGCTTCCAGGCCTGGCTCGAAGCCGCCCCACCCAGCGCGGCCCAGCACCTGTGACCGAGCGCGTGATCGAGCCTGGGACCGTCATCCTCGCCCGCAACGCGGTGGCCGCGGTCTTCATCCTCAACGGGCTCAACTTCGCCACCCTGTTCTCGCGGGTGCCCGACCTGCGCGAGCGGCTGGACCTCTCCAACGGCGCGCTCGGCCTGCTGCTCCTGTCCATCTCGGTCGGCTCCCTGCTGGGCCTGCCCGCGAGCGGGAGGTTGATCGAGCGCTTCGGCGCGGCCGGCGTGGTGCGCGGGGGCGCCGTGCTGTCCACCCTGGGCATGGCCATCGTCGCGCTCGGTGTCTCCGGCCTCGAGGCGGAGCCGGTCGTCGCCGCCGGCCTCGGCTGCTACGGGTTCGGTACGGCGGTCTGGGACGTCGCCATGAACGTCGAGGGCGCCGAGGTCGAGCGCCACCTGGGCCGCACGGTGCTGCCGCGGTTCCACGCGGGCTGGAGCTTCGGCTCGATCGGCGGGGCCGGGATCGGCGTGGTCGCCGCCAAGCTCGCGCGTGCCGCTGCCGCTGCACTTCATGGTGGTGGGCGTCGCCACCCTGGTCGCCGCACTGGTCGCCGTCCGGGCGTTCCTGGTCGCCCGGGTGCCCGACGAGGAGGAGATGGCGGCCAACGAACGCTCGGCCTGGCTGGAGCCACGCACGCTGGCCATCGGCGCGATGGTGCTGGCGTTCACCCTGGCCGAGGGCTCGGCCAACGACTGGCTCGCCCTGGCCCTGGTCGACGGCTACGCCGCCCGGCACTGGGTCGGGGTGGCCGGCTTCGCGCTGTTCGTGACCGCGATGACGACCGGCCGGCTGGTCGGCCCGGTCGCGCTCGACCGTTTCGGCCGGGTGCCGGTGCTCCTCGCGTCGGCGGCGGCCGCGTTCGTCGGCCTGCTGACCGTCATCGTCAGCAGCGACCCCTTGCTGGCCGCGGTCGGCATCGTGGTCTGGGGCCTCGGCGCGGCCCTGGGCTTCCCGGTCGGCATGAGCGCCGCGGCCGACGACCCGCGCCGCGCGGCCCGGCGGGTCTCGGTGGTCTCGACGATCGGGTACGGCGCGTTCCTCGCCGGCCCGCCCCTGCTCGGGTTCGTGGGCAACGAGGTCGGCACCCTCGACTCGCTGTACGTCGTGGCGGCGGCCATGGTGCCGGCGGCTGTGCTGGTGCTGGCGGTACGCCGTCCGCGCGCCGCCGTTGGTTGAGGAGGGACGAAGTCCCGTCACGAAACCCGGCGACCCCGCAGCACGCCTGTTGGCTCACTTGGTTTCGAGACAGGCGCTAGCGCGCCTTCCTCAACCAGCGAACATCGGCTCGACCACCGAGGGGGCACCCCCTACGGTGAGCACCGATGACACGCCCGCACCCGGCGCTGGCCGACGCCGCGCCCACCTCCGCCTGGCTCGACTCGCCGCTGCGCCCCGCGCCGCGTCCGGCCCTGGACACCGACACCACGGCCGACCTCGTCGTCGTCGGCGGCGGCTACTCCGGGCTCTGGACCGCCGTGCTGGCCAAGGAGCGTGACCCCGGCCGCGAGGTGGTGCTGCTCGAGGCCCAGCGCATCGGCTGGGCGGCGTCCGGCCGCAACGGCGGCTTCTGCTCGGCGTCGCTGACCCACGGCAAGGACAACGGGGAGCAGCGGTTCCCCGACGAGATCGACACCCTCGAGCGGCTCGGCCGGCAGAACCTCACCGAGATCGAGTCGGCGGTCGGCCGCTACGGCATCGACTGCGACTTCGAGCTGACCGGCGCGCTGTCGGTCGCGACCGAGCCGCACCAGGTGGCGTGGCTGCAGGAGGCCGGCCAGGCGGGCGAGGGGGAGTACCTCGACCAGGACGCGGTCCGCGCCGAGGTCGACTCGCCGACGTACCTCGCGGGTCTGTGGGACCGCGACGACAACGCGCTGGTCGACCCCGCCCGGCTGGCCTGGGGGCTGGCCGACGCCGCCGAGCGCCTCGGCGTGCGCATCCACGAGGACACCCACGGTCGCGGACCTCGACCAAGGACGGAGCGACGGGATGGCGGTGCGGCACGGCGGCCGGCCACACCGTCGTGCGGGCCGCGGGTCGCGCTCGGCACCAACGCGTTCCCCTCGCTCGTGCAGCGGGTGCGCTGGCACACCGTGCCGGTCTACGACTACGCGCTGATGACCGAGCCGCTGCTCGGCCGAGCAGCTGGCGTCGATCGGCTGGCGCAACCGGCAGGGCATCGACGACTGCGGCAACCAGTTCCACTACTACCGGCTGACGGCCGACAACCGGATCCTGTGGGGCGGCTACGACGCGATCTACCACTTCGGCCGCCGGATCACCGGCCGAGCTCGACCACCGGCCGGCGACCTTCGAGCTGCTCGCCCGGCAGTTCTTCGAGACCTTCCCGCAGCTGGAGGGCCTGCGGTTCAGCCACCAGTGGGGCGGGGCCATCGACACCTGCACGCGGTTCTTCGCCTTCTTCGGCACGGCGTACGCCGGCCGGGCGGCGTACGCGCTCGGCTACACCGGCCTCGGCGTGGGCGCGACCCGCTTCGGCGCCAACGTGATGCTCGACCTGCTCGACGGCCGCGAGACCGAGCGGACGGCGCTGCGCATGGTGCGCACCAAGCCGCTGCCGTTCCCGCCGGAGCCGTTCGCGTTCGCCGGCGTCCAGCTCACCCGCTGGTCGCTGGCGGCCGCCGACCGCAACGCGCGGCCGGCGCAACCTGTGGCTGCGGTCGCTCGACCGGATGGGCCTCGGCTTCGACTCGTAGACCCGCTGGTCGAGGAAGGCGCAGCGCCGTCACGAGACCCGTCGACGGGCGGCGTCGAGTCACCGGGTTTCGGACAGGCGCTTCGCCTTCCTCAACCAGCGGGTTGCGTGACGAAGGCGGCGATGCCCTCAGCTCCTGCACCCGGGACTCCTCGTGGAGGTAGGGCATGTGGCCGGTGGGGAAGTAGGCGTGCTCGATGCGCCCGAAGGCCTCGTCGGGCAGGCGGAGGTGGGCGACCATGTCCTCGGCCGCGTGGTAGGGCGTGGCGAGGTCGTAGTAGCCGTACTCGATGCGCACCCGCAGGTGCGGGTTGGCCCGCATCAGCCGTTCGAGCTTGTCGGCGACGTTGATCGGCTTGCCCTGGAACTCCAGGTAGGCCCACTCCTTGATCGCGTTGGCGAACAGCTCGTAGGGCAGGTCGAGCGAGCTGCCGAGCTCGCCGCGCAGGTAGTGGTGCAGGGCCGCGGCGTACGGTCCCTCGATCGCGTCGATGGACGGGTCGGCGTCCATGTTCTCGGCGATGCGCGAGTAGGTCGGGCCGGTGAAGCGGCCGTCGATCCGGCCGACGGTCAGACCGCGGTCGCGCAGCACCTCGGTGCACCACCGCCAGTGCTCGATGCGGAGCTCGGCGCGGTCGACGTACTCCTCGCTGACCCCCGCCAGCCTGGCCAGCGTGGCGACCACCTCAGCGCGTTCGTCGGCCGCCAGCCGGTTGCCGCGCGCGAGTGCGAGGCGGTAGGGCCCGGCCACGAACTCCTCGGCCTCCGTGCGCACCTCCTCGAGGGTCCGGTCGGCGTGCAGGCCGTGGTAGTGGGCGATCGCGGCGTAGGTGGGCAGGAAGTTCAGGCAGGCCTCGTCGTAGCGGAGGTGCTCGAAGTCCTGGCTGCCGAAGTCGAGCACGCTGGAGACGAGCACCAGACCGTTGACGGCCATCGAGTGCTTGCTCCACAGCCGTTCGGCGACACCGACCGCGCGGGTGGTGCCGTAGGACTCGCCGATCACGTACTTCGGCGACATCCAGCGGTCCTCGCGCGTGCACCACAGGCGCACCAGCTCGGTGACCTGTTCCACGTCCTTGCCGTAGCCGTGGTACTCCTTCGGCTTCCCGCCCTCGACCGCCCGGCTGTGCCCGGTCGACATCGGGTCGACGAAGACCAGGTCGGACACGGCGAGCAGCGTCTCCGGGTTGTCGACCAGTCGGTACGGCGGCGGGTGCGGCGACATCGCGTCGCCGAAGTCGACCCGGCGAGGGCCGAGCAGACCCATGTGCAGCCACACCGAGGCAGATCCGGGTCCGCCGTTGAAGACGAACGAGATGGGTCGCTCGGTGACGTCGCGCGTCGTCCGAGCGTGTACGCCGTGACCGACAGCTCGGCTCGGGCCTTCCAGCCCTTGAAGACGTCGTCCTTGACCTCCTCCTCGCGCAGCACGACCCGGCCCGTGCGGGCGGTGTAGGAGATCTCGCCGGTCGTGGTCTGCAGCGTGTGGTGGGTGACGATGAGGTCGTCGACGGGCTCCTTCGGCTCCTTGCCAGAGTTGCCAGAGTCCTTGCCGGAGCCCTTGTCCGGCTTGTCGTCGTCGCTCACGCCTGCTCTCCTGTCCTCGCTCTTCAGTCCACGTTGGCCACCGGGCACCCACAGCACGTCGCCCTGCGCCCGGTTGGCGTACCTGGCCAGGATGAACAGCAGGTCGGAGAGCCGGTTGAGATAGGTGATCGCCAGCTTGTTCATCGTCGGCCCGTGCTCCTCGTACGCCGCCCACGCGGCGCGTTCGGCCCGGCGTACGACGGTGCGGGCGACGTGCAGCTGGGCCGCGCCGGGGGTCCCGCCGTTGAGGATGAACGAGCGCAACGCCGGCAGGTCGGCGTTGTAGTGGTCGCACCAGGACTCGAGGCGGTCGACGTAGTCCTGCTCGATCCGCAGCGGCGGGAACTCGGGGTCTTCCACCACGGGCGTGCAGAAGTCGGCGCCGACGTCGAAGAGGTCGTTCTGCACGTGTATCAAGACGGCGCGGACGTCCTCCTCCAGGTCGTGCGTGAGAGCGACCCCGAGCTGCGCGTTGGCCTCGTCGACATCGGCGTAGGCGTGCAGACGCGTGTCGTTCTTGGTCGTGACGCTCATGTCGCCGAGACGGGTCTCGCCGCCGTCACCCGTGCGTGTGTAGATGCGGGTGAGGTTCACCATGGCGGCGACTCTAGTGCGCCCGCAGTTCGCCTCGCGGGATGGCCAAGTGGTTGAAGAATCACTCGGCCCCACGAAGCAACGGATCGGGTGTGTCGCGCGTCATAGTGGGTGTACGGGTAGCGCGAGCTTCCCGTGCTGGGAGGCGCCACGGGGGAGCCTCCCGCCAGACCCGGAGATCTCGGGTTCCGGAGAGCGGGGTAGAGGTAGATGGAGATCGTGACCGACGGGTCCACGCTGGTCCTCAGCGGCGACTTCGACGCGCGCAGCACCTGGGAGGTACGCAACGCCCTCAGCGAGCGCCTGCTCGGGAGCGAGCGGGACGTCGTCGTCGACCTCACGGAGGTCACCTCGATCGACGTGACCGCCACCCGCGTGCTGGCCTACGCCAGCCGCGAGGCGTCGCTCTCCGGCAACCACGTCACGCTCCGCGGCTGTGGCCCCGCCGTCCGGCGGATGCTGCACCTCTCGCGGCTGATGCGGTTCGTCGACGTCGAGCGCGCCGCCTAGCCGCATGTCGCTCTCGCTGGTCGAGGAAGGCGCGCAGCGCCTGTCTCGAAACCCGGTGACGAACGAGCTGACCACTTGCGGGGTTTCGAGACGGTTGCTGCGCAACCTCCTCAACCAGCGGGGGTTCGTGTGACCTGTTCCTCACGGTCGGATACCCCACACCGCGGAACGGTTACCCGGCGGTAGTCGCAGACCTACCCTCGGCCCATGGCTGAGAAAGATCGCCCGTGGGTGATGCGGACGTACGCCGGCCACTCGACCGCGACGGCGTCCAACGCGCTCTACCGCACCAACCTCGCCAAGGGGCAGACCGGCCTCTCCGTGGCCTTCGACCTGCCGACCCAGACCGGCTACGACCCCGACTCGCCGCTGGCGCGCGGCGAGGTCGGCAAGGTCGGCGTACCCGTCCCGCATCTCGGCGAGATGCGCCGCCTCTTCGACGGCATCCCGCTGACGGAGATGAACACGTCGATGACCATCAACGCCACCGCGATGTGGCTGCTGGCGCTCTACCAGGTGGTCGCGGAGGAGCAGAACCCCGACCTCGACCCCACCGAGGTCGCGCACCGGCTGGCCGGCACGACCCAGAACGACATCATCAAGGAGTACCTCTCCCGCGGCACCTACGTGTTCCCGCCCGAGCACTCGCTGCGCCTGATCGCCGACGTCATCGCCTACACGGTGCACGAGGTGCCGAAGTGGAACCCGATCAACATCTGCAGCTACCACCTCCAGGAAGCCGGGGCCACGCCGCAGCAGGAGCTCGCCTACGCGCTGTGCACGGCGATCGCCGTCCTCGACACCGTCAAGGCGTCCGGCCAGCTGCCGGAGGAGGACTTCGCCAAGGTCGTGGGCCGCATCTCGTTCTTCGTCAACGCCGGCGTGCGGTTCGTCGAGGAGATGTGCAAGATGCGCGCCTTCGTGCAGCTGTGGGACGAGCTGACGCAGCAGCGGTACGGCGTCACCGACCCGGCGATGCGCCGGTTCCGCTACGGCGTCCAGGTCAACTCGCTCGGCCTGACCGAGGCCCAGCCCGAGAACAACGTCCCGCGCATCGTCCTGGAGATGCTCGGTGTCACGCTCAGCAAGGACGCCCGCGCCCGCGCGGTCCAGCTGCCCGCGTGGAACGAGGCGCTCGGCCTGCCCCGGCCGTGGGACCAGCAGTGGTCGCTGCGGCTCCAGCAGGTGCTGGCCTTCGAGTCCGACCTGCTCGAGTACGGCGACATCTTCGACGGCTCCCACGTGGTCGAGGCGAAGGTGGCCGAGCTCGTCGAGGGAGCACGCGCCGAGATGGACCGGGTGCAGGCGATCGGCGGCGCGATCGCCGCTGTCGAGTCCGGCTACATGAAGGAGCAGCTCGTCTCCTCCCACGCCGTGCGCCGCGCGCGCATCGAGTCGGGCGAGGAGAAGGTCGTCGGCGTCAACGTCTTCGAGACCACCGAGCCCTCGCCGTTGACCGCCGATCTCGACACCGCGATCCAGGCCGCCGACCCCGAGGCCGAGGCGGCCGCCCTCGAGTCGGTGCGCGCGTGGAAGGAAGGCCGGGACGTTGGCGCCGTCCGCGAAGCCCTCGAGCGGCTGGCCGAGGACGCCAAGACCGATGCCAACCTGATGCCCGCCACCCTGGCCGCGGCCCGCGCGGGCGCGACGACGGGGGAGTGGGCAGGCGCGCTGCGTGAGGTGTTCGGCGAGTTCCGCGCCCCGACGGGGGTGAGCGGCGCGGTCGGCGCTGCCCGGGCTGTCGGCCGCGCGGGCGCGGAGCTCGCGGCAGTGCGCGAACGGGTGCGGGCGACTGGTGAGGAGCTCGGCGGCCGACTTCGCCTGCTCGTCGGCAAGCCCGGCCTCGACGGGCACTCCAACGGCGCGGAGCAGGTCGCGGTGCGGGCCCGGGACGCCGGCTTCGAGGTGGTCTACCAGGGCATCCGGCTGACGCCGGAGGAGATCGTGGCGGCCGCCGTGGCCGAGGACGTGCACTGCGTTGGCCTCTCGATCCTGTCCGGCTCGCACATGGAGCTGGTGCCGGCCGTGCTCGACGGGATGCGCGCCGCCGGCCTGCACGACGTACCGGTGGTGGTCGGCGGGATCATCCCCGACTCCGACGGGAGAGCCCTGGTCGAGCGAGGCGTCGCGGCCGTCTACACGTCGAAGGACTTCGGCCTGACCGGGATCATGGGCGGCATCGTGGACGTGATCCGGAAGGCCCACGGTCTGGCTCCCGCGGGTTGAGGAGGTCGCAGCGACCGTCTCGAAACCCGGTATGACCTTCGGCGTGTCTGACTACGGTATAAAGTCTAGTAACTTACTGTAGTTAGATCCTCGGAAGGGAGTCCGATGTCCGCACGACGCGTGGGCCCAACAGCCCCGGTTTGGCCGGTCGCCGCCGTCGACCTGCACCAGCACCTGTGGCCCGAGCAGCTCGTCGACCGGCTGCGCGCGCGTTCGCGCACGCCGTACCTGCGCGGGTGGACGCTCCACACGCAGGGCGAGGCGCCGTACGAGATCGACCCCGCGCACCACGACGTGACCCGGCGACGGAACGAGAACGCCCACGACGGCATCGGCCTGGCCTGCCTGTCGCTCTCGGCGCCGCTCGGCATCGAGTCGCTGCGCGGCCCGTCGGCCCTGGGCTTGCTGGACGCCTGGCACGAGGGGGCGGCCGGGATGCCCGAGGGCTTCGGGGCGTGGGCCTCGATCTCGTCGGTCGAGCCCGACCTGGACGGCCTGGCAGCGCTCCTCGAGCGCGGGTTCGTCGGCGTGCAGGTGCCGGCGACCGATGTGCGGACCCCGTCGGGCTGGGCCCGCCTCGCCGCTGTGCTCGAGGTCGCCGAACGCGCCGGGAAGCCCGTGCTCGTCCATCCGGGGCCGGAGGCGCCGGATCCCGACGCCGCCTCGCTGCCCGCGTGGTGGCCGGCGGTCGTCGGGTACGCCGCCCAGCTGCAGGCCGCCTGGTGGGCCTGGCACGCCGCCGACGTCCGCGCGGCCCATCCGACGCTGCGCGTGGTGTTCGCGGCCGGTGCCGGCCTGGCCCCGGTGCACCACGAGCGGTACGCCGCCAGGGGCGGCAGCACAGGGGCGGTCGACCCGCTCGTGCACGTCGACACCTCGTCGTACGGGCCGCAGGGCCTCGACGCGCTGGTGCGGGTGCTCGGGATCGACGCCCTGGTGCTCGGGAGCGACCGGCCGTACGCCGCGCCGGTCGCTCCCGAGCGCTGGTCACAGGTCGGGGGCGAGGCCGCAGCCCGGGCGGTCCGGGTGGCCAACCCGCGCCGGGTGCTCGGACTGCCCGCCGTCGACCAGGAAGGGGTACGCACGTGGCCGCGAGCGAGCTGATCCAGGAGCGAGTCGCCGTCTCGCCCGAGACGCTGCCGGGCCGCGATCTCGAGCCGGGCGAGCTCGAGGAGCTGGTCGTCGCACTGGCCAACGACCCGGACCGCTGGGCACACCTGGTCGGGTTCGACGACGACGAGCGGGTCTACGCCTCCCTGCACCGCGACGCCCACGTCGACGTCTGGCTGCTGTGCTGGACGCCGGTCAACGACACCGGCTGGCACGACCACGACATCTCCTCCGGCGCCGTGGCGGTGGTGGCGGGCGAGCTGGTCGAGAACAACCTGCGGGTGGGGTCGCCGTGCGTCGAGAAGCGCGTGGGCGCGGGCGCGTCGTTCTCCTTCGGAGCCGACCACATCCATCGGCTCAACGGCGCCGAGCGTGGCACGGTGTCGGTGCACGCCTACAGCCCGCCGCTGTGGCGGATGGGCCAGTACGCCGTCAACGAGGACGGCGTGCTGCGCCGGGTCTCGGTCTCCTACGCCGACGAGCTGCGCCCCATCGACTGAGGAAACCCTCGCTGGTCGAGGAGGTCGCGCAGCGACCGTCACGAGGCCCTCGTGACGGGCCTTGACGGCCCTCCTCGACCAGCGGGGGGCGGTACCCCTCGCTGGTCGAGGAGGTCGCGCAGCGACCGTCACGAGGCCCGGGGAGACGAAGGGCGAACGGGTTGCGGGGTCTCGTGACGGGCCTTGACGGCCCTCCTCGACCAGCGGGCGAGGCGGTACCCCTCGCTGGTCGAGGAGGTCGCGCAGCGACCGTCACGAGGCCCGGGGAGACGAAGGACGAACGGGTCTGCGGGGTCTCGTGACGGGCCTTGACGCGCCCTCCTCGACCAGCGGGCGAGGCGGTACTCCTCGCTGGTCGAGGAGGTCGCGCAGCGACCGTCACGAGGCCCGGTGAGATGCCAGCGGTCATGTCACCCGGGCCTCGTGAAGGGCCTTGACGGCCCTCCTCGACCAGCGGGGAAGGCACCTAGGCTGGCCCCGTGAGTGAGCAGTGAGCGACCTCCAGTGCCCGGCCCGCGTCTTCCTCGCCCGCCACGGCGAGGCGGCGTACGAGACCGAGCTGTTGATGGACCACGGGGGCACCCTGACGGCGAGAGGGCGGGCGCAGGCGCGGGAGCTGGGGGAGAAGCTGCGGGCGAGAAGATCGCCCACGTCTACTGCAGCACCATCTCGCGCGCGGTCCAGACCGCCGAGCTCGCCGCGGCCGTGCTGGGCGTCGAGGTCACGGTCCGCGAGGGACTGGTCGAGCTGGCGCTGGGCGAGGCGTCGGCCAGCCGGCCGGGAGCGGGCTGTTCGTGCCGGAGATGCAGGCGTGGGTCGCGGGAGACGTCGACGCCGCGGCGCTGGGCAGCGAGAGCGCGGTGGAGATCGCCGCAAGGGTGAAGCGGGTCCTCGACGAGCTCGCCGACCAGCACCGCGGTGAGGCGGTCCTCGTCGTCAGCCACGGCGGCGCGATCATCGCGACGCAGGCGGTGCTGGACTTCTCCCCGGGCCGCACCTGGGACATGCAGAACTGCGCGTGGGCCGAGCTGGAGGGCGACGCCGACGGCTGGCGGGTGGTTAGGTAAGCCTCACCAAAGCCTGCTAGCCTCCCGCGCGTGTCGAAGAAGGGCAAGGGCAAGAAGGCGAAGAAGTCGAAGTCCTGCCTGCCCAAGAAGAAGTGCTGCGTCTCCAAGGACAGGTGCCGTCGCTGTCCGATCCTGATGCTGAAGCAGGGCACCCTCCCGGATGGCTATACGGTCAAGAAGCGCAAGCTCGTCAAGACCGGCCCCAAGATGATCGAGCGCCCAAGAAGCTGCCCAAGGCAGCCTGACCCACTGGAGGATCGCCCGTGCCGGCAGCCCGCTTCGTGCAGCAGCTCAACACCCAGATCGGCAACGAGCTCGCCGCCCACAACCAGTACCTCGCCTGCGCCGTCTACTACGACGCGCTGACGATGCCGCGGATGGCGGCCTTCTTCTACGGCCAGGCGATCGAGGAGCGCGACCACGCGATGATGATGGTCCAGTACCTCCTCGACACCGACACCGACGTGGTCATCCCCGGCGTCGAGGCGCCGGTCTCGAGCTTCGCCGACGTGGTGGCTCCGGTGACCCTGGCTCTCGAGCAGGAGAAGCGGGTCACCGACCAGATCAACGGGCTGCTGAAGATCGCGCGCGAGGAGTCCGACTTCGCCTCCGAGCAGTTCATGCAGTGGTTCATCAAGGAACAGGTCGAGGAGATCGCCACGATGAGCGACCTGCTCGCCGTGGTGACCCGCAACCGCGACGACATCGAGGACATCGAGGAGTACGTCGCCCGCGAGCAGGGCGGCGGCGAGACCGACCCGACCGCTCCCCGCGCAGCCGGCGCCTGACTCTTCGCGCCGGGGGCGGCAGACTGGCGCCCATGGCACGGGTGACGGTGGTCGGAGCCGGTGTGGTGGGCCTGACCTGCGCCGTCCGGCTGCTGGAGGACGGCCACCGGGTCGACGTACTCGCTCGTGACCTGCCGCTGGAGACGACCTCGGCCGTCGCGGCCGCGATCTGGTACCCCTACCGCGCGTCCCCGTTGGACCGCGTCCTCGCCTGGTCGGCGCGGTCCTACGAGGTGTTCGTCGGACTGGCCGACGTCGCCGGCGCCGGGTGTGGCGCTGCGGGGCGGGGTCGAGGTGCTTCGCGCACGCCGCAGGACGACCCGTGGTGGCGGCCCGCTGTCCCGCACCTCGACCACGTCGAGCCGCCGCAGCGGCTACGCCGACGCCTGGACCTTCCTGGCGCCGGTCGTCGAGATGCCGGTCTACCTCACCTGGCTGACGTCCCGGATCGAGGAGCTCGGCGGCACGATCACCCGGCTCAACCTGCCCGCCCTGCCCGGTCGGTCCGGACGTCGTCGTCAACGCGAGCGGGATCGGTGCCCGGCACCTGGCCGCGGACCCGTCGGTCGGGCCGGTGAGCGGACAGGTCGTGTACGTCGAGCAGGTCGGTCTCGAGCAGTGGTGGCTCGACTCGTCCGCCGACCTCACCTACGTCGTCCCGCGCTCGCACGACATCGTCGTCGGCGGCACCGACCGGGAGGGCGACTGGAGCCGCACGCCGTCGCCGTCCACGGCGGAGGCGATGCTCGAGCGCGGGCGGCGGCTGGTACCCGCCTTGGCCGGGGCCCGCGTGCTTCGTCACCGGGTGGGCCTGCGGCCGGCCCGCCCGTCGGTGCGGGTCGAGCGCGTGGCCAGCGGTGGGTCCACCGTCGTGCACTGCTACGGCCACGGCGGCGCCGGCGTCACGTTGAGCTGGGGGACCGCCGACGAGGTCAGCGAGCTCGTCGGTCGCCCCTAGCTGGTCCCACCCCGAGCGTCCATCGGTTGCACCCGGACCACGGCCGAGGTGTTGATCGGGCCGTAGACGTGGGGATAGGTCGTCGCGCCCGACGGATCCTTCTTGCCACGGCGAGGCGAGCCCGTCGGTGTCGATCGTCGAGCAGCACGAGCGGCTCGCCCGCGTCGGCCGTAGTATCTTCCAGACGCCCGCCGACCTGCTCGCGTCGCGAGCAGTGGATGAACCCCTCCTGTCGAGGGTGACCCCTGCGTCGACGTCGTGTAGGTGCCGTGACCTCTGGCCGCCGCCCAGTCGGCCGGATGTCGAGATCTCGGAGACCCGTGCAGTCCGGTCGCGCGACACTCGAGCGACGGGCGCCGTCGACGGTCCGCCCGTCAGAAGAGCCGGTGGCTGGGGTCGTCGAGGCCGCGCAGGGCGTCGTAGTCGACGACGGCGCAGGCGATGCCGCGGTCGGCGGCCAGGACGCGCGCCTGCGGCTTGATCTCCTGGGCGGCGAAGATGCCGCGGACCGGGGCGAGCAGCGGGTCGCGGTTGAGCAGCTCGAGGTAGCGGGTCAGCTGCTCGACGCCGTCGATCTCGCCGCGGCGCTTGATCTCGACGGCCACCGACGCGCCCGTCGGCGTCGCGGCACATCAGGTCGACCGGGCCGATGGCGGTGGGGTACTCGCGGCGCACCAGGGTCAGGCCGTCGGCGAGCGTCGCGGGGTGCTCGGCGAGCAGCTCCTGGAGGTGCTTCTCGACGCCGTCCTTCTGCAGGCCGGGGTCGACGCCGAGGTCGTGGGCGGAGTCGTGCTGGACGTCCTCGATCAGGATGCGCAGGGTGTCGTCGTCCTTGCCGGTGACGACCCACTCGACCTGGCCCGTCGTCGTTCACGCCCTCGCGCACCGTGCACGGCGGGGACATCCAGTTCAGCGGCTTGTAGGAGCCGCCGTCGGAGTGCACCAGCACCGAGCCGTCGGCCTTGATCATCAGCACCCGGGTGGCCATCGGCAGGTGGGCGGTGAGCCGGCCGGCGTAGTCGACCTGGCACCGCGCCACGACGAGTCTCACGAGCGCGGGAATCTACAGGGAGTGACTGTTTCCACACGCCCGCGGCCTCGGCCACGGGCATGGCTCGATGCGATGATGCCCGCCATGACCAGCACCCCCGCCCATGTCCCTGCGGAGCGCGAGTTCACCAGGATCGGCGTGGTCGGCCTCGGCACCATGGGTGCGGGCATCGCCGAGGTCTTCGCCCGCAACGGCTACGACGTCACCGGCGTCGAGATCAACGACGAGGCGCTGGACCGCGGCCGCGAGCACCTCCAGCACTCCACCGACCGCGCGGTGGCGCGTGGCAAGCTGACCGAGGCCGACCAGGCCGAGCTGCTGG
>CAWFEZ010000020.1:0-105024 GCA_963814935.1 uncultured Actinomycetota bacterium | reverse complement strand
GGTGGTGGCCGTCGACGGCTGCGGCGCGCCGTTGCTGTCGGCCTCGCTCACGGGCCTGGCTCGGGGCTTCCGGACCCTCGCGATCGCGGACGACGGCGCCGAACGCCGGGTGGCCGACGCGATCCGCTCCCACCCGGCGTACGTGTCGGGCACCGGTCGCGACGAACGGGCGCTCCTGACGGCGATCCCCGGTGCGATCGGCAAGGCCGGTGCCGAGGCCTGCTACGCGGTCGCGCTGCCCGACGGCCGCGCGTTCGCGCTCAAGGCCGACGACGGGCACCCGCGGGTCCGGCCCGTGCTGATGGCGGCCGCGCTCCGCCGCAGCAAGGTCGACACGGAGCCGGGGGTCGACACGGAGGCCGTACGCGCGAGCGGGCAGGTAGACGTGCTCGGCGGCGGGATTCCTGTGGGGGAGATCCGGGCGACGTTCTAGCTGCTAGCAGCGAGTGACCTGAGATTCCGCCTATTTTCGGCAGAGTGACTCGGATCACGCCGCCTCAGTTTGCATCTGCTAACAACAGTTAGCACGATGGGGGGATGGCCAGAACCAAGGTCGGGCGGACCGTCGGGTCGCTCGGTGACTACCTGAGGGAGCAGCGGACCGCTTCGCGGCTCTCCCTCCGGCAGCTCGCCGACCAGGTCGGCGTCTCCAACCCCTACCTGAGCCAGATCGAGCGCGGCCTGCGCCGTCCGTCGGCCGAGGTGCTCCAGCAGCTCGCCAAGGCGCTGCGGATCTCCGCCGAGCAGCTCTACATCCGCGCCGGCATCGTCAGTCCCGACGACGGCGTCGGCGGGTCCGTCGAGCTGGCCGTGCTCAACGACGCCGGTCTCTCCGAGCGTCAGAAGCAGACGTTGCTGGACGTGTACGCGTCGTTCATCAGCCTCAACGACGGGCTGAGCAACGACGCACCCGCGAACCAGACGACCGCATGACCCAACCCCACCACCAGAAGGAGCAGGACATGGCCAAGGCCAAGTTCGACATCAAGACCGTCCAGACCGAGGCCCAGAAGCTGGCGCAGCAGTCCGCCAAGCGCGCGTTCCACGCGGGCGTCGGCGTGACCGACTACGCCGTCGAGGTCGTCCGCGACTACGTCGCCGGCACCCAGAAGCGCGTTGCCGACGTGAGCAAGACCGTGGTCGAGTTCGAGCCGCGCGCCTTCGGTGCCCAGACCGTGAAGACGGTCAACGACCAGGTGCTCGCCGTCCCGGCCCGTGTGCAGAAGGCCGTCGACTCCAACGTGGCCGTCGCCAGCGACGCCTACGGCGACCTCGTCACGCGCGGCAGGACCCTGGTCGGCCGGGTCCGTCGCCAGCAGTCCACCAAGGACGCCGTCGCGGCCGCCGAGACCACGGTGACCAAGGCCAAGACCACCCGCACCCAGGCCACCAAGGCGGCCAAGAAGACCACCACCGCCGCCAAGAAGACCGCGAAGAAGTCCACCACCGCGGCCAAGAAGAGCACCGGCCCCTCGCGCAGCAGCGCCAAGGCCACCCGCACCTCGGCCAAGAAGACCGTGTCGTCGGCGTCGCGCGCGCTGACCGACGCTGCCGCCAAGGTCGGCGACTGACCAACGCCTACGGCGGCCTGTCCGCCGGTGCGAACGAAACGGAAGATCCTCGGCACCTGGTGCCGAGGATCTTCCGTTTTCTCAGGTGATCGAGCAGTCGGGCCCACACGGGCGAGCGCGGCCGAGCCAGCCACGGGCGACGAGGATCGCGCCGAGTGCAGCAGCAAGGCGATGAGCTTCGAGCACCTGCAGCCAGCCGACCCGCACGGTGAGCTCCCCCGTCTGTGCTGACATCAGGTCCCGTTCCAGATCCGCCCACCGGTCGACGGCGCGGTCATGGCCCAGGCGACCGTCGAGCTCGACGTTGGCGGCAAGGCCGACGTAGGTGACGTCCGTGTAGTACGGGCGGCGCCCGATCTTCACGCGGCGTTGCCTGGTGCCGGTCGGTAGTCCGTGTGCACGCTCGACCTTGAGGAGGAACCGGCGCTCAGCGCCGAGTAAGCGCCAGATGCGATGTCGTCGAGGACGGTCAGCAGCAGGGCCCGGTGGGCGATGCGTGGGGAGTCGTGCAGACACTCGAGCAGCCGCGGTGTCGTCGTACGGTGCGTCTGGCAGACGTCGGCAAGCACGCCGACGGCGCCATCCTCGTTGCGTGCGCGCGAGGCGACCTGGAGCGCCGCCACTTCCAACCTGACCCGGGGTGGGGACAGGTGAAGCTGGACCTGGGTGTCGAACGCGGTACATCCGCGCGACCCGGACGCCCGGCTGCGCGGCGACACGACGATGGGCAGCCACGACCAGGTGCACCGGCTCGTCCGATGAGCGCTCGAATCCTCTGACCCCGTGCGCGTGGAGGGCGGCCTTTCCAGCGAGGGCGGCTGGCGCGGCGTACAGGACCGCCGCCCACGCGCGTTGCTCGGTGCTCAACGGGCCGGTGTGATCCACGTAGACGCCTTCGAAGACCCTCGAGAGCTCGCGCCTGCGGACCCAGCGTTCGATGTCGCTGTCCGTCGCGCCCAGGTCCAGGGCCTGACGTCGACAGATGACGCCGCCCTGGTGTCCGAGCAGTCGCGACGATGTCCGCGGGTCATGCACACGAGGACACCGGCAAGCAGCGCCGGCCGCAACGCCGACTTGCCCGCGCTGTGGATGACAGGTAGGCTGACGGGCGTGTTGGACGTCTTCGCCGTCGAGGGCCTGACCATGCTGATCGTCGAGATCGGCCTGCTGGCGGTCAAGCTCTACGCGTTCGTGAGCTCGTTGCGATTCTCCGACGAGGCCTACCGCGTGGCCGGCAAGCTCAACAAGGCGGCCTGGACCATCATCCTCGGGCTGGGCGTGGTGGCCCAGATCGTGCTGGCGGGTTCGCCTCTCAATCTGATCAATCTGGCATTCACCGTCGCGGCGCTGGTTTACCTTGCTGATGTCAAGCCCGCCCTCAGCTCGCTCACCCGGCGCTGACCGGACGGGTGCCAGGCGGGCCGCAGGCCCGGAACTTCGGGGGTAGCAGGACATGGAATCCGACCAGCGGCCATGGGGCGCGTGGTTCGTGCTCGACCGCGGCGACGGCTACCAGGTCAAGCGCATCGAGGTGAGGCCCGGGCAGCGGCTGTCCTACCAGACCCACCGGCACCGCGCCGAGACCTGGGTCGTGGTGGCCGGCACGGCCACCTGCACGGTCGACGGCGAGACCCTCGAGGTGAAGTCGGGCGGGTGCGTCGAGATCGGCGTCGGCACGCCGCACCGCATCGCCAACCTCCACGAGGACGAGCTGGTGATCATCGAGGTGCAGCGCGGCGACTACCTCGGCGAGGACGACGTCTGCCGCCTCGACGACGACTACGGGCGCGCGGGCTCCTCGCAGTAGGCCTTCAGCTGGTCGAGGTGGTTGCCGGTGGTGAAACCGGTCGCCTCGATCTTCGACAGGTCCAGGACGCCGTTCGCCGGCCTCGGCGAGATGCCCGAGCGCCCGTCGACGTACTGCGCGGTGGACACCGGCGTGACGTCGTCGGCGTCGCGGCCGCTCAGCCGGAAGACCTCCCTGGCCAGGTCCGCCCACGACGTGACGGGCCCGGAGCCGCTGACGTTGTAGACGCCGTACGGCGCCCCGCTGTCGACGAGGTGCCTGGTCGCGCGCGACAGGTCGGGGGTGAAGGTCAGCCGGCCGACCTGGTCGTCCACGACAGTGGGGGAGACGCCGTCGGCGGCGAGCCGCTGCATGGTGCGCACGAAGTTGTGGCCGTCGCCGATCACCCAGGACGTGCGGACGACGTAGTGGCGTGGCGTGGTGGCCACCGCGATGTCGCCGGCCGCCTTGGTCTGCGCGTAGACCCCGAGCGGTGAGTACTGCTCGTCCTCGGTGTGCACCTCGGCTGTGCCGTCGAAGACGTAGTCGGTGGAGTAGTGCACCAGCGTGAGGCGGTGCTCGGTCGCGATCCGTGCGAGCGCGGCGGGTGCCGAGGCGTTGGCCGCCCAGGCGGCCGCCCGGCCCTCCTCGCTCTCGGCCTTGTCGACGGCGGTGAAGGCCGCGGCGTTGAGCACCAGCTGGTACTCGTGCCACGGGAACGCCGTGACCTGGACGGGATCTGACACGTCGAGGACGCCGTCCCTGGCGCCATCGACCAGGTCCACGAGGACAGCGTCGGGGAAGTCGGCCTGGAGGGCCCGGCCCAGCTGGCCGAGGGCCCCGACGATCAGGGTCTTGAGCGGCTTCATGGGCACGACGGCGTCCATCGCCGGGGTGTTCTGGTCCTTCTCGGAGATCTCCGACTCTGCGAGCGGGATCGGCCAGGCGATGGCCGCGGTCGCGTCGCCGAGGTTGAGGGCGGGGTACGCCGTACCCGGCCCGCCAGTGCTCGTTGACGAGGTAGCTGTAGGTCGTGGCGTCCTCGAGCGTCTGGTAGCTGTTGCCGACCCCGCGCGGCACGAACACCGCGACGTGCGGGTCCATCTCGACGGTGAAGACCGTGCCGAACGTCGGCCCCTCGCGCATGTCGACCCACGCGCCGAAGACCCGACCGGTGAGGATCGAGACGAACTTGTCCCACGGCTCGGTGTGGATGCCGCGGGTCGCTCCACGGGCGGTGTTGAAGGAGACGTTGTGCTGCACGGGCCCGAAGTCGGGCAGGCCGAGGCCGACCATCTTCTCGCGCTGCCAGTTCTCCTTGAACCAGCCGCGCGAGTCCTCGCGGACGTCGAGGCGGAGCACGACGAGCCCTGGGATCGGCGTGACCTCGAGCGACAGGTCGGTCATGACCGTTCTCCTGGGGTTCGGTGGTTCGAGGTGCGAGCCTGCGGGCCTCGAAACCACCACGACCGATCTCACTGGCCCTTCGCGGCGTACGCCGCCTCGGTCGCCTCCTTGTGGGGGCGCCACCAGTCCTCGTTCGCCTGGTACCACTCGATGGTGTCGGCCAGGCCCGACTCGAAGTCCTGGTACTTCGGCTGCCAGCCCAGCTGCTGGCGCAGCTTGCCGGACTCGATCGCGTAGCGGCGGTCGTGGCCGGCGCGGTCGGTGACGTGGTCGAAGTCGTCCTCGGGGCGGCCGAAGTACTTGAGGATCAGCTGGACGACCTCGAGGTTGTTCTTCTCGCCGTCGGCGCCGACGAGGTAGGTCTCGCCGATCTTGCCCTTCTCCAGGATCGTCCAGACGGCGCTCGAGTGGTCGTCGGCGTGGATCCAGTCGCGGACGTTGAGCCCGTCGCCGTACAGCTTCGGGCGGCCGCCCGTGATCACGTTGGTGATCTGCCGCGGGATGAACTTCTCGATGTGCTGCCAGGGCCCGTAGTTGTTGGAGCAGTTGGAGATGGTCGCCTGCACGCCGAAGCTGCGCACCCACGCGCGGACCAGGTGGTCGGAGCCGGCCTTCGAGGCGGAGTAGGGGCTGCTCGGGTTGTACGGCGTGTCCTCGGTGAAGCGCTTCGGGTCGTCGAGGTCGAGGTCGCCGTACACCTCGTCGGTCGACACGTGGTGCAACCGGGTGCCGGCCTTGCGCACGGCCTCGAGGATCGTGAACGTGCCGAGGATGTTGGTCTTGATGAACGGGCTCGGGTCGTTGAGCGAGTTGTCGTTGTGGGACTCCGCGGCGTAGTGGACGACCGCGTCGTGCTGGGCGACCAAGGGCTCCACCACCTCTGCGTCGGCGATGTCGCCGACGACGAGCTCGACGCGGTCGAGGCCCTCGACGGCCTCGCGCGTGGCGGCGTAGGTGAGCTTGTCGAGCACCGTGATCTGGGCGTCGGTGTTGGCGACCAGGTAGTGCACGAAGTTGGAGCCGATGAAGCCGGCACCACCGGTCACGAGGAGGCGAGACATGGGCGTCATCCTAGGATG
This sequence comes from uncultured Actinomycetota bacterium, assembly GCA_963814935.1. Taxonomy (GTDB): domain Bacteria; phylum Actinomycetota; class Actinomycetes; order Propionibacteriales; family Nocardioidaceae; genus Nocardioides. The sequence continues at coordinate 99,181 of CAWFEZ010000020.1, read as the reverse complement.
GCCGCCCATGAAGGGGATCATCCTGGCCGGCGGCACGGGCTCTCGCCTGCACCCGATCACGCAAGGGATCAGCAAGCAGCTGATGCCCGTCTACGACAAGCCGATGATCTACTACCCGATCTCGACGCTGATGCTGGCCGGCATCCGCGACATCCTGGTGATCACCACGCCCCACGACGCGGAGCCGTTCGTGCGGCTGCTCGGTGACGGCTCACGGTTCGGTATCAACCTCACCTACGCCCAGCAGCCCAGCCCCGACGGGCTCGCTCAGGCCTTCATCATCGGCGAGGACCACATCGGCGGCGACCCGGCGGCCCTGGTGCTCGGTGACAACATCTTCCACGGCAGCGGCCTCGGCTCCCAGCTGAAGCGCTTCTCCGAGATCAACGGTGCCGCGGTGTTCGGCTACCGCGTCGCGAACCCGACGGAGTACGGCGTCGTGGAGTTCGACGAGGACTTCCGCGCCGTCTCGCTGGAGGAGAAGCCCGCGGAACCCAAGAGCGACTACGCGGTGCCGGGTCTGTACTTCTACTCCAACGACGTCGTGGAGCACGCGAAGGACCTCAAGCCCTCGGCGCGCGGCGAGCTCGAGATCACCGACCTCAACCGGATCTACCTCGAGCAGGGCCGGCTGTTCGTCGAGGTCCTCCCGCGAGGCAGCGCCTGGCTCGACACCGGCACCTTCGACTCACTCAACGACGCCTCCAACTTCGTGCGCACCATCGAGAGCCGCCAGGGCACCAAGATCGGTGCCCCCGAGGAGGTCGCCTGGCGGCGCGGCTTCCTCACCGACGACGAGCTCGTCGAGGTCGCCCAGCCGCTGCTGAAGAGCGGCTACGGGACCTACCTGATGGAGCTGCTGAAGCACGGGTGAGTCATCGTACGACCATCCGCGTGGCTTCGGCGGAGGTCGGCCGCGGACCGTGGCTCGACCTCGCCGGTCGGACTCGGTGCGTCCTTCCGCTCGCTCCTCGGCTACTAGCGCGCGACTCAGCTCCGGGCGGTCAGCGTCGAGGAACGCCAAGTCGGCGTCGACCATGCGGCCGACGACCTCCTCGAACGGCACCGTGGGCGCCCAGCCGAGCTCGCGGCGGGCCTTGGCGGCGTCGCCGGTGAGGTCGGAGGCGTCGGCGGGGCGGAGACGGGTGGGGTCGCTGACCAGCAGCGGCTCCCAGTCGTCGATGCCGGCGCGGGCGAAGGCGGCGGCGGCGAAGTCGCGCACCGAGTGGCCCTCGCCGCTCGCGACGACGTAGTCGGCGGCGGCCGGGGCGCGGGCCGCACGCACCATGGCGTCGACGTAGTCGGGGGCCCAGCCCCAGTCGCGGCGGGCGTCGAGGTTGCCGAGGACGAGACGGTCGGCGCGGCCACGGGCGATGGCGGCGACGGTCGAGGTGATCCGGCGGGTCACGAAGCGTTCGGGCCGTCGAGGCGACTCGTGGTTGAAGAGGATCGCGCTGCTCGCGTGCAGACCGCGGACCCGGTAGACGCCGACGGCGAGGTGGGCGAAGGCCTTCGCGGCGCCGTACGGGCTGACCGGCGCGAGAGGCGTCGACTCGTCCTGCGGGGTGGTGGCGGGTTGGCCGAACATCTCCGCGCTCGACGCCTGGACGAACGCGACAGCGTGCCCGCCGCCCTCCTGCACCGCGAGCGCGGACTCCAGGAGCCCCGCGGCGCCCAGGCCGTTGACGCGCGCGGTCAGGTCGGGCTCGGACCAGGACTGGGCGACCGAGCTGATGGCGGCGAGGTTGTAGACCTCGTGTGGGTCGACATCGAGGAGCAGGGCTCGTACGGCGGCCAGGTCGGTGAGGTCGCCGCGGTGCAGGACGACGTCGTCGGGGCAGTGCTCCGGAGACGCGTCGGCGGTGAAGACGAGTGCGTGGACCTCGAGCCCGTCGGCGAGGAGCCGCTCCGCAAGGTAGCTGCCGTCCTGGCCGCCGATGCCGGTGACGAAGGCCCGGGTCACCAGCCGGCTCGTTGGGCCGCGATGTCGGCGTCGACCATCATCGCCACGAGCTCCTCGAAGCTGACCTTGGGCTGCCATCCGAGGACCCGTCTGGCCTTCGAGGCGTCGCCGATCAGCTGGTCGACCTCGGCCGGACGCATGAACCGCTCGTCCTGCTTGACGTACGGCTCCCAGTCGTCGATGCCGACGTGACCGAACGCGGTGGCGAGGTAGTCGCGGATCGAGTGTGTCTCGCCGGTCGCGATGACGTAGTCGTCGGCCTGCTCCTGCTGGAGCATCAGCCACATCGCCTCGACGTAGTCGCCGGCGAATCCCCAGTCACGCTCGGCGTCGAGGTTGCCGAGCACGATGTCCTTCTGCGTCCCGAGGTGGATCCGTGCCACGGCCTGGCTGATCTTCCGGGTCACGAACTCCGGCCCACGGCGCGGCGACTCGTGGTTGAAGAGGATCCCCGAGGAGGCGTGCATGCCGTAGGACTCGCGGTAGTTGATGGTCATGTAGTGGCCGAAGACCTTGGCGACGCCGTAGGGCGAGCGCGGCCACAGCAGGGTCGTCTCGCGCTGCGGCACCTCCTGCACCTTGCCGAACATCTCCGAGCTGGAGGCCTGGTAGAAGCGCACCGCCGACGGGTCGTCGCCCGCGTGCAGGCGCACGGCCTCGAGCATCGTCAGCACGCCCTTGCCGGTCACGTCGGTCGTCAGCGCGGCGTTCTGCCACGAGAACGCGACGAAGCTGATGGCGCCGAGGTTGTAGACCTCGTCGGGCCCGGAGTCCCTCAACGCGCGGATCAGGCTGGACATGTCGGTCAGGTCGCCGTCGTGCAGCCGTACGTCGGGCAGCAGCCGCTCGACCAGGCCGCGACGCGGGTTGTTCTGCCCCCGGATGAGCCCGTGCACGTCGTACCCCTTGGCGAGCAGCAGCTCGGCCAGGTAGAGACCGTCCTGGCCGGTGATGCCGGTGATCAGCGCAGAGGGCATGCCGGGCATTGTGCCAGCCGCACGCGACGCCCACCGCTGGTTGAGGAAGGCGCGCCAGCGCCTGTCACGAAACCCGGTGAGACGGATGCATTCCCGTTCCGGGGTTTCGTGACGGGCCTGCGGCCCTCCTCAACCACAGCTCGGTCACCGAATACCCTGGCCGGCATGAAGGTTCTCGTGACCGGCGGAGCCGGCTACATCGGCTCGACGACGGCCAAGGCGCTGGAGGAGGCGGGCCACACGCCTGTCGTGCTCGACTCCCTGCTGACGGGGCCGCGGGTCTTCGTCGGCGACCGGACCTTCTACGAGGGCGACATCGCCGACCGCGCCCTGTTGGCCCGGATCGTCGAGGAGCACCCCGACCTCGACGCCACCATCCACATGGCGGCGCGCATCATCGTGCCCGAGTCGGTCGAGCTGCCCTATGAGTACTACCGCGACAACGTCGCCAAGTCGCTGGAGCTCTTCGACACCCTCGAGGGCCTCGGCAAGCACCGCGTGCTCTTCTCGTCGTCGGCCTCCCTGTACGCCGCCCCCGCCGAGGGCTTCGAGGTGCGCGAGGACGACGCCCTCGACCCGCCGTCGCCGTACGCCCGCACCAAGCGGATGATGGAGCAGGTCCTGCAGGACGTCGCGTCGGCGACCGACCTGCGCGCGGTGATCCTGCGCTACTTCAACCCGATCGGCTCCGACCCCGACCTCACGACCGGTGTCTACGCAAAGGAGCCCTCCCACGTCCTCGGCCAGCTGGTGCGGGCCGCGCTCGGTCAACAGGACGCCTTCACCATCACCGGTGTCGACCACCCGACGCCCGACGGCACAGGCATCCGCGACTACGTGCACGTCTGGGACGTCGCCCGGGCCCACGTGCGCGCGATCGAGCGGTTCGACGAGGTCATCGACCGCGTCGGCGAGCCCAGCGTGGTGATGAACATCGGGCGCGGCGAGGGCGTGTCCGTGCGCGAGCTCGTCTCCACCTTCGAGCGGGTCTTCGGTCGCGAGGTGCCGGTGCGCGAGGCGCCGCCGCGTCCCGGTGACGCCGTGGGTGCCTACGCCAACGTCGACCGCATCACGGAGCTGATCGGCTGGCGGGCCGAGGAGAGCATCGACGACGCGATCCGTTCCGCGCTCGCCTGGTCCGAGAAGCGCCAGGAGATCCTGGGCTACGAGTGACACGCCGTCTCGCGATCTCGTTGCTCGCGGTGACCCTGCTGGTCGCGCCCGCGGCTGCGGCGGGTGCTGTGGAGGGTTCTCGACAAGCTCGAGCGGCGGCGGTTTCGGGGGTTGAAGCGTCACTGGCGGGTCGGGTGGTGGTCATCGACCCGGGTCACCAGCTCGGCAACCACCGCTTCCCGCGACGGATCCACCGGCTGGTGCCGGCCGGCGGCTTCCGCAAGGCGTGCAACACCACCGGCACGGCCACCGACGGCGGCTATCCCGAGGCCAGCCTGACCTGGGACGTCGCCCTCCGGCTGCGCGAACGGCTGCGGGCGCTCGGCGCGGTGGTCCGGCTGACCCGGCACAGCAACCGCCAGGACCGCTGGGGCCCCTGCGTCGACGAGCGTGGCGAGGCCGGCAACCGGCTCGACGACGGCGGCTCCGCCGACGTCAAGATCAGCATCCATGCCGACGGCTCCTTCTCGCGCGGCGCCCACGGCTTCCACGTCATCGCCCCGCCCGACCGGCGGCCCTGGACCCACGACATCTACCGGTCCTCGCGGCGGCTGTCTCTCGACACCCGCGCAGCGATGGTCGAGCGCGGCTTCGCGAAGGCGACGTACGTCGCTGGCAGCGACGGTCTCGACGTGCGTCGGGACCTTGCCACCCTCAACCTCTCCGACGTCCCGACGGTGATGGTCGAGCTGGGCAACATGCGCAGCACCCGCGACGCCGCCGTGATGACCAGCAGCCGGGGACGTGAGCGCTACTCACGCGCCCTCGCCACCGCTGTCCGGCGCTTCCTGGCGACCGGATGACCGGACGTTCGCGCGGCGCTGCGGCGGCCGCTCTGCTGCTGTGCGTGCTGGGTGCGCTCGTGATCGGGTTCGGGCCGTTCGCCTCGCCCCTCGACGGCCTCACGATCCGCGTGCTCGACTTCTTCAGCGACCAGGTGCCGATCGTTCCCGCGGGCACGAGCCCGGGCGACATCGGACTGCTGCTCAACATCGCCTTCTTCGTCCCGATCGGGGCGTCACTGGCCTGGTGGCTGGGCGAGCACTGGGGCTGGGCGCTGCCGCTCGCCCTGGCGCTCTCGGCGACGCTCGAGGTGGGGCAGTACCTGGTGTCCCGGATCGGACGTGACGCCAACCTCGACGACATCGCCTGCAACGCGATCGGCGCGGCCGTGGGGGTGGTGGCCGTGGCCCTCCTGCGAACGTTGCGGCGCGGCTAGCGCGCCCGCCAAAACGAGGGATCTCCCCGTGTCGGCTTGCCGGAACAGTTACGGTTCTCGGGAACACCCGCGCGCCTTCGCGCGGCTCCCGAGCTGAGGATCGCGTGACACTTCTCGACTTCGTCCGGCTGACGCGGGCCAACTGGCGGCTGATCTTCGTGGTCGCGTCCCTGGCCCTTGTCGCCGCGTTCCTGTGGACCCTGACGCGCCCGGTGATGTATGCGAGCACCGCCAGCGCCCAGGTCTACGTCGGCTCGTCCAACGACATCGGCCAGCTGAGCGCCTCCCTCGGCCTGTCGCAGAAGAAGGCCGACATCTACGCCGCCTACGTCGGCCTCGGTCGCCGTCCGTCGACCTGGTGGCCGAGAATCTCGAGGTCTCGCCTCGGACAGGTCAGCCTCAGCGGGGCCGCCGACCCGATCACTTCCTCGGTCATCGTCACCGGCTACGCCGGCACGCCGGAAGCCGCGCAGGCGCTGGCGCAGGCAGGCGTGGAGGCGACCGCCGACGTGGCCAAGGAGGCCGAGGACAAGTCGCTGCCCCAGGGCGCCAGCGTCGACAGCCTGGTGCGGCTGGAGCCGGTCGACAACGCCAGCCTGCCTGCGGCGCCGCTACACGCCGAACTACGCGCGCAACCTCTTCTTCGGTGGGCTCGCCGGCATCCTGCTCGGCTACCTCGCGGCGTTCATCCGCATGAACCTCGACCGCAAGCTGCGCTCGGTCGACGAGGTCGAGGAGCTGATCGATACCCCGGTGCTGGCCATCGTGCCCGACGTCAAGGACCTCGACCGCCGTCAGACCGAGAGCATCGACGTCTCCAACCGCGGCCCCGCGGCCGAGGCCTTCCGCCAGCTGCGCACCAACTTCCGGTTCGTCGACGTCGACAACCCGGTCCGCAGCGTGGTGATCACCAGCGCCAACGAGGGTGAGGGCAAGTCCACGGTGGCGGCCAACCTGGCCCGCGTCCTCGCCAACGCCGGACAGGCGACCATCCTGGTCGACGCCGACCTGCGCCGGCCCGTGGTCGCCGGCGTCTTCGGCGTCGACGCCCAGATCGGCCTGGCGCAGGTGCTGGTGGGCGACGTCACCTCCGAGGAGGCCCTCCAGGACTCGGGGATCGAGAACCTCAGTGGTGATGTCTGCCGGACGCGTGCCCCACAACCCGAGCGAGCTCCTGGGGTCCCATCGCATGCAGCTGCTGCTGCAGGACCTCTCCCACGACCACCTCGTCGTGCTCGATGCCCCGCCGCTGCTGCCCGTCACCGATGCGGCGCTGCTGGCGGGCATCGCCGACGGCGCCATCGTCGTCTTCGCGATCGGCCAGACCTACAAGGAGCAGGCCCGGCTCGCCAAGCGGCGCCTCGGCCAGACCGGCGGCCGGATGCTCGGTGTCGTGCTCAACCGGGCACCCCTAAGGGTCTGGGCGCCGTGGTCTACGGCTACGGCTACGGCAGCTACACCTCCAGCTACGCCGAGGGTCAGCCGTCGTCGAAGCCGGGTGCCCGCAAGAAGCCGACGCTCGCGAAGACCGCCAGCCGAGGAAAGTGATGCGGGGCAGGGTCCTGGCCGCGCTGGTGGCGCTTGCCCTCATCGACCTCCTGGTCCTCGTCCTGGGCTACCGCGCCCACACGGGCTCGCGTCCCTCCACTCCAGCGCTCGGCCTCGGCTTTCGAGGTGGACCGAGCTCCGCGACTGCGTCGCCGACCGGTGAGGACCCCGACGACGCAGGTCGTCGGGCCGGTGCTGCTCGGCGTCAACGCCGCCGGCGAGGTGCTGCGGGCCACGCGGGGGGCCTGCGAGGAGAGGTTCGACAACCCGGCCCGCATCTGGGCCGGGAACGTCGACGACGGCGTCGCACCGTCGGCCGGTCGAGCCTCCGGCATCCGCGAGGTGCTCGGTCTGATGGTCGTACGCCGACGGGCGCTCCGCGTCTCGGGGCTCGATCTCGACGACGGAGGCGCTGCGTGCCGGTGACCTTCGACTCCACCGACCGGTGGTCGAGCCTGGCAGACGACCGACGACGAGTCGGACGCTCTGGCGCCTGTCCGCCGACGTACAGGCGTCCACGGTCACCGGTCCCGCCGGCGTCGGACCGTCCGAGTGCCCTGCCCGCCAGCCACATCGTGAACCTCCCTGGCAGGAGGGCCCTCGCCAGCTGCGCGCGGACCAGACTACTTCCCGCTTGTGCCAGGCGGGGAGCGTCATCTGAGCCCTGACCGCATCTGCCTACACCCAGCTGAGCGTGACCACCGGGTTCGACGACCGGAGCTACTTCGCTGCTGGGCGCGACCGCCGAGTGCACGGCCTCGTTCGCCATCGCCACTGCCCGCAGGACCCGGACGTGGACGAGCTGGAGTGCTTCGACGAGGACAAGGCGCCGCTGGCGATCGCCTCCGGCGAGGAGACCTCCTCGTCATCCAGCTCGGCAACGACCTCAGGGTCAGCCGCGACGAGGGCGACTTCGACACGGTCGGAGAGCCCTCGCCTCGTGAGGACTCGTCCGCAGCCGCTCCTGAGGGGCCGGGTCCTACGCGCGCCCGGCCAGCACCCCGTCGACGGCGGCGCGGATCGACGCCCGGAAGGTCTCCTCGTCGAAGGGCGCCCGTGACGCAGGATCGCGGCCGCGTCCCACGGCGTACGGCGCCCGGCTGCTACCGCGGCCGCGATGCTGTCGGCCTCGGGGCGGTCGAAGAACAGCCCGTTGACGCCTTCGGCGACGGTGTCGAGGTAGCCGCCGCCTCGCAGCGCGAGCGTCGGCTTGGCGAAGGCGCCGGCCTCGAGCGGGGTGAGGCCGAAGTCCTCGATGCTGGGCGCCACCAGCGCCACCGCGTGGCGGTAGGCCCAGCGCAGCTGGGCGTCGCTGACGTCGCTGACGATGCGCGACGTTGGCCGGCAGCCCGGCGCGCAGCCGGTCCTCCTCGGGTCCGCGACCGATCACCAGCAGTCGTTCGTCGGGCATCGTGCGGAAGGCGTCGACGGCCTTGTCGACGTTCTTGTACGGCAGCAGGCGGGAGACCACGAGGTGGAAGCCGGGGTCGAACGGGCCGACCCGTCTCCTCCCCGCCGTCGGGCGTGACGACCGTCGGCGGGAAGACCACCCGGGCGTCGATGTCGTAGGCCGCCCGGACGCGCTCGCGCACCACGGTCGCGTTGACGAGGTAGGCGTCGTGGCCCAGCATCGCGGCGCGGTCCCAGCGGCGCAGCCGGGGGGCCAAGGCGCCGAGGACGAGGCCGGGCAGCGAGCGGGAGCGGCCGCCGAGGTAGTCCTCGCCCTGGTAGAGCCAGCGGGCCGGGTTGTGGCAGTAGACGACGCTGCGGCCGCGCACGTCGAAGCCGTGGGCCCAGCCGCTCGTGGAGACCACCGTGACGTCGGCGTCGACGGTCATCCGCGAGGCGGCCGGGGCAAGGAGTGGCAGCGCGGCGCGGTGGTGGTGGCGCAGCGGCGCGATCCGGTTGAGGGGCGAGGTCACCACGCGGACGTCGCGGAACTCCGGGAACGTGCCGTCGGCGTCGTACAGCAGGGTGTGCACCTCGGCGTCGGGGAACGCCCGCATCAGCGCCAGCACGACGCGTTCGGCGCCGCCGCGCTGCGTGAGGTAGTCGTGCGCGATGGCGACGCGGGGCCGGCGTCACCGCGGCGCCTCGCCGTAGGCCTCAGGTCGGTCGTCGGAGCCGGTTTCGGGGGTCGCGTGGTCGGCTCGCGGGAGTGGTGCGTCGAGGGCGCCTCGGCCAACGAGGCTGGCCGACGAGGGCCTGCAGGTGTTGCACGGCCGGCGGCGGGGGAGTACTCGACCTCCCACCGCCGATGCTGGGCCGCGGTCACGTCGTCGGCGGGCAGTGCACCGATCGCCTCGGTGAGAGTGCGGGCGAGCGCGGCCGCGTCGCCGCGGGGCACCACCCACGGGTGGTCAGGTCCGACGACCTCGGCGCAGGCCACCCGCGTCGGTGACGATGACCGGGCAGCACGATGCCATCGCCTCGGCGGCGACCAGCCCGAAGGACTCGGCCCGGACCGACGGGACGACCGCGAGGTCGACCCGGGAGAAGAACTCCCTCGGCGCGATCCAGCCCGCCTGCTCCACCAGGACGCCGGAGGAGGCCAGCGCTGCCTGCACCGTGCGGCGGTCGGCGGCCGGGACGAACCGGTCGTCGCCGGCGATCACGAGCTGCACCCGAGCACGCAGCTCGGGGTCCAGCCGCGCGCACGCCGAAGCCAGCACGTGGACGCCCTTCTCCAGCCCGACCCGGCCGATGAAGCCGACCGACGACCTGCGTCGCCGCCGTCACGTCGCCGGGGCTCCTCCTGTCCACGCATCGGTCCAGTTGGGCAGCACCTCGGCCGGGGCGAGGCGGTCGGCGAGGTAGCGGGACGGCACCACGGTCGCGGCGGCGCCGGTCCGGGCGAGCCGGGCCAGGGGCCTCCTCAGCCCGACCGGCATCTGGTGCAGGTGCACGATCCGGCGTGGGCGTCCGGCGGTGGCGAGCGCTGGGAGGAGTCCGTTGCACCACAGCACGCCGTCGCGGCCGCGGTCCCAGCGGCGCAGGGCCCGCGCGTACGACGGCCGGTCGTGGCAGGACACCACCTCGACGGTGAGTCCGGCCGCCCGTGCCTGGACCGCAAGGTTGCTCGGCGTCGACGGGACGACGGCGGTGACGTCGTAACCGAGATCGGCGAGAGCGGCGGCGAGCCGTAGCAGCATCACCTCACCGCCCCCGATGTCGCCGCGGTTGGCCGCGACGTAGATGCGCGTCATCGCAGCTGTACCGGGTCGAGGGAGGCCAGGGTCGACGGCGATGGCCGAGCTGACGTCGTCCGGCGGCGGACCCACGGACGCTCTGGACGTAGTGGGCGGCCATCCCGAGCGCCAGCGCCGTGGGCAGCTCCAGGAGCACCTCGCCGAGGTTCACCGCACACACGGCCACGGCGATGATTGCGGCTTCGTACCACGGGTTGCGCGCTCGGGGAGCAGCCGCAGCAGGGCCAACAGCGTCGAACGCGCCCGCGGCGATGAGCAGCACCTGGCCGACCCGACCAGCCTCGTTGTGGATCGAGAGGTAGCTGTTGTGGAAGAAGAACAGCTGGCCCTGGACCTCGACCTAGCTGGTGCCGGGACCGTAGCCGTACCAGGGGGCGTTCGAGACCTGCAGCTCCTCCAGCTTGGCGATGCGCTGCGCGAGCGCGTCGCTGCCGCTGCGGTCCTCGAACGGGCCGAGCGTCTGCAGGCTCACCGGGATGTTGGTGACGACCCAGATCATGCGCGACCAGCAGCAGCGCTCCCAAGGACGCCGCGAGCTGCCGGCCGATGATCACCCAGAGCGACGATCAGGCCCACGGCGAGCAGCGAGGTGCGGGAGTAGGTGAGGACCACGCGACGAACAGGAGCAGGCCGAGGGGGACGCGCATCCGGCTGGCCGCGCAGGCCGGCCAGGGCGAGGCACCCGAGCGTGGTGAGCATGTAGCCCGCGGCGTTCGGGTCGGCCATCAGGCCGGCGAGCCGGCCTGGGTAGCCGGTGCCGTAGCCGGCGTAGTACGCCGCGGCCGACACCAGCAGGCCGACGCCGAGCCCCTTGGCCATCGAGCGGGTGTGGAAGCGGCCTTGCGCGGCCGCCAGGGCCAACGCGACGTAGAGCCCGAGGTGCAGCAACCGGCGAGTCGGGTCGATCACGGGTCGTTGAGCTGGGCCGACAGGAACATCAGCGCCAAGCAGCGCCAGGAGCGGCACCACCAGCCAGGCCGGGCGCGGACACCGTGTCTTGGGACGCAGCAACGCGGCGCACAGACCGCCAGACCCATGGCGAGCTCGGACACGGGCAGGCTCGCGGACCGTGAACAGCGGCCATCGGGAGCGCGGCGAACAGGAAGAAGTCGACGATCCGCCCGTCGTTGCTGGTCCTGCGACGGACGGCGCTCTCGTCGAGGCTGGGAGGTCGCTCCAGGTGCCCGATCGGCTTCCAGCCGATGGTGCTCATCGCCGGGCCCTCACTTCCGGGCCTCCGCGTAGACCTCGCAGATCGCGGCCGCCATGTCGGCGACCGTCGGCCAGCCGGCCGGCACCTTGGGCCGGGCGTCGAGCGACGCGCCCTGCTCGACCAGCGCGGCGGCCGTGGCCACGTGGTCCGCGGGGTCGACCAGACAGTGGTCGGGCAGCATCTCGGGAATCCCGCCGACCGGTGCGGCCACGACTCCGGTGCCGTGGACGAGGCCGTCGAGGACGGCGTACGGGCAGTTCTCCCAGACCGACGAGCATCGCCAGCACGTCGGCCGTCGGCGAGCGCTTCGGCCGCGTCGACGTAGCCCGGCATCGAGATGCGCTGCGTCGAGGCCGAGGGCGGTCGACCTGGCGGCGCAGCTCGGCCTGGAGCGCACCCACGCCGGCGAGGGTGAGGGTCGCCTCGTCGTGGTCGCGGGCGACCAGGGCGAAGGCGGCGACCAGGTCCGCGAGGCGCTTCTCCGGGGCGAGCCGGGCGAGCGACAGGACCCGGAGCCCCGACGTCGGCACGCGAGGCTGGACCGGGCACCGGGTCGACGCCGTTGGGGATCACGTGCACCTGCTGGTCGCGGGTGCCACTTGTCCGCCATGGCGAGACGGGTCGCCTCGGAGACGGCGACGACCGCGTCGAAGCGCCGCAGGCGGGCGCGGTGGACCTGGGCCATCACAGCCGACTTCGGGCGCTGCCGTGGTAGACGCTGTCGTCGGCCGCGATGCCGTGCTCGGTCGTGACCAGCGCCACGTGTCGCGGCGTGGCCAGGGAGGCCGCGATGTCGGCGTAGGAGAGGTGGGAGTGCACCACGGCTGGGCGCAACCGCTCGATCGTGCGGCGAAGGGAGCGGAGGCTGGCGGTCAGGCCGTGCTGCGGGCCGAAGGGCACGGCGACCACCGCCCCGCCTGCGGCGCGTACCTCATCGACCAGGCGTCCGGGAGGGCACAGCACCACCAGGCGCCAGCCGGGCAGGCCGGCGCGCACCACGTCGAGGACGTGTCGGGCCACCCCTCCGAGCTCGCTGACGGGGACGACCCAGAGGGCGGTGGGCCGGGCTGGGGCCCCGGCGCTCGTGCCGTGCGTCGTGATCAGAACCACTGCTCCAGCCGCTCGAGGGCGATCCAGAACCCTTCGCCGTCGTTGACGTGGCCCTGCCAGATCTCGGGGATGAAGCCGACGCCCGGCGCATGCTCGTCGAGCTGCTTGGCCAGCAGCGCCCAGTCGACCTCGCCGTCGCCGACCTGGACGCCCTCGCCGTCGACACCGGTGGCGTCGACGAGGTGGAGGTGGTCGGCGTGCGGGGCCAGCAGGTCGATGGCCTCGGAGAACGGCTGGCCCTTGAAGTTGGCGGCCAGCTTGGAGTGGGAGACGTCGAGGCAGAGCCGCCGGCCGTAGCGCTCGGCCCAGGCGGCGGTGTCGGTCGCGCCGACGAAGAGGTTGCAGAACAGCTGGCCGCCGAGGTACCAGGGGAACGGCGGCAGGGTCTGAGCGCACAGCCGGACGCCGGAGTCGTCGATCCGGTCGAGGCCGGCGGCGACCCGGGCGTACATCTCACCCAGCTCGTGGTCGGGCACGTGAGCGTCCTTGGTGAAGCCGCCGAGACTGGCGATCACGACCGGATCGGGCCCAAGAGTGTCACCAGGGCTGCGGAAGTACGCCTTGAGCGACCGCGTCAGCTCGATGACCTTCTGGAGCTCCTCGATGGAGCGTTCCCAGTGGGCGTCGTCCTCGCTCGCCAGGTTGAGGATGAAGTCGCCGGCGAAGAGGTCGGGGGAGTGGCACGGCGAACGCCGTGTCCAAGCGCCCGTCGTACTTCGCGAAGACCGAGGCCGGGTCGATCTCGAGGTCCTTGTAGGAGAGGTGGAACTCGAGGAAGTCGGGCAGGCAGTCGCGCGTCATCGTGTCGATGTCGTGGTAGCGGACCGGCAGTCCCCACGGGCGCTTGAAGTCGTACTGGCGGCCGCTCGGGCGCGGCGTCACCGAGGTCGCTGGCGTAGAAGAAGTCGCCGGGCTCGAAGGTGCGCGCGGCGGTGCGGCCGACGAGGCGGTCGAGAGCGTTGGGCTGGAGGCCGCGGCCAGGGCTCTTGATGTCGACGGCCTCGCGGTCGATGGTGTCGCCGACCTCGATCCGCTTCGCCGCGACCAGCGACTTGGCGAGGTTGACCCGGTTCATCATCTCGCCCGTGGAGACCCCGCGCGGGATCGCGCTGCCCAGCGCCTCCTCGAGCTCGCGGATGCGGGCGACCATGTCCTTGAACTCGCCGGGCAGCAGGCTGACCTTGTGGTCGTTGCCCTCGAGGGTGCGGTCGGTGGTGAAGTGCTTCTCGACGATCTTGGCGCCGAGCGCCACCGCGGCGAGCGGGACGTGGAAGCCGCGCTCGTGGCCGGAGTAGCCGACCGGGCACTGCCCGATCTCGGCGAGCCGCTCGAGGTAGCGGAGGTTGACGTCCTTGAACGGCGCGGGATAGGTCGACTGGCAGTGCAGCAGCGCGTACGACGCGCCGGTGCCGCGGACCAGCTCGACGGTCTCCATGATCTCGGCCTCGGTGGACATGCCGGTCGAGATCACCATCGGGACGCCGTACTGCGCCATGTGCCGCAGCAGCGTGTGGTTGGTCATGTCGGCCGACGCGACCTTGAAGCCCGGGATGCCGTAGTCCGCGAGGCGGTCGACGCTGGGCGGGTCCCACGGCGTGCACATCACCTCGACACCCACGTCCGCGCAGTGGTCGAAGACCTCGAAGAGCTGGTCGGCCGTGAGGTTGAACTTCGCCAGCAGGTCGAGGGTGTACTGCGGGCCGAGGTCCTCGCCGCCGCTGCCGGAGGAGCCCTGGCGGTAGAGCGCCTCCATGTCGCGCAGCTGGAACTTCACCACGTCAGCGCCGGCCTCGACCGACCGGTCGACGAGCTCCTTGGCGAAGTCGACCGAGCCCTGGTGGTTGATGCCGATCTCGCTGATCACCAGCGCCGGGCTGTCGCGGTCGATCTGGTAGCGGCCGATCCGGATCTCGTTGTCGCGGTTGATCGCGACAGCGACCAGGCGGCCGCGCTCGTCGACGAGCGGCACGTGGTCGATGCCGGGGCCGAAGAGGAGCGCGATCTCGGACGGAGTGGTGCTGACCGGCGCCGACCGGACCGTCGGAGTGCGCCGCCTCGCGCGCGGGGCGGTTGAGGTCGACCGGGCTCTGGTTGGCGACCCAGCGCCGGAAGTCGCCGTCGGACAGCGAGCCCTCGAGGTGGCCGTGGCTGTCGACGAGGAAGATGATGCGGGCCTGGTTGGCCGTGATCTTCTCGAGAGCGCGCAGGACCGGGTCCTCGGCGTACACGAGGTACGCCGCCAGGTTGCGCTCGATGATCACCACAGAATCCTGCCACTTCGGGCGTTGCGGGGGTGGAGGTTGGGCAAAGCGAGCGCCGGAAGCTACGGTACGGACGTGGCTCAGGTGGTGGCACCTGATCGGGGGCGGCCCCGGCGGTCGCGACCCAAGCCCCGCGCAGCGGGACTTCCCCTGGTGCACCCGGCCCGCCCGCAGACTCAGACCCGACGAACACCCCTGCGACAACGACCACCCCGTCCCCTTCCGCCAGGGCGGGCCCACCTGCTCCTGCCAGATCGCCCCCCTGTGCCGACGACACCACCGGCTGAAGACCCACCCGGCGGGGCGTCGACCTACTTACGCCCCTCGAACCCGGCATCCTATGCTGTTGAGACCAGCCCCCACGGCTACCAGTACCTCCGCGACCACACCGGCACCCTCGACGTCTCCCGCGACCGACACCGCTGCCGACCGCCTCGACCGACCGGACACGCCCGTCACCCGCGCCACGCCGGCGAGACCTGACCACCCCGCCCCACAGCCCGCCGTACCTCCGGCGGGTGCTCAGGCATGCCCACAGCGAGCGCCCAGGCGTCGTTCAGTCGCTGGCGGGCGCGGTCTCCCAGAGCCCGATCAGGTTGCCCTCGGTGTCGGTGAAGTATCCGGTGAACCCCATCTCGCCGACGGGCATCCGGCCGTGCACGACCGTGCCGCCGGCGTCCTTGACCTTGGTGAGCGCGTCGTCCACGTTCGCCACGTCGATCACCAGGTTCGGGGCCTTGCCGGGGAACTGCTCGCTCCGCTCGAACATGCCACCGTTGATGAACCCGGGCTCGGTCGGACCGCTTTTCTGGTCGGTCGGTCCGGTCATCACGATCGTGTAGCCCATCTCGGGCATCTGCCATCAGCTGCCAGCCGAAGGCGTCGCCGTAGAAGGAGCGGGCGCGGTCCCCGTCGTCGAAGGGGATCTCGAAGTGGACGACCCTGCCTGACATGAGTTCCTCCTGTGGTGTCGTGGCTGTCGCGGTACCCCGCCACCCTCGCCCCGGCACGGCGCCCGCGTCAACGCCGGACACCTCAAGCAGCGGCGGTGAGCCTCCGCGGTGGCGGGACGAGCAAGTCACGGCGGCAGGCCGCTGATGAAGCGCAGGTGCTGCTCAGCGGAGGCGAGGTCGAGCTCGGTGTCGACGTCGATGCCCTCGACCTCGTCCATCACGAACAGACCGATCCGACCGCCGAGGCGGTTGTCGAGATCGTCGTACACCCACCGCTTGGTGACGTAGAGGGACCCGGTCTCACGGTAGCGAAGCGTCTCGGAGGTGAGGTCCTGGCGGCGTGGGCGTGCATCGATCGGGTAGTCGGCCCTCGGTGGATAGTCGGGCGGCTCGCCGGCCCACCACAAGAACGGCGGCTGAGGGACGACGCCGACCATCGAGTCGACGCCTGTGGAGGTGAACTCCGAGAGCGCGCGGTCGAGGGTGCCGGGAAGGCGTACGGGCGAGGTGGCCTGGAGGAGTAGGACGGTGGACGCCTGGGTGCCGAGCCGGTCGAGGCTCGCCAGCGCATGGCGGACGACGGGCTCGGTGGCGGTTGTGTCCCGGGCGAGCTCGGGCGGACGCAGGAACGGCACCGACGCGCCGGCATCCCGCGCCACCGACGCGATCTCGTCGTCGTCGGTGGACACCAGGACCTCCAGTGGCGTGCTCACGGCGAGGGCCTGCTCGATCGTCCAGACGATCAGCGGCTTGCCCGCGACCTCACGGAGGTTCTTTCGGGGCACCCCTTTGCTGCCGGCGCGGGCCGGGATCACGCAGACGGCCGTCACAGCAGGGCCTCGATGGCGGCGGCCACGGCCACCGCGGGCTCGAGATCGGGCGGTGCGGGCGCGGGCGTGGGCGCGGCGCCGTAGCGGGACATGTCGTAACGCTGCCAGAACTCCTCGAGCCACGCAGGCGGACGGTCGTACGCCGCCCAGGCGGGCACCCCGCGCGCTGCGGCCTCGAGGATGCCCGTCGAGAACACGCTGACCACCGGCGTCGGCAGCTGGCGCAGCGGAACCGAGCCGTCGTCGAACTCGATCCCCTGGCGCCGCCAGCGCGCATGCTGCCACCGCGAGAGGTGATCTCGCTCGCCAGGATGTGGGCGGTATCGGGTGTCCTCGGTGCGGCAGAACGCCGCGGTGAAGCGTGCCATCTCGCGGCGGCCCATCTCGGCGCTGTGCAGCTGGCCGAGGAACGTCGGCCGGTCGTCTGTCACGTGGGTGTGACCGAGGCCCGCCTCCCAGAGCAGCTGCGAGCCGACGACCCGGGTCTGCACATCTGGCCGCCCCGACCGCCAGAAGTCGGCGTCGGCGCTCGACCATGCCAGCAGATGGGAGTCGGGCGCGAGGGGCGGCGCGTGCGGGGTCAGCAGGCCGTGCTGGACGGCGACGAACTCCGCCCCCAGTCGACGTGCCCACTCGAGGCCGACCGCGCCCAGGGGAAGGAAGGGGCCTGTCGACGCCACCACGCGCACCGACCTCAGCGCTTCGGGGACCACGGATGCGTCGAGCAGCTGTGGCGATCCGGTCCGTCCGTTCGGCAGCGGTGCGGGGGACAGGACGGCAAAGGCCGCGGACAGATGCGGTGTCACCTCGAGAAGCGCCAGCAGGCTCGTCGGTGCCATGGAGTCGAGCACGACGAGCACCTGGGGTGACGGCCCGAACACGGCCAGCACCCCTGGGGGCGGGACCGTCGGCCGGAGTCGGCGCACCAAGGCTCGCAGGGGCGTGCGGGACGTCTGCCAGGCCTGCCAGGCCGCGAGATCGTTCGGGTAGAGCAATCCCGAGCCGTTCACGAGCTCTCGTCCCGGTGCAACGGACGAGCAGGCACGCCTGCGACGACTGAACCCGGCGCCACATCCCTGGTGACAACTGCGTGTGCCCCTACCGTGGCGCCGTCGCCGATCGTCACGCCGCCGAGCACCACGGCCCGCTGCCCCAGGAAGACGTGGTCACCGATGGTGACGGCGCCCGTGCCCTGCGTCGTTGACCGGTCGGCACGACCGTGGTCGGTCGAGGTGACGTACACGCCGTCGGCGAAGACACAGCCGTCGCCGATGATGACCGGGTCGATCGAGTGGACGTGGACATCGTGGCCGAAGTAGCAGCCGTCGCCGATCTCGAGCCAGGAGTCGGGGCCCTCGCAGGCCAGCCAGCAGCCGGGGTAGACGGCGCAGTCGGCGCCCACGGAGATCCGGTCGACGCCCCGGAGCACACGCGCGGCCACGATCACGGTCCGCGGACCCACGTGCGCGAAGGCCCGACGGTAGAGCAGGGCGGTGCGGGGCCGGGCGAGGTGCCAGCGCAGCCCCGGCCCAACCTCGCTCAGCCGCTGGGCGACATTCACCCAAGACCCCTTCCGCCATGTGAGCGAGACCGCCGTCGAGGATCTGCCGGAAGCTCACCACAGCGCCTCGAGCACCGCGACCCGGTGGTCGAAGGTGTGCTCGGCGAGCGTGCGCCGGCGTCCCGCCGCGCGCAGCCCCGCTGCCCACGGGAGGTCGGTGCGGGCCCGCACGCAGAGCTCGAGCAGCTCCTCGAAGGTCTCCCAGCAGGCGACCTCGACGCCGTCGTCGTAGAGCCCGGTCAGGTCGCGGCGGTCGATCAGCTGTACGGCGCCGGAGCCGCACGCCTCGAAGGTGCGCATGGCGAAGCCGTCCTGGTCGGTGTGCATGCTGAGGGTGGCCGCCGACGCCGCCATCACGGCGTACGCCGTGTCGCGGTCGACGTCGCGCTCAGCGGGCACGCCGGCCGGTGCCATCCCCAGGTACGCAGCCGGTCGGCCGGGTGTCGCGACCACTCACGACCGTAGGCGCGGACCGGCACGCCGGCCTCGTGCAGCCCGACGAGCGTCTGCTCGCGGTCGGGGTATCGCGCGCCGACGAAGCTGATCTCGTCGCGCCGGACCATCGGCCGCACGACCTGACGGTCGCGGTCGAAGGCGTTGGGCAGATGGTGGGCGTCGATGCCCTGGTCGCGTAGCCACCGTACGTCCAGCGGCGAGTAGCTGGTGACCGCCGTGGCCCGGGCCAGGGTGGCGAGGTCGTGGCGCATCCGGCGCACCTCGTCGTAGAGCCAGACGACGAACGGACGCCCGGACTCGTCGAGCCGGTCCCAGAAGCGCGGCTCGAACAGGTCGCCCCGGATCACCACCACCGCGTCGGGCCGGGTCGCGGCGTGGACCCGGAGGGCCGCGTCGGTGGCACGCCGCGCGGCGCTGGCGGTCGACGGTCGGCGCCGAGCTGGCCGGGCAGCTCGACCGTCAGCTTGTGGCGGGCCTTGTCCCAGGCCCGGACGTGCGCGTCGTAGGGGTGCACGGTGACGTCGTGGCCGCGTCTGCGCAAGGCATTGCCGATCGAGTCGCCGTAGCCGTGGAAGGCAGGGGTGAAGACCAGGATCCTGGTCACTGCGGGATCACCGGGCCTCCGCGCTGGCACCAGTCGCGCGAGCAGGCGGTCCACGAGCTTGTCGAGGATGAGCGCGCAGGCCCGTGCCGCTTCTGGCCCGCGACGGTAGGGGTCGACGATGTCGAGGTCGGTGGTCGCGCCGCCGCGGGCGGCCACGAGCGCGGCCGCGAGCCCCGAGGCGGGAGTGCCCGGGTCGATCCGGTCGAGGGCGCGGTCGGCCTGGCCGACGGTGAGCACCGTGCGGGTCGCGATCGGGTGCTCGTCGAGGATGGCGGCGCGGTGCCCTGCCTCCGCGGTGAGCACGAGGTCGGCGCGGGCGAGGATCGACCCGGTCACCCGCCGGCTGCGGAAGTCGTCGGACGAGATCCCGCGGGCCGCCAGCTCCACGGCCATCGCCGGGTCGATCAGGGTGTCGTCGCGAGCATGGACCCCGGCGCTGGCGAAGTCGACCGGGGCGTCCCGGGCGAGCGACCGGGCGCGCAGCTCGAGGTACGGCGACCGCGAGATGTTCGCCGTACACACGAACAAGACCTGCAACCGGTCGGCGGAGTCGGACACCGGATCATCCTGCCAGCCCGCTGATCGCTGGTTGAGGAGGTTGCGCAGCAACCGTCACGAAACCCCGTGACCCCCGCGGGCAACGGTCGAGCGGGGTTTCGAGACAGGCGCTGCGCGCCTTCGTCAACCAGCGGTGAAGGCGCCGGTCAGTAGGCGCCGCGGCTGCTGAGGACTGCGGACACGGTGCGGGCCAGGATGTTGAGGTCCTGGACCATCGACCAGTTGTCGACGTAGTAGAGGTCGAGGCGCACGGTCTCGTCCCAGCTGAGGTCGGAGCGTCCGGAGACCTGCCACAGGCCGGTCATCCCGGGGCGCACCCGCAGGCGACGGCTCATGTCGGAGCCGTAGCGGGCCGCCTCGTGCGGCAGCGGCGGGCGTGGGCCCACCAGACTCATCTGGCCGCGCAGCACGTTCCACAGCTGCGGCAGCTCGTCGATCGAGAGCCGGCGGATCAGCCTGCCGGGCCTGGTCACGCGCGGGTCGTCGGCCATCTTGAACAGCACGGCGCTGCGCTCGTGGTTGACCTCGAGCTCGGCGCGCAGCTGCTCGGCCTCGACGACCATGCTGCGGAACTTCAGGCAGCTGAACGGGCGGCCGTCGCGACCGATGCGGGTCTGGCGGAAGAGCACCGGGCCGCCGTCGTGGAACTTGACGGCCACGGCGGTGGCCAGCCAGATCGGCGAGATCAGCAGCATGATGCCGAGCGAGCCCAGGACGTCGAAGGTCCGCTTGGCCCAGTGAGAGGCGTGCAGCGTGCGCGGGGCGTCGACGTGGACGAGCGGCAGACCGGCGACCGGGCGGACCTTGAGGCGCTCGGTCGAGACGTCGGTGAGGCTCGGGACCACGATGCACTGGACCGGGTGACTCTCGAGGGCCCACATCGCGCGGCGCAGGTCGTGGGCGCTGGAGAACGCGCCGTCGGCGAAGAGGATGACGTCGGCGCTCACGCCGTCGATGGCGGCGACCGCGTCGGTGGTGGAGCCCAGGATGGGGATGCCCGCCGGGGTCTCCACGATCTGGCGCCTCAGCGTGGTCAGCGCGCCGAGCACGGTGTAGCCGAGCCACGACTCGCGGCGCAGCACGGCGGCCACCTCGTCGACGTGACGAGGGTTGCCGGCGATGATCACGCCTTGGCGCAGGTGGCCGTGGCGGCGGGTGTGCTGGATCGAGCGCCGGAACACGAAGCGCCACCCCAGGAGCAGCGGCGTGCCGATCGTGAAGGCCAGCAGGAAGAAGCCGCGAGAGAGCGGGAAGCCGGTGAGGTAGCAGCCGATGCCGACCAGGCCCGCGCTGAGCAGCGAGGCCTTGAGGACCAGCTTGTACTCCTCGGTGCCGGCCCCGAAGATGTCGCGGGCGTAGGCGCCGACGGCGAGGAGCATCGCGGCCCAGCCGACCAGCAGCGGGGCGATCGCCACGCTCACGAAGTCGACCACGTCGGTGCGTGGGTCGAAGAAGGTCAGCTCCTGCCGGCCGATCATCGCGACGAACACAGCGATGGCGAGCATGGCGAAGTCGCCGATCGCCGCGGCGAGCGGGATCAGGCGTGCCGAGTGAGACGGCTGCGTACCCGCCATCCTGCGGACGGCGTTGTCGAGCAACGTCATGTGATTGTTCCCCCCGAACGTTTGGGACGCGCCCCCACGCGACCCAGCAAGGATTCTGCCCTTCCGGGTGGCATTTCGGAAGGAAAGGGCCGAACCCCCTGGCAAATGTCTATGCCGCCTGGGGTAGAGCCACCGATTTCGTGGTGCTGGTGGTGTGACGCCCATCTCAGATCGTCCGCCCGGCGTCGCTGCGGCGGTAGCCCGCGAGGGCACCGGCCTCCACGGTGAGCGCGACGGCCTTCTCCGCGACCCACCGCGGCAGGCGGTCCGCAAGACGGTCGACGCCGCGGCCCGCCCGGCCGATGCCCTGCTCGCTGAGCAGGCGGGCGGCGGCCTTGACGGCAAGGTTCCACGGGTCGCGGCCGGTGGGCGCGACCACCTGGAAGCCGTGCTTGGCCTCGAAGCGGCGCCGGGCCGACCCGGAGTAGTAGGCGCGCAGCGCCCGGCCGGCGGTGGTGGTGGCGGCGATGTGGTGGTCGGTCTCGAGGCCGGGGACCACGGTGATCGGCACGCCGGCCCTGTGCACGCGGTAACCCCAGTCGACGTCCTCCCAGCCGTAGCCGCGGTAGCTCTCGTCGTAGGGGCCGACGCGGTCCCAGGTCTCGCGGTCGACCGAGACGTTGCCGCCCCAGTAGCGCCAGCGCGTGTCAGGCGGCGCGGCGTGGGCGCCCTCGCGGAACCGCTCGTAGGCCGGACGGCCGTACACGCGGGCGTACGCCGTCTCCGGGAACACGTTGCGGCACATGCCCACCGCCCCGGCCGGGCCGGCCCGTGGGCGGCGGCGTGGAGCCGGACGTAGTCAGGACCGGGCGCCAGGTCGTCGTCGCAGCGGACCAGCACGTCGCCCTTGGCGTCCGCGTGGCCGGCGTTGAGCGCGGCCGGCCGGCCGCGGTTGACGGGGAACACCACGGGCCGGACGGGCACGCGGTCGGCCCACGCGGCCAGGATCTGCTCGCTGCCGTCGATGTCGCCGTCGACGACCACGACGACCTCGAAGTCGTCGTGGGTCTGGCGTTCGAGGCACCCGAGGAGGACGGGCAGCCGCTCGGCGCCGCCGCGCGAGGGCACGACGACCGAGACCGCTGGGCTCATCGGCGCACCCCACGTGGCCGGCCTCGTCGCAGCAAGGCGGCCTCCTGGCCGACGGTGCGCAGCGGCGCGACGTCGCGTCCGGCCAGGCGGCGGCCGGTGTTCCACGCCAGGTTGGCGGCGGTGGCCGCACCCAGGGCGGCCTGCAGCCGTCGCCGCCCGCCCCACTTGTCGGCGTACGCCAGACGTGACTGCACCAGCCACTCGCGACGTCGCGCGGAGTCGCTCGAGCCGCCTCCGGCGTGGACGGCGGTCGGCTCGGCGAGCACGACCGACGGCAGCCCCCGCTCACGGAGCCGGCGCTGGAGGTCGACCTCCTCGGAGTTCATGAAGAAGCGCTCGTCGAAGCCGCCCACGGCGCGGAAGTCGGCGGTGGGCACCAGGAGCGCGGCCCCGACCACCCAGTCGACGACGGCCTCGTTGTCGCGCGCGTCGACGTCGTGGCCGACGGCGCGGTGGAGGGCGTCGGTGTCGCGCCATCGGGCGAGCGGCACCAGCCACTCGGTGACCTGGTGGCGGACCCGGGGGAAGCGTCGTCCGGTCGGCTGCTCGACACCGTCCGGCCCCACCACGCGCGGGCTGACCACGGCGGGCTGCCAGGGGCGCGCCCCGGCGACGAGGTCGGCGACGAACGTGGGGCCGATCTCGAGGTCGCTGTTGAGGACCAGGAGCAGGTCTCCGTCGGCCACTGCGGCGCCGGTGTTGACGGCTGACCCGAAGCCTCCGTTGGTCCCACGGCGGATGACGGTCACACCGGGGTGATCCGGGAAGGCGTCGGGCGAGTCGTCGTCGACGAGCACGATCTGCAGTTCCGGGCAGCCTTGCTGGCGCAACAGGGCCTCGAGCAGGGGCATCGACAGGCCCGGAGCTCCGAAGTGCGGGACGACGACGGTCACCGGTGGTGGTTTCACCATCGGTCCTCCGTTCGTCTCGCTGCGAACCCGCCCAGCAAGTGTTCCACAGCGAAACGGCCCCGTCGGGCGGTCGGCGAGATCGGAAACCGGGATTGCCGAGAGCGCGAGGCCTTAGGGTCGCCACCAAACAGAGCCGCCCCCGGTCGACGGTCGGCCTGGCGGGAGAGGGGTTGTCTGTGACGGCGTTGGCGTGTTCGGTCGTCGTTCCGACCTACAACGCGGCGGCGACGCTGCCGGCCCAGCTGGCGGCTCTTGCGGCGCAGACCATCGAGGCCCCGTTCGAGGTCGTGATCAGCGACAACGGGTCCACGGACGACTCGGCGAGCGTGGCTGTGGCCTGGTGCGACCGCTTGGACCTCCGGGTGGTCGACGCCTCGCGCGGCCGCGGTGTCTCGGTCGCCCGTAATGTCGGCATCGAGGCAGCGGCCGCCGACCTGGTCCTTCTCTGCGATGCGGACGACGTGGTCAGCCCGGGGTGGGTGGAGGCCATGAGCGACGCCCTGCGTGCGCATCCCTTCGTCGGTGGCTCGCTGGAGACGCGGACGCTGTCGGGTCCGTCGGCATCGTGGGTGCCGTTCCCCGAGATGACCACGGAGCTGCCGCAGATCTGGGGCGGGCGACGCTGGGCGTTCGGCGGCAACCTCGGGATGCATCGGGGGGTGTTCGAAGCAGTCGGCGGCTTCGCCGAGGACTACCCTGCCGGAGCCGAGGAGCTCGACTTCGCATGGCGGGCGGGGGAGGCGGGTTTCACGCCCGTCTACGTTCCCGAGGCGCTGATCCACTACCGGATACGTTCTGACGTCCGGGGCGTGCTGCGTCAGCAGTTCAACTCGGGCCAGGGCACCGCGCAGCTCTATGGGCGCTTCCGCCCATCTGAGGTCGTGCTGCGCTCTCGTCGGGCCTGGGTACGCCGTGAACTCTGGTTCCTCCGCAGGTTCCCGTGGCGGGGAGGACGCGAGGCGCGGCTCTCCTGGCTGATGGAGGTCGCTTTCGAGGCAGGCAAGCTGGTCGGCGCCCGGCGAGCCGGGACGCCGGCACCGTGACCCGAGGCGTCAGGTGGGACTGCACGCTGGCACGCGGTACAGCGTGTACTCACCTGCCTTGGCAACCTGCGTGAAGCCGGCCGACACGTCGACCGCGTCGACACCGGGATACAGGGCGTCACCGTCCTCGGCGTACTCGTACTGAGGTGCCGACCCGCCAGTCAGGACGTAGCCCACCCGGTAGCGACGGACCTCCGCACACGCGAGGGGATCGGACCGCACCCGGTTCAGCGACCTGGCGAGCAGCGCCGGTCCTGAACTCTGAAGTGCGTTCTCGGTGGGAAACAGCATGCGGATGCCAGAGGTGACGTACATGAACTGGCCACCCCTGAAGGGATTGGCGGCGACGACCATGCCGGGATCGACGTAGGTCGAGAGTTCCTTCAGTGCTTCGAGCTCGTCCGGGCTGACCCAGCGATCCTGAAGACGAGCCGGTCGATAACCGTCCGCTATGACGTCCACCTTGCCCGGCACGCCTGCCAGCACTGCGGCCAGCACGAGCAGTCCCGCTCCCGAGATCAGCACCTGCCTGGCCGCGCTACGGAGGTGGCTGACTCTGGCCACCGCGTCGACCACCGTGACTACTCCGACCGTAACCGCGATGGCGCTCGGGATCGCCAACGCTGCCAGGACCCGGAATCCGGAGTTCCACCACGGCCACAGGAGATGGGGAACAAGGTCCGCCGACACCACGGTCGGACTGCACCAAAGCAAGGCAAGCAGCCCCCATCCGATCGGGACCCATGCAGTCTCGCGGCGCCGCAGGAGCACGGCCAGTCCCACCAACGCGAGCGGCACCAGGACCAAGTGCCGTGCCTCGAGTGGGAACGCGTCTGCCTTGAGCGCGAGAAGGACTCCCTCGCGCAAGGAACGCGGCCCAGACACCTCGTACGTCGCCAACTTCGACGGTGCCAGGACCAGCAACACCGCCAAGAACCCGACAGCCCCCACCACGCCCAACACCTGCACGGCTCGGGTCCGCGAGGCAATCGTCATGGGGATGATCAGGAGTGCCGCCGCGAAGAGCCCATTGGGCTGGCTGGCCCCCATGGCCACGGCAACAACCCCTCCGAGGAGCAGCAGCGGCCAAGCCTCGCCCAGTGTGCTTCGACGTGACGCAGCCAGCACGAGCGTGAGCAGGTGCGGCATGAGTGCGAGCGAGGTCAAGTTGGACCACGCGACGCCCGCCGCGAGCTGGCTGTACGGGAACACCAGGTAGGACACGCCCGCGAGCGCACCCGCCCAGATCGCGACCGGTCTCGACCCCGTCACGCTGTGAGCCAGTGCGACCATGCCGAACGGCAGCACACACGCCGTCATCGTCAGCACGGCAGCGTGGGCCGCCACCTCGACCGGGAGAGAGCTCCACGCCGCAATGCAGGCCGTGAGGGACTGGAATCCGCCCGGATAGATGATGGGCTGCGTCCAGACGAAGTCGCCAGCCTGAAGGAAGTCGGCTGCCGGCTGCTGAGCGAGGTAGCGGGCAGCACCCAGATGAAAGATGGTGTCGGGTCCAGGCGCAACGGCCGTAGGCGAGGGACAGCAGCGAGGAGGATGGCCGTGACGATCAGCGAGGCAGCCGCCACACTGAGCACCAAGGCCGCACGCTGTGGTCGCGGTAGGTCGCCGTCTCTCTTCGCCGCAAGCTCATCGGGTCGGCGCGCCCGGCTTCCCACTGCTGCGAGTCCACCGACCACGGCGAGGATCGTCAGGCCTCCCGCCCACCAGGTGAACGGGTAACCAAGCCTTCCGGCGACAGCACCGCTGATGAGGAACACGCCTAGTCCGAGGGCTGGGGCCACCAGGAGGCGATCCGGGGCGGCGAGGCGAAATGAGCGGCCCAGGAACCAGCCGACGAGGATCAGGATCGCGCAGGTGGTCAGTCCTGCCGACAGCGCCGGCAGCCAGGCCGAGACCACCTCGGCCAGCTTCCCCATGCGTCTCAGTCAACAGGGGGTCACGACCGGGCGCAGCCTTTTCGACCGTTGGGGAGAGTGCTCCGGTCGCCGGACTCGTCAGCGGCCGTCTGAGCCAGGTCCGTCTGAGCCGATCGGACTGGCAGCCTCGAGGGTGTGCGGGTCGAGTGAGCCCAGTGACACCAGGTGGGCGAACTCCGGAGCCCGCTGACGCACCTCCTCGAAGGAGCCCAGCGCGACGAGCCGTCCCTGGGAGAGGAAGGCGACCTGGTCGCATGACCTGACCGTCGACAGCCGGTGGGCGATGATGATCGTCGTCACCTTGTGAGTGAGGGCTGCGACCGTCTCGGCGATGCGACGCTCGGTGTCGGTGTCAAGCGCAGATGTCGCCTCGTCGAGCACCAGTACGTCGGGGTTGTGGTAGAGAGCCCTGGCGATGCCGGCCGTTGACGCTGGCCCCCCGACAAGCGGGCACCACGCTCGCCGGTCTCGGTGTCGACACCCTGGGGCAGCGAGTCGACCAGCTCGGTGAGCTGGGCGGAGGCGATGGCCTCGTGCAGACGACGTTCGGAGTCGTCGTCGGCCGGGTCGCCGAATGCGATGTTCGCGCGGATGGTGTTGTCGACCAGGTAGATGTCCTGGGGCACCATTCCGATGGAGCGCTGCCACCCCGGGAGGTCCTCGAGGATGGAGACGCCGTCCACGACGACCTCGCCCGACTGCGGGACGTGCAGGCCGAGGATGACATCGGCGAGGTGCTCTTGCCTGCGCCGCTCACACCTACGAGGGCCAGTGACTGCCCGGCACGCAAGGTCAGCGAGATGTCGACGAGGACGTCTCGGTCCGAACCGGGATAGCGGTAGAAGACGTCGCGCACCTCCAGGGTCTGCTTCAGTGGTCGCCGGTGGGTGTTGCCCGGGTCATCGACCCTGGTGTCCTGGAGGAACTGGTCGGTCATGTCGTCGAGGAGGATCTGGACCCCCCGGGAGCCCAGGCGCACGTTCTGACCCGACGCGACGATTCTGGTGAGGCTCGGGAGCAGGCGGAAGCCGGCGGCCACGAACAGACCGAGCGAGGCAAGACCCTCGCCCGGGCCCTTGGTCAGGAACGTCAGGACCGTGAGCAGGGAGATCGCGATGATGAAGGCGATCTCGAAGAGAGAGCGGGGCAGGTCGTTGAGGAAGCTGGCGGTACGGCGCGAGCGTGTGAAGTCGGGCGCGGGCACGGGCGTAGCGGTCGACGAAGTGACCCGATGTGCGGCGGACCCGGATCTCCTTGGTCGCGCCGAGCGCCTGCCAGGTGAAGACGTTCATGGCAAGCGACGATTGCTGCAGCTGCTCACCTGCGCGGGTCGCGGGCCCGCGGATGGCCCGCTCGTACACCAGGCTCAGCACAACGAAGTAGGCGACAAGAGTGATGGCGGGCAGGGGGTTGAGGACGACGAGCACGGTGGCGATGGCGACCACGCTCACCACCTCGGTCAGAGCGGTGATGCCCGCCATCAACACCAGCCCGTACGTCTGGCCGACCGCATCACTCATGCTGCGGACGAAGGACGCGGTGTTGCGCTGCAAGTGGACCCAGTACGGCGCAGCGAGGAAGCGCCGCAGCAGGGTCACGGCCGTCGCGGCCTCCTCCTCGGCCAAGAACTTCGCCAGCCACCACCGAAAGGCGATCGAGTAGGCAGCCCTTGTCAAGAACACCACGAGCACGCCGACGGACACAGCCACGGCCAACGTGGTCTCGGAGACGCCGCCGAGCGCGTCGTCGATGCGTCCGAGCACACCGGACTCGCTGGTCCCCGCCAGTGACCAGCTGCAGGAGTGGAAGCACCGCGGCGACGCCTAGAGCCTCCAGCATCGCTGCGACCACCGAACCCAGCAAGGCCAGGAACAGGCGCCGACGGGACTTCACGGACAGGATGGAGATCAGCCGGCGGGCAGTGCCCAGCAAGGTACCTCCTACGACGACGGGTGACCGACCGATCCTACGAGACTTTCAGTACCCGCATCCGGGAACAGCCAGGGGGCTGGGTAAGCCCTCGCGGGGAGTTTCGCGGCGGCCTAGGCGCTCGGGCCTGGAGGTTGCTCCAGCGCGTAGTGCTGGGCGACCCCGGCCTCGAAGGCCGCCTGGGAGTACTCGCGCACCGCCCAGGACATGGCCGTGCGAGCGCGCTGGCGAGCGGCGTCCGGGTCGGCGAGAGAGGGCGACCACCGCAGCCCCGAAGGCTTTCGGCTCGGGCTCCGCGACGGCGAAGAGGTCGGGACCTTCGACGCCCTCGGCGCCGACGGGAGTGGTGACCACGGGCGCGCCGTGCAGCAGCGCCTCGATGGTCTTGAACTTCACTCCCGCCCCGCGCCGCAGGGGTACGACGGCGAGTGCGGCAGCGCGGTACTCGGCGCCCCGGTCGTCGACGAAACCGGTCAGTGTGACCGAGGGCCACCGGGCTGCCTCCGCCGACAGCGTGTCCGAGGCGTCCGCGCCCACCAGCCGGAGGCGGACACCCGGGACGGCGCGCTCGACGGATGGCCACACCTCGCGGAGGAACCACAGCGCGGCGTCGTCGTTGACCGGCCGCTTGAAGTGGGCGACGAACACGAGAGCTGGCGGACCGGGGGGCGGAGGAGGCATGGTCTCGTCACCGGAGGCCAGCGGTGGCCTGATCACCCGGAGGTTGGGTGGGTCGCCCAGCAGCTGTGCGTCCTTGTCGCTGAAGACCGCCACCTCGTCGAGCGGCCCCGACATCACGGTGTCCGTGCCATCGCGACAGCCAGGTGGCCGTGCGCCGGCGAGCGCGGGCGAACCGAGTGGCAGCAGGCTCGCGGGAGTAGAGCTGTGACTGGACGTCATGGAAGGTGCCGACCACGCGAGCTCGGGGGTTCAGGCGGCGGGCGAGCTTCACGAGGTGGATCGACTCGGACCATTGGAGGTCGATCACGTCGGCCTGCTCGATGGCTTCCCGGGCGGGCCCGCGGCGGAACAGTCCGTGAACGAACGCGAGATTGGCGGATCCGGGGTCGGCCCGCCGCAGCTGCCTGTCAGCAACCGCGACCACGCGGTTCATCACCCGCCGGGGCAAGGTCGAGGCGTCATGTCGCACGAGGTGCGAGCCTCCGGGGGGCCCCACGAGCGTTCTCGGTGGCTCGGTTGACGGGGGTGTTTGGCACGATGACGGTGGTCTCCCCCACCGACTCAGCGAAGTGCACGACGCTCTGCAGGTACTGCCCGCCGGCGTGAGGAGGCGAGTCGATGGGCACCATCGGTGCGACGACGACGACCTGCAGGCGAGTCATCTGCTGCGAAGGTCGTGTTGATCGTGCGCGTGGGTCGACGTCGCCTGCTGTGTCCACGGCGCCATTGTGCCCATCGCGGGCACCCGTCGCGGTGTGTCTCGCCGCGGTCGAGCAAGCCGACCGCCGCCTTCATCAGCGACGCCGGGAGTGACACGTCCTCGTTGATGATGGCCAGTCGCAGAGCGGTCGTCTCGCGGACACCTTAGGCGCCTGAGCTCCTGGATGCGTCGACCTGGTCACCGTGCCCATGGTCGTGGTCGTGCCCATGCCCATGCCCATGCCCATGGTCGTGGTCGTGCCCATGGTCGTGGTCGTGGTCGTGGTCGTGAGACTCCTGCACGGCAGCCGCACCTCGGACGCGGGCGCAGCCTCGAGCTCGGCCGCGATGTCGTCGACGAACGCCTCGATCTCTCGGACACCGGCCACCGGGCCCGCCGGCGAGCAGCCCGTCGGCACCGAACAGCACGGCAGCCGGCCGGGCGCTGGTGAACAGGTCGGTGACGACCTTGTCCGGGTCGTGGTACGGCGTGATGCCCGACCCCTTCCAGGCGTCCGGCCCCTTGTCGAGCAACTCGGAGAAGACGGTCGCCACTTCCACGACGCTCCCATTCGCTCGGCGAGACCGGGGAGCAGGTTCACGGGGAGCGCGGTGGCCGACGAGCCACAGCTCACGGACATGAAGACGAGCAGCTGGGGGCGCTGGGCGGCCAAGTGGCGCAGCTGGACGTGACGGCCGTCCTCGGCGACCAGCACGCCAATGGGGATCGGCTGGCGCAGGTAGTCGACGTCATCGACGACGGACGGCGTCCGCCGCCGGGCTGGGCCGGACGACGAGCACCGCGGCGAGGACCACGAGTGCCGTCATGACCGGCCACCACCACTCCGCGCCGTCGAGGTCACCCAAGGTGGGGATCACCCCCGAGCCGCCGGCGCCGAACGCGGTCGCGATCGCGGCCAGTGCCACGAGCACGATGTTGCGAGCGAGTGTGGCCGAGGTGACCCGGTCACCCCCGAGGCTGCCGAAGCAGTTGCACTCGACGCTGTCACCCTCCGCAGTACCCGCGCGACCAGGACGGTGTAGACGACGAAGAGCGCGGTCGTCAGCGCACCGACGGCAGCCAGCAGCCAGCCCCACGTCAGCAGGAGAGCCAGCCCGAGCGCCAGCTCGGCGTAGGGCAGCGCGTACGACGATGGGTCGCGACAGCGCGGCCGGCACCCCCATCGCCACGAACGCGAGGCGCATGCCGGTGACGTCACCCACCTTGGCCCAGCCGCTCACCAGCAGGACGACGGCTGTGGCCACGGGCGCGAGGAGGAAGGCGAGGGCGGTCACGCCTCGATCATGCCAGCGAACCGCGAGCCACCAGGTTCTCTTCGACCAATGTGGCCAGCGCCCTGCCGACGATCGCCGCGGCGTCCGGATGAGAGCCGTGCGCCTGCTCGGCCGCGCGGATGAGCTCCTCGACCGAGCACGGGCGGGCCAGGTGCAGCCACAGGGTGGCGCTCAGCTCGGCGAGCAGCACGGCGCGCGAGGCGCTGAGCACGATGAGCTGGTCGTCGATCTCCATGGCCTCGGCCCACGGGCGTCGGGCGAGGAGTGGACCGCCCTCGGAGATCGTGAGCCGGAACTCGCGCTCGCCCAGGTGCCAGACCAGCGTCGGCTCAGAGCTCGCCTGCGGCTGCGCACGTGGGTCGGCGAGCAGCCCGACCAGCTCGTCGACGTGGTCGTCGATCTCCTCGTAGGTCAGCGCCCACAACCCGCCACACCCTTCGATCAGCTCCACCATGGCGTGGAGCGGGCGAGGGAGCTCAGCCAGCGACGACGACTGCTCGATGAGCTGGAGCATGCCCTGCGCGGTGTCGAGCCGGGCCAGGCCCTTCGGGCCCTCGGCTCCCCGCTGCAGGACGACCAGGCGGGCGAGCCGTCCCTCGTCGGGGGTCGGGAGGAGCCCGAGATCGTCCGGTGACAGCTGGCTCTTCTCCCGCGGCCGTTGTGGGTCGGTGACCACCGAGAGTGGCTTGGGGTGCGGCGCGACCGTCCCGTCAGGGTCGATCGACACAGTCTCGTCGGAGACGTAGCCGAGTCGTCTGGCGAGTGCCAGGGTCGCGGTGGTCTTGCCGGTGCCCGACGGACCGACGACGGCCAGCACGCGTCGGCGTTCGTCGGCGACCCCTCCCGCGTGCAGGTTGATCCGCCGTCCGGCGGTGGCCCTCAGCGCTTCCATCGTGACCTGGGTGGTGACCATGTAGTCGCGGAACGTCTCGGTGTCCCCCGGCGCGGGCCCCGCCGTCGTACGCGCCTGCGCGGGCTCGTCCGGCGATTCGACGACGGCACGGGACCACTGGTGGGCCAGCCGGTCGCGGGTCTGCTGGTCGGGGACCGCGATCTCGACCGTGACGCCCATGGCGCGCACGTACAGGGAGTGCTCGAATCCATCGCCGTCGGGATCGCTGGTCACGGCGCCATTGTGTCGGGCTCTCCTAGGGTGCGGACATGGACCTGAGCCTCACCGAGGAAGAACGCGAGATCCGTGACTGGGTGCGCACGTTCGTCACCCGAGATCATGCCGCTGGAACCAACCGTCCTCGAGCGTGAGCGACGCGGCGAGCGCGGACTGACCCGCGAGGAGCTGCGGGCGCTGCGCGGCAAGGCCAAGGAGGCCGGGTTCTTCGGGTGCAGACGCCGGAGGAGTACGGCGGGATGGCGCTCGGCGCGGTCATGACGGCGTTGATGGAGGCGGAGCTAGGCCGGTCGTTCGTGCCGTTCAGCTTCGGCGGCGACGCCGACAACATTCTCTACGCCGCCAACGACGAGCAGAAGGAGCGCTATCTGCTCCCGACCATCAACGGCGAGAGGATCAGCTGCTTCGCGATCACCGAGCCCGGCGCCGGGTCGGACGCCGCAACATCCGCACCACCGCCGTCCGCGACGGCGACGAGTGGGTGGTCAACGGGGAGAAGACCTTCATCACCTACGGCGACGTGGCCGACTTCGTGATGGTCTTCGCGGTCACCGACAAGGAGAAGGGAGCCGACGGCGGCGTCACCTGCTTCCTGGTCGACCGCGAGGCCGGCTGGACCTCCGCCCCGATCGCGACCATGGGCCAGTGGGGTCCCGCGTCGCTGAGCTTCCAGGACGTGCGGGTGCCGCACTCGGCGATCCTCGGCGAGGAGGGCCGGGGCTTCGAGCTCGCGATGCGCTGGATCGGCCGCGGCCGCTACCTGCTCCCCGCCCGCGCGCTCGGTGCGTGCGAACGCCTCGTCGAGATGGGGATGGAGCACGCCCGCCAGCGCGTCACCTTCGGTGAGCCCATCGCGAACCGCCAGGCGATCCAGTGGATGCTCGCCGACTCCGCGGTCGAGATCGAGGCGCTGCGCTGGCTGGTGCTCTCCGCCGCCTGGCTGGTCGACCAGGGCGCCGACTCCCGGCATGCCCAGTCGATGGCCAAGCTGTACGGCGGTATCAAGGCCAACGAGATCGTCGACCGGGTGCTCCAGATGCACGGCGGCATGGGCTACACCCGCGAGCTCCCGATCGAGCGCTGGTACCGCGAGCTCCGCGTCCTGCGCATCTACGAGGGCACCGACGAGATCCAGCGCCGCACCATCGCCCGCAACCTGATCTCGGGCCACGTGTCGGTGCGCGGCCACCTGGGCTGACGCGCGCCGTGGTCGAGTCGTGTGTTGAGCGAGCGCTAGAGCGCTCCCTCACACGCACGACCCTGGTGGGGCTGCAAGGATCGGCGGCATGGAGCTGCGGCTGGGCCGTCACACGTTCGGACCCGACGCGACGCTGATGATGGCGATCGTCAACCGCACCCGGACTCGTTCTACGACGGGGGAGCGACCTACGACGACGGGCCGGCGCAGGAGCGCGTCCACCAGGTCGTGGAGGAGGGCGCCGAGATCGTCGACATCGGCGGCGTGCGCGCCGGGTACGGCGACGTCGTCGACGCCGCGGAGGAGATCCGGCGCGTGGTGCCGTTCGTGGCGTGGGTCCGCGAGCACCATCCCGGCGTGGTGATCAGCGTCGACACCTGGCGTTCCGAGGTGGCTCGCGAGGTGTGCGCCGCGGGCGCCGACCTGCTCAACGACGCGTGGGGCGGCCACGACCCGCGACTGGTCGAGGTGGCCGCGGAGTTCGGCGCGGCGGTCGTGTGCACCCACACGGGCGGGCTGGCGCCGCGGACCGATCCCTACCGCATCGAGTACGACGACGTGGTCGCCGCCGCGATCGCCGAGACCACCGCGCTGGCCGAGCGGGCCGCTGGCAGCGGGGGTGGCGCGCGAGTCGATCGTCATCGACCCGGCTCACGACTTCGGCAAGAACACCTTCCACTCCCTCGAGGTGACCCGGCGCCTCGGCGAGATGGTGGCCACCGGCTGGCCGGTCCTGGTGTCCCTGTCCAACAAGGACTTCGTCGGCGAGACCCTCGGCGTGCCCACCCAGCAGCGCCTCACCGGCACGCTGGCCGCGACATCGGTGTGCGCGCTCGCCGGCGCCCGCATCTACCGGGTCCACCAGGTGCGCGAGACCCGGCAGACCGTCGACATGGTGTGGTCGATCGCCGGTCGCCGGCCGCCGCGGCGAGCGATCCGGGCCCTGCAATGACAGAGCGTGAGGGTCGCGCTGGTGCCGGGCGTGCTGGCGTTCCTGCCCGAGTACGCCGGCCTCGAGGACCCGGTGGCCGACGTGCGGGCCGCGTCCGTCGCCGCGGCCGCGTGGGTGGCCGAGGCAGGCCCCGTCACGCTCGTCGCCGACGACCAGGGCGCGCGCGTCGGGCGGCACCTCCTGGGCGGGGCGCCGGAGGGTGACGGATCGGCGTACCTCGTCGTCGCCAACGGGTCCGCCCGCCGCGACGACACCGCGCCGGGCTATGTCGACGCCCGCGCGGTGCCCTTCGACGACGCGGTCGAGGCAGCGCTCCGCGCCCCCGACCCCGACGCGCTGGCCCGGCTGGACACCGCCCTCGCCGAGACACTGCTGGTCGGCAACCCGGCCGGTCTCGTGCGCCTCGGCGAGCTGCTGCGAGGCGCACGCACGGCCGGTGTCGACTACGTCGGCGACCCCTATCGGCGTGGCCTACTGGGTCGCGCGCTGGGAGTCCGGGGAGAACGCCCACAGATCCAGGTAGGGCACGGTGATGTGGCCCCTGCGCTGCACGTCGAGCCATCCCTCCAGCGACCGCAGCCCGGTCGCGACCGCGGCACCGGGCGCCAGCGTGACGATACGACGCCCGAGGTTGTCGTAGGCCTCGACCGTGCGCCGACTGGCCGCGAGCAGGTCGATCAGTCGGCCGATGTCGTCGCGGTCGCCGAGGGTCGAAGGCGGGTCGAACTCGAACCACAACGTGTCGCAGCGGCTGTCGATGACGTCCCAGTGCTGCACGAGCACGTGGATGTCGAGCCCGTCGATGTCGCTCTTCCAGGTCACCTGGTCGTAGCCGTCCACGCCGGCGAGCAGCTCCTCGGGCGTCACGAAGTCGTCGACCGCCTCGCCCTTCTCGACCTTGTTGGCGAACCGGCCGGTCGAGGTGCCGGTGGCGATGTAGCCCCTGTCGGTGACGCCGGCGATCGGCCCCACGAACGACGGCACCACCCGGCACCGGTCGCCGTACGCCTGCGTGTTGCGCTCCAGCCAGGGGAAGAACGTGGGCGACCCCTCGACTGCGATGACGTCCACGTTCGACGCAGCGCCCAGGCAGGCCACGGCGGTGTCGCCGACGTTGGCTCCCAGGTCGATGACCAGCATCCGCTCGGCGCGGGCGGCCAGCTCGGCGATCAGCACCTCGGCGTAGGCGTCGTACGTCGGGTCGCGGCGTTGGTAGAAGGGCAGGTCGTGGTCGGGCGGCAGCACCAGGGGCAGACCGGCCACGACGTGGTGCTGCTCGCGGTGCAGCAGGACGCGAGCGCGGCGGGCGGCGGGGTTGGTGGCGTATCCGGCCATCCGGCGCAGGAACCGCCTCCGCCGCAGGGACCAAGGCATGCGCGTGATCTTATGGGGGCGACCAGGCGCCCGAATCGTTTTGCGCGAGGGAGCTCGGCGCGAAGGCCACTGACCCGATGACCAGCACGGAAGGATCCCCACGACATGAGGACCCTGCTCGGACCCGACGGCGATCTCCGCGAGGTCTACGCCGCCCCGCAGACGCCGTGGCTGCGCGTCAACATGGTCTCCACGATCGACGGCGCCGCGACGGGCGAGTCCGGCCTGACCGCCTCGATCAACAACGAGCCCGACCAGCGGGTGTTCCACCTCCTGCGCGAGCTCGCCGACTGTGTGGTGATCGGCGCCGGCACGGCCCGCACCGAGGGCTACCCGCCCCTCGGTGTGCCCACGGTCGTGGTCTCGCGCAGCGGCAGCGTGCCCGAGAGGATGCGCGAGGCCGAGCCGGGCCGGGTGCTGCTCGCGACGGTCGGCGTCGCCGCCGGGCTCGACGCCGCGCGTCGACCTGCTCGGCGACGACAACGTGCTGGTGCTCGGCTCGCACCGCGTCGACCTCGCGGCCCTCAAGCAGTCGCTGGTCGACCGCGGCTTCGGGGACATCTTGTGCGAGGGCGGCCCGCACCTGTTGCGCGACCTGCTCGACCAGGGCGTGGCCGACGAGCTCGACTGCACGTTCGTGCCGCGCCTGGTCTCCGGCACCCACCCGCGCATCACCGACGGCCCGCCCGTCGACGTCCACCTCCGGCTGCACGCGCTGGTCGAGGAGGACGGCACCCTGTTGGGCCGCTGGTTCACCGGCTGAGCACAATGGCCCGCCCGGTCAGGGAACCCGCCAACGGCTCGTCTCGATGGTCAGCACGACCATGATGACGTCGTCGCCGACCGGGCGTCGAGCTGCCGGGTCTTGTCGCGACGATCCACGCACGCCACCTCGTCCCTCGGGATGTCGCCCGTCTTCGTGCACGGCATGACCTGGTGGTCCCGGCCGTCCCTCGGGCTGGTGCATCACCTCGAGGTCGCGCCACGTGCGGAAGCTGCCGTCCTCCTCTCCAGCAGGGTGCTGTCGTAACGCAGCTGCGAGCACGCAGGCGAGCCCTGGTCACGTCGAGGTCGGTCGTGTTCCACGTCGATCACCGATCCCAGCGCGTCGGCATCCTTGACCGGCTTCACCCACGGCCACGGTCGCGCCGCCGTCCTCGTTGGACGGGATCGTCAGCCAGGCCAGCTGGGCGTCGACGTGCCGACGCCGCACTCGGTCGACTCCTCGTCGCACACGCCCGTGCCGTACGCTCGCCCCGGGCAGCGACCACAGCGTCGGCCTTCGTGCCGTCGGGAAGCAGCAGCGAGCCGTCGTCCACCTCTGTCGAGCACCCGCCTGACGCCGAGTAGTCGGCGGCGATGCGGCTGGCCCCGGAGCCCCGTCTTCTCGATCGGCCCTGGTTGCTGAACGTGCTCAGGGGGAGGTCGTTGTTGCCGTCGCCCTCGGCGTAGCCGTGTTCGTTCTCGATCCCCAGGGTCCCGACTCCGCCTGCCTGCGCGGTCGACGAGCGCGAACGACGTGCCGTGGTCGGCCGACAGCGAAGCCCCGTCGTCGAGGTGACCGTGCCGCGTGCCTCGACCCGGTAGGCGGTCGTCAGCCTGCTGGCGGGCGAGGCCGGGACCTCGAGCATCGACCCGGAGCCGTCCCTGGTCGTCGAGCACCAGCTGCCCGCCCGGACCTCGTCGACGTCGGGTCCGTCGCTCGTGCCGAGCGTCGCCGGCTGCCCGCCCTCGGGTGCGAGAGTAACGAGCCCACGGACGAGCAGCTTGCCGGCTCCGCCGAGCGTGCCTCCGGACACGTGGATCGCCGAGTCGGCGCGGACCAACGAGAAGTCGGCCTCGTCGTCCTACCAGACGAAGAGCCCGGCCCCGGCGCTGACCCGGACGGTCGCGCCCTCGGCCAGCACCAGGGACGCCAGGTCGACCCGGCCGGACGTCGCATCGATCGTCACCGTCACCGGGCCCTTGATGCACACGTGGGCTGTCGACTGATCAGCTCCCGGTGGCTGCGGCCGGACCACGCAGCATCCGACCAGTAGCCGTCGCCACCCTTCCACATCGTCGTGGGAACATCCGAACCCTTGACGTGGCAGCTCCACTCGGCCTTCGCGGTACTGGCGGCGGCGGCCACCGTGGTCGGCGGCACAGCGACCACCGTGAGAGCCAGCACTCCGGAAGCCACCCAGCTGGCCAGGCGTGAACGTGTCATCTCGTGCTCCCCCTCGATGATGACACCCTCGCTTTGCACGATAGAGCCGCGAGCACCCATCGCACTACGGTGTGGCCGGGAGGAAGGGGTGCTGATGTCCGAGCGCGTGTGCGTCGTGGCCGGTGCCGGCGCCTGGCCCTTCTACCTCGCCACGGGCGCCTGGGTCGGTCAGGAGAACCGTCGCTTCGGCAACGCCACCCGTCTCGGCTTCTACTCCGGTCGTCAGGTGCAGGGCCTGGCCCCCCGCATCGGACACGTCGTGGCGTCGGTGCCGCTGACTCGCCGGAGGAGGCGGCCAGCGCGGACGCTGAGTGCCGACCCTGTCGAGCGGCGGGTGGGCGAGGCGCTGGCGGCCGCGCTGCACGACGGCGGCACGGCTGCCGCGGGTCTCGGTCGTGCTGCTCTCGCCGCCCGACGACCCGGAGACCGTGTCCTTCGACCCGGTTCCCCACGACGGCGACACCGCGTGGACGATGTTCCAGCGGTTCACCGACGTCGACCGGCTGCGTGCGGCCACCTCGACCGACGACCTCGGGCAGGGCGAGCGATGACCGACCCTGTCCCGGGAGCAGCGTCGCAAGGAGATGCGCGACTGGTACGAGCAGCACGTCGATGGCCTGCTGGCCCTCGAGGCGGCCTTCCGCGACCACCTCGGCGACGCCCTGAGGTCCGCCCGGCTCGAGGACGCGCGGCTGGAGACCCGCACCAAGGCGCTGGACAGCTTCGTGGAGAAGGCGACCAAGTCCGACGGGCGCGGTGGTTTCAAGTACGCCGACCCGGCCACCGAGCTGACCGACTTCGTCGGCGCTCGGGTGCTGGTCCCGCTGAGCGCGGACGTCGCCCCGGTCGCCCGGCTCGTGCAGCGCCTGTACGCCGTCGAGGAGATGTCCGACCAGAGAGCCGACTCCCTGCTCGACGTGCCCGGCTACCAGAGCCTGCACTTCCTCGTGCGTTTCCGCTACGAGGACCGCGACGCGCTGGGGCTGACCGAGCGAGGTGTTCCCGACCTGCCGATCGAGGTGCAGGTCCGCTCGATCCTGCAGCACGCCTGGGCCGCGTTGCAGCACGACCTGATGTACAAGGGCGAACGCGCGCCCACCGACCAGGTGCGCCGCCGGCTGATCGCGCTGGCCGGCCTGCTCGAGCTCGCCGACCAGGAGTTCATGTCGGTCCGGCTGGCCCACGGCGACGCGGCGGGCATGCTCGACGACGCCCATGCCGGTGGCTTCGACGTCGCCGGGGTGCGGGCCTGGGCCGAGCGACTGGTCGGCGACGAGGCCGGCACCGAGCCGCTCGCCTGGGCTGCCGCCCTGCGTGCGGTGCTCACCGGGCTCGGTGCGACCACGGCGCGAGGAGGCGACGGCGCTGCTGGGCGAGTGGGCCGGCCGGGGTCCGGAGCTGGCGCGGACAGCGCGGGCCTCGCGGCCCTGGGCCACGGCGTCGTACGTCGCCGACCTGGCGCTGCGGCTCGTCCCTCGGCGCCGACTACCTCGCCCGGCGCGAGGTCACCGACCCGGCCGCTGCCGAGGCCCTCGACCGTCGAGTGCGCTGCTGTTCGCCAGGCCCTGGAGGGAGCGTCGTGACCGCGATCCTCTTCGTGCTGGTCGAGATCGGCCTCGCCGTCCTGGTCTGGCGTCTCGGCGACCGGGCTCGCAAGCAACAGCTCACGGCGCGGGCCGCGGCTGTGTTCGCCGGCATCTGCGCGGTCCTGCTGATGCTGCTCATCGTGACGGACTGGCCGCTCACCGACTGGCCGACACCCGCCGATCAACGAGTTCTGGGACGAGCACGGATTGCTCAGCGGCACCGTCCAGAGCGTGCTGCTGTTCGGCGTCGGCCTGCTGTCCTACGAGGCCGGCCAGCTGCGCGCCCAGGAACGCCTCGACGAGAGCGTGACGGCCGCCGGCCTGGGGGGCATCGTCGACCACCTCGTCGACGCCGAGGTCGGGCTGGCCTTCCTGTCCTCGCCCGAGCCGCCCGACGCGCACGGCTGGACCTGGGCGCCCGGCAAGCCGCTCGAGTGGCTGCGCCAGGGCCGCGAGCGCCTGCACCGCAACGGCAGCCGATCGCACGGGGGACCCGCGCACGTGGCCGGCGACCCTGCCCGAGACCACCGACCCGGAGTGGCGCAAGGAGATCGTCGACCAGTGCATCCGGCGGCTGCTGGTGGCCCTGCGCAACTGGACGCCGCTGATCGCCACGTCACGCAACGGGACCCGCGTGCTGGTGGCGATCGGCGAGCTGCGCAAGGACCTCGTCGAGCTCGATGCCCACCTCCGCGACGACCCTCACGTGGTCGAGCCGTTGCTGGTGAGCCTGCGCGGCCGGGCCCGGCTGCTGGCCTACTTCCTCGAGCTCAAGAGCGGGGCGGACCCGCTGCGGCCCGAGGTGCTCGACACCTTCGCCCCGTTGCCCACGACGCCGGGGTCGCTGGAATGGGCGGCGGACCCGTCGGGCCGGGACCTCTTCGGCGCGGAGTGGACGAGGGACCTGCAAACGGCGACCGACACGCTCACCCGGGAGAGCCGACGCTAGGTTCCGCCACGCGCTCGAGCAGACCGTCCAGCTGCGCCCGGACGGCGGCGAGCGGCAGGCTCGAGCCGATGGTCCAGGCGCGCCGGAAGGCCTGCTCACCCAGGACTGCCCGCGCCTCTGACAGCGCTGCCGCGAGATCCTGCTCGGGTGGCGCGTCCTCCGCGAACGGGGTGGGCGACATCGTCTGGGCGGCGGCGAACAGCCGAACCGCCGTGTCGGCCTCGCCGAGGACGGCGGCCAGGCAACCACCCACGCGAAGGCAGAAGGCGAGCTCGTAGCCCAGCTGGTCGCTCAGCTCGATCGCCGTGCGCAGGTGGGCACTGGCGGCCGGCAGGTCGCCGACCATCAGCTCGGTCCGCGCCAACGTCAGCGCCGCTTCGCGGCGGACGAGGGGGAGGCGCTGCTGCGCGATCGCCAGCGCCTCGGCCGCGAACATGCGGGCAGTCTCCGAGTCGGCGTCCTCCAGGGCGACCTCCGCCAGGGTGTTGAGGTAGTACCCGGTCCGCGCGATGTCGCCCTTCGCCCGCACGACGGCGAGCGCTGCCTCATGGGCTCGCCGCTCGCCGTCGATGTCGCCGCGCGAGCCCTTGGCCATCGCCAGGACGTAGAGGGCTTGCGTCGACAACGGGTACAGGTCGAGAGCCTCCGCCTCCGCCGCAGCTGCTTCGGCCAGCGCGACGCCTTCGTCCGTCTGGCCGGCCATCACCAGCGTCGCGCCCAGGACCATGCGGGCGGCCGCCGCCGATCGGCGGTCGCCATGTCGCTCTGCCACCTCGAGTGCGGAGCGACCGAGCTCACGGGCCCGGTCGTGGTCGCCGAGCTGGTGGGAGAGGATCGAGGCGGCGGCCATCAACCGGGCGGCCTCGGGGGACTGCTGTGGGACGTGGTCGAGCACGCGAAGGGCCATGTCGATCGCTTCGCTGTGTCGACCCGCAGCGTTCCAGCACTCCCCACTGGTGAGCACCAGCTCGACAGCGATCGAGCGACGGCCCGTCTCGAGGGCCCAGTCGATGGCCGCCTCGATGTCGGCGGCGTCGTCGTCGAAGCGGGCCAGGGCGAGGGTCCCGTCCGGGCCGTAGAGCTGGGTCGCGAACACCTCGGCCCGCGCCGTGAGGTGGGCGGCCAGCAGCTCGTGGCTGCGGCTGAGGTCACGGTGCGTCAGGAGCTGTGCGCGGGCGAACGCACGGACTGTGCCGAGCACCACGAACCGCACCTCGGCGCGGCACTCCATGGACCTGATGAGGCGCGCGTCCAGGATCGACGCGATCGCCTCGACGACGCCGGGCACGTCGGGACACAGGGCCTCGACGGACTCGATGGTGAACCCGCGCTCGAACAGCGCCAGCCGGTCGCACACCAGCCGCGCCTCGGGCGAGAGGCGGTCGTAGCTCCACGCGATCGCGGACGTCAGGATCCCGTGGTGGTCCGCTCCGGCATCCGCGCCACCGCCGATCGGCCGCGACGCTGTCGCTCAGCCCCTTGATGATCCGGTCCAGGCTCCGCAGCTTGACCCGGGCCGCCGCCAGCTCCAGGGCCAACGGCAGACCGTCGAGCTTGAAGCACAGCCGCGCGACGGCGCGCTCCTGCCCCTCCAGCCGGAAGTCCGGGTCGGCGGACTGCGCCCGGTCGACGAACAGCTGCACCGATGCCGAGGCCGCGATGGTGGCTGCGTCAGCGCGCTTGCCGGGGAAGTCGAGCGGATCCACCGGCATGACGTGCTCGCCGCCGAGCCAGAGCGGCAGCCTGCTCGTGACGAGGAGGGTCAGCGCCGCCGAGGCGTCGAGCAGGCGGCGTACGGCCTCAGGTCCCTCGAGCTGCGCCTCCAGGTTGTCCAGCACGACCAGCGGGCGACGGTCGTCCCCGAGCTCGGCGAGAGACGTCGCCAGGTCGCCCCCGGCTGGCAGCCCAGGGCGAGCTCGACCTCGGCGATCAGCTGTGCTGCCTGGGTGACCTCGGTGACCTGCAGGTAGACGACGTCGGTGAAGCGTGCCCCGGCCGCGGTGGCGACCAGCGTCGCCACCCGTGACTTGCCGTCCCTCCGATGCCGGTGAGCGTCAGCAGGCGCACCTCGGGTCGGTCCAGCTCGAGGCCGACCTTCGTGACCAGCTCGTCGCGGCCGAACGTCGTCGTGCTCAGCAGCGGGATCCGGGCCCGGGGGCGTGGCTGCACCGGCGCCAGTCCGCCGCCGAGGGGAGGTTGCCCGGCTCCGGCCCGTTGCGCAGGAGGCCCGCCTCCAGCTGCTGGAGCGCCACGCCGGGCTCGATGCCGAGCTCGTCTGCGAGCCGCTCGCGCGCCTCGGCGTAGGCGGCGATCGCCTCGTCGCCGCGGCCGCTGCGGTAGAGAGCCGAGATGAGCAGCGCCCACAGCCGCTCTCGGGTCGGGTGCTCGTCCACCAGCCGGCGCACGCCTCTGACCAGCTCCCTGTGCCGGCCCTGCTGGAGAGCCAGGTCGCAGCGGTCCTCCAGCGCCCCCAGTCGCCCCTCCTCCAGGCGCACGGCCTCGGCCTCCAGGTGCGGCGTGACCCGCACGTCGGCGAGGGCATCGCCCCGCCACAGGCCGAGTGCCTCACCGAGGAAGTCGCCCGCGAGCCGGAGGTCTCCCGCCACGCTGGCGTCCTGCGACTGCCCGACGAGGTCCGCGAACCGCTCGGCGTCCGTGGTCACCAGGTCCGGTTCGAGGCGGGCGCCGTCGTCGGTGCGCTCGATGGCACCTTCGGGCAGCACCACAGCGAGCTGGCCGAGCAACCCGTCGAGCGCGTTGGCTGGGTCGGGGGGCACGGACCCGGCCCACAGCTGGATCGCGAGGTCGTCGGGTGACAGGGGCTCGGGCCCGGCCAGGGCGAGCACGGCGAGCAGGGCCCGAGCACGCTCGTCGAGCTCGACTCCTCCGTCCGGTACCGGGACCGTCACCGGGCCCAG
The DNA here is from genome assembly GCA_963814935.1 of uncultured Actinomycetota bacterium. Taxonomy (GTDB): domain Bacteria; phylum Actinomycetota; class Actinomycetes; order Propionibacteriales; family Nocardioidaceae; genus Nocardioides. The sequence goes on along the minus strand of CAWFEZ010000020.1, from coordinate 56,039 downwards.
CAGGCCCACCTCCATACCTGGAGGGTAGTGACGCTCCGACCCGCTTGAGTTGGCCCGATGGTCCGCTGAGCGGCCCGAGTGGCACGTTCAGCGGCCCGAATGGCTTGATGCCGCTAGCGTCGTCCGGGCCGGTGGGCCAGGCTCGCCAGCGGCCGATTCGAGCTCAACTCGACGGGGTGGCGGTCAGGCGGTCTCCCGTCGGACGACGACCGGCGGGATGATCACCCGCATCGCGCCGGCAGGGGCGCTGCCGTCCATCTGCTCCAGCAGCAGGCGGGTGGCGCGCTCGGCCATCTCCACGATCGGCTGGCGCACGGTGGTCAGCGGCGGCGTGGTGCGCTCGGCGACGCCGAGGTCGTCGTACCCGACCACGGCCACGTCGTCGGGTACCCGCCGGCCGGAGTCGGCCAGCACCCGCAGCGCGCCGGCGGCCATCAGGTCGGAGGCGACGGCGATGCCGTCGAGGTCGGGGTGGCGATCGAGGAGCTCGCGCGCGGCCTCCTCGCCGCCGGCCTCGGTGAAGTCGCCGATCGCCACGGCGTCGGTCGGCAGGTCGGCCGCGCCCATCGCCTCGTGCCATCCGTGGAGACGGTCGACGGCGGCGGTCATGTCGGCGGGTCCGGCGATGGTGCCGATCCGGGTGCACCCGCGGTCGATGAGGACCCGCGTGGCCTCGCGGCCGCCGGCGACGTTGTCGACGTCGACGTACGTCACCCGCTCGCCGCTCCACGGCCGGCCGACGAAGACGCACGGCAGCCCGATCGCGATGAGGTGGTCGGCCAGGCCGTCGTTGCGGTGGTGCGAGGCGACGACGGCCCCGTCGACGTGGCGGTGCGAGAGGTAGCGCAGGGTGCGCGCCCCCTCGGCCCCCGGTGTCGCCAGGAGCAGCACGAGCTGGAGGTCGTTCGCGGCGAGCATGCGGTCGACGCCGCGCAGGGTACGGGCGAAGAAGGGGTCGCTGAAGACCCGCTCGTCGGGTTCGGGGACGATCACGGCCACCGAGTCGGTACGGCGCGTCACCAGGCTGCGCGCGGCCGGGTTCGGCACGTAGCCCAACGAGCGCACGGCCTCGTCGACGGCCTGCCCTGGCGCCGACGCGCTCACGCGCGAGCCGCCGTTGATGGCCCGCGACGCCGTCGCCCGCGAGACGCCGGCGACCCGGGCCACCTCGTCGAGCGTCGGCTGGCTGTTCACCGCCGTCACGGTAGCGATCCCGGCAGCTCGCCCGTTCGGGCCACCCGCGAGTACCAGTGCGCGCTCGCCTTCGGCGTCCGCCGCTGCGTCTCGTAGTCGACGTGCACGATGCCGAAGCGCTTGTCGTAGCCGTAGGCCCACTCGAAGTTGTCGAGGAACGACCACACGAACACCCCGCCGACGTCGACGCCCTCGGCCATCGCGTCGTGCACCGCGCGCAGGTAGGAGTCGAGGAACGCCAGGCGCTCGGGGTCGTCGACCTGCCCGTCGACGAGCCGGTCGACGTACGCCGCCCCGGTCTCGGTGACGTACATCGGCGGCGGCGCACTGTGCCGTCAGTAGTCGTCGTGGATCCGCACGAGCAGTCGCCGCAGACCCGTCGGGCTGCACCTCCCAGTCCATCGCCGTGCGCGGCAGGTCGCGGGGGACGACCGTGACGTGCTCCGCAGCCGGGAACGGCGAGGTACCTCGCGGCGCCTCGAGCCCGTGGTGGTTGGTTGCCCGGTCGCCGGTGGGGCTGTCAACCTGAGGACGGGCGGACACCGCGTCGCCGTGGTAGTAGTTCACGCCCAGCACGTCGATCGGTGCGCCGATCAGGCCGAGGTCGCCGTCACGCACCACGTGGTGCCAGTCCTGGCCGCGCCAGCTCAGGTGCGCGGTGTCGGCCATCACGTCGGCCGGGTACTCACCACGCAGCACGGCGTCGAGGAAGAACCGGTTGTGCAGCCCGTCGATCCGCCGGGCCGCGTCGAGGTCGGCCTCCTCGTCCGAGGCAGGGTCGGCGACCGTGCAGTTGAGGCTGATGCCCCACTTCACGTCGTCCCGGCCCTTGAGCGCGTCGAGGACCAGCCCGTGCCCCAGCAGCAGGTGATGCGCGGCGACCAACCCGGCGGCGCCCTCCTGGCGCCCGGGCGCGTGGTCGCCGGAGGTGTAGCCGAGGAACGCCGAGCACCACGGCTCGTTGAGCGTCGTCCAGGTGGGCACGCGGTCGCCGAGGACGTCGTACACGGCCGTCGCCAGGTCGACGAAGCGGTAGGCCGTGTCGCGGTTGGTCCAGCCGCCCGCGTCCTCGAGGGCCTGCGGCAGGTCCCAGTGGTAGAGCGTCAACCAGGGGTCGATGCCGTGGCCGAGCAGCTCGTCGACCAACCGGTCGTAGAACGCCAGGCCGCGGGGGTCGACCTCTCCGCCGCCTGGCCGGATGCGGGGCCAGGCGACGGAGAAGCGGTAGGACGCCAGGCCGAGGTCGGACATCAACGCGACGTCCTCGGGCATGCGGTGGTAGTGGTCGCACGCCACGTCGCCGTGGTCGCCGTTCGCGACCATGCCGGGGGTGTGGGAGAACGTGTCCCAGATCGAGGGGGACCGCCCGTCCTCCGAGGCGGCCCCCTCGATCTGGTACGCCGCCGTGGCGCTGCCCCAGAGGAAGCCCGGGGGGAAGGCAACCACGCCTGGTGTCGTCGCGGTAGCGGCGGCGGGCTCGGTCCTGATGGGGGTGGTCATCCTTTGACCGCTCCTTGCATGATGCCGGCGACGAACTGCCGGCCGGTGGCGACGAACAGGACGAGCAGCGGGATCGTCGCCAGCGCGGTGCCGGCGAGCACGAGGGCGTAGTCCTTGAAGTAGCCGCTCTGCAGCTGGTTGAGCGCGATCTGGACGGTGGGGTTCTCGGCCGGCAGCACGATCAGCGGCCAGAAGAAGTCGGTCCACACCTGCATGAAGGTGAACAGCCACAGGACCGCCATGGCGGGCCGGGCCGCCGGGACCGCGACGGTCCAGAAGATCCGGAACTGGCTGCACCCGTCGACCCGGGCAGCGTCGATCAGCTCGTCGGGCACGGCGTCCACGAGGTACTGACGCATGAAGAACACCGCGAACGCCGTGACGATCCACGGCACGATCGCGGCCCACACGCTGCCGGTCCAGCCGAGCTCGGCCATCACGATGAACAGCGGCACGACCCCCAGCTGGGTGGGCACGGCCATGCGTGACGACCACGAACACGAGCAGCACCACGTTGCCGCGGAACCGCAGCTTGGCGAACGCGTAACCGGCCAGCGTCGCGAAGAAGACCACCGACGTCGCGGCCACCGTCGAGACCATCAGGCTGTTGGCGAAGGCCTTCCAGAACGGCACGGAGTCGAAGACCCGCTGGGCGTTCTCCAGGAAGTGGCCACCCGGCAGCATCGGCGGGGTGTCGCGAGTGATCACCTCCTTGGTGTGCGAGCCGATCAGGAACGACCAGTAGAGCGGCAGTGCCGAGCCGATGATGAACGCCGCCAGCAGGCCGTAGACGAGGAACCCCGGCCTGTTCATCGGTCGAGCCCCGCTCTTCGGTGGTCGAGCTTCGTGGTCGAGCCGCCGCGGCCGGGCCTGTGTCGAGACCTGAGCCGCTCATCGCCGCCCCCGTCCGTGGCGCCGTACGTGGGACATCGCCCCGAACCGCCGAGACAGGAAGTAGTTGACCAGCGCGATCACGATGATCAGCAGGAACAGCAGCCATGCGGTGGCCGACGCGCGGCCGAGGTCGCGCAGGTGCCAGCCGAAGTCGTAGACGAGCATCGTCATGGTGCTGAACTGGCGGTCGCTGCCGCCGTTCTGGGCAAGCGTGGAGTCGAACATCCGGGGCTCGGCGAAGATCTGCAGGCCGCCGATGGTCGAGGTGATCACCACGAAGATCACGGCGGGCTTGATGCTCGGCACGGTGATCGAGGTGAACTGCCGGAACCGGTTCGCCCCGTCGATCGCGGCGGCGTCGTACAGGTCGCGCGGCACGGTCTGCATGGCGGCGAGCAGGAGCAGCGCGTTGTAGCCGGTCCAGCGCCAGTTGACCATCGTGGCGATGGCGAAGTGGCTGGCCAGGCGGTCGGTGTGCCAGGCGACGCTCGGCAGTCCCGATCCACTTGAGCCCCTCGTTGATCAGGCCGTAGCGGTCACCGAACAGGCTGCCGAAGATGATCCCCACGGCGACCGGCGCGACCACGAACGGCAGCAGCACGCCCATCCGCCAGAACGTCGCGCCGCGAAGCGCAGTGTCCAGCAGGCCGGCCAGGCCGAGGGCGATCACGATCTGAGGTCCTGACGAGAGGAGGAAGATGCTCAGGGTGTTGACGGCCGACTTCCAGAAGTACGGGTTGTCCAGCACGTCGCGGTAGTTCTGGAGGCCGACGAACTCGCCCTTCCCGCCGATCAGGCTCCAGTCGTAGACCGACACCACGGCCGTGTAGGCGATGGGGAACATGCCGACGATGAGGAACAGGATGAAGAACGGCGAGATGTAGACGTACGGCGAGAACCGCACGTCCCAGCGGCTGAGCCGCTCCCGCCACGGAGAGCTGCGTCGAGGCGCAGCCCGCCGTACGACGGATGGGTCGGTGGGAGGGGAGCCCGGGGACGCCGCGCTGGCGACGTCCCCGGTCTTCACCTCGACATCCTGAGGCACGGTGCAGTCCCGTGTCCCGTGCCGTCAGGAGAGCTGGTCGACGTCGGAGAGGAACGTCTGCCAGGACTCGTCGGGCGTGTTGCTGCCGTCATCCACCCGAACCAGGGCGGCCTGGAAGGCCTGAAGGATGTCGGAGTACTTCGGACCCTTGTACGGCTGGACCGTGATCGCGGCCGCGCGGTCGCCGAGGATCTGGCCGACAGGGGCGTTGTTGAAGAACTCGTTGGTCATGTCCACGACCGCGGGGTCGTCCAGCGCGTCGACCTGGCTGGGGAAGGCGCCGATGGCCTGGAACGCCTTCACCTGCTGCTCGGGCGCGGTGATCCAGGCCGCGAACTCCTTGGCCTCGTCGGGGTGCTCCGACTGCTCCGGCACCACCAGGAACGAGCCGCCCCAGTTGCCGCCGCCGCCGGGGAAGACGTTGGCGAAGTCCCAGCCCTTGACGCCGTCGGCGTTGCCGGACACCACGCCGAGCATCCAGCCCGGGCAGGCCATCGTGGCGAAGCCGTCCTTCTGGAAGGACGCCGTCCAGTCGTCGCTCCACTGCGTGAGCTTGGTGGACAGGCCCTTGTCGACGTTCGCGGTCAAGGTCGAGTAGACGGCCTGCAGGTCGGCGTTCTCGACGTCGATGGTGTTGTCGGACTGCTCGAAGGGGTTCTCGACCTGGTTGAGCATCGCCTGGGCGGTGCCGCCGGTGGAGTCGTACCACGCGGTGCCGGGCACCTTCTTGATGAACTCCTCGCCGGTCGCGAAGTAGTCCTCCCAGGTACCCATCAGCGCGGCCACCTCCTCGCGGTCGGTGGGCAGGCCGGCCTTCTCGAACAGGTCGGCGCGGTAGCAGATGCCCTCGGGCCCGGCGTCGGTGCCGTAACCGATCATCTGGCCGTCGGCGTTGGTCGCGGCGGCGGCCTTGAAGTCGAGCCAGCGGCCGTCGAGCTCGGGGTCGGTCAGGTCGACGAAGGCGTCCGACTCGGCCAGGATCGCCGGCATCGCGTCGCCCTCGATCGCCTCGATGTCAGAGAGGCCCGAGCCGGCCGCGAGCTTGGTGTAGAGGTTCTCCTTGGCGTCGTCCCAGGTGCCGATCTTCTTCTGGGTGACCTGGATGTCGGGGTTGGCGGCGTTCCACTCCTCGATGAGGTCCTCGTAGCCGAACTCGTTGAACGTAGCGATGGTGATCTTGACGGGTTCAGAGCCGCCGTCGCCGGAGTCGCCGCCGTCACCGCCGTCGTCGCCGCCACATGCGGCCAGTCCGAGGGAGAGGACGACCGCCGAGACGGCGATCATGGCCACGCGTGGGGCCGTACGTCGGGTGCTGCGCTTCACCGGGTGCCTCCTGGTGGGTGTGAGAGCGCTTCCACTCTCGGTTGCGTCGGACTATGACCGCCGCCACATCCCCGTGTCAATACCCGCGTGACTATTAGATCGATCAAAGTGGAAGCGCTCTCACAATCAACCGCGAGTCGGCGCAAATCGCCCCGCATCTAGGCGCGAGTCGGCGCAGATCGCCCCAGCGTGCTCGCCGAGTCGGCGCAGATCGCCCGGCGTCGTACGGCGGGTCAGGCATGATCCACAGGACGATCGGCGCCGACTCGCGCGCGTTCCGGGGCTACTTGCGCCGACTCGCAGGTCTTCGAAGGGCGATTTGCGCCGACTCGCGGTTAGCTGGACTTGCGGGCGCGGGAGGCCATCTTGGCGCGCTCGTTCTGGTCGAGGACCAGCTTGCGGATCCGGACGCTCTGCGGGGTGACCTCGACGCACTCGTCCTCGCGGCAGAACTCCAGGCACTGCTCGAGGCTGAGCCTGCGCGGCGGCACGAGCTTCTCGAAGTTGTCGGAGGTGGAGGAGCGGATGTTGGTCTGCTGCTTCTCCTTGGTGATGTTGACGTCCATGTCGTCGGCGCGGGAGTTCTCGCCGACGATCATCCCCTCGTAGACCTCGGTGGTCGGCTCCACGAAGAGGATCCCGCGCTCCTGCAGGTTGGTCATCGCGTACGCCGTCGCGGCGCCGGAGCGGTCGGCCACCAGCGAGCCGGAGGCGCGCGAGCGGATCTCGCCGGTCCACGGCTCGTAGCCCTCGGAGATGTGGTGGGCGATGCCCGTGCCGCGGGTGTCGGTCAGGAACTCGGTGCGGAAGCCGATCAGGCCACGCGCCGGGACCAGGAACTCCATCCGCACCCAGCCCGTGCCGTGGTTGGTCATCTGCTCCATCCGGCCCTTGCGAGCGGCGAGCAGCTCGGTGATCGTGCCGAGGTACTCCTCCGGCGCGTCGATCGTCAGCCGCTCCATCGGCTCGTGGACCTTGCCGTTGATCTCCTTGGTCACCACCTGCGGCTTGCCCACCGTCAGCTCGAAGCCCTCACGTCGCATCTGCTCCACGAGGATGGCCAGCGCCAGCTCACCGCGGCCCTGCACCTCCCAGGTGTCCGGACGCTCGGTCGCCAGCACGTTGAGCGAGACGTTGCCGACGAGCTCTGCGTCGAGGCGGTCCTTGACCATCCGCGCCGTGACCTTGGAGCCCTTGAGCCGACCGACGAGCGGTGAGGTGTTGGTGCCGATGGTCATCGAGATCGCCGGCTCGTCGACATGGATCAGCGGCAGCGCGACCGGGTTGTCGGCGTCGGCGAGCGTCTCGCCGATGGTGATGTCGGGGAAGCCGGCCACCGCGACGATGTCGCCGGGGCCGGCCGACTCACCGGGCTTGCGCTCGAGACCCTCCGTGACGAGGAGCTCGGTCACCCGCACGTTCTTCTGGGAGCCGTCGCGCTTCATCCAGGCCACGGTCTGGCCCTTCTTGAGCTCACCCTGGTGGATCCGCAGCAGGGCGAGCCGGCCGAGGAACGGCGAGGCGTCGAGGTTGGTGACGTGGGCCTGCAGCGGCGCCCCTTCGTCGTACGTCGGCGCGGGGATGGTCTCCACGATCGTGCGGAACAGCGGCTCGAGGTCGGGCGACTCGGGCATCCCGCCGTTGTCGGGCACCTCGAGCGACGCGCGGCCGGCCTTCGCCGACGCGTAGACGACCGGGAAGTCGAGCGCCTCCTGGCTGTGGTGGTCATCGAGCAGGTCGAGGAAGAGCTCGTAGGTCTCGTCGACCACCTCGGCGATGCGAGCGTCGCCGCGGTCGACCTTGTTGACCACGAGCACGACCGGCATGTCGGCGTTGAGCGCCTTGCGCAGCACGAAGCGGGTCTGGGGAAGCGGACCCTCGGAGGCGTCGACGAGCAGCACGATGCCGTCGACCATCGACAGCCCGCGCTCGACCTCGCCACCGAAGTCGGCGTGGCCGGGGGTGTCGATGATGTTGATCGTCATGCCCTCGGGGAAGGACGGGCCGGTGTAGTGCACGGCGGTGTTCTTGGCGAGGATCGTGATGCCCTTCTCGCGCTCGAGGTCGCCGGAGTCCATCACCCGGTCGACGACGCTCTCGGCCTGGTGTGCCGTGAAGGCTCCGGCCTGACGCAGCATCGCGTCGACGAGCGTGGTCTTGCCGTGGTCGACGTGGGCGACGATCGCGACGTTCCTGAGGTCGCGGCGCAGAGCACGAGACCGGTCATGAGTCTGGTCAGCTGACGTCTGGGCGGCCGGGGAGGTCTCAGGCATGCGAAGCGAGCACCTTTACAGGGACGTGGAGGGGGCGGAGGCGAAACCCGCAGAGTCTACGGGCCGGTATGGTCCACCGCCGCATCGTCCTTTACCGCCCCCAGGCCCCTGGCTAATCTCGTCATGCGCTCGCCGGGGGGCTGTCTCGCGGCGGTGAGCGCATGTGCGTCCGCACACGTACGTCGAATCTGGGGGGATCTCGATGGGGGGCAACGCCTGCCTGCGTACGCCCCTGTCCACAGGTCCTCGCGGACCGGCGGCGGGGCGGCTACGGTGACGCGCGCGTCCTCGCAGCCTCCCGCGGTGCTGCTCGACGTCCTCGGCCGCCGCGTCCGGGTCGAGGCGGGGGGCCATCCGTCCGCGGCCCAGGTCGACGCCCTCTGGTCGCGCTGCCGCTCGTCCGACCGCCGCGCCCGGCGACGAGACGGTGATCACGCTGCCGCGGTCCGACCGTCCACTGGCTCCCGAGGCCGGCCTGCGCCTCGCCGACCAGATCCGCGAGCTGGCCCTCGCCGCGTGCCGCCGACCGGCTCACCGTGCTGCGCGCCGCGGCGGTGGCGACACCTCGACGGTGCGGTGGTCGCCCTGTTCTCCAGCGACGCCGACACCCGGATCGGCGCGGTGGCCGAGCTGAGCCGTCGCGGCTTCGGCTACGTCACCGACGAGCTGCTGGCCACCGACGACTCCTTCGACGTGGTGGCGTTCCCCGAGCCGCTGCGCTTCGCGCCGGACGAGCAGACGGATCCCGAGTCCTCGACCCTGGCCGGGCCCGACGCCCTCGGGATGCGGTCCTGCCCTGCCGGGCCCCTGCACCTCGCCGCCGCCGTGCTGCTCGAGCACGATGCCGCACACCTCGGCACACCCGAGCTGACGCGCGTGCGCCGCAACGACGACGTACGCCGCCTCGAGGGCGCCCTGGTGTCCGCGCCGGCGGCCTGGGCGACCACCGTCCTGCCCGACCTGATCGACGAGGTCGACGGGCTGTGGGTCCTGAGGTACGGCGACATCCACGCTGCGGCCCCGGTCCTGGCCGAGCTCGTGGTCAGGCGCACCCGGAAGTCCGCCGGGCCGGACCAGCTCTACGTCGCGGTCGGCATCGGCGACAGCGACGACCGGCCGACCGCCGTCAGCGGGCACCACCTGGCCCTCGACGGGCTGCGGCGCGTGGTGTGGATGGCCGCCGCGGGCGGCGCCTCCATCGAGGACCTGCACGCCGCCGCCAACCGCGAGCTCGCCGGCAAGACGCCGATCTCCGTGCAGCTCGTCGCGGCGGCGGTCCGGGACCTGATGGCGCTGCGCCTGCTGACGCCTCAGGAGGGACTCGCCCGCGGCATCAACGTGCGCGATCTCGTCGACGGGGAGCCCGCCGGCCGGCCCTGACCGAGCTCGCCACTTGGCGTTGTCGGTCCCGACCGGTAGGCAGGTCCCATGACCTGCTCCTTCATCCCCCCGTACCTCCTCGAGCAGATCGCCCGTTCCGACGCCACGGGCGCCGCCGCTCGGGCGACCGCGACCCTGACGGTCGACGCCCAGCTACGCGACCTCCGGGCCACGACCACGCCTGCGTCGCGTCCGACGGCGACGGCGACCGTGCCCGGTGCCGCGGCGACCGTCCCCGACTGGACCGTCCACACCGCCGGCAACACCACGACCCTGCCCGGCACACCCGTGCGCGGGTCCGGCGACCCGGCTTCGGGCGACATCGCCGTCGACGAGGCCGCCGACGGCATCGACGGCGCGCTGCGGCTCTTCGCCGAGGTGTTCGACCGGTCGTCCTACGACGACGCGGGCGCCCCCGTCTCGGTCACGGTCCACTACGGCCGCGACTACGACAACGCCTTCTGGGACGGCACCCAGCTGGTCTTCGGCGACGGCGACGGCGAGATCTTCGACCGGTTCACCAAGCCTGTCGACGTCCTCGGCCACGAGCTCAGCCACGCCGTCACCGAGCACTCCGCCGGGCTGCGCTACCAGGGCCAGTCCGGCGCCCTCAACGAGTCGGTCAGCGACGTGTTCGGCAGCTGCCTCAAGCAGTGGCTGCTCGGCCAGACCGTCGACCAGGCCGACTGGCTGATCGGCGCCGGTCTCTTCCTGCCGGGAGTCAGCGCGCGCGGGCTGCGCGACATGGCCCATCCCGGCACCGCCTACGACGACCCCCAGCTCGGCAAGGATCCCCAGGGCGCGTCGATGGACGACTACATCGAGACCACCGACGACAACGGCGGCGTCCACCTCAACTCCGGCATCCCCAACCGCGCCTTCCACCTGGCCGCCACCGCCCTCGGCGGCCACGCGTGGGAGGGCGCCGGAGCCATCTGGTACGCCGCCATCACCGGCGCGCAGGTAGGCCCCGACACCGACTTCGCCGGCTTCGCGGCCGCGACCGTCGCCGCCGCCGGCGACCGTGAGCAGGGCTGGGCCGACGCCGTCCGTCAGGCGTGGGAGACCGTCGGTGTCACGCCCGACGACGGCTCCACCACCGCGCCGACCACCGGCGAGCCCGTCAGTGACGAGTCCCTCGTCGTCGTGCGGCGTACCGGTGGCTTCGCCGGCCGCACCACCGAGGGTGCGGTCGACCTCACCTCCCACGACGCCCGCGTTCCCGAGGTGCGCTCCCTCGTCGACCGCATCGACCTGGCCCACGTGCCCGGGGGCAACCCCCACCCCGACATGTTCGTCTACGACTTCAACCTCTGCGGTCGCTGTGCGCAGGTGCCCGAGCAGCACCTCACCCCCGACCTCTCCCGCCTCGCCGTGATCGTGCTGGAGGCCGGCAACCCGGTCCGGTGACCACCCTCAGGGGATCATCACCCGGCGGGTCATGTGGCCGTTGTTCTCCCAGAAGGTTCGCTTGCTGGTGAGGTAGGGATCCGTCGGCGTGGGCTGGACGTTCCCGTCCGTGTCGTAGGCACGGGACGTGATCGTGTGCTCGCCGCGATCGGGGGCTCCCCAGCTCAGCTTCCAGAGCTTCCACGCGGCCTGGTCCCGATGCCCCGAGCCCATGCTGCGCGACGGGTTGCGAACGAGCTTCGTCGCTCGCCAGGGGCCGTCGTCGATCCGGACCTCCACCTTCGCGATCGGCGCTCCCCAGGCCGCGCCCAGCACGGTGTAGTTGTCACCTCGGCGGGTGACCCTCGCCGGCGCGGACTTGAGGCGTTCATGAGTGACGGAGGTGAACGTCCAGCGCGTCTTGCCGCCGCGGTTCTCCTCGCGGATGCTGACGTAGTCGCGCGCCATGAACTTGCCCTGGAACCGGCTGCCGGTGATCTCGATCCGGGTGAGCCACTTGACGTTGGCCACGCCGTACCAGTCGGGTGCGATGAGGCGGACGGGAGCCCCGTGGTCCCGGGGTAGTGCGACGCCGTTCATCTCGTAGCAGAGCAGGTTGGACGAGCTCATGGCGTCCTGGAGCGACATGCTGCGGGCGAACCGTTCGGTGATGGTCAGGTCGAGACCGCCCGTGTCGTCCGGGACACCCTGTCCCGTCTGACCCGCACTGAACACCCCCGAGTTGTCGCGGATCGTCACCTCGCCCCTGTCGGCACCCCAGAAGACCACCTCGATGCCCTCGTCCAGGGGCCGCGCGCTCTTGAGCACCTCTGCCAACGACGCGCCGGCCCACCGGGCGTTGCCGACAAGCCCGATCTGGTTCGGCGTGGCGTCGCCGTTGCCGGAACACTCCAGCGCGAACGTGACGACTCGACGCGGAAGGGCCTGGAGGTCCGCCAGCGACAGGGTCTTCGGGCGTGCGACGAGCCCGTTGACGCGTAGGCGCCAGTCGGTCCGCGAGAGCTGGGGCACGTCGTAGTGCTTGACCGTGAAGAACTTCTCGTTGGGCGTCAGGTACTCGATGTCCTCCCAGACCAGCGGGTGCGCCAGGTTGTTGACGAGGAACGGTGGCACCGGCGGGACCAGGTCCAGCCATGGGACGACGACCCCCTCGTCGACTTGTGGGAACGCCTGCGCGGGACCCGCGACGGTCAGCACCGTCAGCCCGGACACCGCTGTGGCCGCTCCTCCCTTCAGGACGGTCCGGCGGGGTATGTCCAAGTTCTCTACGGCTGTGCGCGTTCGGGGCATGGCTGGACGCTCGCTGTCTTTCTCGGTAGTGGTCCTCCTCGAGTCTCGCCGCGTCCGCGCGCGTTTGGGGATTCGCCTTTCCGCGAATCTCGCCTACCTGTCGGTGAGCGCGCCGTGGTCGGCCACGGCCGCTACTGCCGCCGTCCGGTTGGTCACTCCGAGCTTCCTGTAGACGTGCTCCAAGTGCTTGCGCACGGTGGCCACGGTCACGCACAGCCGGGCGGCGACCTCCTGGTTGGATGCGCCCGCGGCGACCAGCTCCAGCACCCGGCGCTCGGCGTCCGACAAGCAAGGTGGGGAAGGCGACCGGGGCTGGGTGAGCACGATGCGGTGAAGCGCCGGTTGGAGCATCGCCAGCATTGCCACGTCCCGTTCGGAGAACATGGACTGCGTGCGCCGCAGACACAGCTGGACCACATGGTGGCTTCCGGCGAGGGAGAAGCCGACGCGAAGTCCGTCCGCGACTCCGCCGGCCTGGTTGAACAGGGCGTCGGCGTCGTCAGGTGGCAAGGCCGAGGCGTGTTGCAGCGCAGTGCGGACAGGGCCGACACAGACCCGGAATCCATGATGGGCGTCGGCGTGCCCGGGAAGCGCCATTCCGTGGACCAGGTAGCCGGCCGAGTCGACCTCGGCGACACCGATGGCGTCGCACGGGATCAGCCGATACAGCGCCGTGAGGACCGCTCGCGGAAGCGGTGAACCCGTCAGGGTCGGACCCTGCCGATGAACAGCTGACGAATGCTCGCCTGATCGGTCTCACGAAGGCTGATCACGGCCATGGCCATCTTCTCCCGGGCCTGGGATGCACATGTCGATCGGCCCGCCGGACCCTCAGAAAGAGACGCTGATGTAGCCCAGCAAACGCCTGACCCGCGCGATGCGCAAGAGTCGGACCCCGAACCCGCTGAACACCGATTCGTCTGCGGTCCGCCAGCGAGTCGAGAACCGCAGTGATCCGCAGACGAATCGGGGTCAGGCCAAGGCCCGGTCGAGGGCGGCGTTGACGTGCAACGTCGTGCAGGGGAGCACCGGCAGCTCGACGTCGGCCTGCGAGACGAGCAGCTCGATCTCGGTGCAGCCGAGCAGGATCGCGCGGGCGCCGGCGTCCCAGAGCTCCTCGGTCAGCGCGACGACCCGGCGGCGAGTGGCGTCGACGACCCGGCCGTGCACGAGCTCGTCGTAGATCGCGGAGTTGAGCCAGTCGTGGTGCTCGGCGGCGGGCATGATCACCGAGACCCCATGGCGGCCGAGTCGCTCGGAGAAGAACTCGTCCTCCATCGCCACCTTGGTGCCGATCAGGCCGACGGTCGTGGCGTCCTGCTGCGAGGCAGGCCGACGCGACGACGTCGCCGAGGTGCAGCAGCGGGATGCCGACGGCGGCCTCGACCTGGTCGGCCACCTTGTGGAACGTCGTGGTGCAGAGCAGCAGGAAGTCGGCGCCGGCCCGCTCGACGCCGCGACCCGCCTCGGCGAGCAGCTCGCCGATCTGGTCCCAGCGCTCGCCCTCCTCGAGGTCGGTCAGCTCGGCGAAGTCGACCGTGCTGAGCACGAGCCGCGGCGACGACAGCCCGCCCAGCCGTTCCTGCACCCCGAGGTTGAGGTCGCGGTAGTAGACCGCACTGCTCTCCCAGCTCATGCCGCCGACGAGGCCGATGGTCTGCACGAGGGCAGTCTGCCCGATGTAGCGGGTCAGGTGACGCGATGCACCTTGTGCTGGGCGGCCTGCGCCACCGGGCGCACCACGATCTCGTCGATGTCGACGTGGCTGGGCCGGGTGGCGACCCAGCCCACGACGTCGGCGATGTCGTCGGCCGTGAGGGGCTCGGGTACGCCGGCGTAGACGGCCGCGGCCTTCTCGGTGTCGCCGCGGAAGCGGTTGACGGAGAACTCGTCGGTGCGCACCATCCCCGGCGCCACCTCCGTCACCCGGATCGGCTCGCCGCTCAGCTCGAGCCGGAGCGTGCCGGTCAGGGCCTTGAGCGCGTGCTTGGCGGCGGTGTAGACGCCGCCGCCCTCGTAGACGACCCGGCCGGCCGTCGACCCCATGTTCACGATCAGCCCGTCGCCACTGGCGCGCAGCGCGGGCAGCAGCGCCTGGGTGACTCGCAGGGTGCCGAGCACGTTGACGTCGTACGTGCGCGCCCAGTCCTCGGGGTCGCCCTCCTCGACCGTGTCGGCGCCGAACGCCCCGCCCGCGTTGTTGACCAGCACGTGCAGCACGGGGCCGACCCGCTCGCCCAGCGCGGCGACGGAGTCGGCGTCGGTGACGTCGCACGCGGTCGCCACGCCACCGATCTCGGCCGCCAGGGCCTCGATCCGGTCCGTACGTCGGGCGGCGCAGTGCACGTGGAAACCTTCCGCCGCGAGCCGGCGCGCGGTGGCCGCGCCGATCCCGCTGCTGGCTCCGGTGACGAGGGCCCGGCGAATGTCTGGGCGCCCCTCGGTGAGTTCTGCCATGGCGCGATTGTGCACGGTCGCTCTCCCGGGCAGACTGGCCGGTCTGCACGGGGGGAACCGAGCTCGGAAGGAGCCTTCAACGTGCCCATGGCCGTGACGCGGGCCGCACAGGTGGTCGGTCTCCTCGGTGGCGTGGCCTGGGTGGCCGCGTGGTTCATCTGGGACGGTGGTGACGACCCTGTCGAGCTCGGCCTGTTCTGGCTGGGGGCGGTCCTGGTCACCTTGTTCCTCCTCGAGCTCGGCACCCTGCTGGTCAAGCGGGGCCTGCTGGCGCTGCGGTTGTTCGTGGCGTGCGCGTTGCCGCTGCTGTTCTGGATGGTGGTCGCCTTCGCGGCCACCTCGGCCTCCGACGACGGTGTCGTGTGGGGGCTGGCGGGGGCGCTGGTGGCGGTGTTCGCGGTCGTCCAGCTCGCCCGGCCGACCCCACAGCGCGCCACCCTCTGACACCGAAGCCGATCCAGCGGGAATCAGTCCTCGAACTCGGTGGTTGGGCTCTCTGGAGGAGTCCGCCGACCGGAAGGCACGCCCGTGGGAGCTATCGATCGTGTGGCGATGATCAGCCTGCACACCTCCCCGCTCGACCAGCCCGGCATCGGTGACGCCGGCGGCATGAACGTCTACGTGATGGAGCTGTCCAAGCGGCTCGCCGCACAGGGCATCGAGGTCGACATCTTCACCCGCGCCACCTCCTCGGCCCTGCCGACCGGTCGTCGAGGCGGCGCCGGGGTGCTGGTCCGCAACATCCACGCCGGCCCGTTCGAGGGCCTCACCAAGGCCGAGCTGCCCGGGCAGCTGTGCGTGTTCGCCCGCGAGGTGCTGCGCGCCGAGGCCTCCCAGCCGCTCGGCCACTACGACGCCCTGCACTCCCACTACTGGCTCTCCGGCCAGGTCGGCGCGCTCGCCCGCGACCGCTGGGGCGTGCCGCTCGTGCACTCGATGCACACCATGGCCAAGGTCAAGAACGACGCGCTCGCCGAGGGCGACACCCCCGAGCCCGCCGCCCGGATCATCGGCGAGGAGCAGGTGGTCGAGGCCGCCGACATGCTGATCGCCAACACCGACACCGAGGCCAAGCAGCTGATCAACCTGTACGACGCCTGAGCCTCCCGCGTCGAGGTGATCCACCCGGGCGTCGACCTCGACGTGTTCCGGCCCGCGCGACCGGGCCGAGGCCCGCGGCCGCGCTCGACCTGCCGGCCGACGCGTCGGTGCTGCTGTTCGCCGGCCGGATCCAGCCGCTGAAGGCACCCGACGTGCTGCTGCGGGCCGTCGCGGTGCTCCTCGAGCGCGACGCCCGAGCTTCGCTCGCGCCTGGTGGTCCCGATCGTCGGCGGCCCGTCGGGCATCGGGCCTCGACCACCCCGAGTCGCTGGCCCAGCTGGCCGTCGACGCTCGGCCTCGACGACGTCGTGCGGTTCGTGCCGCCGGTGCGCGCAGGCCGAGCTGGCGCAGTGGTACGCCGCGGCCGACCTGGTCGCCGTACCGTCCTACAACGAGTCGTTCGGCCTGGTCGCCGTCGAGGCCCAGGCCTCGGGCACCCCCGTCGTGGCCGCCGCCGTCGGGGGCCTGACGACGGTCGTCGACGACGGCCGCAGCGGCCTCCTGGTCGACTGCCACCGAGCCCGCCGACTGGGCCGACGCGCTGCGCCGCGCTCGTCAACGACCCGGCGCTGCGCGAGCGGCTCGCGACGAGGCGCGGTCGCGCCAGGCCGCGCAGTTCTCCTGGGACCTCACCGCCGAGCAGACCCTCGAGGCCTACGACCGGGCCCGGTCGTACATGCGCGAGGCCGTTGCCTAACCTGGCCGCGTGTCCGCCGCCGAGGTCAGTCCACGATCAGGGCTCACCTCGAGCGAGCACGACATCGAGTTCAACGAACCCGCCGACGGCGTGTTCAGCTTCGCGCTGCCGGGCGAGACGCAAGCTGCAGACCGCCGTGCGGCTCGACGTCGGCCCGCACGCCCTCGGCGTGCCACGCGTTCGTGTGCCGGCGCCCCGACGAGAACCACGAGGCGGTCTACCGCTGGCTGCTGCAGCGCAACCTGCAGGATGTACGCCGTCTCGTTCGCCGTCGACCGCCTCGGCGACATCTACCTCGACGCCCGGCTGCCGCTGTCGTCGGTCGACCCCCGACGAGCTCGACCGGCTGCTCGGCTCGGTGCTGACCTACGCCGACGAGTCGTTCAACACGATCCTCGAGCTGGGGTTCGCCTCCTCGATCCGCAAGGAGTGGGAGTGGCGCCACCTGCGCGGCGAGTCGACCGCCAACCTCGAGGCGTTCCGCGGCTGGCTCGAGACCGGCGCCGATCCGCCCGCCGCCGGTCAGTCGGCGACGAGGACGGCGACGAGCGCGAGGGCGGCCGGTAGCGCCTGCACGAGCAGGATCCGGCGGCTGACCGTCGCCGCGCCGTACACGCCGGCCACGATCACGCACAGCAGGAAGAACACCAGGACGTCGGTCTTGTCGGCCACCAGACCCCAGACCAGGCCGGCGACCAGGAAGCCGTTGTAGAGGCCCTGGTTGGCCGCGAGGGTCTTCGACGCCTCGGCGAACTCGGCGTCCGTGCCGAACGCCGCCCGCCCCTGCGGCTTGGTCCACAGGAACATCTCGAGCACGACGATGTAGAGGTGGATCAGGGCCACGAGGGCGACCAGCACATCCGCAACGACGTTCACGTGCGCAGCATCGCATCCTCATGGACGCGCGCCGTCTCCTGCGGCTCCGGCACGGCGGCCTTCGGCTTGGGCTTGCGCCGGGCGACGGCGACGCCGAGCAGCGCGAGCGCCCCGCCGGCGTACGCGATCGTGGGCGGCGTCTCGCCCAGGAACACCAGCCCCATCACGATGGTGATCGGCGGGACGAGGTACGTCGTCACGCCGAGGCTCGAGGCGCTCATGTGGCGCAGGGCGTAGGCGTAGGTGGTGAACGCGATCGCCGTGGGGAAGACGCCGAGGTAGAGGACCCAGAGGATCGAGGACGTCGGCGCCGCGCGGGTGTCGTCGACCAGCTGGCCGGCGAACGGCAGGCACGCGATCGCGCCGACGGTGCACGCCAGCCAGACGATGTGGAGCGCCGGCAAGCGGGCCACGAGCGGCTTCTGGAGGATCACGCTGATGGAGTAGACGGCCGCCGCGACCAGGCACAGCACCACTCCGAGGATGTCGCGGCTGCCGCCGGAGCCGCTGTCGGCCGTGCCGATCAGGACCACGCCGGAGAACGCCAGCGCCAGTCCGATCGTGAGGTACGTCGTGAACCTCTCGCTCGAGGAACATAGTCGCCAGCACCGCGATCAGGATCGGCGAGACCTGCAGCAGCATGGACGCCGTACCGGCGTCGACGTGCTGCTCGCCCTCGTTGAGGGCGACGTTGTAGATGCCGAACCACAGCACGCCGATCGCCACGATCGACGAGCCACTCCCGCCCCGTCGGTCGCGGCATCCGCGGCTGGGTGCAGCGACGACCGCCCCCAGGGTCGCCGCGCCCACGAGCAGGCGCCCGAGCGACAGCGACCCGGGCGCGAAGTCCTTGCCGAGGTGGCGGATCGCCACGAACGCCGACGCCCACAGCACCAGCGTCACCGACACGGCGGCGAGCGGGAGCCAGGTCCGGGCGGGGGTCGCGTTCACCCGTCGAGCCTAGGGACGACCACCGACACCGGACACGCGGTTATCGGACGACGTACGCCGATATCCCGCCGTACTTGTCGGCACGTTCACGCCGATTCTCGGGCGTTGCAACCGCCCGACAGTCGCAGGATCCCCGGCTCGACCGGGTGTTCCTCGACGCAGCATCACAGGTCCAGCTTGTAGCCCAGCCCGCGCACGGTGACGAGGTACTTCGGCTCGCTCGGGGTCGGGCTCGAGCTTGGCGCGCAGCCGCTTGACGTGGACGTCGAGGGTCTTGGTGTCGCCGACGTAGTCGGAGCCCCAGACCCGGTCGATGAGCTGGCCGCGGGTGAGCACGCGGCCGGGGTTGCGGAGGAACATCTCGAGCAGCTCGAACTCCTTGAGCGGCAGCCGCTGCTCGCTGCCGCCGACGGTCACCACGTGGCGCTCGACGTCCATCCGCACCGGCCCGGCCTCGAGGGTGGACGGGCGCGAGGTCGGGCTCCTGGCCGCGGCGCAGCACCGCGCGGATGCGGGCGACCAGCTCGCGCGGGGAGTAGGGCTTGGTGACGTAGTCGTCGGCGCCGAGCTCGAGGCCGACCACCTTGTCGACCTCGTCGTCCTTGGCGCTGACCATGATCACCGGGACGTTGGAGGTCTGCCGGATCTGGCGGCACACCTCGGTGCCGGGCAGCCCGGGAGCATCAGGTCGAGCAGCACGATGTCGGCGCCGTGGCGGTCGAACTCCGTCGAGGGCGTCGGGGCCGTCGCGGCGATCGCGACGTCGTAGCCCTCCTTGCGGAGCATGTAGGCGAGGGCGTCGCTGTAGCTCTCCTCGTCCTCGACGACGAGTACCCGGGTCACAGGCTGTGCCTCCTGGCTTCCTGGTGGGCGCGCGGCAGGGTGAGGGTGAACGTCGAGCCCTGGCCCTCGACGGACCACACGCGGACCTCGCCGCCGTGGGTCGCCGCGACGTGCTTGACGATGGACAGCCCGAGCCCGGTGCCGCCGGTGGACCGGTGGCGCGCCGGGTCGACGCGGTAGAAACGCTCGAAGATGCGGTCGATCTCGCCGCTGGGGATGCCGATGCCCTGGTCGACGACCGAGATCTCGACGACTGTCGCGTCCGTACGGCCTTGGTCGAGACCAGCACCGTCGAGTCGGCGCCGGAGTAGGCGACCGCGTTGGCGACCAGGTTGGCGACGGCGGCACGCGACCTGCTCCTCGTTGCCGAAGACCTTCAGCCCGTGGACGCCCGCCGGTGACGATCTTGATGCCGCGGTCGTCGGCGTCGATCGCGCAGGTGTCGACCGCGCCGGCGACGCACGTCGTCGACGCGCGACCACGACGGGCGCGTCGAGCGGGTCGTCGTCCTGGAGACGGGACAGCTCGATGATCTGCTGCACCAGCCGGGACAGCCGGTCGCACTCGGTCAGCATCCGGCCGGCGAACCGGCGTACGGCGCTCGGGTCGTCGGCGGCGTCGCACACGGCCTCGGCCAGCAGCCTGATCGCGCCGACCGGCGTCTTCAGCTCGTGGCAGACGTTGGCCACGAAGTCGCGGCGCACGGTCTCGACCCGGCGCTCGCGGGTGCGGTCCTCGACCAGCGCGAGCACCAGCGTGGAGCCGAGCGGCGCGACCCGGACGGTGACGTGGCGCGGGTCGGGCCCTGGCGCGCCGATCAGCAGCTCGGTCTCGCGGATCTGCCCGTCACGGCGTACCTGCGCGACCAGCTCGGCGAGCTCGTCGCGACACCAGGCTGGTGCCGCGAACCAGGCCCATCGCGTACGCCGGCGCGCTGGCCTTCAGCACGGTGTCGTCGTCGCCGACGACGACCGCGCTGCTGCGCAGCACCGACAGCACGGAGGCGACGCCCGGCGGGCACGACGGGCTCCTCGACGTCGGGAGCGTGCGCTGCTGGCGCTCGCTGACGTGCCACGCGAGAACTCGCACCACCCGCCACGAGCGCTCCGATGAGCGCCGCGAGAAAGGCCTGCGTGGTCGGGTCCACGATCACGATCGTACGCAGCGGTTCACCTGTCGCCCGCTTCGCAGCGCACGGCCTCTCGACGACTGTTCACCGCGCGTTCACCGCTTGACGCCAACTGGTCACCTGAGCGCCCGTACGGTCCGGCGGCATGCGTGAGGCCTACCACGACCAGCTCGACTCCATCTTCAGCGACCTCGCCGGCGTCGTGCGGCAACGTCGCAGCAGGCGGTGCGGCTCGCCACCCAGGCCCTGCTGACCGGCGACGCCGAGAAGGCCGAGGAGGTCATCAGCGCCGACGCCGCAGATCGACGAGGCGACCGAGCGGGTCGAGGACAACGTGCTTCTCCCTGCTCTCGCTCCAGCAGCCCGTCGCCGGCGACCTGCGGACCATCGTCGTCCGCGCTGCGGATGGTCAGCGAGCTCGAGCGGATGGGCGACCTCTCGGTGCACGTCGCCAAGATCGCCCGGCTGCGGGTGCCCGGCCATCGCGGTGCCCGACGAGGTCCGCCCGACGGTCGCGCGGATGGCCGAGGTCGCCGAGGACATGGTCGCCCGCGTCGCGCAGATCATCACCGAGCGCGACGTCGAGGCCGCGATCGTGCTCGGCCGCGACGACGACGAGATGGACCACCTGCGCCGCACCAGCTTCGCCGCAGCTGCTCTCCGACGACTGGGCCCACGGCGTCGAGGCCGCCGTCGACATCGCCCTGCTCGGCCGCTACTACGAGCGGATCGCCGACCACGCCGTCTCGGTCGGCAACCGGGTGGTGTTCGTGGTCACCGGCCAGTTCCCGTCCACGAGTCGACCCCGCTGGTCGAGGGCGCGCTAGCGTGCCGACTCGAAGTCGCTGCCGCGTCACGGTCTCGTGACGGGCCTGCGACCTCCTCGCCAGCGGCCTGGGTCAGCGGCCCTGGTTGGCGACGGCGGCGGCAGCGGCGGCAGCGGCGTCGGGGTCGAGGTACTCGCCGCCCTTGACGGTCGGCTGCAGGTCGTCGTCGAGGCGGTAGAGCAGCGGCATGCCCGTCGGGATGTTGAGACCGACGATGTCGTCGTCGCTGATCTGGTCGAGGTGCTTGACCACGGCGCGGAGGCTGTTGCCGTGGGCCGCGACGAGCACGCGCTGGCCCGCGCGCAGGTCGGCGACGATGTCGGACTCCCAGTAGGGGAGCATCCGGGCGATGACGTCCTTGAGGCACTCGGTGCGCGGCATCTCCTCGCCGAGGCCGTCGTAGCGCGGGTCGCCCACCTGGGAGAACTCGTCGTCGTCGTCGATCGGCGGCGGGGGCACGTCGAAGGAGCGGCGCCAGAGCATGAACTGCTCCTCGCCGAACTCCTCCATCGTCTGCTTCTTGTCCTTGCCCTGGAGGCCGCCGTAGTGGCGTTCGTTGAGCCGCCACGAGCGGCGTACGGGGATCCAGTGCCGGTCGGCCGCGTCGAGCGCCAGGTTGGCGGTCGTGATCGCGCGGCGCAGCAGCGAGGTGTGGACGACGTCGGGCAGCAGGTCGGCCTCGCGGATCAGCTCGCCGCCGCGCACGGCCTCCTGGCGGCCCTTGTCGGACAGGTCGACGTCGACCCAGCCGGTGAACAGGTTCTTGGCGTTCCAGGTGCTCTCGCCGTGGCGGAGCAGGACGAGCTCGTAGGTCATCGCGCGCTACTCGGCGGACGGCTGCGGCCGACGGCGACGGGACGCCCGTGCCGTTGTCGAGGCCGGTGTACTCGTCGTCGGCGGCCACGACGGGGACGTCCATGTCGGCCGTCTCGCCGTTGTCGAAGCCGACGCTCAGCGTCGATGAACTCGACCGGCCTCTGAACTCGCCGGACGACCTTGATGCCCTGCTCCTCGTCGGCGAGGTTGACCAGACCGTGGGGCGCGACCTCGATCGGGGAGAACGACGCGACCTGCACCGTGGAGTTGGCGCCGAAGCCCAGCGACTCGAAGCTGATCGCCTCGTCGGGCGAGTTGTTGGCCAGGGTGGCGATGAAGGTGCCGGACCCGTCCTCGCTCGAGACGATCAACGCGTTGAGGACGTCGACCACGCCGTCCTGGTAGTTGGTGCCGTTGACGATGGTGTTCTCCTTGTCGGTGGCGTAGTTGAAGCCACACGCGGAGACGCCGGGGACGGCGAGGACGAGCGCGCCGATCAAGAGGGCGAGCCGGGGTCTGGGGAGCGGCGCGAGAGCCGACGGTCCATGGGTCACAGGCCTTCGTGGTCGACGGGTGTGCGAGCCACAGCCTAGCGTCGAAGGACGGCCCTCCTTCCAGGTGCTCCGGCCGGTCTACTGGCGCAGCCCGACCGTGGCCAGCGCGACGACCAGCGACGCAGCCAGGAACACCGTCACGGCCACCGTGATCCACAGCAGCCGAGGAGCACCCGTGCGCAGCGCCACCCGCAGCGGCAGGTGACGCAGCCCGTCGGCGTTGTCGTCGACGAGGTCCGGCAGGGCCAGCAGGAAGTGGACGGCGATGCCGAGCAGCGCTGCGATCGCGGTGACGAGCACGCGTCGGCGGCTCGCCCTCGGCCTGGCCGCCCCACCCGCCGTACGACAAGAACGCCGGCAGCAGTCCGAACGACGCCGCCCAGGGCAGCCACGAGAACGCCGTCCGGCGGAGGACCACGTTGCCCAGGAGGCGCGACCGCGACGGACAGCAGGTAGGCGCAGCCAGCGGTGACGCCGTTGCCGAGCGCGAGCGGGACGAGGAGCAGGACCCCGCAGGCGAGCGCGAACCACACGCTGCCCGGGTCGAGGGCCCCGGACGCCAGTGGCTTGCCGGGCCGGTCGTGGGCCGCGTCTCGCTCGCGGTCGACGAGGTCGTTGTGCCAGCCCACGACGGCCTGCCCGACGAGCACCGTGACCGCGACCAGCCCCGCCTCGCGCGCCGGCCGGCCGGTGGCCAAGGCGGTGCCGCCGAGCACCAGGGCCGTGACCAGGGCGTGCAGTGGGTGGGCCGAGCGCACCAGCAGCACGGGCACCAGGTGAGGCCTCGCCGCCGGCACCACTGACATGGCGGTCAGTATCGACCAGGCGGCGCTTCCGCGCCGTGACGGCACATGATTGTGGGCTTTGTCAAGCCCGGAAAAGGCCTCTGACCTGGGCAAACGTGTCGGTCGCTCATTTGCTGACGTGTTAGACTGGTCACCTGGAAAGGGGTACAGAACATATGACCTTCACCGTCGGCGAAACGGTTGTCTACCCGAATCACGGGGCCGCAGTAATCGAAGATATCGAGATGCGCACGATCAAAGGGGAGGACCGCCAGTACCTCGTCCTTCGGATCGTCGCCCAACAGGACCTCGTGGTCCGAGTCCCCGCGATGAACCTCGACCTGGTCGGGGTTCGTGACGTGGTCGACAAGGAGGGCCTGGACCGAGTCTTCGACGTCCTGCGTGCCGCTCACGTCGAGGAGCCGACCAACTGGTCGCGTCGCTACAAGGCCAACCTCGAGAAGCTCCACAGCGGCGATGTCATGAAGGTGGCCGAGGTCGTCCGCGACCTCTGGCGCCGCGAGCGTGACCGTGGCCTCTCCGCTGGCGAGAAGCGGATGCTGGCCAAGGCGCGCCAGATCCTCGTCTCCGAGCTGGCCCTGGCCGAGCACACCAACGAGGACAAGGCCGAGGCCATCCTCGACGAGGTGCTCGCGTCCTGATCCACTGCCTCAGGCCCCGCCCGGCTCACGCCGGGCGGGGCCTGTGGTGATTTCAGGAGCTTGCCGATGAGCCAGACCTACCTCGAGGTGATCGCGCTCGGGCGGGTCCTCGACGAGGGCCGCGGGTCGATGCCGTTCGCGCTCGTCCACGGCGAGGCCCTCGTCACCACGGCCACCTGGGCGTTGTCGGAAGCCGGGGTGCTGCCGGTCGACGCGCGGACGGTGGCCGCCGGCCTCGCCGACGCAGACCTGCCGCTCGTGCTCCACGACTGTCTGTGCCCCATGACGCCGCCGGCATTCATCGCCGACTGCGTACGCCGCGCCGTCGACGAGGACGTCGTAGTCGCGGGCGTGCACGCGGTGACGGACACGCTCAAGACGCTCGACGGCCAGACGCTCGGCGCAACGGTCGACCGCGAAGCGCTGGTGCGCGTCGTCTCGCCGCTGGTGGTGCCGGCCTCCGTGGTCGCGCGCACACCGGACCTGCCGGACCCGGCCGGCGACCTGGCTGGGTTGGTCGAGCGGTTGCGGGCCGACGGCCCGGTCGTCCTCGTCGAGGCCCCACCGGAGGCGATGCGGGTGAGCGGGCCCGACGACGTGCGCATCCTCGAGGCGCTCACCCTGCCGGCGTGACCAGCCGTTCGGCGAGCTCGAGGTCGTGGGGGAAGGTGATCTTGAGGTTGGCCGGGCTCGAGGGCACCGCGGCGATGGTGAGGTCGGCGTAGCGCTCGACGCACGACGCAGTGTCGGTGCCGGTGAAGCCGTCGACCTCGGCCGCCCGGTAGGCCGCGAGCAGGTCAGCGGCCCGGAACGCCTGCGGTGTCTGCACTCCGGCCAGGGCGTCGCGGCCTGTCGGGGCACCGTCGCGGCGGATCACCGAGTCGACGGGCACGACCGGGATCGCACCACCGTGCTGACGGGCTGCGGCCAGGGTGCGCTCGAAGAGCTCGGCGGCCGCCAGCGGACGAGCCGCGTCGTGCACGGCGACGATCGTGAGCCCACCGTCGTCGATCTCGGCCGCGAGCACCTGGAGCGCCTGCCACTCCGAGGCGTGCCGGGTCTCACCGCCAGGGACCAGCAGCACCTCACGGTCGCCGAGGTGAGGGGCCAGCGCCTCGCCCATCGCCTCCCGCTCGCCGGGTCGGTGCACCACGACCACGCGGCGTACGTCGGGCAGCGCCAGCGCCGTGCGCACCGACCAGGCCACCACAGGCACGCCCAGCAGGGGCAGCAGGACCTTGTTGACCTCGGCCCCGAGCCGGGTGCCGGAACCGGCTGCGACCACGACCACGGCGACGTCGGGCTCGGTCACGCGGGTGAGCCTAGCCAGCACTGTTCTCGCGGCCGTAACACGGCGAAACACCACGACAACACTGGTCGCCTATCGTCACTGGCCTGGCTGGTGGGTCCGCCGCGCCGGTCGCTCCTGCACGACGAGCGTGGCGAGCCCCTGGGCGAGCGAGCGAGGAGGAAGGAGCGACCTCATGGGCGCGCCGGACAGTCGAGCTCCGCTCGACCATGCAACAGAGTGGCTACCGGTCTGCCGGGTCGCCGAGCTCGAGGTCGAGCGCGGTGCCAGCGCCCTGGTGCACGGTCAGGCGATGGCGATCTTCCGCGCTGCGGACGACACGGTCTTCGCGCTGGGCAACCACGACCCCTTCGACCGCACCTCGCTGCTCTCCAAAGGCATCGTCGGCAACCGCGACGGCGTGCCGTTCGTGGGTTCGCCGCGACACCGGCACGCCTTCGACCTCCGTACCGGGCACTGCCTGGAGGACGAGCACGTCTCGGTGCCGGCGTACGAGGTCCGGGTCGTCGAGGGCGTCGTGCTCGTGGGTCGGCGGCGCGAGGTCCACACCGCTGGTTGAGGAGGGCCGTAGCAGCGCCTGTCACGAAACCACAGGCCGCACCTGCAGGTTCGCTTGCCGCTCGGGGTCTCGTGACGGTCGCTGCGCGACCTCCTCAACCAGCGGGAGGTCACAGCCCAGAGGGAAGCCGGACCTCCATGATGTCGTCGCCGCCGAAGACGCCGTCCTGCCAGACCAGGCGGTTGCCGGAGATCGAGGGGAAGCCCTGCTGGCCGCGCTCCTTCAGCGGGTTGTAGATCTTGTTGGTCTCGAAGGAGTAGAGGTAGAGGTCGGTGTCGGGCATCCGGCCGCCCATGGCCTCGCTGACGCCGCCCGGCAGGCTGTCGACGGCCACCGGGAACACGGCGTACTCGGCGCTCGCTGCCGCGCCGAACGGGAACGCGAAGTCGCTGAGGTGGGTGGAGGTGCCGTCGGTCCCGAAGGCGTCGGCGGACTGGTTGCCGTCGATGGCCACCACGTGGTCGCCGTAGGCCGCCACGGAGAGCACGCCGCCCGACATCGCGCCGACCGCGGCCACCTCGTTGGTGCCGGGCCTCCAGATGCCGACCCGGCCGTCGTCCGTGCCGAAGCCGACGGTGCCTCCGCCCGCGGCCATCGCCGTGATGGACGCCGAGCCGACCCCGTTGATCTTGACCCGGCTCACCTTTCCCTTGGCGTCGACGTAGCTCATCGTGCTGTTCTCGGCCGTCCACCAGGCCGCGCCGTCCTCGGAGCCGCCGAGGCCGGCGATGAACGTGGAGAGCTGGAGGTTGTCGAGCTTGGTGGTCTTGCCGCCCTTCTCGTGGAGCACCACGGCCTCGCCGCTGTTGGTCAGCTCCATCGTGACCAGCGAGTCACCCGCCCACGCGATGTCGTAGGTCATCGGGTTGGACGAGAGCCCGTTGCTGACCGACGGTGTGCCGGGCCCGCCGACCGGGTTGATCCAGGCGATGTTCTTGCCCGACACCACCGGGCTGACCTCGGACTGCGACTTGTTGGTGACGATGTCGCCGGCGATCGGACCGGGGTCGTAGCAGCCCGGGCACAGCCCCGTCTGGTCGAAGACCTCCTTGGCGACGCGGATGATCGTGGCGGCGGCCCCCGCCTTGACGGCGGTGTCCTCGACCGCGTTGGCGGCGTCGACCATCGAGGAGTTCGGGCCGAGCTGGTGGGTGAGCGTGTAGTAGACGATCAGGTCGAAGTCGGCGGCGAGCCTGGACTGGTAGGCCGGCTGGTTGTCGATCTTGGCCAGCTGACCGCGGATGGTCCACAGCGCGTTGTTCCAGATCGCGGAGTTGAGGTGGACGCCGCCGTTGTCGGTGATCCGGCCGACGGCGACGGTCCAGCGGAACGGCGGGTCGATGACGTTGAGGTAGTCGTCCATGGTGTTGCCGTTGAGCATGTAGCGCGTGGCGAGCGCACCGCTGGGGTTCTGCGAGCAGAGCGACTGTGGCTGGCTCGCGGTCTTGCAGGCGTCCTCGCCGAGGGTGGCGGAGTCGCGCTTGTAGTAGCGGTCGCCGATCACGTTCCCGAAGTAGTCGGAGAACGACTCGTTGAGGGCGCCCGACTGTCCGGTGTAGTTGAGCCCTGCGGTCGAGCTGGTGACGCCGTGGGTGACCTCGTGACCGGTCACGTCGAGGGTGACCAGCTGCATGTTGCCGCCAGGTCCTTCGCACGGGTTGCCGTAGACCATCTGCGCGAGGCCCGAGCTGAAGAACGCGTTGCAGAAGTCACCGTCGCTGAAGTTGACCGTCGAGACCATCGACGCGCCCTTGCCGTCCCAGGAGTTGCGGCCGATGCCGGCGTAGTAGTCGTAGACGATCCGGCTGATCTTATGGGCGCCGATCGCGTCGGGGTCGCTGATCTCGGTCGAGCTCTCGGCGTAGGGGCGGCCGGGCAGGTTGGAGTTGCTGCTCGAGCCGTCGGCGCTGAAGGTGTAGATCCCGCCCTTCCCGGTGGCCGGGTTGTAGCTCGGCGTGGTGGTGTCGACCAGCGACACGCCCTGGTTGTTGCGCAACCCCTTGGCGGTGACCCGCCCGAGGTACGGCGCGTTGCCGGTGACGTCGACCGGCTGACCCTTCGGGCCGTCGAGACTCGCGAGCACCATCTGGGTCAGCCGGCGCGACACCTGGGGCGAGCCCTTCGACAGCAGCTTGCTGAACACGCTGGGCGCGGCGAGCTCGGCGGTGGTGGGCCGCACCTCGAGCAGCTCAGCACTGACGGCGTCGAGGTAGTACAACCCGTCGCTGAGCTGGACCCCGGCATCGGACTGGCCAGCGGCGAAGACGTTGACCTCCCACGCCAGCCTGCCGATGTCGCGGGGCAGCACGACCAGGCGCGGCTGGCCCTTGACCTGGCCCTGGCTGAGCCTGATCGCCTCACGCCGCGCGATGCGCGGGGTGATCCGCGGGTCGGTGGACACGTCGATGCCCGGGAACACCCGGCCGCGGACGACGTTGAGCCGGGCCTGCTCGTCGTCGCCGCCCAGCGTGAGGGCCAGGCTGCCGTCGAGAACCGGCACGCCGGCGAGCTCCTGCTGCGCCCGGAGGACCGTGCTTCCGCTGGCGTCGG
The DNA here is from genome assembly GCA_963814935.1 of uncultured Actinomycetota bacterium. GTDB lineage: Bacteria > Actinomycetota > Actinomycetes > Propionibacteriales > Nocardioidaceae > Nocardioides. The sequence goes on along the minus strand of CAWFEZ010000020.1, from coordinate 27,614 downwards.
TCTCGCCCCCGGTAGGCACGACGACCGCGTCGGCGGGGACGCCGAAGAGATCCTCGGCGTACTCGTCGAGGAAGGCGGTTGCGGTCGCGGTGGCGTCGGTGGCGTCCCCCTGGCTGTCTGCGGCCTCGGGTGCGTATCGGCCGCCGGTCAGCTCGCCGAGGTAGCCGGTCACGTCGTCCTGCCGGCCGACCCAGCCCGAGCCGGTGGAGTCGCGCAGCTCGTTGATCGCGCGCTGGAGGCTCGCCAGCTGCCCGGAGACGTCGGTGTCGGGGTGGGTGCTGGCGTACGCCGCCGACGCGATGAGGGTCGTCGGGCCAGGGTCGTCGCCGCCGATCGAGCGACTGTCGTCGCAGGCCGTCATCCCCAGCACCAGGGCGACGACAGCGGGAACGGCCAGAAGTCGACGCGCGCGGCTCATGATCGGAGATTCTGACCTACCGGGGCGTCCGAAGCCTCCTGTTTCGGTCATGCGTTTCTTCACGTCGTCCCCCCGTCCCGCCCCATAGTCTCCTGGCCAAGTGAAATGGCTCGAAAAGACCTACCGTCGCGCCAGCGCGACAAATAGCCTGCACCCTGCATGTCGAGCCCAGGCATGACGCCCGATCGAGTGACCCGAGTGAGCGAGACGACCGACGGAGAGGTAACCACCGTGCCCTGTCCCACCTGCTCCACCGAGAACCCGGAGGTAGCGCTCTACTGCTACCGCTGCGGGACCTCTCTGCGTGGCAGCGCATCCACGAGAGCCGGCTCGTACGCCGTGCAGTCGTCGGAGGGCGTGAACCAGTTCGCGCTGATCTCGACGATCATGCCGCACACCAACCGCCAGACGGCCGACAACTACCGCTGGGCGATGATCGCCAGCGCCGTCCTGATCATCGGGGCCACGGGTCTGGGCCTGCTGCCGATCGCGGTGGCCGCTGCGGCGTTCATGATCCCGATCGTCTACCTCGTCTACATCTACGACGTGAACATGTGGGAGGACGCTCCCGTCCCCGTCGTAGCAGGGCTGTTCATCGGGACCGGAGTGCTCTCGGTGCTGGTGACCCTCTTCTTCTTCCGCTGGGTCTTCGACGACCAGTTCAACACCTTCGCGGCCGGCTCCCGCGTCGGCATCGACTCGCTGTCGATCCCGGCGCTGCTGCTGTTCGCGGTCGTGCTGCCGATCGTGGCCATGGTCGTCATGAACATCGGTCCCGTCTTCCTGGCGACCCGGCCGCAGTTCGACGACATGATCGACGGGTTGACCTTCGGCATCGCAGCCGGCACGGCGTACGCCGCGTTCGAGACGATCGTCCTCTACTCCTCCGTCTTCACCTCCGCTGACTTCCGCACCACCGACGGGCTGGCCTCGTGGGCGGTCGTCGTGGTGAACCTGATGGTGGTCAAGTCGCTCATCTACGGCACCGCGACGGGCATCGCGGTCGCGGCGTTCTCCGGCAAGGGCGAGGGCTACGACGGGTTCAAGGCCTCGTACTTCATGAACTTCGGGCTCGCGGTCGCCGCCAGCGTCGGCTACTGGCTCGGTGTCCGGCTCCTCTCCTACGTGCCGTTCGGTCAGGCCCTCGGCCTGCTGTGGGGCTTCGTCATCCTCACCGTGCTCGTCGTGCGGATCCGCGTGATGATGCAGGCCGCGCTCCTCGAGGCGGCCGTCGAGGACGCCGTTCGCACCGACGGCCTGCGCTCCACGCGGTCGACGGTCGACGAGAGCTTCTGCCCGGAGTGCGAGAACCTCCTGCTCGACAACTCCAACTTCTGCATGGTGTGTGGCACGTCCGTGCGCTCCACCAGCCACCAGGCGCGCCGCAGCATGGCCGCTCCCTCGGCGGGAGGTGTGGGATGACCGAGCAGCCTCCCCAGCAGCCCGGAGCGACGCCGCCCGCGGGTCAGCCGCCGGTCGACCCGGCGGCGCCGGCCCCTGCCCAGCCCGCCGTCCCGGCCACTCCGCCTCCGGCGGCGACCCAGCCGGTGCCGGCCCAGCCGGCGTACGCCCCGGCCCAGCCGGCGTACGCTCCCGCTGCTCCGGCGACCCAGCCGGGCTACGGCTACCCGCAAGGCGGTGCGCCGGTCCCCCCGGCCGGTTCGGACGGACCCGGTGGCAATTTCTCGTCGAGCCGCGGCAAGACGATCGGCCTGATCGTGGCCGGCGTGGTCGCGGTCGGGGCGATCGGTGGCATCGGTGCTCTCGTGTTCGGCGGCGACGACGAGCTCCCGAACACGTCCACCGGCGGCGCCGTCGACCCGGGCGAGGAGATCACGCCCGACGGCGGGATCCTCAGCCCGAGCCCGATCGGCACGGCAGCTCCCCAGCCCAGTGACCAGCCGACGGACGGTTCCGAGCCGACTGAGGAACCGGCCCCGACAGAGGAGCCATCACCCGTCACGCCGACCGAGGGCCCTGCGCCCACGCTCGACCCGGAGCCCGGCGGTGACGTGGTCACCATCGGCAACGGCGTGCAGGTGCCGGTGCTGCCGGGTTGGCAGGTCGTCGGCACGGGCAACAGCGACGTGCTGCTCGGCGACGGTGAGAACAGCTTCGTGTACGCCGTGACCGGCACCGTCGACCCGTCGTCAGACGCGGCGTCGGTGATCGCGGCCTCGGTCGGCGACATCCTGCCGAAGAACACCTACACGCAGTTCCGCCAGACCGACATCACGCCGTTGCAGGCCTTCGGGTCGGTCGTGTCGATGGCGGGCATGCAGTACCAGGCGACCTGGACCGACCAGCAGGCGTCGGTCCCGCTCCAGGGCCTGCTGATCTGCGCCGTGCGTCAGGACGGCACGGCGGTGATCATCACCGCCGAGCACGCTCCCCCGGAGGAGTTCCAGCAGAGCGCCGAGTCGTGGGCCCCCGTGGTCAACGGCATCCTCGGCCTGTTCGGCGCCGCCTGAGTCACCGAAACACCGATTCGTCTGCGGTTTCCCTCACTTTTCTACGCTGGGGGCCGCAGACGAATCGGTGTGACCAGGGCGGTGGCGACGGCGGCAACTCCCTCGCCGCGGCCGGTGAGGCCGAGGCCGTCGGTGGTGGTGGCGGAGACGGTGACCGGGGCTCCGGCGGCGGCGCCGAGGGCCGCCTCGGCCTCGGCGCGGCGCTGACCGAGGCGCGGATGGTTGCCGATCACCTGCACGGCGACGTTGCCGATCGCGAAACCCGCGACGCGCACGCGGGCGGCGGTCTCCTCCAGCAGGGCGACTCCGGTGGCGCCGGCCCACGCCGGGTCTGCCGTGCCGAACTGGCTGCCGAGGTCGCCGAGGCCGGCGGCCGAGAGCAGCGCGTCGCACGCAGCGTGCGCGGCGACGTCACCGTCGGAGTGACCCTCGAGGCCGGCGTCCTCGTCCGGCCACGACAAGCCGGCGAGGTGCATCGGGACGCCCGGCGTGAGGCGGTGGACGTCGACGCCCACGCCGACCCGGGGCATGGGGACGTCTTCAGGCCGTAAGGCATCCGTCACAGGCGCATCATGCCCGGCCGACACGATGTGGGCGACAATCGACGGGTGAGGACCTCCCGGCACGCCTGGTGGCTGGCCGGCATCGTCGCCGGCGCGGCGGGCCTCGCCACCAGCTACTTCGTGGCGACGGTGATGACGATCCGCGAGTCGCCCGTCGTCGCGGTCGCCGAGTTGGTCATCCGTCTCACGCCGGGTCCGGTCGTCGAGCGAGCCATCAGCATCCTCGGCTCCAACGACAAGCCCTTCCTGGTCGTGGTGCTCCTCGTCCTGCTCACCCTGTTGTTCGCCTGGGCCGGGCGGCTCGCCCGCCGGTCGTGGTGGCAGCCGGTGGCGTTGTTGGCGGCCATCGCCGTCCTGGCCGGCTTCGCGATCTCGGACCAGAGAGGCGCTCGGGCCACGGACCTGTTGCCGGTCATCGTGGGTTTCGTGACCTGGGTCCTGTGCCTGTCGATCCTCACCGAGAGCCTGCGCAGTGACGATCGCCGGGCCGACCGACGTGCCGAGGCGGCCGGTGCCGCCGACAAGGACGACGGAGGGGGGTCGCCCAGGCGGGGCTTCCTGATCGGCGCCGGGTTGATGGTCGTCGCCTCGGTCGGGGTGACGTTCCTGGGCCAGGTGCTGGGCCGCGGCCGGCGTCAGGTGGAGGAGTCGCGGCGGCTGCTGCGGCTGCCCGGTGTCACCCGGCCCGATCCGCCGCCCGGCGTGTCGGTCGGCCTCGACGGCATCACGCCGTGGCGCACGCCGAACGAGGACTTCTACCTGATCCACACGGCGTTGGTCCCGCCGGCCATCGAACCGAAGAACTGGCGGCTGCGCATCCACGGCAAGGTCGAGCGCGAGCTGCTCCTCACCTACGACGACCTGATGGCGCGCCAGTTCACCGAGGAGTGGGTCACCCTCAACTGCGTGTCCAACAGCGTGGGCGGGAACCTGATCGGTAACGCGTGGTGGAGCGGGGTCCGCGTGGCCGACCTCCTGAGTGAGGTGGGCGTCCTCGACGGCGCCGACGCCGTGCTCCAGACCTCCGACGACGGCTGGACCTGCGGCACACCGCTGGCAGCGCTGACCGACGGCCGCAACGCGATGCTGACCGTCGCCATGAACGGCGATCCGCTCCCGATCGAGCACGGCTTTCCCGTGCGCACCCTGGTGCCCGGGCTCTACGGCTATGTGTCGGCCTGCAAGTGGGTGGTCGACTGGGAGGTGACCACCTTCGAGGACATCTCGGCGTACTGGACCCAGCGCGGCTGGGCCGAGGAAGCACCGGTGAAGATGTCGTCGAGGATCGACGTACCTGGCAACGGCGACGAGCTGGGCGCCGGGTCCGTGCGGATCGGCGGCGTCGCGTGGCGGCAGCACACCGGAATCAGCGGCGTGGAGGTCTCCCTCGACGGCGGGGGATGGCAGTCGGTCGAGATCGGCGACGCCGACACCATCGACAGCTGGGTGCAGTGGGCGACCACGCTGGAAGTGGAAGCGGGCGACCACACGCTGAGGGTCCGCGCCATCGACAGCGACGGCGAGGTGCAGACCGGCGTCGTGGCCGACGTGCTCCCCGACGGTGCCTCGGGCTGGCACGAGGTGCGGTTCGCGACCTCGAGCCGGTCGTCAAGGTGACCGGTTGGTCGGCGGCAACGTCCCCGGAGGGGCGCAAGCAGAGTCTGGCCACCAATGGCCCCGTGATCGCCGGCATGCGGGTCTACGAGGACCTGCCGTTCTACAAAGGCGGACGCTACAACCACGTCACCGGCGGCTTCACCGGCTTGCATCTCGTGTGCGTCACGGGCTACGACGACGTCGACCAGTCGTGGACGGTGAAGAACTCGTGGGGACCGGATTGGGGCGAGAACGGGTTCTTCCACCTGGGCTACGGCGAGTGCGGGCTGGACACAGAGTGGCCGTTCTACGACCCCGAGATCGAACTGGTGAGCTGACGGTGGTCGACGTCGAGCTCACCGGGCTCGCCAGTCGGCCGAGATCACGCTGGACGACGAGCTCGTGGTCACCTTGAAGCAGCCGGCTTCCTCGGGCCTTGTGTGGGACGTCGACATGACCGAGCCGATCGTCTGCACCGGTCGTGATGTGACTGCGTCGACCGAGGCCTTCGGGGCACCCGCGGTGGTCACGTACCACTTCAGCTCCGACGCCCCGATTCACGGTCGGATCACATTCGTGCTCAAGGCTCCGTGGAGGGACGAAGCGGTCTCCACCCAGGAGTTGCTTGTCGACTTCACCTCGCCGACCGAGGAGGCCAACGATGACCCCTCCTACGAGGATGTCGGGTTCCTCTGCACCGACTCGACGGTGTGCGAGGAGTTCATGCGCCGCTACTACGACCCTGATGCCGACTCGCTCGACCTGCCGCGGCACGAGGTCTTCTGGAACGCGGTGTCAGTGGCAACCGAGCGCGGTGAGCGCGGCAGAACACCAGGGTCGCGATCATCGATCAGGGCTTCGACCTCTCCTCTCCCCGGCTGGCGCAGGCGTGCTCGCCCCTGTCGCGCCTCTCCGACGTCCCGGTTGCCGGCGGCCTCGGCTCTCACGGCACGGTCGTGGCCATGCTCGTCAACGCGGTGGCGCCCGAGGCCGAGCTGGTGCTGGTCGATGTGCGCTACATCCGTCGGCAGTACGTCGCCGAGGCGGTCCAGTACGTCAGCGGGCTGGACGTCGATGTTCTCAACCTCAGCCTTGCGTTCCGAACCCCAGTCGTGCCATTCCTGCCCACGATCGACATCGAGGCACTCACCGACGTGGAGCACAACCCAGATGGGTTCCTCGAGGTCGTGCGCACGTATGCAGAGAGGCCGGAGCCGTACGCGTCGGACGGCTGCCCGGAGTGCGTCCTGTGCGATGCACTGCGTGCCCTGCCACCCGACGTGCTCGTGGTGGCCGCCGCAGGAAACCTCGACCAGCCTTCGTGTCCGGCGTGCCTCAACCGGACGGTCGGCGTGGGCTTCGCCAGTGTCGGAACGGTCCAGCAAGGGAACCAGACGCTCGTCACCAGCGGACTTCCCGAGGAATTCGACCAGAACCTGACGGCTGAGACCCTCATTCCCCAGCCGCCGGGATTCCTCGGCACCAGCTTCGCCGCGCCGCTGCTCTGCGGGCTCGCGGCGTTGACGCACGATCGCAGAGACTTCGGCGAGATGGCCCGATTGCCGATGGCTTTCACGCCGTTTCTGATGCTGGCCATGTCGGCGTCCTCGCAAGGCATTTCCCGGGTCTTCGGAGATGCCCTTGTGTCCTCGGGAGGCATCTTGGCGGAGTCCGTGCCCGCGCGTCACCAACATTGGAAGGAAAAGCACCCCGACCAGTGCGTGGCGTGCTCCCTCTTCGTGCATTCTTTCTACCAGACCTACTCGGCAGTTCTCATAGGCCTCGGCGCTGAACAGGCCGCTGGTTGGACGTATGTTTCGATGCGCGTCATCCCTTGGTCAGCCGACTTGGCGGGCAACCGGGGAACTCTGCTGCGCAGGCTTGCGCAGGGCGAGGCCGATCAGCGCGCAAAAGTCGCGAAACTCGACGATGCCGCCCAGTTCTACCGATTCTCGCTGGCCCTCCGCCCCGGCGATCCCACGTTCGAGCAGCAGCTCGCCGAGGTCAGCCTGGAGATCGAGGGGCTGCAGCGCGCCGATCCGTGACGGCTTCTGAGGTCAGGGGCAGAGCGCCGCCACCTGCGTTGCGGCGTCGTAGCGGTCGCGGGAGTCCTTGCGCAGACGCAGCAGGAACAACGCTCCCGCGCCCGTGACGAGGGCTCCCGCCCCGGCCAGGGTGGCGTTGGCGCCGTTGCCGTCGGTCCTGAGATTTGGTAGGCGGCATAGCCGAGAAGCAGCAGGGCGAGCGCGCCCAGAACACCTACTAGCACCTGGAAATAGACCATGAAACGGTATTGCAGATTCACTTCGCGCCGATAGGTTGCGCACGCCCCCGCGGTGGGCGGCTGATTGTCGTTCACTCCAAAGTTCTGACCCTCGACGCTGAGCCTCAGTTGATCCTTGATGTCTCCGACCGTTAAATCCGGCATTGCTGCCTCTCCGTAGTCGTTCGCATTGACGGCCTCAGGATCGCCGTTGCGGTGGCGTCGCGCAATAGACGCGCGGCTAGGAAACGAGAATTCGTGAAGTCAATGGATCGGCCCCGCACCGTAGGCGGCGGACGATTCGTGGCAACTCGCACGACCGAGCTCGCGTCTCAATGTCCGTGAGGAGAGGGGTGCTCTGATCGCGTTGACCACGCTCACGGCCCGCCTCTCTCTGTTCCTCGACCAACATGCCTCGTCCCGGGCACCACGGGGGCTTATGCCAGGTGAACGGGCCATCACGGCTGTGCGTCAACGGGACAGGCGCTTTGTGCTGTGGTTCCTCACAGTCCGTGATCCGGCTACCAGTTGGCCTGGGCCGGTGCTGGGGGGAGCGGGTGGGCGTCGTCGTGGATGACGTAGACGATGCCGCCGGACTGGGGGAGCCAGGCGTTCTCGAACTCACCGCGGTCATAGGTGCGACGTACGCCGCCGGCCGTGGTGGCGGCGGGGTCGTTGACGACGGGGTCGCCGTCGGCGGTGAAGCCCACGATCACCAGCAGGTGACCGTTGGACGACGACACCGGCGCTCCGGTCAGCTCGCCCGCCCCCCACGACACGGACGCGACCAGCGGGATGCCGGCGGCGATGAACGTCTCGGCCTCGCGCAGCGACCGCAGCCGGGTGACGAAGGCTTGACCGGCGAGCGGCGCGGCGTACGCGGTGTTGAACGGCCAGTTGCCAGTGCCCTCGTACGCCGCGTCGTAGGTCTTGCGGGCGGCGTAGTCGACCCACGGGGCGGGATGTGCGGCCGGCACGAACCGGTAGAGGTACGGCTTCGGCAGCGCGCCGTAGTAGGCGAGCACCATCGACGTCGAGGTCGGCGAGCACCACGCCTCGCCGCCGCCACCCCACTGCGGGTAGTGGCCGGAGTGGACCATCTGCGAGTACGACGGCACGTCCAGCTCGGTGCCCACGCCGGGGCCGGGTGTGGAGGCCGCGACCGACGTGACGCGCGGCAGCCGGCTCGTCATCACGCCCACCGAAGACACTGTCGGACCCGTCGTGCCCGCCTTGCGGTAGAGCGAGAGGCGGAGCTGCGAGGAGACCAGCCCACCGCTGCCCTTGACCTTCCAGGTGTCGACGTCGACCGAGGCGAGGTCGTCGGTCTGCGGGCTCCGCGTGGTGCGGCGCACGAACTTGTCACCGGAGGTCCACCGACCCAGGAGGTCCCAGGACGACGTCACCCCCTTGCTGTTGCGGCCGCGCACCTCGACCTCGACGAAGCTGTCGCCCGGCGTGCTTGCCGACCACGACGCGACCAGCTCGCTGAAGGGGAACGACGACATCGACCAGGGGGCGGTCCAACGGGCCCGCTCGTAGGTGCGCCCGCCCAGCTCGGTCTTCCCCGTCGGCGTGCCGAACCTGACGCCCGCGTCGGTGACCACGGTGCCGCGGTGGCTGCCCGCCGACAGCGCCGTGCCGTCGTACCGCGCGAACGCGATGTCACGGGACGGACCGGATCGGGACGCCGAAGCCACGGGCGCGAGGCTACCGACCGGCCCGAGCAGGGCGACGACCAGCAGGCACGCGGTAGCGGTTCGGGGAATCTTCCTGGGCATCGATCGACCATAGACTTCGCAGGTGACGCTCCGGCTCTACGACACCGCGACCCGCGAAGTCCGTGACTTCGTGCCCCTCGAGGAGGGGAAGGCAGGCATCTACGTCTGCGGGCTCACCGTGCAGTCGGAGCCGCACGTCGGTCACGTGCGGTCGGCGGTCAACTTCGACGTGCTGCGCCGGTGGCTCACCCACCAGGGCTACGACGTCACGTTCATCCGCAACGTCACCGACATCGACGACAAGATCTTGACCAAGGCGGCCGAGCAGGGCCGGCCCTGGTTCAACCTCGCCTACGCCATGCACGGCGAGCTCGACAGGTCGCTGGCGGCGATCAACGTGCTGCGGCCGACCTACGAGCCCGGCGCGACCGGCCACATCCCCGAGATGGTCGAGCTGATCACGACGCTGATCGCCAAGGGCCACGCCTACCCGGCCGAGGACGGCTCCGGCGACGTCTACTTCGACGTGCGCTCGTGGCCGGCGTACGGCGAGCTCACCAACCAGGGCCTCGACGACATGGCTCCGGCCGAGGACGCCGATCCTCGCGGCAAGCGCGACCCGCGCGACTTCGCCCTCTGGAAGGGGTGGAAGAAGGAGTCCGAGCCCGAGACCGCCGCGTGGCCCTCGCCGTGGGGGCCCGGCCGGCCGGGCTGGCACATCGAGTGCTCCGCGATGGCGGGCAAGTACCTCGGGAAGGCCTTCGACATCCACGGCGGCGGCGTCGACCTGCGCTTCCCCCACCACGAGAACGAGCAGGCCCAGTCCCGCGCGGCCGGCCACCAGTTCGCGTCGTACTGGCTGCACAACGCCTGGATCACCACTGCTGGCGAGAAGATGAGCAAGTCGCTCGGCAACTCGCTGCTGATCCCGTCGGTGCTCGAGCGGGTGCGCGGCATCGAGCTGCGGTTCTACATCGTGGCGGCCCACTACCGCTCCCATGTCGAGTTCTCCTTCGAGGCCCTCGACGAGGCCGCCGCCGGCTTCCGCCGGATCGAGAACTTCCTCGACCGCGCAGCCGCGATCGGCATCGGCCACGACGAGCGACCGACCACCACGAGCCGGGTGGGCGCGCCCTCCGAGGTGCCCCTGCCGGACGACTTCGGGGCCGCGCTCGACGACGACCTCGGTACGCCGGCCGCCGTCGCGGTCCTCTACGACACTGTCCGCGCCGGCAACAAGCTGCTCGCCGACGGCCCGTCGGCCGAGCTGACGACGGCGGTGCGGCAGGTCGTCGGGATGCTCGACGTCCTCGGCCTCGACCCCGTCGACCCGGCCTGGCCCAGCTCCGGCGGCGGCTTCGACGAGCGGCTGACCGGCGCCGTCGACGCGCTGGTCCAGGGTCTGCTGACCCAGCGCGCGGAGGCCCGTGCCGCCAAGGACTGGGCTCGTGCCGACGCGATCCGTGACCAGATCAAGGCTGCCGGGATCGAGGTCGAGGACACCCCGGCCGGTCCCGTGTGGACGTTGGGAGAGAAGGTCTAGATGCCTGGTAACTCTGCCCGCCGCGGCGCGATCCGCAAGACCGCCAAGAAGCCCGCCGCCGGCTCCGGGGGACGCGTCAAGCGCGGTCTCGAGGGCAAGGGGCCGACGCCGAAGGCCAAGGACCGCCCCAACCACAAGGTCTACAAGCAACGGGCCAAGGCCGAGAAGGCCGCCGCAGCCCGACCGCGCCGCCGGTCCACCGGCTCTGAGGCCGAGTGGATCGCCGGCCGCAACCCGGTCGTGGAGGCCTTGCGTGCCGGCGTACCCGTCACCACCGTCTACGTCGCCGAGGGCGCCGAGCGCGACGGCCGGCTGCGCGAGACGTTCCGGCTCGCCAGCGAGCACCACATCGGACTCCTCGAGGTCAGCAAGGTCGAGCTCGACCGGCTGACGCAGGGCGCGGTTCACCAAGGTCTCGCGGCCAAGATCCCGGCCTACGAGTACGCCCATCCCAACGACCTGCTCGACCGCGCGGCCGAGGCCGGCGAACCGCCGCTGATCGTGGCTCTCGACTCGGTGACCGACCCGCGCAACCTGGGTGCGGTCGTGCGCAGCGCGGCCGGCTTCGGCGCCCACGGCGTGCTGGTCCCCGAGCGGCGCGCGGCCGGGATGACCGCCTCGGCGTGGAAGACCAGCGCCGGCGCAGCCGCTCGCATCCCCGTCGCGCAGGCCGTCAACCTGGTGCGGCAGCTGAAGAGCTACCAGGAGGCCGGCTGCATGGTCGTCGGACTGGCTGCCGACGGCGACGTCAGCCTGCCCGACCTCGACCTCGGCGACGGCCCGCTCGTGCTGGTCGTCGGTTCCGAGGATGCCGGCCTCTCGCGGCTGGTCACCGAGACCTGCGACCAGCTCGTCTCGATCCCGATGGCCGGCCAGCTGGAGTCCCTCAACGCCGGTGTCGCCGCGAGTGTCGCGCTGTACGCCGTGTCGCGAGCCCGCGCCTAGCGACACCGCTGGTTGAGGAAGGCGCGCAGCGCCTGTCCGAAACCCGGCGGGAACCAGGCGGTCTGGTCGGTCACCGGGTTTCGTGACGGTTGCTGCGCAACCTCCTCAACCAGCAGTGGGGCGTGCGGCGGCTGCCTAGGCTGAACGAATGCACGCGAGGAGGCCGGTCGTCCCGCGGCTCTCGCTGCCGAAGGTCAAGAAGCCCGGGCCTCGACAGTACGTCGGCGCGGTCGCGGCGCTGACCCTCTGGCTCCTCGTGACGCTGGCCGTCGGGCTGACGATCTTCCTCAACAGCAGCCGGACGCTGGTGCTCGCCACCCACGACGCCGAGCTGCAGCCGTCGCTCGACGGCTACGTCGTGCTGCACACCGGGCCGGTCCTGCCCGACGTACGCCAGCCCACCGGCGGCCGGGTCGGCGTCGACATCACTCTCGGCAAGACCGACGCGGCCTCGGTCGACGAGCTGCTCCAGCGTTACGCCTACATCGCCAGCCAGCCCGAGGGCCAGATCGCCAAGGTACGTGACGCGCTGGGGGACATGGTCGTGTCAGCGGCGGTGCGCGGTGCGCTGGTCGGACTCGTGCCGCTGGGGATCTGGTGGCTGGTCGGCAGACGACGACGCGACGAGCTGGTCCGCCACGTCCGGAAGCTCCGGCTGCTCGAGATAGCCCTGGTGCTCGCGCTCGCGGTGGTGCTGTGGCGGGAGCCCTGGGAAGGCGACGAGGCGACGGTTGCCCAGGGCCAGGAGTGGACGCCGCTGGCGACCTTTCTCGGCCCCGACGTGCCGCTGCCCGACGAGGTAGGCGACGTCGAGGTACTGGGCGACGTGACGACCGACCAGACGCGGCGGCTCATCGAGAGCGCGATCTCGACCTACGACCAGAGCAAGACCTTCTACACGGCGGCCGCCGAGGCTGCCGGCGGGCTGGACCTGCGCGTGCCGTCGGCAGACGAGACGGTGGTGCTGCTCATCTCCGACCGCCACGACAACATCGGCATGGACAAGGTGGCCCGGGCGGTGGGTGACGCGGGTGGTGCGACGGTCGTCATCGACGCCGGCGACGACACGTCTGTCGGCCGCACGTGGGAGGCGTTCAGCCTCGACTCGGTGACCTCGGCCTTCGAGGACTACGACCGCTTCGGCGTCGCCGGCAACCACGACCACGGCACCTTCGTCCGCAGCTACCTCGACGAGCACGGCTGGACCATGCTCGACGGCACGACGCTCCTCGGGCCGGGCGGCGTCCGGGTGCTCGGCGTCGACGACCCGCGCTCGAGCGGCCTCGGCAACTGGCGCGACGAGACGGGCCTGTCGTTCGCCGAGGTGGGCGACCGGCTCGCCGACGTCGCCTGCGAGGCCCAGGACCTGGGCCGCCGGGTCGCCACGATCGTCGTGCACGACGCCAACCTCGGCGCCGCAGCCCTCGAGCGTGGCTGCGCCGACCTCGTCGTCGGCGGCCACACGCACGTCCAGGCCGGCCCCGCCCGGGTGGTGGGCGAGAACGGCGCCACCGGCTACACCTACACGACCGGTACGACGGGCGGCGCGGCGTTCGCCTTCGCCCTCGGCAGCAAGCCCCGCCGCCCCGCCGGCATCTCGCTGCTCACCTACCGCGAAGGCCGTCCGGTAGGGGTCCAGGCGGTGACGCTCCAGACCACCGGCGCCTTCGAGGTCGGCGACTTCGTCTCACTGGCCCCCGCCGACCGCATCGAACCTCTCCGCTGGTTGAGGAGGGCCGCAGGCCCGTCACGAAACCTGCCGGAGGTTTCGTGACGGTCGCTGGCGACCTCCTCAACCACCGATGTTCGGGCGTCCTAGTATCGACAGATGCCCACCACCGTCGACCGCCTGCTGCCGACCGAGGAGGCCGAGGCGCTCCTGGAGCTGACCCGCGAGCTGGCCACCAAGGAGCTGGCGCCCCAGGTGCACGAGGCGGAGGAGAAGGGCGAGTTCCCCGCCGCGGCGTACGCCCTGCTCGGCAAGTCGGGGCTGATGAGCCTGCCGTTCGACGAGGAGGTCGGTGGTGGGGCCCAGCCCTACGAGGTCTACCTCCAGGTCGTCGAGGAGATCGCCGCCGTGTGGCCCAGCGTGGCCGTCGGCCTGAGCGTGCACACCCTGACCGCCTCCGTGGTCGCCGCCAACGCCAGCGAGGAGCAGCGTGCGACCTGGCTGCCGCGGATGCTCGGCGGCGAGTGGCTGGGCGCCTACTGCCTCTCGGAGCCCCAGGCCGGCTCCGACGTCAGCGCCATCAAGACCCGCGCGCGGCTCGACGGTGACGCGTACGTCGTCTCCGGCACCAAGCAGTGGATCAGCAACGGCTCGTGCGCCGACTACTACATCCTCTTCGCGCGCACCGGCGACCACCCGACCCGGGGGCTCAGCGCCTTCGTCGTGCCTGCGGACACCGCTGGCATGACCTTCGGCGCGCCGGAGAAGAAGATGGGGCTGGCCTGCGACGTGACCACTCAGGTGCTCCTCGACGAGGCGCGGGTCCCGGTGGACCAGCGCATCGGCGAGGAGGGCGACGGCATGAAGGTCGCGCTCTCGGCCCTCGACTCCGGACGGCTCGGCATCGCCGCCGTCGGCACCGGCATCGCCCAGGGCGCGATGGCCCACGCGGTGGCCTACGCCCGCGAGCGCAAGCAGTTCGGCCAGGCGATCGGGGAGTTCCAGGGTCTGCAGTTCCTGCTCGCCGAGCTGGGCGCTGAGGTCGAGCGCGCCCGGGCGACGTACCTCCATGCCGCCCGCCTCAAGGACGCCGGCCGTCGCTTCTCGCGCCAGGCCAGCATCGCCAAGCTGACCGCCACCGACGCGGCCATGCGGGTCAGCACCGACGCCGTCCAGGTGCTCGGCGGCAACGGCTACACGCGCGACTACCCCGTCGAGCGCTACTTCCGCGACGCCAAGGTCACCCAGATCTTCGAGGGCACCAACCAGATCCAGCGCATGGTGATCGGGCGCGACCTCCTCAAGTAGCGGCCGCAACACCGATTCGTCTGCGACGCCGAGCGTAGGAAGTCGCAGCAATCCGCAGACGAATCCGCAACGAATCCTTGTTGCAAGCGACTTGCAACAACGTCTGCCTCTCCCTAAGGTCGGAGGCGGCTTGACTGATCGGGGAGGACTTCCATGCACGTGCCCGACGGCTTCCTGGACGCTCCGACGTCTCTGGCGACCGGCGCCGTCGCGGCCGTCGGCGTGGGGCTCGCCCTTCGCTACGCCCGCCGCGAGCTCGACGACCGCACCGCCCCGCTCGCCGGCCTCGTCGCGACCTTCGTCTTCGCGACCCAGATGATCAACTTCCCGGTCGGGTCGGGCACCAGCGGCCACCTGCTGGGCGGGGCGCTGGCCGCCGTCCTGGTCGGGCCGGCGACCGCGCTGCTGTGCATGAGCGTCGTCTTCCTCGTCCAGAGTCTGCTGTTCGCCGACGGCGGCATCACCGCGCTCGGCACCAACATCTTCCTGATGGGCATCGTCACCGTCCTGGTCGGCTGGACGGTGTTCCGCGGCGTCCAGCTCGTCCTGCCCAAGCGGGTCGCGTCGGTGGCCCCGGCCGCCGCCGCCGGTGCCCTGGTCTCGGTCCCGGTGGCCGCGCTCTTCTTCGTTGGCCTCTACGCCGTCGGCGGCACGGTCGAGATCCCGTTGGCGAGCCTGACCGCCGCGATGCTCGGCGTGCACACCGTGATCGGGATCGGGGAAGCCGTGATCACGTTCCTGGCCGTCGGCAGCATCGCCGCGGTCCGGCCGGACCTCGTGTACGGCGCGCGGCGGGTGCTTGCCGAGCGCACGCTCGAGCTGAGGGGAGCCACCCGATGAGGGCGAACCTCTCCACGCGGATGCTCGTCGTCGCCGGCATCGTCGTCGCGCTGCTGATCGCCGGCGTGGCCAGCTACTACGCCTCGAGCGACCCCGACGGCCTGACCAAGGTCGCCGAGGAGAAGGGGATCGCCAAGGCCGAGAAGGAGCACGGCACAGCAGACGGTCCGCTCGCCGGATACGAGACCAAGGGTGTCGACGACGCCCGCCTGTCGGGCGGGATGGCCGGGGTGGCCGGCTCGCTCGTCGTGCTGCTGGTGGCAGGTGGCGTCGTCCTGCTCGTCCGCCGCCGCCGACCCGCAGACGCGACCTGAGCGACCCGATGGGCTCCCCACACGGCCACAAGCTGCACTACCACGGCCACTCGTGGCTGCACCTGCTCCCGGCGCACCTCAAGCTGGTCGCGCTCGTCGTCTTCATGCTCCTCGTCGTGGCGACGCCCCGGGAGTGGTACCCGGTGTTCGGCTGCTACCTGCTCCTGCTGCTCGCGCTCGTCGCGGTCTCGCGCGTGCCGCCGTCCTACCTCGCCAAGCGGATGGTCGTCGAGGTCCCGTTCGTGGTGTTCGCCCTCGTGCTGCCGTTCGTGGCGACCGGGCCGCAGGTCGAGGTGCTCGGTCTGTCGGTCTCCGAGCAGGGCCTCCTCGGGGCCTGGGGCCTGCTCGCCAAGGGCACCCTCGGCGTGCTGGCCAGCCTGCTGCTGGCGGCGACCACCGAACCGCGAGCGCTGCTCGCCGGGCTCGAGCGGCTGCGCGTCCCCGCTCAGCTGGTGCAGATCATGGGCTTCATGATCCGCTACCTCGACGTGGTCACCGACGAGCTGTGGCGGATGCAGGTGGCCCGCGAGTCACGCGGCTTCCGTGGCCGCGACCCGCGCCAGTGGCCGGTGATCGCCAAGTCGGCGGGCGTGCTGTTCATCCGCTCCTACGAGCGCGGCGAGCGGGTGCACCTGGCGATGCTGTCGCGGGGGTACGACGGGAGCCTGCCCCAGAGAAGTGACCAGAGGAGTGACCAGTGAGCCTCCCCGTCCTCGACCTGAAGAGCGTCGCCTACGCCTATCCAGACGGCCACCAGGCGCTGCACGGAGTCGATCTCCACGTCCACCAGGGCGAGCGGGTCGCGCTGCTCGGACCCAACGGCGCCGGCAAGACCACGCTGGTGCTGCACCTCAACGGCATCTTGATGCCCGGCCTCGGCAGCGTCACCATCTCAGGGCTGCCGGTCGCCAAGGACAACCTCCTGGAGATCCGCCGCCGGGTCGGCATCGTCTTCCAGGACCCTGACGACCAGCTGTTCATGGGCTCGGTCCGCGACGACGTCGCGTTCGGGCCGATGAACCTCGGGCTGCGGGGCGCCGAGCTCGACCGGCGCGTGTCCGAGGCGCTCGAAGCGGTCGGCATGGCGGCGTACGCCGACCGCCCGCCGCACCACCTCTCCTACGGCCAGCGCCGACGCGTCGCTGTGGCCACCGTGCTCGCGATGAAGCCGGAGATCCTGGTGCTCGACGAGCCGTCGTCCAACCTCGACCCGGCCTCGCGCCGCGAGCTGGCCGAGATCCTGATGTCCCTCGACGTCACCGTGCTGCTGGTCACCCACGACCTGCCGTACGCGCTCGAGCTCTGCCCGCGCTCGGTGATCCTCTCCGGTGGCGTCGTGGTCGCCGACGGCGCGACCCCCGACATCCTGGCCGACCAGGAGCTGATGGCCGCCCACCGCCTCGAGCTCCCCTACGGCTTCGACCCGCGCTTCGTCGCGCGCTGAGGTGGTTTCGAGGCTCGTCGCTGGCGCTCCTCGCACCTCAACCACCACCTCGAACGAGTCAGGCGTCGGTGAGCGGGATCTCGGAGGTGTCCTCGGGGGCGGCGCCGGCAACGGGGGTGACGAGCTCGTCGGGCTTGTGCTTGAGGACGTTGTCGATGTAGTCGCGGGCGGTGTCGAAGATCGACACCTCGCGGCCGGCACGCTCGGAGAGGTACCACCGGTGCACGAGCACCTCGTGGTAGACCTCGGCCGGCTCCAGCTTGCCGCGTGCCTCCGGCGGGATCATCGCCATGATCGGCTCGAAGATCTCGTTGAGCCAGCGGCCGGCGACGAAGGCGCGCGACTCGCGACCCAGGTCGAAGTGGGCGGTGTACGCCGCGATGTCGTTGAGCAGCCGGCGCGCCTGGGGTTCCTCCACGTGCAGGCCGGTGAGCGCCTGCAGCTCGCGCTGGTGGTGACCGAGCTCGACGACCTTCGGCTGGATGCGCACCCGGTCACCGTCGAAGTCGGTGACGATGTCGAGCTCGTCGACGTCGAAGCCGAGGTCGTTGAGCCGCTCGATCCGGCTCTGGATCCGCCACATCTCCTCGAGGGTGAACTCCTCCTCGCTGGTCAGCTCGTTCCACAGCGCGTGGTAGCGCTGCTCGATCAGCTCGGCGACCTCCCAGACGTCGAACTCGGGGTTGAGGGAGTTGCTGGCCTGCAGGTCGAGCAGCTCGGCGAAGACGTTCTCGCAGCCGACGCGCACGTCGTACTCGCGCATCGGCGCCGACAGGCTGTCGCGGATCTCGCCCGTCTCGGCGTCGACGAGGTACGCCGAGAAGCCGCCGGCCGCGCGCCGGAACAGCACGTTCGAGAGCGACACGTCGCCCCAGTAGAAGCCGCCCAGATGCAGCCGGACGAGCAGCACGACGAGCGCGTCGATGAGCGAGGGCAGGTTGTCGGCCGAGAGGCCGTGCTGGAAGAGGCTGCGGTAGGGCAGGGAGAAGGTGAGGTGCTCGGTGAGCAGGGCGGAGGGGAGCTCCTCGCCGTCGGCGTCGACGCGGCCGGTCACCACTCCCTGCGGGACGACGGCCGGGAGCGGGATGCGCTGGAGGTCGCGGAGCAGGCGGTACTCGCGGAACGCCATGTCCGCGACCGTCTCCTTGACCGCGTAGGTGCGGTCGCCGAGGCGGACGATCCGCACGACGTGCCGCGACAGGCCGCGGGGGAGCGGGACGACGTGCTCGGTCCACTCGTCCAGGGGCAGGTGCCAGGGCAGCGACACGATCGCGGGGTCGGGCCGGCTCGCGACGATGCGCAGTGCCTGAGGGGCCGCCATGCCCGTCACGCTAGTGCCAGGTCGAGACCCGAGGAGAGCCGCACTAGCCTCCAGACCCATGCCTTTGCGACCAGGGACCGAGATCGTCCGCCGCGAGGTGCTGCACGGGCGGATCTGGCTGACCCACCCGGTCACGGTGGTGGCCGACGACGGTGAGGTGCTGGCCGTGCTGCTCGAGCCCGGTTCGGCGTTCACCTTCCATGAGCACCCCTTCGGTCCGCACCCCTGGTGCCGGTTCGGGGCGTGGGGCGGGACCACGGTGCTCCAGCTGCACCGTGAGGGCGACGCCTACTCGGTCTGGAAGATCTTCGGCGAGGGCGGGTTCCTGCACTGGTACGTGAACTTCGAGGCGCCGGTCGTCCGGCACGACCACGCCTTCGACACCGACGACCACGGACTGGACCTCATCGTCCACCCCGACGGACGGCGCGAGTGGAAGGACGTCGAGCACCTCTCCGAGCTGGTGACATCGGGCCGGATGACCGATCAGGAGGTCGTCGGCGTCCTGCACGCCGCCGCCGCGGTCATCGCTCAGCTGGACGCGGAGGAGGGCCCCTGGTGGGCCGGTTGGGCAGACTGGCACCCTCCGATGGGGTGATGTTGCGGCGATCCTCCAACGTTCGACCTCCGGCTCCCATACATTCCGGCCATGACCACTGATCTCCGCGCGCCCTCGACCGGTCCCGGTCGGCGCACGGTGGGTGAGGAGGTCTCTGGCCTGATCCGGCGGCGCGAGTACGCCGATGCGGAGGCTGTGCTCGTCGACCGGCTGACCGAGCACCCCGGGCCGGTCGCCACCGCCTGCCGCGGACTGTCGTCCGACTGGGTCGAGATCGTGGACTGGGAAAAGGTCGCCGCTGCCCTGGGGCGCGCGAGCGCGCAACGCCAGGAGGTCACGGCGGTCGGACTGGACCTGTCGAACTTCAGCGACGCCGACGGCTTCGAGTGGTGGGACAAGGACCCGGTCGTCGAGTACGCGTTGTACGACGACAGCTTCTTCCCGTTCTCCACCGCCACGCGGCGACAGGTGCAGCAGGCGGCCGCGGAGCATCCGGCTCCCTGGACCGGCCACCGGCTGGCCGGTCCCCACGGGACGATGGGCGTCCGCGGCCTGCGTTCCCTGAACGGCGCCCTGTTGCGCAACGAGGCGGGGCGTCCGTGGGACTTCGGCCCGGATGGGCGCTCGTACGACGACGACGTCGCGATGCTGCTGGGTGGCTGGTGGCTGGTGCTGCAGTTCCATCAGGCCGTCGCGCGGGACTGGCCCGAGGTCGGACCGGTTCTGGGTGTCCCCCTGCTCGTGGGCCAGCACGGCACCGGGCCCTGGCAGGTCTCGGTGTTCTCGCCGGCCGACGCTGCGGCCGTCGACCCCGGCGATCGCCGCCGAGCCTAGGCGCAGACCGCTACGGCCGGAGCCTGACGGCGCCCGGGCCGTGCTCGGCGAGCACGTCACCCGGGTTGACCAGCGCGCAGGTGCGCAGGCTCAGGCAGCCGCAGCCGATGCAGCCGTCGAGCCGGTCGCGCAACAGCTCGATGCGGCGGATCTGCTCGTCGAGCCGGGGACGCCACGAGCGGCTCAGCCGCGCCCAGTCGGCCTTGGTGGGCGTGCGTTCCTGGGGGAGGGTGGCCAGGGCCTCGGACACCTCCTCCAGCGTGAGCCCGACGCGCTGCGCCGTCCGGATGAAGGCAACCCGTCGCAGTGTGGCCTTGGCGTAGCGACGCTGGTTGCCCGTCGTACGTCGTGACCCGATCAGCCCGCGCTCCTCGTAGAACCGCAGGGCCGAGGTCGCCACCCCGGACCGCTCGGACAGCTCGCCGATCGTCAGCTCCGCCATGGCCATACCATTGCTCGACTTGAAGTGAACTTCAAGTTGAGGCTGGCGCCGCGTTTGCTCGTCTGTCGGCAGGTAGGCTTCGTGCCGCGTTCGCCAGGACGCATCGCCGCGTTAGCTCAGTGGTAGAGCATCCGCCTTGTAAGCGGACGGTCGTCAGTTCAATCCTGACACGCGGCTCAGCGGACCTGCTCGACCTCGAACTGCATCCGCGGCTCGGCGTAGTACTGCTGTGACTCGACCAGCTGCAGCTCCCGCTCGCCGGACTCGTGGGTGGTGCGGAGCAGGTCCCAGACGCTGGAGGTGGTCCGGGCCAGGGCGTCGGCGGCGTCGCCGGTGCTCCGGAAGTGACCGGTGAACAGTGCGGCGGTGACGTCGCCGGAACCGTTGGCCTTGAGGGGCAGCCGAGGGGTGGCGACCAGCCAGGCGCCGTCGGGGGTGACGGCGAGCATCTCGAGCGTGTCGGGCCGCTCGCGACCAGGGTCCGGACGCTCGACGCTGGTGACCAGCACGCTCGACGGGCCCATCGCGCGGGCGGCATCGGCGGAGTCGAGGGTGCTCTCGAGGTCGGTGGGCTCGGTGCCGGTCAGGTAGCCGAGCTCGAACTGGTTGGGGGTGATCAGGTCGGCCTGAGGCACCACCCGCTCGCGGAGCAGCACCGGGATCGCCGGGTGCACGAAACATCCCGACTTGGCGTTGCCCATGACGGGGTCGCACGTGTAGGTCGCGGCGGGGTTGGCCTGCTTGACCCTGGCCACCGCGTCGAGGATGACGTCGCCGATGTCGTCGCCGCCCTGGTAGCCCGACAACACCGCGTCGACCTGCGCGAGTACGCCGCGTTCCTCGATTCCTGTGATCACCTCTCGTACGTCGTCCGCGGCCAGCAGCGGGCCGCGCCAGGCGCCGTACCCGGTGTGGTTGGAGAAGTGCACGGTGAAGACCGGCCACACCTCGTGCCCCATCCGCTGGAGCGGGAAGACCGCGGCCGAGTTGCCGACGTGGCCGTAGGCGACCGAGGACTGGATCGACAGGATCTTCACCTCGTCATCCTGGCATCGTCCGCCTTCGGGTCGAGGAGGGCCGCCTCGCGGCCCGTCACGAGACGTTCGGCGATCGCAGGGAGGTGGGCAAGCACCGCTGGGTGGTGAGCAAGCGCGTTCGCGGACGACGCGGTCAGGCGACCTGCAGGGACCGCTTCGACAGACCCATCCAGAAGCCGTCGATGACCTGTTCGCCGGGCTCCTCGGGGTCGGTCGCCGCGCCGAGGGTGACGAACAGCGGCGTGTAGTGCTCGACGGTCGGGTGCGAGTAGGGCATCCCCGGTGCCTCGGCCCGGTAGTTGGCGAGCGCGTCGACGTCGCCACGGGCCATCGCCTCGGCGGCCCAGGCGTCGAAGTCCTTCGACCAACCGGGGGCGGGCGCCTCGATGCGGAACTCCTTGAGGAACGGCAGCCCGTGGGTGAGGAAGCCGGAGCCGATGATCAGCACGCCCTCGTCGCGCAGGGGCCGCAGCCGCTTGCCGAGCTCGAGCAGCCGGGTCGGGTCGGACGTCGGCAGCGACATCTGCAGCACGGGAACTTCGCCGTCGGGGTACATGATCTTGAGCGGCACCCAGGCGCCGTGGTCGAGGCCGCGGCTGGTGTGCTGGTGCACCGGCTCGCTCGCCGGCATCATCGCGGCCACGCGCTGGGCCAGCGCCGTGGCGTCGGGGGTCTCGTAGGTCATCTGGTAGTACCTCGGCGCGAAACCCCCGAAGTCGTAGACCAGCGGGGCGGAGTTCGCGCTGAGCATGACCGGCGCGGACTCCCAGTGGGCGCTGACGATCAGGATCGCCTTCGGCTTCGGCAGGTCCTTGGCCCAGGCGGCCAGCTGGCCTGACCACGTGGGGTCGTCGAGGAGCGGCGGGGCGCCGTGCCCGATGTACAGCGCGGGCATCCGGGTCTCGGTCATGTCACCCATAGTAGTTCAACTTTCAACTTTCCGGTAACGACCAGTCGACCGGAGTTCCGCCCTGCTCCTCGAGGAGGCGGTTGACGCGGGAGAAGGGGCGGGAGCCGAAGAACCCCTTGTGGGCCGAGAGTGGGCTCGGGTGGACCGAGGCGACCCATGGGACCGGGCCCAGCTGCCCTTTCAAGGTCTGGGCCGGCGAGCCCCAGAGGATCGCGGCCGCTGGCCCGCCGCGCTGCGCGAGAGCGTCGATGGCGCAGGAGGTGATCTCCTCCCAGCCGCGCCCGCGGTGGCTGTTGGAGTCGTTGGGGCGGACGGTGAGCACCCTGTTGAGCAGCATCACCCCGCGATCCGCCCACGCGGTCAGGTCCCCGTGGGCGGGCATCGTCAGACCGATGTCAGTGCCGAGCTCGGCGTAGATGTTGCGCAGGCTGGGTGGCAGCGGTCGGACGTGTGCGTCGACCGCGAAGCTCAGACCGATCGGGTGATGGGGGTTGGGGTACGGGTCCTGCCCGACGATCAGGACGCGGACGTCGGCCAGCGGTCTCTGGAACGCCCGGAAGACGTGCTCACCCGCAGGCTGGTACGAGCGCCCGGCTGCGAGCTCGGCCCGCAGGAACTGCCCCATCGCGGCGATCCGGTCGTCCACGGGCGCGAGTGCCTCGGCCCAGTCGGAAGCCATCAGCCCCTTGTCCACGAGTCCCGCCAGGGCGCCAGCCATGCCCGCGACCCTAGCCGCGCGTCGTACGGTCGAGACATGCCCCGCTCGAAGCGCGCCACGGTGCAGCTGGTGCACGACCTGGCGTTGTCGATGCCGGGCGTGACGGTCGAGCAGGCGGGCAAGAACCCCGTCTACCAGGTGGGCCGGAAGTCGTTCGTGTTCTTCCGCAACCCACGGCCCGACGCCTTCGACGCCGAGACCGGGGAGAGGTACGACGACGTCATCGTGTTCTGGGTCGCCGACGACGTCGACAAGCAGGCCCTGGTCGAGGACGAGTCGACGCCGTTCTTCACCACCCCGCACTTCAACGGACATCCCTCGGTACTGCTGCGCGGCAGCCGGGTCGGCGAGCTGACCGCCGACGAGCTGACCGAGGTCGTGTACGACGCGTGGCTCGCGCGGGCGGGCAAGCGGGCGAGGGCGGCGTGGCTGGCGGCCCGAGGCCTGGCCTGATCGAAGCCGCTGGTCGAGGAGGGCCGTCAAGGCCCGTCACGCGGCCCGGTCGAGTGGACAGGCCGCCGGTTACCGTGGGTCACCCCGGGAGGCTATCGACACGGGGTCGGGGTGGGGCTAGACACAGGCCATGGGGATCGGATCGAAGGTGGCCGCGGCCGCCGGCCTGGCCGTTGCCGGGTTGGCCGCGGTCGGCGTACGCGACGTCACACAGCGCCACCACGCCATCCTGCGGACCTACCCGGTCGTCGGGCACCTGCGCTTCTTCCTCGAACGCTTCGGGCCCGAGCTGCGGCAGTACATCGTCACCAACAACGACGAGGAGCGGCCCTTCAGCCGTGACCAGCGGCGCTGGATCTACGCCTCGGCCAAGCTGGAGAACAGCTACTTCGGGTTCGGCACCGACAACGACGTCGAGCACGCCAGCGGATACCCGATCCTCAAGCACCGCACCTTCAAGGGCGAGGGCGCGCCGACCGCGCGTCACGCCGGTGACGAGGTGCTCCTGCCGTCGGCCAAGGTGCTCGGCGGGCCTCGGGGTCGGCGGCACGCGTTCCGGCCCGCCAGCGTCGTCAACATCTCCGGGATGAGCTTCGGCTCACTGTCGAAGAACGCGATCGAGGCGCTC
Organism: uncultured Actinomycetota bacterium; assembly: GCA_963814935.1. Classification (GTDB taxonomy): domain Bacteria; phylum Actinomycetota; class Actinomycetes; order Propionibacteriales; family Nocardioidaceae; genus Nocardioides. Next base: position 3,617 of record CAWFEZ010000020.1, on the reverse strand, counting down.
AACCGCGGCGCCGCGATGGCCAACTGCCTGCACGACACCGGCGAGGGTGCGCTGTCGCCGTACCACCGCAAGGGCGGTGACCTGGTCTTCCAGATCGGGACGTCGTACTTCGGGTGCCGCGACGAGCGCGGCGCCTTCGACCTCGCGCGGCTCAAGGACCTGTGCGCCGGCGCGCCGGTCAAGGCGATCGAGATCAAGCTGTCGCAGGGCGCCAAGCCCGGCCTGGGCGGCATGCTGCCCGGGGCCAAGGTCACCGAGGAGATCGCCCAGATCCGCGGCATCCAGCCGGGCGTCGACTGCGCCTCGCCCAGCCGCCACACGGCGTTCCACGACGTCGACTCGATGCTCGACTTCGTCGAGCAGGTCGCCGCCGAGACCGGTCTCCCGGTGGGCATCAAGTCGGCCGTCGGGTCGATGGGCGTGTGGGACGACCTGGTTGCGGCGATGAGCAGTCGCGAGCGGGGCGTCGACTTCGTCAACATCGACGGCGGCGAGGGTGGCACGGGCGCCGCGCCGCTGATCTTCGCCGACGCCGTGGCGTTCCCGTTCCGCATCGGGTTCGCCCTGGTCTACGCGAAGTTCGCGGCCGCCGGCCTGACCGACGACGTCACCTTCATGGGCGCCGGCAAGCTCGGCGTCCCCGAGAACGCCGTCGTCGCCTTCGCCCTCGGCGTCGACATGGTCAACGTCGGACGCGAGGCGATGATGTCGATCGGCTGCATCCAGGCCCAGAAGTGCCACACCGACCACTGCCCGACCGGCGTCGCCACCCAGAACCCGTGGCTGGTCCGCGGGCTGGACCCCGAGCTCAAGTCCGTGCGCGCCGCCAACTACATCAAGTCGATGCGCCGCGACCTCTGGAAGGTCTCCGAGGCGATGGGCGTGGTGCACCCCGGTCTGTTGACGCCCGACGACGTCGACATCCTCGACGGCCTGAACTCGCACCGCTCCCTGGGCGAGGTCTACGGGTACGACGCCTCGTGGGCCCGGCTGGGCCCGCACCTGGTCGAGGAGATCACCGCCCTGATGGCCACGGAGGACCGTCCGGAGCACTCCCCCACGAGGGACGACACGAACCTGGCCAAGGCCACCGATGCCCACGAGAGCGGCCGCCTGCCCAGCATGTGACGTGCAACGCTGGTTGAGGAGGTTGCGCTGCAACCGTCACGAAACCAGCGCAACCATTCAGGTCACGGGGTTTCGTGACGGGCCTTGGCGGCCCTCCTCAACCAGCGCTTTGAAACCGGGCCGGTTCGATGACCCCCGACCCGACCCGGCACCCCGGTCGGCAGAGGGTGGGCACGACCATGCCGACCGGGGTGTACCCCGCCAACGACGCAGGCGGGGCGGAGTTACTGGTGCTCCAGAGCGCTCCATCCAGCGGCCGGGATCGGCCAGCGGCGTGAAGCCGTACTGCTCGTAGAGACCGTGGGCGTCGGCGGTCGCCAGCATCGCCCGGCGGACGCCGTACTCGCTGCATCAGCCGGTCGCCCTCGGCCATCAACAGCTTGCCCACGCTCTTGCCCGCGGGCGGCCGGGTCGACGTACACGTCGCACACCCAGGCGAACGTCGCGCGGTCGGTGACGATGCGCAGGAAGCCGACCAGGCGTCCGTCGTCGTAGGCGCCGACGTTGACCGAGTGGCGCAGGCTGACCTCGACGGTCTCGCGCGAGCGGCCGAGCGCCCAGTAGGCGTCCTCGGAGAGCCAGCGGTGGATCAGGTCGACGTCGAGCAGCGCATCGTCGGTGGAGATGCTGACCCCCATGTCGTCGGTCAGCTCTTGTCGGCAGGGCAGGAGCGACTTGCCGTGGGCCGGACGCACCTCGTCCATCGCCTCGAGGAACGAGCGCGCCCACGCGGTGATGTCGGCGGCCTTGATGGTCCTGCGCATCGCCCGCATCCGCTTGGTGAGCTCACGGTCGTCGGCTCGGTAGGCCTCGAGGATGGCGCTCTTGACGCCGTTGAGGTCGTAGGGGTTGACCAGCCAGGCCTGCCGCAGCTCGTAGGCCGCGCCGGTGAACTCCGAGAGGACCAGGGCGCCGCCCTCGTCGTAGCGGCAGGCGACGTACTCCTTGGCGACGAGGTTCATGCCGTCGCGGTAGGGCGTCACGACCATGACGTCGGCCGCGCGGTAGAGCGCGGCCATCTCCTCGCGCGGGTACGACGCGTGGAGGTAGGAGATCGCCGGCCTGCCGATGCGGCCGTAGTCGCCGTTGATGCGTCCGACGAGCCGGTCGAGGTCGTCGCGCAGCACGCGGTACTGCTCGACCCGCTCGCGCGACGGCGTCGCGACCTGGACGAAGACGGCGTCCTCGACGTCGAGCTCGCCGTCGGCCACCAGCTCGCCGAAGGCGCGCAGCCGGGCGTGGATGCCCTTGGTGTAGTCGAGCCGGTCGACGCCGAGCAGCAGCTTGCGGGGGTTCCCCAGCGCGTCGCGGATCTCCTTCGCACGAGCGGCCACCTCGGGCTTGCGGGCGAGCTCCTCGAAGTTGTCGACGTCGATCGAGATCGGGAACGCCGCCGCCCGCACGGTCCGCTCGTCGGGGAGGTAGACCAGGTCGCGGTGGGTCTTGTGGCCCACGCGCTGACGGACCAGGCGCACGAAGTTCTGGGCGCCTCCGGGCAGCTGGAAGCCGACGAGGTCGGCACCCAGCAGGCCCTCGAGGATCTGCCGCCGCCACGGCAGCTGCTGGAACAGCTCGGCGGGCGGGAAGGGGATGTGGAGGAAGAACCCGATGTGGACGTCAGGCCGCAGCTCGCGCAGCATCTGCGGCACGAGCTGGAGCTGGTAGTCGTGCACCCAGACCGTTGCGTCCTTCGCGGCCCGGTCGGCGGCGTGCTCGGCGAACCTGCGGTTGACCGCGACGTAGGCGTCCCACCAGTCGCGGTGGAACTCCGGCTTGGCCACCACGTCGTGGTAGAGCGGCCACAAGGTGGCGTTGGAGAAGCCCTCGTAGAACCCCTCGATCTCCTCGGCCGTCAGCGAGATCGGGTCGAGCTTCATGCCGTCGTACTCGAAGGGCTCCAGGCCGGTCTCGGTGCCCCCGGGCCAGCCGATCCACACGCCGTCGTTGCCGCGCATGACGGGTTCGACCGCCGTCACCAGCCCGCCGGGGGAGACCCGCCACTCCTGCTCGCCGTCGGGCCCGGTGACGCGGTCGACCGGGAGTCGGTTGGCGACGATCACGAGGTCAGCTGGCACTCTCCTCACCCTAGGCGCTGCTCGGAGGGCGCCCGTGTTGCGGGTAAGAAACTTCTGAGGATGTACCGCTTCACCGCAAAAGGTGCTTCTCATACACCCTTTGACGAGGTATGAATAGGGCCGCTTCGCTCGGTGCTCTGCTCGGAGGGGCCTGCCACGGGGGCGAGGTCAGCATGTCCGAACGAGTCGAGACTCAGGGAGCTTTCGTTGATGAAGAATTCTGTACGCAGCCTCGCGCTGCTGTCCACCGCCGCACTGGCGCTCGGCATGGGGATCAGTGGCGGCGCCAGTGCCGCGCCCGCCCAGGTCGGCGAGCCGCAGATCCTGGCCAAGGACCTCGCCGGTCCGCTCACCACCGCTGTCGCCGAGGACGGCACGGCGTACGTGACCGCCAACTTCGGCGGCGCGCTCTGG